>CAWHWK010000014.1:0-256160 GCA_963833005.1 uncultured cyanobacterium | reverse complement strand
CGGTCATTTTTCGGCTAATTTTCCGGTTGCTTTCCCGTATTATGTGACTAACTAAAGCGCTTTTAAATCTAGGCTTCGGCTGCTAATCACATGGCCAAGAAAAACGAGCTACCGGCTCTGATCGTATCTTTACTCGTGACCGCTGCAATTTTGGGGGGCGGCGCTTGGTGGATAAAGGGCCAGCTGTTTGATGGCGGTGCGTCTAATGGCAGTGCGTCTAATGGCAGTGCGTCTAATGGAAATGGCGATGGCACAACAGGCGCAGATCGCTCTGGTGCTGAGGATTCTCGCCAGCAGGGTTTGGCCGGTGCGGATGGCACCGCTGGTCAGTCGATTTTGCCGGGGGCGGTCTCTGAAGCTAAGCAAGAGGGGCTAGCGGCACTGGCATCTGGCGACTATGCAGCGGCGAAAGTAGGGTTTACGGCAGCGCTAAATGAGGATCGAAACGATCCCGAATCGCTGATTTATTTGAACAACGCTGAGATTGGCGACGCGCCTGCCTACACGCTGGCAGTGATTGTGCCGGTTGGCTCGGCGGTAAATCCAGCTCTAGAGCTAATGCGAGGGGCCGCGCAGGCGCAAACAGATATCAATGAGTCGGGCGGTATTAACGGGACGCCAGTAAAGCTACTGCTGGTTGACGACAACGACAATGAAGAGACGGCCAAAGCGATCGCATCTGAGCTAGTAGAAACCCCAGAAGTGCTAGGAGTGGTGGGTCACTTTTCGAGCGGCACGACGCTGGCCGCTGCCGAAATTTACGAAGCAGGCGAGCTGCCGATGATTTCACCAACGAGCACAGCGGTAAAAATTTCGGAGCTGGGGGGCTACATTTTTCGGACGGTGCCGAGCGATCGCCTTGCGGCTGCCACGCTCTCACGCTATGTCCTCAACCAGCTAAATCGGGATAAAGCCGCGGTTTTCTACACCAGCGATAGCGCCTACAGCAACTCTGTAAAGTCAGAGTTTACGACAGAGCTGCTAAGCAATGGCGGCAACGTGGTGGCTGATTACGACGTGAGCGAGCCAGGATTTAGCGCGGGCAGAGCCGTGCAGGCAGCCAAGGAAAAGGGCGCGACTGTATTGATGCTGGCGCTCAATACAGCCACTATTGACGCTGCCAATCAGATTATTGCGGTAAACCAGCAAGCGCTGCCGATGGTTGGGGGCGATAGTTTGTACAATCCCAAAGTGCTAGACGTGGGTCGAGGCAATGCTGAAGGATTAACGGTTGCTGTGCCGTGGCACATTTTGAGCCATGAGCAGAGTCCCTTTGTGGCCGAATCTCGGCAGCTTTGGGGCGGCGATATCAACTGGCGAACAGCCACTGCTTACGACGCGGTAAAGGCGTTGGCAGCCGGTCTAGCAGTAGATGCGAGCCGCTCGGGCATAGCCGAAGCCTTGGCAAGTTCGAGTACGACAATTGAGGGAGCAACCGATCCGATTCGGTTTTTGCCCTCGGGCGATCTCAATCAGCCTTCACAGCTGGTGACGGTGGAGCCCGGTAATCGGTCGGGCAGCGGCTACGACTATGTGCCTGTAGAATAAGGCCGTAGAATAAGCCCGTAGAGTAAGCCCGTAGAGTAAGGTTGCAAAGATAAGGACTCGACAGTTAGGTGCAGGCGGAGAAGGCGATAGAGATTCATCAGAGGCTGTGTGCGATCGCATCCAATCTTAGCCCTACGCTAGCCGCCGCGATCGCACACAACGGCCCTATCCAGCTGGTGCCCAACCAAGACATTCCGTTTCCCGAACGATTGTGCAGAGCAGTCACCGGGCAGCAGCTATCTATTCGCGCCGCCCAGACAATTTGGGGGCGCGTGGTATTGAGCGCTAGCAACGAGAATTTGATTGATTATTTTGATTGGGTCGATGGCGCGGTGTTGAAAAGCTGCGGGCTGTCGGCGGCGAAGGTAAAAACGGTAAAGGCGATCGCACAGGCAGCGCTTCGAGGGCAGCTAGATCCAACAGAACTCAGTCAGCTTTCTGCTGTAGAGAGAACAAAACGCCTGATTGCACTTTGGGGCGTGGGCCCGTGGACTGCTGATATGATGGGCATTTTTTACTTTGGAGATGAAGATATTTGGCCCAACGGCGATGTGACGGCCCGCAAAACGCTAGAGAAGCTGACCAGCAAGCGGAGGAAGACCGTAAAAACCGCTGCCTGGTTTGTGCCATATCGAACTTATCTGGCGCTACATATGTGGCAATATACTGATGCCACACCTTAGAGCTGCCTACTGCCGCCATCTAAAATAGGTCTCTAATAGGTTTCTTCTAATAGGTTTCTTCTAATAGTTTCTTCTAACAGATCTCTGGGGTCACGTTTCTTTAAAGACACTGTCTCTCTTCATCCTCTTTTTCGGGTCACTTCTACCGCAGGCTTATGACCGCTAACCATCGTCAAACCACCTACAGCAATCAGATTGCGGCGGCTTTGAACAAAGCTTTTGCAGCCCACCAGGTTGTAACGAAAGTGAGCCTACGACAAAACGATGGCTTGCTGTACGTTACGCTAGAGCCGCTAGACGGCCAGTCGGAGGCGGCGCTGGCGGTAAAACCACTGCTGGCCCTTTTGCGGCAGACGCTGAGGCAAGCAAAGGCGGAGCTGTCACTGGGATGGACCAAGCTGGTGAAAGTGAGCGGTCGGCTACCGCAGCAGGTACAGCCACTGTGGCAAGAAGACTTACTAATATCAGCCGCGCCTGCGATCGCCCAGAAGCTCACTCAGCTCGCGCCCAATTCACCCGCTTTACAGCAGGAAAAACCACTCGGCGATGTCAGCATAAATATTGACGGCAATATGAGCGGTCCGCTGATTGTCGGCAGCAGCAACCAGCTATATAGCTATACGTACAACGTCGATCATGGTGGCGTGCTAAATGTAGCGGCTGCCCCCACTATTCAAGCTAGACCAACGCCGCTAGCGCTTAAACCACCGCCGTTTACCAACTTACTAGATAGACAAACCGTTTTACCCGTCATTCACGAGACTTTATTGCAGGGGCTACCCGTCGAGATTTATGCCAAGCCAGGATTTGGCAAAACGGCTTTATTACGGCATCTCTCGCATCAGTTAGATCTAACTAGTCGCTTTGCAGATGGTGTAATCTATCTGCCAGCGCTCAGGCAGGCCGCAGCCGATCTATTGCAATCCCTTTACGATGTTTTTTATGAGGCGATACCGGCTTTTAAGCCTAGCTATGGTCAAATACAACAGTCTCTAAAAGAGAAAGCGGCGCTGGTCATTTTGAACGGGCTGCGTTTGGATAAAGAAGAGATGGAATGGCTAATAGCAGCCCTGCCTAAGTGTACGTTCTTACTCGTGTCTGACGAGCGGCTGTATTGGCGAGAAGGAACCGATATTGCCCTGCCTGGACTGCCGATTGAAGCTGCGATCGCCCTTTTACAACAAGATCTAAATCGCCCCCTTTCCGAGGCTGAGAGAACTGCCGCCGAGTCACTGTGCGCGGCCCTCTTTGGCAATCCGCTTCACCTGCGCAGAGCCGCCGCCCAAATCAAGGCTCAAGATAGGGTCCAAAACGCCTCCCTGACGACTTGGCTGGCGTCTATGCAGGCAATTCAGCGACAGACCGCAGCTAGTCACTCGGGTCTAGCCGCCGCAGACTTAGAAAAATTAGCGCTGAGTCAGTCTGTATTTACCAGCACTATCAAAACGCTTTCTCCGGCTCAAAAGCGCGCTCTGGCACTGATGGGAGCAATGGGCGAGATTGCGCTGACGGCTGAGCAGGCGCAGGCGATCGCCCGGTTCCCTAATACGGCTGAGATCTTAGACCAGCTTGCCAGCCTACAGCTTGTGAACGCTACCGATGCAGGCTATCAAATCTGCGCAGATCTTACCGAAGCAGTAACTCAAGTCTTCGATCCTCAGCCTTTGCTGCAAAGCGCTGCCGATTATTTTGCCGGTAGGGCCAGTACCCATAACCTGGACGCCATGCTGCATTTACTAGACTGGACGCAGCGAACCGGGCAGTGGCAGCGCAGCCTGTCTTTGGTGCGAAAGCTAGATGCGCCCCTGTCGATGGGAAAACGATGGCAGCAGTGGGAGCGGATGCTGTCGCATAGTTTGCAGGCCGCGCAGCAGCTAGGAGATGGACGGACAGAAGCGTGGGCTTTGCATCAGCTGGGAACCAGTGCGATCGCGCTAGGCAACGCGACCCAGGCCGAATACTGGCTCTCTAGAGCGATCGCTATGCGGGAGCGAGCAAAAGACTTTGCAGGGGCTGCGGTCTCTCGTCACAATTTGGGCTTGCTGATGCCGCCGCCAGTTTCTGAGAATGACTTAGCGACTGGCAGCACTGGGCCGATTAGCCGCAGGGTAAGTGGATTTGTCGGCTGGGCGGCGATCGCGGGGGTGGTGATCGCAGGCGCTGTGGGTGGCTTTATTTGGGCTAGCGACTGGCCGAGGCCGGTTTCACCAGATGTAAACGAGGCTGAACAAAAAGAGACTCAGCTAGGCGAGACTGGAAAAGAAGGAACTATATTCGGTGACTTGGCACGGGGTGACGCTCAAGAGAGCGAACCGGGTGAGTCGGCAGCATGGCCAGCGCTAAGTTTGGATGCAGACGCGCTGGTTTTTGGAGAAGTTGCACGCGGTCAAAGCAGTCGCAAAACTTTGAAAATTACCAACAGCGGCAGGGCAGCTTTGGCGATTGGGCCTTTGAAGATAGCAGAAGAGATAGCAGACAAGACGGCAGATAGCGTAGATTTTGAAGTGGCCGAACAGAGCTGTACGGCAAACGAGCTGCTGCCTGAGCAGACCTGTGTGGTCTCTGTATTGTTTTCACCCAGTGAGACGGGCGATCGCGTGGGGCAGCTCGTGATTGAAAGCAACGCGCGTAATGTTTACATCATTCCACTTTCAGGCACTAGCACTAGCACTAGCCGTCGTGCTGGCGCTGAACCAAACCCTACCTCGGCCCCAAATCCGAGACCAGCGCCAAACCAACCCCCAACCACAAGCCCCGGCTCGACGCAAACCCCCAGCCCAGTGCAAAACCCCAGCTCAGCGCAAGACCAAAGCCCAGACTCTTCTCAGCCGCCGGTTGTGCAGACGGTCTCTTTATATCTTCAGCAAGGGTCAGACTTTAAGCCCGGTGGTGCTTACACGTTCAATCTATTGCAATCGTCGCAAGCTTACGATCCGGATGACAATTCGGTTGAAATAGCTTTGGTAGAGCCGATTGACGCTAGCGGCGAACTGCAAAACAACGGCGACGGCAGCGTTACCTATTTTCCTGATAGCGATCTTCCCTCTGACCAGTATGGTGAATATATCAACAGCTTCAAATTTACAGTTGTTGACAGCACCGGAGAAGAGACTGACAGCGTAGTCTCTATCACAGTGACCATTCCACCACCCACGCAAGAATATCTCTTGAACTAGTCATCGTCTAATTCATCGGCTCACGAATCTTCCAATTCATAAATTCGTCAGTCGCCCTGAGAGTCGCCCTGAGAGTCGCCCTGAGAGTCACCCTGAGGCGCTATCTCTAGTAGTTCTTTAGTCATTTGACAGCAGCACTGGCATTTCCGCGCAGTCTGACGCATTCAGCGCCATTGCCACCTTGCCAGATTCAAACGCAAACGCGACCGATTCTCCATTGCCGAGCGCATCGTAAAAGCCGACTACAAACTCAATGGCGGCGCTGTCATCCATTGACTGCATCATGCCAACCACATAGGGCACATACTGAGCGATCGCAGCTGCTTGATCTGGGGCATAGCAGCGACTGAGCACCACACAGTCCGTTTTGGCCTTCAGCGAAAACAGCTTGAACAAAGCCGCTAGAGCTGACGCGTCTACTCGCTGTGCGCCGCCTGTCTCAGTCTCAAAATGTAGCCCGACAGCCCCTTTGTGCTGCCCAGAAAAATGAACAATCTGCGGTCGCTCTTCCAACATCGCCCGCTGAAAATCTCGGGGTCGCACGGCCCACCGCTGGGCAATTTCAAACGCATCTCTTTGTGCCGCGCGCTTTAGCCCTTCGCTAATCTCTCTGACCTCTTCATCCAACCGCAGGCGGCTAGACCCTTGCGGACTAGCGGCCAAAATCAATAGCTTGCGTTTCGACGGGGCCGTACTGGGCACCGAACTCGTCTCAATACTGGCCTGATTGCTGGTCTGGCGGCTGATCTGATGGCTGGTCTGGCGGCTGACGGTATTGCCATCGCCGACCACAATAGCGCTGCCGTCAACGTTTCCACCGATATTGATGCTGCGATCGCCGTGTGATTTTCCCATGACTATTTTTCCGTGACTACGACTTTTCTCATGGCGGAGAGATTCCAATCTTGCGGTTGGTAAGATTATGGCAGATTCCCTTCTGCATCTTGGCTCATGGTCTTTTCTATTCCAGCTCAATATCGCAGCTTTCTACCCCGCTTTTACCGGCTGGCGACGGTTGCTGTTTTATCGAATATGATGGTGCCGCTGGCAGGCTTATGTGATGCGGCATTTTTAGGGCACTTGGCAGATATTAACTACCTGGCGGGTGTGATCTTAGGCGGTCTGCTGTTTGACTATCTCTATCGCATTTTGAAGTTTTTGCGCAACAGCACCAACGCGCTAACGGCAAATGCAGTGGGGCAAGGCGACGAGACAGCGGTGCTAGTAGGGCTATTGCGCTGCGGTTTGATTGCACTAGCGATCGCAACTATCACGCTCTTGTTTCAATACCCCATTCATAAACTAGGCTTCTGGCTGCTCTCCGGCTCGTCAGACATTGAAAGCGCCGGGCTAGACTACTTCAACGCCCGAATCTGGGGCGCGCCTGCCGTCTTGCTAAACTTTGTTTTAATTGGCTGGTTCTTGGGCCGCGAGATGAATGGCATTGTGTTCCTCATCTCGCTGGTGGGCAATGGCACCAACGTGCTGTTTGACTACATCATGATTGTGCAGTGGGGCTGGCAGAGCATGGGCGCAGGGCTGGCTACCGCGCTCAGTCAGTATTTGGCCCTGGCTGTGGGTCTAGTAGCCGTCGCGCTCACAACGCAGTGGTCATTGCTAAAGCCAGCGCTCGCCAAAATCGCGAACCGCCAAGAACTAGCCTCGGCAGTAGCGCTCAATAGCAATATTCTGGTTCGTTTTCTCGCTTTGATTTCGGCCTACACCCTATTCACCAATGCAAGCGCCGCCTTTGGCACGCAGACCCTAGCAGAAAATGGATTGCTGTTGCAAATTGCGCTGCTTAGCCAGTTTACGGTGCAGGGCGTGGGCATGACTGCGCAAACGCTGATTGGAAATTTTAAGGGAAAAGGAAAGGTAGAACAGATAATGCCCGTGCTGAGAGTCGCGCTGGTGACTGGGGTTGCGATCGCGCTCACTTTTGCCCTCAGCACGGTGCTACTGCCCAACACCGTATTCAAGCTGCTAACCAACCATTCAGAAGTCTCTAAAGCTATGCAGCAGTATGCGATTTGGCTGGTGCCGTTACTCAGTTTGACGGCAGTGGCTTTCATGCTAGAGAGCTACTTTACCGGCATCAAAGACGGTGCGACCCTGCGCCAAGGGGCTTTGTTGGGTTTTGGGATAGGATTTTTACCGTTGCTGCTGTTGGGAATATATCAGCAGAGTGAGACTTTGTTGTGGGGTGCTTTGAGCGCGTATATGGGTGTGCTGTTGGTCTTTCTGGCTTATCGACTGGTGAAGACACACCGGGTATTGCTGGCCAACGAGGAAGCGGCCAATGAGGAAGCAGATATCAGCACTAGCGAAGCCCAAGCTGTGTAAGCTTTAGGACTACTCCACTTTAGGACTACTCCACTTTAGGACTATTTCATTTTAGGGCTATTTCACTTTAAAGAGAGATTTTAGTAAATCGAGCCCATGTTCTGTTTTGCGTTGAGCTTGGGCCATGTTGTCAAAGCCGTAGTCACGCTATAAGTTTGGGGCTAGATGTTGATGAATAGAAGGCGATCGCACTTTATTAGAACAGTTTATCAGAACAGAATTATTGACAGGCAAAAGAGCGATCGCACTTCACTAAACCTAGATAGCGCTCTAGGTATCGCGATGCTCTAGCATCACTCGCTTGGTCAAAATGGCCATGACTTCGTTGGGCCTGCCGGTAGAAATGGGCTGGCTCCAGTCGTTGACTTCGGCGTAGCCGCGTTTGTGCAGCACTCGGATGGTGGACTGCACCGCGCCCAGGCTGCCAAAGAGCATATGACGAATTGGCTCGGCGGTGGGTGTGGGTGTGAGTGTGGAAGTGGAAGCTGTGGCAGCAGAAGCTGTGAGCGCGGAAGCGCCCTGAACGGTGGGAATAAACATGAGATCTGGTCTCCGAAGGATGTGGTTTTGGGTAGGAAACCAGAACCCAAAAGAGCAAAGCCACCCCGCGACGTAGTGCAAATCGGGGTGGCTAAAGGGTAAAGTGACCCTAGCCTCCAGACTGCTGATGTCAGTGTGGGGGTTAGCCATCGGTACGGTGCTAGTAACACCTGCCGGTGGCGCTCGGCAAAATTGAGTTCTGTAGGAAATGACCGTGATAGGTATCACAGCCGTACTATTGACGATAGGCTGATTTTTGGCTGTCGTCAAGATGCAGACACAGATGGCAAGGTCTGGATTTGACAGAATGAGACGGAGATGGCGATCGCGCATAGAAAAAGCGCCTTGAGGGGAGTTGTTTCGAGGCGCTTTTGTGTTGTTGTTTTTTTGGGTATGTTTTGCTTTAGCGGCTTGGCATTGTCAAGGCTAGGCGCTGCGACGACGAGGGCGCTTGTATTCTGACTTTTTCTTGTAGCCAACGGACTGAGCTTCATCGCTGTTGGGGCCAAACTGTCCGCGTACGGATTCTTTCATAGCAAGGACAGCAGCATGAAATTCGACTTCGGCCTGGCGGGTGGCGTCGGCTGCGGATTTCATGTTGGCGGCAAGCTCGGCTTCTCTTTTTTGCTTGGCTAGCATATCGTCGTAGGCGAGTTCTAGGCTTTTGGGCGTTGCTTCAACGCGCTTGCTGGTGTAGCCGATGATGGTGCTAAGGCCGTGGTAGGCGTTGATGTCTGCGCTGATGGTTTTGGCGGAGATACGACGGGAAAAGTTAACGGTTGTCATGGGTTGATGCCCTACTGTAATTAATTGATTTTTAGGTTGTAAAAGAGACGGCTGGGGCGCAAAGAGAGCGCGTTTCTTTGGCGCGGCTTTGAATGAGCTGTCTGTAGTTAAAGATTGCCCGCCGAATGTAACAAAGTAGCAGCCTATGATCCGAGAGATCTCTGAAAATATCGGTTTTTGATGCTGAAAGGTTACTCGGTGGTGCCCGTAGAAAGAACAGCCAGGTTGTTGCTTTGCAATTGAAGCTGTTTGAGAGCCTTGGGTAACTGTTTGGAAGCGTAAGGGTTGGTGGTGGAGGCGAGGGCGATCGCATTCAAACCCTTTTGGCGATGGTTGCAAAGGTTTGGACTGGCGTTGGAAGCGATCGCGCGGTGTTTGGAAGCGATCGCGCTGGCAAACCAAGGGTTCAGGCCAGCAAACCAGAGGATCGGGCAGGTAAATGAATGTGTGTACGACTGCATCGAAGAGTACGGCTACTTGAATGAAGGGTTAGCCACTGTAGATCGTTTGAGCCATAAGATAGACGATGGGTTGCCTGCTCTATAGAATGGTAAACCTCAGTGCGAGCTATCTATTGACTTTGGGTAGGTGATTTTTCGGCTAATTTTCCGGTTGCTTTCCCGTATTATGTGACTAACTAAAGCGCTTTTAAATCTAGGCTTCGGCTGCTAATCACATGGCCAAGAAAAACGAGCTACCGGCTCTGATCGTATCTTTACTCGTGACCGCTGCAATTTTGGGGGGCGGCGCTTGGTGGATAAAGGGCCAGCTGTTTGATGGCGGTGCGTCTAATGGCAGTGCGTCTAATGGAAATGGCGATCGCACAACAGGCGCAGATCGCTCTGGTGCTGAGGATTCTCGCCAGCAGGGTTTGGCCGGTGCGGATGGCACCGCTGGTCAGTCGATTTTGCCGGGGGCGGTCTCTGAAGCTAAGCAAGAGGGGCTAGCGGCACTGGCATCTGGCGACTATGCAGCGGCGAAAGTAGGGTTTACGGCAGCGCTAAATGAGGATCGAAACGATCCCGAATCGCTGATTTATTTGAACAACGCTGAGATTGGCGACGCGCCTGCCTACACGCTGGCAGTGATTGTGCCGGTTGGCTCAGCGGTAAATCCAGCTCTAGAGCTAATGCGAGGGGCCGCGCAGGCGCAAACAGATATCAATGAGTCGGGCGGTATTAACGGGACGCCAGTAAAGCTACTGCTGGTTGATGACAACGACAATGAAGAGACGGCCAAAGCGATCGCATCTGAGCTAGTAGAAACCCCAGAAGTGCTAGGAGTGGTGGGTCACTTTTCGAGCGGCACGACGCTGGCCGCTGCCGAAATTTACGAAGCAGGCGAGCTGCCGATGATTTCACCAACGAGCACAGCGGTAAAAATTTCGGAGCTGGGGGGCTACATTTTTCGGACGGTGCCGAGCGATCGCCTTGCGGCTGCCACGCTCTCACGCTATGTCCTCAACCAGCTAAATCGGGATAAAGCCGCGGTTTTCTACACCAGCGATAGCGCCTACAGCAACTCTGTAAAGTCAGAGTTTACGACAGAGCTGCTAAGCAATGGCGGCAACGTGGTGGCTGATTACGACGTGAGCGAGCCAGGATTTAGCGCGGGCAGAGCCGTGCAGGCAGCCAAGGAAAAGGGCGCGACTGTATTGATGCTGGCGCTCAATACAGCCACTATTGACGCTGCCAATCAGATTATTGCGGTAAACCAGCAAGCGCTGCCGATGGTTGGGGGCGATAGTTTGTACAATCCCAAAGTGCTAGACGTGGGTCGAGGCAATGCTGAAGGATTAACGGTTGCTGTGCCGTGGCACATTTTGAGCCATGAGCAGAGTCCCTTTGTGGCCGAATCTCGGCAGCTTTGGGGCGGCGATATCAACTGGCGAACAGCCACTGCTTACGACGCGGTAAAGGCGTTGGCAGCCGGTCTAGCAGTAGATGCGAGCCGCTCGGGCATAGCCGAAGCCTTGGCAAGTTCGAGTACGACAATTGAGGGAGCAACCGATCCGATTCGGTTTTTGCCCTCGGGCGATCTCAATCAGCCTTCACAGCTGGTGACGGTGGAGCCCGGTAATCGGTCGGGCAGCGGCTACGACTATGTGCCTGTAGAATAAGGCCGTAGAATAAGCCCGTAGAGTAAGCCCGTAGAGTAAGGTTGCAAAGATAAGGACTCGACAGTTAGGTGCAGGCGGAGAAGGCGATAGAGATTCATCAGAGGCTGTGTGCGATCGCATCCAATCTTAGCCCTACGCTAGCCGCCGCGATCGCACACAACGGCCCTATCCAGCTGGTGCCCAACCAAGACATTCCGTTTCCCGAACGATTGTGCAGAGCAGTCACCGGGCAGCAGCTATCTATTCGCGCCGCCCAGACAATTTGGGGGCGCGTGGTATTGAGCGCTAGCAACGAGAATTTGATTGATTATTTTGATTGGGTCGATGGCGCGGTGTTGAAAAGCTGCGGGCTGTCGGCGGCGAAGGTAAAAACGGTAAAGGCGATCGCACAAGCAGCGCTTCGAGGGCAGCTAGATCCAACAGAACTCAGTCAGCTTTCTGCTGTAGAGAGAACAAAACGCCTGATTGCACTTTGGGGCGTGGGCCCGTGGACTGCTGATATGATGGGCATTTTTTACTTTGGAGATGAAGATATTTGGCCCAACGGCGATGTGACGGCCCGCAAAACGCTAGAGAAGCTGACCAGCAAGCGGAGGAAGACCGTAAAAACCGCTGCCTGGTTTGTGCCATATCGAACTTATCTGGCGCTACATATGTGGCAATATACTGATGCCACACCTTAGATCTGCCTACTGCCGCCATCTAAAATAGGTCTCTAATAGGTTTCTTCTAATAGGTTTCTTCTAATAGATCTCCGGGGTCACGTTTCTTTAAAGACACTGTCTCTCTTCATCCTCTTTTTCGGGTCACTTCTACCGCAGGCTTATGACCGCTAACCATCGTCAAACCACCTACAGCAATCAGATTGCGGCGGCTTTGAACAAAGCTTTTGCAGCCCACCAGGTTGTAACGAAAGTGAGCCTACGACAAAACGATGGCTTGCTGTACGTTACGCTAGAGCCGCTAGACGGCCAGTCGGAGGCGGCGCTGGCGGTAAAACCACTGCTGGCCCTTTTGCGGCAGACGCTGAGGCAAGCAAAGGCGGAGCTGTCACTGGGATGGACCAAGCTGGTGAAAGTGAGCGGTCGGCTACCGCAGCAGGTACAGCCACTGTGGCAAGAAGACTTACTAATATCAGCCGCGCCTGCGATCGCCCAGAAGCTCACTCAGCTCGCGCCCAATTCACCCGCTTTACAGCAGGAAAAACCACTCAGCGATGTCAGCATAAATATTGACGGCAATATGAGCGGTCCGCTGATTGTCGGCAGCAGCAACCAGCTATATAGCTATACGTACAACGTCGATCATGGTGGCGTGCTAAATGTAGCGGCTGCCCCCGCTATTCAAGCTAGACCAACGCCGCTAGCGCTTAAACCACCGCCGTTTACCAACTTACTAGATAGACAAACCGTTTTACCCGTCATTCACGAGACTTTATTGCAGGGGCTACCCGTCGAGATTTATGCCAAGCCAGGATTTGGCAAAACGGCTTTATTACGGCATCTCTCGCATCAGTTAGATCTAACTAGTCGCTTTGCAGATGGTGTAATCTATCTGCCAGCGCTCAGGCAGGCCGCAGCCGATCTATTGCAATCCCTTTACGATGTTTTTTATGAGGCGATACCGGCTTTTAAGCCTAGCTATGGTCAAATACAACAGTCTCTAAAAGAGAAAGCGGCGCTGGTCATTTTGAACGGGCTGCGTTTGGATAAAGAAGAGATGGAATGGCTAATAGCAGCCCTGCCTAAGTGTACGTTCTTACTCGTGTCTGACGAGCGGCTGTATTGGCGAGAAGGAACCGATATTGCCCTGCCTGGACTGCCGATTGAAGCTGCGATCGCCCTTTTACAACAAGATCTAAATCGCCCCCTTTCCGAGGCTGAGAGAACTGCCGCCGAGTCACTGTGCGCGGCCCTCTTTGGCAATCCGCTTCACCTGCGCAGAGCCGCCGCCCAAATCAAGGCTCAAGATAGGGTCCAAAACGCCTCCCTGACGACTTGGCTGGCGTCTATGCAGGCAATTCAGCGACAGACCGCAGCTAGTCACTCGGGTCTAGCCGCCGCAGACTTAGAAAAATTAGCGCTGAGTCAGTCTGTATTTACCAGCACTATCAAAACGCTTTCTCCGGCTCAAAAGCGCGCTCTGGCACTGATGGGAGCAATGGGCGAGATTGCGCTGACGGCTGAGCAGGCGCAGGCGATCGCCCGGTTCCCTAATACGGCTGAGATCTTAGACCAGCTTGCCAGCCTACAGCTTGTGAACGCTACCGATGCAGGCTATCAAATCTGCGCAGATCTTACCGAAGCAGTAACTCAAGTCTTCGATCCTCAGCCTTTGCTGCAAAGCGCTGCCGATTATTTTGCCGGTAGGGCCAGTACCCATAACCTGGACGCCATGCTGCATTTACTAGACTGGACGCAGCGAACCGGGCAGTGGCAGCGCAGCCTGTCTTTGGTGCGAAAGCTAGATGCGCCCCTGTCGATGGGAAAACGATGGCAGCAGTGGGAGCGGATGCTGTCGCATAGTTTGCAGGCCGCGCAGCAGCTAGGAGATGGACGGACAGAAGCGTGGGCTTTGCATCAGCTGGGAACCAGTGCGATCGCGCTAGGCAACGCGACCCAGGCCGAATACTGGCTCTCTAGAGCGATCGCTATGCGGGAGCGAGCAAAAGACTTTGCAGGGGCTGCGGTCTCTCGTCACAATTTGGGCTTGCTGATGCCGCCAGTTTCTGAGGATGACTTAGCGACCGGCAGCACTGGGCCGATTAGCCGCAGGGTAAGTGGATTTGTCGGCTGGGCGGCGATCGCGGGGGTGGTGATCGCAGGCGCTGTGGGTGGCTTTATTTGGGCTAGCGACTGGCCGAGGCCGGTTTCACCAGATGTAAACGAGGCTGAACAAAAAGAGACTCAGCTAGGCGAGACTGGAAAAGAAGGAACTATATTCGGTGACTTGGCACGGGGTGACGCTCAAGAGAGCGAACCGGGTGAGTCGGCAGCAAGGCCAGCGCTAAGTTTGGATGCAGACGCGCTGGTTTTTGGAGAAGTTGCACGCGGTCAAAGCAGTCGCAAAACTTTGAAAATTACCAACAGCGGCAGGGCAGCTTTGGCGATTGGGCCTTTGAAGATAGCAGAAGAGATAGCAGACAAGACGGCAGATAGCGTAGATTTTGAAGTGGCCGAACAGAGCTGTACGGCAAACGAGCTGCTGCCTGAGCAGACCTGTGTGGTCTCTGTATTGTTTTCACCCAGTGAGACGGGCGATCGCATGGGGCAGCTCGTGATTGAAAGCAACGCGCGTAATGTTTACATCATTCCACTTTCAGGCACTAGCACTAGCACTAGCCGTCGTGCTGGCGCTGAACCAAACCCTACCTCGGCCCCAAATCCGAGACCAGCGCCAAACCAACCCCCAACCACAAGCCCCGGCTCGACGCAAACCCCCAGCCCAGTGCAAAACCCCAGCTCAGCGCAAGACCAAAGCCCAGACTCTTCTCAGCCGCCGGTTGTGCAGACGGTCTCTTTATATCTTCAGCAAGGGTTAGACTTTAAGCCCGGTGGTGCTTACACGTTCAATCTATTGCAATCGTCGCAAGCTTACGATCCGGATGACAATTCGGTTGAAATAGCTTTGGTAGAGCCGATTGACGCTAGCGGCGAACTGCAAAACAACGGCGACGGCAGCGTTACCTATTTTCCTGATAGCGATCTTCCCTCTGACCAGTATGGTGAATATATCAACAGCTTCAAATTTACAGTTGTTGACAGCACCGGAGAAGAGACTGACAGCGTAGTCTCTATCACAGTGACCATTCCACCACCCACGCAAGAATATCTCTTGAACTAGTCGTTGTCTAATTCATCGGCTCACGAATCTTCCAATTCATAAATTCGTCAGTCGCCCTGAGAGTCGCCCTGAGAGTCGCCCTGAGAGTCACCCTGAGGCGCTATCTCTAGTAGTTCTTTAGTCATTTGACAGCAGCACTGGCATTTCCGCGCAGTCTGACGCATTCAGCGCCATTGCCACCTTGCCAGATTCAAACGCAAACGCGACCGATTCTCCATTGCCGAGCGCATCGTAAAAGCCGACTACAAACTCAATGGCGGCGCTGTCGTCCATTGACTGCATCATGCCAACCACATAGGGCACATACTGAGCGATCGCAGCTGCTTGATCTGGGGCATAGCAGCGACTGAGCACCACACAGTCCGTTTTGGCCTTCAGCGAAAACAGCTTGAACAAAGCCGCTAGAGCTGACGCGTCTACTCGCTGTGCGCCGCCTGTCTCAGTCTCAAAATGTAGCCCGACAGCCCCTTTGTGCTGCCCAGAAAAATGAACAATCTGCGGTCGCTCTTCCAACATCGCCCGCTGAAAATCTCGGGGTCGCACGGCCCACCGCTGGGCAATTTCAAACGCATCTCTTTGTGCCGCGCGCTTTAGCCCTTCGCTAATCTCTCTGACCTCTTCATCCAACCGCAGGCGGCTAGACCCTTGCGGACTAGCGGCCAAAATCAATAGCTTGCGTTTCGACGGGGCTGTACTGGGCACCGAACTCGTCTCAATACTGGCCTGATTGCTGGTCTGGCGGCTGATCTGATGGCTGGTCTGGCGGCTGACGGTATTGCCATCGCCGACCACAATAGCGCTGCCGTCAACGTTTCCACCGATATTGATGCTGCGATCGCCGTGTGATTTTCCCATGACTATTTTTCCGTGACTACGACTTTTCTCATGGCGGAGAGATTCCAATCTTGCGGTTGGTAAGATTATGGCAGATTCCCTTCTGCATCTTGGCTCATGGTCTTTTCTATTCCAGCTCAATATCGCAGCTTTCTACCCCGCTTTTACCGGCTGGCGACGGTTGCTGTTTTATCGAATATGATGGTGCCGCTGGCAGGCTTATGTGATGCGGCATTTTTAGGGCACTTGGCAGATATTAACTACCTGGCGGGTGTGATCTTAGGCGGTCTGCTGTTTGACTATCTCTATCGCATTTTGAAGTTTTTGCGCAACAGCACCAACGCGCTAACGGCAAATGCAGTGGGGCAAGGCGACGAGACAGCGGTGCTAGTAGGGCTATTGCGCTGCGGTTTGATTGCACTAGCGATCGCAACTATCACGCTCTTGTTTCAATACCCCATTCATAAACTAGGCTTCTGGCTGCTCTCCGGCTCGTCAGACATTGAAAGCGCCGGGCTAGACTACTTCAACGCCCGAATCTGGGGCGCGCCTGCCGTCTTGCTAAACTTTGTTTTAATTGGCTGGTTCTTGGGCCGCGAGATGAATGGCATTGTGTTCCTCATCTCTCTGGTGGGCAATGGCACTAACGTGCTGTTTGACTACATCATGATTGTGCAGTGGGGCTGGCAGAGCATGGGCGCAGGGCTGGCTACCGCGCTCAGTCAGTATTTGGCCCTGGCTGTGGGTCTAGTAGCCGTCGCGCTCACAACGCAGTGGTCATTGCTAAAGCCAGCGCTCGCCAAAATCGCGAACCGCCAAGAACTAGCCTCGGCAGTAGCGCTCAATAGCAATATTCTGGTTCGTTTTCTCGCTTTGATTTCGGCCTACACCCTATTCACCAATGCAAGCGCCGCCTTTGGCACGCAGACCCTAGCAGAAAATGGATTGCTGTTGCAAATTGCGCTGCTTAGCCAGTTTACGGTGCAGGGCGTGGGCATGACTGCGCAAACGCTGATTGGAAATTTTAAGGGAAAAGGAAAGGTAGAACAGATAATGCCCGTGCTGAGAGTCGCACTGGTGACTGGGGTTGCGATCGCGCTCACTTTTGCCCTCAGCACGGTGCTACTGCCCAACACCGTATTCAAGCTGCTAACCAACCATTCAGAAGTCTCTAAAGCTATGCAGCAGTATGCGATTTGGCTGGTGCCGTTACTCAGTTTGACGGCAGTGGCTTTCATGCTAGAGAGCTACTTTACCGGCATCAAAGACGGTGCGACCCTGCGCCAAGGGGCTTTGTTGGGTTTTGGGATAGGATTTTTACCGTTGCTGCTGTTGGGAATATATCAGCAGAGTGAGACTTTGTTGTGGGGTGCTTTGAGCGCATATATGGGTGTGCTGTTGGTCTTTCTGGCTTATCGACTGGTGAAGACACACCGGGTATTGCTGGCCAACGAGGAAGCGGCCAATGAGGAAGCAGATATCAGCACTAGCGAAGCCCAAACTGTGTAAGCTTTAGGACTACTCCACTTTAGGACTACTCCACTTTAGGACTATTTCATTTTAGGGCTATTTCACTTTAAAGAGAGATTTTAGTAAATCGATCCCATGTTCTGTTTTGCGTTGAGCTTGGGCCATGTTGTCAAAGCCGTAGTCACGCTATAAGTTTGGGGCTAGATGTTGATGAATAGAAGGCGATCGCACTTTATTAGAACAGTTTATCAGAACAGAATTATTGACAGGCAAAAGAGCGATCGCACTTCACTAAACCTAGATAGCGCTCTAGGTATCGCGATGCTCTAGCATCACTCGCTTGGTCAAAATGGCCATGACTTCGTTGGGCCTGCCAGTAGAAATGGGCTGGCTCCAGTCGTTGACTTCGGCGTAGCCGCGTTTGTGCAGCACTCGGATGGTGGACTGCACCGCGCCCAGGCTGCCAAAGAGCATATGACGAATTGGCTCGGCGGTGGGTGTGGGTGTGAGTGTGGAAGTGTAAGCTGTGGCAGCAGAAGCTGTGAGCGCGGAAGCGCCCTGAACGGTGGGAATAAACATGAGATCTGGTCTCCGAAGGATGTGGTTTTGGGTAGGAAACCAGAACCCAAAAGAGCAAAGCCACCCCGCGACGTAGTGCAAATCGGGGTGGCTAAAGGGTAAAGTGACCCTAGCCTCCAGACTGCCTTGTTCAGTGTGGGGGTTAGCCATCGGTACGGTGCTAGTAACACCTGCCGGTGGCGCTCGGCAAAATTGAGTTCTGTAGGAAATGACCGTGATAGGTATCACAGCCGTACTATTGACGATAGGCTGATTTTTGGCTGTCGTCAAGATGCAGACACAGATGGCAAGGTCTGGATTTGACAGAATGAGACGGAGACGGTGGGACAAAGATGGCGATCGCGCATAGAAAAAGCGCCTTGAGGGGAGTTGTTTCGAGGCGCTTTTGTGTCGTTGTTTTTTTGGGTATGTTTTGCTTTAGCGGCTTGGCATTGTCAAGGCTAGGCGCTGCGACGACGAGGGCGCTTGTATTCTGACTTTTTCTTGTAGCCAACGGACTGAGCTTCATCGCTGTTGGGGCCAAACTGTCCGCGTACGGATTCTTTCATAGCAAGGACAGCAGCATGAAATTCGACTTCGGCCTGGCGGGTGGCGTCGGCTGCGGATTTCATGTTGGCGGCAAGCTCGGCTTCTCTTTTTTGCTTGGCTAGCATATCGTCGTAGGCGAGTTCTAGGCTTTTGGGCGTTGCTTCAACGCGCTTGCTGGTGTAGCCGATGATGGTGCTAAGGCCGTGGTAGGCGTTGATGTCTGCGCTGATGGTTTTGGCGGAGATACGACGGGAAAAGTTAACGGTTGTCATGGGTTGATGCCCTACTGTAATTAATTGATTTTTAGGTTGTAAAAGAGACGGCTGGGGCGCAAAGAGAGCGCGTTTCTTTTGCGCGGCTTTGAATGAGCTGTCTGTAGTTAAAGATTGCCCGCCGAATGTAACAAAGTAGCAGCCTATGATCAGAGAGATCTCTGAAAATATCGGTTTTTGATGCTGAAAGGTTACTCGGTGGTGCCCGTAGAAAGAACAGCCAGGTTGTTGCTTTGCAATTGAAGCTGTTTGAGAGCCTTGGGTAACTGTTTGGAAGCGTAAGGGTTGGTGGTGGAGGCGAGGGCGATCGCATTCAAACCCTTTTGGCGATGGTTGCAAAGGTTTGGACTGGCGTTGGAAGCGATCGCGCGGTGTTTGGAAGCGATCGCGCCTACAAACCACCGGTTCAGGATATGAAACAAAGCGATCACGCGCTGCAACCAATGGTTCATGCTTTAAAGCCAAAGGGTTAGTGCTGTGAAACGATGGTTCGACACTTGCAAGCGAAAAAATCGGAGCTATACTGCCGACGCCTAAGAAATGAACTGGTCTACCTTGCTATTGCTAGGGTTCAGGCCGCTAAAAAGTCCAGGCTTTAGCCGTCGAGAGTATAGCAGTAAAGGTCTTAGGCTAGGAATCAAAGAAGATGAGACAAGCTCTTCGTAGTGATAAAGCATTTGTGCGAATAGCATGATCGAAGGCTCTGCGCTGAGCCTTGAAAGACTGTAGACTTATGTAAACTAGATCTAAGTGCGCGCTTGTTTTATGACAGAAGAACCAATTTGGATTGTTACTCGTGAAACTTCTGATGCATCTTTACCCGAGGGTAAGAAAGGTTGGGGACAGGATTTAACTCAAAAAGCTACTTCAGTTTTTAAGTCTTGTTCTGTTAGCCCTGAGAAGGTTCAAGAGGAATGGTCGCGAACAATACGTTTTATAGGAAAGCTAATCCACCAAGCTGAGAAGCAAGCAGGCGGCGATTTCAACATGCAACTAGATGAAGTGACCTTATCTGTTGAGATTAACGGGAAAGGAAAAGTCAGTTTAATAGGCGCTTGCGATGCAGAGTCTAGTGGGAAAGGTGCTATTACTCTAAAGTTTAAGCGCCCTAATGCATAGGTAAAATGAAAAGGAATTATGGGATATCAATAGGTGTAAATGGCTATAAATTTTCGTCATTGGATCCTCTCAAGTACGCAAAGGCTGATGCAGCGCTGGTAGCTAATTTTTTAAAAGAAGATGCGAAATTCGACCAAGTTTGGCTTTTCTCAGATGACTCGCCAAAGATCTATAACGAGACTACGATTCCTTATCGAACACCGTTGCGACGTTTCTTTCGCAATCAATTTGAGCAGCCATTTATGTCTAAAGAAGACAGCCTGTGGCTGTTTTTTAGTGGGCATGGCGTCCAATACAACGGCGCTGACTATGTGCTGCCTATCGACGGAGATCTAGAGGATCCTGAAGGAAGTGGTATTTCATTGGATTGGATAGTAGAGAGGTTGAGAAGAAGCCATGCAGGAGAAATAATACTTATCGTAGATATGTGTCGTGTAGAAGGAAGAAAAGGCTCAGCACCTGAAGGTTCCTTGTACAACGGTATAACAACTATATTCTCGTGTAAACCCAATGAGTCTTCTTGGGAGATTGATGCTCCCATCCGTCAAGGCGCGTTTACCTACGTTTTAGTACAGAATCTAAAGCGACAAATTAATGATTGCCCTTTGACAATAGTAGAGACAGAAAGAACCTTGCAGCAAGAATTAGTCGTTCTAAATCGTAAATACGGAAAACAAAGACAAACCCCACATATTCGTTGCGAATCTGTTGCTAAATCGAATTCGTTCCTGTTCTCATGCGTTCTCGTGCAAAAAAGAGGTTTCGCAAAAGAAAAAGGGAAAGCTACATCTTCAAATCTGGTAACTCAAAAGATAAAAAGAGGAAGAAACGGTCGTTATGATGTTATGTCTCTCAAACAAGCCGCTCTTGAAGCAGAAGAAAATAAGGAACTAGACCTAGCTAAGAGCCTTTGGGAACAGGTTCTAAAGATTGATAATTCAGAGCAGCCGTCCTATATTTCAGCGATTACAAGGATTGCCGAATCAGCTCTGCTGCAATCTCTCAGGTTTGATAACCCAATCATTCAAAACCGATTAGACAAACCTTTGGCTTACGAAGAAGATAGTGGAAATCCTATCAAAAGAAGTCCTGATAAAATATCTTCTCTGAAGCAGCTACCTGAAATCCAAAACCTTGGAGGGCTTAAGGAATACAGATACGATTATCAAATACTCAGTTCTACAGATGAACGCACCTCGTCTTTTCATGACTCTACTTACTCTTTGGTTGAGAAGATTAGTGAGGTAGAAATAGAAATGTTGGTAGTCATTGGTGGTACTTTTCTCATGGGATCATCAGAAAAGACGCCAAGCGATTCTGAGTTGCCTCAGCACGAAGTAAAAGTTAAGCCTTTCTTGATGAGCAAATATGCAATCACCAAGCAACAATGGAAGGCTATCGCCCAGCAGCCTCAGATTAATCGAGCATTGAAGCTGCGTACCAGTTTGCATGGAAGTAATAATCATCCGGTGGTAGAAATCTCTTGGTATGAGGCAACCGAGTTCTGTGACCGTTTAACTAAAGCCAGTGGTTGTGAGTATAGGTTGCCAACAGAAGCTGAATGGGAGTATGCCTGTCGTGCAGGCTCTACGACATCCTTTCACTTCGGTAATCATATAAATAAAAAAGTGGCACAGTATGATTCAGAACATACTGCCGATGTATGTCAATTCCCTTATCCCAATGCCTTTGGTATATACAGTATGCATGGCAATGTTTGGGAGTGGTGTCTTGACCACTGGCATCCTAACTACAAAAATGCCCCTATGGACGGATCAGCTTGGCTGGACGTTATTGAAAATCAAGATCGGATACAGCGAGGCGGCTCATGGCGCAATGAATCAAAACTATGCCGCTCAGCCTGTCGCGTATCTGATTGTGCCGACGCTAAATCCAGTAGCACTGGTTTTAGAATTGTTCGACCACTAATGTAAATTAGAATAAACTAAGCCGTTCCGTTGCTCTCTGTCTTTCTTATATCTAGCTCAGACTGCTGATTCTTGTTTCTCTCAATTGCCTGAGTGCGACGATACTCATACGCGCTAGGCGCTTTATCAACATGAATGCTTTTGATAACGCCTGTATCTCCCTTGATCTTTGTCACGGCTTGGATTATCTCATCTAAGGAAGCGTTGATGAATCCTCGTTGCTCGTTTACTTTATTTACGCCTCTATCTGCGAAAGCCATCTTAAGCCGGTTTGCGGTGTCTGTAGCTTCTTCTGAAATAAACTTAAGATGAATGTCAAACGGAAAGGGAACTGCTCTAGACATGATATCAATGGTCTTATCGGGTGCTCCACTTTTTGTCATCCATATCCTGTATATGTTTCGTCCTAAAGACCCAACATTAGAGATGACATAAATATATCCAGCTTTTGTTAAGGCAGCTTGTGCATTTGCCTTGTCTTTTTCACTTTTTGCTTCTTCAACTTTCTGTCTTAGCTGTTGAATCTGAATCTCTAGCTTTTCCTTCTCTATCCCATGCCCAAGATCTTGCTCTCTTAATGCAACTTCTAGTTTTTGTCGAAAATAATTTTCTCTCTCCTCTGCTTCTTCTGCTTTCTTTTCAATCTGCTCTAGCTTCTTTCTTTCGTTAGCCTCCTGTTTTATAGCCTTTTCTCTTTCCGCATTTTCATACTTTTCTATTTCTATCTGATACTGTATGTGTAGCTGTTTTATTTTAAGTTTAAGATACTGTGTTGTTATTTCGCAATGAATAACTTTAGAGTTTTTGTTAAGTATATCGAAGTGCTTTTGAATCTTTGCTTCAACAGACTCGATATTGCTGCTATATCCCAATCGAGAGATAAGACTGTCACATTCGCTATTGAAAATAGTCAGAACTAATTTGAGAAAGCTATTTACCATCTTCTCACCTTCTTTCTTACTGTCACCTACTGTCCACGGGGTATGACAAACGGCAGCAGTTTTCTCCCTTACCATAGCTTTCTGGCTGTCTCTATTTTTCTTCAGCAGAGATTCGTAGTTTCCAGAAGTAATAAAATCGTACTTAGGCTGATAAAATCCAAAAGACTCAACAAAATCCTCCTCCTTCAACTCTGTGAGTTTCTTTGAAAGCAATTCTGTCGAAGCCCTAAGCTGTGTCTCCTTTTCAGTAAGCTGTGTCTGTTGTCTTTTTTTATGCTCAATATCTGATGTTAGTGCATCTTGGTATTCTTCTTGAGATGCTAGATGCTTATACCTATATAAGTTTCGCTTAGCTATTTCTAGATCCTGATAAGTTTTTGCAGCAAAAATAATGACTAAGATCAAGAAGACAACTAGCGTAAAAAATACGAATAGAAACGATGCCATAGCTTTTCAATTGGGCTTTAAGTAGGTACATTTCTTTTGATTCTAAGGCAGAAAAGTGAAAGGTCTACGGATTATTTGATAACCCAAAATGAGCCAAAGACGATTCTACCGAGAAACAGATACGCGATCGCCATAATGAGAATTACCACCAAAAATACTTGACTCATTTGCTAAAGTCGATTCATACAACTTATGAGTAAAAAACAAAAGCTCCTTCGCCAAATTCTAAACAGTCAACAGAACGTCAGCTTTCAGGATTTGGTAATTTTAGTCAAAGCCTTTGGCTTCACCCTATCGCGCATCAACGGCAGCCACCATATATTCATCCATCCAAATATCCCCAGCTTAGTTAACATTCAAGATGTAAAAGGCAAAGCAAAACCCTACCAAGTCCGGCAGTTCTTAACCCTTGTCGAAACTCACAACCTCACCATAGAAAACTAGCCATGAAAGACTACCACATCAACATTTTTTACAGCGAAGAAGACGAAGGCTACATCGCTGATATTCCCGACCTCAAATATTGCTCAGCCTTCGGCGAAACCCCAATCGAAGCGTTGGGCGAACTCGCTTTGGCTAAGCAAGCATGGCTAGAGTCAGCTCAGGCTGAAGGAAAACCTATTCCACATCCTACCTATCGCCCTATCATCTATCAACTTCAATCTGCTTAGAACGCAATGATTTCAGACGATTTAACGGAGACAAAGAACGAGTAAATTAACGGTATTGATCACAGCCTTAGTAAGATAACTGGCTACAGCCTCTGCTCCAGTTTCCTAATCGAGAAAAGCCAATACCGCCGAAGCATCCAACACAACCTTACTCACAGTCAGCAGCCTCTCGCCGCTCTCAAATCAGTTTATCCGCCAAAGACTGGCCCGGCTCCATTGACTGCTTTGGCAACGCCTGAATCTCTTGAATTGCTGACAGCTCAGCAGTCACAGCAATCGATGAACGCTGATTTAATACCAGCACAATTTCATGCTCTTCTGCGCGATCGCTTTCATTTATGCAATTTGGGGAAGCGGGCTGTAGTGTATCTGCATCAGCTCGCTAGCATTGAAAGTCTCTAACGCGTAGGTCTTACCTTGCAAGTCTACGAACTCAACTTCAAAGTCGTCAGCCTCGTATACCTCTACAATCGTACCAACCTGCCCTTTACAAAGATTTAGATCAGGCAGACCCTTAATGAGAATGACAACATCCAAAAGTTTCACAGTACTGATCTCCTAGGGCTAAAGAACATAGCAGGTAATAAGTCGAGGAAAGGTTTCACCATTCCTAACAATCCAGGCACTTCTGAGAATAACGGACTCGCCTGTTGTTGACATACTAAAGTCAATTTGATACTTCTGACCATGGGCATTTTGTTGAGTCGCTAACGCATCTTGTTGATATAGAGCCATTAAAAGGGCTGCCCTTAGCTCATCAGCTTCTGCGATACCAATGCCTAATGCAGCGCGGAAAACAACTGCCTTATGACGACCTTCCGGATGCTCTGGATTGAGCGCGTAGCCTTCTAATTTTTCCAACGGCATAACCGCCTTATCAGGATTGGGCAGCTTCATAGATCAAGATCCCAATTTGTATCTACACTTCAATCATTCGCATAAGTCAACGGGCCTTCCTGGTTGGCTACTTTATATTATGAGCGATCGCGTAGCCCGTCCGTAGGAGAATCGTGCTTCTAAAGTGAGAAAAGCTGTTAATCTCGCTTACGGCCTGACACGGGCGTATTTCGCTCCCAAAAGTAACCGTCAGTATATCCCTGAACAGAGCGGTCTTCCTCTGCCAAAGCCAATCGCTTCTGCGCCCAACAGCAATACAGCCTTTCCTGCTCAATTCCCACATAGCGCCGCCCCAGCTTCTTGGCCACCACCGAAGTCGTCCCCGACCCCAAAAACGGGTCAAACACCACATCATTCACATTAGAGCTAGCCAAAATCATTTTAGCGATCAGCTTTTCGGGCTTTTGCGTCGGATGGTTCGTGTTCTCTGGCATAGACCAAAAGGGAACAGAAATATCAGTCCATAGATTAGAAGGATGGGTAGCGCGAAAGTTGCCCCGCTGGGTTTCTTGCCAGTCTTTAGGATTGCCCGCCCCGTCCCGATACGGCGCTCTGACCCGCCGCTGCAATTTCACCGCCTCCACATTAAACGTATAGTCATCAGACACCGTCCCAAACCAAATATCCTCCGACGCATTTTTCCAATTGCGCTTTGCCCCGCGCCCCTTTTCCCGCTCCCAGGTAATTCGATTACGCACCCGAAAATACTGAGAAAACACCTGATAAATAGCATTCGACGACTGCCAGTCACAGCACACATATATAGAGGCAGTCGGCTTTAGCAAACGCGGCAGCTCAGACATCCAAGTCATTAGCCAGGCTTGATAGTCATCATTAGCCGCTTCTTTAAAAACCGAGCCATTAAAATCTTTCTGCCGATTGTAAGGCGGATCAACAATCAGCAAATCTACAAAGCCATCTGGCAGCAGCGGCAAAACCGTCAGCACGTCCTGATAAATCGTTTGATTTAGAACATCCGCTATTTTCTGAGTCGTCTTAACGCTCAATAATTGGGCCGCATAGGTCGCTTGTTCTTCTGCGCTCAGTACTAGCGTTCGATTGTTTGGCGCTTTTGGCTTTGGCGCTTTTGGCTTTGGTGCTTTTGGCTTTGGTGCTTTTGACTTTGGCAGCGGTCTAGGCTCCACCGAATCAGCTCACACAGCAGCTTATCAGATGATTTGAACGAGACCCTCTAAAATAGGATAATCAGTTCGCCCAGTCTATAAAACCGCACCGTCTTATGTTTGAAGCCCTCTCAGAACAATTTGAATCCGCCTGGAAAAAGCTTCGCGGCCAGGACAAAATCTCGGAGGCAAACATTACCGAGGCGCTAAAAGAAGTTCGCCGCGCCCTGTTAGAAGCCGACGCCAACCTAGATGTCGTCAAAGGCTTCGTTGCTGACGTTAAGGAAAAAGCGCAGGGGGCCAACGTCGTTTCGGGTGTGCGCCCCGACCAGCAGTTCATCAAAATTGTTTACGACGAGCTAGTCGAAACGATGGGGGACACCAACGTTCCCTTGGCCGATAGCGAAAATAAGCCCACTGTCGTTCTGATGGCAGGCTTGCAGGGCACCGGTAAAACCACCGCAACCGCCAAGCTAGCGCTGCACCTGCGCAAGCAAGATCGCTCTACGCTGTTGGTTGCCACAGACGTCTATCGCCCAGCCGCCATTGACCAGTTGCTGACACTGGGCAAGCAAATTGACGTGCCCGTTTTTGAAATTGGCGCAGACGCTAATCCGGTAGAAATTGCACGGCAGGGACTAGCCAAGGCCAAAGCAGACGGCGTTGATACGGTCATCATTGACACCGCCGGACGATTGCAGATTGACCAAGACATGATGGCCGAGCTGGCCCAGATCAAAGAAGTTGCCCAGCCAGATGAAGTGCTGCTAGTCGTCGATGCGATGACCGGCCAAGAAGCGGCAACGCTTACCCGCACCTTCCACGAAGAAATTGGCATTACCGGCGCTATTCTCACCAAAATGGACGGTGATTCGCGCGGGGGTGCGGCCCTTTCTGTGCGGCGCATTTCGGGCCAGCCGATCAAATTTATTGGGGTGGGTGAAAAAGTAGAGGCCCTACAGCCGTTTTACCCCGACCGGATGGCGTCGCGCATTTTGGGCATGGGTGACGTGCTGACCCTGGTGGAAAAAGCGCAGGAAGAAGTTGACATTGCCGATGCCGAAAAGCTGCAAGAGAAAATTTTGTCGGCTCAGTTTGACTTCGATGATTTTCTAAAGCAAACCCGCTTGATGAAGAACATGGGTTCGCTGGCGGGCATCATGAAGATGATTCCAGGGATGGGAAACAAGCTCTCTTCTGATCAGCTTCAGCAGGGCGAGCAGCAGCTAAAGCGCTGTGAAGCCATGATTAAGTCGATGACCAAAGAAGAGCGCAAGAACCCAGAAGTGCTGGCAGGCTCACCGAGTCGTCGCCGCCGCGTCGCTAAAGGTGCAGGCTACAGCGAAAAAGATATCAGTAAGCTGGTAACCGATTTTCAGCGAATGCGCGGACTGATGCAGCAGATGGGTCAGGGCAATATGGGCTTGCCTGGCTTTGACGGTGGCTTTCCTGGAATGGGCGGCATGGGCGGCAACCCAATGGGCGGCAACCCGATGGGGGGCGCGCCGAGACCCGGCTGGCGCGGTGCACCTGGCGGCGGCAAAAAGAAGAAAAAGAACAAAAAAAAGAAGGGATTTGGCTCCCTATAACGAAACACCATGAACAAGCTTTTGTCTGTAGGGTTTAAGGCAGGTATTAAAGGTAAATTCGCTGAAGGATTAACCGCTGGCCTTACGTCTACAGGCATTTGTATGGTTGTTTGTGTGGGCACCTGTATGGGCGCTTGGCTGGGGCTTTCGAGCAGAGCGATCGCACTCCCCGGTCAGACTATTGAGGAAGCAGAAGCCTGGATGCAGGCCCACCCCACGCTGAGGGCGCTTCCTGCCGAGCGGCTGGCTATTCGGCGCAGTGCAACGCCTGCGAGTCGCTATACGTTTCACGCTTCTGCGTTTGGCCCAGGGGGTGGCAGCGGTGAAAGCCTGCTGGTGCGCCGCCGCTCGGGCGATCGCCTGATGGTACGTTCCGAGAAGCTAACACTAGTAGACGTGGTGCGAGGGGTGGATATTCCTTATTTGGAGGATTCACTGCGGACGATTTACGGCGCTGAAGTATTTGCTGACTATCGGCGGGCGCAGTCGGTGCTGGTGTATTCGCCAGGGCGCGCCGAAGATAGAGGCACTGAGCGGGCGCTGCGATCGCACCTTTTAGAAGGTGAGCTCTACGGCTACCTCATCGAAATTTTGCCAGATAGCGACGGCACGGTGCACACAGGCGCAATCACCGTCATGCTGCGAGAAGACATTGCCGCTATTCAAGCAGGCGTACGCAGCCGAGAGATCCACCGCAGAGAACTAGAGAATCCTACCGGCGAGCCGATTCACATCAACGGGCCAACGCTAGATCAGCTTTTGCGCTGAGTACCGATTTGGCTATGAGTCGACGATGAGAAGGAAACGGCTATGAGCGCACAGCAAATTAAAGACTGCTGGCTAGCGGTGAATCTATCTGGGCTGCTGCCAGGACTGGGACAGTGCTATGGCCAGCTATGGGCGAAGGGCCTGCTAATTTTTGGAGTCTTTTGGGGGCTGGTGAGCCGAGCGCTGTGGTCGCTGCTAGCCGCGCAAGGAGACACGAAACAGGCGTTTTGGCTGCTGGGCATCGCGGCGTTTGTGTATATGGTGAATGTGTGGGACGCCTTTGCGACGGTGGGCCGCCCATTGTATCCGCTGGGCAATAAAAGGCAGGGAACAGACATTTGGTACGGCGTCTTTTTATCACAGATTTTGCCAGGGCTGGGGCATCTATATTTGAATCAAGCGGCCATTGGCGGCTTGTTTTTGGTGATTGGGGTGGGCCTGTCTCTCTTGGCGAACTATCAGCCCATATTGCTGCCAATGGCCTGCACGGTTTGGTCGGTGGCCAGCTACCACGCCTATCGCGCGACACCGCTGAGCCCTGGCAACCGCCCGAGCCGGTCGGCGAATATGCTGATGCTTGTAGTGCTGGGCAGTTTGCTGCTGCGGCTAGGCATTGGCAGCCTGCCGCTGTGGGTTGATCGGGCGGTGATGCAGTGCATTGTGCCTAGCGAGTCGATGCTGCCGACGCTGCAGGTGAGCGATCGCATTTTTGTCAGCCGCGATCGCCACTACCGGCCTAAAACTGGCGACATCATCGTCTTTAACGTGCCGCCAGTCGCCATAGAAAAGCTAGAAGCCAACCCCGACGAGCTGTTTGTTAAACGGGTGATCGGTTTGCCGGGGCAGCAGGTTGAAATTCGAGAAGGCCGCGTGTGGGTAAACCAAGCCCCTCTAGCGGCAGACTATGCGAGCGTACCGATTCGCTATCAGTGGGGGCCCGAGTGGGTTCCACCACACGAATATTTTGTGCTAGGAGATAACCGCAATGAGAGCGCAGACTCGCATGTATGGGGCTTTTTGCCCGAAGCGTATATCGTGGGCGAGGCGTATAAAATTTATTGGCCAGCGGAACGGGTGCGATCGCTACAGAACTGAGCCTAACTCTAACGACGTCTCCGGCTGAACCATGCCTAGCTCACTATGCCTAGTGAACCACATGCCTAGTTTTAATGTATCTGGCAGCTTTATTAAGCGTGTGCAGACCTAAAAACGGGCGGAAACCTCCCAAAATAGGCACGAACTGAAAAAGTAGTGTGTGTTACCATCCAGAAGTGACCAAAGAATTCATTACGCACTGACTATAGAGGCACACCAGAAAATGGTCTGGTGGATATGCTCAGGGCATTCGCCAGGATAAACCCATCAAAACGGCATTAGTCTACTGCGAGCAACAGTTCGGCCAAGTAGACGGCAAAACCTCTCACGGACTGGTTCGCCATTCCGAACGCTACAAAATTGTGGGTGTTTTAGATAGCTCACTCGCTGGTCAAGACGCTGGGGAGGCGCTGGGCGAACAAACGAAAAACATTCCTATTTTTGCCAACCTAGACGACGCCCTCAGCCATCTGCCCAGCACGCCAGACTGCTACATCTACGGAAAAGCCCCTTTAGAAGCCTCCATCCTGCCTAAAGAAAGGACACTGATTCTAACGGCCATGAAAAAGGGCATGGATATTATCAACGGCCTGCATCAGTTTTTCTCAGAAGACGCTGAGTTCACCGCTGCTGCCGCGCAGTATAACGTTCAAATTAGAGATATTCGTAAGCCGCCTAGTCTGGAAGATTTGCATGTCTTTACCGGTGCGATCGCCAAAGTCACCATCCCGGTCGTTGCGCTACTGGGCACAGACTGCGCCTGCGGAAAAATGACCACCGCCATAGAACTCAACAAAGCGCTCAATGCAGCCGGTATCCGCTCTATTCTGGTCGCTACAGGACAAACTGGCCTAATGCAGGGCGCGAAATACGGCGTGTCGATGGACGCGCTGGTTTCTCAGTTTGTCATTGGCGAAGTCGAAAACGCCGTGGTAAGCGCCTTTGAGCAGGAAAGTCCCGATATTATTTTGGTAGAAGGGCAGAGCGCTGTGAGTCACCCTGCTTTTATGAGTTCTGTCGGTATCTTAAAAGGCAGCATGCCGGATGGGGTGATTCTTCAGCATCCACCTGCAAGAAAGATACGCTGCGATTTTCCTAACTTGCCAATGCCGACAGTAGCGCACGAGATTGAGCTAATTGAGTCGATGTCATCGGCGCAGGTATTAGCGATCGCGCTTAGCCACGAAGGTCTTTCTCCTAGCGAAGTCCCGGCCATTGCAGAGCGCTACGAAAAACAGTTTCAACTACCCACTACAGACGTGCTGAGCGAGGGTTGCCAGAAACTTGTTCAGGCACTAATCGACCGTTTTCCGACACTCACTCCAACGCTAATTCCAACACCAATTCCAGCACCAGCACAAGGATCTTTATAACAAGATTCCATCATCGTAACTAGACTGCCATTTTTGTATTGGCAATTCGTCAGACTTTTTGTCTGAAAAAAAATGAAGCTGTGTTTGCCAAGAATAGAGATTTCTCTCTCTAAAATTCAAGAGAATGCCCGCATACTGTGTGACTTTTACGGGCAAAAAGGAATTTCCCTAATGGGCGTTTCTAAAGCGGTATTAGGAGAACCTGCGATCGCCAGAGCCATGATCGCAGGCGGTGTTCAGTTTATTGCCGATTCGCGCATCGAAAACATTCAAAGAATGAGACGAGCCGGTATATCCGCTCAGCTCGTGCTGCTACGCACCGCGCCCAGTCAGGCTGAGGCTGTTGTACAAAGCGCAGACCTTAGTCTTAATACAGAGCTTGAAACGATAGAACAGCTCTCTTTCTACGCGCAGGCTCAAGGAAAAGTCCACCAGGTCATCATTATGGTTGAGCTAGGTGATTTACGCGAAGGCGTACTTCCCTGCGATCTAGTGGCATTTGTAAGAAAAACACTTGCCCTCTCTCATATTCAAATAACCGGTATCGGCTGCAATCTGGCCTGCTACGGCGGCGTGAAGCCAAATCATAGAAATATGAAACTGCTTTCCGAGCTGGTGAATATTGTTCAAAGCGAACTAGGCATCAAGCTAGCCGTTGTCTCTGGCGGCAACTCAGCCAACTACGAATGGGCAAATTCTGGTCAGACAATCGGAGAAATCAACAATCTTCGCATAGGAGAATCTATTCTCTTAGGGTGCGAAACCATTGGTAGAAAGGCCATTCCGGGGCTCCATACGCATACCTTTCAGCTTGTTGCCGAAGTCATTGAGGCCAAACAAAAAGCCTCACTTCCCTATGGCGAAATTTGCCAAGACGCCTTTGGAGACATTCCTAAGTTTAAAGATCGAGGCATTAGGCAGCGCTCCATTGTTGCGTTGGGCCGACAGGATGTTTTGACCACTGGGCTAAAGTCTGAACGTCGCCTAGATATTTTGGGGGCTAGCAGCGATCATCTCATTCTCGATAGCGAGAACTGCCGCCTACAGACGGGTGATGAAGTAAACTTTGGCCTTGACTATGGTGGACTGCTCTCGGCGATGACGTCTCCTTTTGTCGGCAAGGAATTTGTGTGTAAGGAGTTTTTTGTCGGCAAGGGATCTGCGGTAGATGAGCAGCGAAAAGCTGTGAGAACAAACCCTGCATCTACGAGTTCCACGTCTATAGGTCCCAAGTCTATAGGGCTCAAATCTACAGGGCCCAGTCTAAGAGCATAAATCTACGAGCGTAAAGCTCAACTCATCACAGGATAGGTCTCTTGTTGGGTTCTAGCTTTTCTTGTTCTTTAATGTAGAACTATCTATCATCGCTTTTGCTAGGCGATCGCAGGATGCTGAAAATAGATTGGAAAACTATCCTCAGCAGTCTGCTATAAATCTGCTGTAAATCTTTTGGGATCAACCGTTCGGCAACCCTTAAATCGGTGCTAATTTGCATCGTGGTTTTGGAGCGAACGATTCGTGACAGTAACCTAGAGGCTTTAACTGTGTTGCTTCATAGGCGACACAGGAGAATATATTCTGTTGCCCGCGCTATCCGTTTCATAGGGAATCAAGCGGCCCTTCCTTTCTAGCCAAGCTAGAACTGTTTCTTCTGTTATCCGACGGACAACAGGCGTATTTTGATTTCAAGGCGCTTCACTAATGGAAGGGTTATATCGCATGATTATTGTTCTTCAGGAGATTTTTTACTGTTCACCCTGAGGAGCTTTTCACCTTAAGGGCTTTTTTACTTTGAGGGCTATAGAAAACAGCGTTGAGGAGCCTCATGTATACTTTCTGGATCGACATAGTGGCAAACAGCGTTGTCTGGGCAAATTAAAGCCCATCCCGATTGCGTAATTTCGACTAGTTGGTAAACTTCATCTTGAACAAAACAACCCTTGTGATCGCGAGTGTTCGGTTGAATTTCAACGTTGTAAATATTTGTGGTAATCATGATAGGTATCCCTTGTAAAGACTTTAGTCATCAGGGCACTAAGACACTGAATTAAGGCGCTGAATTGAGGCATTGAATTAATAAGCTAAATTTATCATTTTCTTTCTTTTTGTTAATTCAATCTTATCTTAGAATTCAGAAAAGCTTCGTTAAGTTGAGTGAAGGGACACAAAAAAAGCCAGTCTTAAAAAAGACCAGCTAAGGGTAGCGCGTGTAACGCAAAACAGGCGATCGCTGATGAGCTTCCTAGCTAGCTGATTTTGCCAGTCCCTATGTTTGCTTATCAGTCAAGGCCACGTTTCTTGACGCCTTTTTCAGTGCTTTTTTCCAGAAACCTTCTAACCGGGCGACGGCACAACCGATACCAGCTGTGCAGGGGGCTTACTAAGCTCGCTAAGTACAGCGTCATTTCACTTGCCGCGACCGTATCGGTCATTACCTGCTGCCGATATCGCCAGAGGTGGCGCACAATTTTTCTCACGTCGTTAAGCGCATACAGTGGTAGCATCAACGGTCGCTGTATGGTAGGTAGGCTCAGCATCCGGGTGTGGTAGCGGCTGAGGCCAATTCCTCTAAACAGCGTGACTAAATACTTGCGCGTTAGCCGGTGCTCAGGAATGTCGTGATACATCCACATTTCGGCGTTGTACCAAACCTGCCAGCCTGCCTGCTGAATATACAGCACCACTTCTAAATCTTCTCCGGCTTCTCTATCTCCAAATTTTTCTGCTAGCACTCTGTCTTTGGGCACATTGTCTAGCCAAGCCTGACGCCGCACCACTAGCCCTGCTCCTGGCGGCAGAATTTTCGCCTCTGGCCGGTAGGGAATGGGCTGAGAGCCCCGGTCGGTCAGCGCCAAAAACGCCGCAATTCGCTCAAAGTCTTTGGGCGGCGAGGTCGAAAATCTTCCTCGAATGCGACTGCCATACACACCCACGTTAGGATGGCGCTGCGCAAACTGGCAGGCGGCGCGAACCCAGTTAACCCAGGGCAAATTATCGTCATCTAAGTAGCCAATCAGCGGGCTGTGGGCGACATCGGTGCCATGTTGACGGGCATAGCCTGCTCCCTGCTGCGCTTCAAATTCGTAGCGTAAGGGCACAGCACTAGGCCAGTTGGCCTGATATTGTCGGACCACATCGGCGGTGCGATCGCTGCTGTTATTATCGACAACAATAATTTCCCACGCAATATCACTAGTCCCGATTTGGCAGCGCAGGCATTTGAGCACTTCACCCAAGCGCTCTGCGCCGTTATAGGTAGCAATGACAACCGTAAAATCGAGGGTGACTTGATCGGGAAAAAATCGCTGAAAAAGTGGGCGTAATCCTTGCAGCCTTTTTGCTAGCTGTGAGGTCTTGGCTGAGCTTGCCAGAGCCGCTGACGAGGCAGCAGTCGATACAGTAGGGCGCTTTGAGGTGGCGATCATGGGTCGTCCATTAGAACGGGAACGTTGGCAATAGCCGAGGATATCAAAACTTAAAAAGCATAGAGACTCGAAAAGCATAGAGACTCGAAAAGCATAGAGACTCAAAAAGCATGGGGCTCTAGAGAATACAGAGCCTTAAAAGTCAGTATTGCGGGATGCACGCAACCTAGATTTCCCAAGATCGCAGCCGAATATAGTTTTCGTTAAGCGGCCTACACCACTCCTAGCACCTCAGACTTGGGATAGCGCACCTTCTTCAGCTCGGCGTATTTGTTCGCTTCCGAGCGATAGCCTGCCGCACAGGCCACTACAGTGGCGCTGCGCTTTTACGTCTGTCTTTTCAGGGTTAAATTGTTTTGTTGCATAGCGCCAGTGAAGCTGTTTTAGCAAAGACTGCTAGGAAGAAATTGTCGAAGAAGAAGCCGTCGAAGACAAATCCTTGTAAATAAAAACAGAGCGTAAATAGCTCAAGAGACAGCTAGAGTCGCACTGAATCTAAAGCCAATCACTCTAAGGCCAATCACTCTAAGGCCAATCACTCTAAGGCCAATCACTCTGCGAAACAGTGTATTGGATGTCTTACTCGATTTCTGTCTAGCTCTGAACAGCTTCCTGTTTATCTTGCTGAAAGGGTTTTCTGTGCTTGCCTAGCAGACGATCGCGCAGCCGCTTGATGCGATCGCGATACTCGCTGGCCTCTTCAAACTCCAGCTTTTTCGCGGCTTCTTTCATCTGCGTTTCTAGCTGGCCAATCAGCGCCGGAATATCTTCAAGCGGCAGATCTTCGCTGTGCTCGACTGCTTTTTCTAACTCTTCTGCATTCAATCGGCGCGAGACATCCAAGAAAGAGAGAATCGAGTTTGACTGACGCCGAATCAGCGCGGTAGGCGTAATGCCGTGCTTCTCGTTATGCTCACTTTGAATAGTGCGTCGCCGCTCTGTTTCGCTAATCGCTTTTTCCATGCTGTCGGTCATGTTGTCAGCGTAGAGAATGGCTTTGCCCTCAATGTGACGCGCCGCCCGCCCAATAGTTTGAATCAGCGATCGCTGCGCCCGCAAAAAGCCCTCCTTGTCTGCATCTAAAATCGCCACCAAAGAAACCTCTGGCAAATCTAGCCCTTCTCGCAGCAGGTTGACGCCAATTAGCACGTCAAACTCACCGTTGCGCAAGTCCTGAATAATTTCAATCCGCTCAATCGAATGAATCTCTGAGTGCAGGTAGCGAACCCGCACGCCATGTTCATGAAGATAGTCCGTCAAATCTTCCGCCATTCGCTTTGTCAGCGTTGTCACCAGCGTTCGCTCATCCTTGGCCGCCCGCTCGCGAATCTCGCCTAGCAAATCATCGACCTGCCCGTCCGAAGGCCGCACGATAATCTCTGGATCGAGCACACCCGTAGGGCGAATAATTTGATCGACCACATGACCATTTGAAAGCTCTATCTCCCAGTCGCCGGGCGTGGCAGAGACAAAAATGCACTGGTTCACCTTGTTCCAAAACTCTTCAGCCTTCAATGGCCGATTATCCGCCGCGCTAGGTAGCCGAAAGCCATGATCGATCAGCACTTTTTTACGGGCTTGGTCGCCGTTGTACATCGCCCGAATTTGCGGCACCGTGACGTGAGATTCATCGACAGCTAGCAGCCAATCGTCATGTGGGAAATAGTCAAGTAGGCACTCTGGCGGGGCCCCTGGCAAACGGCCCGCGAGGTGACGCGTATAGTTTTCAACGCCGTTGCAATAGCCAACCTCTTCTAGCATTTCTAGGTCGTAGCGCGTCCGCTGCTCTAGCCGCTGCGCTTCTAGCAGTTTGCCCTGGCTTTCTAGCAGTACTAGCTGCTCTTTTAACTCGGCGCGAATGCCCTGACAGGCAACAGCGAGCTTGTCATCTGGCGTGACAAAGTGGCGAGCCGGATAGATATTGACCGAGTCCATGCTTTGCAGCGTCGCCCCTGTGACCGGATCAACATAGCGAATGGCATCAATTTCATCGCCAAAGAATTCGACTCGAATCACCCGGTCTTCGTAGGCGGGGCCAATTTCTAGCACGTCGCCCTTGACGCGAAAGCGACCACGACCCATTTCAATATCGTTGCGGGTGTATTGCACCGAGGCCAAATCGCGCAAGACCTGTCGCTGGTTGGTCTCTGCACCTACACGCAAGGGAATAGAGGCGTTGAGATATTCAGACGGAATCCCTAAGCCGTAAATGCAGCTGATAGAGGCGACAACAATCACGTCTTTGCGCTCAAAGAGCGACCGGGTGGCTGAGTGGCGCAGCATGTCGATCTCATCGTTGATAGAGGAGGTCTTTTGAATGTAGGTGTCGGTGACCGGAATGTAGGCTTCTGGCTGGTAGTAGTCGTAATAGCTGATGAAGTACTCGACCGAGTTATCGGGGAAAAATTCACGCAGCTCGTTGCAAAGCTGTGCGGCTAGCGTTTTGTTGTGAGCTAGGATCAGCGCGGGCTTGCCAATTTGATCGATGGCGCGGGCAATGGTGTGGGTTTTTCCGGTTCCGGTTGCACCCAACAGCGTCTGATATTCCTGCTTGGCCTTTAGGTTTTTGACCAGCTGCTCAATCGCTTTTGGCTGATCTCCAGCGGGCTCAAAAGGGGCTTGAATATTGAATTTGTTGTTCATTGTCTTTTGTTTACTGGAAGAGAAGAAGCGGGGGCGGCAACATTAGCGCAAAGGGTCAGCGCTCAGTACTTTATGCTAAACGATCTAACCGGGGGCGATCGCATATCCTGATACGGAAAACCGCTTAAAGGCCAGCGGCTACTTCGTAGATGGCAGCGGTCACAGCGGTCAGCTCGTTGGCCTGAATAATGTAGGGGGGCATGGTGTACAGCAGTCGGCCAAAGGGTCTAAGCCAGACGCCTTTTTCAACGAATAGCGGCTGCACCGTGGCCATGTCCACAGGATTGTGGAGTTCTACGGCGGCGATCGCACCCAAAACTCTCACATCTTTGACCGCATCTAAATCCCGACAGGGCGCTAACTCTTGCGCTAGCTGCTGCTCAATCTGCGCAATTTTTGTCTGCCAGTCGTAGCTTTCCAACAGTTCCAAATTTGCGAGCGACACCGCGCAGGCCAGCGGATTGGCCATAAAAGTAGGCCCGTGCATAAACACGCCCGCCTCGCCCGCCGAAAAGGTCTCACTAATGTGAGTGGTGGTCAGCGTCGCCGCCAGCGACATAAAGCCACCCGAGAGCGCTTTGCCCACGCACATAATATCTGGGCAAACGTCTGCATAGTCGCAGGCAAACAGCTTTCCCGATCGCCCAAACCCGGTTGCAATCTCATCGAGTATTAGCAAAACGTTGTGCTGTTTGCAAAGCTCACTGGCACGGCGAACGTATTCAGGATGATAGAAGCGAACACCGCCCGCATTTTGGACGACTGGCTCAAAAATAGCGGCGGCGATGCGATCGCCTTTTTCTGCTAGCAGCCGCGCAAAGCTCTCAATATCTTGCGCCTGCCACTTTTCACCAAATTTCACCTGCGGCGCATCGGCAAAATACTGCGGTGTCAGCATCCCGCTGAACAGGTGATGCATACCATTAACCGGGTCACAGGCCGACATCGCGGCAAACGTATCACCGTGATAGCCACTGCGAAGGGTCAAAAAACGATTTTTATCTGGCTGGCCGCGATTGTGCCAATACTGCACGGCTAGCTTCATCGCCACCTCTACGGCCACCGACCCAGAGTCACTAAAAAACACATGCTGTAAGTCAGCGGGCGTCATCTCAATTAGCTTTTGCGCCAGCGCAATGGCAGGCCGATGCGTCAGCCCCCCAAACATGACGTGAGACATTTTCTCTATTTGCGATCGCGCCGCTGCATTTAGCTTTGGGTGGTTGTAGCCGTGAATACAGGTCCACCAAGAAGAGATGCCGTCGATTAGCGATCGCCCGTCTTCTAGCTCAATGCGCACCCCTTTGGCCGAGCGTACCGGAAACACGGGCAGCGGGTTCGGCATGGCCGCATAGGGGTGCCACACATGCTTTCGGTCTAGATCGATTAGCTGCTGTAATGAATCCATTAACGCTCAAAAAGAGAATACGCTACCCATCTAAATTACGGCACTGTCTTTGGCTGCTCGTTTTCTAGCCATCCGTTGAAGCTGCTGCGACACAATTCCATATTTTGGGCCAAATAGCATGGCAGCCGTAAAAAAGAGGGTCATCAGAACCACAATGCAGCCCCCCGTTGAGGCATCTAGGTGATAGCTAGTGTAGGTTCCGAGTAGGCAAGAAAGGACGCTCATGGTCACTGAAATAACTAGCATTTGATCGAAGCGATCGCTCAGCAGATAAGCCGTCGCCCCCGGTGTAACTAGCATCGCCACCACCAGCACAATACCTGCCGTTTGCAGCGCGGTAACAATGGTCAGCGCCAGCACACCTAGCAGCGTGTAATACATGAGCTGCGTGTTTAACCCGATCGCTTTTGCATGGTTTGGATCAAAGCAAAACAACAGCAGATCTTTGCGTCGAAATAAAATAATGGCCAGAGTCAAAACGCCCGCAATCACCGTTTGAATAATATCCTGCTGAGAGATACCCAGCACGTTGCCAAAGAGAATATGAAACAGATCGATATTGCTGGGAATTTTAGTCGCTAGCACAAGGCCAAAGGCAAAAAACCCGGTAAAGATGACCCCAATCACCGCGTCTTCTTTAAGCCGTGTTTGTGACTTTACATAGCCAATCGCCACCGTCGCCCCAAAGCCAAATACAAAAGCACCCACTGAAAACGGTAGACCCAGCGCGTAAGCAACCACTACACCCGGCACCACCGCATGAGACACCGCATCCCCCATCAGCGACCAGCCTTTGAGCGTAATGTAGCAAGAGAGCACCGCGCAGACGGTGCCGACAAAAGCACTGACCCATAGCGCTCGAATCATAAAGCCCAGTTGGAAAGGCTCAATTAGCCAGCTCCAGGCGTCGGCTGGTGATACGGCGAGAAGTAGGTCGGGGCTCATGCGTCAAGGCTCCGAAACTCGGCTTTCTCCGGTTGGATAAACGAATGTCCCGGCTGATTTGCAATCTGCGCATCGGGCGATTGATTGATTGTTCTGGGCACGTTGCTCAGCGGTAGATCGCTCAGGGGTAGGTCGCTCAGCAGTAGGTTACTTGGCGCTGGCTTACTTGGCGCTGGCTTACTTGGCGTTAGGCTACTCAGCGGCATACCGCCAAATGTCATGGAGAGATTTTCTGGAGTGAAGGTGGCTTCGGTGGTGCCTGCGGCAAGGATGGTTTGATTGAGAAGGATGACGCGATCGCAAAACGTAGAAATAGAGGCCAAGTCGTGCGTAGACACCAAAATCGTATGGCCTTCGTCTCGTAGCTGCATCAGCAAAGTGATGATGCTTTTCTCGGTTTTTACATCAACACCAGTAAACGGCTCATCTAACAGCATGACTTTACCCTCTTGCGCCAGTGCCCGTGCCAGAAAAGCCCGTTTTTTTTGTCCGCCCGACAGCTCCCCAATTTGATGGTTTTGAAACTCACTCATACCCACCCGCTCTAGGCTTTCTCTCACCCGTCGGCGATCTTGGCGGCTCGGAATTCGAAACATATTCATATAGCCATAGCGACCCATCATCACCACATCGAACACGCTAATCGGAAAGTTCCAGTCCACTTCATCTGCCTGCGGTACGTAGGCTATTAGCTGTTGCTTTTGCGCCTTGTCTATAGATATGCCATCAATATGAACTTGGCCCTGGCTAGGCGACAAAAAGCCCATAATCGACTTGAATAGCGTAGATTTACCGCCCCCGTTGGGCCCTACTAGGCCAGTGATGGTTCCAGGCTCTACATAGCAGCTAGCGTTGTATAGGGCCAAACGAGCGTTGCTATAGGTGACGCTGATATTGTCTACGACAATGCCATAGGTGCTAGCAGCCTTGGAGTGAGTTGTTGTAAAAGCCATAGCGCAAACAAAAAATAAACTACAAAAAGCAAGCTACAAAAAGCAAGCTACAGATAGGCGAAATAGAACAGTTTAAACAGAACAGTCGAAACGCGTTTTATGAATATATGAACAACAAACAGTGCTACGGGTCTCCTCTACCTAAAAGCCCATCGGTAATCAAAGTCGCGTCGTATTCCAACAGCGATAGAAAGGTAGGAACAGGGCCGTCTGCTGTTGAGAGTGAATCGACATAGAGGCTGCCGCCAAAAGCTGACCCGGTGGCTTTGGCAACTTCTTTTTGTGACTCGGCGCTGACCGTACTCTCACAAAAAATTGTCGGCACATCGTTGGCCTTCACCTGATCAACCACTGCTTTTAGCTGCTTGGGGGTAGACTGCTGTTCGGCGTTGATGGGCCAAATGTAAATTTCCTTGAGGTCGTAGTCGCGTGCGAGGTATGAAAAAGCGCCTTCGCAGCTCACCAGATAGCGCTGTGAGCTGGGCACTGCGGCCAAATCATTTCTTAGCTCGGTATCAACGGCTTGAATTTGCTGGCTGTAGGCAGCGGCGTTCGCGTTGTAAGTTTCAGCCTTCTGCGGATCTAACGCAACGAATGCCTTGCGAATATTTTCTACGTAAATAAGTGCATTCTGAGGTGACATCCAGGCGTGAGGATTGGGCTTGTCGGCATAGGGTCCCTGGGCGATCGCAATCGGTTCAATCCCATCTGTTAGCACCGCTGTCGGCACATCGTCCAAATTTCCTAAAAACTGATCAAACCACCGCTCCAAATCCAGACCATTTGACAAAATCAAATCCGCACTCTGCGCTTTTGCAATATCGCTTGGCACTGGTTCATAGCCATGAATCTCTGCGCCCACACGAGTAATAGACTCGACCGATAGCTCATCACCAGCTACCGTTTGGGCCATATCTGCCAAAATCGTAAACGTGGTCAGCACCTTTTTCTGGCCGCTTTCATTCTCTGCCGTGTCAGCCAAGTCGCTAACGGGCCCGTTAGCACTGCACCCTATCATCAGTAGCCCCACAGCCAGGGCCATCCAGCGATTTCTATTTTGACTGGTAGGCCATGCGGCGAGGCTTATCGACATCTTTCGTTTTCATAATCGTTTCACTTTTCATAATTGTTTCATAATTCACAAAAAACGACAACGTCAGAAAACCTCACCCTAGGCAACGCTGGCACACGGCAAAGGATGTAATAAGCTAGGAACAGCAGGTTTCTACCCAGATTTCGTATGTCTACCCTTTGCCCAACCCAATCGCGATCTATTAATCGCTTTATTTGAGCTTGCCTTGTGAGTCCTATTAACCGTCCAGATTGCAAACCAGAACGCAAAAAATCAGCGGCTAAAACAGCGGCCATTCTCAACGGTGCGAGGCAAGAATTTTTGGCCAATGGCTATGCGGCAGCTAGCATGGATCGCGTGGCCAGCGTAGCAGGCGTTTCCAAAGCAACGGTGTATAGCCATTTTCACGACAAGTCCAGCCTGTTCGCGGCTTTGGTACAGCAGCTAGCTGAAGATAAGTTCAAGGCGACCTCTTTTGATCCGCGTGATGAAAGCACGATGAAAGGCGAGCCTAAAGCGGTGTTAACCCAGCTAGCGAGAGAGGTACTAGATGAGTCAGCGTGCGATCCGCAGTTTTGCGAATTTATGCGGCTGATTATTGGTGAGTCGGGGCGCTTTCCAGAGCTGTCTAGACCCTATATCGAAAACGTCGCTAAGCCGTTGATTGATGGGTTAACTCGCTACCTTTCTAACTGCGAAGACCTGAACTTAAGCGATCCAGAAGCCTCTGCCAGAACTTTTATGGGCACGCTGATTTATTTTGTGATGCTACAGCGGGTTCTAGGTGGCGCAGAGCTGATGCCAATGGAGAGCGATCGCATTGTCAACACCCTAGTAAGTCTCATCGTTTTGCCGTAGTAGGTGCTGACGACTCTGATAAATTCAACCGTCAAGCTAGTGATTAGAGCCGGTAATTGGGGGCAGTGATTTAAATTTGGTGGCGCTTAAAAATAACGTATCGGCGATGTTTGTGGGAAAAATGGGCCTGACCATTGACCTCTTTTACAAAGAGACCTTTAGTCATACGTGTTTTTGAATTAGGAAGCTCATAGCATGGATGCGCAGCCTGAAAATATTACTCAACCAGGAATTCTCGATCAAGATGACCTTAACTCAGGCGTCCTCAACACGTTGACGCCAGAACTCCTTGAGCAGGCGATCGCACATACAGCCGGTGGACTCATCATCTGCGACGCCCAGCAGACGGACTTGCCCATTATCTATGTCAGTTCTGGCTTTGAAAGTCTAACTGGCTACTGCGCGCATGAAGTTATAGGCCGCAACTGTCGCTTTTTGGAGGGCGTAGAGCCCGATCAGATTAGCGCACAGGAACTTCAACAGGCGATCGCCAGCGGCCGCGGCAGCAAAGTCTTACTGCGCAACTACCGTAAGGGCGGAGACGCTTTTTGGAGTGAGGTGACCCTGTCGCCAATTATCAACACGGCTGGCACGGTGACCCACTATGTGCGGACACAAATCGACATTACGCACTATATAGAATCCTTTCAAACCCTACAGCGAACAGAAGAAAAGTACCGGCATCTGTACGAAGAAACGCCCGCTATGATGCATTCTATCGACAGCAGCGGACGCATCAAAAGCATGAGTCGCTACTGGCTAGAAAAGCTGGGCTACCAAAGAGAAGATGTGATTTCTCAACCGCTGAGTGCTTTTTTGACAGCAGATGCTCAGCAGACAGTAGATGACATGCTCGCGGCCCTAGAATCCAAAACCGTAGATCGCAGTCGTGCTTGTCAGTTCATTAAAAAAAATGGAGAGCGCATAGATGTGCTGCTCTCTACCGTAGCTGGCTGCAGCGATAAAGATAGCTGTAGCGATCAGCTCAGTTCAAATACCAAGCTCGGCGTGCTGGTCGATATAACCAAACGCAAGAAAGCAGAAGAAAAACTGCGCCGAAGTGAGGCCCTGCTTCGCGCTATCAACAATTTGCCACCAACGGGCATTTTTGTGATGGACTGCCATACAAACGAAGCGCTCTTTATCAATAACGAATTCTATAAAATCTGGCAGGTTGAACATTTACGGGCGGCGGTAGAGGGCGGCGAGATAAATGGGGAAGAGGTGCTCGCAGAATGTTTGAGTGAAATAGATCTCAGTCAGTTTGTCGCCACCTCTACGGCGCAAGACTTTAGCCACGGCAACAAAATTGTTGAAGACGAAGTGCCGATGCTAGACGGACGGACGCTCAGACGCATCTATGGGCCGATCCAAGAAAACGACGAGACGTTTGCCTATCTATACATTTTTGAAGATATTACTGAGCGCAAACAGGCGGTACAAAAGCTGGCACGGGCTACCGAAGCCGCTGAGTCAGCCAACCGAGCAAAGAGTGAGTTTTTGGCTAACATGAGTCATGAGCTGCGATCGCCGCTCAACGCTATTTTAGGGTTTACCCACATTCTGCAAAACGACGAGCTAAGCCGCACTCAAAAAGAGAATCTCGATATTATTCGTAGCAGCAGCGAACACTTGCTCGCACTCATTAACGACATTCTAGATATCTCTAAGATTGAAGCTGGGAAAGTTGTTCTATCGCCCAGCGAATTCGATCTGTATCAGCTTGTGGATGAGCTTCCCCAGATGTTCAGCACCGCTGTTGGCGAAAAAGGACTGACGCTGAAAGTGGTGCGATCGCCCCATCTGCCTCGCGTCATTTATAGCGATCGGCTTAAACTCAGACAGATCCTCATCAACCTCCTTGGCAACGCCGTCAAATTCACAGCGACAGGCTCAATTACGCTGATCGTTGATCTCGCTCCCAGCACATCCCAGAGTACATCTCAGAGCGCATCTCAGAGTACATCTCAGAGTGCATCTCAGAGTGCATTTCAAAGCGCTACCAACGAAGCAGCCCAGCAAACCAACACCGTGATCGCGTTTGCCGTGACCGATACAGGCGCGGGTATCAACCCCACAGATCAGCAGCGTCTGTTCGAGGCATTCGTACAGACCAACTCGGCCCTCACCGGGCAGCAAGGCACCGGACTGGGGCTCGCTATCTCTAACGAGTACATTCAGCTTTTGGGCGGACAGCTCGCCGTTAATTCTGCATTAGGTAAAGGCTCTACATTTTCTTTCAGCATTGCCGTGCGGCCAGTTGATAGCGCTTCAGAGCAGCCGCTAGAAACGGCGACAACCCGAGGGCGCGTCGTCGGGCTAGCCCCCGGTCAGCCCCGGTATAAAATTTTAGTCGCCGATGATGTTGATCTAAACCGGAAGCTGCTCGTTCATTTGCTCAGTACGGCTGGATTTGAGGTGCACGAAGCCTGTGATGGCAAAGATGCGATCGCCCACTGGCAAGCTTGGCAACCTCACCTGATTTGGATGGACATTCGCATGCCCGTCATGAGCGGAGAAGAAGCCGCCTCACGCATCAAAAAACAAGACAAAGACAACCGCACCTGCATTATTGCCCTAACTGCCAATGCCTTTGAAGAAGACAAAATTGCCGCCTTGGCTAGTGGCTGCGACGACTTTGTCAGCAAACCCATCAAGCCCAGCGAAATCTTCGACAAAATGGCACAGCACTTGGGCCTCGCCTATCAGTATGAGGATAGCGATCAAACAAGTAAAGCACCTAGCCCATCTCTCTCATCAGCGCTCCTCGCCCAAGCAACGCCAGAATGGCGACACGCACTCACCCAAGCCGTTCTCGATTTAGACGACGAGCAAATTTTATCCTTAGCCTCGCAGCTACCACACGCACAACAGACCCTAGCAGCTGCCCTCAAACAACAAACAGAATCACTCGCTTACAAGCAGCTATTACAAATGCTTCAAGAGGCCGATACTGTTGGCCCGTGAATATCTCTCTGAGCGCTCACAGCTTCTAGCAGCGCCAAAAAATCATTTGCATCGGCAATCGGTTTAGGATAAATGCCGTCTGCTAGCGCATCGATCAACAAACGACTGTGATGGACGCCTTTTGTATTTGACGTCAGTAGAACAATCGGAAATCTATCTATCTTTGGCTGCTGCTTCATCTGTTGTTTTAACAGTCGAGACAGCTCTATGCCAGTGACTTCCTTGCCCTGCCAAAACGTCCCTGGCAAATTGACATCCATCACCACTAGCTCAACCAATCCAGACTGAGCGTACTTAAACACATCTGCGGCCTTATGCGTTAGGCGAACCCGGTGCTTACCTGCTTTCTCGAGCAGGTAAGCAGTACTTCGTCCCAAGAAATAGTCATCTTCAACCAGCAGAATATTCATTTGGGGTGCTCCCTAGCGCGCCATGACTGTGTTGCTGGCTGTGGTAATAAGAGTACCCATTTAAAACATATCAATAGCTATTGATATTTCATGTATTCCAAAACGTAAGACAGGGCATACTAGCCCTACTCATAATTAAGCTGACTCCTGAGCTGGCTACAAGTTCTGCAAGAATAATGGATCAAAATACATCTCATCTGACCACCGTTTCCGATAAAGATGATCGCTTCAAAATCTTGGTAGTAGACGATCTATTAGACAACCTAAGGCTGCTTGCTAGCCTACTGACAGAAGAAGGCTACACCGTCAAAAAAGCGCCCGATGGGGCTATGGCCTTGAGCAATGTCCCTCGCTTTCAGCCCGATCTCATTTTGCTCGATATTATGATGCCAGAAATAGATGGCTACACTGTATGTCAGCAGCTAAAAGCTAACCCTGAAACCCAAGATATTCCAGTTGTTTTTCTCAGTGCGCTAGATCTCACCTTCGATAAGGTAAAAGCATTTGAGGTCGGTGCTGCCGACTATATCAATAAGCCCTTTCATCCGGCAGAAGTACTAGCACGGGTTAAAAACCAGATCAGAATTCGACAGCAAAGTCTTCAGATTCAGTCTCAGCAAGCCACGATTTCTCGACAAGCTGAGAAAATCAAAGAAGCTGAAATGAAGCTATCGGCCCTAAGCGCAGCGTGATCAGCCTGCCGGAACAAGAGAAGATGGAAAAAGAGAAAATGGGAAGAAGGTGTTACGCTCAAGCTGCCCTCAGCTTTCCCTCTGTCTCTCATGCTGCTTCCTACTGTCTCATCTGTTCATGCCTTAGTTGTGGGTGCCTCGCGGGGCATTGGCTTAGAATTCGTCAATCAGCTTCTTAAAGACGAACGCATTTCCCATCTGTTTGCCACCTATCGCTCTCAGCAAACCAGCTCGCAGCTTTTTTCTCTAGCTGAACGCTACCCTAAGCGCCTGCACTGCTTGCCGGTCGATCTCACTCAAGAAGCGCAAATTGAAAGCGCACTGACCCAGATAAGTGCGGCTGTTCCTAATTTGCATCTTGTCATCAACTGCGTTGGGCTGTTGCATAACGATCAGCAGCAGCCTGAAAAGGCGCTTCGTCAGCTCGATAGCGAAAATTTGATCCACTATTTCCAGGTCAACAGCATTGGCCCGGTGCTGCTTGCCAAGCATCTGTTGCCTTTGCTCAAGCATTCAGAGCCGAGCCTATTTGCCACCATCTCGGCCAAAATTGGCAGCATTGGCGACAATCGTATTGGCGGTTGGTATGGCTACAGAGCTTCCAAAGCTGCGCTCAATATGTTTTTGAAGACAGCCTCTATTGAATACCGGCGGCGCAGTCCTAAAACAACAATTGTAATGTTACATCCTGGCACAACCGACACGGATCTTTCAAAGCCTTTTCAAAGCGGCGTACCCCCTGAAAAGCTCTTTTCGACCGATCGCACTGTTTCGCAGCTGATTGACGTACTGTCTGCGGTGAAGGCCGAAGACAGTGGTGAGTTTTTCTCTTGGGATGGTAGCCGATTGCCTTGGTAGCAAAGGCTGCTGCTATGGTCTAATCTAGCCGACTAGCTGGGTTTCTTAGAAAGCGTCTACGGATCAGACAGATGTAGCTTCTGTTACATTGTGGCGTCCAGCGTTATGGGTTATTGATAGAAGACTCGTTTCTCTATTTGCTTGACTTCGATTGAGATTGATTTTGATTGAGACTGATTTTGATTGAGACTGAGATTGATTGAGACTGAGATTGATTGAGAAATTGCCCCGACTGCCTCCTAATCCATGTTTAACCGGTTGGCCGCACGCTCTAGTAACGTTTGGGTTGGGTTACAGCCACTTCAAGACGCGCTTCAACCGAAAGTCCTTGTTTCGAGCGTTTCAGCCGGTTTTTTGGCGGGCGTCATCGGTACTATTCGAGCGATTTCTTATGCCAGCCTAATTTTTTCGGGGGCTTTGGCCGTTCATCTGCCGACGGGGCTAGGGATGACGGTTTTTAGTACGGCTGTCAGTCTGGCGGTGGTGGCACTGACCAGTACGATGCCTGGGATGATTGCAACGCCGTTGACCGCACCGGCGGCTATTTTGGGGATGATGGCGGCAGCGATCGCATCAGAGCTGCAAGGAGAACCAGCTGAGGCGGTACTAGCAACAATTCTGCTAATGGTAGTCACTGGCTCGCTTCTAACCGCAGGGCTCTTGCTGGGGCTAGGCATTTTCAAGCAGGGCGATCGCATTCGGGTCATTCCCTATCCGGTGATTGGCGGGTTTATGGCCGGGACTGGCTGGCTGTTGACGCGCGGCTTTATACAAGTTACAGCCGATATGCCGTTGAGCTGGTCTTCGCTGGGCGCATTGATGGAACCGGCGGCGCTTTGGTGCTGGCTGCCGGGACTGGGCTTTGCGATCGCCCTATTTACTGCCACTCGCCTATGGCAGCAGTTTTGGGTCATGCCCGCGACTCTGCTGGCCTGTGTCAGTCTGTTCTTTTTACTGCTGTGGGGCAGCGGTAGCTCGCTCGTGGCGGCGCGGGAGGCGGGTTGGCTGCTGGGACCCTTTCCTCAGGGCGATCAGCTCTGGCAGCCACTGACGCTGCAGCAAGTATCTCAGGTGCACTGGCTAGCGATTGTTCATCAAGGCGGCGGGCTGCTGACGCTGATGCTGGTAAGCCTGCTCTCACTAATGCTGAGTAATAGCAGTATCGAGCTGGTGATTGGCCGGGATCTAAGTCTAAACGAGGAGATCAAGTCTATTGGCCTTGCCAATCTGCTCTCTGGGCTTGGGGGTGGGATGGTCGGAAATCAAGCGCTGCCCAGCACGCTTTTGGTCAATAACATGGGGGCGACCTATCGACTAAGCGGCCTGTTTGCAGTAGTTCCTTCTGTTGCTGTGCTGGTTTTAGGCTCTAGCTTTCTCTCTTATTTGCCCAAAGCGCTGATGGGCAGCGTGATTTTATATTTGGGGCTTTCTCTACTGTGGAAATGGCTGTACGAAGCCTATTTCAAAATTCCGCTGTGGGACTATGTAACGGTGTGGGTCACGCTGATTGTGATTAACACGGTGGGCTTTTTGGCTGGAATTTTGACGGGCTTTTTGCTGACAGTGATTTATTTTATGTATCGCTACAGCCAAGTCGATGTGGCCGCTCAGGTGTTTTCAGGGGCGACAACGCGCAGTAATGTGGAGCGCAGCGCTGAGGCCGATCGCATTTTGTCGCAGGCAGGCGATCAAATCTATATGTTGGAATTGCAGGGCTTTTTGTTCTTTGGCACGGCGAACTATCTATTGAGTAAGGTACGCGATCGCATCTCTCAGAGTAAAGCCCAAAGTAAGACTCAAAGCAAAACTCAGAGCAAAGATAGTGAGACTGCAACCGAGCGCTCCCCCGCCTTACGATACGTTCTAATCGACTTTCGTCAGGTATCTGGGTTAGACTCCTCGGCTGTTTTGACCTTCGACAAAATCCTCAAGCTAGCGCGTCAGCAAGACTTCCACCTAGTGCTAACAAATCTTTTGCCCGAGCTACAGCAGGAACTAAAACGAGGGCTAAGGCTAGAGCTGAAGCCAAGTCACTCGCCAGATTCGCAGCAAGAGTCACTGCCAAGTTCTGAGTTAGGTTCACAGCCAAGTTCTGAGCCAGGTTCACAGCCAGATCGCTGTCACATGGCAGTCGATATTGACCGCGGGCTAGAGTGGTGTGAACAGCAGATTTTATCAGCCGTCAAATCATCAAACCTACAGCCAGATTTTGCTGAACCAATTTTTACTGGAATAACAGAACAGCTTGCCGATCTGTTTTTGAGCGAGCAGCAGGCACAGCGGTTTGTCTCTTATCTTAAGCCCCAATCTCTCCCTACTGGGTACTATATCTTTCGTAAGGGCGATCCTCAGACCGGTTTGTATTTCATTGAATCAGGACAAGTTAGCGTCCTGTTAGAGCAGGCCAATGGTCAAAACAAGCGCTTACAAACCTGCGTTAGCGGTCATATTCTCGGAGAAATGCGGTTTTACAGCAAATCCCCCCTATCCACCACCGTGGTTACCGATATGCCCAGTCAACTTTACTGCCTGTCCAAAGAAAACTTCGAACAGATGCAGCAAGAATCTCCCGATTTAGCACAGGCGCTTCAAGCTCATATCGTCAAGATTCTTTGCGATAGTCTGCTTCGGAGAGAGCAACAGCTTCGGGTAATGCAGTAAGCATCATACAATGAGGCGAGCATAGGCATATTTGGCGCAATGACTTCATTTTTCACCCAAAATCCGCTTTGGTCTGACCGTCTTTCTGCCCTAGCGAAAGAACTTCAGCCAGAAACTATCTTTTCTAGCTTTGTGGCAGGCAGCATTACGGGAATGATCGGTGTCATTCGCGCCATTTCCTACGCGGCGCTCATTTTTTCTGGCACGCTAGCAGTTCATCTAAATGTTGGTGTGGGCATTGCCATCTTTAGCTCAGCGGCCATCAGCATTGTGGTGGCCCTAACAAGCTCTCTGCCAGGGATGATCGCCACGCCCCTGGCTGCGCCGACTGCTGTGTTGGCCATTCTTGCGGCTCAAGTAGCCAGCAGTCTTACCGCTGAGTCTGATTCTAGTGCGGTGTTGATGACCGTGGTGGCTGCGATCGCCCTCGGATCTTTGCTTACAGGTGCCACCCTTTGGCTGTTGGGCACTGTGCGCGGTGGCAACGCCCTTCAGTTTGTTCCCTACCCGGTTGTAGGAGGGTTTATGGCCGGAACAGGCTGGCTGTTGGTGCGCGGCGCAGCTCAGGTGATTACCGGAGAGGCGCTGACGTTTGCTAATTTGGCCTGGTTTTTTCAGCCAGAGCCGATGCTGCACTGGGGCGTGAGCCTGACGATTGCGGTGGTGCTGTTAGTGATGACGAAGCGATCGCAGCATTCGCTGATCATGCCAAGCATTTTGCTGGCTGTCACCTTGTTGTTTTACGGCGTAGTTTGGCAGTCCCGCCTGCCTTTAAACACTATTCGGGCGCAGGGCTGGCTATTGGGGCCCTTTCCCGCCGGGAATCTGTGGCAGCCGCTGGCTTGGCATGACTTAGCACAGGTCCGCTGGGATGTAATCGCCCAGTCTGGCGGCACCTTGGGGCTGCTGGTATTTGTCAGTCTGTTGTCGCTGGTGTTGACCAACGGCGGGATTGAACTGGCGCTGGGTCGAAATTTAGATCTCAATCAAGAGCTACGGGCGATAGGCTTGGCCAACATAGTGGCCGGATTAGCCAGCACAATGGCAGGAAATCAGGCGCTACCCAGCACCCTGCTGGTTCATAAGATGGGCGCAGATAGCCGTTTAACCGGATTGTTCAAGGCCCTCCCTTGCTGTACGGTACTGCTGCTGGGGCCTGCCTTTTTGGCCTATTTTCCTAAGCCCATTTTGGGCAGCTTACTGTTGTTTTTAGGGCTAGATCTTTTGTGGAAATGGCTTTATCAGGTTTGGTTTCAACTAGGTTGGGATGACTATTTAACGATTGTCATGACGCTGGTGGTGATTAACTGGGTGGGCTTTATTACTGGAATTGCCGTTGGCTGCTGCCTGATTGCAGTTCAGTTTCTTTACCAGTGCGTGCAAACGAGTCCGTTTGAAACAAAGTTTGAACTAAAGGAAGCGGGTGCCGAGGCAGAGATGACTGTCGGGGCACTTTCTAGTGGGCCCTTCCAAAATCAGCCTTTCAAAAATCAGCTCTTTCAAAATAAAGAGAAGCTCAGTTGGGTTGATTTACAGGGATTTTTGTTTTTTGGCAATGCGGTTTTTCTGTTTCAAGAGCTGCGATCGCAAATCCTTCAGTCTTCTCACAGCGAAGCCATCGACCACTTGGTCATAAATTTCCAGTCCGTTTTGGGGCTAGACGCCTCAGCAGTACTGAGTTTCAGCAAGTTAATGAAGCTGGCAAATGATGAGAAATTTACGCTGGTATTCAGTCAGATTTCTGAACCACTGAGGCGGCAGCTGATTCGAGGACAAGGCATGGCGTTAGAGAGTGACTACTGCGTACTCTGTGAAACGCAAGCTCAGACCTTGACCTGGTGCAATCAACGCAGCGCTATGCCATAAAGTCCATACGCCATAAAATCCATATGCTGTAACAGAGCTTAATGGGTCTGAATTGGATTTCCTCTTAATATTGAAAGGTAATCCTTTTTAGTAGAGCGTCTTATGTCGGTAGAAACCGTTGGCAATCCACCTGCTGAAGCTGATCAGCTAAAGGCTGAAATTGAAAAGAAACTCCCTGCTATTATGGCCAGCTTCAGCCAAGTCTTACGAGAACAGTTTGGGTTTGAAGGTGTGCGAGTGGGCGGATTTAGTTTGGTTCCAACAGAAGCAGCGGCCAGCGGCATCTCCTGCGATGAAGAGGGCTGCTCTGTTACGGATGATGAAAATTAGAGACAGTGAATAATTAGAGACAGCAAATAACTAGAGATAGCAAATAGCGCCTCTGTCGGCGGTTACGTCCGCTCAGTCCACCAGTCTTCTGCGCAGATAGCTGCTGAGGCTATCGACTAAGCTCACCATGGCTAAAACAACAATCAAGAGCGCAGAGACCTGTTGATACTTCAAAATTCGCAGGGCGCTAATGATTTCTAGTCCGATGCCGCCAGCGCCGACCGCGCCTAAGACAATAGACGCTCTGAAGTTGTATTCCCAGCGGTAAAAGGTGACGTCTGCCATCTGCGGGAAAACTTGAGGCAGCACGCTATGAACAATCACCTGAGCCTCGCTCGCACCCACCGATCTAGCGGCTTCGACGGGCGCGCGATCGCTCAGCTCAACTGCTTCTGCAAAAAACTTGCCTACCATGCCAATAGAATGAAGCCCTAGGGCCAAGGTTCCTGGCAGCTTGCCAAACCCCACCGCTGCCACCAAAATCATCCCTAAAATAAGTTCAGGAATAGCCCGAGCCACATTTAAAAGGGTTCTGGCCAAATAGAAGAGAATGATATGCGGCGTGGTATTGCGGGCGGCCAAAAAGCATAGCGGCAGAGAGAGACTAATTGCGATCGCAGTCCCCGCTACGCTCATAGCCAGCGTATCGACAATCGGCATAATCCACTGCGGAAAGCGGCTAAAATCAGGCGGCAGCATTTCGCCTAAAAGCTTAATTGTTGCTGGAATGCCCGCTATCAGCCGTTCGGTATTAAGCAGATCGACTACGACAAAGCTGGCCAAAACCACGCTCCCAATTAGACAGAGCTGGACCATCTGAGCGACCCATCGCCGTCGATACTGTCGCAGCAGGCTATTTGATTCATCACCCTTTATGATCTTCACGGTTCGATCTGTTATTGCGCCCATTGACTGTAGGCCCATTGACTGTAGGCCCATTGACTGTAGGCCCATTGACTATAGGCTTAAACGAACGCTTGATTAAAAGCTGTCGTCGTCAACGCGGCTCTACTGAACAAATTCACCAAGATCAAGCCCCAGTGTTTGCCCCGCCTGACGAATCCCGTCGTAGTCCGCATCTGTCATCGCGGCAAAACCATCCGCTTTAAAGGGCGCTAGCACCGACTCGTCTTGCAAGTCTAAGAAAGCCGCTCGTACCTGATCTTGTAGCTTAGGATCTAAATCAGAGCGCAGGGTCCAGGGATACTGAGGGATGGGCTCAGACTCTGCAATGACCTCAACCTCGCTCGCGTCAATTGTACCGGCTGCAACCAGAGACTCAAAAATAGGACGGCTAAGACCGCCCGCTTCGGCATTGCCGTTTTGCACCGCTAGGGCAACCGCATCGTGGGCCCCCAGGAAAACAGCCTCATAGTTTTCACCCGATTTTAGCCCCGCTTCGGCTAGGGTCAACTCGGGAAACAAACGGCTAGAGGTAGAAGCCGGATCGCCAAAGGCCACCGTTTTGCCCTCGATGTCTGAAAGCTCGTCTATGCCCGCTTCTACGTTGCCAATAATGAGGGAGGTATAAGTGGTTGAGCCGTCCTCAACGCGGGCGGCAAAGGGCTCGATATCGCTCTTAGTTTTGGCTAAAACATAAGAAAGCGGGCCAAAATAGGCCAAATCTATGCGGCCATTGCTGGCAGCCTCAATCATTGAAGAATAGTCTGTTGTGACGACTAGCTCTATCTCTTTTCCCAAGGTTTCTTCTAGATAGTCAGAGAGTCCTTGATTGTCTTGAATAATAGTAGCGGCATCTTCATCGGGCAACAAAGCGACGATTAGCTTTGTGGGGTTGGCCTTAGTGGAAGCCGTATTGGCTTCTGTCGTCTGGTCTGTCGTCTGGTCTGTCGTCTGGTCTGTCGTCTGGGAGGAGCCAGAGCTAGAAGATCCGCTGCAGCCAGAGAGGGCGACAAGGACCATTAGAATAACGCCGGTGATGCCTTGTTTTAGTCGAATGCCAATCACGATGCTCTACGCCTTAGTAAACAACAGATAATACTGTGAAAAGGACCCCGTTAGGAAGCATCGCCATAATGCTCTCTCGTGTGAATTTCTTCGCCGTAAATTTCTTTTAGATTGCGATCGCTCAGCGCCGCAGGTGGCGCATCAAAAACAATGCGGCCACGGGCTAGGCCAATGATGCGATCGCCATACGCCTTGGCAAACTCGACCTGATGCAGGCTCAGCAGCACCGTAATGTCATCGGTTTTGCAAATGTGACGCAGTAGCGATAGTACGCTGTGCGCGCTGGCCGGATCGAGGCTAGCAATCGGTTCATCTGCCAGTATGAGCTGGGGCTGCTGGGCAAGGGCTCTGGCAATGCCCACCCGCTGCTGTTGGCCGCCGCTTAGATTTTTGACTGGGGTGAGCGCTTTATCTGTGAGGCCGACTCTGGCAATGCAGGCCAAAGCGAGATGCTGATCAAGCTGAGGCAATGGCAGCAGGCTGCGCCAAAAAGAGTAGTGAGCTAGCCTGCCCATCAGCACATTTTGCAAGACGCACTGACGCTCGATTAACTGGTGCTGCTGGAAAATCATGCCGGTTTGCTGGCGGTGCGATCGCAGCACCTTTGGCTCGCGCAAATCACCGAGTCCAGTCGCTAAAACCGTACCGCGACTTGGCGGCGTCAAATAGTTTAGCGTTCTGAGCAGCGTTGACTTACCTGCCCCCGAAGCACCCAGCACAACCGCGAACTCGCCTTGGTTAAGCACCAGCGAGACAGATTCGAGCGCAACGACCTGGTTTTCATAGGTAACACCTACCGCTTTTAGCTGGGCGATCGCACGCTTATCCATCAGCTTATCTATCAAGGACGGCTGCTAGGGCCACTACTAGGGCACAAACTCGTGCTCGTCTTGCACCTCAATTCTATTCCAAGAAACATCCGGCAGGCGGCTAGACGCGTCCGATAGCGCCTGCTCCCAGTACTCTCGCATTTTCTGCAAGTAAGGATCGTCTTCTTCTAGCTGCGCCCGGTTGCGCACTTCTAACGCATCCGTTTCATACAGCACCATATCAATCGGCGGACCAACCGATATATTTGATCGCATCGTCGAGTCAATCGAGAGTAGCGCTGTCTTGGCAACCTTCTCTAAAGACGAACTATAGTTGATCGTCCGGTCCAGTATTGGCTTGCCATATTTCGTTTCGCCAATCTGCAAAAAGGGCGTTTCTGGCGTTGCCGAAATAAAGTTTCCCTGGCTGTAGACCAGATACATTCCCGGCGATTCACCCGCAATCTGTCCGCCAATCAAAAACGTGCTCTGATAGTCAATGCCATCTTTCTCTAGCCAGGGGCGTTCCTTATCCTGGATTTTGCGCATGACATCGCCCACATAGCCAGCCGCCTCGTGCAGCGAAGTCAGCTTGTGCAAGTTTGCCGGTGCATCTGAAGTAATGTCCTGCTGTAGCTGATGCAGCACCGATTGAGAAGTAGACAGACTGCCTGCGGTACATAAGATAATTACCCGCTCGCCCGGCACCGAGAAATCAAACAGCTTTTGGTAAGACGAGATGTAGTCTACCCCCGCGTTTGTTCGCGAATCAGCAGCAAACACCAGTCCTTTCTCCACTGCTATGCCTAGGCAATATGTCATCATCAAGCCGCCTAAACGAAGGTAAATATAAAGCTTACCCTGAGCCCAACAAAAAAAGTCAATCTATACTGGAAGAACTGCTAGTACTGAATTTAGGTTGTTGACGGTAGACATGGCTGATAATAAGTTTGATCCGAACGCGAGCGAAGCCCAATCCCCCAAGGCTTATAGCGCACAGCTTAGTGCTCATCAGCAGATTTATCTTCAAAACGACGGCACCCATACAACCCTCACCTTAGCGAGCGTCGGCACCGGTCAGCAGCAGCAGAGCGGCAGTCATTTCGCAACGGGCCGTTGGACCGCGGCCCCTCAGCTATTTCAGGTGGCCGGAGGTTACGTTGGGGTTGTTACCACGCCCGCCGGAGCGCATCATTTTCGCATTCAAGGGGGCGCTGGGGACGCTCAGGCTCAGGTCAGCAGCGGCGGCGTCAGTAGCAGCCTGGCAGCTGAGCTGAAGTCGTCGCAGGCGATCGCAATGCAGCCAGTAGCAGAGACACCCGGCATGTCTATGCCACCGATGAAACCGATGAAGCCGATGGAGCCAATGAAGCCAATGGAACCCATGAAGCCGATGAATTCTACGGATCTGAATTCTACGGATCTGAATTCTAGGGAGCCGATGACAATGGGAAATATGAGCATGAGCCCACTGTCTATGGGGCCCATGTCGATGACGATGGGCAATATGAGCATGAGTACAGCTGCGGTCCCTGAAATCGGTCAGCCAGTAGGCACAGAGGCGACTTCATCAACCGCCGATTCATCGACTGCTGATTCATCAACTGCCGAACGGGCAGATAGCGCCAGAGTCAAGCGCTTTTGCTCGCAGTGCGGTGCATCTACAGGGCTAAGCGATCGCTTCTGCGCCTACTGTGGTCACCAGCTCATTCAGTAGCTCAGGGAATAGTTCTCAGGTAATCTACCACCCACTCAAGTAACCTACGGTCTGCTCCGGAATAACTGCCCGCCGCTTTGAAGCTTTCTTTACAGTCGTAGATTCAGCTTTTCTAAACTGAATCTACCCATAGATATTGATTATTTTTAGTACCATGGCAGTAAGTCATCTGCTGCAAGTCTTGTCCTCACGTCAATCGCCAGAAAGTAATGAAAAATAAGGTTGTTGCTGCCGTACTCGCTTTAGCCGTTGGGTGGATAGGTGTTCACAAATTCTATCTGGGGCAAACGGGCGTCGGAATCATCTACTTGCTTTTTAGTTGGACCGGGATTCCGGCTGTTATCGCGTTCTTTGAGTGCATCTTTTTACTGGTGATGGATGACCGAGCCTTTGATGCTAAATACAATCATGCGCTGGCAGGAAGCTCGTCATCAGCGTCTTACCAAAGAAGCGCTGCCCCCTTTAGAGAATCGACTAAAGACAAGGCTAATGCGCTCAGTGAGCTAAAGAAGCTCTATGAGGCTGACATTATTACTGCCGAAGAATACGAAGAAAAACGCCGAAAGATTTTCGATTCTATCTAATTTTGGTTCTATCAAACTCGGCGCTCTCTGACTCAGCGCTCTCTAAATTTTGAGTGCATCTGATTCGAGCGTATCTAATTCAACCCCATCTAAACTGCCCTCACTAAGGCAATCTACTCCCGGCAATCTACTCCCAACCTTGACTAGATTCTGATAGGCAATCAGCTCATGTCCAACGCAAAACTTTCTGTCACGCCCAGCACCCAGGTTTCTCATAACGGATTTTGGCTGTCTTTTGTTCCTGTGTTTGGCGGGCTTTCGATTGTTAGAGAAAGCACCCGCCTGGGCGATACTAAGGCGATGCAGCTTGGATGGGGCGTTTTTGCGCTATCAATTGTGACTGCACTTGGCGGCAGCTTTACGTTTGCTTGGCTACTGCAAATTGGTCTGGCTGTTTGGCTCAGAACTCAGCACACACAGCCTCCCGCTCTACCGCTGGTGCAGGTTGATTTTAATAGCTGTTCAAAGCATGACTTAGTGCGGGTGCTCAATATTCCAATCGTGTATGCCAACGACATTGATTTGATTCGCAATGAGGGACATTTGTTTACCCACGCCGAAGAACTCAGCGAGATTGCTGGGCTGCCGGATGAGCTGGTTCTTCGGATTGCGCCGCAGCTCATTTTTTCGTACGATGCGCAAAAGGATGACGATCATACCTGGCGGCAGATTAACTTTTTGACGGCTAGTGAAATGGTGGCTAGAGGCATAGATGCGATCGCGGCCCAAAAAATTGTAGAAGAAAGAACTCTCAGAGGCGACTATCGCTCGGCGGTGGAAGTCAAAAGACGAACAGGCGTTGCCTTCCGTCAATACCAAAAGCTTGTGTAGCTTTCTTGCCGTATTTTCCTTTCATTGTTCTGCCACATTATGAAATCAAAAAAGAAAATTAAAACGTCTGGTAAACATCTCGTTCTGCTGCTGCTGAGCATTCTGTTGTTTTCTCAAGTTTCTAGTACTAATCTCCCCTATTTAGCGAGAGAGTACGCCGTACTGTTTGTTATTCAGCTCTATTTTATGGCGACTTACCTTGTCATTCCCGTTGTCATGCCCAAACTAAAAGGTGAGTCATGACCCGTCTCAGCGTGAACTTAAATAAGGTCGCAATGCTGCGTAATGCGCGCCCCCTTGCCATTCCAAGCGTCGTCAAAATGGGTGAAATCAGCATCGCTGCCGGGGCCCACGGCCTCACGGTCCACCCTAGACCAGACGAGCGCCACATTCGCCGCACCGATGTCTATGACCTAGCTAATCTGATCAAGGGTCATCCCGCGATTGAATACAATATTGAAGGCAACCCGCTAGAGTCTCCTTTCATGGAAATCATCCGCGAGGTTCGACCCGATCAGTGCACTCTGGTTCCTGACGACCCCACACAAAACACGTCTGACCACGGTTGGAATGTAATCAAAGATGCGGATACGCTGAAGCCCGTTATTGATGAGCTAAACGCCTTGGGCTGTCGGGTGAGTTTGTTTATGGACCCGGATATTGAACAGATTAAGCGCGTACCAGAATTGGGGTGCGATCGCATTGAGCTATATACCGAACCCTACGCCACCGCCTACCGAGCAGGCAAAGGCGATGAAAGCTTTGAGCTGTACAAAGCCGCCGCCAAGTGCGCTCAATCTGTTGGGCTTGGCGTCAACGGCGGTCACGATCTCAACCTAGATAATTTGCCCAAGTTCAAAGAAATTCCCAACCTGCTAGAAGTCTCTATTGGCCATGCGCTCACCGCAGACGCGCTGGAAATGGGCTATGCAAACGCGGTAAAAGCCTATCTAAAGGCGCTGGCATAATGTCGTAGCGGCAAGTGCCTTCAGATATTTTTCGCTATTTGGAGTTCCGTCAGCTAGAGTCCTTCGCCAGCTAGAGTACAGCCGTCTAAAACTGAAGTAGTGTTAGTCTATGCAGCTCTTGCGATCGCCCTATGGAAGATACTCGCCAGTCCGATTCCCAGTCTGATTCCCAGCCCAGCAGCCAGACTGAAAGCCAGCTCAACTCTCAGATCAAAGCCCACAGCGGCAAAGAAATTGGCGGCGGACTGCCCGTAATTGAATACTGGGCAAAGCATACGCTTGCACCAGAAGGGCCGCCGGTCTGGAAAACGCTGTTCCATAAAAGTGCTTGTCTCTCCTGCGCCTGGGGCACTGGCGGGCAAAAGGGCGGCTTTACCAACGAAGCCGGTGAAAAAGTACAGCGCTGCATGAAAAGCATGGAAGCGATCATCGCCGAACTGCAACCGGCTGTAGAGCCGCACTTTTTTGACACCCACAGCATTGAAGACTTGCAGCAGCTCAGCTCTATGGAGGCGGACAAGCTCGGTCGGCTCAGCTTTCCAGCCCTGCTCAAAGCGGGCAGTTCCCACTATCAGCGCGTCACCTGGGAAGAAGCCTACACCCTTATGGCAGACGCTTTCCATCAGCCGCCAGAGCGAGTGGCTTCCTACAGCTCAGGAAGATCTTCTAATGAGGCGGCTTTTTTACTCCAGCTGATGATGCGAATGCACGGCTCCAACAATCTGGCCGACTGCTCAGATCTGTGTCACCGGCCTTCTACCACTGGGCTGAGCAAAGTTTTTGGCAGTGGCACCTCTACGGTGAGTTTAGAGAGCCTCAAAGAATCAGACTGCGTGGTGCTAGTCGGATCGAATGCGCCCGCCAATCATCCTCGCCTAATGAATGAGCTGATTAAGCTGCGCGACGAGCGCAAGGGCAAAATTTTGGTGATCAACCCCGTTCGCGAAGTGGGCCTAGTCAGATACGGTTCGCCTTCCTTTCCAGTCAAATCTCTCATTCCTGGCTCTGAGATTGCCAACCTGTTTCTACAGCCGATTCCTGGCAGCGATCTGGCCATCTTCATTGGCATTCAAAAGTCTCTGATAGAAAGAGACTTAATTGATAGAGACTTTTTGCGCGCTCACACCGAAGGCTGGGAAGCCGTAGTAGAACAGGCCGAAAACACATCCTGGGAATCTATCACCAAAACCTGCGGCATTGTGCAAGCAGATATTGAAGCCGCCGCTACGCTAATTAGCCAGTCCAACAAAGTGGTCTTTGCCTGGGCAATGGGCATCACGCATCAGGCCAACGGTACAGACAACGTCTGTGGGATTGCTAACACGGCGCTGCTGACGGGTAATGTTGGCAAGATGGGCGCAGGCGTAATGCCGATTCGCGGCCACTCAAACGTGCAGGGGTTTGGGTCTATGGGGGTAAAAAATGACCTGAAGCCCGCGCTGCGTGAAGCGCTAGAAAAAATCGTGGGGCGATCGCTCAAACGCGAACCGGGCTACCATACTCGCGCCCTGATTGAAGCCGCAGAGGCAGGAGACGTAGACACGCTGCTGTGTCTGGGTGGCAATCTTTACGCTGCGAATCCAGACCTGACACAGGCAAAGCGATCGCTAGGCAAAATAGAAACGGTTGTTTATATTGCAACGAAGCCAAATTTGGGTCACTTTCACGGGCTTGCTAAAACAAATACCCTCATTCTCCCCGTGCTCAACCGCTTCGAGAATCCGCATAAAACAACGGTTGAATCTGGTAACAACTTTGTGCGGCTAAACGACGAAGGCAAAACGCATCTCGATAAGGCCGATCTGATATCAGAAGTTCATTTACTCACAGAGCTAGCGCATTGCCTCCACGGCAGCGAGCCAATTGACTGGCGCAAGCTACAAGACACGCGCTATGTACGCGAGCTGATCGCCAAAACAGTATCTGGCTACGAGAAAATAGGCCAGATAGATGAAACAAAAGAAGAGTTTACGATCGCAGGCCGCATTTTTACAACGCCACAGTTCAAAACGGAGTCTGGTAAAGCCAAGCTACAGCTCACCCCGATGCCAACATTGAGTTTGCCGACCCCTGAAAGCTTTGGACAGACGGCCGGGACCATTTTGACCCTGATTACGGCTCGCAGCTATAGTCAGCACAATACGGTTGTCTACAAGATAGGAGATAAGTATCGTGGGATGCCTCATCGAGGCTGTATTTTGATGCATCCTGAAGATATTGCGCAAGGTGGCTTTGTCGATCATCAGCGAGTGAGTGTTCAAGGAGACGCCGGTAAACTGGAGAATATAGAGATCATTAGCGGCGCGGTTCGGCAGGGGGCGGCGCTGATGTTTTACCCAGAAGCGAATGTGTTGATGAAGGCGGTGAGCGATCCAAAGTCTCACACCCCGGCGTATAAGCGTGTGCCGGTGCTGGTGTCATGACCGTACAGCGCTACTTTACCGATACGGAGTGGGAGCCCAAGGTCGGCTACTGTCGCGCCCTGCGAGCAGGACAGACCATTTATCTATCGGGCAGTGCGCCTGTGGGTGAGGATGGCAATACGTTTGCCCCTAACGATGCCTACGCTCAGGCCCGTCGCTGTTTTGAGATTATCGAAAGCACGCTCACCGCGATGAATTCAGGGCTGCATCAGGTGGTGCGCACTCGCATGTTTGTGACCGACATCAGTCAGTGGGAAGCGTTTGGCCGGGCGCATCAAGAATTCTTTGGAGACCATCCGCCAGTGACCTCTATGATCGAGATAAAAGGATTGATTCGTGAGGATATGCTGATTGAGGTTGAGGCGGAGGCTGTTGTAGAAGATTAGGATCGAGGGCTAAAGCAATCTAGAAATCTCGCTCACCATTCGTGCATTCTGACCTGGCGTGCCGACGGTGATGCGTAATTTGTCATCAAGTCCGGGCTGAGCAAAGTAGCGAATCATAATGCCGCGCTCTTTTAGCCCCAGGTAGATTTGTTGGGCGATTTCACCCGGTGGCTGTACGAGCAAAAAGTTGGTTTGCGAGGGCCATACTTTGAAGGCTAGGTGCTGTAAATCAGTAGTGAGCTGTTCTCTGGCGGCAATGATCTTTTGGGCGCAGGCGTTTTTGTAAAGGCGATCGCAGATCGCAGCTTCTCCTAGCTTCAGCGCGATCGCATCCACATTATAGCTATCTTTCACCTTCAGCAATCCCTTTAGCAGCGTGGGCTGCGCAATCCCAAAACCTAGCCGCAGTCCGGCCAAGCTGTAACCCTTCGACAGCGTTCGCAGCACAATCACATTCTCAAACTCACGCACTAACGCTAGCGATGCCTTGTCCGCATCTATGCCAACAAAGTCTATATAAGCCTCGTCGATGACTAAGACCCCACTGAGATCTTTTGCCAATCGGATCAGATCAGCCTGAGGCACTACATGCCCAGAGGGACTGTTGGGCGAGGCAATCAGGGTAACCGCCGCGTCTGCTTTCAACAGATCTTCTACTGGCAAAATCCAATCTGTTCCTTTTTGCTGATAGGGAATCTCTTGAATTTGTGCAGGCTGCATCGCCGCTAGCGTTCGATATAAAACGTAGGTAGGCGTGGGGTAGGCAAGCGATCGCATCCCAGAGTCCACCCCCTCCCCCGCGCAGGCCCGCACCAGCAGCGTTAGCAAATCATCACTGCCATTACCCGCAATCACCCAGTCAGCAGGCACGTCAAACGTTTGGCCTATGGCTTCGCAAAACGTTTTTCCCCGTGGATTAGGATATCGCCGCAGCCGCTCAGCGCTCAGCTCGCTTGTGCCCATCTCTTGGAGCGCTGCCAATACTTTTGGCGAAGGTAAGTAGGGATTCTCATTCGAGTTTAGCTTTAGCACGCCCGACTCTAGGGCAGGCCATTCACCAGGTTCATAGCCGTCCATCGCCGCAATGACAGGGCGAAAGTAGTCTTTGTTTTTACTCACAGTATTCATTTTTTTTGCAGCGGCTTATTCAATTTCTGCTATTCAATTTCTGTTGTAAATGGCAGCCGCATATAGACGTTGTTCGGATCGTTTAGCGTTTCCAGCAGTTTAAACTCTTCTCGTAGTTTTAACAGCTCATCGGTGAGCGGATCTTTGTTCCACGGCAGCTGACTAATCGCCATCATGCTCGTGCCAAAAATGCTGTTGATAATCTGTTCTTCAAAGGTGGGTAGGCGCGGGTATTCATCTACCCGGTAGTCTTCTAGCTCGGCAGATTCAGCGGCGAGGGCGATCGCATCGTTCAATCCGCCTAGCTCATCGACTAAGTTAGCTGCGATCGCATCTTCTCCTGTCCATACGCGGCCCTGCGCCACCTGATTTACCCGCGCCTGAGTAATGTCTCGCCCTTCTGCCACTATGTTAGTAAAGCGGTCATACAGCGCGTCTGTATAGTCCTGTTGAATCTTTAGCTCTGCGTCTGTGTGCGGGCGAGCAGTCGTATCCATATTGGCCAGCTGAGCGGTCTGCACCACGTCCCAAGTAATGCCGTTGTTATTCGCAATTTCTTGAAAGTTCAGCAGCAGGCTATACACCCCAATCGAGCCGGTAATGGTCGTAGGTGAAGCCAAAATCTTTGCACCCGGCGCAGAGATCATGTAGCCCCCCGAGGCCGCATAGTCACCCATCGAGACGATCAGCGGCTTTTCTTCGGCCAGCAGCTTCACCTCATCAGCGATAACTTCAGAGGCAACCGCACTGCCGCCCGGACTATTGACTCGCAGCACCACCGCCTTCACACTGTCGTCTTTTCTCATTTCGCGCAGCGTCGCCGACAGCCCTTGAGAGGTAATGGCACCGGGCACGGTTTCTTGACCCACCACGATATTGCCCTCAGCGTACACAATTGCGATTGTGCTATCTCGGCCCCCAAAGCCGCCTCGATCTCGGTCTACAATCTGTGCGTACTGCTCTAAAGACGTCTGTGGAAAATCTTCTAAGTCGCTAATGACAATAGCGTCCTCATCATCTTCGTTCTCAACGCCCGCTAGCTCTCTTAGGTTGACTAGCACATCGTCATAAAACCCAAGCTGATCTACTAGGCCCAGTTCTAGCGCCTGCTCTGGCTCAATCAAGCCCACCTCGTCAGCAAGCTGCTGTACTTGCGCTGGAGTAATTTCTCGATCCGCTGCCACTGTCTGCACAAAGTCTTTCCACAAATCCCCAATCAGCGCTGCTGTCTGCTGCTTTTCCTCTGGGCTGCTTTCTGAGCGGATAAAAGGCTCTACCGCCGATTTGTAGCGACCTACCCGCAGCACCTGCACGCCCACCCCATACTTCTTCAGCGCATTCCCCAAAAACTGAGTTTCGGCTCTAAAGCCGTTGATTTCCATCAGCCCAACTGGGGCTAGCACTAAGTTGTCTGCCACCGACGTAATGTAATAATCACGCTCGCTCAGGCCGGTGTTGTATGCCCAGATGGGTTTGCCGGATGTTTCTTTGAACTCACTTAGGGCAGCGCGCACCTCTTTGAGCGTCGCGAATCCTTCTTGCGGCGAGCCTTTTAGGTAAATGCCCGAAATCTTGTCGTCTTCGGCGGCGGCGGCGATCGCATGCAAAGCACTGTACAGAGAAATGGAAGGCGTCCCCCCATAAAAGGCTTCTTCAAACAAAGCCCCGCCACTGGCTACCGCACCGTCAACAATGTCAGTCGACAGATCAAACACCAGTACCGACTTGTCTTCCACCTCTACCTCTGGCTCCGACGATCCAGAAGAGAGCAGCACACCCACTAGGCCAAAAGCGCCAATACCCATCAGCAAGAGCAAGCTGAACAACCCTACTAAGGTCCCAACCGCACTGGCCACCGCAATCTTAAAGAAGTCTCGCATTTACGTGTTCGGAGTTACCGAAGTCAAAAAAATACAGTTTGAAAAATCTACGCTCAACAGCCTATCGCAACAGTCAAATCTAACGATAGTCAGTTGAAATCTTTTAGCCGTCTCTGGTCATCATTTCAATATTAACGAAACTAGCTGAAGTTAAGCTGAAACACTCCTTTGTCAACGCTTTCCTTCAGCGCGCCTGCCGCAAAATTCCCGGCTGCTGTAGCTCAGATAGCGAACCACAGCCCGTGCAAAACAGCACCGTCACCATCTCAGCAATCAGTGCCTCACTCAGTGCCGCTAGTGCCGCCTCAGACTGACTTGCCGCCTGCAAAAACGGCAGTGCCAGCCCCACCAAATCCGCCCCTAGGGCGATCGCTTTGGCCGCATCTAGCCCATTACGCAACCCCCCAGACGCAATCAATGGCACCGTCTGAGAGATTTGACGAATATCAGTAATGCAGTCAGCGGTTGGCAGGCCCCAGTCGGCAAAGGTGTTACCCAGCCGACGCTGCTTGGCATCTCGGGCTCGCTCACTTTCTACCCGCGCCCAAGACGTTCCGCCCGCACCCGCGACATCAATTGCCGCCACCCCTACGTCCAGCAGCCGCTGCGCCATCCTCGCCGAAATTCCGTTGCCCACTTCTTTTGCCACAATCGGCACGCCCAGCACCTGAACTAGCTGCTCAATTTTGGCAAACAGCCCTTTAAAGTTAACGTCGCCTTCTGTTTGTACCGCTTCTTGCAGCGGGTTCAAATGCAAAATCAAGGCGTCGGCTTCTAGCGCGTCTACGGCCTGTCGGCACTGCGATACGCCATAGTCATAGTTCAACTGCACCGCGCCTAGATTGGCAAATAGCAACGCATCGGGCGCGTACTGACGCATTGAAAAGGTAGGGACCAGGGTCGGATTTTCTACGGCCACGCGCTGAGAGCCCACGCCCATTGCTAGACCGTAGCACTGGGCCGTTTTGGCTAGCCGCTGATTGAGCAGCCGGGCCTGCTCTGTGCCGCCTGTCATCGAAGAAATCAGCAGCGGCGTTCTGAGCGTTTTGCCCAGAAACGTTGTGCTGATATCAATTTCGTTGCGGTTGAGTTCTGGTAGGCAGCAATGAGTAAATCGGTAGCGCTCGAAGCCGTTAGTAATGCGGTGGCTCTGCACGTCTTCGTCTAGACAGATGCGCAGATGATCGGCTTTTCGCGCCTGGGTTTGTAGCGCGCTTGAGGACTCTATAGATGAATTTTCAGGTGAATTTGTAGATGAATTTGTGGACGAATCCGTAAGTAGTTCTGTCGATGAATCCGTGGGCGATTCTGTCGGTAATGAAGCGGACAGTGAAGGGCTCAAAACAGGGTTCTCACAACAAAAGCGGCAGTTATTTAAATTACCGCAATCCTCAAGCGCAGCCGCAGCGATCGCACATATCGTAAAGTCTACCTAGTCCGCGCTGTCTCCAGATCACTCCCTCAAGACTAAGACAGCTCAACCCCATCTCGACCATCGACAGAGTCAACAAACACCCGCACCTTTTCACCGCTAGCGGTCGGCAGCTGTTTGCCCACAAAATCTGGATGCACCGGCACCTGCCGATGGCCCCGATCAATCAGCACCGCTAGGCGAACCGCATCTGGACGACCATAGTCATGCACCGCGTTCAGGGCCGCCCGGATCGTTCGCCCGCTGTAGATCACGTCGTCTACTAGCACAACCGTTTTGCCTGCCAAGTCAAAAGGAATTTCGGTCTTGGCAGGGGTACGCACCCCAATTTGGTCCAAATCATCGCGGTAAAAGGTGATGTCGAGCGAGCCGACCGGAACCGTCACGTTTTCCAATCGCTGAATTTGCTCGGTGAGCGATCGCGCCAAAGGCACCCCCCTTGTATAAATTCCCAGCAGCACCAAATCCTTTAGATCGCCTGATCGTTCTACAATTTCCGACGCCAGTCGATTGAGCGTACGACGAATGTCTTCAGCAGACAGAATCTCAACCACCTTTTGAACCATCAAAACCCACCTGCAAAAAAGAGCACACAAACCATCTCGAAACGACGTTTACACGCTTGTATTAGATTTTTCTAATTCTAGTGCGAACTACGTATGATAAAACGCACTCAAACCGTCGATAAACCACGCTCAAAAAGTACTGTTCAAAAAGTAAGATTCAGTCAGATCAACCTGTCAATCTGTTGACACGCTCATTTACAGCAACGCTATCACACAAATACCCACAAACAGACCTACCAAAAAGCTCCATCGAGTCAACATCATGGCACGGTTAATAACGTCGTCTGTAATAGGCGTCATCGCATCCCCTAACAGCGGTTTTAGCTTCACCTTGCCACGGTACTGATTTTCTCCGCCTAGCTGTACGCCCAGGGCCGCCGCATACGCGCACTCACTCCAGCCTGCGTTTGGGCTTGGATCGGCTCTAGCATCGCGCCAGCAAATACGCAGTACGCGCAGCGGTCGACCCGATAGCAGTGCGATCGCCCCCACGCTGAGCCGACACGGCAGCCACGTCAGCACATCCTCAAAGCGAGCGCTAAACCAGCCCAAATCGGTGTACGGGGCCTCCTTGTAGCCCACCATCGAATCTAAGGTACTTGCCGCTTTATAGGCTAAGGCAATCGGCGCAGCCATCCCCACAAGCGCGCCCACAATTGCATAAAACAAAGGGGCCAAGACCCCGTCAATCGCATTCTCGCTCACGGTTTCTAAGACAGCCCGCCGAATTTCTGCGGCTGAAAGGTGCGCTGTGTCTCGGCCCACATAGCGCGCCAAGTTTTTTCTCGCCTGCGCCAGCGGCGACCCGTCAGCAAAGTCTGTGCCAGATGGATGGTCAGATAAACTGCCCGATAAAGGCCGCAGCACATCTTCAGCCGCGTGACGCAAGCTTCGCCCCGCAAAGCAGCTTGCCAGTAAAACAACTTCGGTAACCCATGCCAAGTAGGGTGACACCTGCGCTAGTAGCGCTAACACGCCTGCGCTCAGCACAGCGGTTCCACCAATCAGCAAAATCGCTAGACACACACCCGCCATCTTCATCACCAGCGGCGGATAAGCTCGTCGAATCAGTGGCGCAGAATAAACGCTAATGACTTTGCCCATAAGCTGCACCGGATGAGGCCAATTCCACGGATCGCCTAGGCCAAAATCTAGCACCGCCGCCGCAATAACAAGCAGTACGCTTTCAATCTGGTTAAAACCAAACCCGCCCAGTCCAAATTCACCCAGTCCAAATTCACCCAGTCCGAATCCGCCTAGTCCGTTTTCCCTAAACCACAAAGCTCGTGTCTTCTCCTTGGGCGGCTTGCCAGCTACGCGCATCGTAGTACAGGTCTTCTAGGGTAATGCTGCTCAGCGCTTCTTTTAGCTTTTGGCTCAGCCTTTGCCACAGCACAGCAGTGACCCAGTCTTCAGCCAGCGCTGGCTGCGCTGGCCCCATCGTTGGCCCCATCGCTGGCCCCATCATTGAGTTCGCAGTCTGATGAACCGACTCACCGACAGCTTCTAAAATTTGGGATAGCGAAATTTGGGACGGGGGTTTGGCTAAGTAGTACCCGCCATGCGCTCCTCGCACCGAATGCACAATTTCTGCGCGCCTAAGCTCAATCAAAAGCTTTTCTAAATACGGTGCCGGTAGCTGCTGGCGAGTTGCGATCGCCCGCACAGAAGAGCGCGATCCGGCAGGTTGAAGACTTAAGTCCAATAGCGCTTTGACGCTGTAATGGCCTCGCGTAGTGAGCTTCATACGAATAAGGCTGTTTAAAATGCCTGCGATAAATTGCCTACGATTCAATAGTTTAGAGTCAATGCTTTGAAGAGGCTTTTGACACCTCTAATCTAACTTCCGAGCAAAGAAAAACAAGCCCTTCAATGCCACAATAAAAAGCTTTTTTTCTTTCCATAGTGTCAGTATGATAGGCATTATTTACTAGCGTTGATATCCTTTAGTCATCAACATTTACTCCAGTTGAAAATTGTGGTTTTATAATTATGGGTCAAGCTTAAACAACAGGCCAAAAGTAGACCAAGTTCAAGGACAAAATGAAAAGATGCGAAGCGCAGTCAACGGTATAGTCGCGTCCACTATATCTCTGACTTGCATTGACTTATTGAAGTGAGGCTATAGCCAGCGCTGGCGTCTATTGCTGGAGTCTAGAGCCCGTTTTTGATACCTGTTTCTGTTTTTATTGCCTGCTGTCAGTTTAGAGAATTGAGTCAATGGTTAATGATCCTAATGCAGAGGCCTTAACAGGCAAAGCACTGCTCAAGAAAGTCAAAGAATTAGAGCATTTGAGTAGAGAAGAGAAAGCAAAGACATGTGGCTACTACACGGTCACAAAAAATGGCGTCACTCGCGTCAATATGATGAAATTTTTGAATGCGCTGATCGAAGCCGATGGCATTCAAATCGACAGTACGCAAACGGGCAACGGTAGAGGTGGCCGCAGCGCTAGCTATCGCATTACCGTTCAGTCAAATGGCAATTTGCTAATTGGTTCAGCCTATACCAAGCAAATGAACCTACAGCCAGGCGACGAGTTTGAAATTTCTCTGGGCCGCAAACATATCAAGCTCAAGCAAATCGACGGCGAAGAAACAGAAGACGAATAGTCAACGAATAGTCAACGAATAGCCATCGGTCGTCATGCGAAACGGCCCAGGCTGATGAGTGCTATTGCTTGGGCTAACTTTTGAGTGCGCTAAATTTTTGAGTGCCTGTTAGACCCAAGCGTTAGGCCGAAACTTCGGTCACCTTTTGCAGTAATCTTCACTTGCAGGATCTGTCGCGTTGTAACTGTCTGTTGAGTCCATATCAAGGCCCAGTGCTATGAGTCTACCTATCGTCTTAGAAATCGCTATTGGCCTGATTTTTATTTACCTGACGCTCAGTTTGGTTGCTAGCGAACTTCAGGAAATCTTGAGTGCCCTTTTCCAATGGCGAGCAGAGCATCTAAAGCGTTCTATCGAACAGCTACTAGCAGGCAACACCGCTAGATCGAGCCCATCTAAGCTGAGCAAAGAGCCGCAAGCCGGTAAGCTCAGAAAAGAAGATATCAAAGAGAATCAACGGGCTGCTAGAGAACTGACAGACAGGCTGTATTCGACCGCTTTAATTGAAGATCTTAACTACGAAGCGAACGACGGCATCAGCGGCTTTCTTCGCAAGCTGCTGCACGGCATCGGTAAGCTGTATCGGGTGGTTACCTTTAGGCGTAACGTTTTTGGCAACAGCACCAGCGGCCCCTCCTACATTCCAGCCGAGACCTTTGCCACTAGCCTCTTAGAACGGCTGAGGCTCGAAGATTTTCAGCGGCTACTGGTGCGATCGCGCTTCGACGATTTTTTGCAGCAAGAAGTTCAAATCCCGCTTCACAATACGGTAAATGAGCTGCGCGCTCGTCTAGAAAATGAAGAGCTTTTAGCGGCTGAAACCGTTTATTTTGACCAGTCTATCAATCAGATTCAGGCCGATTTGAGCGCTCGTCGGCTAACGCTAGAATCAGCCCTGATCCAGGTGATCGACCAGCTTCAGGCTTTTGAAAACATGGCGGCAGACACCCCGCTGCAAGCGCTCGGCGCACCGCCTGAGATGGTGCAGTCGTTTTTGGGTCGAATTCGCTACCTGCGCACTGGGCTCAGCGGGCACAGCAATCAAAATCAGGCGCTGCTCGCTAGGTTAAAACCCAGCCTAGAAGATTTGGCCGCGCTGCTCGACCCTCAAAGCTCGACCTACGCTGAGTTAGTAGCGTTGGCCCAGCGAGAAGGCGCAGCCGTACAGGATTTGCTTGACCGGTTTGAACAGGAGATGATTCCACCTAAGCTCAGGTCGAGTCTGGCGGCGTTGGCCAATCGTGCCCAGGCGCAGGTACAAACGGCGGGATCAGAGATTCACCAGCTGCAAAAGGAGCTAGAAGGCTGGTTCGATAATGGCATGGAGCGGGCTGGCGGCGTCTATCGACGCAATGTGAAGGGGGTTGGGCTGCTGATCGGTTTGGCGATCGCATTTACGCTCAATGCCGATACCCTCTATATGTATCAACGGCTGACCACCGACCAATCTACTCGTAACAGCATCTTACAAACGGTCGAACAGATAGAGATCCGCAATATTGACAGCGCAGAAGCGCTCGCTAGCGATCTCTCAATCGATCAGCTCTCTGCGCGCTTAGAAGGCGATTTAAAGTCGATCGGTAGCGCCGTAGAAGAAACACTTGCCGACTATCCTCTCCCGATTGGCCGAACAGCTGAGGTCTTAGCAGCCCAGCGAGATGCTGAAGCCAACTGGCCTGTTCCACTTATTCCAAAAAGGCTAGTTGGGTGGGCAATTACGGCCCTAGCGCTCTCTATGGGGGCTAGCTTTTGGTTTGATTTACTGCGCAAAGTTACCTCAGTTAGATCGTCAGGAGACAAGCCAAAATAGCTGAGCTTTGAAAAAGTTTGAAAAAGCTATATAGCCGACAAACATAGCCGACAAACAGCTATACAGCCAATGACGGCTGTCGATTAGCTTCCTGTAGCCAAACAATAAACACCGTGCCAGGGCCAGATCTATCGCCCTCAAAAAGCTGATGCGGAATCCAAGGCGTGCCCACTGCGGGACTGGTGACCTCAATAAAGCCTTGCATCTGGCTCATCAAAGACTGGGCTATTGCTAGCCCCAAACCCGTTCCTGGAATGTCACTAGTGGCCTGCACCCCCCGGTAGTTGCGCTCAAATAGCCGCTCCAAATCACTCAGTGGAATGCCTGGGCCTGTATCACCCACCACCACCCCCTGATAGTGCCTCGACTCGCTCGTCCGGCTCACCCCGGTTTGCACCCACACGCAGGCCCCTGGCGCTGAGTACTTCACCGCGTTATCAATCAGATTGCTCACCACCTCGCCGAGAGCTTCTTCCTCTCCCCACACCGCAGGCGTATCTGCTGCCACCTGCGTTTGTATCGTTACCGCCTTCTCGCTTGCCACAATATCGGCAACAGCAAGAATAGGCTCTAGAATATCTGGCAAATATTGAGCAGAGCACGTCAGCGCATGGCCTAGCGCGTCTTGTCCAGTTTGGACCCCAGCTAGATCTAGATCAGTGGCGACCTCTTCTACGCTCAGGCCATTATCCTCAGCCGAGTTCTCTTGAGCGTCGTTCTCTTGAGCATCGTTCTCTTGAGCATTGTTAGTGGCACTTGGCAGCAGTCCAGGTGAAAACGACGGTAAGCGCAGGGGGGCTGTGGGGGCTGTCTGCAGATCCGCATCGCCAAGCGCGACCGTTTCATCAAAGTGGGCTACCATCTCGCGCAGTCGCTTGCTCTCTCGCACAATCCCAGTCGCAATTTTGTGATTGGGATCTTCAGGCTCTAGCCGACGCACTAACAGCTGACCAAACGTGGTGACGGCTGTGAGTGGGTTGCGAAACTGGTGCAGCAAATTATGAAAAATTTCTGACTGCCGACTTTGCAAGTCGCGCTTGTCTGCCAGCTGACTTTGCAGCCACTGCGTGCGGCGCTCTAGCACACAGCCAGCCGCCAGTGATTCAGCCACGCCTTCCACATAGTGACGCTCTTCGCTTTCCCAGGCGCGATCGCCCCTAATCGCCACCATCAGACCGACCACGACCTCTGCATACACCAGCGGCACCACTAGCTGACGGTCTGGGTGCAAAATATCTGGCCAGTCGCCAGCTTTTGCCGGTTCCTTCTGCGGTTCCTTTTGCGGTGCGGCTGGTTTCTCTGGAGATTTCTTTGGGGATTTCTCTGGGGGAACGCTTCCAGAGAGCAGGCGACGGTGACTAGGTCCATCGGGCGATCGCCAAGCGGTCGCGCGCTCGAAATTTGAGATCCAACTATCGACTGGCTCTGGATAGCTGACCACCGGAATAAAATTAGGCTCTTTTCGCTGACGGCGCTCCCAGTTGGCCTCTGCTCGTGGTCTCGTTCTATCTGCGACATAGTCTGCAATATACACAGCCGCAGAAACCTCAGCTATGTGCTGAGTGAGCAATCGCAACTGCGCCCTCGCTAACGCCATAAATTCGGAACTGGCGATCGCCGTCATGGATAGCCTCTGAACGATAAAGGGAACACAAATAGCGGTAAAGAGAAAATGAAGAGTCCAAAACGTACCGGCAAAACGTTAAGTTTGTTACAAAATTTTGACTTGCATAACCCTATGTTTTGTTCTGACAAGCAGCAAAGCGCCTATCAGCTATGGCGTTTGGCAGAAAATAACACTTTACACGAATAAAAGTTTAAACAATGAGTCAACTTGAAATTCTAAGGCGTACCTGATATATTTTGCAAGGCTTCAGATTTTGTAGCTCTTGCTACATCTCTGACTGGCCACATTTCTATGCTGCATCTAAATAAGCTGCAACTAGACACACATACTGGAGGAAATAAACTTGGCACGAAGACGTAAGCGGAAGAGCCGTCGTCGCCTAGAAGGACGTCGCATTCTCGAAGCAGTTCCTCAATTTAGTATTGAGAGCGGGGAAGAAAAACCTGTTACCGCTGCTCGAAACTACATCCATGCGCAGGGCATTTGTCCACCAGCTCTGCTGCTGGTAAAGCGCAATGAGCACACGACCGATCGCTATTTTTGGGCTGAGAAAGGCCTTTTTGGTGCTCAGTACGTTGAAGAGAACCACTTTTTATTCCCAAGTCTTCGTCTTTTGATGAGTGAAGAAGAAGAAGAAATGGCGGTCTCTAAATAGAACATTTCAGAAATGAAGCATTGCAGAGCATTACCCAGCGTAACCAACTGCTACGCACAGCTGCTATGTAAAACGTTGTCAGGCAAGGCACCGCGATCGCGCTGTTTTGATTACGCTTCACCCTGATAAATTCTAAAAAGGAGAGTGCTTAGCCGCTCTCCTTTCTTTTTAGCCTTTAATTCAAAACCTCTAATTTAGAGCCCTTAATTCAAAGCCCTTAAAACAGGGGAAAACGCATTCCTCATAGCGGCCAGCTCGTCCCGATGGCCCTCTACTGTTAGTTTAGAAATGATATTATCGGAGGCCTGTCCAAGGGTTGGCTGTGAGGTTGCATCAGAGGTTGCATCAGAGGTTGCATCAAGAGCTTCAACTTTGAACGTAACTTTTTCTGGGCGGCTAGACTTGCGCCAGTAGAAAAGACCGGCCAAAGGAGACAGCAAAACCAAAGCGAACAAAAACCGACCCCAACCTGGAAAAAGTGTCGCCATAATTAAAGCAAGGCAGGCAAATCCAACAGCAGCCAACCCTGAGAGAAAAACAGCCATAAAGACGCTAGGGCTAACCATTCCAGCAACAGTGATGGTTGCAAGATCGCCCTCACGCCCAGGCGCGGCATCTGCTTTTACGTCAGATGCAGGCGCTGCGATTTGCCGATAGGCACGGGTTTGGAAGTAGCTTGTGACCTCTTTGCTTAAGGGCTCAGCCGCCTGAGTTGACCCAAACTGCATCACTTCGATCCGGTCTTTGGTAGAGGCGCGAATAAAAAATCCCAGGCCAATGACCATCAGGGCGGTGAGTAGAAGCGTAGAGGCGCGAGTTGGATCGAAAAAAACCATTAAGGGCAGTAAGCTCAATCAGGGAGCAGGTCAAGATATTAGGTCAGTTTAACAGTTTAGCTATGCACTGTTGGGTAACAAATAGGTGACGAATAGGCAATAAAGCTAAAGCGAGCACTACCAATCAAAACGCCAGGAGAAAGCTTCCTTCTGGCGTTTTGATTATTTAATGAGGTTATTCAATGAGCTTTAGGAGTGGCTCTTGATGACCCGTCAAGAGCCACTCTACAGTCTAGATAAAGCCTAGCTGAAATCTGGCTAGCGGTTAAGAACCGGCGTATTTCATCTCAGCAGGCACCGCACGAGGCTGCACGGGGACTTGTACAACGCTCTGCTGCACCTTCTGGGGGCTAACGCTTTGTTGACCTACCATGTAGCGCTGCCACAGGTCAGCTAGCTCACGGGCTTTCATCTGCCAGTCAGGCCGCAGTCGATACATTCTTCGGGGCCGTCCTCGGCCTTCTACCTTTTTCCAGTAGCCCATGATAGCAGCCTGGTTTTCTAGAAATTTTAGGGCGCTGTAGAGAACGGTGTCAGAGAGCCGGTAGTTGGGGTAGTCTTTTTCGATGGCGTGAATGAGTTCTGTACCGTATGAGTCGTGACGAATGAGCACGGAGAGTACGTAGCAGACAGCGAGCTCTTTGTTGAGATAGACCGGCGGTGGCTCTTCAAAAAACTGGTAGATATCTTCAAACTTCATGAGAAAGCTCCGATAGCGGGTGGGTAAGGAGACAGCAGTTAGCAGTAGGGCACAAATTCATACGGGTCTAGGACCGCTGTTGGCTGTTGTTAGTTCAAAGGCGAGCAAATAGAAACCGCTGGTGAGGAAAAGAGCTGTTGTGTTGGGAATGGCCTTCAAAGAGTGTTAATGCGATCGCCAAAACTGCTGATTCATTTTAGACAGAAAATAATAGATTTACTTAATTTTTTCGCATCTAGTAATCATCTGAAAGGTTTTGTCAGATTCGGGCTCAAATACCTTACCAAATGTGGGATTTCGTGATGTATTTCGAGGTCTTACTGCAGCCTACAAATCGTTTTATTTCAACAGATAAAGATATGTATATTTGACGGCACAAGTCTATACTCCGTGAATATGGAGTAGCTCAGCTAGCTGGTTACTTTCTAGCTGGTTACTCTATCGGTAGTCCCGGTTCAGATAACTGTTGCACGGTTGTTGTGCTAAAGAGAATCTGTCCGTTTTGCACGGCCAGGAGATCTAAATAGACGGGACCAACGGTGTAGGCCGGTTGACTGGCGATCGCCTGAATCTGGAGTGGTTTGCCATAGCGCTGCACCTGTCTTAAGAACGCTAAGATTGGCCCTGATTGGCCTCTAGCGACAATGGGGCCAGGATTGAGAATACCGTCTCGGTTGGCCTGAATTTCGACCCGCGCACCTAGCGCCTGGAGCCGCTCACGCAGGTTAACATCGCTAAAATCACTCGCTTCTATTTGTACAGAAGCCACGCTATCACCCGCATCATAGATGACCTCGTTCAAGACTGATTCGATATCTACGAGCAGGCAGGCTTCGCCGTCTTGATTGAGAATTTCGTTGATGCAGGGTTCGCCGACAACGTAATTGGCCTCGGAAGAGACGATCAGCACATGCTCTCTGCCATCGGCAGTTGCTTCGATAATTTGATTGAAGTTGACTGGATTAAACAGCAAGACAAAGTCTTCTATGGCTGAAATACCTGGCCACACGGCCTGAAGCGCGACCACGTTAGCTTCGAGCAGGGCCCTTTGCAGCGCCGCTTGGGCCTCCGTGACGTTAGTGGGCATTACCACGTTGTCTACTAAGACCTGATTGCGAGAAATAGCGACTGCGCCTAGCCGCAGGTTGTCAAAGTCATCTTCTAGGCGAGCAATTTGCTGGTCCAAAAACTGCTGCTGTGCTTGTAAGTCTTCTAGTCGGTCTTCTCTCTGGGCGATTTCCTGATCGCGCTGGGCGATTTGCGCGTCGCGATCGCTTAGTTCCTGATCGCGGTTGGCAAGGGCAGCGCTCTGCTCTGTGAGCTGGTCGTTACGCTGGGCAATTTCTTGATCGCGCTGGGCAATTTGCGATCGCACCGCCGCCTGCTCTTCTACTAGCGCCGCTCTCTCCGTACGCAGTTCCTCAATTTCACCTCGCAAGCCGCCTGCCTGCTCTGAAACGGTTTCTAGCTGCGCTTGCGTTTCAACCAAATTAGCGAGCGTTTCTTCTTCTCTAGACACCGCTGTGCGCAAGGACTGGTTGGTTTCTCGCAAGCTGGCCTGCGCTTCGACCTGCTGCTGCATTGATTCGGCTAGGGTAGCTTCGGCAGACTCCTTTTCAGTGCGGGTCGATTCTAAATCGGTTTGGGCCTGAGAAAGCTCTTGCTGAATATCATCTAGCTGGAATAGCCCTTTGCGTAGCTGATCGTCTAGGGCAATCAGCAGCAGCAGCGTCGAAAAAGAGGCCACCATTCCAGTGGCGACACTGACGACCGTAGCGGTCTGTCGCGGTCGTAGATTGAATAAACTCAGGCGCGACTTGCCGACTTTCATCCCAATGCGATCGCCCACCGTGGCAATCACACCGCCCAAGCAGGCCACCGCAAAAAGTAATACAAATCCAGTCATGCAACATCGCCATTTGCCACCATCACCACTGCCAAAGCCGTAGCGTGAGCCTCACCCACCTAATCCAAGATATAACCGATTGATCCATTTGATCCGGCTTGATTCGGTGATATCCTCAGACGCAAAAAAACGCAGACGGTAGGGCCGGGGTTACCGAGCTTACAGGGTCAGGCTTGCGCAGCCGTGCTTACAGCGCCATTAGCGACGTAAACCGTTAGCTACGTAAACTGCTGAGATAGCGTAACCGGGTCATGCACCGTTATCTTCTTTTTGTGGATAGAGATCATGTCCTGTTCGCGCAGATCGCCCAGCAAACGGGTGACGGTTACCCGCGTTGAGCCAATGGCTTCTGCGATCGCCTGATGAGAGAGCTTCAGATCTACTGTAATGCCTTCACTCCCTGGCATCCCAAAATCTCGGCACAAAATCAGCAAAAAGCTCACTAGCCGCGAACCCATATCGCGGTGAGCCAACGTTTCGATCATCATCTCAGTCTGCAAAATTCGAGATGACAAACCCCGCAGCATCATCGTCGATAGCTCCGGGTGCTCCTTGAGCGACTGATTCATCTGATCCACCTGAATCGAAATCAGCTCTACCGGCGTAAACGCAACTGCATGGTAAAACCGATCTGATCTATCGCCCGTAATCAAAGAGAGCACGCCAAATACGCTGTTTTCGCGCAGCAAAGCCACTGTAATTTCTTCACCTGCCTCATACACCCGCGAAAGTTTTACTGCACCCTTGGTTAAAAAATAAACGCGCTCAGCCGGATCGCCTGGGAAGAAAATCGTTTTATTTCGCTCATAAGAGTCAACGACAGGAGGCAAACTTCCGCCAGATAAACTGCGGAACACATCTGCAATTGGTGAATTAGGAGTTGCGACCATATCTATAAAGACTGAAAAAGGGGCGGTGGGATGGCTAGACCTGCGTTGGGCGAACCCCAATCACTATGAAATGACAGAAAAATGTCATGAGACGCTCATTAGTACCCATACTACTAAAGCCTATGCCGATGGCAGTGTTTTGTATCGTTCACTACGAAAGTATGCCTGTGCCCACCAGAAATGAATACTGACAATGTAAACTACCCTCTATCTTGCGATCCCCCTTTTTCAGTATGCTCCAATGGCCCGCTGAAACGTCAGCCCAGTGAGCTAGCCCAATAATAACCAGAACAAAAGAGTAACCAGATAAAAGAGTCATGCTAAATCTGACCGGAAAAAAAGCCCTTGTAACCGGCATTGCCAACAACCGCTCTATCGCGTGGGGAATTGCCCAACAGCTTCATGCGGCTGGCGCAGAAATTGGCATTACCTATCTCCCTGACGATAAGGGTCGCGCCGAAAGCAAGGTCAAAAAACTGACAGAGCCCCTGAGTCCGAGTCTCTTTCTCCCTTGCAATGTGCAAGACGACGCCCAAGTAGACGATCTATTTGCCACTGTCAAAAAAGAATGGGGTGAGTTTGACATCCTGATTCACTGCCTAGCGTTTGCCAACAGAGATGACTTAACCGGCGCGTTTAGCGATACCTCACGCGCAGGCTTCGATTTGGCCCTAAGCGTCAGTGCCTATTCGCTGACCCGCCTAGCTCAAGGTGCCAAAGACCTAATGCCCAATGGTGGCAATATCGTCACATTGACCTATTTGGGCGGTGTGAGAGTAGTGCCCAACTACAACGTCATGGGCGTGGCCAAAGCGGCCCTAGAAATGAGCGTGCGCTACCTAGCTGCCGATTTGGGGCCACAGAATATTCGGGTGAATGGCATTTCTGCGGGCCCGATTCGGACCCTGGCCTCTTCAGCAATTGGCGGTATCTTGGACATGATTCACCACGTTGAGGAAGTTGCGCCCTTACGCCGCACGGTGACGCAGACAGAAGTTGGCAATACCGCTACGTTTTTGTGTAGTGATTTGGCTAGCGGAATTACAGGGCAGGTGGTGTATGTCGATGCGGGCTACGCGACGATGGGCATGTGATCTTAGGCAGGCGATTGGACTGGTTTTAATCTGTAAAAACACCGTCCAACAGGTCTGAGGAGAGTTCTGTTTTCTCGGGTGTTAGCTGGTTAGGATTCAATAGTGACTGCAAGGCGATCGCCTGCGCTCTTTTCATTTGTCCGTATGTAAACACGCAGGGCGTTTTGGTGGGTAGCAGCGGCTGAAGCTGCTGCCACACATAAGGGCTGCCGTAAATGACGACGGCTTGGACGTTATTGCCGAGGGCCTGGATGATTTGAGTGGCGATCGCACTCAACCGGTCACTCGATCTAAACGGATTACCGCGAATAAAGAGCTGCACCATTGTAGTGATATCTGTCTGTAGCCAGTCTATGTCCGCGCTGCGAGCGTCCATCAGTGTTAGCTGGTAGCCTTGCGCGGTGGGCAGTGTCACCGCAGGCGCGTTCCGTCCCAAAAAGCGGCACTGCAGCAGGTCATCGACTAGCACCAAATTTTGCCCCGGAATCAGCGGCGCACTAATTGCCTGACTCAAAGACTGAGCGGGCGCATGGCTTACCTGCTGCGATGCGCGCAAAATTTCTGCGGCGAGGGCCTGGGTTTCTTCTGTGGCAATTTGCTCTATCTGCACGGGTGGCACTGACTGATGCTGCCAAGCGTGACGAGACATACCGTCAGTCACGGGTAAGTCAGCAAGCTTGTGCTTTGCTCGCCAAATCCGCTCTACTGCTCGCAATATGTCCGCAGCGGCTAGCCTTCCGGTATTCACGGCTTCACAAATTGCCGCGATCGCAGCCTGTGCATCTTCAGGCATCAGCAAAATATCGGCCCCTGCCGCCACTGCCAACACGGCTGCTTCAGCCGCACCATACTGCTGCGTAATGCCGCCCATCACCAGCGCATCGGTCACTATCAGGCCGTCAAAGCCCAGGTCGCGGCGCAGCAAACCGCTGAGCGTTATTTTGGAAAGCGTAGACGGATAGTCCGGATCTAGCTGGGGGATGTGGAGGTGAGCGGTCATGATGCTGTCTACACCGGCTGCGATCGCCCGCTCGAACGGCACCAGCTCTAGCGCCTGCAGTCGCTCAAAATCATGATTGACCACTGGCAAACTAAGGTGAGAATCTGTCTCGGTGTCGCCATGCCCCGGAAAATGCTTTGCCGAGGTCAGCACCGCGTGGCCGTAGGTCCGGGCCTGCGTGCCTTTAACAAAGGCGCTGGTTAGCTGCGCTACGATCTCAGCCTGCTCACCAAACGAGCGCACGTTAATCACCGGATTGGCCGAATTGTTATTCACGTCGACTACTGGGGCCAAAATCCAGTTCAGCCCGATGGCCGTCGCTTCTTGCGCTGTTGCCGCGCCCATTTGCTCAGCGAGCTTTAGCGCTCGTGGCAAGTCTTTCTGAGCAATCTGGCCGAGTGCCATCGGTGGGGCAAACCAGGTCGCGCCGCTAAACCGCTGGCCAACGCCCTCTTCTATATCGGCAGCTATCAGCAGCGGATACTTGGCCCAAGTCTGGAGCTGCTGGGTGCGCACACCTACTTCTGCCGCGCTGCCGCCCAGCAAAATAATGCCGCCGATGCCCAGCGCTAGTAGCTGCTTTAGCTCAGCGGTTTTAGCTTCCCACTGCGGATATTCCACCTCGTGGTCAAACAGGTGGCCCGTGGTGCGCACGACGATCATCTGCGCAACTTGTTCTTCGAGAGTGAGCGTATCGGGACTCGGTAGACGAGGAGAAAGCATTATGGGGTGATTATGGCGTTTCGGTTTCGCCTAGCTCTTGAGCTTCGATGGAATCACCGGCTTTGCGCTCTGCGCTGATTTGGTTGATGACGTTCAGTACGTTGGTTGCCAAATCGAATGAGCGATCTTCTTTGAAGGTAATTTCGGGCGTGCGTCGTAGGTTCATTCGCTGGCCTAGCTGACGGCGCACGTAGCCCTGCGCGGCCTGTAGGCCTGCCATAGTTTCGGCTTTGGCTTCGTCGGTGCCGTAAATGCTGACAAATATTTTGGCGTGCTGCAAGTCTCCGGCCACATCTACGTCGGTGATGCTGACCATTCCGGCTCCGACTCGCTCGTCTTTGATATCGTTGAGCAGCATTTGGCTGACTTCGCGTTTGATAGAGGCAGAGACTTTGGCGACGCGTCTACTGTTGGCCATGAGGTTTAGGGCGTAAGGTTGAGAATTTCAGGTTGAGCGTTGAAGCGGCATTTAGGCAATGCCCAGCATTCCTTGAAGGGTGAAAACCAGACCGATGAAGGAGGCGATGACGGCGCTGATGAGGGCGATCGCAGTGAAGGGATTTTTGAGAAGGGAGACGAGGGGTGCGATCGCGTTGTAAAAAATGCCTAGTGAAAAGCTAATGAGATAGCGGGGATAGCGGGAAATATTGTCAAAAAATTCTTGCATAATGTGAGACCGCGAGCAGACAAAAGAATTTGCAGCTGACCAAAGATAAACTAAACAAGCTCGGCTTTTATCCTACCGCAAGGTTCATTCGTGACGCTTTCTTTACCCCTGACAACGGACGCGAACGGCGCTGATGCGAGTGGCCCGAATGCGAATAGCCGATTGGCAGCCGATCGCCCTTTTATCAAGTGGGCTGGGGGAAAGTCTAGGCTGATAGAGCAGTACAAGCCTTTTTTGCCGACTGACTATGCGCGCTATCATGAGCCTTTTTTGGGCGGTGGAGCGCTGTTTTTTTACTTAGCGCCCAGCCTACAAGCGCAGGGAAAAGCAGCCTTTTTGAGCGAGTTGAATCCTGAGCTGGTGAATGTGTATCGGTGTGTGCGCGATCGCGTAGAGGAGTTGATTGAACAGCTAGCGGTGCATCAGGCGCAGCATGAGGAGGCGCACTATTATCGGGTGCGATCGCAGCTTGAAACCGATCCCATTCGCCGAGCGGCCCGCTTCATCTATCTCAACAAAACCTGCTACAACGGCCTGTACCGCGAAAACCAAAAGGGCCTGTTCAATGTACCGATGGGTCGCTACAAAAATCCCCCCATTTGCGCGCCGGATCTTTTGCGGTCGGCCTCAGCGGCCCTGCAAATTGCGGATATTTCAGAGCGGCCTTTTACGGCAGTGACCGAACGGGCCAAAGATGCACGCGATTTTGTCTATTTTGATCCGCCATATCATCCGCTGAGCAAGACCAGTAAGTTTACGGCCTATAGCCGCGATCGCTTCACCGCAGACCAGCAAACCGAGCTAAAAACGATTATTCATCAGCTAGCCGCGCGCCAGGTAAGCGTCCTAGCCTCTAATTCTGACTGCCCCTTCATCCGTGAGCTGTATGCAGATTTTGCCATCAAAACGATTAAAGCCGCTCGTTCTATCAACTCCAAAGCCAGCAAACGCGCCAAGATAACTGAGGTTTTAGTCGTTGCTTAGGCTGATTGCTTAGGCTGGTGATTGCTTAGGTGGGCAGTTTCTAAAGAACGACGTATTAAAGGAACAGTCGTAGCTCTTTTTAGTTACCCCGTCGGTAAAACGGTTCTTTGAGTGCGCACAAGCTTATAAAGTCCGGCTTCGGCGTAGTCCCACTCAATGCGATCATTTTCGAGAATGACGCCACAGGGGCTGACCTGCAAGTCTTGGAAGTCAGCCTCTGTAGCGTTGTTTAATTCTGGAAATTGGCTAAGCGGAATCGAGCCTCTTGTTCCGTCTTGAAATTCTATATGCAGGTGATTTGCTTCATAGTGGGCGCTGACGATATCCCAGTGGTTGTCCGTATGGGAAATGAGTTGTGCTTCAAACGTTGTTTCTATAGTCATTTCATTTATCCATTAATCTCACGCCATTTGGTCCAAGCTTCATTACGCCGCTGACTTAAGTGCGTAACTAAATCGTTTAGTTTAGATGTCCTAATTCTACCGGTGACAATTTTGGTATCACCAAATTCTCGGCCATGGGCATCCGAACTGCCATCTTTTTCGTTGCCTAAGAAAACAATTATTTCCCAGTCAGGATGGGTCTGAGCAGGTCGAACATGAACGTGCGGTGGGTCATGGTCATTTGACCACAGGCGATACTCAACGCCCTCGTATCTGAAAATGACTGGCAAGAAATGTTCCTCAATATTTTGTATGCCCTGAACCAAAACTTGTCATGGATAGCCTGCCTGTAAGTTGAAATCTCAGAAGTATTTTTACGCGCTGCGCGCGCGGGAATGGAAGCAAGAAAAGAGGGCGAAAGCGCAAGAAGGGTAATAGACCTTGTCAAACTTCAGCTCTGTTTTGCAAAAATCATGCATCGCCCGAGCGTCGCGCTGAGCGTACTTCAGCTTGCCGACAAACTCGTAGTCATTAATTCCAATGCAAATTGCCCAGTTTCTTGCCACCGATTAGGAACTACCTGATAAAACGCTTTGATTTTGACTGAATAACAAGCCAACGGCAAGCAGGCCCCGTATATCTACGCAAAGACTTAGCGCGTTTGTGAAAGTTTTAGACAGGTTTTACCGAGATAGATAAAGACACGGCATAGCGCTGCGTTGAAATCGATTGGGGTTGATTAAACTATTGAGAGTTGAGTTGGAAGTACGGGTGCACGCATGGAAAGCCTAAAGGTAATTGAGCTGAAGTTTCTGCTGAAGCTGCTGGGCTGCGAAGGCTATCGCGGCAAGATGAAAGATCTGAGCCCGAATGGTAAGACTAAGGCTAGTGAGCGCGATCGCATTTGCATGGCCCTAGGCACCGAAGACATCGTTGAATATGACAGCCAAGTCGCTCGATTTTCTCTCGCGTCTCCAGGCAGGACTCTACTGGGTTTGGATACTACCAGTTTGCCAGTAACGCCCGATGAGCTAAAAGTGCTGCAAGCGTGCCAGAAGGCAAAAGGGTCTACGACACCGGGAACAATAACAGGTGTCTCGGCAGATTCACGCCAGGCGTTGATCCGTAGCCTGACCGAGCGTGGAATGCTCAAAATTAATAAAGAAGATATTAAAGAAGCCTGGCTGACTGATAAAGGCAAACAGTTTTTACTCTATGAGTATGAGCCAGTAGGTAGCTACGCGAGTACCGCTAGTGCCACGATGCTGGGCAACTATGTCCGGTTTTTACGAGAAAATTTAGGCCAGCCAGAAAGCCAGCCAGAAAGCCAGTTAAAAAGCCAGCCAAGGGGCCTTCCAACCGGTCAGCCTATTCAACAGGCTAGCAGTGCGATTCCTATCGGTTCACAGACAAAGCCAGATAGGCAAGCCGTTTTGCAGCAAATTAAACAGCTAGACCAGCAAGTAGGTAATAAAAATTACTTACCCATTTTTCATCTGCGGGACGCACTACAGCCGCCGCTTTCGCGCAGCGAACTAGACAGCATCCTATACGCCTTACAACGGGAAGGACAAGTTGATCTGAGCAGTCTGCACGATCAAGGTAAATACACACCAGAGCAGATGTCTGCCGGAATTCGTCAAGACAACGGTGGCTATCTATTTTTCGTCAGCATTTTGTAATCTCCTCAGCTCTGATCGCTAATTGGAGAAATGGTACTTAAAGCACATAGAGAATTTTCAGCGTGGCATCTTTAGAACAACTAATCCGCAAAAATCTAAACCCGTTCGATCCGACAACTTTTAAACCAGGAAACTTTTGGAAGGAAAGCCAGAATGAGTCTCAGGAAGTCACTTCCATTCATGAACATGTGGTGGACAGCGTAGAGCTAGCTTTAAACCAAGTGGCCAGTGACCACAAGACTAGAACGCTAATGCTGCTGGGCGATTCGGGTTCAGGTAAAAGTCATTTACTAGGTCGCATTAAGCGAAGGCTCAACGACCGCGCTTGCTTTGCTTATATTGGCCCTTGGTCGGACAGTCAGTTTATCTGGCGGCATGTGCTGCGCCAAACGGTTGATAGCCTAATGGCAATACCGGAGGGGCATACGGAGTCTCAGCTCACTCGCTGGCTCAAGGGTTTAGACTTTTTTAAGCGCAGCGGCTTTGCAAAGCGATTGATGGGTGAGCGTAAGGTGTTCATCCGTGATATGCAAGCAAGTTTTCCAACTGCATACCAGGGCAGGGAGTTCTTTCAGTGCTATCTATGCACTGCTAGATCCTGAGCTATCCATGCTTGCTGCTGACTGGCTACGGGGCGAAGACTTGGACGATGAAGATTTGCAGCTATTGCGAGTCAGGCGTTCGATCGATTCTGAAGACGCAGCCCAAAAGATGATGAGTAACTTGGGGTGGCTTGCCGATTCTACTCAGCCCGTTGTTTTGTGTTTTGACAACTTAGACAATGTGCCTGATATGCCTAATGGACAGTCAGGCGTGAAGGCAATGTTTAATGTGAACACTATCATTCACAACGAAAAGCTCAAAAACTTTTTGGTCGTGATTAGCTTGATTAAAAGCAACTGGAATTCAGTTGAGCAACAGATTGAACAAGCTAATAGAGCATCGTATAGATCAGTGGCTTACTTTACCTAGAATTACGATAGAGCAGGCGATCGCACTCTGGGCTTCTCGGCTACATCCATTACATGTTCAGGCTTCTCCGCCTCCTGTTTCGTCCATCGCGCCGCTGACAAAGGCTTGGTTAGAGTACAAGTATCCTGGTGGCAGGCTTGTACCGCGTTTGGCGCTGATGCTAGGCGAGCAACTCATTCGAGACTATAAGAAAACTGGTAAGCTGCCTGAGATTCCGGCTACATCTGTAGCTGATGAGGAAACTGGAACGGTTCAACCTGAGCCAGTAGTGCCGTCATCGTCAAAGAGCGATCGCGCTAGCTTCGAGCTGACGTGGCAAAAAGAATTCAAGGGAGTCGGCGATCACTTGCTGCGGATATCTCAGTTCTCTTCTCCAGATCTGATCCGTCGTTTGCAAGAAGCGCTAGAAGCCCTAGAGATGCCGAAAATTCAACGTGCCGTTCTAAACAGCAATGCGTATTGTAGCTATTCGCTGGGGTACGAGCACTCAGAGCGGGTTTGCGTTGTTTGGACCGAGGATAGCAATCTAAGATCTTTCTACGATGTGATGAAAGCTTGCGAGAAAATGGTTAAGGCTCGGGTGCGCGATCGCATTTACCTCATCCGAAAAGAAAAATTAGGCACCGCCAAAAACAGAGGCTATCAGCTATTTCAAGAGGTTTTTTCTAATAAGAAGAATCTCCACATCAAGCCAGATTTACAGTCAGTGCAGTATCTAGAAACCTATCACCGACTAGTTAATGCAGCGGCAGGCGGTGAGCTAGTTATTGGCACTAAAACGCCAAACGTAAAAGAACTACAGGCACTCGTACGCGCAAGCGACGTTTTATCTACTTGCAGCTTGCTTCAGCAGTTGGGCATCGTTCGCCCCAAAGACGGCGTGACCGCTGCACCGCAGAGCGTCTCACCTAAACCTTCTAAAACCGTAGAGGACATGCAGCCACCCGAACCGACCTTACAGCAAAATCTTGCCACCGCAGAGCGCTACATTCTAAACCTAATGACAACGCAGTCTTTGATGGGAATGCAGGTGCTAGTAGAAAGCACTCAAGAACAGGTTCCAGCACTAGACTCAGCCAACGTCATTAGCTTGATTCACTCGCTGTGCGATACCAATAGAATACAGATGCTAGACCCAAACGCTAAGCCAAAGGATCAGCTGCTGTGCTACATACCTGCCTAGCAGTCTGCCTCTGTTAGCCTCGCTATAATCGGCCTAGCCAACTGCCCAACTTTTGCCAATACGCATCGATACCCTGAGCTGATGAGTTCTTCTTCCCAACTGCCAAAATCGCTCAGCGCTACCAAGGTGCGTTTGGCCTTCGAGTGCCCTCGTCTGATGTATCTAGGTCACCACGAAGGGGGCATGACTATGTTTCGCGCCTCAAGTTCTAAAGGGGGTGGCGTAGGCCAGGCGTTTCATAAGCTGTGTGATGACTGCGTAAATCGCATTTGTACAGATGAGGCGATCGCACACCTCCTCAGCCCGCCCGCCGATCAGCTAAATCCAGAAACTTTAGCGCAGCAAATTCAACAGCATCTTTACCGCACGGTCTTTTTCCCACTCGTTCAAGAAACCATCAGCAATAGTCCTCATAAAGTGCCCGCGCTCAACCAGCTTTGGGAAGGCATTACCGGACTAATTCGACGCTGGGCGCAGCTACTAGCTACTAACCGTCAGCTATGCGGCCCCAAAGACGTCATTCGCAAAACGTTTCTCGCTCAAGAGCTGTCGGTCTCTCATACCTTCGATCTGCCCGACGGGGGTCGTCAGCTCGTCAGCGGTCGGTTCGATAGTCTGGTTTACGACTTTGTACAACAGCGGCTTTGCGTTGTTGAATACAAGACATATCAGGCCACTGACCCTGCCGCGCAGCTTGCACAAGTTGCGCTCTATAGCTACATGCTAAAGCAAAAACTGGGTGTCAGTATCAACTCGGCAGTCTACAGCGTGCTGCCCGATTGGCAAGGCGTTGAATATTCTTGGGATCAGCTAGAGATCACTTTGCATCAGCTCATTCCTGCCAAGCTGCAACAGATGAGAGCGTGGCTAGCATGGCAGCCGGGTGAGTCAAATCCGCCCCCCATGACGCCGCATACCCAGCTATGCACAATTTGTCCGCAGCGGCAGAAGTGTCAGCAGTACTTTGTGACTGGTGAGGCAACTAGTGAGATTGATGCGATCGCCCCTTCGCTACCCGCTACATCACCCCAAAATGTCCCACCTTTGCTAACGGGTTCAGTTGCAGAAAGCTTCAGCGTTGATACCTCTATCCCTATTCCAGTAGAGTCCTTTCTAGTAGAGCCTTTGAGCGTCGATTCCTTACAAGTCAATACCCTACAGGCAGACGATAGTCAGCCAGCGCCTAAGAGACCTTTGCCGACGCCCAAAATCTCTGCGCCAAACCCACTAAACAGTCCAGCAAAAAGCCCGATAAGAGATCAGGCGAAAAGCCCGATAAAGCCTGCTGCCCCTCAGACAACAGCCGCAGCCGACACAGCCGCAGCCGATAATAGAGCAATGCAGCTAATCGAAGTTCTACAGTCTTTTAACGTTGGGGTCGATTACGTTGGCACGGCAACAGGGCCCGCTTTTATCAGAGTAAAGCTCAGGCCCCATCTGGGCGTACGCGTGGCCACTATCTTGAAGTTTGAAGATGATTTGCGTGTGCATTTAGGGCTAGAAAATCCACCGCTGATGGCACCGCAGGCTGGCTATATCAGCGTAGACATGCCTAGAGTTGATCGGCAAACTGCCTTTTTCAGCGAATACTTTCAAGCCTCGTCTCGAAACGAAGCAGCAGCCAAGATTGCCATCGGGGTCGATCTTGATGGTCAGTTAGTGGAGGCAGATTTGTCTGATCCAAATACCTGTCATTTTTTAGTGGGGGGAACAACTGGCAGCGGCAAAAGTGAGTTTTTGCGATCGCTCCTGCTCAGCCTTTTAGTGCGCCATGACCCCAGCCATCTACAAATTGCCCTGGTCGATCCTAAACGGGTAACCTTTCCTGAATTTGAAACAATGCGATGGCTGTACGAACCGATTGTGAAAACGGCTGAAGATGCGATCGCCCTGATGGAACGATTGGTATACGAAATGGAAGCGCGCTACCAAAGGTTCGAGAAAAGCCGCTGCACCAATCTCTCTAGCTATAACCAACTGCGTAGCCAGCAACCGCTACCGCGCATCGTCTGTATTTTTGATGAATATGCAGACTTCATGTCCGACAAAGAGATTGCCAAAGACCTAGAGCAAAACATCAAACGTTTGGGTGCCAAAGCCCGCGCCGCAGGCATTCATCTTATTATTGCAACCCAAAGACCAGAAGCCAAAGTCGTGACGCCGCTGATCCGCTCCAACTTGCCAGGGCGGGTTGCACTGCGCACCGCTAGCGCTGCCGATTCCTCCATTATTTTAGGCACCAAACAAGAGGCGGCAGCAAACCTACTGGGCAAAGGAGACCTTTTCTATTCAGGTGGCAGCACCCTCCAGCGACTACAGAGTTTATTTGCCCCTGTTAAAACGATCACCCAACTTATTACTTAACTCCACCTTAAACTGGCCTAATTTACGAACAGAATTCACACGGATTCTTCATCTGTATGTAGTCAATGCTACCGGGATCGTTTGAAGCTCTATCCAGTTCTATCTCTACAGAAACCGGTTATTACGTTTTCTATAAACTGTCCTATTAAACTGAGCCAAAGGCGGTCACTTCATGGATAATGACAAGCAACGAGTTCCTGATCGTTCCTGGCAATGTTAAACCCTCTCTAGGCAGCATTTTCAGGCTATTCCGTAAAAATACGCAGCTATGCTTTTGGTACGACACATTCTTTTTGTATTCTTAACATCCATCACTATTTTCTAGACTAACTGTCACACTCATTTTGTGAGTAGCCACAGTGCGATCGCACTGGGTACGACCTAGAAGTGCACTAGAAAAGTGTGAGCTATGAAATGTCAGCTAGAAAGCTTTTAGTTCGGCATAGATGATATCGAAGATGACTCGATAAAATATTGAGTTTTTATGCGTTCATCGCAAACCGAACAAGGCCAAAGAAAACTGTTTTTTGCGCTTGCTAGTGAGCTAGCCAAATATTTTTGCCCGTGTTTCCAAAACTGTTCTTCTAAAGCGGTTTCCCTAGCTACCTGTAGGGCCTGCTTTGAAGATCTCAGCTCGGGCGTTTTCTTATTTTTAACGGAATATTTTTAGTGAAAGAACAAATGGATGCATAGCGCGCCGATTGTTCGCCAATTGTTCATAGATACCGATATTGACTCAACAACTTAATAAGCAAAGGCAGGGAAGGCGATATGAAAAAGGCAAAGCTCAGGCGATTGAAGCAGATTGGATTTGCGGTAGTCGGTGCGTATGTGATTACGGGCTGCCCAAGCATGAATGCAACAACGAACGCAACGAGCAATTTACTAAAGACCGATAGCAGCCCTGCTCAAGATCAGGCAGCTCAAGCGGCAGAAACATCGGAAAGTGTTACTCCAGAGACAATTACCTCAGAAGCAATCATCCCAGAAGCGAGTGCCTCAGAAGCGAGTGCTTCAGAAGCGAGTGCCGTGGAATTTGAGGTATGTGCTGCGGTAGATGATTGGCAGCGGCCTAGTGATGCTGACCAAGACAAGCAGTTGGGGTCAGATGGCCGCTATAACGCGGCGCTCGAAGATGACGAGTTGAAGCGAGCGTCTGATCGGTTCTGGAATTATCAAGCGATTAGCTTTACCACCTACGGGCTCAGCGCTCGCATGGAGCCTATCAACTTGTCGGGCGTGTGGACAGCGGCAGAGGACCTATGGAATTGCTATGAGCCTGAGACAACGGTTGCAATCAATGACGGTGATTTGGCTGAGACCTGGCTGCTCAATCACCAAATTACTAGCCTGCAATGGGAAAGCGATCGCTACGTCATGACGGTTGAGCCTACGGCTACAGGAATGCAGGTTGTTCAGTTCGACCGAATGGATAACCAGTTAGCCCTGCCGCTAGAAATCGTCACCACATCGGGTAGCGCTGTCGAAGTCACCTCTGGCGACTGGCAATAGGCTGGCGATAGGACAGTCGCCAAAAATTAACGAAGTCTAAACGACAGAACATAAATTCATCGTTTAGACTTTGTCATTTAGGTTTTGTCATTAGGGCTTCGGCATTCAGGCTTTTCCTACGAGCCCATCTTGCGCTTCAGCTCGTTCAGTTCTTCTTCAGCTTCCCATCGGCGAAAGCTTTCATCGAGCGGATCGACTGTTGGGTTAGCGCTGTAGGTTGACTTGTACCAGCCGGTTGTTCCCCAGTCAGTCGTTTCATTAGTCTGGGTCGCAGCTGGCTGAGCGGCGGCCTGAGCGATTTTTGTCTTTACTTCCTCTCGCTTTGCCCTAACTCGCGATCGCAATTCTTTCGTCTGCTCTACCCGCGCTTTCACACTTTTCATCTGGCCCCACAGGTGGTTTCCCTGACGCAGCAGGGCGGCTTCTCTTTCCTGTGCAGGCCCAATCAAATCTTGACGTCCAGCCGATTTGGCTTTTTCAATTCGCCCGTGCCACTGCTGAATATCTTTGGCCGTCTCTAAGATGCTGTTTTCTAGCTCTTTTTCACGGCGCTTAAGATCCCCTAGCAGCCGAATAGCATCTTCTTCCTGGCCGCGCAGCTGATCTTCTAGCGCTCTTAGCTCTAGGTGAGGATTCGCTCGCAAAAATTCATCTAGTCGCGTTTCCAGAAAGCGACTGAGATCGTCAAATAAGCTCATGGCATTAGCCTACGTTCGTCGTACGTTCATCAGTAAAGACTTCAACGCATTTGGAGGGTCATCCAAACGAATTAGAACCTCTGACCAATATAGACTGAGCGCACCTCACCGTTGCGGCGGATAACCACATCTTGGCCATTGACGCTGACCAGACTCCAGTCTGATGTGCCAATGCGATCGCCCACATAGGCCCGCTGAGAATTTCCGTCCACATCAAACAGCGCTGCCGAACGACTCCCCAAATTAAGCACGCCAACCAACACCTGCTCAGCAGCTGGCGTAGTATCGACGATAGCCGCAGCAGCACTGTTTGTCGGTGCAGCTGCGGTAGTGACGGGTGGGGTAGGCAAGGCGGTATTTCCAGCTGGCAACGTCGGCAGAGACGCGGCGGGCACAGCAGCACCAGCAGGCAGTGCTGCGGCTGCCGCCACTGGTGCGGGAACTGGCACAGTGGGCTGTCTTCTGCCTGTTTGGTTGGACGGTATAGGTGCTGCGGGCGCAACGGCTACCGGGTTATTGGTCCGCTCGTTCTGATAAACCGGTACGAAGACGCGCTCAATGACATTAGGAACAGAGCCATTAGCCGCACTGGCATTAGCGCCTGGCAAGCTCGGCAGCGCGCCAGCGGTTGGGGCGGTATTGGTCTGAGGCACTGCCGGGACTGACGAGGCAGGTGCTGCACCCGGCAGGATGGCGACGGTCTGATTCGACGGATTGTGATTGGCGCTAATCGTGTTTAGTGCCTGCTGTAGATAAACCAAGAACGCTTCGTCTGATCTTCTAGGAAGCTCTGCTGCCGACGCTTCTGTATTGAAAGAAAGCAGCCGGGCACCACCGGGATCGCTGTGTCCTAGCGCCCAGATACCTAGCGTTCCGGCCATTGAAATTCCGGCAGCCCCAATCAGCAAGAAAGGTAGAGAAACCGGTAGCTTTGAGGCTTTTGATTTGAGTGTTACTAAAGCGTCAGGAGATGAAGCCAGAGACGAGGTTAGTTCAGCGGCAGCATCTGACGGGTACGGAAAGTTCTCTTCAAAGTGGGCGTTTGGCTGAACGTCAATGGTGGCAGTGCTAGTATCTGTTTCAGAGTGCGTTGAGGATTGAATAACGGCGCTTTGAAAGTTGCCAGACTGGGCGGGATTTCCATGAAAGGCGGTCATGGGTCGCCCCCTTTTGTGGTAGCCCGGCGAGGTTTGCTGTGACGGTGACAGCTGGTTTTTTGACTGATTGCTGGCCTGATCACGACTCGCGGCCATCGTGGCACGGTAGATATCCGCCGCGCTGCGCGCTGTAAAGTTTGAGGGTAGCTGAACGGTTCTAGCACCAGGGCAATAGGCTTCTGCTGGCGATTTAGCAATTGCCTCGCACGCATCAGAATCACCTGCCAAAATTCGATCCACATCGCCAAACAAATCATCCATCAGCTCATCGCTGTAAGATTCGCTCACCTTCTCGGTAGGGCGCGGCTCTAAAGCTATGTTTTTAGTCATGGAATGGCTGTTAGAGATCATGTTGTAGGGGTGGTAATGCGTGTTTTTCCAGAAATGGCCTTGATATCAAGTTTTGGTGTTGTGAAGCTGCTCTTTAATACTGCCCCGTTGCTCAGCGAACCTATCAAGTTTCGATGTTTGTTCCAGGCTTGCTTGAGGTTCGCTTGAGTGTTCCTGTTAACGCTGGCAGTTGGCTATTATCTATCAGACGACTCGGACCACTCAGACGGCTTGGGATAAGAAAATGACAGACGGCTTTGCAACTTCTTTGGCCACCTTGGGCTCGGTGCTCGGTGCGACGCCAAGGGCTTTACCAGACAAAGATTCGCCAGAGACGGTAGCCACCGGAATCACGACGGATACGCGGGCCGTCAATCCGGGGGATATTTTTTTGGCCCTAGAAGGAGAGCGGCTAGACGGGCACGATTTTGTGGAGAAGGCAATTGAAAAAGGCGCGATCGCAGTCATCGTGCGCAAAGGCGTCTTTTCTAGCACGTCGCCATTTCCCCGGCTAGAAGTAGACGACACTCTGACGGCCTACCAAACGCTGGGCCAGTGGTGGCGCAGGCAGCGAGCGATGCCAGTCGTTGCAATCACGGGTTCGGCGGGCAAAACCACGACCAAAGAGCTAGTCGCTGCGGCGCTCTCTGTCTTTTGCACTGAATCTGGCGCTGGAGCTGGCGCTGTGCACAAAACCCAGGCCAACTACAACAATGAAATTGGCGTGCCTAAAACGCTGCTAGGACTGAAGGCAAATCACGATTACGCAGTCGTAGAAATGGGAATGCGCGGCCTAGAAGAAATTGCGCTGCTTTCTAGGATTGCTGAGCCGACGGTAGGGCTGATCACCAATGTCGGCACGGCGCACATCGGGCGGCTAGGTTCAAGAGAAGCGATCGCACAGGCAAAGTGCGAACTGCTTAGGGAAATGCCACCGGGTGGCATCGCTGTACTCAACCACGACAATGATTTACTGCTGTCTACTGCGGCCAAAGTTTGGTCTGGCAAGCAGATTACCTACGGCCTGACGGGGGGCGATGTGCAGGGCCAATTTAAAGGCGATCATGTTTTGGTAAACGGGGTGCACATTCCACTGCCGCTACCGGGGCAACACAACGCTTTGAATTTGTTGGGTGCGATCGCCACCCTCCAAGCCCTCGATCTAGACTGGAAAAAGCTGGCCGACGGGATCAGTGTCTCTTTGCCCTCAGGGCGATCGCAAACCCACCACCTGCCCAACGACATTGTGCTACTAGACGAAACTTACAATGCCGGGGCCGAAGCAATGAGCGCCGCCCTACAGCTCTTAGCCGATCAGCCAGGGACGCGTCGCATTGCGGTGCTCGGAACAATGAAGGAGCTAGGCGAGCAGTCTATTGCCCTACACCGTGAAATAGGTGAAATAGTGAACCGCTTAGGGCTAGACTATCTGCTGATTTTGGCTGACCCAGATGAGGCGATGGCGATGGCCGCTGGGGCAGGCGCAACGCCCAGCCAGCAGTTTACGAGCCATGACGAGCTAGTGACACACTTAGAGCAGACGATGAAGAAGGGCGATCGCATCCTTTTTAAAGCCTCTCGCTCCGTCGGCATGGATCAGGTTGTCAATCGGCTACTTCAGAATTCTTAGAAGGATTTCATGGCTATTACGTAGCCCCGTATCCTAATATATAAGCTTTCACATATATCTCTGTTTACAAGCTGTCCTTACAGGCCGTTATGGTTTTAGTTCTCTCCAGCCAACAGCTATCAGCCATATCAGCCCACGCCGAACGGGTTTACCCCGAGGAGTGCTGTGGTTTGATGGTGGGAGAAATGAGACCGCAATCAGAGCAGGCACAATCAGAGCAGACGCAATCGAACACCTCGCGCCAGCAGCAGCCCGTTAAGCAGCTCATCAAGCAGCCTGTTAAGCAAGTAGTTCAACTTTTTCCACTGATTAACAATTGGACACCCGACGAAGGGACGCCTGATGTTGAAACGACAGAAGCACGCACAGAAGCACCGACAGAAACGTCCACAGAAAAATCTTTGACCAGAACTAGGCGCTACTGGATCGATCCTAAAGATATGCTGCGGGTGCAAAAGCAGGCGCGATCGCAGGGGCTCAACATTATTGGGGTTTATCATTCACACCCAGATCAAGTAGCCGAGCCATCAGAGTGCGATCGCGCTGGGGCCTGGGCAGCATACGCCTACGCAATTGTTTCCGTTTGTGAGGGTAAAGCTGTCGATGTTCGAAACTGGACGCTAGACTCAGAACATCAGTTTCAACTTGAACCCATCAAAATTTCTCCATCTGCGGCCAAAGATCGAATGCCGGTTTCGGCTTAATCATTTGCTCGCGGCTTCTCTTTACTCAGCGACGTTTACTCATAGAGTGTTTACTCATAGAGTGTCTACTCACAGAGCGTTTACTCACAGAGCGTCTACTCAGCTAGCTGCTGCCGTCAGCAGCAATCAAAACCGTTACCCAAACACAAATCATCACTCACGCCAGATACTCATTTTGGCCAACTCCTTTTTTCAAACACCATGCTGAACCCCAACTTGGATGAAATCCAACTGACCAAGCAAGAGTACGAACGCTACTCTCGCCACCTTATCCTGCCTGAGGTCGGCCTTGAAGGTCAAAAGAAACTAAAAGCCGCCAGCATCTGCTGTGTCGGAACCGGTGGACTGGGCTCCCCCCTACTGCTGTATTTAGCCGCCGCAGGCATTGGCCGTATCGGCATCGTAGACTTCGATATTGTCGATCACTCCAACCTGCAGCGTCAGGTCATTCACGGCACCTCTTGGGTCGGCAAACCCAAAATTGAATCCGCCAAAAACCGCATCCTCGAAATCAATCCCTACTGCCAAGTAGACCTGCACGAAGTGCGCCTGTCTTCTGACAACGCCCTAGAAATTTTCGAGCCCTACGACATCATCGTTGACGGCACCGATAACTTTCCCACCCGCTACCTCGTCAACGATGCCTGCGTCTTGCTAGACAAACCCAACGTCTACGGCTCTATCTATCGCTTCGAGGGTCAGGCCACTGTCTTCAACTACGAAGGCGGACCCAACTATCGCGATCTCTACCCCGAGCCCCCGCCGCCGGGACTAGTGCCTTCGTGCGCAGAGGGCGGCGTTCTCGGCATTCTCCCCGGCATGATTGGCGTCATTCAGGCCACCGAGACCATCAAAATCGTCTTGGGCAAAGGCAATACGCTCAGCGGCAGGCTGCTGGTATATAACTCTCTAGACATGAGCTTTAGAGAGCTAAAGCTTCGCAAGCCACCCGAAGAGCATCGCGCTGTCATTGACAAGCTAATCGACTATGAACAGTTCTGTGGCATCCCTCAAGCCGCAGAAGAAGAAGCTAAAAAGGCGGCTAATATGTCTGAAATAACTGTCAGCGAACTCAAAGAACTGATTGATAGCGATCGCGACGACTTTTTCTTGTTGGACGTTCGCAACCCGAACGAATACGAAATTGCTCAGATTCCCGGTTCTACTTTGATTCCGCTGGGTGAAATTGAGAACGGCGACGGCGTGCTGAAGCTCAAGGCCATGCTCAACGGCCATAAGCTTGTCGCCCATTGCAAGATGGGGGGCCGCTCTGCCAAAGCGTTAGCGATTCTCAAAGAGGCCGGGATCGAGGGAACCAATGTAAAGGGTGGCATTCAAGCCTGGAGTCGAGAGATCGACCCAGCTGTGCCCGAGTATTAAACGCGCATACCGTTCACTTCTTTAACAGATAGGAAGGGCTCGCAGTAGCGGGCCTTTTTTTCGTTATGGTTAGTTCGTTATGGTTAGACAGTGATACAAGCAAGCAACGAGAAAAGGTTCAAGCGTAAAGGTTTAGGAGACAAGGGTTAGCCATGAGCTTAAAAGATCGCATTTCTGATGAAATCAAAACGGCGATGAAAGCCAAGGACAAGCTGAGGCTAGAGACCGTTCGCGGCATCAAAAAAGTCATCATCGAAAAAGAAAGCGATATCCGAGCATCGGGTCGTGAAGAGCTGACCGAAGACGAAGAGCTGGCAATTGTTATGCAGCTGGCAAAACAGCGCCGCGACTCTATTAAGCAGTTTACAGATGCAGGCCGCGACGAGCTGGCGCAGAAAGAAGCTAAAGAGCTGACTATTTTGGAAGAGTATCTACCGGCTCAGCTTTCTGATGCCGATATAGAAGCGGCTGTTGAGGACGCGATCGCACAGGTCGGTGCTAGCGGCCCTCGCGATATGGGCAAAGTGATGGGCCCCGTTATGCAAAAGCTAAAAGGCAAAGCTGACGGTGGCAAGGTGCAAGCAATTGTGAAAGCCAAGCTCATGGCTTAACTTTTTAGAGCAGGCTTTTTGAATCGGGCTTTTTAGATCGGGCTTGTTGGGTCAGGTCGCGCGGCGACTTCATCCGTTTTAGCTGCCATGACGAAATCATTCTGGTGCAGGCCACCAATGGCATGAGTCCACCAGGTGACAGTTACCTTAGCCCATTCAGTTAGCAAGGCCGGGTGATGATCGGCCGTTTGTGCGATCGCCCCCACCCTGTTCGTAAACTCTAACGCCTGGCCAAAATTAGCAAATCGATACTGACGCTGCAGCTGAGCGATCCCCGCCGATTCGATAATCTGCCACTGGGGAATCTGACGATGGTAGCGGGAGATTTCCGTGGCAGTCGCAGGTGGCAGAGATCCCGAACAAGGGACACATTTTTGCTGGGCTAACGGTTCTGACTGGGCTAACGATTCTGACTGGGCTAACGATTCTGACATGACGTACTCCTGGCCTAATGCCTACGCTAACTTCTCCCAATCTAGCGCCGAATCTAGATCCATTTCGGCTATGGTAACGAAGTCTGTCATTAGCCTACTGCTGTTTTGAAAAGCGTCCTACCCGCCGTGATCCAGTTTTCTTTCATCCTGGTAGAGCCCGGAGAGCCGGGTAATATCGGCGCAGCCGCGCGTGCCATAAACACGATGGGCTACACAGATTTGCGGCTGGTGAGGCCCAAAGCCGATCATCTCAGCGGCTTTGCCATAGCAATGGCGCATGGATCTGCCCACCTGCTGAAATCCGCCGCCGTATACGAGCACCTGTTTGAAGCGCTTCACGATGTCGACATTGCCTGCGCGGCTACAGCTCGTCATCGCATCGAAAAATATCACTATGTTTCTGCTCGCGATTTACCGGCCACCTTTGCGGCAAAAGGGAAAACGCTAACGCGAGTTGCCGTTGTCTTTGGCAGCGAAAGATCTGGGCTGAGCAATCAGGATGTGGATTTGTGCGACCTTGTCACGACCATTCCACAGGTGAGCCCTCAGCCATCACTCAACCTAGCTCAAGCAGTCATGATTTACAGCTTTGTGCTAGCCGAACAGCAGACTCAAATACAGATCGAAGACAGGCGGCTCAACAGTCAAGAAATGCCTGCAGAACAATATCAACAGCTTAAGGGTGCAGTGCATCAGTTAATGAACAAAGTCGGATTGAACCAGCGCTATCAAAACTATGCAACCAAAGCATTAGCAAAGCTAGGGTACGAAGACCTTTATCTTATTCAAACTATTCGGTCATTTGTCGAAAATAAACTTGAACAACTAGAGAAAAGTATTGGAGAAAAGTAGTTTCTTTATGAAAGGTCTGGTTGCCTCAACAAATACAAGCACTGACCAGACACAGGCGCTAACAGAAGTAAATACAGAATTCAAAGAAAACAGCGGCGGGATCACCACTGGTAGCTTCACTACTGGCAGCTAATCATATTAGACGATTATGTAAGGGAATTGAGATTTATGTAAAAAAGACTTGCATATTTTCCGATTACTTGCTATGATTCGCCCTGATAGAGTTATCCATCGAGTAATATCTATCCAATCGTCACTCCAGCTAGTGTTACATCTATAACCAACCAAGTCCAGTTGTTAAATTTCCTACAGAAAAGTAGGAACGGATTTTAGTGGAAACAGCTTAACGAACAACAGTTCTAGGCAACAGATTTATTCGGGAATAGTATCCCAAAGGAAAAGGCAAGAGAAATTCATCATTTTGGTTTGTGGCGGATATATCCGGAGACTAATGCATGAAGCAAAGACTGGCGCGACGATAGTAGTGAAACTACACCTATTTTTGTTCTTTCGAAACTTCCTTTTAACAATATGTACACGACCAATGGCGTGATGATGCAGTTCTTTCACTGGTACACGGCGTCTGACGGCACCCTCTGGAATGAACTATCCGAAACCGCTCAAGAGCTTTCAGAGAAAGGAATAACAGCTATGTGGCTACCCCCTGCCTACAAGGGAATCGGGGGAAGCAAAGAGGTCGGGTACGGCGTTTATGACCGATACGATTTAGGTGAGTTTGATCAAAAAGGATCTGTGCGTACAAAGTACGGGACTCGCGACGAGTATGTAAATGCTATTAAAAAGACGAAGGAAGCTGGAATTTCTGTTTATGCAGATATTGTTCTAAACCACATGATGGGCGCGGACGAAGAAGAAGAGATTCGAGCAACGCCTTATCTGCCAGAGGATAGAACGTTAGAAATCGGGGAAGAAGAGACGATTAAAAGCTGGACTAAGTTTACTTTTCCAGGGCGCAAAGGCAAATATTCTGACATGGAGTGGGATTGGACCCACTTCAACGCCACCGATTACAACAGCTACGAAGAAGATGACGATTACGATGCGGTTTATCTCTTTAAGGGTAAAAGATTTCACGATCAGGTTTCTCTTGAAAGGGGTGTCTATGATTACCTAATGGGTTGCAATATAGATCTCTACAACCCAGAAGTCACCGATGCTATCAAGCGTTGGGGCGAATGGTACGTCGATACAACAGATTTAGACGGTTTTCGCTTTGATGCGGTCAAGCACGTGCGAGCGGGCTTTTTTCCACAGTGGATGAAGCATGTGCAGCGATACAGCGGGCGATCGCTGTTTGCGCTCGGCGAATATTGGTCTAGAGAGATCACCGCGTTGCAGCGATTTATCAAGCTTACGAGTGGGCTGGTCAGTCTGTTTGATGTGCCGCTGCACTACAACTTTCATCATGCGAGCCTAGCGGGCGATCGCTATGACATGCGCACCATTTTCAAAAACAGCTTGGTGACAGCGCATCCCGATCTGGCTGTGACAATGGTTGACAACCATGATTCGCAGCCTTTGCAGTCTCTTGAGTCATGGGTAGAAGGCTGGTTTAAGCCCTTAGCATACGCCCTGATTCTGTTGCGAAAAGACGGCTATCCTTGTGTTTTCTATGGCGACTATTACGGCTGTCAGTACAAAGACACAGATGATGAAGGTCAAGAACATGAGATTTGCCTAGAAAAACACCAGGTTGTCATTGATCAGTTTTTAAAGATAAGACAGACCCGTGCGTATGGACAGCAAAAAGACTACTTTAACCATCACAATGTTGTTGGCTGGACGCGCTTAGGTACGCAGCAGCATCCGGGCGGCATAGCGGTTGTGATGAGCAACGGCGACGCAGGTAGTAAGCGGATGGACGTGGGCCACCCTAACTGCGCTTATATAGACGCGACCAAGCAAATTGATAAAGCGGTAACTACAGATGAAAACGGCTATGGCGAATTTCTATGCGGGGCGGCCTCTGTTTCTGTGTGGATTCCTCAGCTAGATGTCTCTAGTGAGTCATAATTCATAAGCTGCCTTTTACAAGCTGCCTTCTATGGACGAACTGTCAGTTTTAAGCGACGCTAAGCCTTTGCGGATAAGCGATGGGCAGCCGGTTTCGCTCCTCCAAGGTTTGCTGACAGATAGCGATCCCACTAGTACCAATAGTATGCGATCGCTGGTGCTGGTGTGGCCGCAGCTAGGCGATTTTGATACGTTGGAATATGCCTGGTGGTTAGCGCGTGATCGCGACAAGCTGGCCGCAGCCAATATTCAAGTCAGAGCAGTGGGAATCGGCGATCGCACTGCCGGAGAAAAATTCTGTCACTACACAGGGTTTCCGGCCAAACATCTGCATGTTGATCCTATCGCCGCACTCCACCAAAAGCTAAACCTGTACGAAGGCCTTACAGCCAGCCTGCCGACCCTAAGCCCACAGCAAACGGGCTATTTAAACCTGCTGCTGATGTGCATGGGTATTGGCAGCCCCGGCACGCTTAAAGAAGTTTTCCGAGGCTACACAGGTGATAAGCGTGCGCCACAGCTCATTGCTGACGATGAAATTGTGAAGGCGGCTCCGCTACCTGCAATCAAGGGTGAAGTTTTCAAAGCGGCTGGCGGCAAAGGGTTTCAGCGCCCCTTTGAGCTAGCCACCCTAAGGCTTCGCAATATGGCAGAGGTGCTAAGCAACTGGAAAACCTATGTGCCAGACGCGGCTTATTTGACTCAAAGAGGCGCGACTTTTTTGCTAGACTCGGACGGTCAGATACTGTATGAATGGCGCGATCGCAACATCCTGGGCTTTGCCGAAAATATGAGCCGTCCCCTCGCCTTTCTCAATCGCTACGTCCCGACATATTCCCCATAACCCGGTGGCACTTCAAGTAGGGTGGAAACCGTCTCCACGTCCACGACAAAATAATTTACACTGTTTAACAGTTAGTACCCTTAGATAGATGTACTAATATGTCTGCTTAGAATATTTGCAACTGCTTAAAACCAAGTCTATAGCAGATATCTACGGCGCTGACACCTAGCCTTAGCGTTCACACAAAACTAAAGAATCACCATGAAAGACCTGACCCGCTACCGGAATATCGGTATCTTTGCCCACGTAGACGCGGGCAAAACCACTACAACCGAAAGAATCTTGAAGCTCACCGGCAAAATCCACAAAATCGGTGAAGTTCATGATGGTGCGGCAACCACAGACTTCATGGATCAAGAGCAAGAGCGCGGCATCACGATTCAGTCTGCGGCAACGTCTTGTTTCTGGAAAGACCACCAGCTCAACATTATTGACACCCCTGGCCACGTAGACTTCACCATTGAGGTTTACCGCTCTTTGAAAGTGCTCGACGGCGGCATCGGCGTATTTTGCGCCTCTGGTGGCGTAGAGCCTCAGTCTGAAACCAACTGGCGCTACGCAAACGACTCCAAAGTTGCGCGAATTATCTACGTCAATAAGCTCGACCGCACGGGAGGTGACTTCTACAGCGTTGTTAAGCAAGTAGAAGAAATTCTGGTTGCGAAGCCGCTGGTAATGGTTTTGCCAATCGGAATTGAAGACGGATTTATCGGCGTTGTCGATCTGCTTACAGAGAAAGCCTGGATTTGGGATGACTCTGGTGAGCCCATGAACTACGAAATCACCGACGTGCCTGAAGACATGAAGGAAAAGGTAGCTGAGTACCGTGAGCTGCTCATTGAAAGCGCCGTTGAAGTCGATGACGAGATCATGGAGCAGTATCTCGAAGGAGAGGAAATTAGCGTAGACACGCTCAAGCAATGCATCCGCAAAGGAACGCGTGAGCTTACCTTCTTCCCGACTTACTGTGGGTCTTCTTTCAAAAACAAAGGCGTTCAGAACGTTCTAGACGCGGTTGTAGACTTCCTTCCTGACCCAACTGAGGTTCCCCCTCAGCCTGAAGTCGACCTTGAAGGTAACGAAACGGGCAAATTTGCGAAGGTAACGCCTGATGCACCGCTGCGAGCGCTTGCGTTCAAGATTATGGACGACCGCTACGGCGCACTGACCTTTACACGGATCTACTCCGGTACGCTCAGTAAAGGGGATACCGTTCTCAATACCTTTACAGGAAAGAGCGAGCGCGTTGGCCGACTAGTTGAAATGCACGCTGACTCTCGTCAGGAAATTGATACGGCTCAGGCGGGCGATATTGTTGCCATCGTAGGGATGAAAAACGTTCAGACGGGTCATACGCTTTGCGATCCCAAAAACCCAGCAACCCTAGAACCGATGGTCTTCCCTGATCCGGTGATTTCGATTGCGATTGAGCCTAAGGACAAAGGTGGCTCTGAAAAAATGGGTCTGGCCTTGAGCAAGATGGTTCAAGAAGATCCGTCTTTCTATGTAGAGACAGATCAAGAAAGCGGCGAAGTCATCATCAAGGGTATGGGCGAGCTTCACCTAGATATTAAGGTGGATATTCTCAAGCGTACTCATGGCGTCGAAGTGGAAGTAGGTAAGCCGCAGGTGGCCTACCGTGAGTCGATCACGAAGATCCTAAATGACACCTACGTTCACAAAAAGCAGTCGGGTGGTTCGGGTCAGTTTGCTAAGATTGACTACACGATTGAACCTTCTGAAGTCGGCGTTGGCTTTGAGTTTGAGTCGAAGGTAACAGGGGGTAACGTACCGCGCGAATTCTGGCCTGCGGTTGAGAAGGGCTTTGCAAACAGCATGGAGAAAGGGCCTTTGGCTGGCTACCCGATGGTAGATGTAAAAGTTACGCTTACAGATGGCGGTTTTCACGCGGTAGATTCAAGTGCGATCGCTTTTGAAATCGCAGCCAAATCTGCCTATCGCCAGTCTTTCCCTAAAGCAGGCCCTCAAATCCTTGAGCCGATTATGAACGTCGATGTGTTTACCCCTGACGACCATATGGGTGATGTTATTGGCGATCTAAACCGTCGTCGCGGCATGATCAAGTCTCAGAACTCCAATCCTATGGGTGTACGCATCAAGGCCGACGTGCCGCTGAGCGAAATGTTTGGCTACATTGGCGATTTGCGCACCATGACCTCAGGTCGAGGCCAGTTCTCAATGGAGTTTGGCAACTATTCTCCATGTCCTAAGAACGTGGCTGAAGAAGTGATCAAGGAAGCTAAAGAGCGTCAAGAAGCCGCTAAGAAGTAAGCGTGATTACCGTTTAGCCTGCTAGTTTAGGCTGGCTGGTTAAGCAACGGCTTAGCTATCAAGCTAGCTGATGATTGACTAGACATCCCCCGATCTACAAAGGTTGGGGGATGTCTATATACAGGTGATCGCAAGGCAGGCGATCACAAAGCAGCTATTATTTATTCGCTATTATTTAGACATGGAGCTAAAAGCCTTACCCACCGATATCGTGCTCAGCGACTCTAAAGAATTACTGAGCCATATCAAAATGGATCGCAGTCTTTATCCTGGCACCTACGTCGATATTGAGGGAGAAACCTATCAAATTTTGGTGCGCCGCCATCAGTATCAGCTCAAGCTAGGCCGCTACTATCTCCACAAAGCCGTTGTCCACGTCAAAGCCACCACATTGCCCGAAGAACGCACTCTCCTCAATGGTATTTGGGTTATTGGTGATATCACTTGTACTTACAACGCCTGCTCTGAACTGGTTCGCTGCGCCATTAATCCCAGCGGTCCCTGCGACGGTTGCACAGATTATCAGCCGATAAAATAAGCATACGATGACCTAATTCATGGCTCTAGTGATGACGCCTCTCATCCTCGACATGCAATCTGCCGATCTGCGACTAGGAGACGCTGAGTTCTATCGGCTGTGTCAGGTCAACCCGGATCTAAAACTAGAGCTGACCGCTGAAGGACATTTGATTATTATGCCGCCAACGGGATGGGAAACAGGCCGCTGGAATGCAGACCTCAATTGGCATATTATGAGCTGGGCAAAGCGAGATGGCACTGGCATTGTGTTTGACTCATCAACTGGGTTCAAGCTGCCGAATGGAGCGACGCGATCGCCGGATGTCTCTTGGGTACTCAAATCACGCATTGAAGCGATCGCCCCTGAACCCGACAAGTTTTTACCGCTCTGTCCTGACTTTGCTATCGAGCTACGCTCAGCTAGCGACAGCCTAGCCGGTACGCAGGCCAAGATGCAGGAATATGTCGACAACGGTTTGCGGCTAGGATGGCTAGTCGATCCTAAAAGAAAGAAAGTTGAAGTTTATCAAGCTCAGCAGCCGGTAAAGATTATCGACTTTGCAACGGTAGTCTCCGGTGAACCAGTACTCAACAAATTTACGCTTGATATGATGGCAGTCTTCTCGTAGGCTTCCAACCAATCGTGAATATCTTCTCTACCATGCCTGATTAGATAACCAACAATCTCTTTCCTACAACAAAGACAACCCAAACAACTATACTGCTGCTCGTATTACTGGCGGCTTGTGTTATCAGATGCTCGTATTACTGGCTATAGATACTCCACAGTCACAGGCGTATGATCGCTGGGCCTCTCTAGGGCGCGGGGTGCTGTGTCAATAGTACAGCTTGTTGCCTGATCGTATAGTTCAGGCGATAGGTAGTGGTGGTCGATTCGCCAGCCAGTATTACGGGCAAAGGAGTTAGTGCGATAGTCCCACCAGCTAAAGTGGCCGCCTGCCGCTGTGAACTTACGAAAGGCATCGGATAGGCCAATTGAGAGTACGTCGCGCAGCGTTTCTCGCTCAACAGGAGAAGACATGATGTGTTTGTCTCTGCTTTTATCGGTGTAGATATCTTTATTCTCTAGCGCAATGTTAAAGTCGCCGCAAACGTTAAGCTTTGAATGCGCGGCCAGCTGTAAGCTCAGATACTGCTTAAGCAGAGCGAGCCAGCTAAGCTTGTATGCGTATTTTTCACTGCCGATAGCGGAGCCGTTGGGAACGTAGAGGTTTACCACGCGCACGTCACCTATCATTCCGCTAATTACTCGCTTTTGATCGTCTAGGTCACCGACGGTGTCTTGATCAATAACGGCGCTGAAACCCATCTGAACGTCGCTTAGCGGTTCTTTACTAATGAGGGCAACGCCGTTGTACGACTTTTGACCATAAAAGTAGGCATGGTAGCCAATATCGGTAAAGGCTTGCTCAGGAAAGTCTTTGTCTATTACTTTGGTTTCCTGAAGGCATAGCACATCTACCCCGTTGGATTGCAACCACTGGGTAACGTGCTCTAGGCGCGTACGAATAGAGTTGACATTCCAAGAGGTGACTTTCATAAGGTGATGTTTACAAAAACAGGTGAAGACAAAGCCTTTGTATTTTAAGCTGCGATCGCCCCACTATAGCCCGACTTTTGCATAGCCAGCTTTTGTGTATCCTTCGTGTATGAAGTGACATCGGTAGCGACATCTGCGGCGTCTGTGCTGTGACGTCTGTGCTGTGACGTCTGTATAGAGCGATGCAACAAATTACCCGCTCATAGGAGACCCTAGACTCTATGGCCAAGTCAAAAAAGCAGCCTATGGAACCATTAGAAGGGCAGGCCCTCGTCAAAGAGACTTGTCGTCGGATTCGCGCAGCCAAGGGACTTTGGGATGCCCATCGTAATGCTGCCTGCCGTAACGAGCGAGAAAAAGCGATTGGCCTATACAATCAGCTCACTCAAGACCAAAAAGACCAAGTTCCTCAGCAGCTGAGAGTTTGGCTACGCTACCGCAGTGAAAAGTACTTTGGACCTCACCAAACGGCCCCCGGACAGAAAGCCCCCGGACAGAAAATGTCTGGACAGAAGGCGCTTAAGCCTAAAAAACGTTCTGGGAAAGCAAAAAAGAGGTGATAAAAAGCACTTAAAGCGCGTAGCTTTCAACCTACTGGCCGATCTACGAGCCTCTATTTATATTCATTCATCATTTTATTGGGGAAATAAATAACCGCTTATTTTCAGCAAATTAGATTGACTCTCAGAGGAATCACTGAGATATTAAGGTAATTTCATAATTTTGAAACCTAGGCTTTATGATGCGCGTTAACCGTTCTATCTTTGCGAAGCTCTGCCTGCTGACAGCCGTAGCTGTGCCGGTTCAGCCAGCCGCTGCTGCGACTCTTTCGCAAGGAACGCCGCGGGCAACCACCTCATCTCAACTGCTGGCACAGAGACTCGCACAGAACACCGAATCGCCCGAGTTTGCGCTGCCTGATTCGCTCGACGGTGCCGACGCGCTGCGGATAGATGGATCTAGCAGTATGCGCTCTATGAATGCGGCGCTCACAGGTCAGTTTCAAGACCGCTATCCGGATGCTGAGGTAGTGAGTGAGGCTAACGGTAGCGATTCGGCGATTGAGCAACTGCTAAAAGGAGAGATTGATCTAGCGGCGATTGGACGACCGCTGACAGAAGCAGAAGCAGGGGAAGGAGTGATCGCGATCGCGATCGCGCGTGAAAAAATCGCCATCATCGTCGGCCCAGATAATCCATTCGCGGGCGATATTACCTTTGAGCAGTTCGCCCAAATTTTTAGAGGTGACATTACCGACTGGTCAGAGCTAGGCGGTGAGCCTGGCCCAATTCGATTTGTGGACCGGCCAGAGTCTAGCGACACGCGCCGCGCTTTTCAAGCCTATCCCGTTTTTCAAGCCGCTCCCTTTGTTACCGGGGCGACCGCAGACTCTGTCGATGTAGACGAAACCGACGCGGTCGTAGAAGCTCTAGGGGATGATGGCATCGGCTATGCGATCGCCAATCAGGTCATAAGCAGCGATGACGTCAACATCATCTCTATGCACAAAACTCGGCCTGATAATCCGGCCTATCCGTTTTCACAGCCGCGTAATTACGTCTATCTAGGCGAGCCGAGCGAAACGGCTCAAGCCTTTTTAGCCGTGGCGACTGGCGAAGAAGGCCAAAACGCGATCGCAGAAGTTCGAGATGCAGAAGAAGCCGCGGCTGCCGATATTGAGGGTCCGCTAGCCGAGGCCACTAGCCCCGACGGCGAATTCGTCGCCCGTACTACCGAAGGTAACGTCGCGGTAATTGAAGACAGCGCAGGGAACTTGATCGCGGGCCCGCTTTTGGGCGCAGGCGGTGCGGTCACAGCCCTTGCATTTAGCGAAGATGGCCAAACGTTAGCAACTGGCACCAACACTGGCAACGTTCGCTTTTGGGATCTAGAAGGCAATCCGTTAGGCCCCGCGTTCCCGGCAATTGTCGGCGAGGACAACGCGGTTACCGACCTCAGGTTTGACGCAGAGGACAAGCTCTTTGTTGGCGGCAGCAATGGTCGCCGAGGATTTTGGGGACTCAACGGTTTGCCTTTTGGCGAAACGAATGGGGGGGAGGCAGATGGGAGCGCTGCAGCCGGGACTGCGGGCAGCCAAAGCGGTGAGACAGCAGATCGAGACGGGCTTTCTCCTTGGCTGTGGCTCCTACCGCTCTTGGGCTTGCTAGGAGCCGGACTCTGGCTGCTGCTGGGCAAAAAGCGCCGTAGCGGCAATGCTGAAGCTGTCAGACAAACCTCACCGACAGCCACCGTCCCACCGCCAGTGACCGATCCGGCCACCGACCGAGAAGTCTCTAACCGGGCGCACTCTGTGATCTCAACCGATCGCGTCACAGATGATTCTCGGGTGGTCGCTCCCGAACAAAGCGTACCGCCGCCGTCAGTCCCGCTACCAGTTACATCGCTAGATGCATCGGCTGCTACCAGCGCCAGTACGGATAGCCCAAATCTTCCCAATTACGAATCGACTGATCTAGAAGAATCACCTGATTTAGCAGGCACCAATCTAGATTTGATCGCTGGGGCTGCGACCTTAGGCGGCGCAGCGGTCATCGGCGGTGCGGCACTCTCTGACTTAGAGGCGGATGTTGAGACCGATAGCGATGACGAGTGGGACGACAACCTCGATCTCACCGTAGAAGACTCTTCAGGTTTAGAAGCGCCCTCTATTCCTTCTTCCGCTTTGTCTCCTACAGAGATGGCTGCTACAGAGATGGCTGCTACAGAGATGGCTTCTAAAGATGCGCCAAATATTGACACGCTCGAACCGACTCGCGATACGGTCATCGCCGAGACAGAAACCATTTTAGATATTGAACCGACTCGCGAAACCATTATTGGCGATAATACGGTCATTTTTAAAGGCTCTATGGCGAAAATAGCGACAGACGAGGGCTCAGAAGCCTCCGTTTTGGGCTCTTTGGCTCCAACATCGGAGCCATTTGTGGAGCCAATATCGGAGCTAATGCCAAATTCTGTTGAGGCAGCTGGCATAGTAGGCGCTGCGGCAGCAGGCTTGGCCGTCGGTACTGCGTCCTCAGATTCCACCGTAGAAACTGACGCCTCTGAAGACACATTAGTACTTGACTCCTCTCTCGCTTTAAATACGCCTAATGATATGGAAAAAACCAGTCCTCTGAGCCTCGAAGTGCTAGCCACTGTAGATGACGATCTTCCTGAGCTGCCGGAAGGCTATGGAGACAGCCGAATAGTTTTACTCCCACGCGATCCGAAGTGGACTTATGCCTATTGGGACGTTTCAAATGAGCATAAAGAGGAGCTGCGCCAGCAGGGCGGACAGCGGCTCATGTTAAGGCTCTACGATGTGACTAATATCGATAGTGCTACGCAGACGCCTCACAGTATGCAGCAGCAAGATTGCCATGAAATGGCGCGCTCTTGGTATTTGGAAGTGCCTGTGAGCGATCGCGACTATGCCGTCGAAGTTGGATACCTTACCACCGATGAACGCTGGCTGGTTTTAGCTCGCTCTGTGCCAGTGCGCATACCGCCTATCTACCCGTCAGACTGGGTAAGAGATGAGTTTGTCACTATCGGTTGGGGCGAATCCTTAACAGATCGGAGCTTTGGAGACTTGGGACAACCCTATTCTCCTGCGATCGCCACCAGTGAGGCAGCGAGTCGAGACTTGCCTAAGATGTACGACGATCTGTTTGCCGTTACCCAGAGTCAAGACGCGCTGCGAGTAGCCGGATCGCTCTACGGATCTATGCAGCCGGTTGCACCTGGAGCCCTATCACGCTCTGGTGCGCCATCAATGCCACAGTCGGAAATACCGAGCGCCAGGCTCAGCGCATCTGGACTGAATGTATCGGGTCTCAATATGTCAGGTATTGGGTCGGGGGCCTCGGCTTTGCCAGAGCGATCGCGCAGCTTCTGGCTAGTAGCCGACGCAGAACTGATCGTACACGGTGCCACCGAGCCCGACGCCACCCTTACCATTGGCGATAAAATCGTCCCGCTCAACCCAGACGGCACGTTCCGCTTTCACATGGCTTTCCCAGATGGCAAAATCGACTATCCCATCCGCGCGGTAGCAGTCGACGGCGAGCAAACCCGCTCCGTTCACCTTCACTTTGAAAGGGAAACCCCAGAGCGCAACACCAATACCAAAGCAGAAGCCAAAGACGAATGGTTCTAATAGATAGTTCTTGCCGTTAGATAGTTCTTGCGGCTGTCTCTACAGCATCGTTCTAGGCGCGAAGCATCCGTTCTAGGCGCCGAAGTACCCATGGTTACCTAAAGTTTCGAGATTATGTCGTATAGTATGAGCTTTAGAAAAATGGGTCCACTAGTCACTATTTGAGATCGTCGCTGCGCGGCAGCACAACTAAAAAAGTATTGAAAAAGTGAACCTATAGCAACAAAGAGGAGCCCCATTTATGTCCGACTCATTCAAAATGCGCCGCCGCCAGGCCCTACAGCTTTTAGCAGGTGCTTCTGGCGCGGTTATTCTTCATGCCTGTAACGCCAGCACGCCAACCAGTGAGACCGACGCTGAAACAGAAGCGACAGATACAGAAGCCACCAGCACGCCTGAAACAACAATGTCTTTATCCCTCGGCACAGCGCCTTGGGTCGGCCAAGTACCGCTGTACATCGCCCAAGAAAAAGGCTTTTTTGCCGAAGAAGGACTTGACTTCGAGCTTCGTAACTTTGGCGATAGCGGCGGCTATCTCTCTGCCTTTTTAGCCGACCAGCTAGATAGCCTTTCGCTAGTTAGCTCAGAAGCAGTCACGCTGGCAGACCAAGGAAAAGATTACAAGATTGTCTTGATTCAAGATAACTCGGTTGGCGGTGACGGTATTTTGGCCAAAGACAGCATTGCCAGCATCGAAGACTTCGCAGGGCAAGAAATCGCGGTAGATACCAGTGGCGTTAGCTACTTTTTCCTACTACAGGTGCTCAAAGAAGCGGGCCTCACTAAAGATGACGTGACTATTATCAACACAGATCCAGCCGCCGCCGCCGCCGCGTTTCAATCAGGAAACGCAGATATTGCCGTGACCTATGCCCCTTATCTTCAAGAAGCTGCTGACGCGGTTGAAGATGGCCGGATAATTTACGACTCTAGCGAAATGCCCACGGCAATCATCGATATGTATATATTCGATACGGCCTACGTTGAAGAAAACCCTGAAGCGGTTCAGGCGTTTGTCAACGGCATCTTTAAAGGATTACAGTTCTTGAAAGATAATCCAGACGAGGGCCACGCGATTGGCGCAGTTGCACTAGATGTGGCACCAGAAGATGTTGCAGGCGATCTTGAAGGGGTGAAGCTCCCCGATCAGGAAACCAATCTTGAAATGATGGCACAGCCTGATAGCGATCTCTATGTCGCTGAGCCTCTATCTGAGCTTGCTGCCTTTTTGCTCAGTGAAGAGCAAATAGAGTCGGAGCCGGGAGATTTCGCGGCCTTGCTCGATCCTCAGTTTGTCGAAGCCGCCTCGACGTAGCGTTTTGTGGCTGAGCACCTGGTAACGACTCAAACGCTCAACTAAAACGCGCTCAACTAAAACGCACAGGTCACTCGTGTCCCCTTCTCAAAAGCGCTATCTCAAGCCATCGGTATTTTGGAGCATTCGTCAGGGATTTCCTAACTGGTTGCGGCCAGTGTTGACCCTGACGGCGCTAGCTGTACCGCTGGCGATTTGGAGCCTGCTGAGCTATGGCGGGCTCGTTAGTGAGACATTTTTGCCAACGCCAACAGCTGTACTGAGTGCAGGGCTGTCTATGCAAGAAAAGGGTACGCTGGTGACCGATATTTTAGTCAGCAGCGGGCGCGTGATGATTGGCTTTGGGCTAGCATCACTCGTTGGCATTCCGATGGGAATTGCCATGGGGACGTTCTATAGCATGGACAGCTTATTTGGTGGGTTTGTGGGCACAGTGCGCTATATGCCCGTTGCTGCCTTTACGCCGCTGATGATTGTGTGGGTGGGCATTGACGAGCTGCCTAAGGTGCTCATTGTCTTCTTGGGCATAGTGCTCTACAACGCGATTATGGTGGCAGATGCGGTGAAGTTTATCCCTAATGACACGCTCAACGTGGCGTATACGCTGGGGGCAACTCGCCGCGATCTGTTATTTCGTGTAATTATGCCTGCTTCATTGCCTAGCATTGTCGATACGCTGCGGGTGAATGTAGCGGGGGCCTGGAATTTTTTGGTCATTTCTGAGCTGCTGGCCGCAGAGAGCGGGCTGGGCTATCGGATTGTGCGATCGCAGCGCACCCTTCAAACCGACAAAGTTTTGTTTTGCATCTTAGTCATCGGCTGCATTGGGCTACTGACCGATTTAGCCTTCAGGCTGCTGGCTCGCTGGCTGCTGCCGTGGGCCGAATCTACCCAGCACTGAATCAGCACTGAATTGAGAGAAAATGGCCGATAGCAAACCGTTCGATCACCTAGAATTAGCCCAGCATAAATTTGACCAGTGCCCAGTTAACCAGCGCCCAGCTGACCCGCACCCAGTTTACCGGCCAAAGTTAGAGATTCGCAATATCACTAAGGTCTTTGGCAAAGGCAAACGAGCTATCGTTGCGGTTGATGATGTCAGCGTTCAGCTAGCGCCCAATGAATTTAGCTGTATTGTGGGGCCGTCGGGCTGTGGTAAATCAACGCTGCTTAGCATTGCCGCCGGGCTGATGCAGGCTACGACTGGCGAAGTTTTAGTAGATGGCGAAGTTGTGCCGGGCCCTGGGGCAGATCGCGGCATGGTTTTTCAAAACTATACGCTGTTTGCATGGCTGTCGGTCGCGGACAATGTGGCATTTGGGTTAAAGCTACGCGGGCTGCCCAAGGCGAAAATACGCGATCGCGTTGCCTACTATCTCGATATTGTCGGGCTAAGCGACTGGGCCAAAGCCTATCCCAAAGCACTCTCAGGTGGGATGAAGCAGCGAGTTGCGATCGCCCGCGCCCTAGCCAACCAGCCAGAAGTTCTGCTAATGGACGAACCCTTCGGCGCACTCGACGCTCAAACCAAAGAGCAGCTACAGGCCTTTTTTCATGACCTTTGGGAAAAAACCCAAATCACCGTATTTATGATCACCCACGACGTGGAAGAAGCCATTTTTCTCTCTCAGCGGGTACATATTATGGACAGAACCGGTAAGCTGCGTGAAACCGTCAACATTGAGTTACCGGCACATCGCGAGCTAGATATGAAGCTAACCCCAGAGTTTTTAGACTACAAGCGTCATATCGTCTACGCGCTGCGCTTTTGTCAAACAGAGTGAAAGCATTTTAGGAAGAAGTTATCGACAAGTGGCTGCTTGTTCTGTGGCTACTGTCTGTAGCTATCTGTTGTCTGTGGCTATCTGTTATCTGTGGCTATCTGTGGCTGGTTGTTGAATTATGGATATTAATGTCAGAAACGTTCGCGATGCAGATCTTGACGCTTTAGTTGAGTTGTACAATCGGTATATCGCTGAAACGGCGGTTACTTTTGATTTGTCGCCATATACGACTCAGCAGCGTAGAGAAAGCTGGCTCAGCCACTATAGCGATTCTGGGCGTCATCGGTTGCTGGTAGCAGAGTGCGATCGCCAGATAGTCGGCTATGCCACTAGCAGCAAATTTGCCACCAAAGCCGCTTACGATACCTCAGTTGAAACCAGCATTTATGTAGCATTGGGCTTTACTGGCTCCGGCATCGGCAGACAGCTATACAGCACTTTGTTTGACATGTTGAAAACAGAAGATGTACACCGGGCCTATGCAGGTATCACCCTGCCAAATGAGGCATCAGTGGCCATTCATCGAAAGTTTGGCTTTGAACAAGTCGCAATCTTTCAAGAAGTGGGCCGTAAGTTCGACCGGTATTGGGATGTCGCCTGGTTTCAGAAAAACCTATAGCATGGCAACAGCCGCTACAGATTGCATTAGCCGTCAGTGTCATAGCCGTCGGTGTCGAGTCGTCAGGGGTTAAGCCGTCAGCACCAGACTAAAGTATTGGACTAAGCATTGGAACTAAAAAAAGCCCCTGCGAGTTTGTAAACTTGCAGGGAGCATACTGTATAGAGATAGACGCACTTTCTCTAGGAGGTGTCTATGTTGAGGAAACTTACTTCAAGAGACTGTTTTCAGGAGATCTAACATCGAAAGCTCAGGAACTAGATAGAGACTGGAAGCTTAGAAGAGGTAGCCGATACCAGCAGTGAAGCCAACTTCGTCGCTGTCAGCAAACGGTGCGTAGTTGATAGAACCATTGGCAACGTAGCGATTGGCAAAGCGGTAGTCAGCACCAGCAACGAGAGCAAAATCAACAGTGCTGTCATCACCGATGTCACCAGAGACGCCAGCGCCGACGAAGGGGTTGAAGCCTTGGTTGCCAAGTTCAACAGAATTGAAGTCGTAGGTGACAGGTACAAGGTAAGAAACGTCTTCGGAGTCGCTAAAGTCAAAGTCAGTTGCAACTTCAGGGCGAATAGAGATGTTGTCAGCAACAGAGAGCTTACCGTTGATAACGAAGCCATCGTCGCCGCCGCCGATGCCGACGTAGTTGTAGCTAGGCGCTTCTTGAGCAAAGGCACCTGTAGAAGTAGAAAGGAGCGCAGCAGCAGCGATCGCAACTGTTGCAGATAGGCGGGAAAAGAATTTCATGGATGTGTCCTCAAAAGGGGGTGAATTAAAAAAAAGAATGTGTGACGAAAGACAGGAATTGGAGGCAGTGATGAAAAGAAATCAGATGGTCACTGCCTCAGTTGAATAGAACGTGACCTAGAAGAGGTAGCCGATACCAGCAGTGAAGCCAACTTCGTCGCTGTCAGCAAACGGTGCGTAGTTGATAGAACCATTGGCAACGTAGCGATTGGCAAAGCGGTAGTCAGCACCAGCAACGAGAGCAAAATCAACAGTGCTGTCATCACCGATGTCACCAGAGACGCCAGCGCCGACGAAGGGGTTGAAGCCTTGGTTGCCAAGTTCAACAGAATTGAAGTCGTAGGTGACAGGTACAAGGTAAGAAACGTCTTCGGAGTCGCTAAAGTCAAAGTCAGTTGCAACTTCAGGGCGAATAGAGATGTTGTCAGCAACAGAGAGCTTACCGTTGATAACGAAGCCATCGTCGCCGCCGCCGATGCCGACGTAGTTGTAGCTAGGCGCTTCTTGAGCAAAGGCACCTGTAGAAGTAGAAAGGAGCGCAGCAGCAGCGATCGCAACTGTTGCAGATAGGCGGGAAAAGAATTTCATGGATGTGTCCTCAAAAGGGGGTGAATTAAAAAAAAGAATGTGTGACGAAAGACAGGAATTGGAGGCAGTGATGAAAAGAAATCAGATGGTCACTGCCTCAGTTGAATAGAACGCGACCTAGAAGAGGTAGCCGATACCAGCAGTGAAGCCAACTTCGTCGCTGTCAGCAAACGGTGCGTAGTTGATAGAACCATTGGCAACGTAGCGATTGGCAAAGCGGTAGTCAGCACCAGCAACAAGAGCAAAATCAACAGTGCTGTCATCACCGATGTCACCAGAGACGCCAGCGCCGACGAAGGGGTTGAAGCCTTGGTTGCCAAGTTCAACAGAATTGAAGTCGTAGGTGACAGGTACAAGGTAGGAAACGTCTTCGGAGTCGCTAAAGTCAAAGTCAGTTGCAACTTCAGGGCGAATAGAGATGTTGTCAGCAACAGAGAGCTTACCGTTGATAACGAAGCCATCGTCGCCGCCGCCGATGCCGACGTAGTTGTAGCTAGGCGCTTCTTGAGCAAAGGCACCGAAGGGAACTGCTAGAAGAGCAGCGGCAGCAAGACCCAGGGGAGCCCAAATACGAGATAGTTTCATGGAATTATCCTCAAAAGGTAGTAGGAATAACAACGTGGAAACGTTGATGGAGTGATTTGGAACTTCTGTGGCCTGTGCTCTTTTCTAGTGGGCAGTCCCGATGATGTTTGTGGGGGTGACACTCAAAAAGGCAAGGTTGAGAAGGTTGCGAAGGAAGTTGTTGTTTGGGTTAGAAACGTTTGGTTCGTTTCGCATGTTTAAGTTGTATCTTGAGTGACTAGGGGATGCGCGAAGAGTATGGACACTTTGCGCGGGTGGTCTAGCTAATACCTACCTCTATGGACGCAAACACGTTGTTTTTTGGTGTGCCAGTTGAGGTAGATGGCTGAAAATATCAGGGTGGTATTCCTACAGATTCTTTTAGCGGTATCTTTGAATTTAGGTGAATTACCTAGAGGTGGATGATGAATGGTTTGCTGGTGGGTAAAGATGGCGGCTGTCGCTGCTGGTGGGCAGGCGAAACATCAGACTATGTGGCCTATCACGATAGCGAGTGGGGTGTTCCTGTAGATGATGACCAGCGACTGTTTGAAAAGATCTGCCTGGAGGGTTTTCAATCTGGTCTGAGCTGGCTAACGATTTTGAGGAAGCGAGAGAACTTTAGAGCAGCGTTTGCCGATTTTGATTTTGAGCAGGTGGCACAGTACACACCAAAGGATGTAGAGCGGTTGCTGCAAGACAAGGGAATTGTGCGTCACCGCCGCAAGATAGAGTCGGTGATTAATAACGCAGGTCGAGCTGGCGCGCTGATTGAGGAGTTTAGCTCACTCGCGGCTTATTTTTGGCAGTATGAACCGGACGAGAAGGACCGGCCTGAGCGATGTGATTACGAGACGCTGAGGTTTCTGGGAAAGACGGCGACCTCAACGGCGATGAGTAAGGATTTAAAAAAGCGAGGGTGGTCTTTTGTGGGCCCGACGACGGCTTACGCGTTTATGCAGTCGGTGGGGCTGGTAAATGACCATGTGGAGGGCTGTGAGTGGCGCGATCGCACCAAAAAGCTCAGACAGCGGTTCAAAAGACCCACCATCTGAGCTGACAAAACATGGATTTGGATGGATCTAGGTTCGCTAATTCCAAGCTCGCTAATTAGGACGCTGCTCTAGCCGCTCGGCTAGCCAAACCTTGATGATGGATTGCCTGGTGACGCCTACACGTTGAGCTTCGCGATCCAACGCTTCCACCATCCAGGTAGGAAAATCAACATTGACTCTCTTCTGCTCACGACCAGGACGCTTTGCTTTAGAGAAGTCCAGATATTCAGACACATCTTCTCCGCTATCAAACATGGCATCAAAGTCTTCTGCCTTAATCGTTTTCTCCTTCATATGCCGCAAGTTCGTTTTTCTTTGTGTGTCTAACTGAAATAATCCTGACTGCACTTCCTCGATAGGTAATCACTGCTGACCAGACTTTGCCACTAACTTGACCTATCACCACAAACCTAAACTCGCTTCCATCGGTTCTAGCAGGAATTTCCAGTCGGTTAGGATCAGCCCAAATCCGCTGAGCTTCTATAAAATCAATCTTGTGTTTTTCCAGGTTAGCTGCGCTTTTCTTTTCGTCGAATTCAAATTCCATCCTGGCATATTCATTATTTTATATAAAAAAGGTTTAATTTCCATACTTTTAATATACCACTTCTAATGTAGCATTGCTTTATAGTGCTGTCTGCTTCCCTAATTGATAGGCGCTCAGTCGGATTTCACCCGGTAGCTGAGATCACAAATTTTCGCTAGCCCCTTAACCGGAGGGTCACGATCAGGGAGAATGGTTCTGTTAACTTTTTCAAAGCCTTTTTTAAGACCCCGCTCTATTTGCGCTGACGTTTTATAGCTTTGAAAGTGTAAAGACGTATTAGGACACCGCTCCATGACAGCAACCCAAGCCAAACCTAAGTCCGCTTTCCCCATTGATCTGAGTGCTTATAAGCGCATCACCTTAGATCCTTCTAACAGCAAGCTCACCGACGAACAGCGCGACGCCCTCAAGGCCAATATTCAGCTTTGCCGCGAAGCGATTGTGTTTTTTACAGCGACAGGTGGCGCACGCGGCGTGGGCGGTCATACGGGTGGGCCTTACGATACGGTGCCTGAAGTGATGATCTTAGATGCGCTGTTCCGAGGCGGCGAAGATAAGTTTGTGCCGATCTTTTTTGATGAAGCCGGACACCGGGTCGGTACTCAGTACTTGATGAGCACTTTGAACGGCGATTTGCCTGCTGAAGAGCTGATGAAGTACCGCGCAGCCGGTTCTAAACTGCCAGGGCACCCAGAGCTAGGTCTGACGCCGGGCGTGAAGTTTAGTTCTGGTCGGCTAGGTCACATGTGGCCGTTTGTAAACGGTGTAGCGCTAGCGAACCCAGGCAAAACGACGTTCCTCCTCGGTTCTGACGGTGCGCAGCAGGAAGGTGACGATGCTGAAGCGGCTCGCTTGGCTGTGGCTCAAGGCATCAACGTCAAGCTGATCATTGATGACAATGACGTGACGATCGCAGGCCATCCTTCTGAGTATCTTCAGGGCTACAGCGTGCATCAGACGTTGGAAGGCCATGGGCTGAAGGTGCTGGTGAATGATGGCGAAGATATCGATGCGCTGTATGCGAATATCTGTGAGGCGATCGCAACCGACGGCCCCATCGCGGTTATCTGTAAGCGCCCAATGACAGTCGGCATTGATGGTCTAGAAGGTAGCTGCCACGGCCATGACGTTATCCCCACAGACCTGGCAATTCAGTACCTAGAAAAGCACGGTCGCCAAGAAGCTGCTGACTATCTCAAAGCAATCGAAAAGCCCAAGCACAGCTACGAGTTCCTCGGATCTAGCGATGAAATGGGCTCTAACCGCAACGTCTTTGGTCAAGTAGCAGTCGAAGTCTTGGGCAAAATGAGCGACGCTGAGCGCAAAGAAAAAGTGCTGGTTGTCGATTGCGACTTAGAAGGCTCCTGTGGCCTCAACCACATTCACAAGGCGTACCCTGAGATTTTTGTCAGCGGCGGCATCATGGAGCGAGGCAACCTCTCTGCGGCGGCAGGCTTTGGTATGGCAGAAGGCAAGCAGGGTATCTTTGCTACCTTTAGTGCGTTTTTAGAAATGTGCATTTCTGAAATCACCATGGCGCGGCTGAACAGGGCTAACTTGCTTTGTCACTTCTCCCATTCGGGTATTGATGACATGGCCGACAACACTTGTCATTTCGGCATTAACAACATGTTTGCCGACAACGGGCTAGATGACGGCTACGAAACCCGTCTGTACTTCCCAGCTGATGCGAACCAGATGAAGGCTTGCGTAGAGAAAATTTTCCATCAGCCTGGTATCCGATTCATCTTCTCGACGCGGGCCAAGGTGCCAATGCTCAATGATGCCGACGGTAAGACGCTGTACGCCGATGGTTATGACTTTGTACCCGGAAAGGACGATGTCGTGCGCGAAGGCACCGATGGTTATATCGTCAGCTTTGGCGATGGTCTCTATCGCGCCTTGGATGCGGTAGAACGATTGAAGAAAGAGGGCTTGAACATTGGCCTAATTAATAAGTCTACGCTCAACGTGGTTGATGAGCAGATGATGGAAAAGGTCGGCAAGTCGCCTTTGGTGATGGTGGTTGAATCTTTCAACGAAAAAACTGGTCTAGGCGCACGCTATGGCACTTGGCTGCTAGAGCGTGGCTATACGCCTAAGTTTGCTCATGCAGGCACGCACGAAGAAGGCGGTGGCGGCCTTTGGGAGCAGTTCTATCATCAAGGTTTGGACTCTGAGAGCATCATGCAGAAGGTAAAGAAGCTAGCTGGCAAGTAAGAAACGATGGGGGAGTGAAGATAACGTTTTTTTTGATCTGCACTTTCCCTTAGCAATAGCTCCTGCCGATAGGGATGAGTAACTAATAGGTCTTCTTGATGCTGCTATTCAGGCTGCGTTAGGGGGACCTATTTTACGTTTACGATTTTGCATTTGAAATGGGGAGGGGTTGGGTAAGGCGGTATGATCGTTAGTAAGTGATGACGTAGGGTTTGCCCTGCGTGGATTGCTTGGATATTTTTTTGGAGCGATCGCACCATGCCCGCAGAATACATTGCAGACGAAGCCGCCTTTGACACCCTGATACAAGATGACTCTGTCGTTGTCGTAGACTGCACAGCTAGCTGGTGTGGTCCTTGTAAATTAGTGGCCCCTTTGATGGATCAGCTAGCAGAAGAATTTGCAGGCAAAGCCACGGTTTCTAAGCTAGATCTCGATAGCAATAAGGTCGTGGCCAAGCGGTTTGGCATTAAAAGCATTCCGGCTGTGATGGTCTTCAAAAACGGCGAGCTAATGGATACATTGGTAGGCGTAAAGCCCTACTCCATGTTTAGTGAAAAAGTAACCAGCTATCTAGATTAGCCGGGAGACTAGCTGGCTGTTTGGACTAGCCAGTTTGAGCCAGCCAGTTGAGCCAGCCATTAGGGGGCACTCGCCCTCTTGTTGCCCTGCCATTCTTTTTGCTCTGCCATGAACCAACCCAATAAACCTGATCCAAACTTGATCAAGCTATCGCCAGCCACGCTGTTTGCCATCGTCGTTGCGGTTATTTTCATACCACTTCTATTGACAGGCTTCATCTCTCAATAATTCGATTTTGTGAGTTAGTCTGTGATGAACCAACGCCCGCTTGGGCACTTTGATCGGTTTGGAACGTCGGTTCGGAAAAGTAGGTTTTAGGAGTCTCCATATATGTGTGGAATTGTTGGCTATATTGGCACACGCGCTGCTAGCAGCATCTTGATTGAAGGGCTAAAAACGCTAGAGTATCGTGGCTATGATTCGGCGGGTGTGGCAACGGTCTCAGAAGGAACCCTGCACAGAACGCGGGCTAAGGGCAAGCTGATAAATTTGCAAACAAAGCTAGAGGGACTAGAGGACCCGGCTAGGCTAGGCATTGGTCACACTCGCTGGGCAACGCACGGCAAGCCAGAAGAGCACAATGCGCACCCCCATACCAACGCCAGCGAGCGGCTAGCGGTGGTGCAAAACGGCATTATTGAAAACTATCGCGGGCTACGGGAAGAGCTGAAAGCGAAGGGCTATACGTTTTGCTCTGATACTGATACTGAGGTCATTCCTCATTTGATTGATGAGTACCTGAAGCATCCTGAAGCTGATACGGTGCTTTCTGAACAGTCTCCACTGTTGGAAGCGACACGACAGGCTGTCAATCGTTTGCAGGGGGCGTTTGCGCTGGCCATTGTGTCGGCAGATTTTCCTGATGAGCTAATTGTGGTGAGACAGCAAGCGCCGCTGGCGATTGGCTTTGGCCAGGGTGAGTTTTTCTGCGCATCAGATACGCCAGCGATTATGCCCTATACCCAGGCCGTGCTGACGCTGGAAAATGGCGAGGTGGCGCGGCTGACTCCTATGGGTGTAGAGGTGTATGACTTTACCGGACATCGCTTGAAGAAGTATCCGCGCACCCTGAACTGGAATCCCATCATGGTAGAAAAGCAGGGATTCAAGCACTTTATGCTCAAGGAGATCTATGAGCAGCCAGGGGTGGTGCGCACCTGCCTAGAAACCTATTTGGATACTAACTGGGACGAGCAAAGCGCCCAGTCACCCATCAAATTAGATTTACCAGATGCGCTGCTAGACGATCTGCAGCACATTCAAATTTTGGCCTGCGGAACGAGCTGGCACGCGAGCCTAGTAGGCAAGTACCTGTTAGAGCAAGTGTCTGGTATTCCGACGTTTGTGCAGTATGCGTCTGAGTTTCGCTATGCACCAGCACCGATGATGGCAAACACGCTGACGATTGGGGTCACCCAGTCGGGCGAGACTGCCGATACGCTGGCGGCTTTGGATATGGAGCAGACCCGTCGGGCGGCCAAGAGCAGCGAGCCGGGCAATGATTTGTACGCACCTCGGATGCTGGGCATTACGAACCGCGTGGATAGCTCGCTGGGCCGACTCATTCCTCATGTGATGGGGACGATGGCCGGGCTCGAAATCGGGGTGGCGGCAACAAAGACGTTTGTGGCGCAGCTAATGGCGTTTTACTTCTTGTCTTTAGAGTTGGCCTATCGGCGCAAGACGATTTCGATGGCGCGAATGGCGGAAATTATTGAGGGCCTGCGCCAGCTCCCGGCTCAACTGGAGCAGGTGCTGGAAAGTCAGGAGCGCTATGTAGAAGAGCTATCTCATGAGTTTTCGGAAACGCGGGACTTTATCTTTGTGGGCCGGGGGATTAACTATCCGATTGCGTTGGAAGGGGCGCTAAAGCTGAAGGAAATTAGCTACATCCATGCGGAGGGCTATCCGGCAGGTGAGATGAAGCACGGACCGATCGCGCTACTCGATGAGAAGGTGCCAGTGGTAGCGATCGCAACGCGTGGCACCGTCTATGAAAAAGTGCTTTCTAACGCTCAAGAGGCCAAAGCAAGAGACGCTAGGCTTATCGGCGTAGTTCCGATGAACGATGCTGCCGCCGAAGAAACCTTTGACGCCCTGCTGCCAGTACCAGATGTGGATGAGCTATTGTCGCCTGTGCTAACGGTGGTGCCTGTGCAGTTGCTGTCTTATCACATTGCCGCGCGGCGCGGTTTGGACGTAGATCAGCCCCGAAACCTAGCGAAATCTGTGACCGTAGAATAGCCTCGGCTCATAGATTCAGCTTGGCTATGCGAGCGAGTTCTGTATTATGTGATACCAAATTTCTCAGGAATGTATCAGGAAATACTAACAATTCTCATGAAACTCTGACATTACTCTAAGCTTAGGGTCAAGCCTCTCTCAGAATGAATTGTCATCTTGGAAAGTAACGGATAAAGAAACATTCGCTACTTTTTAGGAGATTTTTATTATGAAACGTTTTATCCTTTCGGCTTCACTGATTGCGATCGCTTCGACCGTACTGGCACCTGCGGCCTTTGCTAGCAGCCAAGCGTCTACGCCAAGAGAACTATCTGAAAGCGCCACCGTTCATCAGCTTGTACTCCACAATCGTGACGTTCGTAGTAAGTCCTAACGAATTCGCTAGAACCGAATTCAGCCCTTGGGCAGACCCTTTTTGCCAACACTGCGCTCACACAACTAAATTAGCTGGAATTATGGCCAGCGCATCTTTAGTCTTATGGGCAAAGATGCGCTGGCTATTTACTTGTTTAAGCTTTGGCTTTAGGCTTTGGCACTAAAACTTTACGGCTTGAGGTTCGTAGATTGAATTTCGTAGATGAGGTCTTGCAGTCGCAGCTAACGGATCATCAAAAGTCAGCTGGGTCGCTAATTGAGATTTCAAGTGGGAGTAAGAGTGAGACAATCTTGATATGAGCCATTTTCCGATAATCCGACAAGACGCTGTCGTCTAGTTCTGATGGGGTAAGTGCGCACATGCTAGGACTGTATTGAAAACTTATGAAAGTAATTGTTGTCGGCAGTGGTGGACGTGAGCATGCTTTGGCCTGGACGCTGCTGCGATCGCCTAAAGTCACTGAAGTTGTCTGCATTCCAGGAAATGGCGGTACAGCAAGACTCTCTGGCTGCCGCAATGTAGCTATTTCTATCGATCAAGCCGATGCGATCGCCCGATGCGCCCTAGTGAACAACATGGCGTTTGTCATCATTGGCCCAGAGCAGCCCCTTGCCGACGGCCTGGCTGACGCCCTCAGAGATCAGGAAATAAAGGTATTTGGGCCGAATAAAGACGGCGCGCAGATTGAGGCAAGTAAGGCATGGGCCAAGGAGCTGATGGCCGAGGCGAAGGTGCCGACAGCAGCATCGGCAGTATTTACAGACGCCGGAGGGGCGATCGCATACGTCAAGCAGCAAGGCGCGCCGATTGTGGTCAAAGCCGATGGGCTAGCCGCCGGTAAGGGCGTGACGGTGGCGACGGCAATAGAAGATGCGATCGCTGCTATCCATGCGGCCTTTAGCGGCCAGTTTGGTGCAGCGGGCGAGCGGGTCGTCATCGAAGAATTTTTGACCGGACAAGAAGTCTCTGTCTTAGCGGTCACCGATGGGCAGACAATTCGCCCTTTGCTACCCGCGCAAGATCACAAGCAGGCCGGGGAAGGCGATACAGGCCCAAATACTGGTGGCATGGGAGCCTACGCACCGACGCCCATCATGCCAATGGAGCTGTTGCAACGCGTCCAGTCAGAAATTTTAGACCCCACATTAGACGCGCTCAAAGCTCGAAAGATTGACTATCGGGGGGTGCTGTATGCCGGTATGATCGTGACGCCAGCAGGCGAGCCGAAAGTGATTGAATTCAACTGCCGGTTTGGCGATCCAGAAACGCAGGTCGTGCTGCCGCTGCTAGAAACGCCTTTTGAAGAGATCGTAGCAGCGTGCTGTGACCAAAAACTCAGCACGCTGCCGCCTTTTGAGTGGAAAGCAGCAGCGGCAGCCTGCGTTGTGATGGCCGCAGAAGGCTATCCAGGAGACTATTCCAAAGGTCTGCCTATTGGCGGCATAGAGGCAGCAGAGGCAGATGCGATAGTATTTCACGCTGGTACTAGGCTTAGCAATGGGGCTCTAAAGAGTACTGGCGGACGGGTTTTGGGGGTGAGTGCGATCGCACCTACGTTTGAAGGCGCTTTAGCCAAAGCCTACAGCGCCATCGATAAGATCAACTTTCCCGGCAGCTTTTATCGGCGAGACATTGGGCATCGGGTGAAAGATTTCGATCTCACCCAGACAACAGCTCAGGCAGCGGCTCAGCTTACGGTCGAATCCTCTCAGCCCACGACTCAGCCGACAGAGCCGCCCGCCGCCACAAATAGCTGAGTTCCCGCGAGGAATGTCAACTACGTCTAGAATAAGAGCTGTAGGAAAGTGCTGACCGGCAAAGGATGGCGCTGCCTTTGGGGATAGGCCATTCGTCGCTTGCCAGCGCGGCTAAATCAGCAGCCAAAGATAAGTCGCTATGCAACTTTTTAGCCAACTCAAAGCACTGCTTGCCAATTGGTGGAGCGATTTTACCCTGCAAACCCGTCTGATGGCAGGTGCGACGTTACTAGTCTCTTTGATCATGAGCGGGCTAACGTTTTGGGCTGTCAACACCATTCAGCAAGACACCCAGCTCAACGACACGCGCTTCGGTCGTGATTTGGGCCTGCTGCTAGCAGCCAACGTTGCCCCCCTAGTCGAAACCAACGATCGATCCGAATTAGCCCGGTTTTCCTACAGCTTTTACGAAAACACCTCCAACGTCCGCTACATGCTGTACGCCGACCAAACTGGTGAAATTTTCTTTGGCATTCCCTACTCCGAGCCCGCCGTCCAAAACTCCTTGACCCTGAAGCGGCGGATGAAGCTGCCCGCTAACTACACCAGCAGCGCCGACGCACCCATCGTACGTCAGCACATGACCCCAGCAGGCATTGTGACCGATGTGTTTGTTCCCCTAACCATTGACGGTGCTTACAAAGGAATGCTGGCAATGGGCATCAACCCAAACCCTACAGTGGTCGCCTCATCCCATCTAACGCGAGATGTAACGGTAGCAGTCTTTGTATCGATTTGGGTGATGGTGATTTTGGGGGCAGTGATCAATGCGCTGACGATCACGCAGCCGATCAAAGAACTGCTGCTAGGCGTGAAAAATATTGCCGCTGGTAACTTTCAGCAGCGAATTGACTTGCCCTTAGGCGGTGAGCTAGGCGAGTTAATCTACAGCTTTAACGATATGGCAGAGCGCTTAGAGCGCTATGAAGAGCAAAATATTGAAGAACTCACCGCTGAAAAAGCGAAGCTAGAGAGCCTCGTCTCTACGATTGCTGACGGAGCGATTTTGCTCGACGCCGAGACCAATGTAGTGCTAGCCAACGTCGCCTCTCGCCGAATGTTGGGATGGGGCGCGACGACAACGCTCAGCGGCAGTTTTTTAGCACAGCTTCAGCCCGAGGTACGCGCCCAGCTAGCGCCTTTTCTCTCTCAGGCTGCCACCGGAGAAGCCCACGAGGGCAGCGAGTTTAGAATTTCGCTAATGGACGGCATTCGCACGGTTCGTGTGGTGCTCAACACCGTACTCGATCAGTCACGTGAGAATGTGAAAGGCCTGGCCATTACGCTGCAAGATATCACCCGTGAAGTAGCGCTCAACGAAGCAAAAAGTAGCTTTATCAGCAATGTGTCTCATGAACTACGCACGCCACTATTTAATATCAAATCGTTCATTGAGACGCTGCATGAGTATGGCGAAGACTTGAGCGAAGACGAACGCAAGGAATTTTTGGCGACGGCAAACAACGAAACGGATAGACTGACTCGGCTAGTCAATGATGTCTTAGATCTATCTCGACTAGAGTCTAGTCGTCGATACGAGTTTTCGGCGGTAGAAGTGCATCAGCCGATTGAGCAGGTGCTGCGCACCTATCAGCTAAATGCCAAAGACAAACAGATAGTTTTAGAAAAAGACATTGAAGACGACTTGCCTGCCGTGTTAGGTAACTATGACTTGCTGCTTCAAGTATTTGGCAATTTGGTGGGCAATGCGCTGAAGTTCACACCGGCAGGTGGTCGGGTAATGATCCGTAGCTATCGATCGCCTAGCGCTCGATCTAAAAATCCTTCCAAGATGGATACACCCAAAGTGCATGCCCACCTTCTAACGCACCAAGTCAGAATAGAGATAGCGGATACCGGCATTGGTATTGATGCTGAGGATCAAGCCGCAATTTTTGAGCGATTTTTTCGGGTAGAAAATAGAGTCCATACGCTAGAAGGCACCGGCTTAGGGCTTTCTATTGTGAAAAACATTATGGACAAGCACAATAGCCAGGTAAATCTGGTAGGTGAAGTCGGGATCGGCACTACGTTTTGGTTCGACTTGCCGGTATACGATCTCACCGAATACGCAGTGCCAGCACTAACGCCTGCCGACGAATCGATAGAAGCGGCTGTTTCTACTGAAAATGAGATCACTCAAGCCCGTTAAAGCTGAGTATTTTGGAATTGTTTCACACGGCTGAGTAGCCCACCAACATATCAATTTTCTATAGATAGTCTCTAGATTTGAAAACCGTTCGAGGGAGTTCAGATCGAGCCTGGCTGTTTACAATTTAGGCACAAGAGCAGATGGACCATACAAGGAGGCTTTTTATGAGCTTATTAGACCAGCTAAAAACGATGACAACCGTAGTTGCAGACACGGGTGATATCAGTGCAATTGAGCAGTTTACCCCGCAGGATGCGACAACGAATCCTTCTTTGATCACCGCTGCGGCAAAGCTTCCGCAGTATCAGAGCATTGTAGATGAGACGCTAACGCAGGCAAAGACAGCGCTAGGCGAAGACGCCTCGGATCAAGACGTTGCTAAAGAAGCTTTCAAGCATTTAGCGGTGGCCTTCGGCAAGCGGATTTTAGACATTATTCCTGGCCGGGTTTCGACAGAAGTAGACGCTCGCCTTTCTTACGACACAGAAGGCACCTTGGCAACAGCGCGTGAGCTGATTGGCGAGTATGAGGCAGCCGGAATTAGTCGCGATCGCATTTTGATTAAAATAGCCTCCACCTGGGAAGGCATCAAAGCCGCCGAAATTCTCGAAAAAGAAGGCATTCACTGCAACCTGACGCTGCTGTTCGGGCTGCATCAGGCGATCGCCTGCGCCGAAGCCGAAGTCACCCTGATTTCGCCCTTTGTCGGTCGCATCCTCGACTGGTACAAAGCAGACACCGGGCGCGATAGCTACCCACCGTCTGAAGATCCTGGCGTACTGTCGGTTGCAGAAATTTACAACTACTACAAAAAGTTTGGCTACAAGACCGAAATCATGGGCGCAAGCTTCCGCAACGTTGACGAAATCAAAGAGCTAGCAGGTATCGACTTGCTCACCATTTCGCCCAAGCTGCTCAAGCCTTTATCTGAAACAGAGGGTGAACTACCCCGTCAACTCAATCCAGAAGCGGCCAAGAATCTCGACATTGAGCAGCAACCAATAGACAAAGCTAAGTTTGATGAAATGCACAAAGCCGATCGGATGGCTAACGACAAGCTGGCGGAAGGAATTGAAGGTTTTACCGAGGCACTAGAAGAGCTAGAGCAACTGCTAGTTGATCGACTTGCTCAGATGGATCAGCCTGCGATCGCATAGTCGGCCAGTTGTCTTAGACGTACAGGCCCAATAAATGTTGACAGCACAAACTCAGCGAAGTAGGGGCCTGTATAAACAGACCGCTGCTCGCTGAGTTTTTATCTGTGCGTCGAGACTTTGCGTCTCTTACAGTGTTTTTTAACGGAGACATAAGTGAGAGAGCAGGATTCAGAGATTGAGCAGAAGAGCGCTTGGCCAAGCGAAACGTATGGCCTATGCAACCTCTTTCAAATTTGGATCGATCTTATTAATCTCCGCCCATCGGCTAGCAATCACCCGGTTACGGCCTGCCCGTTTGGCCTCATAGAGCGCCTTGTCTGCATACTCCACTAGTAAGTGAGGCGTCATCACCACCCCTTGAGGCACGCTCGCAGAACCACAGCTGAGCGTTACCCACTGATTTACAGCGGATCCTTCATGCACAATCTTAAGCTGACCGATCTGGTCTTGAATTCTCTGCGCAACCCAGCTTGCTCCCTCTTCTTCTGTATCCGGCAAAACGATCACAAACTCTTCTCCACCGTATCGAGCGACCAAATCCGCATCTCGAACAGCGGCCTCTAGCGCCTGAGCAACCTGATACAAACAGCGATCGCCTGCTGGATGACCATACAAGTCATTGAAGAGCTTGAAATAATCCACATCGCATAAAATTAGAGAAAGCTTTTTTTGAGATTTCAAGGATTGCGCCAAATATTGATCGAAATAACGGCGATTAGCAACCTGCGTCAGGTCATCGTATGCGGCTAAAAGCTGGAGCTGCTGATTGCGATAAACCACACCTGTGCTAACCGCTGCAATCATCATAGAGAAAGGAAGCACCATCGGTAGCCACCATCCCGCTACAAATAGCGCATATCCTGTCGCCCCTAACCCACCGCTTAGCCCAATAAAGCGGGCCAGTACTTGCCAGATAGGTAGTTTAGTATCTAACGAACGGCTGTTGAATAAGAATGAACGGCTTGCCAGAACGCTGACAGCAAGCCAAACGCAAGCCCATAGCCACTCAGCAGAGGTTGAAGCCGTTCTCAAAAACGGTCTACCGTCCAAAGCCGCTTTTAATAGCTGGCTCACTAAGTGAGCATGAATATAAACGCCAGACGTCTGTTGTTCCCTGTGTAGCGGCGTATAAAACAAATCCGGCAGGCTGACAGCGACTGAACCAATCAAAACAATGCGATCGCGAACCATTTCATCAGTCAATTTGCCATCAAGCACATCGCTAAGGGCTATTGACTTAAACTGTCGATAGTCGCCACTATAATTCATTAAGACCTGATAGCCCCCCGTATCGGCGTTTACGTAGCCACCATCGTTTTTCTCAAATCGAAAAATTACCGACTTGCCTAGCTGTAAAGACAATCGACTTGTTCTATCTTCAATAATCTCAGGATAAATATCTTGTTTGGCTAGATAATTCAGTACAAGAGCTGCGGCTAATCCCTGCTTGACCTCACTAGAAGGAGAAATTACTGATAGCAATCCTCTTCGCACCCTGCCATCATCATCAACAACTAAATCGATTGCTGCTGATTGGCCTAGCTCAGCAAGTGTAGCGTGCGGCGCAACGGGCTCTCCAACCACACGCTCGGCACCGATGACGGTCGGTATAGACTTAAATACCTCAGTTAGGCGTTCGCTACCGGGTGCTACTGGAAAGTTGCGATAGAGATCTATGCCAATCCCTGCTGGTTCATGTTTAGCAATTTCATCAACCAGCTGAGCCAGCATCTCATCAGAAATAGGCCACTGTTCTGCTCTACCGAGATCAGATTCATCGATAGTAACGACCAAAATGCGCCTATCTATAGTGGAATCACTTAATGCTCGCCATTTAAAAAACTGATCTAAAACACTGAGCTCCAAAGCCTCAAACCATCCGTAGGTCGAAGCAAAGACAATCAGCCCTGCGAGGCTAAAGCCGACAGCAACAGTCTTACGACCCCGAGTGAGTTGGCGTCTGAGCTTTGAGAACATCTTGAAATAGACCAAGAGGAGCGGTGATGCGTGGTGTTCATATCATTCCCAAGTCAGGGAATCTCGTTTCTAGGTATCTTTGTACATACATCCTGCTGATAGAGTTTTACTCTACAGTCTCAAACTCATCAAAGATGACATCTAGGGCGACCGCTCTTAGATTAGTTTCCCAGCCCAGTGCTAGTTGAGTGCTATTGGGATTCTCCAATCTCATTTGTGTCAGCGCTGAGATAAAGTCGTACCAAAGTCCTGATTCGCCATATAGCTGAGCTTTTTCCAGCAATGACATTGAGGCTAATTCAGCAGGTGACGCGATGCCAGAGACACGTTGGATACCACCGTGTACCACAGGTGAGCTAGGTCCCATCGGCTCATCGCATAGAAGTATCATCGACCAGCGATATTGCTTATCATAGGCTAGTTCACCTACAGAGTCTGGCAAGGGGACTTCAACAAACCCTTTGCCCTCTGGCAAGGTGAAGTACTCGTTCTCTGGGTAAGTGTAGTATTCGCTGCCATCCTCGGACTCCAAGAGCATCCAGACCTGCTTAACGCCTGATTGGAAGTAGGCTTGAACCATAGGCCGAGATGAGAGCGTCAATCCTGATCCGGTTTCAGGCAGTACTTGCAGTGCATCACAAGTGGGATTGCGGGTTGCGCCTCCTCGGGTGTAGGTAGGCGCGGCATCATCCGCAGGCGGTGTGAATCCTAGCTGCGCTGATAATTGAGAAGGCATTAAAGCGCCTACGGGGACGGCGATCGCTTTTTGGCTGCTGGCCAATATCGAAAAAGAAAGGCCAACTGCTGAAGCAACAAAAGCTATGTGACGTTTGTTCAGGTATTTTTTCACTGATGAAATTCTCTCTTAACTAAGATAACCAGTTCCCAATTAAAACAAATGGAGACCAGTAGTAGGGATGGGAATACTCAGGATTTTGCAAAATCTTTATTTGAGCTCGACGTAATGCTTCTGCTTTGGTTAGGTCAGTATTGGATAATTCCTGATAAAACTCTGTCATCAAGGCTGCTGTTGAACTGTCGTTGACCGACCAGAGCGTTGCCAAGGTGCTGCGTGCACCCGATCGAATAGCCATACCAGCTAGGCCCAAAGCTGCTCTGTCGTCACCTTCTGCCGTTTGACAGGCGCTCAACACCATCAGCTCAACGGGCTCTGATTTCTCTCTACGCGATCGCAACAGATTATCCAAATCACCAATACTTATTTTTTTGTCCCAGGCCAGCAAGAATGTTTCTTCTAAATCAGAACTAAACTGCCCATGAGTCGCTAAATGTAGCACCGGGAAAGAAATTCGGTCAATTTCCGTTGCTAGCTTTGCCTGTGTAAAGTCCTGATCAAAAAGAATTTCCGCATTTACACGGTTGGCCACTTGTTCTAGCTCCGTCTTTACACCAGGAAGGGCGGCAAATCCACCTCTTGCTTCGGTCAATCCCAACATCAAAGCCTGTAGGGGTTTAGGATTTTGGAAATGAGGCCCTAATAGTCTCATACCAGGTGTTAGGGCTACTCCATACTTTTCTAGTAAGTACTGTTCTCCATCGTGCAAGGCCGCCATTGGGATTCTACGAAACTGACCGTCTAGAACAAATACTAGGGTTGTTATTCTATTAGCTGTGAGTGTTTCTTCAGCCGGTAAAATGAGCCAATCATAAATCTCTTTAGATAGGCTCAGACGTCTGTTTTGCGATAAGACTGGATTTAAGTAGCGGTATAGCTCACTCACTGTTTGGTTGGTCTTTTGTTCTGTTTGCCAGGTGCGATAGTGACTTAGCGGCAATCCAGGTACAGATAGCACAACTTCTACTCGATCGGGCAGCACGATAGGGTATATCACCGCAGCCTGGGTATCGAGATTGTCAATGGCCTCGGTAGTCGAGTCTACACAGGCAGATTTGAAATAGTTCTCTATTTCTGCGAGCTGTAGTTCTTCTATAGCTTGTCTAGCCTGGTCTAGTGCCTGCTCGCTCGCATCATCTGGCAGTAGCAGTATACTAACTAGCTCTCGATATACCGGCTCTACGGTCTCTCTAAATGAGTACTGTACGTCCGCGTTAGTCGCCAGCAGGTCTCGGCGTACTTGCCTCAGGGTCTCAACGGCTGAGGTATAGCTGGCGATCGCTTCTGTCTCTTTGCCCTGGTGGTGATAGGCCTTACCTAGCTGTCTTTGCCAGAGGTAGGCCATATCTTGAGCATTGTTTTCTTGGGAAAGGGCTAAGGCTCTTTGTGCCAAGGCTTGTGAGTCTGACCACTGCTCGGTGTAATCGTATAGCTTGCTTAGCTCACCAATCGCAAAGGCCTGTGCGCGATTATCTTCTAAAGTCTGGGCTTGCTGGACACCCTCTTGTAAAAAAGTAGCAATGTCCTCTGCGGGGATCCACGCCATCGGTTGATTGGAATCTTCTGGTCCATTGTCTGGCTTACTGTCTGGCTCATTTCCTAGCTCATTGCGATTAGATAGCAAGCTCTCAGCTAAGTTGACTCGACTGTAAACGGACTGTCGGCTAGCCGGTAGCGTCTTCACTTGTTCAAACAAGCTAGGTAGTAGCTGCCGTGCCTGTTGCCATTGCTGTGTTTCTAGCATCAGATTGAAACGGTTGAGCTGCGATTTGATTTGCAAAACAGAGCCAGGGACCAGTGCTTCTACCGCTCGATAGCGCTGCTGTGCCCCGTCACTGTCTTGCATTAATCGCAAGGTATTGGCTAAGGCGAAGAGGGTACCTGCAACATCGGCGTCGCGACCTATCTGCTGATAGATGTCTAAGCTTTCGGTTAGCGCCGTTTTAGAGTGCTCTAGGCTACCGGCTGTTTGAAAAACGGTTCCGAGACTTTTGAGTGCGATCGCTTTCATCTCAGAATCGGGCTGAGTTGCTAGAGCCGCGACAACCGCTTCTAGCTGTAGCTTGGCCCGACGATACAGGCCCATTGTTTGAAGAGCCTGACTCTGGTTGATCTGAGCGCCAATGCTGCCAAGTTCATCACGGTTCGTATTGTAGGCAGCTTCTGTCTTCCTCCAAGTTTCCCAAGCGGCTTCCGGCTGCCCCTGGCCTAATAGCAAACGCCCCTGCGCGTTCAATACCCGCGCTTGGACAGCCCAGTACTCATCAGTGTGATCATTGGTGCGATCGCTGTTGGCGAGTAGAGAAAAACTGCGGGAGATCGCCCCCTCTGCCTGGTCCCAAGCCCCTAAATCCTGAGCGGCAATAGAAACATAGCTCCAGCCTAGGGCTCGCGATAAGTTCTGAGCTGTAGTATCTTCAGCAAACTGACGCCAGCGCTGTAGGGCGGCCTGTAGCTGACCCGCCTCGTAATAGCGCTGCCCCTCTATTAGTAGGGCATGATCGTTACTGATCGAGACAAACTGATTTGAATGGAGATCTAAAGCAGCCTCTGAGCCGCTCGCGATAGTCATCACCAAGCCGATTTCATCACTAGAGAAATGATGCGAAGTAGAAAGCGCTGGTGGACTCAAAACACTCACCATTGCCAGCAGCATCAAGCCCGTAAGAATCAGCTTTTGCCGAGTTCGCTGTGGCCAAATAGACGCTAGCTGCCAGATCGTCCATTTTCGCCAAAGCAGCCAATATCGCAATTGCTTCAATCTTTTAATTCGTTTGTCACGATTCATAGGAATCCATTCCGACTGCTTTTTCACGTCAAGTCACTAGCTGATTAATTAGCTATGGCCACTGCCTTCTAGGCTTTGAAAGCCAGCTCATAGTTATTAATGCCCCAATAGCTGTTAGAACCGATCTTGCAGCAGCTCTGAGCACTCATGACTTAGCTATATCCACAGGGTGCTATATCCACAAGGTTTAGGGCAGCGTCGTAGTCCTGCTAGCAGTCGATCTAATGTAGTCAGCAGTGAACTCACAACGTAGAGTAGATAACAATACCTATCGTGCTGACAGTAGTAACCCGTGGTTTATTTAGATTATTTAGAACGCATTTTAAAAGCCCGCGTTTACGATGTTGCTCAAGAGACGCCTTTAGAGCGAGCGTCACAGCTATCGACACGTCTAGGAAACGAGGTTTTGCTGAAGCGAGAAGACGCCCAATCCGTCTTTTCGTTCAAGCTGCGCGGTGCCTATAACAAGATGGCCCAGCTACCGCCTAATCTACTCGAGCGGGGGGTGATTGCCGCTTCAGCAGGTAATCATGCTCAAGGCGTTACCTTAGGCGCTAAAAAGCTAGGAACCACCGCTTTGATTGTGATGCCAGTGACTACGCCACAGGTCAAGATAGATGCGGTGAAAGCGCGGGGTGGCACAGTCATTTTGCATGGGGATACGTATGACGATGCCTATGCCCATGCTCGTCAGCTAGAGGTGCAGAAGGGTTTGACGTTTATTCATCCATTTGACGACCCTGATGTGATTGCCGGGCAGGGGACGATTGGGATGGAAATTTTGCGACAGTATCAACAGCCCATTCATGCTGTTTTTGTGGCAATTGGTGGGGGTGGTTTAATTTCCGGGATTGCAGCGTATATCAAACGGCTGCGGCCAGAAACTAAGATTATCGGTGTAGAGCCCGTTGATGCAGATGCGATGAGTCAGTCGCTGGCAAAAGGTGAGCGGGTCTGCTTGGAACAGGTGGGGCTTTTTGCCGATGGGGTGGCGGTGCGGCAGGTGGGTGAGGAAACGTTTCGGCTGTGTCAGGCCTATGTGGATGAGGTTTTGCTGGTGAGTACGGATGATATTTGCGCGGCGATTAAGGATGTGTTTGAAGATACGCGCTCGATTTTGGAGCCTGCGGGGGCGTTGGCGATCGCAGGCGCTAAGGCCTATGTAGAACGTGAGGGCATTCAGAACAAGACACTGGTTGCGATCGCCTGCGGAGCCAACATGAACTTTGACCGACTGCGCTTCGTCGCTGAGCGCGCTGAGCTAGGTGAAGGCAGAGAAGCGGTATTTGCAGTGACCATTCCAGAGCAGGTGGGAAGCTTGGGGAAATTTTGCGATACGCTAGGCAATCGCAGCATCAGTGAGTTTAACTATCGAATTGCAGATGCTAACAAGGCGCATATTTTTGTGGGCATTAAGATCAAGAACAGGGCAGAGGCCAAGGCGATCGCCCAAAATTTTGAGCATAACGGCTTTAAGACGCTCGATTTGACAGACGATGAGCTGGCAAAAATGCACCTGCGCCACATGGTGGGCGGCAAATCACCCCTGTCTCATAACGAACTGCTCTATCGATTTGAATTTCCTGAACGCCCTGGCGCACTCACGAATTTTGTCAACGCTATGAGCCCAGCTTGGAACATCAGCTTATTTCACTACCGTAATCATGGCGCTGACTCTGGCCGCATTGTTGTAGGTGTGCAGGTGCCGCCCGATGAAACGGATCAGTGGGAAATATTTTTGACAGGGCTCGGCTATCGCTATTGGGATGAAAGCCAAAATCCTGCCTACCAGCTATTCCTGTAGCAAATCTTCCTCTAGCAAATCTATTCGAGTCGCGTACGCTTTGCCTTCTAGCTGCTTCACAATAGCGACCACGCGTGATCCACGATCCAGCTGCGCAAAAATATCGGCATTAATATACTTTTGGTGAAAGAGGATGTCTTGCGTTCCGTCTTCGGGTATCACGTAGCCGTGAAAGTTTCCTGGCTTCAGCTTGAACAACAGTTTGACGACGCCTGCTTTAGTAGACAGCTGACCAGGTGACGGCTGATCATGCGTCTGGTCATACGTGAGTGTTGCTGTCGTCCAAGGATTAAAGGCGTCATTTGTCGTCTCGGAAGACTCTGTAGTCTCCAGAGAGGCAGTCTCCAGAGAGGCAGTCTCCAGAGAGGCAGCATCTGGGTCTGTCTCTTCTAGGAGCGTCTCTTTCGAGATCGTTTCTTTTAGAGCTATTTCTTTGGAGAAAGATGTCGATTTACAAGCTGGTAGATTTGCGGCAAGCTCTTCTTTATTGCTATCTTGCTGCGACGGCTGGTGCGTCACCTCTGCTTCAATTACATCAAAACTAAAGAGCATCACCTGATCAGAGACTATCTCTTCGGACTCATTCTCTTCTGCTTCGTTCTCGTTGGGTTCATTCTTCTCCTCAGGTTCCTTCTTCTCTTCCGGTTCACCCTCCGCTTCCGGTTCACTCTCGAATATCTGTAACGACTCTGCTTGAACCTGTTCCACAGGCGCTGGCTCTGTTGATATTGGGGCCGATTCTATTAGTACTGGTTTGGGTAGTGACTGCTGAAGGCTTTCTGGTGGCTGAACCTCATCGGCCTCTTGAGGCTCAACTGCGGGTAGCAAATCGTGAATTTCTGGTAGTTGCTCATCAACAGCAGACTTTGAATCAACAGTAGATAAGCGATCGAGGGCAGACTCCTTTAAAGCTGGCTGCGAGGCAGATAGATGAGAGGACTGCGCTGAAATCAACTCTGAGATCTCTACCGAAAAGCCGTGTGAAGTCGGCAGACCATCAGGTAGGGCGACTGGCGTAGCGTCCAGACGCTGGTGGGTATCGGGTTCGAGAAGGTCGAAGTTGACGACTGTACCAGCCGCCGTATTAATGACCACAGACGAATTCTCTAGGCGTTGAGCGTCTATTGACTGTAGCCGCTGCCGCTCTTCAGGAGAAATAGTTTGCACGCGCAGTGCGACAGAACTATCGGCGTCTGCGATAATTTCTGGCTTTAGCCGCGACGCAATTGCGCCTAGTGGTTGCACCTGCTCAGCCGTACGGGAGCTTTTCTGGCGACCCGTTAAAAAACCTATTGCTCTTTGAAACTGGCGCAGTAGCCAGGTCATAAACCGTTTCAACATTGCGGCTGATTCCTGTAACGCGCTTTCAGTATGTGCGCTCTTCTTGCCTGTGCCTTTTGTGAACGCGCAGATTGTTTATATTAACAGCCACATGAATCAGCAGACTAACTCTCAATTATTCCTGGTCAGGAATAGGGTTCAAACATCGAAGAGAGCCCAGTGAACAGAATAGATATTGAGAACATAGATATTAAGAACAGTTCACGGGTTCCGAGGCTTTATGACTTGCCAAATGATAAATACCGTAAAGCACAGATAGCTAATGGTGACTATCCAGTTCTGCCAGCTATCCGTGCCATTCATGCCGATGAAACCCCTAATAGATGAATCTAGGACTTGAGCTGTAGAACCTAACACGAGCTACAGACATGAGCTACAGAGCCTACCAAACGCGCCAATCTTCCCAGTCGAGGTTGAAAATTGAAGTGTCAGGAAAGGCGGTGGGGTTGCCGTTGGCATTTAGCTGCTTTTGCAATTCTTCGAGCATGGGCTCACGATTGGGCAAATCGTCAACGAGTTCATAGGGGTGGATACCGTTGGTGAGGGCAAAGTCGATGGTGGTGCCTGCGGCGGCTCCGGCGGACCACTCGAAGGAATGGACGCGATAGGCGGCGGCGGCAATATTGCTGGTGGCAATCGTTTTACCGGCGATGAGTAAGTTGTCGATGTTTTGCGGAATCATGGCCCGCAGTGGAATTTGGCCAGGGTAAGCTTGGCCGTGGGCTTTGCGGATGTTTTCTCGTTCGGTGTTGCCGGGTGTTTCTGGCGGCGAAAGGGTGAGACAGGGGTGAAAGTCAATGGCGTATTGGGCGATGCCAACGGCATCTGGATAAATGGTGGAGCGCGATCGCCGCATGATGTCAGCGGCAGGCACGTCATCTTCTATGACAGCTGCGGTATTGAGCCCAGCCAAATTTCGCCAGAGCTGCAAATAGCCCTGTGGGCCTAGCGATGTTTGATAGTACTCATCGCGGAAGTCGGCGCGTGAAATGTCAAGTTCGTTGATTCTAAAGCCGTCGGGATGGCCGTAGGCAGGTCGGCCTACGATGCGGCGAGCTTCACGGATGTAGGGATGTTTAGAGAGGCCATGAGCGGTGCCCATTGGGGCATCAAGTCCATAGATAAAGCGGTGGTTAGGATTGGGTTCTTTAACCCCGGCCCCTAGCTGAGAGTCGGTGTCGCCTGCGACCAGCCAGTGGTAGTAGCTGTAGGCGTTTTCTTCTGCTTTGGCAAGGGCTTCTACGCGCAGGCCACCGAGCCAGCCACCGGGCGCTAGCTGGCCTGATTCGGCAAGTTGCTGACTGCTAAAAATCAGATTATCGGCGGCGGTGCCAGGGCGATAGTCGTTGCCCCAGGTCCAGTTCTGCATGGAGATGTCGCCAGGAGCAACGGCAGAAACGCCGAACTGCTTTTGATCGGGGCGGGGGTTGGGGGCAGCGATGCGGCGATAGGTGAAGACGTAGTCGAAGTAGTCGGCGTTGGGGCGCGATCGCTCGTAGCTAAAATAAGGTGCATACTGCGAGTAGTATGCAGGCTCAGGCTGGGGTTGAGGCTCTGCGGTACGCTCCATGCCAAAGGTGTAGGTAAAGCCCTGAACGCAGTACGGGTCGCCAGTAACGGTCGGCGAAGACGGGTTGAGCGGCGAGCGAGGGTCTAGCCCTAGGCTGTAGGGAACGCCAGATAGGGCAATCACTTCACCAGTTTCAGTGGCTTCGACCACATACCAGTCAGCGGGCCTACTGCTATCGTTCTCAGCGGCGGCGAGCTCAGCAGGAATAAACTGGATTACTTTTTTGGCGAAACGCTCGGAATCTTCGTACTGGTAGCTGTCGAGGAAGGTTTCCGAGAGCAATTCTGTATTGAGCGGCGGGGTGTCGGGCTGGGGAGTGTGCTGAATGGCGATCGCACTTTCAATCATTCGCCCATCCGCGCTAATGCCCAGCTCTTTGACCACTGTAGAAGGGAACCACTTCAGCTCGCCCTGACCCTGCCGCGCCGCGTCCTCTAGCTGCCGAGTCAGGATAGTGTTGGCATCTTTTGGCAAAAAACAAGACAGGCTTACCCAGCATCCGCCTGGATTCAGCTCATCGTAAAACGACTCAATGCGGCTGCGCAGCTCTTTGTAGCCCTCAGCGTAAAACAGCAGCTCCCGCTGGCGCTTGGCCTCATCTAGCGCGGAGGTGCCTTGAGAAGAGATCTGTCCACCTACCCAATCGGTCAGCTCAGTCATACAGACGGTGCGTCCAGCTAACAGACTTTCGTAAGCCGTCGCCGTACCCGATAGGCCACCGCCCACAATCAGGACTTCGCAATCTACGATTTCATCTGGAGTCTCATCTGGCTCATCCAGGAGGCTTTCATCTGAAAGAGGAGGCGATTGGGCTAGCGCGCTGGGCAGCAAGAGCGAAGCGGCCACCCAGAAGCCCAGTGCACTAGCAGAAACGCGACGAACGGAAGATGAAGCCATGAGCTGACCAAAAATCCTAATACTAAAAACACGGTTACCAAAAGCACGGTGCAAAAACTACGCTGACATTAAAGCTACGCATTCACCGGCTGGAGTGACAACCCCCTTTGTATCATTTGCTAAACTGACGGGCCCAGAGCGCTGCTTTCTGGTGGTGTAGAATATCTTGAGTCTTTACCACGATTGAGCCTAGCTCGCCAGGGAAATTTGGGGTCATGTCGCAGCGTCTTTTATACATTAGTAATGGCCATGGTGAAGACAACCATTCCTCACACGTTATCCGTACGCTCAGAGCCATTCGCCCGGAGCTAGAGATTGTAGCCCTCCCCATCGTGGGTGAAGGTAACGACTATCAAAAAATTGGCGTACCCATCATCGGGCCTACCTACGTTTTGCCCTCAGGTGGCTTTACGTTTATGAATCGGCTACGGCTGATTAACGATATTCGCGCGGGTTTGCTGACAATGACCTGGAAGCAATACCAGGCGATGAAGCAGCACATCGACCAGGTAGATTTTGTGGCGGCGACCGGAGACGCGGTCGGACAGGCATTTGCATATATCAGCGGCAAGCCGTTTGTGGCGTTCATTTCGCCGCTATCAGCCACTTACGAAGGCACGCTAAAAGTAGATTTCATTTTGTGGAACATTATGAAGTCTGAGCGGTGCAAGGCCATTTTTACGCGAGATGCCTACACCGCTGAGGATCTGCGCAAACAAGGACTCGACAAAATTCACTTTGGCGGGATTCCGGCACTGGACCGACTAAAGCCGACTGGCAAAGACCTACAGCTATCCGCAGATGACAAGATGGTGGCTTTGCTGCCGGGCTCGCGCACAGTGGAGGCCGTCGAGAATCTGAAGCTAGAGATGCAGATGGTGCTAGAAATAGCGCAGTTGCGGCCTGATTTAAAGTATCGAGCGGCGCTAGTGCCTAGCGTATTTGCAGAAGTAGAGAAGATAGTTAGTCAGGGGTCGGGCGATCGCTGGCTAGATTGGCAGTTGGAAACACAGACAATCCAGGAAACTGAAGCCCAGAAGACCGAAGGACAAGCGCCTTGGCTGCGGCTGCATTATGCCGGAACGCCTGACTATCCGAACGAGGCGGCGATTCTTTGCTACCAGGACGCCTTTAGCGATATTGCCTACCGGACTGATTTGGTGATTGGCATGGCGGGGCTAGCCGTAAACCATGCGATGGCCATTGGCAAGCCGATTGTGCAAATCGCGGGTAAGGGACCACAGTTTACCTATGCGTTTGCCGAGGCGCAGCAAAGACTGTTGGGCCTGTCGGTGCAAACGATTGGAGAGCAGCCTGCAACGCCCGCTATTTTGAAAGAGGCGGCGCGGTGTGTGGTGAGAACACTTGACGATAAAGAGTATTTGCAGGCCTGCGCCGAAAATGGACGGCAGCGGTTTGGGCCGTTTGGCGCGTCTGCACGCATTGCAGAGTCTATTTTGCAGCATATGGATGAGGCGATCGCAGCAAAAGCTGGTGCCTCTTAAGCCAGGCAATAGCTAGGCAACTGAACAGAAAGGCACTTGAGCCTTAGGCGAAAAGCGATCAAAAGAAAAGCGATCAAAAGAAAAGAAATTGAGCCTCGAAAAGCTCTCAATAAAGATTATTTGCAAAAGATTGGTTGAAAATAAGACTGCTGTGAAAACTTCCCGTAAGCCTCGCTCTAGCTATCGTCATTTGCTGCCCTTTTTAAAAGACCAGCAAAGGGCTTTTGCGCTGACGTTTGTCTGCATCATTGGCTATGTAATCACAGTGCCGATTTTGCCAAAGCTGGCAGAGCAGGCGGCGAACACCATTGGGGAAGGCGATGTTGGCAAGACGGCATACTGGCTAGGGTTGGCCATGCTGGACTTTGCCGTGCAAAGTGCTTTTTTGTATGGGCAGCGGGTGAGTGCGATTACGGGCTCGCTAAATGTAGTGCTAGCGCTGCGACAGCGGGTGTACGCCAATCTGCATCGGCTGGGCATTGATTATTTTGCTAAGGCCCAAACCGGTGATTTGACCTACCGCCTGACAGAGGATATCGAGCGGGTGGGTGAGGTTGTTTTTAAGATGTCTCAGCAGTTTATATCCTGCGTTTTGCAGATTGTTGTGCTGAGTGGATACATTGTTTATCTGAACTGGCAGCTATCCCTCACAGGGGTACTGATTGCGCCAGTTGTAGGGATTTTGATTGGCCAGTTTGGGAAGCGGCAGCTGATTCTCTCTCGGCGTAATCAGGGTGCGATCGCCAGTCTATCTTCTCTAACTACCGAAGTCTTTGGCAGTATTCGCATCGTCCAAGCCTTTGCCGCTCACAAATACGAACTCGGACGATTTACCAAAGAAGCGAAACTCAACCGCGATGCCAAGTTTAGAAGTGAATATCTCACATCTGTACAGTATCCGGCAGTAGGGCTATTGCAGGCGCTCAGCATTATGCTGTTTTTCTTAGTTGGCGCATGGCAGATCTCGACCGGCAAGATGAATAGCGGCGAGTTCGTTGGCTTCTTGACCGCGATCGCAATTTTAATCAACCCTATCGACTTAACCATTCAGCACTACAACCTCTATAAACAGACCGAGGCTTCGGCAGAGCGAATCTTTGAGCTGATGCATTTGCAGCCGACACTGGTAGAAAGTGAGGATGCGATCGCCCTGCCAGCGATTACCGGAAAAGTGCACTACCGTCACGTCAGCTTTGGCTATGGCAAAGGCACAGACACCGTGCTGACGGATTTAGATTTGGTGGTGAGCCCTGGAGAAGTGATGGCACTAGTGGGCCCTTCTGGCGCGGGAAAAACGACCATTGTCAACCTGCTGGCCCGCTTTTACGATCCGCAAGCAGGTGAGGTACTCATTGACGGCATTGATATCAAAACCGTCACGATTACCAGCTTGCGTCATCAGATTGGGACAGTGCCCCAAGAGACGGCACTGTTTTCTGGCACGGTGGCGCAAAACATTGCCTACGGCCAAACTGAGCTAGACGAAGCCGCTATCGAAGCCGCGGCCAAAGTCGCCAATGCCCATGAGTTTATTATGCGGCTCTCTCAGGGTTATCACACCTGGGTAGACGAACGGGGCAATAATTTTTCGGGCGGGCAGCGGCAGCGAATTGCGATCGCCCGTGCCATTTACCTCAATCCTCGCATTCTGATATTAGACGAAGCCACTAGCGCCCTCGACCCCGAATCAGAAGCACTGGTACAAGAGGCGCTAGAACGGGCTATGCAAGGTCGCACCGTGTTTATCATTGCGCACCGACTCAGCACAGTGCGCAAAGCCGACCGCATTTTATTCTTAGAACAGGGGAAAATTTTAGAATCAGGCACTCACCCAGAGCTGCTACGGCAAGGGGGCCGATACGCTCAGTTCTACAAACAGCAGTTCGACACACAGGAGACCAGGTAGAAAAAACATCGCGATAGCCAGAAAAATCTAGGACCACGCGATGTTGTTGGGTGTATGTGTGAGGGAGCTAATCACTCCTAGTTATAGATAGTGACCCACCCGTATGACTTTCCTATGACAGCGGTGTGAAATTTGTGTCTCGATAGCCCAGACTACAGCAGACGACAGCACTAATGCAACAGCGTCACTAGCCCAAGACAAGAGAGGGTTAGATCGATTATAAATAGTGCAATCCAGGCAGTGACAACCGCTGAGGTCGCAGCTTGCCCTACCCCTTTACCGTTGAGCGCGGCGGTTAAGCCCCGACTACAGCTCGCGATCGCAATCACCCCGCCAAACAAAGCCGCCTTGCCAATAACCGTCAGGATATCAGACACCGTGAGATAGCTGCGCACGCCGCTGAGAAAAGTATCCATCGACAGATCGTAGGTGTAGCTTGTCAACAATCCACCGCTTACCACACCACAAAACAGCGCCAAAATCGTCAGCACTGGCAGCATAATGGCGCAGGCGATCACTCTAGGCATTACCAAATAGTCAATTGGGTCTGTCCGCAGCATTTTGAGCGCGTCTATTTGCTGCGTTAGTTTCATTGTGGCAATTTCAGCAGCAAAAGCTGAGCCCACCTGGCAAGATAGCACCCCCGCGGTTAGTAGCGGCGCTAACTCACGACAGTAAGCCGCTGCAAAGGCACTGCCCAAAGAGCTAACTGCGCCAAAGCGGGCCATTTCGCGAGCCGTCTGAATCGCAAAGATAATTCCGGCACACACATTTGTAACCACGACTGGCGCTAGGCACCGAGGCCCTGCACACATCAGGTGATCCATAATTTGGCGTTGACCCCAGCGCCCTCTCAAAAACCGGTGAATCACCTGCCCCGCTAGCAAAAAAGCCATGGCGGAATGATAGACAAGGTTATCCGCTTCTGGCCCACCTCGGCGACGAGGCGCACGCATCGGAGAGACCTTAGGCGGCAAAGGCTGCGAAATTAACTGAGATATGCGTCGCGAAACCCGCCAGTCAGCCTTGACCATTATCTCAATAATCCTTTCTACTAGACCCTGTAGTTGCTTTCTGAATGTTAGGAGTAACCGCTGAGCTTAAACAAGCATCTTCCTATGGTGCGTCTGTAGCTATTTTTGCACTAGCCATTTTTGCACTAACTACAAAAGCACTATAGCTATTTTAGAATGCCCCGAGAGACAAACTAACTTTGATCGATACATCCGGCTCCTCAGGCTTAGGAATGAGGATTAAATAAGGGCAAATTCTATAGTTGTTGGGGACGAGCAACATAGTTCCAGTTAGGCAGGTCATCATCGAAAATAATCGGCATCTGCTGCTTGAAGGCATCGGTTGCCTGTCTACCGGTTTCATAGACGGCATCAATGATCGTCGTAAAGACCTTCAGCCCGGTGAGGGTAGATGCCTTGGCCATCAGCTCTTGCACGCGCTCCACCGAGTCAAAGATGACGCCCTGACAGACTCGCGAAAGATGAGGGAATAACCGATGTTCAATGGGGTTGTACTTGGATGTGTAGGGCGGATAGTGAGCAATCCGAATCTCGATGCCTAAATCGTTGGCGAGCTGCTGAAGGTCTTGTTTGAAGATATAGAAGCGCGACCCATTGCTGCCACCGCCATCACACAGCAGCAGAATAGAGGTCGCTTCTGCATAGGCGCTGCGGCCATGCTTTGTCCACCAGTAGTAGATAGAATCGCAGGCAAATTCCGAGGTATCTCGACTAGTGCCAATCTGGACGTAGCCTATATTTTGAGTGATGTCATAGAGGCCATGCGGCACCGCAATCCCTTCTGCTAGGGTGGGCCAGTCGTGGTCATAGACTTTGATAGCTTCGGTGTTGTAGGTGTAGCCCTCACGATACAACGGCCCAATCAGTTCTTTTTTTTGGTGTCCATGCTCATCACCGGGTTCCCGGCGTCCCGATACTGTTGCTTCAACTGCTCGATCTTCTCGAACTGTTCGTTGCGTTTAGGATGAGCACCCGTCGCCAGCGCCTTGAATGCACGGCGGCGGCGATAGTTGTGTTTCTTCAAGAGTTGGTCTACCACCGTCACACTTACAGTCACCCCTTCAGTGGCCAGTAGCTTGACGATTTGAGGGCGATTCAGGTTTGTCCGCTTGACCTTCTCATCCATCGGCGAGCCTGCCGTATGCTCGCTGAGCACTTTCAAAAATGCCTCGTCTAGTCCCGGTATCTTCTCAAATGCTGACTTTCGCCCGCCCCCTGCCTGACGCATGCCCACTCGATTCAGCGCCGCTTCATCGCTCAGTTCTCGCATCCCGAACTTGATTGCCCCGTAGTCGCAGCCCAGCAACTGGCTGATGTATTTGATACCGCCATAGCCTAGCTTCGCCGCTTCTATCCCGGCATATCGTCTGCGATCCTTTTCTGAAAGCGATTGGTAGTAACGCTGCATTTGGGCTTCGATTGCTGCTCGATAGGCTGTAATCATAGGGCTCACTCACTGCTGACTATCAGCTTATCTTGTATCTTTCTAAAAGCGGGTTTTATACAATCCTCATTCCTAACCGGAAAAAAACTGCCGAGTCGCCATTTGCCGAAAGCACACCGCTGAAAAATAGCGGTAGTGTAACTTTTGTTGTGCAAATGGCGTTTAAGCGCCTGTTGCATTGTAGGTTCAGTAGTCTGTCGCTATTATCTAATGAGATCAGTACGTTTGCTTCAGTACGTTTGCTTTGGTGCTACAGCGATATATGTAGCTGTTCGTCACTTGTTGTTCGTCATTCACAGACCCTATGGCTTCTTCTTACTCCTTCGATGTTGTCAGCGATTTTGATCGTCAAGAGCTGGTTAACACCTTGGATCAAGCCCGTCGCGAAATCAAAAGTCGCTATGACCTAAAAGATACTAAAACTACGCTAGATCTTAAGGAAGACAGTATTGAGGTCGAGACCGATAGCGATATGACGTTGCGGGCGGTGCATGTAGTGGTTCAGACAAAGGCGGCTAAGCGCAACCTGTCGATGAAGATTTTTGATTTTGGCGAGATAGACGCCGCGAGCGGTAGCCGCATTCGTCAAGAGATCAAGCTGAAAAAAGGAATCGATAAAGAGGACGCAAAAAAGATTTCTAAGCTGATTAAGGACAACCTGAAGAAGGTGCAGGCATCTATTCAAGGCGACTCGGTGCGGATCTCAGGAAAGAACAAAGATGACTTGCAAGAAGCGATGCAGCTGATTAAGGCTGAAGACTGGCCGATGGCTTTGCAGTTCAATAACTATCGGTAAACTAGCAGTCTGGCTAGATGTTTTCTAGTCTGTTTTCTGTGTACTAAAAAATCGACTGCGCCTGTCGTTGGGACTGTTACAGGGCAGTCGATTTTTGTTGGTCTACTGTTGTTGATTGATGAGATGTTGTTGATTGATGAGAGCTGGCTGGCTAGAAAGGATATACCAGCGGCGCGATCGCCACTGTCACCAATCCGTACAGCAGATTTAAGGGAATTCCAATTCGCAAGAAGTCAGAGAATTTATAGCCACCAGGTCCGCACACCATCAGGTTGGTTTGATAGCCAATCGGCGTCGCGAAGCTAGCAGAGGCCGCAACCATAATACTAATGACAAAGGGCAAGTAGCTAACGCCTAGCTGATTGGCCAAAGAGAAAGCGATGGGGAAGATTAGAGCAGCCGCAGCGTTGTTTGTAATGATTTCGGTGAGTACGGTCGTTACGGCATAGACGGCAACCAGAGACAGCCAGGGATTGTTGCCAGCAACACCGATTACGCTAGTTGCGATCGCCTCAGCAGCCCCGGTTGAATTCAATGCCTCACCTAGCGCCAATGCTGCTGCAATGACTAGCAGCACCGACCAGTCAATGCTGCGCAGCGCCTTCGTGGGTGAGCAGCAGCCTAATGCAATCATGCCCACCGCCGCGAGCACAGCGGCCTGTAGCATACTGAGCCAGCCCACTGCCGCCAGCAGCACCATCGCCACCGTAATAATAAAGGCAACGCGCGATCGCTCGTGTCGAATCGGCTCAGAGTTGGGAATGCCACTCACCAAATAAAAGTCTCGCGAAATCCGACGCTCATCAATAAACGAGGCAGGCGCTTCTAACAGCAGCGTATCGCCAGCACACAGACGAATATCACCAATTTTGCCGGTAAGTCGTTCGCCATTGCGAGCCGCAGCGACTACCACCGCGTTGTATTGACTGCGAAATCGCCCCTCTCGTATCGTCCGACCAACCAGCGAGCAGCTATTTGAAACCACTGCTTCTATCAGACTGCGCTCGGCCCGTGAGCCTTCTAGCTTAAACACCTCGTCTGTCGCAGGCTGCAACCCTCGAATGCGCTGCAAATCCAAAATAGAATCGACCACACCCACAAATACCAGCCGATCGTTGCCTCGCAGCACCTCTTGGGGGCCCACCGCTGGCCGCACCTGATCGCCGTTGGCAATTTCTGCTAGGTACAGATTGGGCAGATGCCGCAATCCGGCTTTTTCAACCGTTTTACCCACCAGCGGACTATTAGGCTCAACCCGCATTTCTACCGTATACTCGCGCAAATCGTCTTGGTTGCTAAAAACGGCTTTACGATCAGGCAGCAGCCAGTTCTGCGTGACAAATAAGAACAAAAATCCTAGCAGGGCGCAGGGAAGCCCCACAAAAGCAATATCAAACAGCTTGAATCCGCTGCCACCGGTCGCCTCTATCAGCAATCCGTTTACCACTAGGTTTGTGCTGGTGCCAATGAGAGAGCATAGCCCGCCAAAAATGGCCGCGTAGCTGAGCGGAATCATCAGCTTGGACGGGCTAAAGCGCAGCTTGCGGCACCAGTCGTTCACAACTGGAATAAACATCGCTACGACAGGCGTGTTATTGAGAAAGGCACTTGCGCCCATTACCGGCAGCATCAGCCTCACCAGCGCTCGGCTTGGCGTTTTGGGTGTGCCTAACACCTGCTGCGATACCCACTGCAACGCACCCGTCTGCTGCAATCCGGCCACCACAATATAAAGGACGGCTACCGTGATCATGCCAGCGTTGCTAAATCCAGCCAGAGCGGCCTTTTCGTCTAAAACGCCGCTCAAAAACAAAACGGCTGTCGCACCCAGAAAAACGATATCGGCGGGCAGCGTCGTCAGGGCATTGCCTAAAAACGCCACAACGGTCATGGCAATAGCTAGCCACGCTTGCCATGAAAGCCCACCCGCAAGCGCTATCCCCTGGCTGGCGGGTGGGCTGGCCAGAAAGGCAACTGTCAGGCTAGTGGCAAGGCCAATACCGATTAATGCGGTGAGAATCCAGCGCTTTTGGGTGCGCGATCGCCCATAGAACAGCTGCCATGTACTCATTATCAAAACTCCTCAAAAAGCAAGCCAAGTAGTGTGCTTCAAAATATTACCGTGTAAATTCAAAAGTGAATCAAAAATGTTTTCAAATTCATTCACAAAAGTCCTTTAAAAGTTTTTCAGCCTCGCTAGGGCACATGGCACACTAAAAAGGCAAGTTCCCGCAGGCGGTATCGAAGTGCCCAAAAAAATGCAAGCTGCGTCCAATGGAATTGATACGTCTACTCAAGCGTTGGCCCAAACCCTGACTCAAACCTGTTTTCTCTTTCGAGAGATCGATCCCAACGTGCTTTTTCAACGGCTAAGCGCAGATATCTGTTCTCGAGAAAAGCTGTTTGCCAGTCGCCCTATCTATACCGCTCACCTGCCAGATGAACCGTTAGAAGCGCTCTATGTCATCTTGTCGGGGGGGCCTGTGATTGTTCGCAGCGCCCCGCTAGATCGGGTGATTGCGCTGACCTACGCGGGCGGATGCTTTGGCATGCTGAGCCTAGATTTTAGCTATGGCCAGGTGTATCACGGCTTTCCTAGCCTGGTGGAGTCTTATAAAACGACTGATGTCGTGAAAGTGCCGCAGACCGTGATCCAATCGCTGTATCAAGAAAATGCAGACTTTCGCTTGCGATACGCCCTGCTGTTTGAGCTGCGTGAAAAATTTCGATATCATCTGCTCAACTGCAGTACCTATCCGCCGCAGGCCGTCGCAGCGCTGCTCAGGGCGTTGATTTACCAAGAAAGGACGTTGGGTCATCAGCCCGATCAAGAAAATCTCTTTTGCTTTGACTTACCGGTAGATATTATTGCCAGGGCCTGCCAGCTCAACCATCGCACGGTGGAACAGGTGCTAAAGGGGATGGTGAAAGTGGACTTACTGAAGGCAAATGATAAGTCTGAGATGGCCGCAGATTTGGTGCAGGTGTGCGACCCAGAAGGAATGAAAGCGGTGTATGGAGCCACGAGAGATAAAGTCTCTTGGTGGCCTCTGCGCTGATGGCCTTGCGCTAATGGCCTTTTCAATCGAACGGGCTAATCAAACGGGCTAATTAAACTGGCTAATCAAACGGGCCAATCGAGCTGGGCCGCTGAGCGGATTCCCAGCCCAAAATAGCCTGCTTGCGATCTATGCCCCAGCGGTAGCCGCCCGGTTCTCCTGAGGCCCGAATGACTCGGTGGCAGGGAATGAGATAGCCAACCGGGTTTTTGCCAATTGCGGTGCCAACTGCCCGCGCTGCGGTCGGACGATCAATTATGCTGGCGATGGTTTGATACGTCGTCAGAGCGCCAGGTGGAATTTGCAGTAAGGCTCGCCAAACTTGTATCTGAAAGTTTGTTCCTTTTACTAGAACGGTTAGAGGGTGGGTTGGCTGAGTTGCAATAGGAGAGAATATGCGATCGCACAAAGGCTGCGTCACACGGCTATCGGCAATCAGCGCCGCACGGGGCCAAGTTTGCGCTAGCTGGTCTTTTATCAGCTTCTCGCTAGGCACCTTCTCACTAAGTAACTTCTCACTAAGTAACTTCTCACTAGGTAACTTCTCACTAGGTAGCTTTTCAGCCTCTAAAAACTGAAGCGAGCAAATCCCTCTGGCTGTGGTTGCGATCGCTACCATCCCAAACAGCGTTTCGTGCAGACCATAGTAAATCTTCAAGCCCTCACCGCCGGTCTTAAACTCACCCGGCGACATCCCTTCAATAGAGACAAACAAATCGTGCAGGCGGCTAGGCCCCGAAAGGCCAAGATCGCTACTGAGCGTCAATAAGCTACGGGTTTGGGAAATGTTCGCCTTTGCGTGCTCAATCGTCAGAGACTGTAAAAAGCGCTTGGGGCTGATGCCTGCCCACTGAGTGAACAGCCGCTGAAAGTGATGCTCGCTGAGCCCAATATGCTGAGCGACAGCTGATAGGCTAGGCTGCTGATCGCGATGTTGACGAATAAAGGCGATCGCGGCTGCCACCTTTTGATACGGGCTAGATGAGCAAGGATCAGCGAGATCAGCCACTAGATCCAATTTTGTCAATCGCATTTCACCCTCACGCTATTCACAATTTCTTGGTCTCCTCTTGATCTCTGCGAGCTGCCGTACAAAACTCACTCTACAGAAGTCATACCGAAAAAACCACCTGATTCTTGCGATCGCTGAACCAGCATTCCCCTAGCTAGTTCTGAGTATTTAGGCTCATCGTTTTATATACTTCTGTCACAAATAAAGGAAAATCCTAGTCTGCAAATATCTAGGATTGATGACAGAAAAATAGGCTCATCAGCGTCAACGCTCAATGAGAAGATCTATCTCAAGCTCAGGGACAACAAGGGAAATCAATGTTTTTTAGGGTCTGAGAAAGCACAAAAATGTTAGGAAGCGACAACTTTATAAGACAATCGCCTCATTCTGTATCTTGCAATACTGTTTACAAAGTTGTAAAACGTAGGTAGCAAAAAAACGGTAACAAAAAAGCCAGTACCGAAAAAGCCAGTCAGCGTTCACTTGCTATTTTGATTTCACTCAGATTTCACTCAACTTACAGACAGATAGCTACCAGACAGATAGCTACCAGACAGATAGCCACCAGACAGATAGCCACCAGACAGATAGCCACCAGACAGACAGTTACAACTTAAATAGCTGCCATTAAAAACTGCTTTATTGTTTTGGTCAAGCTGGCTTTATTTGAACTGACCTTGTTCAAGACTGCTTTGTTAACGCCTGTTTTGTTGAAGACTGTTTTGTTGAAGACTTTAGCAACAGTCTGCTCACAGCACTCGAAACTGTTGAACCAACACTAGAGATTCTTCATTCTCTAGCTGCTACCAAAGCTGTTACAAACGCACGCATCGACCAGATTTGCACAGACGCGTATGCGCTAGCTCGTATGCGCTAGCTAGAGATCGCACATACCTACAAGAACGTTTTAGCTCTTTGTTTTAGCTCTCTAGAGTATTACTGACTTTAGCATTACTGACTGATTCGCCCCATATCATCACCAGTCTATGGCTGGCATTTCCTAAATGCTCACACAAATTGCACCCACAGAAACTTATACTCATCAACTCAAAAACGAGCTAAACGCTCAGCACAACATTCAGAGTGAAGACTTGCTAGCCATCTGTGCGATCGCTAGTCGCGAAACCAGCATTGATAACATTTTCGAGCAGATAAGCACTTGGCACTTCGAGCAATTCTTTGGACTCGCCTGCCATCTATTTATCACCACAAAGTCACAGCAGTCACGAATTCAGCTGTCAAATCTGTTGCCAAAATTTGGCAGCATCGCGGTCGTTTCACTCATCAAGATCGCGCATCATTTCAGTGCGTCCACTTTCGCTCGAAACGAAGTTGGGCAGCTAGCGGTAGATAGCCTCAAAGAGATGCCATTGCAAACATTGGTCATTGGCCTAGCACCTGTCATTAAAGATAAAGGCAGCTATGAGCTAATGCCTACGCTAGTTCCTGTTCTCATCGTCCTTGCCGCCCACCACCAAGCGCCTTTATTCTCCGATCTGGCGCAGCAACTACCTGCTGGAGTTTGGAACACTTTACAGGCGAAGCTTTTGAGAGAGCTTTCTGCGCTCAGACGCGAAGAGAGATTTAACAACAGAGAGCGTCATACTAGGGTTCGCATCGAAAACGAAGCCGCTCAGCTGGTAGAAGTCGCTTGCTAGCGCAACAGCCAGTTCCGTCTTGGGGCTATTTTTTAGCATTGATAAAAAACGGGACTGGCGCGATTCGAACGCGCGACCTAGCGCTTAGGAGGCGCTTGCTCTATCCATCTGAGCCACAGCCCCAAGTAGTTAGCAGCCAATACGACGTTTCTCGACAGACTACACACTCAAAACAAGCCAGTTAGAATAAGCCAGTCAAAACGAGATAGTCAAAACGAGACAGTCAAGACAAGATCCAAACAACTTGCCTAGCTACTCAAAGTACTATAGCAAGACGATTCGATTTTTTTAAGTCGACTTTTCGACCACCCAAGCTTCATCCCAAGGTCCGCCCCCCACTTCTAGCCCGGCCAATTGACTAGTCGCCGCTAAAATAACAGTCTCTTCATTTCTGCCTGCCCGCTGCCATAGCCGAAGCTGCATCTCTCCGTGCGTGGTGTCTCGGCACAGCCACCGCAGCCCTTCATGTGTGGGCACTCTTACCCACGCCCCTTCGTCCACCGCACGGCCCGTAATCTCTATCCGATAGCGATAGTTATTGGCACTCAGGTGCCAATGGCCCCAGGGACTAACCGTCCATGAAAAGCTGGATGTCGTCGATAAAAACTCGTAAAACTCACCCTGGTAGTGAATCCCAATTAAGCCAACGTCTTCTTGCCAAGTCAGCACGTCTCTAACGCCGCCCACTGCCGTGATGCTCAGATCTGGCGCATCTGCAAAGGCATTGCACTGTAGCCAAAACCACTTGACCGGAAACGCACCGCCCCAGTTTTTCTCGGCATAGGCCGGGGCGCGATCAAAGGTGTATCGCTTGCCCTGCCAATATATCCAGCCAGACGCAAGTCCGTGCGCCATCAACACCTGCCATCCGGGCTCGAACACGGGTAGGTACGATAGCCAGCCAGCGGTTGCCTTGTGCCTAGCGCTACCCCAATCACCGCCCCACCCATAGACCGGCGCAATGCAATAGTCCCACTCGGCTTTGGTATGGCCAGAGGGCAGCAGCAGCTTGCCCTGGTGGTGATGGCTGGTAACCTGATAGCCTTCCGAAACCACCTGAGCAAAGTCGGCAGCGTTTAGATATCGCGATCGCGCCCCATTTTTAGCCGACCGCCAGTGCCCTAAGCCCAACTGATGAGGCCACGCCCAAAACTGATTGACCTCGGCAAAAGAGCGGCAGTAGTACGACTCATCTGGCCCTAAGATCTGAGCCGCGCCACCGCTGTGCTCGGTGCCACCTGCCGGATCGTCAATGGAATACATGAAGGCAAAGGTTTGGGCCACATCAGGCAGGGTAAGGCGCAAATACCAGCCTTCAAAAAAGCGGCTTGTGAAAAACCCCTGGCCGCGCCAGTGATAGCCGCTATGGGGGCTTATTGGAGAGGATTTCATAAGAGTTGGTTTACTGGGTTTCCTACTCATTTGGTTTCAACCCACCGAGGGACGTAGCGCCAGGCTTTCTTAAGCGCATCGCGTCGCCACTGGTAGTCGGGCTGCTTTTTGGCAACTAGGGCCCAGAAATGCTTGGAGTGATTCATGTGAACGGTGTGGCAAAGCTCGTGGACCAAAACGTAGTGAACTAGCGGCCTGGGCAAAAAGAGCAATTTGAAGTTAAGGCTGATGTCTTTTTTGGTGGAGCAGCTAGCCCAAATTGTTTTTTGGCCGCGAACTGAAATATGGCGACAGGGTAAACCAATGTCGCGCCCGACCTGTCTAAGCCAGGGGGCAATATCACGCTGGGCTCGGTCTGCCAGCCATTTTCGCAGGACGGCTTGGACGGCAGGCAGATGGTCTGTATTGCCTTGCAAGGTGAGATGGTGACAGGCTTGATCGGGGGTGCAGAAGGTTTGGTAGCTGGCGGTGGGCTGGTACTCAATTGACCAGGTTTCGAGCAAATCGCAGTTGGTCTGACGAGTCGTTTGGCCAAATCCCGCCGGGTAGCTTGTTGCATTTTGTCTGGAGCCTTGCTTGGAGTCCTGCCTGGAGTCTTTGCTGTGGCCGTCTACATGACTAGATTGCCATCGCAAAAGAAGGGTGTCTGGCTTTTCTACCTGCCAGTCTTTGGGAACCTGGGCGCGATCGCTCAGCAGCCGCGTCCTAGTTTTCTCAATCCAGTTTTGTCGCCTCGCAACAATGTCTGGAATGCGATCGCGATCAAAACGAGGCGGCACGACGATTTCTACTTCACCATCTACCGACACCCGAATAGACACGTGCTTGGCTCGACTGCTCTCTCGGACTCTATAGCTAGGTAGTGGCGGTGAACCTCGCTGCGATCGCAAAGAAGCTGGGCTATTCTCAGTGTTTTTAGCTCGGTTTCGCTGCGGCATAGCGGCGTAGCATTCATGGGTAGATAAACGCTATATCTAGATAGCTGGACATCTCTTATTATTAGCGATCGCTCACAGATAAAACCAGCCTTGTCCTCAAAACAAATTTTCTCTATAGCTACTTTCCCGTTAGGCACCACTGGATGAACGAACGGCTCAACTACAGGTCCGCCTAGCTGCTATCTGCACAAGCAAGCCAACTTTATCGAAGCCTTCTTTGAAGACGGTAAAATCCCCAGAAGCGACTACACGGCTCAGACCTCATGCCAGAGAGCGTAGGCACTAGGTCATTTGGAACGGGGATGGCTGACTTTGCAAATGGGAAATTAGTAGAGGATGCAGCAAAAGAAATTGATGCTAGCTAGCCCCAATAGAGGTAAATCTATACATAAACTGTATGGTCTGGTTTAGGCAATCGCACCAGCCTAGAAGGGCAGGCATACCCTCAGCTTTTCTTTGCTGTCTGTTTTTAATGCTGTGGAGCGACCACCGTTGAAAGCTTAAACCCGATGGCAAGAGAATAAGTCTTAAAGATCCTTGCTTACACCGCCTACACTGGCTTCTAGTCATTGATAGCAAGTCATTGATAGCAAATCATGTTTGCCAGATTGGGCACTCTGTAAGGCTGCGTCAAAAACCGCGTCAGCCAGGACAAAGCAAAGCCTAACTACGCAAAAACGAGGACAAGACAGGCACATTTAAAAGTTCGGTAAACACTGAGTTTAGTCCTACCGTTTATGGCAAAAAACTGGCAAAATGATGTGATGTATCATTGTGCAATGTGATGTATCATTCCGGTCCGTTACTTCACGATGAATCAAGCATCTACCATAGCTATACAACCAACGGCAGCAAGCAATATAGTCAAATTTTTGAGCTAGTCAAATCTTAAAAGATTAGGAACGAGAAATTGGGGATTTCTCAAGAGACGAGGATTCTTACGGGAAATCTCAGTAGATTAGCCATGCCGATGGTCAAAACTCACTCGCTAAGGTCCATTAAAAATCACTTTAGATGCTCTCATGACAATACTATTTGACAATACTCCCTGCCAATCAACCGGCAGCGGCTTACTTGATGCTTTAAATGCCACTGAAAAAAACGCCTTATTAAGCTGTGTTGTAGGTAACGGTTTGGGCCTGCATCATATCGAGATTCCAGCGCTTAAAAGCACGCCTATCACTTCGAGGCTAGCCGCACAGACGACTGACTTAAGAACAGATACGCTGAAAGTTGTCCAAAAAGGCGTCCAGAAAAATACCCAGGGAATCAAACGGAAATCCAAGCAAGTAACTGAGCCAAAAGTCAAAAAAGACTCTTCAGGAGAACATTCTAGAGCGCAAGCCGTTGCCCGCCTATCTAGCATTGTTCAGACAGACAGACAGCAACATCAAATGAGGTTTGAGATGCTCATCCCTACCAATTTAGGCTGATTGGCATCTCGCTCTTTATTAAGAAATACTGAGAAGCCTATTCTTTCTTTTGAACGTGCCCATCCTCTAACGGATTCCCTGCATTGAAGCTATCAATTAAAACCTTTTGATTTTGAACTTTTTGAATGTGTCTCTTGAACGTGTTTCTACAGTGCTAAAAGCTGTGAAGAAGCAACCGCATCAAAAGCGAAAGCATTGCGAACGGTTGTATCGACCTCATGTCGACAGCATACGTTCAAACATGTCTTTAAATTAAAACATATTTTTGAGAGGGTTCGATTGCGAACGGACGCTAAAATAAGGACCGTTTTTCATATGTCTACGACAACAACTACACCCAGACACGGACTTGCCGACTACGTCACAAAGTTCCGGTCTTGTAGTACTGATGACAAACTAGCTATTCTGTGGCGCATCTATACCCACATCGGGGAAGAACGCCTTGAGAATTCAGATGACAACAAAGAGTCTGATAGCTCTTTGAAGCTATACAACAAGCTAAAAGAGAAGTCTCAAGACGAGCAACTTCAGTTCATGCGCGATGTCGTTTCGCGGAAGGACAACGACATTACTAGCGAATATCATCAGCTCAGCGATACCACCAAAATCGCAACCTGGTACAGGCTAGGTCAGAGAATGGCAGATAGCTCCGTTGTACAAGTGCCCAGTGACTACGAGATATCTGATGAAGCAAAAGACATTGCTAACAACATCGGCGCAATCAGCTTCGAGCAATGCTACGTGTTTGTGCGAGATGCAATCCTAGATAGCTAGGTTTGTGGGCAGCTAGGCTCGTGGGCAGGTTTGTAACTGTCGGTTTCTATACCGCCATCTGCTCCACCGTCATCTTCTCCACGGCTGTCAACAGTTAGCACTGGTTTCTCGCTATGGGACAAGACATCGCGAGCCACCGAACCGACAGAGATTGCGTCAGCTGTTCGATGGCCGCGCTTGCCGATTATAATCTCATCAACAGCGTGCACCTGAGCTGCTCGCAAGATTTCGGATGAGGGTAGACCTGACACTGCCAAAAACTGATGGCGCACGTCCGCTAGCAGGCGCTGAGCCTGAAGCCTAAGCTGCAGGGTAAGTTCTGGCATATCCCCTTCTCGAACATAAAGCACAATGACTTTGCCATCGCTGCGACGAGCGAGTTCAGCAGCTTTGGTGAGAACAGAGGTAGCAAAAGCTGAGGCGTCTATCGCGGCGAGAAAAATAGTGCTGTGTGAAATCGCCACCTTGGTTGGGTCTACTCTGCCACGCTCTAACAGCTTTGGGGCAAAAGTAGGGATGGCCCAGGCCCCTAGAGGCGCGGTTACGAGTATTGAAAGCGCGGCAATCGCTAGAATAATCTCTCCACCGTCTATGCCCTGCGCGAGCGGAATTGCCCCGACTGCAGCCTGCACGGTCGCCTTTGCTGAGTTACCAGGCAGCAAAAACAGCCGTTCTTTAGCGGTCCAGTTACTACCTAGCGTAGACAAGTACCAGCCTAGCGATCGCCCTACCAAAGTTCCGATTACCAACAGCAACAGACCGGTTAGCAAAGAAGATTCTAATACCCCAGGCTGGATACTTGCGCCCAGTAGCACAAATAAAACAATCTCGGCAACTATCCATAAGCTGTTAAACCCTTCGCGCAGTCTACGGGCAGTAGGTGCATCTATCTCAATAAGGAAGAAGCCCATAGCCATAACCGCCAAATAGCCTGAAAAAAGAGGAACTTTTGTAGCTACTAGCACTAACCCTAAAGCACAGGTCGCGGCGACTAAAGTCTCTTGCACCTTATTTTGAGTCCATCTCTGGTGATATAAAAGAGAGGCCAAAAGCTGGGCAGTGACTCTACCTAGAGCAATCCCAAGAACAACTTGAACAACAACTTGAAAAGGCAGAAGCTGTAGTGGACTAATCGAGAAGCCATTCGACAAGGTCATACCACCAGCATCACCCTGCGATAAAAAGGCCAGCAGCAGGCTAAATACCAGCAACAGCAGCACATCTGATAGAGCGCTTCCCATCAAAATGGCATCGGGGATACCCTTGCTTACCCCCCAACCTAGCCGCTTTAGCCGCAGCATTCCTGGCACAATGACTGCCGGAGACTCAGCGCCGATGATGCACCCCAGCAGCAAGCCCGTAAGAAAATCAAACTGGAACAGCCACATAGCAGTAAGGGCGATCGCGATCGCCTCACAAGCCGCCGGTAAAAACCCTAACCGCAGTGCCACCGTTCCTTGCTGTGCTAGCTTTTCACGGTCTAGCCCCAGTCCGGCCTTCATCAAAATCACCATCACCGCAATCGTTCGCAGACCGTCTGCGGCGGCTAACACTTCAGGTGCGATCGCATTGCCCAACTGAGGACCCAGCAGTATTCCTATCAGCACCATTCCTAAAAGTGCCGGAGCCCCTAACCGCTTAGCCAGTTGCCCCGCAAACAAACCACCTAGCAAAATCCAGAGAAGACTGCCTAACCAACCCATTACACATAACACTCATAAGAAAACGATGCTGAAGAAGACGTAGCAGAGAACGTCATGTTCATCATTTATCTTCTTTATCTGTCTTTGTCTGCTAAAGATATCGGGCTACTATACATCAAACCGCTATCTATAAAGTCGAGCAGGGCCTGCTGATGTGGCTTACCCAGCGGTCTAATTTCAGCAAGCCTGACAGAATACTTTTGTCCGGCCCGCACTTCAGCCACCGAGCACAGCGCCAGATCTTGGCCTTCGCCTAGCACTAGTGAACTAACCGGAACACTTAGCTCACCATGGTAAAAGCAGCGACGCACCTTATCGTCAGATTGAGTAAAAAACAAATCGAGCACGGGCGGTGCATAGGCTAGCTCTTCTATCAGCTCTCGGCGAATGCCAGAATCAGCCGCTTCACCGGGTTCGATATGTCCACCAAAAAATCCCCACACACCGGGATAGGCAATATGGGGCAAGTCATCGCGCAGCTGCATCAAGAACCGACCCTCCTGATATAGGATCGCTAGCGTCACGTCAATCAGCGGCGTGCTTTTAAGTTCGCTTTCAGACGAAGCCTTGTTGTTATGGGCCCTACTGCTGTAGGCCATATTGTTCTGGTGCTCCAAAGGAATATTGCCAATCGTATGATATCGACTCTGCTGTTGGCGGTAGGGTATTACTCATCACAGAGTGCAGTAACGCCTTCACCTTCACTCACAATGCCACAGCCAGCATACATACCCGCTGGTGTGCGTCCGGGTCGAAAAAGGCTGATCACTGCTGCCCCCGAAGCCGTTGACTGACGCACTAGCAGAGCGCTATCCCAGTAGCGTAGGCCCATGATAGTGCTGTAGGCATAGCTAGAGAATTCATTGGGAAAGCCCGGATTTTCTGAGCGCAAAGGCCCCTGCACGCTGGGCAGTTGAGTTCGATACAAAGCGTATCCGCCTCCTTCAGTCGGATCTAAGACAAACACGGCTGATTGATCGACCTCAATGCAAGTGTCTAACAGTACCGGAACAGCCACATAGCCTGTGTTTTGATCGACGACGGGTTCGCCCACAACTCGCTGAGCGGTCATCATTTTTTCTTCAACCACACTCAAACTTTCACAGTCCAAAGCGTTGAGGACGTTAATGTTCCAATTACTGTTAGTCACGTTGATGACGTTGGAACTGCCGCTGGGCCAGTCAAGCCGAATATCTGCGCCGTTGTTGATGGCAGTAACCATAGGGACAGAAGCTGTGGTGGCAGAAGCTGTAGGACTAGAGGTAGGCGGGGGTATGACTGGGGAGGGGCTAGATGATGGCGGCGGGCTGGCCGGGGGCGTGGCGGGCGCGGCAGGGGTGCCACCGGTTTGAGCTGCGGAGAATGATCTGGGGTTGCTGGGCCTAGAGCCATCGGCAATATCAAAGCAGTTGGACCCTGCGGCTTCGGTTATTTTGCCGTTGGTAGGGCCGAGGGCAACGCTGAACTGGTAGCGGTCATATTCACGGTAGGGCCATTGACTGGTTTGATCGCAGGTGTCGTCTTGGCAGATGCAAAGGTAAACGGGTACGTCTGCGTAGTAACCGCGCCATTCGGTGATGATGTCGGCTAGCTCTATGCCTTCCCCATTGGCGTATCGGGCAGTGGGCGGCAGCGGGTTGGGTTCTGGGGTGGCCGGAGAAGGAGTCGAAGCAGGCGTCGGAGAAGTCGCTGGAGAAGCTTGAGCGATCGCAGGTAAAGCGTTAAGCATAAATCCTGGTATTAAGGCCAAAGAAAGTCCGCTCATAAGACCCGCTATCTTGCGACTGGTCCGGCTGCGAGCGTGGACAAAAGAATATTTAAAATCAGAGTGCGACATTTTTTTTGCAGTAATCGTGACGAGTTTTATTAGAAATCTTTTAGAGCTATTGCCCATAATTGGGCAGCTACGGCCTTTCGCCTGTCTCTATGTCGAAGCAGTTAAACCCAGTTGCTTCGTTGCTAGCCGCGTTGAACGAGCCCAAAGCGACAAAAGACTGATAGCGGGCAAAGTCTCTAAACGGCCACACAGCTGTATTGCCGCAGGTATCGGCGGTGCAGTTGCAGGCATATACCGGAATATCAGGGTAGCGATCGCGCCACTCTTCAACAATCAAAGACAAATCGACTGCTTCTCCTCGCCCATAGCGAGCAGTCGGAACTTGCAGCGGATCTCTTGCAGGGACTTGGCGGGCGGGCGACTGGCTACTAGGCTGAGCATCAACCGCACTTGACAGTACTGACGCACAAAGAAGGCTCGTAGCGCCGCCGACTAGCCCTAGCGCTAGCGTGAATCTTAGGCGATCGCGACTTCGTTTCTTCAGCATGACGATGGTAGGCCCCTTATTTGTACCGACTTTATACCGACAGTTTTCAGAGTACTGAGTTGCCTGATCGCTTGGCAAGCACCCAAAACAGGCCGTTTAAAACGACGGCCTTCAAAGATGTTTCTGATAAAAAATAAGATACGAAAAGGAATGGGTATGCAAAAAGTACTGACGTCTTACCGAAATTCATCAGGTTCGGACCGGATTTGGGGCGAGTTTGGCTAAGGTTGGTCGGCAACACAGCAAGTTTTATTAATATGTTGGGCATATTAGCTCTAGCGAAGCCAATTCACTGTGTCTAGGCGGCCCCTTTAGGCATCAACCAAGGGCTAATAAGCTTTGCGTGAATTAACAGTGAGATAGCTCAAAAGGCGGTCCCTCAAGTTTGTTGAGGAGCCGCCTTTTTCTTTACTACGCTCTATTTCTCTATCTTATCAAATAACTGTCAAATAACTGTTTTTTCGCTTTCTGCTTGACGAGCAGCCATCAAAAACAACCATTCAGACAAAATCATCAATACAAATAGTTACTTCCGCTCAATGCGCTTGTCAGCCAAGGCAATGGACATTTAGCCAAACATACTGGTCAAGATCTTCTGCACAATTTGAACACCGGTTACGGCTTGCCAAGCAAAGAGCCCAACTAGCACAGTGTTGAGAGTGATATGCGTATAGCGAGCCGTGTCATTGCCATTTTTCATAAAAGGCACCATCGAAGCGGATGTTGCAATCAAGCCCATCATGCCTAACCCGGCAAGTAGGTGAGGGCCCACAAACAGCTTGCCATTGTTGATATAGGTCACAGACATGCCGCCCAAGCTGCCCAAAATCATAACGGCTAGCAGGGTTGAACCAGCTTGATGATGTCTCGCCAAAAATTTGCCTTTGATTAGCTCCTTTTTATCTTCTCCGGTCGCAAGCCTAGTTTGTCTGTGCTGATAGCCTAGATAAGCCGCGTAAAGGGTAAGGGCAAAAATTCCCCACATTAACGCTGGGTGGATGAAATTAAGCCAGGGTTTGATAGCCTCGATTGTTTCGGAGTTCATAGCGCTGCATCAGGGATCTTTACAGTTCGTAGTATAGCGAATGGCTCGGCTCAAATCGTATCAAAACACTGTCAAAATCAACATAGCTGGCACTATTACTGGCAAAGACTGTCAAACTATCAATACTGCTCACCTGTTACCTCGCATCGCATAAACCGTATGAAGCGCTCTGAGTCTTTTTCGTTAGCCACAGTGACTGGGCTAATAGCTGCAATAACCATGGGTTACAGCAGCCCATCTTTTGGAAAAATACCGGCTGAAGTTGAGAGTGCTACCGACAGCCCGGTAGAGGTACAAGAGCCGGTAGAGGTACAAGAGACTGAAGCAGAAGAGGCGATCGCAGAGCAAGAACCCGAAACAGAAGAGACCGCGACAGAAGAGACCGCGACAGAAGAAAACCCAGCAGAGGCTCCTACAGCCGAAGAGAGCGCTGAGCCCGCACTGACAGCAGATCAGCGGGTTCGACGTAAGCTTTTGATTCAGGCAGATACAGCCTACCTAGCGGGTGACTATGACACCGCGCAGAGTCTCTACCGGCGGGCCAAAAATCAGACTTGGCTGTTACCGCATCAGTTTTCGAGTCTGCCGCCAGCGCCTTTTAGCGATGAGACCCTGCTCCGACCTGGGGCAGCCGTGTACTGGCGAGAAGCGCAAGCAGGCATTAGCAATCAGCGCCTTTCGCAGGTGATGTCAGCGCTGATGCTGCTGAGCGATGAGTATCCGGCTTTTATTCCTGGCCATATTCAGTACGCGGCTATGTTGCAGGAAAATGAACAGGGTGAGGAGGCTAGCAATGTTTTGGAGCAGGCGCTGACGCTGTATCCAGGAAATGCAGATTTGCTGCTGGCACAGATTGATTTGAGGATGGCACAAGGAGACTGGCTAGAGGCTGCGATCGCTTCTCGTCAGTTCGTCGCCCTTAATACGGAGCATCCCCAAGCGGAGGCGCAAGCAGCGTTAGCCACTGAGAATCTGCAAAAGTTTCAGAGTGAGACCCGAACGCGGATACGCGACGGTGCGATCGCCAACCTGTTCACAGGCGTTCTAGGCTATGCGTTCACTGGCAGCATCTTTGGCCCCTTTACCGCAGCCAACTCAGCCATCATGCTGCTACAAGGCGAAAACGCCATTGGCAACCAGTATGCAACGCAAATTCAGCGGCAGTTGCCAATGCTGCAAAACCCCGAAGCCTTAGGCTACGTGCGCCGCCTCGGCTATCGCCTATCCGAAGCCACTGGTCGGCGCGATCTTGACTACGAATTCTTTGTCATTCTCGATCCCAACCTCAATGCCTTTGCCCTACCCGGCGGCAAAATTTTCGTCAACGCGGGTGCCATTCTAAAAACGCACTCCGAAGCAGAACTCGCCGGACTGCTCGCCCACGAACTATCGCACAGCGTTCTATCGCATGGTTTTCAAATTGCCACCAGAGGCAACCTCACCAGCAGTGTCGCCCAGTACCTGCCCTACGGCGGCCTTATCAACAACGTCTTTCTCAGCGGCTACTCCCGCCAGATGGAGCGCCAAGCAGATATCGTCGGCACCCAAATTTTGGCTTCTAGCGGTTACGCAGCCGACGGCGTTTACAACGTCATGGTCACTCTTAACGATCAGGCTGAAGGTCGCAATGGCCCCACCTGGCTCTCTAGCCATCCCAACCCAGCCGACCGGGTAGACTACCTCAAAACCCTAGTAGAGCGCGGTGGCTTTAACCGATATGCCTATGAAGGCATCACCAGTCACGAAGAAATTCAAGTGATTGTCGCCCGCGAACTAGCCGCGTATGAAGCCGAACAAGCCGCAAGAAACGGCGCGATTAATCCCGCGGATCTGCCTGAAGCACCAGAACCTGAAGCATCAGAACCCGAAGCGTCAGAATCTGAGGCGCTAGAACCCGAAGCGTCGGAATCTGAGACGCCAGAATCGAGTCAAGCACCAGAGCCATTGCCACAATCATGATCGATCATTTGGATCTAACACTTTATTCCGTATGGCGCGATCAAATAATTTGCCTGACAGATGGGGTTGGGCTGGCAAATGCAGAACAATCGTCTTATATTGTTGCATTTCTTAAAGACCCTAGATACAACCCTTCACCCTTGGTACACTACTGCTAATACTGTTTTCAGCTTTAGCTTCGGCTTTGCTGCCAGAAACAGAAGGAAAACAGACGTGGCTAAGAAGCACAGGCTAAAAAGCATAAAGAAGAGGACTCAATGGTAGCAACCACAGAAAAAACGCCCAAAGGCGAATTTGATGAGATTCGCCCTGGCGTAAAGGCACCGGCCAAGGACACAATCCTCACACCCCGCTTTTACACGACAGATTTCGAAGAAATGGCGCAGATGGATGTCTCTAGCAATGCAGCCGAGCTAGAAGCCATCATCGCCGAGTTCAAAGTGGACTATAACCGCCATCACTTTGTACGCAACGAGCAGTTTGAGGGTGCTTGGGATCACATCCAAGGCGAGCGCCGACAAGTTTTTGTCGAGTTTCTAGAGCGTTCATGCACCGCCGAATTTTCAGGGTTCTTGCTCTATAAAGAACTCGCTCGTAAGCTCAAAGGCCGTAATCCCCTTTTGGCCGAAGGCTTCGACCTGATGAGCCGCGACGAAGCCCGCCATGCTGGTTTTTTGAACAAGGCCATGTCGGACTTTGATCTACAGCTAGATCTGGGCTTTTTGACCAAGAGCAAGAAGTACACCTTTTTCAAGCCTAAGTTTATTTTCTACGCCACGTATCTATCTGAGAAAATTGGCTACTGGCGCTATATCACTATCTTCCGCCACCTAGAAAAGAACCCCGAAGATACTATCTACCCTATCTTCAACTTCTTTGATAACTGGTGCCAAGATGAAAACCGCCACGGCGATTTTTTTGCGGCGATGATGAAGTCCCAGCCTCAGTTCTTGAACGATTTGAAAGCGCGCTTGTGGTGCCGGTTCTTCTTGCTATCGGTCTTTGCCACGATGTACCTCAACGATATTCAGCGTAAGGGCTTCTACGCGGCACTCGGGCTAGATGCGCGTGAGTACGATATCGAAGTGATCAAGAAGACTAATGAGTCGGCAGGGCGGCTGTTCCCCATCGTTTTGGATGTGGAAAATCCAAAGTTCTTTGCATCTCTAGATGAATGCACTAAGCACACGGCGGCTGTGAGCACTATCAGCCAGTCGAACCAGCCCAAGCCACTTCAGCTGCTACGCAAGATTCCTCACATCATTGCAGTTGGCAGCAAACTCGTGAATCTATATTTCATGAAGCCAATCAGCATGGACGCTAACCGGAACACCGTTCGCTAGTGTACATAGCGTTTCTCGGATGCATTCGAGAAACGCTATAAAAGAGACCGGGCATGGTGCAAAAGTAGCTGTTTTCGGGTAACACTCGCACGACAAATTAGGCCGTCACGACGATGATGACCTGGCATCCCTTAACGTTTCTAACTAGGCCTGTAGGAAGCGCTTAAACCCAAGGAGTTCTAACCAATGAGGATGGCGTTCTCCCGTCATCAGTTCTGTTGGACTTTTCCCAACGCGTTCATCACACTCACTGCGCATGAACTGACGGGAATTCAGGAAGAACTGTAAAAGATTGAGATAGTCAGTCCCGAGTTGTTTCCTCAGGAAGAAGTAAGTCCGTAAACGAGAGTTCAGGTTCTCCACCATAGAGCTAGCTCTGGGCGTTTGCTTCATGGCATCCTGAACGGCTTCGTAGAGGCGATGGAATTGTCCCGATAGTTTCTGGTGGAGCTGATTCCAGGATTGCCAGTAAGCGTTGGAAGTAGGCTGTTTACGGAACAGCAGACACATCTCCCTGACTCGATTGAGCGGTGTTTTCAGTTGTTGAGCAATATCAGCGAGCTTGTCGTCTAGGACCTGAGCAAACCCCAGAATGTCGTCCCGCTGATTCTGTAGTGCCTTGCGTAGGACGCGCACCTTCTTGCCACCAATCCCTTCTCTGAGCTGGAGTTCGGCCACGACGAAATCATAGAGTTCCTGACGCTCTGCGAGTGCCGGGCTAGCCAGTTCTAGAACATCATGATTTAACCACTGAATAAGGGTTTTGACATCTCGAGCCAAGGCGAGCGCAGTAGTCTCTCGTTGCCGGGCTTGGGCCAGTTTTTTAGAGAGGCGATTGCCTTGGCCCTTCTGTTTCGCGATCCCCATCTTCTGCTCCAGTTCCTGGCGACGGGTGGTGGCTCCCATGGCCTGACGTGTCAGGCTATGGGCAACGCCCTGGCATTGATGCTGAATATGGAAAACATCGCCATGACAGGGGACTTCATCCCCAAATGCCGCCTGATGGCCCGCCCGCAGTCTGCTGCCAGCATCGGCGATCGTCCGCTTTGGCGCTAACCCTTGGTCTACCGCATCTAGCAAATGGCAGCCCCAAGTGTCGGCATCCCGGTGCTCAGCCAATTTCAATAAATAACAGTAAGTCGAGGCGGCATCCATACCCACCAGCACCGGTCGATGCGCTTGAAAAATTTCATCCCGCAGATCCACCTCAATCCGCGACAGGTCCTGCGCGGTGTTGATCGCATTGGCTTGTACCGCTGCCGCATTGAGGCGATTGCGAACCGTACTGGCACTGATCGCTATGTCAAAGATATCTCGGAGCAACTCGACTACGCCTCTCAATGAACTGTGGCAGATCAGCACAAGCCCGAGAATCAATTGAAACAGCCAGGCTTTGGTGATCGGCAGGTGGAACAGGACTTGATGCTCAGGGGTGGTCGGCTCGAAGGATTCGTTCAGGGCCAGCTTTGCCTTGTCGCTCTGCTCATAGACAAATTTTCGACTGACCTCATAGTCAGTGGCCAGATGGCTGATGGGTCTAGACTTTGAAAGTGCCTCAATTGCTAGTCGCTGGCGAGTTTCGGGGCGTAAGGTAGCGGCAACTGAGGAAGCTGAACTCATGAGGTGGACTCGTGCGTAAGCAGTGATGACAAGCCTTGAGTATCGTCGCTCTAGGTCACCCAATACAATCCAGTTAGGTGCCGTGCAGAGCTGATATTTTGATTACAAAGTGTTACCCGATTTTGCACCGAGCCCAATTCGGCCAAGCCTACCTGCATAAAGGCCAATCCCAAAGCCAGCGCCACGCTTTGCCATCCCAAGTAGCTTTCTCCCTTGCAAATTTTCAGGCCCTTCTCATCCGCCATCCGGTCAAACTTGATAAGGTATTAGCGCATTGATTACCTCAGCTACTACAGAAAATAGGACCTATGTCCATAGCTCACAGCATCGCCCGCCCGCCAGCTTCAAACACCCAGCCTGCATCAGATAGTCCGTCGAGCAATCATCAGCCAACCAGTAATCAGCGGGCTAATAGCCGCTATCGCTTAGAGCGCATCCATTTAGAAGTCACTAACGTTTGCAACTTCAAGTGCGAATTTTGCCCAGATGCGATCATGGAGCGTAAGCGAGGGCATATGGAGCTGGCGCTGCTAGAAAAGGCGCTAGACGAAATTTCTGAACACCGCCTAGCTAGAATCGTAGCCTTTCATCTTATGGGTGAGCCTTTGATTTATCCCCACATTTTTGAGGCGATTGAAATGGCGATCGCACGTCAGCTCAACTTGCACCTCACGACCAATGGCAGCACCTTTCACATTCGCCCCGAACACATTGGCAGGCTTGTTCACTCTGGCATTCCCAAAGTCACCATCTCTCTACAAACACCCGATCCTGACACTTTTATCATTAGAGGCGCACCGCCCAAGCTCGCACCCGAGCAGTACTTCGAGGGCATTACGCAGTATGTACAGACCAACTTGCTGTCCGAATCATCAACGCGAGTTCACCTCAAATTTTTAGATACCACCCCGAATCCCTTCCTAGTGCCCCACAAAACAATGCACGTCGTCGAAGGCAAAGAACAGATGCAGCAGCAGCTCACAGCGTGGTGCGATCGCCTCCTCGCCGCTCTACCGGCTGATCACCCCGATAGACCCTCCCCTCAAGCCCTTCAGCGCAAGCTTGCTAGCCATAAACCCGGTCGCTGGCAAGTCATAGAACTCACCCCCAAGCTAGCCCTAGAGACCTTTCCGCTCGATAGCTGGGGCAACGTCGAAAGCACCACCGTCATTCCAGCTAGCTTTGGCTACTGCAACGGCACGACTGACCAAGCTGGCATCCTCTACAACGGCACGGTCGTCCCTTGCTGCAAAGACTACGACGGCAAAATTCCACTCGGCAATCTCAACACCCATACGCTCAGCCACATACTTGACCAGCAGGCCCCCGCCTGCGGCCTACGCGCTGGCTTCGACAAGTTTCAAGTCACTCATCCTGTATGCCAGCGCTGCATGGGCGCAGACACCCCGCAAAAATCACTGCTCAGACAAATTGGCTCAATTGCCTACTTCAAACTGTACAACCCCCTAATGAAACGTCTTAATCCTGGCTGGGGAGACGTCTAAAGCAACACTCTCTTAGTTGATTGCGATTGTTTAGCCGCGATTGTTCAGTCACGATTATTTAGTCCACGATTGCTTGCTTCATCGCAATCCAAGGAGAAGTTTGGCCAAAATCAGGTTTTCTTGATGTTTGGTGGGCATACTCTAGTATCTCCGGACTGGCCTTTCGGGGCTGTTCTTCCCAAGCGCTGGTCTTTGAGTAGGCCATCGCTCTCGCAAACTGGCCACTGCAAACCGGCTATTGCCAGCTGGCTCATCGTAGACTGACCCAGCTGGCAATAGCCCACCCAAGAAAGCACATGAGTACTGACATCCAAGTATTACTGATCGAAGATAGTTTTTCAGATGCCCAGATGATTGAAGCTATTGTTAGCTCGTCCAATTTAGGAAGGCCCAAGCTACATCATGCCGAGCGATTCAAAGTCGCCCTCAGAATGCTAGCAGAGAAAACCTATGATCTGAGTCTACTGGATCTTCACCTGCCCGATGGAGAAGGGCTAGACCTGATTACCCAGCTAAAGCAACAGGTTCTTGAAATTCCTGTTGTTGTCCTCACAGGCTTCAGAGGCGAGGCGACCGCAGTCGCCGCACTTCAAAAGGGCACGCAGAGCTAACAAAGCAGATAGAAGCTGAAAAAGCTCGTTACGACCTAGCTAATCGCAGAACTGATAACGGCATCTGGGACTGAGATCTCAAAAATAACTGTGTTTATCTCTTACCGCGCTGGAAATCGCTAGTTGGCATATACAACAGCAGCAATAATCTCAACGAATAGTTCTCTCGCATTCATCCAGAGGATCAAGATCGATTCCAGCAGACCTTGCAAGCTTATCTCACCCGCCGCCACCAGCAGTTTTACTGCGAATATCGGATTGAGCATACTGATGGGAGCTATCTATGGGTATTGGCAAAGGGTAAAGCGCTGTGGGATAAGGACGGCATTGCTTACCGAATTGTCGGATCTCAAACAGATATCACAGATCGTAAACAACGAGAGCAAGAAGCCTATCAAAAAAGAGAACTTGCCCAAACGGCGCTCCATACTGTTGGCGCTGGGCTGCTGTCTATGTATGCCATGATTCACATTAGCAAAGGGGAATATGAGGAAGCTGAATCTTGGTTGAAAGGAACGCTGGCCATCCAAAAGTCTCTCCTAGGTGATCAGCATCCCGATATTGCTATCGGTCTTTACAACCTAGCAAGCCTATACGATAACCAGTTTCGGTTTAAAGAAGCTGAAACCCTGTTTCAAGCGTCTTTAGCCATTTTTGAAAATACGCTGGGCGAAGATCACCCACACACCCAAAGCGTCAAGGTCAAGATTGCTATGGTTTTTCGCCTCAATCGAGCTATGGCCAGCAATAACGGAGATCACCTTATTGACAATGTATAAAACAATGTAAGGCACGCTCCAAGCCGCCCTTTAGACAAAGCTCCAGATAAGGCTCCAGACAGCAGCAAATGCGCCATCAGCGCCATAAAGTTACAGACACGTTCGTCACTCATTTAGTCTTCTTGTAGCTGTTATTTATGAACCACCATGACGATGAGTAGCAATCAATCAATTTTTCCAGGCTTTCACGCACTATCTGAACCCATCCGGCTACAAATTATCGATCTGTTGCAGGGCGGTAGCGAGCTGTGTGTCAGTGATATCGGCGACAGATTGGGTATTCCCCAGTCAAAACTCTCTTTTCACTTAAAAACGCTCAACCAGTCTAACTTGGTCACGACCCGGCGTCACGGCCGACGCATATACTACAAACTCAACGTTACTCAGTTCTTTTTCTTAGAAACGTATCTGTCCCAGGTTAAGTAGTGCTTGTTCTAGTTTTTTACGCCAGGTTCTAAAGTCTTGAATCAGGTTCTCTTTAGCTAGATTCTAAAATCTTGTGCTACTAAAATCTCGTGCTAGAAGCGTGATGGCGCTACAGCAACATTCGCCCGCGTCGCTTTGAACATGCCAAACCGGCATAGCCCGCTGCCAAAGGCCAACCGCATCAGTAGCAAAGTGGGCACCTCTCGCACAGACTTAATAAAGCCAGATGCCCCAAACTTTACTAGCCCCTGCGGACGAATGATGCCCTGCCAAATCGAATCAATCCATGATGGCAGCGTCTCTTTCGACCAGTCTGCAGTCTGCACCGAACCAGTTACTAGCTCAGTTTTCTCTAATAGCTCAGAAAAGCCTTCAATACTAGAAAATTCTGGATGTGACCACTGGTCTAGCAGCTGTTTCATCACGGGCTTCTCCCAGTAGTTTAGCGGGCGGCGGCGATCGTCACGCTGATTCCAATCGCCGACCACTAGCAGTCCGCCTGGTTTCAGAACTCGTAGAAGTTCGCGGGCAAACACGGCCTTATCTGGCATGTGGGGCCCTGCCTCTAGCGACCACACCACATCAAAACTGGCATCAGGAAACGACAGCGCCATCGCATCATCAACCATGAACTCTGCGCTCAGGTCCGCTGGCGTTAGCTGAGTGGCTCGCTCTACCTGGCTAGGGCTAATCGTCACGCCGGTCACATCAAAGCCATAGTCCTTGGCTAGCATCCGGCTACTGCCACCGATACCGCAGCCTACGTCCAGCAGCGTCGTTCCTGGTGTGCAGCGGTCTAGTCCGCCCCATTTCACCATTTCGTGCACAAAGTCGAGCTTCGCTTGGCGGAAATCTTTTTGCCTTGGAGGCAGCCCATAGTGGCCTAGATGGATATGTTCGCCCCAGTAAAATTCTAAAATGCCATCTTCAGTCCATTCATCGTAAGAATTGGCAACAGAATCAGCAGAATCGTAACGTCGGGGGGTGAGCAAATAGGCCAGAATGCCCACGACAGGCAGAATTAATAGTAGTGATAGCAGCAGGTTCATGGACTCAGAATTCTGAAAGGCTTTGTCTTCCTTGATCATACTATCCGCCAATATGCGCATGCTGATAGGTCTAAGCGGAAAAGATGCAGTCTCAATCACGCTGATAGGATGCTGATAGGCCAAGAGGCGATTCACTACTATCTTTGGACTCATGACGACCACTGCCGAAAATAAAAGCCTTAAGCGATCGCTCTCACAGCTAGGGCCGGGTTTGCTGATGGCCGGGGCGGCAATTGGCGTTTCGCACCTGGTGCAGAGTACGCGGGCCGGGGCGATGTATGGCTGGGGAGCGCTGATTTTTGTGCTGCTGGCCAACCTGATGAAGTATCCGTTTTACGAATACGGTCACCGCTACGCTGCCGCATCGGGGCAAAATTTGATTCAGGCCTATCGCCAACAGGGAAGACGCTTTTTCGTGCCGTTTTTGATGATTAGTGCCCTCAACGCGGTAGGCAGCTTTGCGGTTGATGCCTTTGTGGCCGCAATGCTGTTGCAATATCTGTATCTACCGCAGGTGCCAGAGACGGTTTTGGCGGTGGGCGTGCTGCTGTTCTGCTGGGGCCTGATTGCGGTTGGACGCTATCGTCTATTTGAGCAAATCACCAAATGGTGCGTTATTTCTTTGGCGATCGCAACCATTGCAGCCGTCATCATGGCGATTGCCGCTAGCATGATGACTTCCAGCATCACGACTTCCACAGTGCTGGAAGTTGCCGCTACAACGATATCGCCAGCCTTGTCTTCAAAGCCCAACCTATTCTCTTGGCAGGCCTTTCCGTTCATCATCGCGTTTATGGGCTGGATGCCAGGAGGCTTAGAGCTATCGGTCTGGCAGTCGCTGTGGGTGCAGGCAAACGATCAAGATAGCGGCAGAGCAACGTCTTTGGCCTCAGCGAGCTTCGACTTTAATTTTGGCTACATCCTAACGGTGCTGCTGGCCTGCTTGTTTCTAACGCTAGGAACGCTGACGCTACCAGACCAAGGGCTAGCGGCAGAGCCAGCCACGTTTGCAGGGCAGTTAGTGGGCATGTATACCGGGTATATCGGCGCGTGGGCAAAGCCGTTGATTGGCCTGTGTGCGATCGCAGCCATTTTCTCTACGACCTTTACCGTCGTCGATGCCTTCCCTCGCATGTTAGAAGCCGGTCTTTACGAACTGGTTCCTAAGAGCAAAGCAATGGCGTTTCCGATTCGACAGGCGATCGCACTTGCCCTTATCCTCCTCGCAACCCTGCTCCTCATCCTTTTCACCGCTGGGTTCGAGCCCCTGATCACCCTGATCACCATCATCGCCTTCGTCACCGCGCCCTTCTACGCCTGGCTCAACATGCGCAGCATCGACACATTAGAAGATGCCGACCAGCCCAAGCCCTGGCTATCTAGGTTAGCCACCATAGGGCTAATCTATCTATCTGGATTTAGCCTGCTATTCATTGCGCTCGAAGCATCAACCTATATCCGGTGACCGAGCATACCGGAACTGGGCGTGCTAGTGACTAAGCGTGCTGGTGACTGAGCGCAGCCGAAGTCACACCTTTGGAAACCGTCGCAGCGCCACCTTTCGCAGATACAAAAACACTGACTGTGCCGACAAATAGAGATGAATCATCGTCGGAATCATCGCTGAAAAGCCCATCATGACGCCGAAATAAATGTTTTTAACGTTCTGCCGTCCCAGCGGATCGCGTACCGCACTTTGCAAACGGCCTTCATACTTTGCCGAACTTTCTACCAGCGACTGCGACGACTGCTGCAACAGCCCCACCAGCCAGCCCGAAACGGAAAACACCATCAGCACCCAAAAAGTCGCTACAATCGCAATCAGCACGTCAACACTCAGATGGGCGATATAGCTGGGCAGTGAGGTTGTTTTCAGCGCTCGCCGAGCAATCCAGACCGTAATAAAAAAGGAAGCGCTGTCGAACAAAGCGCCCAAAAAGCCCACCGGGAACTGCATAATCATGTATTCCCAGCGCTCGCCGCTCACCGCTAGCTCTTGCGGATAGGCGGTGATGATAGCTAGCCAGTAGCAAGCCATGTTTAGCAGCATAAAAAATAAAAAAAGCTTTGGAAAAAAAGAAGCTAAGCTACCTCGCTGCTGCGCATAAAAATCTAGCAGCTTTCTTAAGGAATTTCGCCAAATTGCCATTACTGGCCGTACGCTTAGTTTTGTCGTAGCCATCTTTCTTTTGCCAAATAGTTGTAAATATAGTGGACAGACAGTCTTGACTGGCTCCTGCCGTCTTGACTAGCCTCAGCACTCTAATTCCTGTACTGCACTCTAATTCCTGCACTATAGATCAAACGGCTCGCAACCGTTTCCGCATAGATTCCAATATTCTTAACTGGAACACCCAAAGATTTAGGATCAGCCAACCTGACTGTTTCAGCTAGACACCTAACTCTTCAAACCTGACTCTTCAAGAAGAGAAAAGCGTCGCCGTAGGCATTAGCTAAAACCAACCCCTCCGCCCGCTCCGCAAAAGCAGATCTTATTTAATCCTCGTGACTAAGCGCAATACCTAGCTAGAAAACTTACATCCGCTCTAAAACATCGATACCCAGTAGAGACAACCCCAGCTTTAACGTGCGTGCGGTCAAATCACAGAGTACAAGCCTTGACGTGCGAGCAGGCTCCTCGGCTTTTAGTACCGGACAGCGATCATAAAACTGATTGTACTTTTGGCTCAGCTCAAACAGATATTGACACAGCCGGTTTGGCAACAGATCTGCGGCTACCTCATCTAGCACCGTATCCATCTGCAACAGATGCTTAGCCAAGATAAATTCACTCTCTTCAGTTAGCTTAACTTCAGCATTCAACGTCGAAAAGTCAACATCACCACTGCGGCTAATGCCCTGCACCCGGACGTATACATACAGCATGTACGGCGCGGTGTTGCCTTTAAGATCTAGCATTCTATCGAAGCTAAACGTGTAGTCGCTGACTCTGTTTTGGCTCAAGTCAGCATATTTCACCGCGCCAATTCCTACCTTTTCGGCCACGTTTTGAACAAACTCATTAGATTCTGTTCTTTCTTCTTTTTCTAGCCGCGCTTCTACATCAGCGCGCGTGCGCGCGATCGCCTCGTCTAGCAGTGCCTGCAACGGCACCGCCTCCCCCGATCTAGACTTCAGCCGTCGCCCATCTTCGCCTAACACCAAGCCAAACGGCGCATAGCTTAGGCTCACATGCTCGGGCACCCACTCAGCCCGCCTGGCTACCTGAAAAAGCTGCGCAAAATGGTTCGACTGCCCCGCATCTGTGGTGTATACAATTCGATCGGCCTGATCTTGATTGATCCGATAGCGGATTGCCGCCAAATCTGTTGTCGAATAGTTGTAGCCCCCGTTAGATTTTTGTACAATCATCGGCAGCGCCTTGCCCTCTTTGTTGGTGAACCCCTCCAAAAATACGCACTGCGCCCCGTTGTCTTCAACCAGTAAGCCAATCTCTTTTAAGTCTTCAACCACCGCTGGCAAAAACGGATTATAAAAAGACTCGCCTCTATCAATAATGTCTTCAGAAATATTGAGCAGGTCATAGATTTTTCGATACGAGCGTTTGGAAAGCTGACACACTCGCTCCCACGACTCCAGCACCTGCGGCTCGCCTGCTTGCAGCTTTACGACCGCCTGCCGAGCCTGTTCTTTGAAGGTTTCATCCTCATCAAACCGCTTTTTGGCCTGGCGGTAAAAGGTGGCAAGCTCTCCTGAAGTAGCCGCTTCAGCCGCCGCTTGCGGATCAGGGTATGCTTCTTGCAAATAGGCGATCAGCATCCCAAACGGCGTTCCCCAGTCGCCGACATGGCTTACCTTCATCACATCGTGACCCAAAAATTCCAGCACCCGCGCCAAGCATTCACCAATGACGGCGGGCCGCAAGTGGCCCACATGCATTTCTTTGGCAATGTTGGGGCTAGGATAGTCTACGATAATTTTTTGAGCCGGGTCGGCTTGGGCGATGCCAAGGCGATCGCTGCCATGCATAGCCTTAAGCTGCTGCTCTAGATACGCCGTTTTGAGCTTGAAGTTGATAAAGCCGGGGCCTGCGATCGCAGGCGGTTCGCAAAAGTCTAAGACCTCTAATTTTTCAGCAATTTGAGTTGCGATCGCTCTAGGATTACTTTTTAGCGGCTTAGCCAAAGACATCGCAACATTGGCCTGATAATCCCCAAACTTTGGATTGTTCGTACTCACCAGCAGCGGATCGGTATGCTGATACTCAGCGCCAAACGCAGCCGCTAACGCAGCCTGTACACGGGTTTTTAGTTCATTTAGCGTTGATTTCATAGCTTTAAGAGTGGCGCGATCGTCTGAGCTGGCGCTCAAATAAACTCATTATCAGACCTCACCATACAATCATAAATGCCGACTCCACGAATGCCCAAGGCCAATCGTTCTAGCAAAACCAGTCGCCCTAGCAAAGCAGACATCGCCGCCGCGCAGGGTCAAACCATGCCAGACATCATCGCGCCTGATCTTGATGTCCTTTTCTGCGGTATCAACCCCAGCCTTTACAGCATCGCTATTGGCCATCACTTTGGCCGTCCAGGCAACCGCTTTTGGAAGGCTATCTACAAAGCAGGCTTTACCCCTAGACTCTACGACCCTGCCGAAGACGCTTCACTAATTGAGCTAGGCTACGGCATTACAAACATGGCCCCTCGCGCCACGGCCCGTGCCGACGAACTCAACAAAATAGAAATTAAAGCAGGCCGAGAACTGCTCGCCACCAAAATCGAGCAGTATCGACCTAAGTGCCTTGCCTTTCTGGGGATCACAGCCTACCGTATTGCCTTTGCTCAGCCCAAAGCCAAAGTCGGCCCGCAGCCTAGTTGGCAAGGCATCTCCGTGTGGGCCTTGCCCAATCCCAGTGGGCTGAATGCACATTACCAAGTCGATGACCTCGCAGAAGTCTATAGCTGGGTGCTGAGTACGTAGCCAGCAAGCGATGCCAGCGCACAATACCAGTACGCGATGCCGGTACGCGATCATCCGCAGACAATTCGAGCGTGATACTCAGCGTCACTCATCAAGTCCAGGGTGCTCTCTACTCTGTCTAAGAAGACTATCCCGTTGATGTGGTCAAACTCGTGCTGAATAATTCGGGCAACAAAATCGGTGAAGACTTTTTGCTGCTGCTGACCCTCGCGATCGCAATATATCACTTCTATTTCGCGCGATCGCATCACCTGTCCGCGCATTCCCGGCACGCTTAAACAGCCTTCCCACCCCTTCACCTGCTCATCTGAGTAAGCCACTATCTGCGGATTGATCACCGGCGTAGGCTCCATCACTGGCGCGTGCAGATAGCGCAAATTTGGCCGAGACGCCACGATAAACAGCCGAACGCTTTCAGAAACCTGAGGCGCAGCGATGCCGACACCATTGGTTTTAGCGGCGGTATGAATCAAGTTGTCAATTAGCTGCTGGATGTAAGGTGATTGAATATCTTTGACCAGGTGAGCGGGCGATCGCAAAACCGGATTGCCCAGCTCTGCGACTTTTAGCACCTTGTTCGTAGCGGCATTCATAGCGGTCCTCCTGCTGCTGCCCATTACATTTATCGCTGGCTAGATTGGGTTGGAAAGTCACCCGGACGAACAGAGATCTCTACCGACTGGCCGCCTCTAGTGACGGTCATCGCGATCGCCTCTCCCACGTCCGTATCCGACACAATCTGCTGCACTTCACTCGCGTCAGTAACCGCCTGTCCGTCCATCGACATAATCACATCGCCTAGCTGCAACCCAGACTGCTGAGCAGGCGAATTGCGTGCAATCCCCAGGATAACGACCCCAGCATCAGCCTGCAAACGCAAGTTAGCGCCAGCGTTAGAATTAATTTCATCTTTCAGCGCGGGCGTCAGGGTTCGCATCTGAATACCCAGATAGGCATGCTCTACGCGGCCTTTGGTCACCAGTTCATCGGCGATCGCCCGTGCCTGGTTGATGGGGATCGCAAAGCCTAGCCCCTGAGCATTGCCAATAATCGCCGTATTAACACCAATCACTTCGCCGCGCTCATTTAGCAACGGGCCTCCTGAGTTGCCAGGGTTGATCGCCGCGTCGGTTTGAATAAACTCCACCCGCTTGTCAGGCACTCGAATTTGCGCACTGGTGCGGCCCGTAGCGCTAATGATCCCAGCGGTTACCGTGTTATCTAGCCCCAGAGGATTGCCGATTGCGATCGCCCACTCTCCGGGCCGCAGCGTATCAGAATTGCCCAGCGTTACTGTCGGCAAATCATTGGCATCGACCTTAATCACCGCCACATCTGTGAGCGAATCTTCACCGACCACCTCACCGCGCAGCTCACGCCCGTCTTTAAAGGTTACCGTCACCTCGTCCGCGCCTTCAACTACGTGAGCATTGGTCACAATCGTGCCGTTGGCATCCAAAATAAAACCTGATCCCGTGCCCCTTTCCACCCGCTCGGACGGCGGCTGGCTGGGTACACCCATATCACCAAAAAATTCGCGGAAAAACGGATCGTTAAAAACACCATTTCCTCGGCTCGCAACCGTGCGCGCTGAGTTAATTCGCACTACAGCGGGGCCTGTGCGCTCTACCGCGTCCGCAATAAAGTTAGCGCCACCCACTAGCCGTTCTGTACCTGTCGCCTGACTCAGCAGGTACGGGCTATCCGCCTCTGCCGCAACATCGCCTAAAAACTGAGTCTGCTCGTATGCCCAGGCTTCGGCAGCGGCTGCTTCAGCATTAGGGCCCGTCAGCAGTGAGGGAGCATTTGAAGCCGTAGAGCGGGCATCTAACTGGCTAGAGACAAAGAGCACAGTACTCGCACTCGCGGCAGTGACTAGGCCATAGGATAGCGACTGGCGTAGCCAAAATCGCCAGTCAGCAAAATGAGGAGTCCCTTTGCGCTTGTTCATGACTTTGCCTTTCAAAATAGTAACGACAGCGGGGAAGAAGACTGGCAAAAATTGAGTTCCAGTTTTTTGTTCTACTCATTTATTAGCAGATTCTGCTAAGCGCTGTGATTACAAGCAGTGCCAGTTCTCCTAAAGGCTTTTCAGGTTTCTAGAACTGCATAAAGGCACTGAAGCAGAAGCGAAAATGAAAGGGAGATGCGATCGCGCTAAAGAAAGCAATGTAAGAAAACCCAGTAAAAAAGCATAGTAAAAACAGACTGCGATCGCACTGTTTTCGCATTCTCTTCTCAAAAAAGTTTAAAAGTCTCTACAAACCATATTTCTACTGAATATCCTTCTATAATTCGTACACTTAAGTAGAATCGAGTTGATCACCACACATATAGATTTTGCACCTCTTTGCATCTCAATATGACGCTATATCTAGTACGCTTTAAACGTCTATTAAGTTGACGCCACTCACTAACTGTCAATTCACCATTGGTTCATTCACTGTTTTGCCTGTTCACTATTTTGCCTGTATAGAGCTGTCCGTATGAGCATGCCAGGGCGCATAGATTTGCCAATCTAGCAGCGGCCTAATCGCTGCCGCACCGCGAAAGCAGTATTCAAACGCTCGTTCAAATACCGCTACTAACATTCTTATTACTGTCTAGGAGAGCAAGCCTCTGCCCAAACGAAGGGTCAGCGGCTCTGATGATTTTCCCTCATCAGCCCCTTTGCTCTCCCATTTTTTCATCCACGAAAATCGTAGAGGCTGACCTGTGACCCTCACAAAAGAAGACCTTTGGACTCAAGCCTTAGCAAAATTAGAAGAGCAGCTCAGCGGTCCCACTTTTGAAACTTGGCTGAAGCCGACGCAAGTTCAGTCGCTATCTCAGCAGCAGCTGACGCTACTTACAGACAATCCATTTGCGCGCAACTGGCTGCAAAAGCACTATCTGGGCCAAATCGCTGAAGTTGCCGCCGAAATACTAGGCCATAAGGTCAGTGTCTCTATTACTGTCAAAGATGACGTAGAACGAGCGCCAAGCCCATCCGAGGCGATCGCACAAGATGCGGAGAGTAAGGAAACTAACGAAGCTGCTTTCGCAACGCCCGCTGCCGCGAAAGGCGACAGAAGGCAAGCCGATTCTTCTGCGCTCAACCCCAAGGCCGTTTTTTCGCGTTTTGTTGTGGGGGCCAACAACCGCATGGCCCATGCTGCCGCGCTAGCCGTCGCAGAATCACCGGGGCGCGAATTCAACCCGCTCTTTTTGTGCGGCGGCGTAGGTCTAGGCAAAACGCACCTGATGCAGGCCATTGGTCACTACCGCATGGAGAGCGATCAAAATGCCAAAGTTGCCTATGTTTCGACCGAAACCTTTACCAACGATCTGATTGCCTCCATTCGCCGCGACACCATGCAGCGGTTTCGCGAACAATACCGCGAGGTTGATGTCATTTTGGTTGACGATATTCAATTTATTGAAGGGAAAGAGTACACCCAAGAAGAATTCTTTCATACCTTCAATACGCTCCACGAAGCGGGCAAGCAGATTGTCATTGCCTCTGACCGACCGCCCAACAAAATTCCGCGCCTACAAGACCGGCTCTGCTCCCGGTTTTCGATGGGGCTAATTGCCGATGTTCAGTCTCCTGACTTTGAAACTCGTATGGCGATTTTGCAAAAGAAAGCAGAGTACGAGCAGGTAGCCCTCTCACGACCCGTGACCGAATACATTGCCTCTTCCTATGTCACCAATATTCGAGAGCTAGAAGGGGCCTTGACCAGAGCGATCGCCTACACCTCTATCTCGGGTCTGCCGATGACAGTCGAGACCCTAGTCCCGGTTCTCGACCCGCCCGCAGAGCGCCTAGAATCGTCACCCAAATCTGTCATCAAGGCCGTCTCAGACGTCTTCAAAATCTCAATAGACGATCTTAAAAGCAATTCTAGACGCCGAGAAATTAGCCTTGCCAGACAGGTTGGCATGTACCTGATGCGTCAGCACACCGACCTGAGCCTACCCAAAGTGGGCGAGCAGTTTGGCGGCAAAGACCACACTACCGTCATGTACAGCTGCGACAAAATTGCTCAGCTCATCAAGCGAGATCTTAATTTGGCCCAGACGGTCAGAGAAGTGAGCGATCGCATCACGCTATCAGCTAACAGCTAGCTTTTCAGCAGAATTCGCCGAGCAATCTCTTTTACTCCCCGGTTAGATTTGATTATCTAACCGGGTTTTTGTTTTATCTCGGGCCTGACTTGGGCCTGACCGCCGCTAAATTTTCTATCGATATATTAAGAAAAAGTAACAAGTGCTGAGGATTTTCCTGTGGAAAACCCTAACTTACCTGTGGAAAACCCTAACTTACCTGTGGAAAGTCCCAATTTACCTGTTGGCCTCCTGTGGAAAGCCTGTGGAAAGCCTGTGGAAAAAAGAAGAACATCTGTGGAAAAAAGAAGAGCATCTGTGGAAAAAAAAACGACCTTCAGAAGGTCTGTGGAAAACTTGGATACTTTTCCACAGACTTTCCACAGGAGGCCAACAGCGCTAACCCTCTCTACCAGGGGATATAGGTACTTTTTCCCCAAATTCCACAGGCTCTACTACTACTACTTTTAAATACTTAATTTTAAAAAAGATCAGAAAGAGAAGAACAGCGTACTTTTTTTGGAACACCCAGTCAGGAAACCCAGATTTGCCAAGTGATGACTTGAGCAAATAGGGTGATACTATTGGGCATCCTTGCAGTCTTTGTTCTTCCTTTTCCCCGTCCTCCAGCCAGTCCTTCAGCGCGATGAAATTTAGCTGTCCGCAAACCGATTTCAACACTCACTTTTCCTTGGTTAGCCGTGCAGTTCCCTCGCGCCCAAGCAAGCCGGTACTTGGCAATGTGCTAGTAACTGCTAGCTCGGATACTCAGGAAGTGACGTTAGTTGGCTTCGATGAGACCTTAGGCATTCAGACCACCTTTGCCGCCCAGGTGCATGAAAGCGGCTCATTAACGCTGCCCGCCAAGCTGCTAGGCGACATCGTATCGCGGCTACCCAACGAAGAGATTGACATCAGCGAAGATGACGATGAGCCCGTTGTGACACTCGCTTGCTCTGCTGGCCGCTATCAGGTGCGAGGGCTTAGCGCTGAAGACTACCCTAGCCTGCCGAAAATAGACTCTCAAGAAATTATCAAGCTATCGGCTGATGCCTTGATTGAAGGACTCAGGGGCGCTCTATTTGCGACTAGCAGCGATGAGACCAAGCAAGTGCTTACTGGCGTACACCTAACGGCCAACGACCAAAATCTAGAGTTTGCGGCTACAGATGGCCACCGCCTCGCAGTTGTGCAAACCATTGATGAAACCGGTTCGTCATCAGTCGCTGCGGGGATGAAAGTGACTATTCCTGGTAAAGCGCTTAGAGAACTAGAGCGAATTCTACAGGCGTATCCAGGAAATGAGGCCGTTGCTTTTCAACTCGATCAAACTCAAGTCGTTTTTGATTTGGGTCGACAGCGCATCACTACCCGCTTGCTCGAAGGTCAGTATCCTAACTATCGGCAGCTCATTCCTGGCAAGTTCGAGCGACAGCTCACGCTAGATCGAAAGCAATTTGTATCATCGCTAGAGCGAATTGCAGTCATGGCCGACCAGCGAAACAACATTGTCAAGCTGTCTGTAGATAGTGAGCAGCAGTCGCTATCGCTTTCTGTAGAAGCGCAAGAAGTCGGTAGCGGGCTAGAAAGACTCCCCGCCCAAGTCACCGGCGATAGCTTGGATATTGCCTTCAACGTTCGCTACTTGCTAGAAGGACTCAAAGCGCTACCTACCGCTGAAATTCAGCTCCAGTGCAACACGGCCACTAGCCCGTCGGTTTTGACACCGCTAGGAGGCACTAAGATTACCTATCTAGTGATGCCTGTGCAAATTCGCAGCTAGGGTCACCCAACGTTTGCCACTGTCTTAGAAAGCCAGCCTGTTTCCAAAACTTTGTGGCAGCTTCACTAATCAAGAAATATCAAGAAATCTTGATTAGTATTCTCTTGTCTGTAGTGCACAGCATTCTGAAAATGGGTATGTTAGCCCTATGGCATGGATGAAGCTGCTGCCGACGTAAAGCGTCTGTTGATAGTGGTCCTGTCAGGTTTCGTAGCGCATTGAGAGAAATACTTATGGATTTGGTTTTAGCCGCACTGATGTTTGGCGCTGTACTTGTTATGTTCAGCAAAGAAGTGCTCAATGGTTGAAGGTGCTTTCATTGGTCTGATTTGCTGTCTTCCGAACAGCGTTTTCGCTAAAAATAATCCCCTCTCTGGCAGATAAACCGACCAGAGAGGGGATTTTTGTATGGGTTTAGGTGCGTGTCGCTAACCAGTTTGAAGGTCTCTGGGTGCTGTAGCGGTCAATTTTTGCTACGTAGAGATTTGGTTGTTCAGAAATTTGGCCATTTAGAAAGCTAGCCTTCAGCGTTCGGGGCTTTAGCGCTTTCACTTTGGGCACCTTCATTTTGGGTGCCTTCACTTTGGGCACCTTCACTCTGGGTGCCTTCACTCTGGGTGCCTTCGCTTATTGCGGCTTGACCAAAAAAGTCGATTCGATAGTCAGAGATGCTGATACCTGTTTGGGCTTCTACCTGCTGCAAAATATAGGCCGGTAGCTCAATATCAATATCAATGATTTTTTGAGTGTCAAGGCAGTTTACGTGACTATGCGATGAGCTGATATGACCATATAGCCGACCGTCAGATCGCTCTACACACTCAATCACGCCCTGCTCGGACAGCGCTTCTAGGTTTTGGTACACCGACGTGTGGCCAATCTCTCGCCCTTGCCGATTTAACCTATCGTAAATATCTCTGGCCGACAGGTGCTCTTTGTCCTTCCACAGCAGCTCTAAAATGTATCGCCGCTGACGACTCAATCGCATACCCAATAGTTGACATCGCTCGATTGCGTCTTCCAAAGATTCGATTGGCAAATGAAGTTCAGCTGATGTTTGCATGGCATGACGAAGGGCAATTTTGCTAGAAAGTTTTAGCGCCGCAGGCGATAAACTTCGCACTCAGGCTAAACCGTAGTCACTACCACTTTAGCTCTAATTTCTAGCAATTGTCCATTTGCTAGTGATTCTTAGGATGCCTTGGCTGGGTTTGTCTTACCGTTTTTCTGGAACGATTTTATCTTCGATTCGCCATAGAGAACTTTGCGATTCTGATTGAGTAGCTTCAGGGTTGAGGCGGCTGATGTCGATCAATTCGGTAGGCTCAATTCCAGCTAGCAAAGACTGAAGTTTTGTCGCGCTATTGTCATTGAGGTTTTCTGTCTCAGCGTTTTCTGTTTCCACGTCTTCCGGCTTGGCCTTAGAGGTTTCGTCGGCTTGGCCACTTATTCGCGTGCTGGTCTGCGTGCTGACTGTCTCGCTAGGTATAGACACCTGCGCGCTGGATAGAGACGCTTCGCTCGGCTCAGCGAGATCGAGCGAAGCTTGTTCAGCCTGCAGATGGGGCTCGCTAGGTGCTTCTGTCGTACTGGCTTCTGTCGCACTGAGTGAGAAGAGATCGGGCTCTGGTGAAGCTACGTCCGCTGCTTCGGTTGCCGTCTCGGTATCTCCTGAACCTGTCGAAAGATCGGCTGGCGCAGGCTGCGCTGCAATATCGTCTGTGGGGATAAAGGTGACACCTATCTCGTCAGTGACGACAGCGGCTATCGGCGATGGGGTTTGTTTGAAGGTCGCAGCCTCAGAGGTCGCAGCTTCAGAGGTAGCCGTCTCAGTGGCAGCAGCTCTAGTGGCAGTAGTCTCAGCGGCGGTTATATCTGCGATCGCCCTCTCTGAAGACGGCAGAACTGAAGGCGGCAGAACGAACGATACCGCCATCTCAGAATCGCTAGACTCTGCCACAACATTAGCTGCCATGAGCGTGGGAGTCTCATTTGATTGAGGACTCTCACCGGTGCCTGCCAAATTAATTTGATTTAGACGGCCAAGCGCTGCAATATCCATACCAGCCGGATCGTAAGCTTTCATCGCCTGTGCGATCGCAGAGATTCTCCGCTGCTGGTCTTGGCTGATACTGTGAACGTTATTGCCCAGTCCTGGCGCATTCCACTGCCGGGTGTCTGGATCAATATAGGCATAGGTTCTAGCCCACAAAATAGCTTCAGTGCCTTCCATCTGTAGCCGTTTTGCCTGAGCGAGTCGTTCAATATAGCCTCCTTGATCGAGGGCGGCGAGGGGAGCCTGGTTTGCAAGGTCTAGGCCATTGAGCTTTTCTTCAAGTGAGAGGTCTATACCAAGTGCGATCGCCTGTGACGTTAGCTCAAGCCCCTGTTGCTTGAGTCGCTTGAGCTGCCTTTCGTCGGCGGCTTCTGGCGACTCAGCCCCATGCTGATAAGAGAATGTCCCTAGATTCCATACGCCGTTACCCGGATCGACATGCCCATAGTAAGCCCGCGTGTGTTTCCCATCGGATTGACGCGTACCTTCTGCACTGCCAACTGTTCGAGCGACAAGTGAGTTGCTGCCATTTTCAAAAATCCAATCGTCCAACACTAGAGCATTGTCGGTACTGTTATCGGCAGCCGCACTGGGAACAGTCTCATAGGTATCACGAATAAGAACAGACACATCGTCGTTGTTGCCTTCAGTGTTGCTGACTTCAATGTTGCTGACTTCAATGTTGTTACTTTCAGTGTTGTGATCTTCAGCTTCAGTGTAAAGATTTTCTTCTCCTAAATCCTCTTCTCTTAAATCCTCTTCTCCTAAATTCTCTAGAGAGACAGTATCAGCCGAAAATGTTAGTTCTAACAAGCTAGGCTCTGTTGCACTAGCCTCTGTTGAAACAGAGGCTAGTGCCTTGAATGCTGTTGTTTCTATTGGGGGCAGTGCTTTCCGCTCATATATCAAGTCTCTGTCGAGATCTGTAGCAATCTCAGTAGGTTCCGGTTCTGATGCGGTCGGTGCCAGTGCATCAGGTGCAGATATCGAGAGACTTGAAGCCGATGTAGCAGTCTGTCTATTTGCCGGTGGTAGATCGAAGGTGAGTGCGAGGGTACTCTCTTGAGCCCTGGCAACACTGGTCCACTGCAAAATTGCTAACAATACGGCAATAGCCAACAGGTAAGGTGATTTTAGCATCAGGTGATTCAGTTGAGGAGTGATTTTTCTAGAACATCTTTAGCCGGTTCAACGATGACCCATGTGCCATCGGGCTGTCGCCTGAGCGTCGCGAAGCTAATGTGCTTGCCTTTGCCAATGGGTTGACGAGCCTTCAGACTGCCATAATTAACCTGATCGAGCCCGCATAGCCGAAAGAGATAAGCTGGAATTTCTGGTGTGGAATAGAGAATACAGCTTGCTTGCTCGCTCGCTTCTACTTCTCCTTCAAAAGGCGCATAAATTCCCTTTCCATCTAAATAGAGAGAAACATCGCCCAAACTTCCCGTTACGGGCGTGCCAGCAATCTCATCGCCAGGATTAAGCGTCCACTGTTGCTGCAGTGTGATTGCTCTAGGCTGGGGGACAGATTTTGCCGAGCAGCTACTGAGGAGAAAAACGCCTGAGAGCAGCAATAAGCGCCTCCTTAAAAGACACTTAATTTTAGTGAGACTAAATAATGCTGCTGTAGAGCAAATTGACCCAAACCAAGTTGACTTAAAACAGACTAGCCTAAAATAAAAATCGATAGCCTGCATACTCATCGTTCTCATAGAGAATAACCAAAGCGGTAGTGGGATCAAACGCTAGGGGATATGCTTCGCGTTCGGCTGCAACACCCGCTCTGATATTGATGCTAGAAAGCTGACAATAGGGCTCTGTTGTAATTTGACGAACGCGAGACTTGGAATCTCTTTCGGGCACGGTTAGAAGTTTTAACAGTTGTTCTCTAGAAAGCTGCGCGCTGCTGACGATATCTGTTGTGCAATCACCTGATAGCTGATCTATAACCGGGCGAGTCATTGGCGTATGAGCAAAGGCTAAAGGGGTACTGAGAAACGTTTTTATACCCTTTATATCCATTAAAAGAACAGTAAGAGAACAGATTAGCCCAACAGCTAGCAGCGGCTTGAGCGGAACCTTGTTAGGACGGTGTGAAGCGGATGTTTGAAGACTAGGGTTAGACATTCAAGTAAACCTCTTGGATCTTTGAGTTTATAAATAGGAGGTGTAGCTTAATAGATCGATAGAAAGAAATAGATCAGATCAATACAAAGAACGAGCAAGCAGTTAGCAAGATCGTTTGCTAAAAAGAGAGCCGCTAGCTAGAGACTGGCTAATAGCCTAAAAAGAGCCGCCTATAAATAGGCCAAGTAGAACAACACCCAGCCGATAAACGGACGTAGGATCTGATGATCTAGAAATAAGGCCTCGGTAGATAGAGAATGAAATAGCGCTGAAGAGTATCAGCATGAGGGGTATTCTGATCGGTGGGTAGCTCAGTACAATTGCTTCTAGAACAATGCGAACGATGGCAGCCGCGCTAAACCAAATCGCACCGTCCATCCAGGAAAATCGAGCGGGCGATCGCTTATAAATCCTTGCGTCTGGTCCGTAGTCTAGTGGCCCATAGTCTTGCGGGCCGTAGTCTAGCGAGTCACCTTCGGTAGAGTTATCAGATGGATAAGGGGTGCTAACGCGATCGCTAAAGGTGACAGCAGCCTGTTTCTTCAGCTTCATCAGCAGATTTCTCAACGCAACCTGCCACTGCTTTCCTGGCCGGGAGCGTTGCCTACCCGATGGGGGACTCCCTGATGGCTTGTTCGATACTTTGTTCGATATTTTGTCTGATATTTTGAAGGCAGGAGAAAGATATTTATCGACACTAGGCCCCGATTCAATGGGATGGGAAAACGGTGTATGGCTAGGGCCAGATGATGCTGTTAAGGAACTGGCCTCGGGCGTCTGACCAGCGGCATGGCTGCTTCCACTATGAAGGCGACGCAGCACTTGAGCGGTGTCTATGGCCTCTTGTTCTGCGTGATGCAGATTGATGGTGGTGTGACTGAGGCTAAATTGACCCTGAGTGTCGCGCTCTAGATGAGGGACGCTGGCAGAAGGATATTGCTCTAAAAACTGAGCGATGGTGTCAAGCTGCGGATGATGAATACCCTGACGGCGTAAGGCAACAGCGGCCTGCTGCGCTGAGCGTTTCATGGCGAGGAGTTCGGTGGCTTGCTGCTGCGATCGCTCATTAATGTGACGAGCCTGTAGCTCCAGCCGACCAATCTCTTGTTCGACTAGCTCGTTGGCACGGCTAGTCGATTCTTGACGCTGAGTGACAGATCGTTTTCTGAGTGTTTCCATCACCGCTGCTTGCGGACTGTCGGCTACGTCAGCAGCCCGTTGGTAGGAGGGCTTGCTAGCGTGTGAGTCACTTTTCTGTGCAGGATTAACCAGTACGCTGTCAGTCCGGGATGAGTGGATCTGGGACGAGTGAGCCTGCGGTGAAGACCAAGGCATTGAAAGAACATCACCAGCGACAGGCTCAGATTCAAGCAACCTTAGTTTTTCGCGAATAGCTTGTAGTTCCATGTCAGTTTTTTTCATATCTCCAGAGCGCTGAGTAAGACGCATAGAGCAAACGAGCTGCACTTTCACTTTGTTAGTACTATTGTACTATAAAAGAGCGAAAAAGCAACCTCATCACCTAAAAAATATCAAGATGTTTAGATGCGACTACTGGTTTTATGCCGTGGCTACGCCATCTGAACTGATTGCTGTACTGGGTTTTTCTTGCTATCAGGTGCCTATTATCGAGGGGTCAGTAGCGCGATCGCCCTGATAGGCTTCTTGTACTAATGAAGTCTGTGTACTATCTAGCTGTTCGGCATACAGTACAGCACCTTTAACTGGACTGCCTCAAGAAACTGCGCTCAAGCGCTGAATATTATATGAAACGAATTAGGCAATCTCGTCTACGGTATACAAACGCGGTGTATGAAAATGTGTAGAAATTAGTTAGGAATGAGGATTGTATAAAACCCGCTTTTAGAAAGATACAAGATAAGCTGATAGTCAGCAGTGAGTGAGCCCTATGATTACAGCCTATCGAGCAGCAATCGAAGCCCAAATGCAGCGTTACTACCAATCGCTTTCAGAAAAGGATCGCAGACGATATGCCGGGATAGAAGCGGCGAAGCTAGGCTATGGCGGTATCAAATACATCAGCCAGTTGCTGGGCTGCGACTACGGGGCAATCAAGTTCGGGATGCGAGAACTGAGCGATGAAGCGGCGCTGAATCGAGTGGGCATGCGTCAGGCAGGGGGCGGGCGAAAGTCAGCATTTGAGAAGATACCGGGACTAGACGAGGCATTTTTGAAAGTGCTCAGCGAGCATACGGCAGGCTCGCCGATGGATGAGAAGGTCAAGTGGACAAACCTGAATCGCCCTCAAATCGTCAAGCTACTGGCCACTGAAGGGGTGACTGTAAGTGTGACGGTGGTAGACCAACTCTTGAAGAAACACAACTATCGCCGCCGCCGTGCATTCAAGGCGCTGGCGACGGGTGCTCATCCTAAACGCAACGAACAGTTCGAGAAGATCGAGCAGTTGAAGCAACAGTATCGGGACGCCGGGAACCCGGTGATGAGCATGGACACCAAAAAAAAGAACTGATTGGGCCGTTGTATCGTGAGGGCTACACCTACAACACCGAAGCTATCAAAGTCTATGACCACGACTGGCCCACCCTAGCAGAAGGGATTGCGGTGCCGCATGGCCTCTATGACATCACTCAAAATATAGGCTACGTCCAGATTGGCACTAGTCGAGATACCTCGGAATTTGCCTGCGATTCTATCTACTACTGGTGGACAAAGCATGGCCGCAGCGCCTATGCAGAAGCGACCTCTATTCTGCTGCTGTGTGATGGCGGTGGCAGCAATGGGTCGCGCTTCTATATCTTCAAACAAGACCTTCAGCAGCTCGCCAACGATTTAGGCATCGAGATTCGGATTGCTCACTATCCGCCCTACACATCCAAGTACAACCCCATTGAACATCGGTTATTCCCTCATCTTTCGCGAGTCTGTCAGGGCGTCATCTTTGACTCGGTGGAGCGCGTGCAAGAGCTGATGGCCAAGGCATCTACGCTCACCGGGCTGAAGGTCTTTACGACGATCATTGATGCCGTCTATGAAACCGGTAGACAGGCAACCGATGCCTTCAAGCAGCAGATGCCGATTATTTTCGATGATGACCTGCCTAACTGGAACTATGTTGCTCGTCCCCAACAACTATAGAATTTGCCCTTATTTAATCCTCATTCCTTAGCGCAGGCTAATCGAAATAAAACAGCGTCACAATCTTGCGCTGATCTTCGGCATCCTGACAGGTCTGTAGCAGCGTTTTACTATCGTGAAAGGCAAAGCAAATGAGCTGCTGGCACCGGCCAATAATTTCTTGATTGCACATAGCACTAGCATCCGCCAACGGCAGCGTATCATTAGCCGTATTTTCGACCAAATTTGTCACCAGCTCTAGCTGCTCACGCGACTCGCGCGGCTGCTTTTTTAAGCTCTGTGGCAAAATCACAGTCAGCAAGTTGGGTTCTGCTTTCATAGCACCGCGAATAGCTGCGGAGTTCGTACCCGCTGCGCCGGAGGTGATCAAACGATTGCCGCCCAAGACCAGCGCGTAGCTCATCAGCTCAATCAGTCGCTGATGCGTAATGGGCACGTGGCGCGAGCCTAAGATAGCGATACGCTTAGAACCAGACTCCTGGATGGTAGCCAGCTCTTGCAAAAAGTCATCTACTTTGACAGAATTGAGCGGATTTTCTACTGACTGACTCAATGGCTACCTTGGGGCTAAAGGATACGATGCAATCATTTATCCAATAATACCAAACCCTTGAATCTCTCCAAAATGAATCTCCTCGCCGGTTAAATCAGCAGCCTTCTCATGCCTAAACAAACCTAAAAGCAAAGCGTATGCCTGCAGAAGAGAATTGTCCCGATTCTAGATTGTTGACTAGATTGTTGACTAGATTGCTAAATCGATATTAAGCGGCCACTGCCGGGCTGAGTCCCAACGCTTTCATCATGCGAGGCGTGTCAAAGTGCTGCTCCATCAGATGTTTGATGCATTCCACTTTAATCGGTTCGTGCAGCCTGACCTGATCAAACGCCTTTTCGATAATCTCTACGGTTGTGAGCGTATCGAGATCAACCGATAAAATAGGCACTTCCAAATCTTGCGCCCGCTCCAAAATGTCTTTACGAGGGCTGAGCCTGCCGGTTAGCACTAGGCATTGGGTAGAGCTTTCGAGCGCTGCCATCTGAATGTCAAAGCGGTCACCCCCAGTGACAACCACCATATTGTGAGCCTGGTTGAAATAGCGCAGCGCCGAGTTGGCATTCATGGCACCGATAGAGATCTGCTCGACCATGATCTGGTCGATGCGCTCAGGACTGTTAAGGATTTCAGCTTGCAGATGATCGACGAGCGCTTCGACGCTGACGCTGCGCATGATGGGGGTGCGGGGCAAAATGCCGAAAACCTGAATGCCATGACGCTCTAAGCACGGTCTAATAGCGGTTTGCGCTGTTTCTATCAGATTTGTGGGTACGTCGTTGATGACGACACCTAGGAGGCGATCGCCTAGCTTTTGCTTAGCCGCTAGCAGCTTATCGACAATTAAGGTGGAGTGGTAGCGCGTTACCAGCACAACTTGAGCCTGACTCATCTGGGCCATTTCTGGTAGCGATAGGCCAAACAATGTCCCTTCTTCTAAACTGCCGGGGCCTTCAATCAGCAAGACATCTTCCCCCTGGCTGGCCAAAACGCTTTCGACTTCTTTTCCGTACACTATCTGCTCTTCAGAGAGCTGCTTTTGAATAGTTTCTTCGTCTAGCACAAACAGCGTTGGCCGCACGCGATCCTTCTTAAGATTGAGCGTTTGGGCAATGAAGCGAACGTCCTCGTCTAGGCCGTCATCTCCTTCGCTAAGGCAGGTGCCGATGGGTTTGGCATAGGCAATATCTATCCCCTGCGATCGCATCTGCAAAGCCAGTCCTAGCACAGTCGCCGACTTACCGCTGTAGGGCTCAGTAGACCCAATCAGTAAATGCTTCGTTGTTTGGTCTGCTGACAGGGTCATGCCCTCACTCCTTGTGCTGAAAACCTTGTGGCTATTCTGACACGTTCGTCTGCGAGTCTGACAAGAAAATAGAAATAAAAAGCTAGCGATCGCTAGAAAAATCAGCAGCGACAGCTAGCTTTAAAAAGCAGTTATTTATGGCCTTACCAGTGATTAAAATCGCTCAATTCACTAGTAACCAAGCGACCAATGACTAAGTCGATGACCAGGTGCCTAGGCCAGTGACTAGGTGACCAATGACTAGGCGACTGTGACTGTCAAACTACTGACTGTCAAACTACTCGTCAATCCGTAAAAGCTTGCGGTAAAAGACTTTGTCAAAATCAGGCGTTTTGTTCTGATTCATCGCGACAACGACACTGATTAAAAAATCGATGAACTCGAAGTTGGGCATCGTAATTTCGTAAGTGAGATCAGGGTCACCGTCGAACTGCATCTGGCAGCGAGTGATGTCGGCAGGCAGCATAGAGACGCTCCAAGTGGCCAGAAACGGAATGCTGTCTGTGCCTTCTACCGTGCGTTCGCCTTCGATATTGCCTTGCTTGTAGAGCCCAATGGCGTAAGGTAGCGCGTTGCGTTTTTTACCCTGATAGTAGGGTAGATAAACACTTGATTCTGGTTTAGAGGCAGGTTGAATAGATTGAAGAGACATGGCAGCTAAAAAGGTGCTTGTAGTAGATAGAACTTTCGAGAAGTCCTAAATGAATGGAAGATCTCGTGACAGGTTTAGCCACTTGGCTTTATCAAGAAGACCCGATTGGCCATAGAATTCCCGTCAGCTAGCTAAGGTACTCATCTGTTCGTGGGCTTTTGTGTCTGGGTTTCTGTGTCTGGGTTTCTGTGTCTGGAGTTCTATGGCTTGCTCTTTTGCGCTTTCACTTCGTGTCGTGTCGTGTCGTGTCGTGACAGGCTTTGTCGTGACAGATCTCGTGATGACAGGCCGTGTGCGGCAAGGGAATATGATTAAATTGAAAGGATTTGTTAAGAGATATAGATAAAACAAAATATGGCAGATTTTGCTAAACCCGCTGCATCTGAGTTTGACTGGCCCGAATTCGATTTATCTGAATTTGATTTGGACACTGACTTAGTCTTTGATAGTGAGCTGTTTCAAGGCTATGACGGACGACGGGTAAAAGCCGCGATCGCGCTGTTGCTGCTATGGGCTCTGACGGCTGCATTGCACATTGTGAGCTGGGGCCATGCCTTTGTTTTATTGGTATCGATTGTCATGGGCATTCACTCATTGCGGGTTGTATTGGCGACTCCGCCTGCGCCCCCAACGTCGCTGCCTTCTACTCAAACAATGCCAACAACGCTGGCGATGCAGTCAGCCGAAACGGCCCATTGGCCTCATATCTCCCTACTCGTTGCCGCTAAAAACGAGGCAGGCGTGATTGCTAAGCTCATCGAAAACCTGCTCCAGCTTGACTACCCTCAAGACCACTACGATTTGTGGATTATTGATGACTGCAGCACAGATGCCACGCCTCAGATTTTGGATGAATTGGCAGCAAGCGATACGCGGGTGAATGTGGTGCACCGAGGGCCAGATGCCACGGGCGGTAAGTCGGGCGCACTCAACCTAGTGTGGCCACAGACAAAGGGCGATATTTTTGCTGTGTTTGATGCTGATGCGCAGGTGGCCACCGATCTGTTGCGCCATGTGGTGCCCATGTTTGACGCGGCCAAAGGGGGACAGAAAACGGGTGCGGTGCAGGTGAGAAAGGCGATCGCAAACGATAGCACTAATTTTTGGACAAGGGGCCAAAAGGCGGAGATGGCGCTCGATTGCTATATGCAACAGCGGCGGATTGCCGTCGGTGGCATTGGTGAGCTACGCGGCAACGGTCAGTTTGTGCGGCGCAGTGCGATCGCGCAGTGCGGTGGCTGGAACGAAGTCACCATCACTGACGATCTAGATCTCACCATTCAGCTTCATCTCAATCAGTGGAACATTGGTTTGCTGTTTGCCCCGGCGGTCGGTGAAGAAGGGGTAACGAGTGCGCTGGCCTTGTGGCATCAGCGTAATCGCTGGGCGGAAGGTGGCTTTCAGCGCTACCTAGACTACTGGCGACCGCTGGCGACCAACCGACTAGGCTGGGCAAAGTCTATTGATATGGCAGGCTTTTGGATGATTCAGTACATGCTGCCGCTAGTCGCGCTACCAGATTTTGCGATCGCTCTTAGCCGCCAACAGCTGCCCGTTTATGCACCGATCAGTGCGATCGCCCTAACGCTTTCTGCAATTGGCATGTTTACAACGCTGCGTCAGGCCGAGCGGCTGTCACCTTGGCGGGCTGCCTTGCAAACCCTACGGGGCTCTTTTTACATGCTGCACTGGGTCGTTGTAATTGGCACGATGGCTATGCGCATTTCAGTCCGTCCTAAGCGGCTGAAGTGGGTTAAAACGGTTCACGGCAGTCACTCGTAGTTTGGGTCGATAGCTTGCACGAATAGCCTGGGACGGATGGCCTGGGACGGATAGCCGGTAACTCACAGATTAGGCAGTCGTTTGGTTGTTTTGACCCGAACGATGATGAAGCATAGGCCAACGGCTAGCGCAATGCCTGCAAGGGCAATGGGCACTAGCCCAGAATTGCGAACAACAATGCCAACTAGCGCCCAAACGGCGACTGCCGGATAGGATGCGTCCTGATATTTGAGTGCCACTACGGCGGCTAGCCCTGCGCTGATAACCATCATGACGACGGTTGAAATAATGGCAATAGCTGACAGATCGAGCGTGTTAGTGACGGTGCCTGCCGCTTCAGGCGCTGAGTTCATGGCATATAGGGCTCCGGCTACATTGAGCACGGAGGCCACGGTAATCCAGCCAAAATAAACGCTGATAGGCGCTTGAAACAGCCATCGTACCTGCCAAGTTGGCTTTAGCGTGCGCGTATGCACGTAGCCAAAGGCCAAGCAGGCAACAATCCCCAGCATGAACAAGACCGAGGGCCAAAACTGAAAGGTCAAAAAAAGATATATCCAGATTATTTGCAGTGCGCAGGCACTGATGACTGCCCAAGAAACCTTTGCAAAGGCTTGGCTGTGTCGCTGCGCGGGCAGTACCTGATAAATGCTGTAGGCAATGAGCCCAATGTAGATGAGTCCCCAAATGGCGAAGGCATAGCCTGCCGGTGTGATTAAGACGCCATCTAAAATGGTGTTGGAAACTTCGCCTGTGTTTTTCCCGGCGGGTGGATAGACGTTGGACAGGCCGTTGAGTGCGATCGCCATCAGCACCGCCACCACCGTCAACCACTGCCGACCGACTGCAAATACTGAATTCTGGTTCTGCATCTTTTTGGGTTCTCTAAAATTTAAGATGGATTATCTTTTTTCTAATTGTGATGACTCTAGATTCTGGTGAGCCCAGACGGTTACCAATCATGACCTTATTTCAAAATATGCCGATTCTTGAATGAATGTTGCCAATTGCGAATGAGTGTTGCGATCGCTAGTTTTACTGCAAGAAATATTCACGGGTGAACCGAGATCGGTTCGCTAGAGTTGAAAGTAACTAGAGATTTTTTTAGGATTTTTTGAATTTACTTTGGAGTACTTGGTCTGATGAATACGTCTAAACTTTCATCAAAACTCTCTTTTAGGCAATTTAACTGGGATGCTTTGGTGCTGTTAGTCGTCACGTTTTGGCTCAGCAGCAGTGTGCTAATCGACTTCTTTATGATGCCGATGATGTATGAGTCTGGCATGATGAACGAGCCTGGATTCGCCACTGGCAGCTACAGCATCTTCTGGCTATTTAATCGAGTTGAGGTGCTGTGCGCGGCGGCAATCTTGACGGGATTGCTGGTGCTTAGAGAGCAGCGATCGCCCTTTGATGTGGTTGCTAGCGGATCTCGCAGCCGATGGGCCTTGATCCTCGGGGGCGCTTTGTTCGCGATCGCCTTGACCTACACATACGTGCTCACTCCCCATCTCAGCGCCCTCGGCCTGCATCTAAGCGACAACCTCGTCGAGCCTCTGCCTGCGGAAATGGGTCTGCTACACCTAGCCTATTGGGCGCTAGAAGCAGTGAAGCTAGCAGGTGCGGCGCTCTTGATGAAGCTTTGCTACCGCGATATTGCCGCTAGCTTTCAGTAGCGCTAGCTTTTAATGGCCAGCTAAACGATGTCCAGCTAAACAATGTCCAGCTAAAGCGGTTTAGATTGCCTTAATGCCTGACGTCTTTTAACCTGATCCCTCTCAGCCTGATGTCTTTTAGCCTGACGTCTTTTAACCTGATGCCTCTTAACAGATAGGAGCATCAGGCATTTTCAGCATTTGGCCATAGTAAGCGCACTGCCAAGAGTCCAAATCCGATGGCGGCTAGACCTTTTACGAGCTTTTCGGGCAGAAAAAATGAGCTGCTGCCGCCGATAAGAACGCTCAGACCAGACGCTAGCAGCAGCGCGCAGGCTGTGCCAAAGAAAACGGCCCGAGGAGAGGGCGACGATCCGCCTAGGGCGATCGCCGCGAGCTGGCTTTTATCGCCTAGCTCTGAAATAAATACCGCCGCAAAGCTTACGAAAAATAGCTTCCAATCCATCTCTCACCATTGTTTTGATGTGGGTCGTTCTTTCTGTAAAAACTTCTGTGAAAACGCTGTTCTTTTATAAAGCTGTTCTTTTGTAACAACAAGAAAATCAGCCAGGGAAATCAGCCAGCCACGATATCGCTAACCAGGCCAATCGTAATCAGTAGCAGCAGCACACCCGCACAGATATCGAGCGTTTCCTCCGACACCCGATTCGATAGCCACTGCCCTAGCAAGACGCCAATTAGGCTAGTTGCAATCAGCGCCAGGCCCGCGCCAAAAAAGACGACTACCGGGGCTTGAGACTCTGCGCTTATCAGCATTGTTGTTACCTGAGTCTTATCGCCCAGCTCGGCCAAAAAAATGGTGATAAAAGTAGAGGCAAAGACAAGCCAAAAACCGCTGCTCTGGGCGTCTTGGGCACTCTGATCGTCTTGGGCACTCTGGGCATCTTGGGCACGCTGGGCTAAGTGCTTTAATCTGTCATCAGCCGCTTTAGCTGCCATTGACGAGTCTTCTTCGGTTGAAGCGGCTGGTTCACGAGAGGTCTGATCGGAAGAAGTCACGACGGGTTCAATTTCATATTTTTTTCATTATCTGCGATCGCTGCCCAAATCCACAATTACTCGTTTGATGATTCATCCAATACTGGGCCAGTCAGTTCCGGATCGCTTAGCGCCAAATCGCTCAGCGCCGCTTCGCCGCTAATTTCGATCACCTGACTCTCGATTCCAACCCCAGCGTAAAACCGATCCATTTCTGCGCTTCTATTGCCGTAAATACCAGAAATCTGCTGCTCACAACACTCAATAGCGAACTCGTTCAAGTCTTTGGGGGCAATATCATATAGCTGCTGAAACGTTTCGGGCTCTACGCGGCAAAAGTTTGGCCTCTCGTCATAAATCGTACACTCGCGTTTGGCTTTGTCGTAGTTAACGCACCAGCCATCTTCACCGACCAAGCTCATGTATACAGAAAGCTCGTCTGGAGACAGATAGTCTGATAGGCCGGGGCGATCGGCTGGGCTCAGCTCACAGCAGGCCCCACAGTTGTTTACGCATTGCCAGGTCGCCATGACGCTTTATCTCCCCTCGTCTATATGCTTATATTGTGCTTATGCAGGTACAGAGTTCTCTACCTAGGCGCTCCTGTTTAGCTGCCTGTTTTAAGGTACTGCAAAGGCTTCGCGATCTGCGTAGAATCTGTACCCGTCAAATTGTTAAGCAGCCGTGCCAAAGTAGAGTCGTTTTGAGCTGTATTTTAGGTGGCTAAATCGCTACAGGGCCCTAGCGGCAACAGGAAGCCAACCTTAGAATTTTGTAAACAAACTTTAATTTCCACCCCCGCAAACAGGTACAATACTTTGAAGCGAAATTGCTTAATTGTGGTTCAGCTTTAGATGTTTGGAGGATAAAAAGCTTTGTTAGATAGCGCTCTTTCTGTTGTCAGTAGTATTAATTTCGTCCTAATTGCTCAGCTCACGATGCTAGCATTGGTCGTAATTTCAGGGCCCGCGATTGTGTTTCTGCTAGCTGTAAGAGGCGGCGATCTCTAGAGCCTACCGTTCTAGAGCCCACACGCCAGACACACACGGGGTCGCACGAGAGCCTTGCGTAGCAAATCTGGCAAGCATTAGCTCCATTAGGCTCGTTGTCGCAAAATGAACTGTGCGATCGCCAAATCAACCGGCGTTGTCACTTTCAAGTTGGTTTCTTCCCCTGGCACAATGCTCACCGGCACGCCGCACTTTTCAAGCAGCGCGGCGTCATCTGTGACGCTCCAACCTTCTGCTTGACCTCTGGCATGGCACTGCTTCAACAGCGCCACTTCAAATCCTTGAGGCGTCTGCGCAGCCCATAGCCCGTCGCGATTGGGCGTATTGATAATAGTGCCTTGATCATTCACCTGCTTAATCGTATCTTTGACCGGAACCGCCGCGATAAATCCCTGCGTTTTCAAAGCGGCTCGAGCACAGCGATCAAAAAGTTCGGGCGTGGCTAAGCATCTGGCCCCATCGTGAATCAGTACATGGGTAGCGTCAGCAGGAAGAGCCTGCAGCCCGTTGTACACAGAAGCCTGCCGCGTATCGCCGCCTCGGATAAATGCGACTGGTATCTGTAAGTTACACTGGCCGATCATTTCCTCAATATCCGGCTGATCAGCTGGCTGACAGATAACGCCGACCCACTTTAATCGACTGGCCGCGGCGGCAGCTTTTAGGGTCCAAGCCAGAATGGGGCGGTCAATTAGAGGCATCAATAGCTTGTTGCGATCGCTGCCCATCCGGCGACCCACACCTGCTGCCGGGAGAAGTAAATGCATAGGGATTGAATCCAATAAAATAGTTATTTATGCAGAGCACCATTCTTAGCGAATTTGGGTTTTATTTCTAGGGAATTGACCTAAGCTAACCAGCTTCCCTTAGAATGGTGAGCGGATAAAAATATCAACTTTAACCGCATGCGCATACTGGCCCTCGTCCCTGGTGGCATCAGTGATCAGCTCTTGTTTTTTCCGGCCTTAGATGACATTAAACGGGCCTATCCAAACGCTGAAATTGGTGTTGTTGTTGAGCCGAAGGCGACCGTCGCCTATCGAGTCTCAAAGATTGTTGACACTGTTATCCCGTTTACCTTTTCCGCTGCAAATAGTCCTTCGGACTGGGCAAATCTACTAGGGATTGTGCGCGATCGCGAGTACGAGGTTGCCATCACCACCGATTTATCTTGGAAAATGGGCCTGCTGCTATGGCTTGGCGGCGTGCCTGCTCGCATTACATACCGTACAGCAGAGGCACCTTGGCTCTACACCGCTACCGTGCCAGATTCCGTGCCAGACAGCTCAACAGTGGGCGATCGCTACCAGGCCCAGCGCTATCACGACTTGCTAAAGGCCATTAGCATCAACGGCCCTATGCCCGATCTGGCTGTCAACGTGCCAGAAAAAGACGTGACCTGGGCGAATGCACTGCGCGATCGCCTAAAACTCAAAGGCGGATACGTCTTGATGTACCCAGGGGCTGACACGGGCCATATCGGCAGCGAGTTTCAGTATCCGCTGGCTGGCTGGCAAACGCTTATTGCTGATTTTCGGGCCAAGCAGCCCAATATGCCGATCGTTTTACTACAGACCAGCGGTAGCGCGGTGCAAGTAAACGCCCTCAAATCCGAAGACAGTCAGCTAATGGTCGCTGCCGCCGAAAATTTGGGCCAGGCCGCTGCCATTGTCGCTGGGGCTGATCTCGTGCTCACCCCCGATAGCTACGTAATGCAGCTCTCTGCCGCGCTAAAGGTGTTTACCCTAGCGCTCTTTGGCAAAAATAGCCCGACTGAAATGCTGCCACCCGTTAAAGGCGATGAGACCCGATTCTTGGGAGTCGCTTCAGAAACAGGACAGATTGCTGATATTCAGCCGGAGGCTATCTTACAAAAAGTTTGGGGCGGCTAAGATACCTTTCTAGAGTGAGTGACTAATAAGGGGCGTCCTCTATGCTTGTTTGCATAGACTGTTTAATTATTAGAAATTATCCTCGTTAAAACCATGGATCAAATTCAATCACAGGCGTCCAAGCTGCTAGAACTGCTATTTTCTGACGAAACAGCTGCCACCTACCAAAAAACGCTCAACTTAACGGGCACGCTGCTCAAAGAAACCGCTCAGCTGATTTGGCTAATCATTTGCTCTGCCTTTGTCTTTGGCGCTTGGGTGAGTGATACCTCAGTAAAACTGGGCAGTAGCCTACGCAACTGGATAGATCAACAAAGCAGCCCTAGCCTAGCCCCAGCTGAGAAAAAGCCCCTCAGCGCAACTGGAAAAAGCCTGCTAGATCAAGGAAAAACAGCCGCTGACTACTTACTCAACCAGGCGAGAGAGCAGCTAGGACTAGAGCCGGTAACCCCTACGCCCGGCGTCAAAGCAGTGCCAGCTAAATCCTCCATGACCGAACCTGCTGCCACTCAGTCTTTTTCTACTCCTCAGGCTTCTCCTCAGACCTCTTCTGCTGAGCCTGCCGCATCTGAACCTGCTGCATCTGAATCTGCTGCACCTGAGCCTAAGCCAAGCGCCAGCGCACCGACTCTCGACTCTTCAATTTCAAAACAACCGGCTGCTCGCCCTGTTCCTAACGAGGACGTTTCTCATGAGCCTGACGATGGCGGCTGGCCTCCGCAGGCAGTAGAAGACTAGAAAACTAAGCCATAAAGCCATGTCATCTGCCTTTCGCTAGCGGCTAACGCTACCTAGTAGAAACAGACCAATCATCGTGATACTGTTCCAGGCGCTGTGTAGCAAAATAGACGACATCAGATTTTGCGATCTGGCGTAGACAAATCCTAAAATAGCGCCCAGCACCGTGAGCGGGAGAACTTCTGAGAAGCTCAGATGCGCGACCGAAAAGATTAGACTGCTCAGACCAATGGCTCCCCATGTAGACATGTAGCGAGTCAAAGACGGGAGTAAAAAGCCTCGAAACAGGATTTCTTCAAACACGGGTGCAGCCACAGCCGCCGTAAACAAAAACATTCCTAGTGCAACCGGGTCGCGTTCTTCTAGCACTAGCTGCAAAATTGGGTTATTGCCACCTTGCCCCTGCCAAATCTGCTGGTTGAGCAAAGAGACCCCTAGCATAAGTGGCAGGGCCACCAAATACCCACCTAGTCCCCACAGTGGCCACCGACCGGCCAAGCGGGCCCGAAACCATTCTTTTGGAAGGGGCAAATATTCCTTGATAGCCCAGTACAGTACGCCAAGGGTGCTAGCAGCCATTAACAGGTAAAACACCAAAGAATACAGCGCTTTCCCTCGGCTCGACAGCCCTAAGATGAGCCCAGTAGAAGCCAAGCCTATATCTGCCAAGCCTATATCTACAGAGTGAGCTTTCGAAAAAACAGCCGCTACCCAGCCCGCGACTGGCTGCAGGGTGGCCGACTGCGTTATCAGTAGCCCTAACTGAAGAACTAAAGGCAAAGCAAACTGGCCAACAAACAAAAATCCGCCTACGACCACTAGCCAAATTACTTCCCAGTCCCAGGGCACTGTCCACTGGCCATCGCTGACGGCAAGTATGGACGCTTTTCCTCTCAGAAATCTTTGACCTACTAATGCAATTAATAGCGCCGACCCGAACAGCGCCCCCAACGAAGGCAGAAGACCCACTATGCTGAGCTGAATGAGCGTTTGCTGGGCAGCTTGGGCCTCTTTTACATTGAGCTGGGCCAAACGGTCTGCTTTGTTTTGTACGGTGTAAAGGCGGTTGAGCGCTGTGTAGCGATACCATCCGCTCAGCTGGGTTTCGATAGTTGGTTTGGTGTCAGTCGTAATAACAGGCGGCGTCTGCCAAAGATCGTTTAGCACGGCGGCGATTTTGGCGTTGGTACTGGGCTGGTCGATTAGTGATCGCCAGGTTGCTAGGGCTTGGTCAATGTTTCCTTGCTGCACTTGCACCATACCCAAGCGCAGGTCAATTTTGTCGATCAAAGCTTGCTGAGACTGAGCCGTAGAAAGCAGGGATTGGTTTCGCTCGGCGTCGATTTCAGAGGTACTGTCGAGCTGTTGCTGTATCCGAGACAAACCAGCGATCGCGTCTTTGCGCACTTCTTGATACTGCTCTGTAGCCGTTTCGATGGCATCTTTACCAAAAACGGCACTGCGAAACTGACTTACCTCGGCTTCTGGCAAGCCGCTGCCGTCCCAGTCACTGGCCTGTACGATCAGGTCGGTCTGGTAGAGCTGTAGCTGACTGCCGACTTGGGGTTCACTGAAGCTGCTAATGAGTGACTGGCCCATGACCCATGCTACGAGCAGTGTCAAAACAGAAAGAATAATGCGCTTGAGGGTCATGCTGTTGAACGACGAGGGATAGTTTGAGGTCTAGTTCTGTGTATTATCGCACTTGTCCCAGCACCCCGCTTCTCTGGCATCTCATTCCCTGGCATCTCATTCCCTGGCATCCCATTTCCTGGCATCTCATTCCCTGGCACCTCGCTCTTTGGCCGCTAAGCTATTCCGATAGAACACCAATAGAACAGCTAGACCGTTCAGATAGAATTGGGAAACCCTACTCTGGTTTTTACCGATTCTTTTTATGACAAATTCTTCTGCTCCCAATTCTAGTAGCGCCGATTCTAGTGCTGACCAAGCCACGCTGGATCAAACTGCCATACAGCTTGACGAAGAAGCTAAGGAAAAGGGCCTAAGTGAGGCGCAGTATAAGCGTAAAATGGCGCGTCGCAAGGAAGTGCAGGCTCAGCGCTTGGCTGAGCGCAAGGTAGAGAAGGGCTTGGTGATTGTGCACACGGGCAATGGGAAGGGCAAGACAACGGCGGCGTTAGGAATGGTGTTGCGATCGCTGGGTCATGGCTTTAACGTTGCGATTGTGCAGTTTATCAAGGGGGGCTGGGAGCCAGCCGAAAAAGCAGCGCTGAGCTACTGGCCCGATCAGCTTAAGTTTCATGCGATGGGCGAAGGCTTTACCTGGGAAACGCAGGACCGCGATCGCGATATTCAAACGGCCCAGGTAGCCTGGGAAAAAGCCCTGACTTATATCCGAGACGACAGCTACCGCACGGTACTGCTTGATGAAATCAACATTGCGTTAAAGCTAGGCTATCTATCGGTTGAGCAGGTACTTGCAGGGCTGACCGAAAAGCCTGAGATGAGCCATGTGATTTTGACCGGAAGAGGAGCCCCCGCAGCCTTGATTGAGCGGGCCGACCTGGTGACTGAAATGACTCTAGTCAAGCATCCGTTCAAAGCGCAGGGCGTCAAAGCTCAAGCAGGCGTGGAATTCTAGCGGCAACTGTCATAAACTAGCGTACTGATCCTGATATTGAGGTTTTGATATTGAGGTTTTGATATTGAGGCTGTGATATTGAGGCTGCTTTAACTGGTCTACTCGTTACTTAACAAATATCCACAATGAGAGATGATGGCTGCAATGGCCACGGCTCAAGCTGTTTTCCAAAACTGTTTAAACACATGCTAAAAATCACCCGCCTCTCGAAACAGTTTGGCGACAGGCAGGCGCTCAACCAGCTATCGCTGAGTATCAGACCTGGCGAAATCTATGGGCTGCTGGGCCCAAACGGGGCGGGCAAAACCACCGCGCTCAATTTGCTCTGTGGCCTGCTAACGCCGGATAGCGGCGAAATTTTGGTACAGGGCCAGCCGGTCTGTCAGGCCACAAAGCTGCTAGTAGGGGTGATGCCTCAGCAAAATCTGCTGTATCAAAGCCTGACCTGCGTAGAAAACTTGGCATTTATTGCGCGTATCTATGGCCTGAATAAAAAACAGACCGCGCTGCGCGTGCAAGATTGCCTAGCGGCGGTGAATTTGTCTGACCGGGCTAATAGCGTGGTGGGCGATCTGAGCGGTGGAATGCAGAGGCGGCTGAGCTTGGCGGCGGCGATTATTCATCAGCCCAAGCTTGTAGTTTTAGACGAGCCGTCTACTGGGCTAGATATTGAAGCGCGCTATGAAGTGTGGGATTTGATTCGGTCGCTAAAGCAGCAGGGGGTGACGGTGCTGCTGACGACGCATTTATTAGATGAGGTAGAGCGGCTGTGCGATCGCATCGGCATTATTAAACAAGGACAGCTTTTGGCAGAAGGAACGATGGCAACGCTGCGGCAGCGGGTTCCGGCCAAAGAAATTGTGATTATAGACACCCAGGACGAAGCCGGTGCGATCGCCTGCGCCCAGTCTCATGGTTTTACGCCTCGGCGCTATGGCAGCGACCTGGCTTTTTGGGTGCCCGAGTTACTAGAGCTACCCGAACTACTCAGCCGCTTTGCTGGCCTGCCGATTGACTCTATTTCTCGTCACGCGGTTGGCCTAGAGCATATCTATCTAGAAGTGACTCAAAGCCAGTCGCACCCGCCAGCCGATCAGATCGATCCATCTCCTACTGGAAACCCAGTGCTAGTGGCTTAGTCAGACATCACACGCAAAGCCTGAAGCCTACTACTCTGAAGCATATTACTCTGAAGCGCTATTCTATGGAGAGCAGTTCAGTTGCAGAGGCGCGCTTCATGGTGAAGTTTTTAGTAGTGGTGATTCCGGCTGTTTTGGCGATTGCGATCGCAACTTTTTCTGTACAAAACGCCACTCGTGTTTCTATTAACTTCCTCAATTCATCCACCATTGAGCTGCCAGTGGGTATTTGGGTCTCGGTGGCGCTAGGGGCCGGAATGCTCGGTACGGCCATTTTGCTAGGGCTCTTTGGCAAGAAGAAATCGCGATCGCTCTAGGCGATGGAACGTCAACGGCAAGTCAGCAGCAAGTCAACGGCAAACTCATACTCAACAGCTACGTCAAAATCGCACCGCCCATTAGTTTTTGATAGCGGCGCTCTAGCTCTTTTTCCATCAGCGGCCAGCGGGTCAGGCCGTCACCCTCTTTGGCCTCTTCTGCCAAAACGTTAGTGGCTGCCGTTCTGGCAATTTCCAGCACCTCTTGATCTTCTACTAGGCTAGCTAACGCAAAATCTGGCAGACCAGACTGACGAGTGCCCAACACCTGCCCCGGCCCTCGAAAGCGCATATCCATCTCAGAGATAAAAAAGCCGTCTTGAGACTGTTCCATTACCCGCAAGCGCTGCATAGCTACGTCGCTCTTACTGTTGGTCATCAGCAAGCAAAAAGACTGATCGCCACCTCGGCCCACTCGTCCGCGCAGCTGATGCAGCTGAGATAGCCCAAATCGCTCGGCATGTTCTATCAGCATCACAGTAGCGTTTGGGACATCAACGCCTACTTCTACAACCGTAGTAGACACTAAAATGTGCGTTGCCTGCTCACGAAAGGCACTGATAGCCGCGTCTTTTTCGGCTGAACTCATGCGCCCGTGCAAGAGCCCAACTTGAAATTCTGGGAAAATAGTCTCTTGTAGCCGGTCGTGCTCTTCTATCGCTGAGCGCAAATCTAGCTTTTCAGACTCTTCTACTAAAGGAAGAACAACATACACCTGTCTCCCTTGAGCAATTTCCCGGCGGATTAGGTCATAGGCATCAGCTCTTTCGCGTCCGCCAAGAACAGTTGTTTTAATCGCTTTTCGACCAGGCGGCAGCTCGTCGATTTGACTGACATCTAGGTCGCCATGAATAGTCAGCGCTAGGGTGCGAGGAATAGGCGTTGCCGTCAGTGTCAGCACATGGGGATTGTCTCCTTTTTGCTGAAGTTTTGCCCTTTGGGCAACGCCAAATCTATGCTGCTCGTCAATGGCGACTAAGCCTAAGTTGTTGAATTTTACCGGGTCTTCTATCAGGGCGTGTGTTCCGACTAAAACCGGAAGCTCGCCAGTCAGCAGCTTTTGGTGAATTTGACGGCGCTTGGCAGCTTTGGTAGAGCCTGTGAGCAGTTCTACCGGCAAATGCAACAGGTTGAACCACTCTACTAGCTGACGATAGTGCTGCTCGGCGAGAACTTCTGTAGGGGCCATCAGCGCTGCCTGGTAGCCGGACTGAATGGCCGCTAAAATTCCCACGACAGCCACAACGGTTTTCCCCGAGCCGACATCTCCTTGTACTAGTCGATTCATGGGCGCAGTGGCCTGTAGATCGTTGAGAATTTCTTGAGAGACCCGCTGCTGAGCGCTGGTGAATTTGAAAGGAAGCAGGTTATAAAATGACTCGATCAGCTCACCAGTCGGGGCCATTTGAGCAGTTGTTTCAGCCTGCTGCTGTTCGGCTCGGCGGCGCAACAGACCCAGCTGGAGATAGAAGAATTCGTCAAATACAAGACGGCGACGGGCGATCGCAAGTTCTTCGGTACTAGGTGGAAAATGAATATGGGCGATCGCAACAGCTAAATCTGCCAGTTCGTACCTCTCCCGCAGCGCTCTTGGCAGCGGATCTCGCAGCTCCACCACCGAGGGCAGCGCCGCCACCACCGCCTTGCGTACCAAGTCTGCCCCTACGCCTTCTGTCAGCGGATACACCGGCACCACTCGGCCCACCGTCAGCGACTCAATTGGCTCACCCTGCCCGCCCAGCACTTCAATCTCTGGACTATCAATTGTGATGCCATATTTTGTCTGTTTCACCAATCCAGAAATAGCAACGACCGCGCCCGGTGGATACAGTCGCTTTTGCCGCTCCTGCCAGCCGCGTGAGCGAAAATGAGTTCCTGCCAAAAACCGACTCAGCTTTAGCCGCGAACTGCTGTCATACACCGTTAGCTCAAAAATAGTTAGTTTAGAATTTCGAGGACTGTTGAAGCAATTACAGCGCTTTACCGTAGCCACAATAGTCACAGTCTCTCCAGGGACTAAGTCTTTTATCTTGACCTGGCGCGCATAGTCAATATAGTCACGCGGATAGTAAAACAAAGCGTCGCGTAGGCTCAACAGTCCCAGCTTGGCTAGCTTTTCGGCTTTATGCGCACCTACTCCCTTTAGATACGTGAGCGGTTTATCTAAGGGATGAGCAGAGGGGTGAGCAGAGTCGTTTCGATGGACTAGTCCAGTCACCTCTGTTGTTTTGGGAGACTTTGTTCTTCGCTTGGTCGTACTTCCTTTATTTGCCCCTGAAGCCTTGTCCACCTGATAGCTGCTACCGGATTCTGCCAAAAGTGGCAGGGCCTCTACGGCCTGTCTGACCTTATGCAAAAAGCGCCGCGTGTCGGCGACTAAATGCTGGCGCTGTGAAAAAGAGAGATTTCTATAGTCATCAAATTGTTTAGCTAGCGTTTTCCACTTGTCTTCACTGACCTGCCCAGATAGCCCAGAAGATAGATCAGAAAAGTTTTGGGCGATCGCTTGCAACCCCACTTGGAGACTGTTGGAGAGAAACTCGCTAAATAGCTGATGATGTCCTTCAATGTTATTGAATCCACGTTTAGATTCAACGCTCAAGGCTTTTTGTAGCCGTACCCAGTCCGGCAGAGAAGGGGGCGCTTCTGGAGGCGCTTCTGGGGGCTGCGCTGTAGATTCTTGCTCCATCGCTTTTGCCTCCATCGCTTTTGCCTCCATCGCTTTCGCCTTCGCTCACGGGTTTTTACGGTCTCTTTTTGTTTATGATTCTTCTACAGCCGTCCAGCTAGCGCGCCAAGCATCTTCAGCTTGAGCGGTTTCTAGCGATCGCTCTGTCTTTTTATAGCGTATCCCTAACTGCTTAAGGTGAGCTAGCTCCTTTCTCAACCGACTCCGCCAAACCGAAACCCTCGGATCGGCAAACTCAACTTCGCTAAGCTGCAAACTAATCACCGCCAGTTCCGGGAAAGCATCTATTTCTATTGCCTCTATCGGCATAAACCGTCGCGAGGATCTTTCATTTTCTCTGCTATTTCCCCTGTCGCTTCCATTATCGCTTTCTCTGTCGCTTCTCCTTTCACCAGCCGCGTCCCTTCGCTGATTGCTGCGATCCTTGTCTCGCCTGCCGCTTTGACGAGCCTGTCCTCTGCGACCCAGCTTCCTCTGTCGTCTTTTATAAGTGTCCTCATCTTCTCTGTACGTCGGATCGTCATTATCATCTGTATCAAAGCTCGGTTCACCTTGCATCACTCGCACCGAGACTTTGACAACATTCGGCACCGCGTTCAACGGTTCGCCCAATCCCCGCGTATCAGATGCCGCTGCCATCAGTGCCTTTGGAAAGTTGGGCATGACATTTGCTTTTTGCAACAGCTCATTGGCGGCTTCCGAAACGGTTTGAAAAACGTCTCGAATTGCTTTTTCCATCAGCATTTGCTGTTTTAGCAAATGCTTGGGGGCTAGTAGGGGTTCCTCGCTGCTACTGTCATCCTTATGATCGCTCTCTGAGCGACGCGACAAAGCTTCTAATGCACCTAGCAAATCCTCCTCTTCGGATAGGGTAAGTCTTTGCTCCGCAGTAGGCACATCTGCGTCAAAATCTATACCGTCATAGCCCTCGTGCTCGGCAGGTGCCAAATCAGACGCTTGTCTCGACTCTGTCGATTCCTCTCCGATTTCCTCAAAACTAAGGGCGTCAAGTCCTGCCTTTGAGTAGTCATCTTCTGAGTAGTCATCTTCTGAGTTATTCAGCTCAGTGTCATTCAGCCTAGATGAATCTGTCGGATTCACCTTCTCTGAGTCTGCCACCTCTACGTCTGTCAAGGGATCGTGAACAATGCCTCCTGAATCGTCCGAACGGGTGGAACTTGTCTCGAACCGCGCAATTTCAGAGAGCTTGTCGAGTAAGTCATCGCTGCTGCCTGATTGGGTATGGATGATCGCGCCCGAAGCTTTTGCCGCTAGCAATTGTTGTAAAAAGGCTATGCCGTTGTTTTTGGATGGCTTTCGACTGGTCTTTTTGACCTGCGATCGCTGCTCAATCAGCTGAATAGAAATCTGCGTAGCCATCACCTGCAAAGACTTCTGAAGCTGATTGCGCTGCTGCCACGACAGCGCCAGAAACTTATCTGGATAAGCCTGCGTGCATAGATGATGAACTGCTGACATCAGCTGTTGCTTACTAGCCTCACCCAGTGCCTTCAAATAGCCACCATATAGAGTGTCTAGCGCCTCAGCCATATCCTCCGTCCGCTGCTGGAGCAATCCTAGCTCTTTTTCAATTTGGCCGCTTGCTTTAACCATATGCTCTCTAAGATAGCGGTTTTGCTGATGCTATAGTCAACCTTCAAAGAATTGTCAACCTAAAAAGTCGGGCTTCTCTGTTTACTGAAAAGCCCGACCTTCAAATATTCAGCTTAACTGATACCGATTCGGACTACTGCCGAGCGGCCTCACTTTTTCTTCTTTTTCTTACCCGGCTTTTTATCTTGCTTCTTTGCCTCAGGCTGCTTTTCTTCCTTCACCTCAGGTTTTTTCTCCTGCTGGCCAGTTTGAGCTGCAACCTCATCCGCAAAGCTTACTTCTTCTTTTTCAATACCTTCACCCAAGATAAATCGGGAAAACCGGCGAATCTGAATGTTTTCGCCTAGCTTAGCAACAGATTGCTTCACTAGCTCTGCTACGGTAATGTTTTGATCTTTGATAAAAGGCTGATCGACTAGTGACAGTTCCTTCAGGCGCTTATCAATTCGACCTTGAACAATCTTTTCCTTGATGTTGTCAGGCTTGTTGCCCAAATCATCGCGGCCCATTTCAACCGACTTTTCGCTCTCGGCGATTTCTGCCGGAATGTCCTCAATTCTGACATATTCAACGTTAGGAGACGCTGCAATTTGCATAGCAACGTCTTGTGCTAGCTGCTTGAAGTCTTCGTGGCGACCCACAAAATCCGTTTCACAATTGATCTCAACTAGGACGCCGACTCGGCCACCCGTATGGATATAGCTATGGATCAGTCCTTCAGAAGCGACTCGGCTCTCTTTTTTACCGGCTGAGGTAATTCCCTTTTGGCGTAGCCACTCACTGGCCTTTTCCATATCGCCGTCAGTCTCTTGCAGCGCCTTTTTGCAGTCCATCATGCCTGCGCTGGTTTTGTCGCGCAGTTCTTTCACCAGCTTTGCAGAAATACCTGCCATTGTGCCTCCATTTTGGGTTGATTGTGTATCTAGAATAGGTGTGCTCAGAAAATAAAGCTGATAGAACTCAGCGGCTGTGCCTTAACCATACAACTGCTAAGGCACACCCTTCGCCTGATGTCGCCTGATGTGTCCAAGCGCAGCTGCTACTGAAGCGTGGTCAGAGCTTGGTTATCAGAACCTAGCGGCTCGAACTTAGCGGCTCAAACTTAGCTATCAGCAGCAGGTGTTCCCGTAGCCACTTCAGCGGACTCAGCCGCTGCGCCAACTTCAGCGCCGTCATCGTTATAGTCTGCGCCGTCATAGCCATCGTAGATATCGGCTGCATGGCTAGCAGCTTTGCTGTTGCTACCGCTATCGGTGCCACCACCTCTAGAGCCTTCATAAATGGCATCTGCCAAGCGGCCAATTACCAGCTTAATGGCGCGAATCGCATCATCGTTACCCGGAATAGGCACATCTACAACATCGGGATCGCAGTTAGTGTCTAGCAGAGAGATGATGGGTAGGCCCAGCTTTTGGCACTCTTGAACCGCGTTATATTCACGGCGAACGTCAACGATGATGACCGCATCGGGAATGCGACGCATGGTCTTAATGCCACCAAGGTACTTTTGCAGCTTTTCTAGCTCGCGACGGAGCATGGAGCCTTCTTTTTTGGGCCGCATGGCGAGTGCGCCAGACTGCTCCATCCGCTCAAGCTCTTTTAGTCGCTCTACGCGGGTTTTAATGGTGTTCCAGTTGGTTAGCATACCGCCTAGCCATCGCTGGTTTACGTAGTATGAACCACATCTATCAGCTTCTTGAGCGACGATACCTGCGGCCTGGCGCTTAGTGCCTACGAACAAGAAGCTTTTGCCATTTTCTGCTGACTTGCGGACGTACTTATAGGCGTCCTCTAGCAGCTGGGCAGTTTGAACGAGATCGATAATATGGACACCGTTGCGCGAGGTGAAGATGTATTCGTCCATCTTCGGGTTCCATCGGCGGGTTTGGTGGCCAAAGTGCACGCCTGACTCTAGTAGGTCAGACAGGGATACGACTGGCATTTGTTTTTCTCCTTTCGGGTTAAACCTCCATCTGGCTGCATTTAGGCGGGCATGGCATGTACTGCAAAGCCTGCTAAACACCCGAAAATCCAGATGTGTGAATTTAGTACAGCCTTAGTAGCGTAGCACAGGATGCAGGTTGCCTGGTGGCGGGTTTTGCGAGGACTGTTTTGGGCATACTTCAAGCATGTAAAGCCTTGCTCTGTGTAGGGTACAGGGAATTTACGCAATTTTCTGATGACTCGTGAAAACCGTATCTTGTGAAAACCGTATAGGGGCACTTATGAGCAACCTCCAATCGCCAATCTCTCCGCCACCTCGGCCTGCGATGCCGCCCCCACCGCCGCCTCGGGCTATGCCTGCTACGCCTTCGCCTTCAGCGCCCCCATCGGTGCTGCCCATGCAGCCAAGAGTACCACCTGCGCCTGCTGCCTCAACGCCGATTGTGCCGCCTCAGACTCAGATGGTGCAGACGCCACCTGCGCGGGCAGCGGGGCATAGAGCGGTGGCCCCACCACCGGTGCCATCAGGTGCGACAGGTGATGGACCCACGCTAGAAAAAATTATTCGCAAGGCTTTTGACGAGGGCTATTCCGATATTCATGTTGGGGTCGGTGAAGTGCCCCGCTATCGTAACCGGGGCGAAATTAGCACCACGGATTTTCCGGTGACGACGCATGAGATGTTTGAGAGCTGGCTGAGCGAAATTTTGACGCCTGAAGAGATCATTCAATTTAAAGAGACGCTGGACTTTGACGGGGCGGCTCAGTACGACTTCTCGCGGGTGCGAATCAACATTTTTGACAGTCTGCACGGTCCGTCGATTGTGATGCGACTGATTCCGGTTGAGATTTTGACGATGCAACAGCTCAATTTGCCGCCTGTAATCAAGGATATGTGTCATTACCATAAGGGCCTTATTTTGGTGACCGGGCCGACGGGCTCGGGTAAGTCTACGACGATGGCGGCGATGATTGACTACATCAACAAGGAGATGGCAAAGCACATCATCACGATTGAAGACCCGGTGGAATTTGTGCACCAGAGTCGGAAGTCGCTGGTGAAGCACCGGGAAGTGGGGGTGCATACGCGCAAGTTTAGCAACGCGTTGAAAGCTTCTTTGCGAGAAGACCCGGACATTATTCTGGTGGGAGAGATGCGCGACAGAGAGACTATCGAAACCGCGCTAAAAGCGGCCCAAACCGGTCACTTGGTATTTGGAACTTTGCATACGAACAGTGCGGTGAAGACGGTAGAGAGAATTTTGGGGATGTATGAGCCTGAGCAGCAGGCCCCGATTCGAGTGGCGATCGCAGAATCGCTAATTGGTGTTGTCGCCCAAGGACTGTGCCGGACTACTGACGGCAAACGCGCGGCCTTTCACGAGATTTTAATCAATACCGATGCGATTAAGGACTATATTTTGCGCGGTCAGCTCGATGAAATTGAAGCTATTTTGCCGAACTGTACCTTTGACGGCATGTGTACGATGAACCAGTCGATATACGGGCTGTATGAAGCGGGTCGTATCACTGAGGAAACAGCGCTAGATCTGTCGCCGAAGCCAAATGAAATGGCGCAGATGTTGAGGGGCCGCGTGTAGAAATCGCTGGTCTTGAATTTTAAGGACTCGCCTAGTCATTGACATTGGGCGAGTCCTTTTTCGTTTGATTAGTGTGCATGTACTTTTGTATGTACTTATTGGCTCTCCAGCGTTCTTCTCTGTTGGCTAACAGAGACTTGCAACTGTTTAGGGAGCCACTGGTCATATTTTTCGTAGATGGGGAGTCGGGGCCGTAAGTTAAATGAGTGCGATCGCAGCAATTCATCCATCTGCGGGTGCGGGCGATGCGGATAGTCAGGATTCGCTTCATCGACTGGGCCAATGCCGCCAAGATCGCCTGCGCCTAGCTTCAAGCAGTCAATCAGCGCTGCGTCTGAACGAATTAGGTTGGGGGGAATTTGAATCGTAATATCTGCGGGTAGAATTTCACGGGCGATTTGTACCGCAGCGGCTAGGTAGCTGCCGTAGCAGGCGGGGCGCTGTTGGGCCTGACGTGTACCGGGCTGATGGGGCTGCAAGATCACTTCTTGGATATGGCCGTGCCGTTTGTGAGACTGGGCGATCGCGCTCAAGCTATCGTGCCAATCTTTCCTTTCTTCTCCAAGCCCTAACAGCAGTCCGGTGGTAAATGGAATTTTGAGCTGCCCTGCAAACTCTAGCTGCTGCAATCGCATCTCTGGATGCTTGCTAGGCGCATGGGCATGAACTGTTTCTAACAGCGCCGGTGCTAGCTGCTCTACCATCAGACCCATTGAGACATTGACCTCGCGCAGCTTGGCCATTTCTTCGTAGCTCAGCGGTCCCGCGTTGGTATGCGGCAAAAAGCCCCGCTTTAGCGCGAGCTGACACAGGTCGTAAATTCTTTGAAACCAGGCCTCGCGGCGCAGACTTTGCGGATGCACTTCCCCGCTCAAAATCAAAATTTCGATGATGTTTTCTGACTGTAGCGATCGCAGCGTCGCCTCAGCCGCCGTCAGACTTAGCCACTCATCCTGGCCTGGATCAACTCGAAAATTGCAGTACGTGCAGCGATTGAAGCACTCATAAGTAGGCACCAGCGTATAGGCCGGACTGTAGGTAATGCTCTTCATAGCCCTAGTTTAAGTCGCCAGTGTAAGATAGCTCTGGCATATCCATACGTGAGGGCAGCTCCGTTGAAAACCACTGTTATCATTGTGCGTCACGGGCAAAGTACCTCCAACGCTCAGCGCATTATTCAAGGCCATCACGACACAGCAGTGCTCACAGAGCTAGGCGAACAGCAAGCGCGCACGGTGGGCAAAACGTTAGATAGCCTGTCGCTAGATGCGGTCTATGCCAGTCCTTTAAAGCGGGCGCGTAGAACCTGTGAGCTAATTGTAGAAACTATTGCCCAAAATACCAGCGAGCCTGGAAATTCGGCAGCGGCTAATTCGGTGCCGACAGTTGAAATCACCGATCAGCTTAAAGAAATTAACCTGCCGCTGTGGGAATCTCGCTCGTTTGACGATGTAGAAGCTGAGTACCCTGAAATGTATCGGTCCTGGCGCGAAGCCCCCGATCAGTTCAAAATGCCGCTGCCGAATGACGACGGTACAACGACGGACTTTTATCCGGCGCGCGAAATCTGGGAGCGGGCTACTTTATTTTGGCAAATGCTGCTAGAAAAACACGCGGGCCAGACCGTTTTGCTGGTGGCTCACAGCGCAATTAACCGGGCGCTGATTGGCTCGGCGATCGGTCTAGGGCCAGAGAGCCTAAATAGTATGGGCCAAGACAACTGTGCGATTAATGTACTGAACTTTATGGGCAGCCAAGCAGGCGACTGGCAAAAGGGCGTGCAGCTAGAGTCCTTGAATCTGACCAGTCATATGGGTGAGCCTTTGCCCAAGCGGCGATCGCGCTTTAAAGGTCCGCGCCTGCTGCTGGTACGTCATGGTGAAACCAACTGGAACCGCGACGGTCGCTTTCAAGGCCAAATTGACATTCCGCTTAACGACAATGGCCACGGCCAAGCGGCCCAGGCCGGTGAATTTCTTAAGGTAGTCCACCTTGACGCAGCGGTGACCTCTTCAATGAAGCGACCAAAGGAGACGGCAGACGGTATTTTGCAGCACCATCCTGACGTGACGCTGGCCACGACCGAAGACCTGTGGGAAATTAGCCACGGTGAGTGGGAAGGCATGTTAGAAACGGAGATTGAATCGGGCTATCCGGGGATGCTAGCCGAATGGCAGAAAATGCCGCAGAGCGTGCAGATGCCTGGCGGCGAAAATCTAGAGGATGTGTGGGCGAGGGCTAAAAAAGGCTGGGGAGATATTGTCGCAGCCTATAGCGATGCTAAAACGCCACAAACGGTGATGGTGGTGGCTCACGATGCGATTAACAAGGCTATTTTGTGTCAGGTTTTTGGCCTTGGCCCCGAAAAGTTTTGGCAGTTTAAGCAGGGCAACGGCGCAGTCAGCGTGATTGACTATCACGATGGGCCAGGTAGCCTGCCTGTGCTGAGCGCGGCGAATATTACCACTCATCTATCGGGCAGTATTTTTGATAAAACGGCGGCAGGGGCGCTGTAGTGCTGGTTTGCTAGTTCTGTAAGACCGGCTAGGAGGGCTCATGGCAGCGCTAATTAAACAGGCGTATTTGGTGATGGCGGCGGCGGAAGTGGTTGGCGCTGAAGGTACTGGCGATGTGCTAATTGAAGACGGGCAGATTGTGGCGATCGCACCTTTTCTTACCGATATCCCTACCGATGCCGAAATCATTGATGGCCGGGGGCAGTTTCTAGGCCCTGGCCTGATCGATCTCTACAGCCAAAGCGGTGAGCCAGGGGATGAATCTAGAGAAACTCGGACTTCTTTGCGCCAGGCGGCAGCAGCAGGTGGTTTTACTCGCATAGGGCTGCTGCCAAATGCAAAAGCTGTAACTGATAGCGTGGATGCGATCGCTGCCATCCAGCAGGCCAATCGAACGCCAGCCAATCAAGCGCCAGCTAGTCAAACGCCAGCTAATATTCAACTCCTACCGTGGTCAGCGATTACGCTAGGGGCCAAAGGCGAACAGCTCACCGAGCTAGCAGAGCTGGCCCAAACCGGCTCTGTAGGCTTCACCGATGGCCTTCCCATTGCTAACAAAGCCTTGCTTAGGCGGCTGTTGGAATACGCCCAGCCGTTGCAAAAGCCGATTATGCTGTGGCCTTGCGATCGCCAAATTGCTGGAGACGGTGTCGCCAGAGAAGGGATTGACTCAGTGCGATTGGGCCTATCTGGGGTAAGTGCGATCGCTGAAACCACGGCTCTCGCCACCCTGTTGGAATATATCGTAGAAATCCCGGCGCTCGTGCATATTATGCGAGTGTCTACTGCCCGTAGCGTTGAGCTGCTGCGCCAGGCCAAATCTCGAAATTTGCCAGTGAGTGCCAGTGTAGCTTGGCATCATTTGCTGCTCGATACCGAAGATTTGGCCGACTATGACCCTAGCCTGCGGCACGATCCGCCGCTGGGAACGCCCGCAGACAGACAGGCATTGATCGAAGGGGTGGCAGATGGCGTCATTGATGCGATCGCGATTGACCACACACCCTACACCTATGAAGAAAAAACTGTCGCCTTCGAGTCTGCACCTCCTGGTGCTATTGGCCTAGAGCTAGCCCTACCCGCTCTCTGGCAAGCTTTTGTTGCCAACCGCCCTAGTCCTAACAGTACGAGCAGCAGCCAGTGGAGTCCCACTCAGCTTTGGCAGGTGCTCAGTGAAGGTCCGGCCCAGTGCTTGGGACTGACGCGAGGGCATCTAGAAGTCGGCGCGTCAGCAGAGCTAATCCTGTTTGACCCACGGGTAAATTGGGCCGTAAGGCCCGAAACGCTGAAGTCCTTGGCCTTTAATACGCCCTGGCTAGGCAAAAGTTTACAGGGCAAAGTCAGCAGAGTTTGGGCTAGTGGGCTAGCAAAATAGAATCAACTCAGATTACTCTATTAACTCCAAATCACTCCAAGCCGCCGATCCGACTCGGTGGCCAAAAGCGAGCGCTGGCTTTTCCAATGATGGTTTCCTCTGGTAAAAAGCCCCAAACGTGACCGTCAGAGCTACCGTTGCGATTGTCGCCTAGCACTAGGTACTGGCTTGCTGGCACGACATTGGGGCCCCAAGTATAGAGTGGCGGTGCCTTGATGTAGTTCTCTCTAAGCGCTTTGCCATCGACAAAGACTCTACCATCGCGGACTTCTACCGTTTCACCCGGCATCCCGACTATCCGCTTTAGATAGGCATCTTTGGTCGTTGAGTTGGCCGCTTTTAAGGCCTTCTGCGGCGCTTGAAACACAATAATATCGCCCCGCTGTGGATCTTGAAACAGATAGCTAATCTTTTCAACCACTAGGCGATCGTTAATTTCAACCGTGGGCTGCATAGAGCCAGTGGGCACGATTCGCGCCTCAGCGACAAACTGACGAATCCCAAACGCCATCAAGACGCTTAGCCCCAGGGTTTGTAAAGTTTCTACCCAAAGGCTTTGCTGCCTACGAGTCTGCTTTTTGGCCATAAAAATGCTTGAGGACTGTATCGATAGAAGTACTTGCTTCAGCATCCTAACGCTAGCCTATAGAAATAGGGGTAAAACCTATGCCAGTTGTTACGTTGGCCCGATTTGAAATCAGTCTTGCGCCAGTCTAAGTTGAACCAGTCTAAGTTGAACCAGTCTAAGTTGAACCAGTCTAAGTTGAGCGAGTCTAAGCTGATCCAGTCTCAGTGAATCTCCTAAACCGACTTAGTCGAGCCCGCCAACGCGCTGGAGTGGCCAAAACCGCACCACCGCACGGCCAATGATGCTCTCTCGCTCTAGAAAGCCCCAAACGTGACCGTCAGAGCTGCTGTTACGATTGTCGCCTAGCACCAGATATTGGCCTGCTGGCACAACTTCTGGCCCCCAGGTATACACAGGTGGCGACTGAATATAGTCTTCTTCTAGGGCGACATTGTTAACGAAAACTTTGCCATCTTTGACTTCAACTGTTTCACCGGGCAGGCCAATGACGCGCTTGATATAGGCATCGTTGGTGGTTGAGTGTGCTGCCTCTAAGGCTCTTTGGGGCGCTCTAAAGACGATGATGTCGCCCCGTTTGGGTGGATTGAAATGATAGCTGATTTTTTCAACGACCAGGCGATCGTCTACTTCTAGGGTGGGCAGCATCGATTCGGAAGGGATGAATCGAGCTTCAGCGACGAACTGACGGATGCCGAACGCTAGGCAAATGCTGAGCGCGACGGTTTGAAGTCCTTCAATCCACGGATTTTGTTGCTTTTCAGACACAGATTTTATGATTCAAATGAGGTGAGCAAGCAAAGGATGCGGCAAGATGGGGCTAGAGCGTATGTTATCTACCACTCGCCTACGTACAGGCCAAGCGGTACAGATCAGGCGCAAAACATTAAAATTGCTGAGGGTTTATTAACATAGCGCTGCTAATGAACCAATCATAGTTAGTTTAGGCTCTAGCTAGCATAAGCCGAAAAGACACTTACTGATATGACACAAGCCTTGACCGCGCAGCCCATGATCATTCGAAATGCCCAGGTTTTGCTGCCCTCGGGCGAAATTGTTTCGCGTGAAGTCGCGATCGCAGGTGGAAAGATTACGGCGGTAGGCACCCAGCTATCGGTCACAGACCGCACCACGGTGATCGACGCCGAGGGACTTACTTTGTTACCAGGCGTAATCGATCCGCAGGTGCACTTTCGCGATCCGGGCCTAGAGCATAAAGAGGATTTGTTTACCGCGACCTGTGCCTGCGCGCGGGGCGGCGTTACCTCTTTTCTAGAAATGCCCAATACGCTGCCGTTGACAACAACTCAACCTGTTTTGACCGACAAGCTTGCGATCGCAGCCGCCAAAAGCCTAGTCAACTACGGATTTTTCATCGGTGCCACCGCCGAAAATCTAGACGATTTGCGCACGGCTAACCCCACCTGCGGCATCAAAATATTCATGGGCTCAGCCCACGGTCCGCTCTCTGTGGATACGGCTGAAACGATTGAGCCAATTTTTGCGGTAGGCGATCGCCTGATTGCCGTTCACGCAGAAAGTCAGGCCCGCATCATGGAACGCCGCGAACAGTTTGCTGGTGAAACCGACCCGGCCACGCATACCAAGGTGCAAGACAATGAAACGGCCTTGATTGCGACCAAAATGGCCCTGAGTTTTTCTAAAAAGTACCAGCGCCGCCTGCATATCTTGCACATGTCTACAGGTGAGGAAGCCGAGCTGCTGCGGGCCGATAAGCCGAGCTGGGTAACCGCAGAAGTGACGCCTCAGCACCTGCTGCTAGATATTAGCGCTTACGACAAACTGGGGACACTGGCGCAAATGAATCCGCCGCTGAAGTATCCGCGCGATCGCGAAATTCTCTGGCAAGCCTTACTTGATGGCGTCATCGACTTTATCGCGACCGATCACGCACCCCACACGCTAGCGGAAAAGGCAAAAGGCTATCCCAACGCGCCGTCTGGTATGCCCGGAGTCGAGACCTCGCTACCGCTGATGCTGACCCAGACCAAAGAAAATCGCTGCACTGTGGCCCAAGTCTCTCACTGGATGTCAACCGCGGTGGCAGCGGCGTACAAAATTCCGAATAAGGGCCTGATTGAACCGGGCTTTGATGCTGATTTGGTGCTGGTCGATTTAGTGACGTATCGCCCGGTCTTGCGCGAAGAGCTACAGACTAAATGCGGTTGGAGCCCGTTTGAAGGCTGGAACCTGACGGGCTGGCCAGTCGTGACGATTGTGGGCGGACAGGTGGTATACGACCGCGGGCAGATCAATGCTGATGTGCGCGGCCAGGCGTTACAGTTTGGCTAAGCGGTGATTTATGGTGATTTATTCTGATGTCTAATCCCTTTCGCTCATTAAAATATTTGCCCTGGCGCGTGCTGTTGCAAAGTGCGGCGGTTACGGTTGCGATCGCAGCTGTCTTAGATTTTTTACTGCTGCAAGTGGGAATTGCGATCGCGCCAAATGCCGTCTCTATTCCGCAAACTATTCTCTTTTATCTACAAATCTTTGCGCCGCTAGCTGCTGCCTACGGGGTTGGGGCGCTATCTATCTTTATTACCGCCCGCTTCTTTCGCGAAATTCTGCTCACCGCAGAAACAATTTGGGCGCTAATTGGCTGCGTTGTTTTGCTGTGCTGGATCAAAACTTTGCTGCCAGTACCCGGTTTGCTGCTGTACCTCAACACCTTCAACATCATGCTGATTGTGCTAGGTGCGTTCTTCTCAAGCAAGCGCTATTGGCGCTGATTTCCCGCATAAATAGAGCACATACAACAGAGCATCTCTAAAAGAGGTTGTAGCGCAAAGAGAAGTATATACCGCTGTCTTGCAGACTATCGCTGGCGCTGTCAATATCAATCAGCGGGATGCCCCAGTCTAGCCGAGCCGAGAGATCTTCGTTATGCTCCCACAGCAGGCCAAACCCGGTGCCTACCAGCACATTGTCATCAGGCTGTGAGCCATCTACATTCCATGCGGTGCCCGCATCTAAGAAAGGCGTAATCTGGAGAATGCTGTCTTCGCCAAAGCGGGCGATCGGAAAACGGGCTTCAACCGATGCGAGTGCGCCGTTATCTCGCAGCAGGGCATCTTGGCGGTAGCCTCGGACCGTTTGCTGACCGCCTAGGCCAAACTGCTCGGAAGAAAGCAGGCTGTCGGTTGCTAGCTGCATATCGCCTCGCACAAAGAGCAGTGAGTCTTCACCGAGCAAGCGCACCCACTGCCCCTGACCCCGCCAAGAGAAAAACTGACTGTCTGGCGCATTTTCTGGATCGTTGACCGCGTTCTCACTACGAGATGCATTGAGAATATCTAGCCCTAGGCTGAACTGCGATCGGGCTGCAAAGACTTGCTGCTGCGATCGCCTTGTCCAAGACTGAGCAAACTGCAAAGCAGTAACCCGCGTTTCGCCATTGCTGTCTGCCCCCGGCGAGAGCGCAAACGGGCCAATGTCATCAATGCCGAGGCTGGTCTGGTTTTCCTTATGCGAGAGGGCTAGATCCAGTCGAAAGTCTTCAGTCGGCGTTTCAATTAGCGGATGGTTAATGCCAATGCCATATTGAAACGTATCCGAGCTGATTTCTAGCACGTCAAAGGGTTCACCAATTACCCGACTTTCGCCAATGTTGCCTTCTAGCCGGATCCGGGTGTTGTAAGGGCTGACGGGAACTTCGTAGCTGAGCCCGACTGAGTTGCTACCGTTCGTATTGGCATAGGAGACATCAACGCGATCGCCAATACCAAATACGTTGCCTTCTACTAGTTCTATTTCGCGACTAAAGCTGCCGATGTTAGGCGATCGCCCGTTGTCTAACGTCACCGTTACATCAAACGAATCTGCCTCAGTCACCTCTACCCGTAAAATGCTCGTTCCTGGCTCTACGCCAGCCTGCAAATCGGCTGACACCGTCTCAATCAACGGATCAATCTGCAAACGCTGCAACCCCTCTAACAGCGAATCAGCACTAATCGGTGGCTGCGCAGCTAGACCCAACCGACTGCGAATATAGTCATGGCTCAATCGGCGCGTTCCCACCACCTCAATCTCTTCAATCACCCCTTCAATTACCTGCACGGTCACTCGCCCACCTTCTAATGTCTGAGGAGGAATAAAGGCCCCAGACGTTAGAAAGCCAGCTTCTACGTAGCGCTCGGTCACTGCTGTACGCAGCTGCAACAGCTCGTCAAAAGTAATCGGCCGACCGACATACTGCGCGAACACATCAGCAAAATCTTCAGTCGTAAACACAGTGCTGCCTGCTAGCTCAATGCCACTCAGTACAAAGGTTTCATCCGGACCGCTGGTAATTCCGCTAGGTGCATTAGAGCCTTCTGGCTCACCTAGTAGTTCGTCAACGGGCGGCAGTTGGGGCGGCAGCGGCCTATCAGGCAGCGTCATCTCGGGCCGCAAGTCAGGTGTGATATCGGCAGGCGGTATCTGTTCGGATGGAATGCGCGAAGGAGGGATTTGCGTTGGTAAGTTGACCTGGGCCAGTATTTGGAATGAGCTATCCGATGCTGGCTTTGCGTTTTGGGTAGAAACGCTCTTGGCTGGTGCGGCAAAAGCTGTGGTGAGAATGCCTAACATTGATAAGTTAGACAGCAAAAAACGAAGTGAGTACATGACACCGGCAGCACAAGAGAGTTTCTCCCTAATACTGTTCCCGAATCATCAACTTTTGTCCACAAGAAACCTTATGGTTCGCAACCTATTTACGAAAAACTCGTTTCTTTCTCGGTTCCTTAGTCGTCGTCTTCTTGGCTGTCAATCTTTTTAGCTGTCAATCTTTTTAGCTGTCAATCTTTTTAGCTATCAATGTCCTTTTTGCCATCAATCAACATTACGAATCAGAATCTTATCGACGAGCAACTAAAATAGCCCGTAGCCCAGCTGATTGGGCCCCCGCGTAGTCTTCTGCTTCGCTATCGCCAATATGCCAAGCCTCTTGGGCAGTGCAGTTATGTTTGGCGAGGGCAGCACGAAAAATAGCCTGTGATGGTTTGGCTGCACCGACTTCAGAAGAAAGCGTTATCGATTGAAAATAATCCACCAAGCCCAAAACGCTGAGTACTCGGTGTAGGCGAGAATCGAAATTAGAAATGATTCCGAGCGGGATGCCCATTGATTGCCAGCGTGCGAGTGAGGTCAGCGTGTCGGGGTAGACCTGCCACGGCATACTGGTTTCAAAATAGCCGTATAGATCGGCGTAAAAGGCGTCAAAATCTTCGAAGTTGTCAAGTGCTCCTACCCGCTCAAACGTTTCTGCCACAATAGCCTTCCACCAGCGGTACTCTAGCGCTGGAATAGCGGCTGGGTCAGCGCCAGGAAAAGCGAGCCGTTCGGAGGCGGCGAAGCTCTGAAAAAAGGCGCGATTAACCGCCTGCGGGTCCGTTTTGACTTGTGCACTTCGAGCTAGCCCGCTGTAGATTTCGCCGACGCTGCCTTTAACGCCAAAGAGCGTACCAAAGGCATCTAGAAAAATAACCTTCGGCTGCTTCATCGTTTTTCGGCGGAGGACTTAACGCTTGTCTCTACACTTTTCTCTACAGAGGTCAGAAGGTCTTGCAGGGGCTGGGTGAGCCAGTTGATGCCGACGCGAATCTGGTGCTCTAGGGTTGGCATCCGATAGAGATAGGTGAGGCGACGGGCGAGATGAGCGAGGCTACCGTCTAGCTTGATGCCGAGGCCGCTTAAGGTGGCATTGTCGCTGCCTAGGGTCATCATTTCGCCGAGGTGTTGATAGCGGAAGGGCAGCAGCGGTCGGTCGGTTAGGCTAGCCCAGATATTCCAGGCGGTGTAGTCGGCTTGCTGAAGGGCGGACTGAGCGGTAGGGGGAACGGACTTGCCATCGGCGTCTAGGCCGTCGGCTAAATCACCCAAAGCAAAGATTGCTGGATGATCGGTGACCTGAAGGGTCGGGCTGATCGTAAACTGTTGGCGTTGATTTCGGGGCAAATCGAGCGCATCTAGGGCTGGGCTGACCTTGCTGCCAATGGTCCAAAGCACGATGTCTACGGGTAGGGTTTCGAGCTTATCTTTGTAGCTGAGGGTGAAGCTGTCGGCAGTAACGTCGGTGACGGTGGTTTCGTAGTCTATCCAAACGTTTTTCTCGCTGAGTGCTTTTTGGGCGGCGACCTGGTTGAATTCCGGCGAGTTTTGCAAAATCTCGGGGGCACGCTCTACGATTCGGACTCTGCCGCGATCGCCTAGTCGTTCGGCCACCTTACAGGCAATTTCTACGCCGCTATAGCCGCCGCCTACAATGGCGACGCGAATTTTTTCCAGGCTAGTAGCTTCGAGCGATCGCAGCTTCTCCTTCAACCGATAGGCATCTTCTAGCGACCGAAAAGGAATGGCATGTTCGGCCACGCCCGGTGCCATATCCATTGGCGTTTCGCCGCCTAGTGCCAGCACAATTCTGTCATATGAGAGGCGATCGCCATTTGTGAGCGATACCTGCTGCGCCGCTATGTCAATGCTCTCTACACCGCTTTGGCGAAAACGTACGCCAGTATTAGCCAGTAACTCTTCGTAGGGGGGTGCAATTTCCCAGGTTTGCAGCTCGCCAGTGACTAGCTCGTACAGCAGGGGAGCGAAGACAAAGCGATCGCGCTGGTCAACTAGCACAATATCGGGCTGTTCGTTTTTCCAGTCGAGTTTGCTGAGAGCTAGGGCTGTGTAGAGACCGCCAAAGCCGCCGCCGAGAATACAGATAGAGTGGGGCATGGGAGAAAGGCGCACCGCAAAGGGCAAACAAAAGGGGGCAAACTGCGTGCCTGACTTAAAGATAGCGTGAGTCTAATGTCGATGGGATCGCTCTCTAGGTCGATTCGTCGGTCATTGATTCGCCAGCCACCGGTACGTCTTCGACTGTTTCAGCAAGAATTTCTTCTTCAGCAAGCGTTGCTTCTTCAGCAGGGATTTCTTCATGAACTACAATCTCTGCGCCTACGGTTTCCTCCTCACTGACGGTTTTTTCCGCGCTTACAGTTTCTTCCTCACTGATGGTTTCTTCTGTGCCGACGGTCTTTTCCACGTCTGCCTTACCTTTATTGCCATCTTTACTAACTGCATCTTTATCGTCTGCATCACTATCACTAGCGGCTTTGTCTGCGCTACCTGCCAAAATGACTGCCGCAGTAGGTTGCTGGTGCTGCCGATCAACGGTTTTAGCGGGGCTATTGGCTTTTGGCTTAGACGACTCGTAACTATCGGGTAAAAGCTGGTTGACCCTGATGCCTGCGATCAAAAAATCTTGGGCGATCGTGCGCTCTTCACAAGCGGGCACCCGCTTCAGTGCGTCTGGCCCAATCAGCAAAGCTCTGGCTGCACTCACGGAAATTTGCATAAACGTGGCGGCAACAAAAAATGCGATCGCCGCGCTGATTAGCCCGGCTCTTGGTGTCAGCATCGGGCTTAGCAGCGGCGACAAGGTATAGAGCTGAACCAGTATCCATAGCAAAAGTGCGGCCACCGCAATGGCCAAGGCTTTAATCTGCCAAGATTTGAAGATCCGTAGGCAGCGCCGCTGATCTTCACTGAGCACTGAGGGTTTGAGCGCTGAGGGCGGCAGGCTAAAGACGTAGAAAGGCTTGAACCACTGCATGGCCAGACCAGGTGCGATGCCGAGCAGTGCGATCGCCCAGAACTGACCTCTAAACGGCAAAGCAGGCCCCGCCGAAGCAAGCCCTGCTAAGCAAATATCTAGCAGCAGGGGCACAAACGCCAGTCCGGCGAAATGTACCCATAAATAGCGGTTCTGCTGCAGTTTTATCATGTGACTGAATTTAGCTCACGATGCGATCTTTATAGGCAAGATCTTATCTCCTAGCGGCTACGCGCGAGCGAGCGTTCGACGCTGAGAGATCATCTTGAAGGCATTAACCAAATCGCCCTCCTTCCAGTCGTTGAATCCGCCAACTGCGATGCCGCACTCAAAGCCAGAGTTGACTTCTTTGACGTCGTCCTTCATCCGCTTGAGCGAATCAAGATTGCCCTCGTACATCACCTCATCGCCTCGCTTAACGCGCACTCTACAGTTTCGCGTCACCTTACCTGAAAGCACATAGCAACCGGCAACGGTGCCCTTGCGCACAGGGAAGACGGCCCGAACTTCTACCTGGCCGAGCGGTTCTTCAACCAGCTCTGGCTCTAGCAGACCTTCCATTGCGCCTTCAATGTCTTCAAGCAGCTTGTAGATGATGTCGTAGTCTTGAATGTCAACGCCGAGATTATCGGCTTCGAGCCTAGCCGCGTTCGAGACGGTTGTGTTAAATCCGATGATAACTGCGCCACTAGCTGCGGCTAAATCTACGTCGGTTTCACTAATCTCGCCCGGTGCGGCCATCAGCACTCGAATTTGCACCTCACCTTGAGGTAGCTGCTGCAAGGAGCCCAGAATGGCTTCTAGTGAACCTTGAACATCTGCCTTCAAAATTAGGTTCAGCTCCTTGAGTTCGCCCTCTTTTGCCTGTTCTGACAAAGAGTTCAGCGTGACTCGGCGTGAGGCCATCGTCTGTGCCAGCCTAGACTGACGCTGCTCAATGGCTTTCTCGTCGGCAGCGGCTCTAGCGTCACGCTCTTCAGCGTAGACCTCAAACTCTTCACCTGCCGGAGGCACATCATTTAGGCCCAGCACCTCTACCGCAAAGGATGGCTTAACATCACTCGAAGCGTTGCCTCGATCGTCAACCATCGCTTTTACCCGACCAAACACAGGCCCGGCAGCAAAGGCATCTCCGATTTTCAGAGTGCCGTTCTGCACTAGCAGAGTTGCAACGGGGCCTCTGGTCTTATCTAGGTGAGCTTCAATCACCGTGCCTCGTGCCAATCGATTAGGATTCGCCTGCAGGTCTTCAACTTCGGCAACTAGCAGCAGCATTTCTAGAATGGTGTCTACGTTCTCACCTGTAATCGCACTCACTGGCACCATAATGGTGTCGCCGCCGTACTCTTCAGGCACTAGCTCGTATTCCATCAGCTCTTGCTTCACCCGGTCGGGATTTGCCGCTTCTTTATCGATTTTGTTGATGGCGACCACAATCGGTACGCCTGCCGCCTTAGCATGGCTAATCGCCTCAATGGTTTGAGGTCTGACGCCATCGTCAGCAGCAACGACCAAAATCGCGATATCCGTTACGCGTGTTCCTCTTGCCCGCATAGCGGTAAAGGCTTCGTGGCCCGGCGTATCTAAGAATACGATTTGCCCCGATTTGCGATCGCTATTTGGATTGGACTGGAGATCGACGTGATACGCACCGATGTGCTGGGTAATTCCCCCGGCCTCACCTTCGGTAACTTTGGCCTGACGAATGTAGTCCAGCAGACTGGTTTTACCGTGGTCAACGTGGCCCATGATGGTAACTACAGGCGGACGACTGATGAGGTCTTCGACATCCTCAGCCCCGATCATATCTGTGACCTTACGGGCTTCGGGCGCTTCCTCAGCTGTGACCGCTTCTACCCCAAACTCGGTTGCCACCATTTCAGCTGTTGGCATATCCAATGTCTGGTTGACATTAGTTGCGATCCCTTTGAAGAACAGCAGCTTGATAATATCTGTCTGTGGAACCACTAGCTGATCGGCTAAATCGTGCACGCTGATGCCGCCTGTGAGCACAATCATCTCTGGTCTTTCTGGCGGTGCATCCTGCTTGCGCTCTCGGCGCTCTCGGCGCGACGGCGTACGCTGCTTCGTTTTCTTCGTTGTTGGAGCGGGTCTAGACTGCTTAGGGCCCTTGGGCTTGGGCGGTCTCATCAGCGATAGATTCATCTGCGCGGAGGTCACTTCGCTGCTCGATGATTCGGCATCTTCAAAGTCTTCATCGTCGTCAATGATGACTCGCTGACGCTTGGTCTTGGTAGTCTTTTTCGGTCTGATTTCCTGCTCGTCATCGTCATCGCCAGCGCTGCGATCGCGACGCTTGGGTGGGCGCGGTGGCGTGGGGCGACGCAGCTCTAGCGCTGGATCGACGAACGACTGGTCGTCATCGCTATCGCCGTCATTGTCGTCAGTATCTGTGCTTTCGCTTGCGGTCTTACGAGATACCGGGCGACGCAGCTCAACTACGGGCTTTTTGGGTGCGGGGGGCGCTGCGCTACCGCTGTCTCTGTTGCCACCGCTGTCTCGGTTACCACTGCTGTCTTTATCTAGTGAGGGGCGGCTGGGGCGATCGCTGCTGTCGCTATTAGAGCTGCTCCCAGAGCGATCGCGCTTCAATACAGGGCGAGCCACTCGGCTGACTGTTTCACTATCACCGCCGTCACTCGCACTCGATGAAGACCGGCCAGAGGGTCTAGACGGTGGAGACACTAGCTTTGGCTTTAACTGGTCTGGGCGGGTAGCACCAGAGGTTGTTACTATGCTCTCTGCGGACGATGCGGGCGATGTGGCTGGCTTCGGAGGGCCTGTGAGTTCTTCTCTCTCAGGCGCTAGTGGTGCTGGTGACGTCGCCTCAACAATGTCCTCGCTGCCGTTGCTATCACCATTGCTATTGCCGCTGCCATTGCTACTGGCGTTGCTCGACTTGACCGCGGCCGGTTTCTCTGGCCTAGCGGGTGGAGCTACTAGCGAGGGGCTGCTAGGTGGCGTTGGCTTTTTGCCGCCTATAGCCGCTGATGATGTTGGGGTAGCAGCAGGTTCTGAAGATGATTCCGGGCGAGAGGGAGGAGTCGCAGGCTCGTTGGCAGGCTTGGGGTAGCGGCGAATTTCTAAAATTTGCTGCTGACGTGGACGATTGGGCTTGGCCAATGGCTTGGTCGCAGATGAGCTGCTTTTTGAGGTGCTACTGGCTTTTGGTCGAGTAGCTTTTTTGCTAATTGGCTTGTAGCCTTCAGCCGTAGCGACGCTTCTAATTTTGGCTACGTCTTCTTCTGTGATGGTGCTGCTGTGGCTTTTTGCCGCAATTCCTTCATCTTTGCAAATAGCCAAAATGTCCTTGTTTTCCAGATCTAACTCCTTCGATAGCTCGTAAATCCTTACTTTACCTGTATTCATCCTTACCCTCTTCAAACCTGACTAACGATGTGTGTTACATAAGACCTATTGCCCTTATCGAATCAACACGCTTGACTTCCAAGCATAAATTAAAGCGGTTGCTATTTTCTAGCCTATATGCCCTGTTAAGGATATAGCTGCTCAATCCTGTGCTTTTTGGCTGCTTAATAAAGTGTGTACTTTAAGATGCGCCTATTCTTTTACTGTAAACGAGTGAGCACACATTCTAGTCAAAACAATAGACGATGTGCACATATTGCTTAGTGTCTTTTATGCATTTTTTGATCCTGCACTCTACAAAGCTTCATTCTGAAGTCTCATCTTCAGACATTAATTTTAGTGTTGCCCTGCTTTGACTATTCTATCTTTTGTGCCTCTATCTTTTGCACCAGGCGAGCTTCGAGCTGCCGATATATCTCGGCAGAAACTTTGATTCTCAAAGCGCGACTGAGCCGATCTTTCTTTTTCGCTGCCTGTAGACAGCTCGCTTGCTTGCAAAGATAGGCAGAGCGTCCCATTCCCGTATCGAGTTGAATATGACGATTTGGGTGGGTCCGAACCACTCGCCATAGCTGGTCTCGATGTGCGTTTTGGCGACAGCTAATGCATAGCCGATGGTCTTTCTCTGCCATTTCTTCTGCCGTTTATCGGCGATCGCAGCTAGCCGCGACCGACCTACTCCTCTTCTGTGGTGTCTGAATCTGCGGTCTCTGCGGCCTTTGCTACTGCGATCGCTTCTTCAACCGCATATTCGATGGCGTCGTCAGCCGCGTTGTCAGCAGTTGGCGCTGACATCTCTTGCTCAGGTTCTTCAGCCATGTCAGCAGCGATCGCACTTTCCTTGGCTACGCTGTCTGTTTCGACTTCATTCTCCACTGCTTCACCATCATTCGTTTCGGCATCATCCGTTTCGGCATCACGGATTTCGGCATCATCAGGAATTTCGTACTCCAGTTCCAGATCGGCTGCGGCTGCGGCTGCGGCTGCTTCCTCTGCCCGTTGCGCACTCAGTTCTTCAACACTAATGCCCAGTGCTTCGGCTTCTAGGGCAAGCTGCTTTGCGGCGGCTGCAGCTCTAGCCTTGGCTCGCCACTCTTCAGCTTCTGCAATTTCCGCCGCTTCCTCTGCTGCTAGCCGTTCCGCCTCTTCTGCGGCTAATCTACGCTTTTCAGCGATTTCCTCTACCTTGGCATCCTCAGTTTCGTAGTCATACTTAGCTGAGTCCTTGATATCAATTTTCCAACCCGTTAGGCGAGCGGCGAGACGGACATTTTGGCCTTCCTTACCAATGGCCAAGCTGAGCTGATCTTCTGGGACTAGCACATGTGCCTGACGTCCTTCAGAATCCATCAGCCGCACTTCATCAACCCGAGCGGGGCTCAGCGCGTTGGATATATAAGTAGACGGATCGGGCGACCAGCGAATCACGTCAATCTTTTCGCCCCGCAGCTCGTTGACGACTACCTGAATGCGCGATCCGCGTGCGCCGATGCAGGCCCCAACCGGATCGACATCGCTTTCTAGCGTATCGACAGCAATTTTGGTACGAGGGCCCACAGAGCGAGAAGGGGGATTTGCCTCGCGGGCAACCGCCACGATCCGAACGACCTCGTCCTCAATTTCAGGCACCTCGTTAGAAAACATCTCGACCACAAGGCTGGCATCTGATCTAGATACCAGCAGCTGCGGACCGCGGTGAGAGCCTTCGGAGACGCGCTTGAGGGCAACTCTGAAGGTGGCATTGGCTCGGTAGTTGTCGTTGGGGAGCTGGTCGCGCTTGAGCAGTTCGGCTTCGGTGTCGGGCTGGCCGATGCCGCTGCTGACCGCCATAATGACGGACTGCCGCTCGAAACGCAGCACTCTGGCGTTGAGAATGGAGCCTTCTAGGTCTTGGAATTCTTCTTGGATCAGGCGTCGCTGCTGATCTCTAAGCTTTTGGGCAAGCACCTGTTTGGTTTGAATCGCGGCCATGCGGCCAAAGTCTTCTTTTTTCTCGGGTGTGACGTCTAGGACAACTTGGTCACCGGCTAGAGCCTCGGGTGCAACTTCTTGAACGGCTTTGAGGCCGATCTGATGGTCGGCGTTTTCAACGTCTTCAACGATAGTTTTTTCGGCCAAGACACGAAAGCCTTCCTCTTCTACGTCTAGCTGTACGTTGAAGTTATCGAAGTACTCTTCATCGAACTGGCTGTTCATTTCTTGAGTACGGCGATAGCGTTCGTACCCTTTTAAGAGCGCTTCTTGTAGGGCTAGCTCTACGGCAGATTCCGGCAGGTTTCGCTGCTGGCTAATGCCTTTGATCATGTCTTGCAAACCGGGCAACTCTACCATTGACATAAAAATGTGACCTCTTTTTCGATAATTACGCTGACTAATTCACTGACTAATTTAATGACGAATGACGCTATTCAAAATTAGCGATCGCTGCGGCTTTTTCTGCCTATTGACTGTTGAGTACTCGTTGGGGAGTACTCATGGGGGAGTGCTCACTAGCCCTCCTCAGTACTGAGCTGAACGGACATAACCAGTCCACGAGGAAGTTTGATGGGCCTGCCTTTCAGATTGAGTGAGACTTTATCCTCATCACGACCGACTAGGCTGCCTTGCCAAATCTGCTTATTTTTGTGCGGTTCGCTGAGCTGAACTTCTACGGGGAAGCCTTTGAAGACTTGGAAGTCGCGATCGCTCGTCAGCACATCCGATACGCCAGGGCTAGAAATCTCTAGTACGTAGGCATCTGGAATGATCTCGGATTCATCCAAAGCTTCTGCTAGCACTGCGTTTAAGCGCTCACAGTCATTGAGTCCGGTGTCTTCTTGACTAGGGTTTCGCACCGTAATGCGCAGCACGGGGGGGCTTTGATTGGTTTGAAAGACAGCTTCGACAATTTCTAGGCCAATGCCAGTGGCAATGGGAGCAGCCAGCTCCATGACCTGCGGGATTAAAGGATGCGTCATAACATACTGCTAGAAAAGCAAAATACCCAAGCCCAGCGCCTCAGGTGGTAAAGGGCAAACGCTTTAGGCTGAAAGGGTAAAAACAGCTAACCAATAAAAAAAGCGGGCTCTATAAAAGCTCCCACTTTTCGCGATGGCCCAGGTGGGCCAGACGAGTTAGGTCAAAATAGCTTAGTGAAAGCTATCCGTAACAGGGCCCGTAATAGGCGCTAAACACTCTGTTCCTAGAGTGCGCTGTCCTAAGACAGTCTAGCGCATGGTCTTGTGATATTGCTGATTCGCCTGTGCAACGTTTTGTGGCTGTGCTGCTTTTGCTATTGGCTTCTACTGGTGACGCCATACAGCCGATAGCGGGCGGCTTGCATTTGATCCACGTCTTCGGCAGCGATGCCTTCGATGTAGTTGAGCTTAATTTCTTCGAGCAAATCGTCAACGAGCTGGCGAACTTCGGCAAGCGTGTCTTCTTTTTGCATTTCTCGGCGCAGGCTATCGCCAAAGCTGGCAATGAGCTGACCGGTAAGGGCTGCGCCTTGCTCGTCGGCAAAGGCGCTTTGCAGGGTTTGAGTCAGCGTTTTAGAAAGCTCGCTTACCACCTGATGAGAAATCTGTTTGGAAAGAGTGTCAAATCCGGGCATGAATTTTAGCCCTTGGTAGGCGGGGGCCTGTTGCAGCGCGCCGACAACGCTGTGCTGTAAAAGCGCATCTAGTTCTGGCTTGATGCTGGGTAAAACTTGATACACCACAATGTCAGATAGCTTTTTGGCGATGGTTTGTACCTCATCAACGCCGTTGATATCGACGTACTGAGTGCGATCGCCCATAGCCACAATTAGTCTGCTAATTCCTCCCTCGCGCACCACCCTTTGCCCTTGGTCAATCACCCGTAGTAATACGATTTCGGTAAGCTCAACCGCAAATTGACTGACTAGCGCCCGACTGAGCCGATTGCGAGCAGGTTCTAAATTTAACCAGCGGGCCTGATGCAGTCTTATCGTCACCGGAATGACTCGCAGCCATCGCCAAAACCCTAAAAACATCGGCACGTCGTATATGCGCCACAGCATGGCATCGATCCAGCTTGTGCCCTGATGTCGACGGCTCAAGACGTAGGTGCGAGCAAGAAACTCGGTGGCGAATAAGGCCATAAACCAAATGTCGATTCGCCAAAACAGGTCAGTTGGGCCACCGCTCTCGTCAATGCCCCGATAGTAGTTGGTCTCCATCAGCGGGCGAATTTCAGTGTTGAAGAATGTCAGTTTCTCTTGGGCAGTGCCTTGATCGGCAGTGCCTTGATCGGTTCCTTGATCGATAGAACCTTGGAAGTCTGCATCGCGCCAAAAGGCATTGAAGGCAGCTTTGGACGATTCTCGATCTGTGCGCGATCGCATCAAATTTTTAATCTGCTCTAATGTGCCAGACTTGCCCGCAACCGCAAACGGATCTTCATCAATAATGGCCGTACTCTGCTCTCTGAGCTGCGTTAAAAGCCGCCCTCTCGCTAGTTCGTCGGCAGGGCTGCTGCCGGTCCTATTGGCCAGTTCGTTAACGGTTGCCAAATAGCTGGTCGTGGTTCGTTCTGGTTCAATGCCTTTGAAGGTTTCGCCGTACCAAACAGTGGCCTCTGGCAGCACGTTTAGATAGAGATCGCGAAAGCGAATGTAGCTGAGATCGAAGAGGACAAGTAGAAGGTTGACGAATGCGATCGCGCTCATCACCCGCTCAAACCAAGTTGCAGGCGATCGCCGTTTGCGGATCACCACCTGATGAGATAGCGACATCGTTCCTCCCCACAGGTTATAAACCCGCTCATCTTCATAAATCCGCTCATTAACAACCCGCCCATCAACCCGCCTATCAACCCGCTCACTAAAACAGAGCTATATGCCGTCAGCATATGCCGTCAGTCCTCTACCACGATAGACTAAAGAGAGCCTTTACCTTTCTTTACAAACCTGTTATGACTGCCATCGAGCCGAACCCAACTATGCCTGCACCCGTTATTCCGGCGGCTCATAATGGAGCTTACTGGGCTTGGTCAGGCTACCGAATTCACTACGTCCATGCGGGTGAATCGGCTAAAACTCAATACCTTGAACGGCCACCGCTACTGTTTATTCACGGCTTTGGAGCCTCAACCGACCACTGGCGTAAAAACGTCGCCGAGCTGCAGTCATCCTTCGAGGTGTATGCGCTCGATCTGATTGGCTTTGGCCGCTCGTCGAAACCTAGCGGTGGCTATAGTCCTCAGCTCTGGCGCGATCAAATCAACAGCTTTATCAAAACGGTTATTGGTCGCCCTGCGGTTGTAGCGGGCAATTCTATTGGCGGCTACAGCAGCCTGTATACGGGTGCAACTTGTCCAGAAAATGTAATCGGTGTGTGTATGATCAACGGCGTTGGGTCTTTTAGTGAGCAGCAGGCAGATAATAGCGCCCCAAATCCTATTCAAAAAGCGATTGGTGAGCTGGTGAAAACGGTGGTGCTGTCACCGCTGCCTAGCTGGACTATTTTTCAGTTTGTCCGCAAAAAATCATATATTCGCAAAACGCTAGAGCAGGTCTATGTCAACAAAGAAGAAGTCACCGAACAGCTGGTAGAAGACCTTTACCGACCTGCGACTGACCCAGACGCCGCAGCGGCATTTGCTGCGCTGTTCAAGGCAGAGCGGGGTGAGTATGTAGATACGCTGCTGGCTGAAATGACCTGCCCTTTGCTGTTGATTTGGGGTGACGCGGATCCGTGGATGGATACCTACAGCCGGGGCGCGCTGTTTCAAAAGTACTACGACAATTTAGAAGATCATCACATTAATGCGGGCCACTGCCCGCATGACGATGCGCCTGCTGAAGTTGATGCCCTGCTGCGCAACTGGGTGCTGAAAGCGGTTGTGGGTGAATCCGCGAGTCAGTGGGTGCCGTTAGGGTAGGGTCTGAGCTTGGGCTGGGCTTGGACTGGGCCTGATCTAGGACTCGAAATCTAGGACTCGAAATCTAGGACTCGAAATCTAGGACTCGAACTTTTGCAGCGGCAGGGTGCGCGGGATGTATAGCGGGTGCCGAGGTTGGCCAGAACGGTTGCGCTGTATGCAGTAGAGCTTGTGCTGGTGGGGCGTTAGCTGATTGAGCATGGCGCGATCGCGCGCCCATAGCTTTCCTTCATTTCCCCAAGCCAGCACTACTTTTTCCGCTTCACTTACTGCTTGCAGAACGTACGCATCGTTCTCAGGGCCCACCGGATCTTGCGCCTGCTTTAACTCGCTTGGGTGCGGTGTGCGATAGCCAAATAGATTTACTACAGATAGAGCGGCACAGTTCCACCGCTGCGCAAATTGAATGCAGGCCCGCAGCGTGGGGTCATCACAGGCTGCATCCGCACGGCTAGGATTGAGCATCACAAAGGCGATTTCTATGCCGCTAGGCTGCCAGCGTCTGCCTAGTCGATAGCGATAATGGCCAGTGCTGTCGAAAACGGCGGTTCTTTCGATTGATTGGACAGGACGCAGGGTGCTCACAAGGGCGGTGCTCATAAGGGCGGTGCTCACAAGGGCTCGGTTGCTGATGCGGATGGCTCCGCAAAGAAGGCTTAACAGTTGTTAACATTGTCAAATATGTTTCAGCCGAGGAGGCTGTTTGGAACTTTTTAAGACCTTTGAACCCGCACTCAGACGCAATTTGATTATCTTCTTTTGTGCGTCTCTGTGCTTTTGGGCAGGGCTAGCAGGAATGCTGCCTAACCTATCGATATATATAGAAAGCTTTGGGGCGACTAACCAGGAGATTGGCTGGGTGATGGCCGCGTTTGCCATTGGCCTGTTGGGCCTGCGCCCCCGCATGTCTCAGTTTATTGATGACAAAGGCCGTAAGCCTGCGCTGCTGATTGGAATTGTGGTGATTGCGATCGCGCCTTTGCTTTACCTTGGGGTTAGCTTTGTGCCCAATGTTTTGATCACGCTGCCTTGGGGCTGGCAAATCAAGTCGTCTATCTTGCTGTTAGGGATTACTCGGGCCTTTCACGGTATTAGCATCGCCGCCTTTGCCACTGCCTATACTACCTCTATTGCCGATATGGCCCCACTGCACCAGCGGGGTGAGCTGATCGGCTATATGAGCTTGGCTAGCCCTGTTGGTATGGCCATTGGTCCGGCCCTGGGCGGCTATTTGGAAGGCAGCTTTACGTTTGCTTTTTTGACCATGACTGCGCTAGGGATAATCGGCACGCTGTGCGTTTTGGTTGCCCGCGAGCCGCCCCGCCCGGTTAGCGATCTGGCTGTGCCCAGATCTGGCTCGCTGCAAAAAGACGCTAAGCGCAAACCCTCTGCCTTTTGGAGCCTCTTATTTACCGCACGTATCCGCACCCCCGCACTGATTTTGTTTATGGTGGGGACGGCCTTCGGCTCTATGGTGGCGTTTGTGCCCCTGCATGTCCGCGAGAGCGGGATTGCGGTCAATATTGGCTTGGTTTATACGGCGAGTGCGATCGCCTCTTTTTCTATTCGTGCGATCGCTGGAAAAGCCAGCGACCAGCTTGGGCGTGGGCGCTTTATTAGTATGGGCCTGATGTTTTATACGTTTGCCATGCTGACGCTTAGCCTGTCCACTAGCGCGCCTATGCTGCTGCTTGCAGGCGCTTTTCAAGGTGCAGGTAGCGGCACTCTTATTCCCATCATTGCCGCGCTGATGGCCGACCGCTCGCTGCCAAATGAGCGAGGGATCACCTTCGGCCTATGTCTGACTGGCTTTGATTTGGGGATTGCCTTGGCAGGCCCCGCGATGGGACGCATTGCTGACTTTAGTAGCTACCCGGTTGTATTTGCGCTGTCTGGGCTGCTGACGTTTCTAGGGCTGCTAATCTTTATCACGACCTCTAGCAAAGACCTGTCTCACTCTGTTCGATTCGCATTGAACGGCGGCAGAGATATTTATGCCGTCAGAAGCTAAGGAACAGAGGCACAGCCACCGAAGAGCGGGCCTGGAAAAGCAGCGCCGCCGATCCGTCGCAGTCGCAGTCGCAGAGAGGCAGCCCCAAAAATGCAGCAAAAAAAATAAGGTGCCCGACTCAAAAGTAGTCTGACACCCTATCTAACCAAACAAAAATTGGTTAACCAAACAAAAATTGGAAAAAGCGAGCCTGGAGAGATTCGAACTCCCGACACCGTAGTCCGTAGCCACGTGCTCTAGTCCACTGAGCTACAGGCCCATCCGCATTCCCGTTTGGGGATTTAATAGTAACACACCACATAGGCTCCTCGTCTACCAAAAATATGAGTTCTGATCCGCTGATTACTCCACTCACTGACTCACTGGCTCACCCACTGACTCACTTAGATGCGCAGGGGCAGGCGCGAATGGTAGACGTTTCGGCCAAAGCGCCGACTGTTCGGCAGGCGATCGCAACTGGCACCATCACCATGACCCTAGAAACCCTCAAGGCCATCGAGCAGGGCAACATGCCCAAAGGTGATGTGCTTGGGACTGCTAGGCTGGCAGGCATTATGGCTGCCAAGCAAACGTCAACGCTCATTCCGCTGTGCCATCCACTGCCGCTCAAAAAAATTGAAGTTGCGATTGCTCCAGACGTGACGCTGCCGGGCTATCGCATTGAGGCTACTGTCAAAACCAAGTCAGAAACCGGTGTAGAAATGGAAGCGCTAACTGCCGTATCGGTCGCGGCCTTAACGCTGTATGACATGGCCAAGGCCCTCGAAAAATCTATGAAAATTGGCGATATTCAGCTACTCGAAAAAATTGGCGGTAAATCGGGCCACTGGCAGCGGTCGATTTTGAATCCAACCTGAAGCCGCTATTCATGGCACCACCATTCACTACAATAAGAAGCACCCGCTCTTTTTGAACCTTTATGCCTCCTCGCTGGCCTCGCGAACCCGATCCTGCTAACGACCCGCCACTGCGCCGATTAGAAGATCGCATCAACTTTGCTGTTCATGTCGCTGGATTCGCGGCAGTTAACTCATCTATTTGGTTTTTCAACACGCTAAATCCTGGCTCGCTGCCACAAGCTAAAGTCGTTACTTTTATCATGTTGGGCATTTTATTTGCTCACGCTATGTACGTCTTTGTGCTGGCAGACTATACGCCAAAGCCGGTAGATATTGGTAAATGAGCGCGCCGCGATCGCTTTTATCCGCGCCGTTATTTGAGCTTTTTAAACTACCTTCTAGAGGAAGCACCATGTCCACATACTCCACCGAAATGCTAGAGGCTCTTGCCGCTGACATAGGCGAAAATATCTATATCGATATCGCTAAGTGGCATCTGTACTTAGGGGTTGCTGAGCTCCACACATCGCTAGCCGAAAAGCTTTTACCGATGGTCACCGCTGATGAGATTTCTGAGGACGGCGTCGTCAAAATTTTGCAAGATATTCCGATTAAGCTAGGTGGCGGTAAGCGTACGGTTCCTTTGGCTGAACTGCTACCGATGCAGTGCCAGGTTAGCCTGATTGATTTATTAGAAGACTATCAGCGCAAACTGTGAGACAGCGAAAACTGTGAGGCTAATTTTTGGTTTAAGGTAGCGTTTTCAACGCTCTCACTAGACTTTTCCTAATTTCCCCTTTCTTAGAAAGGAAATAAAAGTTAATATGGATATACATAGCTTTTCATTCAATTAGTTAGGAAAACAATGGGTATTTTAGAATTTGTGTTTGGTAAGGGTACTCCTAAAGATGACACCGCACCTAAGGAATCGTTTTATCTCAATGACGACGATGCCAAAACCTTTGGCAACATTGACTATATGCGCTCTAACAAGGTGGTTAGACGAACCTTTGCTAAGAAGAAAGGCCAAGCAGAGCATCTAGAAAGCGTTAGGCAGATTTCTGCGCTGGGTGCAAAGTCGGTAGATGGAACGGGTAGCTTCTCTGCCTCTAGCTCTGCGGATACATTCAATACGCCTTCTACGCCCACGTCAGAGAGTTCTTCTGTGCCTAAGTCAACTCGACGCAAGCCAGCTTCCAGCGATATGGACATGTTTCGCAACATGGCAAAGGATATGCGCAAGTAGGAATTAGAGTCCTGGAATCAAAGTCCTGGAATCAAAATCCTGAACAGAACACTCTGAAAAGATTAAGACGATGGTTGGCTGTGGCTGGCCATCGTTTTTTTGATTGAGTTTTGTGGTTGAGAGTTTTATGGGTTATCTAGCGTCGCTGGCACTTTGTAGAGCAGCGTAGTCGCTCTCATGATCATGAGTCCGACGAGTGCAAGCCAAAGCAAATGAGGGTTCTCTAGCCAGCTAGCGACGAGCGCCAGCGGCAAAAATCCTATACCAGCGGCGGCTAATGTGCTGTTTCTAAGTACGCGACCATCGGTAAGACCCAGAAAATAGCCGTCTAAAACGAAGGCAATGGCACCGAAGCTGAGAACCGGAATCAGCCAAGCGACATAGAGGGGAATTTGTGTCAGGAGGCTGGTGTGGCTAGTGAGTAGGCCAAAAAAGGGTAAGGGCCAAATGAGCAGGGTGAGGGCGATCGCACCACCTAATCCCACGCTGCCCCCTAGCCCCAACAGCAGCAGCCAGTGCAAATCAGCCGTCGCTTTTTGCCCGTAAAACCGTCCGGCATAGCTTTCTACGGCCAGTGCAATCCCGTCAATGAAATAAGCCGCCATCAAGAACACCTGCATTAGCAGCGTATTGACGCCTAGCACCGTCTCGCCTAGCCCAGAACTAAAGTTAGTGAACAAAGAGATCGAGATCACTAGGGCGAACGTACGAATTAAAATATCTCGGTTGAGCCCAAACAGCGCCCGAAGCGCCGCCGGTTGCCAAAGTCGAGATTTGATCTGTGGCCATAGGTGCCAGGGTACTGAGCGCGTGAATATGATCACTAGGCCCACTGCCAGCATGATGTATTGGCTCAGCGCAGTCGCTAAACCTGCGCCATAGCTGGCCCAGCCCAGCCGCCGAATAAACCAATAGTCCAGCAATATGTTGCTGCCATTGCCAATGATCGCCAGCAAGACGACGGCCCTGCCCTGAGCGCGGCCTAGCAGCCAGCCGAGCAGCACAAAGTTGACTAAGACAGCCGGTGCGCCGATGATGCGGCCTTGAAAGAATGCGATCGCGGCTTCTTTGACCCCCGGCCCAGCTTGCAGCAGCGCAAATCCTAGCGTGGCAATGGGCGCTCGCAACAGCCACACGCCTATACCCGTGCCTAGTGCCAGCAGCGCGTTGCGCATACCAATTAGCCATACCGTTGCCTCATCTGCCTGCCCATCTGCCTGCGCAGTAGGCCCTGTTGTCCCCATCCGAAAAAAGTTAAAACTCCAGTAGATTACGTTAAAAATAACGGTCGCTAAGGTCACCCCGTTAAGATAGCGAACCTCACTAAGGTGACCTAAAAAAGCGGTGTCAATGAGACCCGCCAACGGCACCATCAAATTTGAAGCTGTATTAGCAGCCGCAAGCTGGAAAAAAGGCAGTGTCCATCCAGCGGTTTTTGGTGGCGGTAGCAGTTTGGCGAGCAGCGGATGAGCAGACCGAAGGGGTAGAGGCATTCGATTGGCGCTACGTGTAGAGGTTCCCAAGCCCTTAGAATATTAGACTGGAAGTAATTGAATCTGCTTTATAGTCACTCTCAAGGCTATTTTTGTCTGCGCTTATTCGTTGTTTATTTGTTGAAAGGGAAAACTGGTGTGAGCGATTTTTGGAACTATAAGACACTCAGTCTGCTGTGTGGACTCGTCGGTACTGTCGTTCCTTTGAATGTTCAGGCAGCGGAGTTCTTAGCGCCATCGGTGATTGGTCAGAATGTGACTGATCAGGATGCGATCGCTCAGAATATGATCGCTCAAAATATTGTTCAAAGCAGTCCAGACCAGTTATTTGTCGCTTACCCGCCTGCCGAGCACGAAACAGTGGCCGATCAGATATTTTTTATTGGCACAGCAGACCCTAGCCAACCGGTGACTATTAACGGGCAACCGGTCGAAAATCGAAGCAGCGACGGACATTTTGCGCCCTCGCTGCCGCTAGCGTTAGGTGAGAATGTTTTTACGCTAGTGCAAGGTGACCAAAGCCTAACGCTGAGCATTACTCGGGTTTCTAGCGAGCCGACAATGCCGGATGGGGTCGGCTTTGCTGAGGGGACGCTGACGCCTGCGGTGGATATTGCCCGGATGCCCGGAGAGCTGGTTTGTTTGAGTGCGATCGCTCCGCCCAATGCCCAAGTCACCGCCACCCTCGGCAGCGAAACCATCATCCTTACTCCCCAAACCAGCGTAGACCTGCCACCAAACTCAGCCGTACTCACCTCACAAACTGCCCCTGTTACGCTCAACGCTACCGAATACGCAGGCTGCACACAGCCCACCGAACCCGGCGATCTTGGTTTGCCCAGCTTTACCGTTCAAGCGCAAGGAGAAACCGTCACGGCAGAGGCACCAGGCCGCGTCAGCATTCTATCGCCAACCACCTTTGAAGTCGCCCAGGTGACCGTCGCCGAGGGGGTTGCCCGCACGGGTCCTAGCACCAGCTACTCACGAATTACGCCCTTACCTGCCGGAACTCGCGCCGCCATCACAGGCCGTGAAGGTGAGTGGCTACGGCTAGACTATGGCGGCTGGATCAAAGCTGCCGAAACGCAAATCAGCGCTGCGTCTGTCCCGCCTCGTAGCATCATTCGTGGCATTAGCGCCAGCCAGGTTGGCGACTGGACTGAGGTTGTTTTCCCGCTACAAACCCCTGTCCCAGTCTCTGTCGTCCAAGAGAGCCAGTCGCTTTCTTTGACCCTACACAACACAACGCCTCAAACCGATACTATCTATTTCTCTAACGATCCGGTTGTGGAAAGAATGGACTTTAACTCTGTTCTTTCTGACGCTGCTTTTTCAAATAGCGCGGAATATACCTTTCACTTTAAGAAACCGCAGCAGTGGGGCTACAAGCTGCGCTATGAGGGCACTAGCCTCATTCTCTCGTTACGCCATGCGCCACCCAACAACAGCTTGCAAGGCACGACTATTTTGCTCGATCCGGGGCATGGCAGCGATGAGGACTTTGGCTCTAGAGGCCCCACGGGCTACCCTGAAAAAGACGTGACACTGATTGTTTCTAAACTATTGCGCGATGAACTCGAAGCTCGCGGGGCAACGGTTGTGATGACGCGTGAAGGCGACGACGATTTGTTTCCAGCCGACAGAGTCGAGATGATTGAGGCCACCGAACCGACAATGGCTTTGAGTCTTCACTACAACGCATTGCCCGACGCGGGCAATGCACTAGAAAGCGCAGGCGTTGGCACGTTTTGGTACTATCCTCAGGCGCACGATCTAGCGACCTTTTTACACGACTATTTGGTCACGGAATTGGGCCGTGAGTCGTACGGTGTGTATTGGAATAATCTGGCACTGACACGACCTTCTGTTGCACCTTCTGTTTTGTTGGAACTGGGCTTTATGATCAATCCAGAAGAGTTTGAGTGGATTACAGATGAAGCCTCTCAGCAGGCGTTAGCTATAACCTTGGCAGAAGGGATAGAGTCTTGGCTTCAAGCCCAGTAGCCAATAGTTGTTAGTGGCCAGTAGTCAGCAATCGCTTCGTCAACTCGTCAACTATTGTTTGCACCTATGGCAAATTTCTCACGTCCGCATTTTAAGAATGAACTGCTGTGGCAGCAGGCAATGACGCATAGATCTTTCTCTAACGAGCAGGCTAGCAAACCGGCTGAAGCCGTTCCTCATAACGAGCGGCTAGAATTTTTGGGTGATGCAATTCTCACCTTTTTGAGTGGAGATTATCTGTATGCTCGCTACCCTAATAAACCAGAAGGCGAGCTGACGACGATGCGAGCAACCTTAGTTGATCAGCCGCAGCTATGCCAGTTTGCGCAAGCTTTGGATATAGGGCAGTATCTGCGGATGGGTAAAGGGGCTGACCAAGAAGGCGGGCGTGATAGTTCTCGGCTGCTGTGTAGTGTGTTCGAGGCAATGATTGGCGCGTATTTTTTAGATACGGAACGCAATGTGCAGGCAGTGAGTGCGTATGTTATTCCCTTCTTCGATTCAGTCGTTCCCTCTGTCGTAGGACGAGCGATCAAAGATGCCAAAACACAGCTTCAAGAATGGGCTCAAAAAAAAGGCAAGCGTTTAGAGTATGCGGAACTCGGCAGCAGTGGCCCCGATTATGATAAAGAATTTGTTGTGGAAGTTAGAATCAATGGGAAGATCTATGGTCGTGGCCGTGGAAAGAGCAAACAGAAAGCTCAAAAAGCTGCCGCTAAAGCAACTTTGAGTTGGCTCTAAGAATAGGATCTAAAGACCGCTTACCGCTTGTCGTTTTCATCATTAAAGAGACCTTTTCTCCTTCGTGCTTCTTTTCCTATTCCATCGCTGTAAAGCTGTTGGCTGTGTCAGTATTTTCACTGTCACACAATTCAAAAAGAAATGTTAGAGTCTTTCTTCGACGCGGCAACTTGTTGCTATCTCTGGGGTTTATCTCTGAGGTTTAGCTCTGGGGTTCGCTGTGGGGGTTCGCTGTGGGGGTTCGTCTCTAGGGGTTCGCTATAAGAAATATTGATTAGCTAGCTAGCAGGTGGAAGCTCTATCTCGGGGGAGATAGGATTCTATTTTTATTTTGTTAGTCTTATCCCCACGTTGGTGAATATTATACGTGCAGAACAAAATCTGTAGAACAAGATCTACGAAACAGAATGTATAAACAAAGGGCAAAAACGAACGAACGGTAGTTTGTTTGCCATCGAAAACATTTTGATGAAAAGTACTTTGTTTTGTTTGTTGTGCTTGTAGATGATGAATATGTTTCAGTCTATTTTTCATCTTCTGTTCTTCAGGAGATAGCCGATTAATAGGCGACTAGCGTTTTTCCTAAATTGCGGCTAAAGGGGCATTCAAATACATTATTTCACTTAACTATCTCACTTGGAGACATATTAAAATGACAACGACTAACAACGATTCTAGTAACCAAGAAGTCCCTAGTAATCAAGAAATAAGCGGTGTGCATGGACGTCCGGCAACCCCTGAAGAACTTGCTAGACGCGATGGCTATGTGAAAGGCCGTAACGATGAAAACTATGCTCAAGGTACTATCAGAACGCACGAGCGGGTTGCCGCCCAGGCGCAGGCAAATGATAGCGCGGCTAGCGGTCTGTTGATAGGTCTGCTAGTAGCATTGGTGGCAGCGGGTGCAGGGGCGGCTTTGTATTTTCTGACGGGCGATCGCACAAACACTGTTCCAGTTGCAGTGCCTCAAATCGAAAAAGAAACCACAAAAGAAACCACCGTCATCGAAAGAGAAGTTCCCTCCTCAGATGTCAGCTTACCAGACGTGCAGATTAACGTTCCTGATGTCAATGTGCCTGCTATTGACGCGCCTGATGTCAATATTACTAACGAAGCCCCCGAGCCTGCCGCCGCGCCTGCTGCTGAACCAGCGCCTGAGCCAAAAGCTGAATCAGCACCTGAGCAGCCTGTAGAGGAATCATCTGCTGAATAGGACAGCCAATAGGCATCTCTTGTAAACGTCTATCAATATTTGGCTAATGCCGTGAGCGCGATCGCCTGCAAAACCCGCCTGCTTGAGCTTCTTTCAAGTAGGCGGGTTCTGTATAGCTTTTTACTCACAGGTTTTCTAGAGATGGCTGTTTTGACCAATCAGTTAGCGACTGAGCCATGCGATCGCTTCTCGAATCCACTCCTCAGTATCTTCGCGCTTACTCAACGTCGTACTGCTGCCCACCGCCACCAGCGCCTTACTAATTTCACTATTGCTATAGCCCAGCGCCACTAGCATCATCTCCACATCCTCTTGCACTGCCGACACTGGCCCACCCGTCGGTGCAACAATGCCAGAATGCTGTCGCCACTCGCCCAGCTTCGTCTTCAGCTCCAAAATTATTCGCTCAGCCGTCTTTGTCCCCACTCCCGGTGTCCGCGACAGCATCCGGCCATTGCCATTCACCACCGCCTGAATCAAATCATTGAGCCCCAGTGTGTCCAGTAGTGACATCCCCATCTGCGGCCCAATCCCACTGACCGAAATCAGCAGCCGAAACACATCCCGCTCCGCCCGGCTTGCAAAGCCAAACAGCACCTGCAAATCCTCACGGCTCTGTAAATGAGTGAAAAGCTTGACAGTTTCACCCACTAGCGGCAAAGCGCTCAGCGCCCGCGGATTTACCTGCATGTCATAGCCTACGCCACTCGCATCCACGGTGATAATCACTCTGCCATTAGATAGCTTCTGACTGTCTGCCAAAATGCCTTTTATGTAGCCGATCATGGACGCTGTCCAGGATTTCTCTGTAGGGGAGGACGATCTTGAGCAGGCCCCTGATTACCACCCTGCGGCGCTCTAAACGGCATTGCCTCTCGGCGGCTCATCGGGCGGACGCCACCAGTCGCCGGATTAATCTGCGCCGGGGGCGCTGCATTTTCCACATCCAAAGACTGACCACCCTGGATCTTTTGACGCCCGTTTCTCAGCACATGCAGCATTTCCATAAACTGCCGCTCCATATTCTCTAAGACCTGATCGGCATAGGTGTCCGCATCTTCTTGGATGGTCTTCGCTTCATTTGTCGTTCTGGTGCGAGTTTCCTCCCACTCTTGGCGCGCCTGATTTTGCAGCTGCTCAATTTCTGCTATCGTCTGCCCGCGCCGCGCCGCACACTCTTGCTCTGTCTTCGCCCTCAGCTGAGCCGCCTGCGACTCTGCTTGGCGAACAATCGCCATCTCGTTGAGAATCGCTGCTGCCTGCTTCTCAGCAGAGGTGATAATTTCCTGCGCGTACTGCTCTGCCTCCGCCAAAATTTCTTCACGCTGCTGCACAATCTGCACAGACTCTTGTACGGCTGCTGGCAAATTTACCCGCACTACATCTAGCTGGTCGAGCAGCTCATCTTCAGACACCATCGTCTTTCCCGTCAGCGGGACCGTAGGGCTTTCAAGCACGATTTCCTCAATCCGATCCAGCTCTTGCTGAATACTGAAGCGTTCGGAGGCTGGATTTTGATAGTAGTCGCCGTTTGCAGGAGTGTTCACAAAAATTGTTCGGTAAGAGATTTTCAGCAAATACAGTTTCTACGAATATTCGCAAAGACCGATTCTATTATCGATTATAGAGAGGCTTTTCCATAGCACTTCTCAATGTCAATCGCAATATGGGATGGAACAAGATGATTAATAGGGCCACCAAACTTAGCAATTTCCTTGACTAGGCTACTACTTAAAAAGCCATATTCCGTTGAAGTGGCTAAAAAAACGGTTTCAATTTCACTAGACAACGTTTTGTTAGTATGTGCCATTTGCAGCTCTTTCTCAAAATCGGAAAGTACCCTGAGCCCCCTGAGCAAAACCTTAGCCTCCCTAGCCATTGCATAGGTCACAGTAAGCCCATCAAAACTATCAACATCAACATTGTCTAACGCCTTCGTTGCCTGCCGAATTTGAGCGATTCGCCGCTCTACAGAGAATAACGGATCTTTGCTAGGATTGCGCGAAACTACCACAATCACTCGGTCGTACAGCTTACTGCTACGGGTAATAATATCTAGATGGCCTAGCGTAATCGGATCGAAGCTACCAGGATAGATTGCAATCATGAAAGGAGCGATGGGATGATAAACAAGTTCTCTACGTAGTTTATGACCCATGCCAAAAGCTGTCCTCAAATTCTCTTCCGAAGACTGTGGTATTTGCCACAAGATGGCCTTTTACGATGAAAAAGTGGCAAAGGAGCTATCGCTAGACTTCGTGGATATCAAAATGCAAGACACGGCTACCTACCGAAAATATCGTAAAGTGCTGCTGAGACAATACCCCGACAAAGCAGATATGGGCTGGCCTACTTACCTTGTTTGTGATGATCTAGAAGGCAATTTTACCGTCATCGGCGAAGTCAAAGGCGGTCATCCTAAGGGTGAGTTTCGGCAGCGATTGCAGGCAGTCCTTGACGGTGGAGACTAGACAAGAAACAGCCTGAGTCGGGATTTAGATACACCCCTGACTCAGGCCGTTTTGATTCAGACTAAGTTTTATTTAGACTCGGTTTTATTTAGGCTTTATTTAGCTCTACAAAACGCCGATGTTCGCAAGACCTAGAATAGCGCCAGCGCCGATCACATGGCCTAGGCTTGTAACAGCCAAGAGCGCAGGCAAGCCCAAACCCAAAAACACACCCGGAGCCGGAGCCGCATCAGGAATTTGAATCACCTGCTTACCAATAAAAAAGGCTAAGGCATTGCAGATAATCATGACGATGGCGACGCTAGGGCCCCACGCTACGGTGTTGGGGACGGTGCCTGCAGTAGCAAGTAAAGTTAGCATGTATACGCTTCTCCCAGAAAAAAGTATTGGTAGGTAGATCCTGATGAGATGTCGTAAAAAAACACCACCTATGGTCTAGCTCTTTAAGCAGGAGCCTAATTCCACGGTATCTACTTGAATAATATCTTTCATGAGAATGGAGAGACTCCTCTCTACATCAAGCGTATTCGTTGTAAGAGTTAACACTCAATACTCAAGAATTAATGTTTAAGGGGACTTTGATATGGTTAGAGGCTTGATGTGGCTGCCGCTGCTGGGGCTATTTTCTTGGTTGGCGTGGGCTGGCTGGAATGAATATCGAAAGCTGGAGGCATACAAAGTCTGGGCGATTGATTTTGAACGGGCCAAGTACGACATCTACGCGGCGCTCGGGCAAAACGGGGATCAGCTCACCTGGGGTTTGCCGACTCGGCAGGGTGTGATAGAGACCAAAGTATTGAGGCTAAGTGACGTTGAGCAGGTGATGATGGAAGTGGACCATCAGGCGGTTGATCCCAATCGGCTGCCGACGAAAGGCAGATTTTCTTTGGGCTTTACGCTACGAGGCGATCGCTACGCTAGCATTCCGTTTACAGATGGTGACATTGCCAAGCGCTGGTATGACTTTTTGCGCAAAACCTGGAGCCTGCCATCTAGCTATTCTGCCAAGGGAAGCGCCCATAAGTAATGTCATAGTCCATCTGGGGTTCGACTACACTCACCCCTCGGTTTTAGCCTCGCACGTTAGGTCCTTTATTTGCGCGCAACTCCTTAAAGCTGAACAAGCCAAAGTTCAGTAATACAAAAGTAAGCTTTTAGGTAATATCTGGGTAGCCTGCTAGACACCTAGTTGTTTGGACTCACTTTTTTTAGTAATATCTTCTGCCGCTCATTTCACGCTCAAATGAATCACCGCCGCTTGAATCAATCACTATGCCTCTATCTCGATATGCAGCAGCGCCCGATGGCATAGCGCCTACCGACACAGCGCCTACCGACACAGCAGCAATGGCAGCATAGATTCTGCTGGTGTGCCGACTGCTGGCGCGCAGCCGCAAACTGGCGCTCAGCTAGCTGTCGCTATGCCGCCGAAAACCACAGGTCCAAGTGCGCAGGCGCTAGCTCAGCGCAGAAAACAGCTTAAAGCTAAGCGTAAGCACAAGTCTTATAAAATGGTTTGGCGATCGCTAGCAATGAGTGCCCTCGCTTTCGGCACCGTAAAGCTAGCCACCTCTCCAATTTGGCTGATTCGTAGCGCTAGCCAGATAGAAGTGAGTGATAATCAACTGCTCTCGGATGAAAATATTCAGAGCTTGCTGCCTGTACCCTATCCTCAATCTTTGCTGAGCGTACAGCTAAACGAACTAGAGAACAGTCTGATGGCACAAACGCCTATTGAAACGGCGATGATTAGCCGTCGTTTGGTGCCGCCAAGTTTGCATGTAAAGGTCACCGAGCGGCAGCCAGTTGCGGTATCTATTCCCAATGCTGAGCGCCCGCTGCAAACGATTCCCGATCGGCCTGTTCCGTTTGAAGAGCCAGGGCTGATAGATGCCGAAGGAAACTGGATGCCGCGCAACAGTTTTACAGATTTAGGCGCGATCGCACCTCCACCCTCGCTCCAAGTCATTGGAATGCGCCCTAGCGATATTGCTGAATGGCAAAATATCTACCGCGAAATCGCTCAAAGTCCTGTCACTATCACCGCGATCAACTGGACGCGGACCGATAATCTGACGCTGCAAAGCGAGCTAGGCACCGTTCACTTGGGCCCTTATGGCCCCCACTTCGCGGCTCAACTGACGGCATTAGATCAGCTCCGTCAAATAGGTGGTAAGGTCAACCCTGAAAAAGTCGCCTTTATAGACTTGCAAGATCCTGAACATCCCGTAGTAGAGATTTTGCAGGCGACGAGCAACCCACTGGAATAACCCACCGGATAGGGTCAATGTTCTCACATAGTAAGGAGGAATATGGGGCAATTGCAGAGTTTGGTTTTTTTAGCAAGTTCCCCTATAGTTGACACTATTCGTATCTAATTCATAATGTCTGAAAAAATTTAGTCTGGAAAAATATTGGGTTAGGTATAGACTTGCTCTATAACTCTCTGTTGACTCTAGTTAGATTATAATTCTTCACGAAAGTTTAGTCATGAGTGCAGAACCACTGTTTTTGGCCTTCTGTCTTAACATCTACCTTCTAAATACACGTCAAACCCATCAGCTCACCCTATGAACAACGCATCCCCACCAACAAACTCTTATGCGAATGATGGGTCAGGTGTACAATCGTCTCTTGCAGCTAGTAATGGCAGTACGCTGTCAGCGGAAAGGCCGATGAGTGGAGAAATTATACCGAGCAGCGTTGCTAGAATTAAAGTCATTGGCGTAGGTGGCGGCGGTTGCAATGCCGTAAACCGGATGATTGACAGTGGACTCGCAGGCATTGAGTTCTGGACAGTCAACACGGATGCTCAGGCACTGACTTATTCGAGCACGACCAATACAATGCAGCTGGGTCAAAAGCTGACCCGAGGGTTGGGCGCAGGCGGCAATCCGTCAATTGGGCAGAAAGCGGCTGAAGAATCGCGTGACGAAATTTTTCAGGCCCTAGAAGGTTCGGATTTGGTCTTTATCACCGCTGGTATGGGTGGGGGCACAGGTACGGGTGCCGCGCCGATTGTGGCTGAGTGTGCGAAAGAAGCGGGCGCGCTGACTGTTGGTGTGATTACGCGGCCCTTTACCTTTGAAGGCCGTCGTCGCACGGCGCAGGCTGACAGCGGCATCGCGGCTTTGCAGGCAAGCGTTGACACGCTGATTATTATTCCTAACGACAAGCTGCTTTCTGTCATTTCTGAGCAGACACCGGTTCAAGAAGCGTTTCGTGTCGCTGACGACATTTTGCGCCAGGGTGTGCAGGGTATTTCTGACATTATTACCATTTCTGGCCTTGTCAACGTTGACTTTGCCGATGTCAGAGCGGTCATGGCTGACGCAGGTTCGGCGCTGATGGGAATTGGCGTAGGTTCTGGTAAGTCTAGAGCGCGAGAAGCCGCGATCGCAGCTACTTCTTCACCTCTACTTGAAACGTCTATCGACGGGGCAGGCGGTGTCGTCTTCAACATTACTGGCGGCAGCGACTTGACGCTGCATGAAGTCAACCAGGCCGCTGAGATCATTTACGAAGCGGTTGATCCGAACGCCAATATTATCTTCGGTGCGGTCATTGATGATCGCCTGCAGGGTGAGATTCGAATTACGGTCATTGCCACCGGGTTTAGCATGGAAAGCAAGAGCATTCCTTCAATGACCGGGGCTAGCAATGTAACGCCGATGAATCGGACCCAGGGCACGAGCGTTTTCGATACTGCGCCAAGCAGCAGCCCGGCTCCGACGGAAGACGTTCCTAGCGATCCGTCCAACCAGCCTGTGATTTCGCCCAATCTCGATATTCCCGAGTTCTTACAGCGTCGCCGTAATCGCTAGGTTTTGATAGCGTCTTTTACACCCCCAGTTGCCCTTACCATCGCAGGCTCTGACAGCGGCGGCGGCGCGGGTATTCAAGCTGATCTGCGAACTTTTTCTTTTCACCAGGTCCACGGCACCAGCGCGTTGACCTGCGTAACGGCACAGAATACGACGGGTGTGAGCAGAGTAGATGCTCTGCCACCAGCGGCAGTTATTGCTCAGATTGAAGCGGTCACGAGCGATATGAGCGTTCGGGCGGCAAAGACTGGGATGCTGCTGAATCAGGCCATAATTGAAGCAGTGGCAGCGCATCTCGGTCGCCATCCTATTGCCAATTTGGTGGTTGACCCGGTGATGGTGTCGCGGACGGGCGCTAAGCTAATTGATGAGGGTGCGATCGCTGCTTTAAAGTCACAGTTGCTGCCGCTAGCTACCATTCTGACGCCAAACCGTTACGAAGCTCAGATTCTGGCAGACATGGAGATTACTAGTCTTGCCGACATGCAAACGGCTGCTCAGAAAATCCTAGCGCTGGGGCCGAAGGCGGTGATTGTTAAAGGCGGCGGTTTTTCAGGAGATCTGCTGGGTGTGGACGTTTGGTGCGAGGGCGATCAGGTTGAGGTGCTAAGAACGCAGCCAGTAGAAACGACGAATACGCACGGGACGGGCTGTACGCTTTCGAGCGCGATCGCAGCCAACCTCGCTAAAGAAATGTCGCCACTTGCTGCTGTCAAATCTGCTAAAGGCTACGTAACTGGGGCCCTACAGCACGCACTGTCTATCGGCAAAGGGCAGGGTCCGGTAGGCCACTTCTATCCGCTGCTGACTGTTTCCTAAGCGTTTCGCAAGCCAACTGAGGCTGTGCTGTCTGAAGCCTCTACCGTCTGAAGCCTCTACCGTCTGAAGCCTCTACTGTGACTGATTCCCTTACTGGTCCTCTAGCGTGCTAGCAGACCATACGGATTCCCAATCAGCACAGTCTCTGTCGTCGGGGCCATAGGGATGCATCCCACATACCAGCATTTCTTCTCCGTATGCTGCGCCGTGATAATACTTGCAGCCAATACAGGCTGGATGGTTTTGTAACCACGGTGTGACCGTGTGAGTAACAGGCGCAGTGGCTCCTTCTATCCAGGGCGTAAGCTTTTGGTCGATAAACAGCACGCTAGCATCAACCGCTTCATCTAGCCGCGTATCAAAATCTTCTAAAGCAGGCGAAACGGTCTCTTCGATCCCTTTTTCCAGCATCTCAAAAGCATCTAGCGAGGATGTAACCCAAGACTCAATGGCCTTGTTGCTTTCCTTCGAAACGTCTGCAAACCAGTCACTAGAGTCTTTTGCAGCCTCGTGAATATCCGCTTGCAGCTGTTGTAACCACTCATCCATTGCGATCGCGCTCCTTTTTCCTTGCTTCCGTACTTTACAGACCTATACCTTACAGACCTATTTCAAACCTATCGTCTTTCTACTTCATCTTTCTACTTCATAGGCTCCAACACATCGCGTCTTTAGCGTAGAGAACCTAGCCAACAGAACCGCTTAGCCCCAGAGATCAAAGACTACTTCAATTTTTTTAGCTCTTCGCGCAGGGATTCCACCTCTTGGCGAAGCGCCTCTGCCTGCCTTTCCTCTTCGGTCAGCGATTCACTCTCGTCTAAAATCTGAATTTGCCTTGGCCTATCCGCCTCAGTTGTGACAGCCTGCGCCTCTACTGTGCCTGCCGCAGCGGTGGCTTGTGCCCGCGCGACCATGTCGTTCATCATCGTCTGCGCTTCTTCTGCAGTAATTTCGCCGCGCTCTACTAGTTCATCTACCAGCTTTTGCGCCTGACCGCGCAGATCGCCGAAGGCACCGCCCGCCTTTTCGCCTGCGTAGGAAGCTATCCCCACGCCTAGATAAAAAGCCTTTTGTACTAAGTTGCCAAAGCCTGCCATGGGCTACGTCCTCTATTAACGAAGGGTGTCACTATTATTCTAGTGATTCTTAGAATAGGCAAAAGCCAGTGGAAACGCCCAGCGTGAATAACCGCCCCCAGAAGTAGGATAAACCCGCTTTCCGAACCTGATCTTCGGGGTCGCTTGATTTTTGGGATCGCCTTTAAAAGGCAAAAGGCCCGAATTCCACGCCTATCACAAGCATCCCGTATTGCTGCTACCTTCCGGTCCTGACAAGATTTGGGCGTTGTAATTGCGTGGGTCCGAGCCACCTCTAGCATAGCATTACTTCTTGCTAGATCGAAACGGTCAAATCGGAATCGCTAACCAAGACTTAACTGAGCATGGGGACTATTTCTTCGATAAGGCGGCGGATTTCGAGCGTTAACAGGCCCTGCTTGGCTTCGAGGTTAGCGAGTACCAGCAGCAGGGTCTCGTGGCCACAGAGCGCCAGAATGCTGTAGCCGCTTGTGCCCTCTACCCAGATGTGCTGAACGACACCGCGCTGAAGTTCTTGGCCGATGCGATCGCCAATGGTGATTGCCGCTGCCGCCATCGCCGCTGTTCTGGCTTCATTGAACCCAGGTGGCAATGTGCCAACGACGGGTAGCCCTTCTACTGTCACCAGCGCCGCCCCCTGCACATGGCGAATGTTTGCCACAAAGGTTTGCACCCTTTCATTTAGCCGATCGGTGTCAATGCTCATAGTTTGCTTTCATGTCAGTCAACCCGTTCAGCGGGTTTTTTCAAAGTTTTGCTGTGATGCTTGAAAAATTTGCTCGGCGATGAAGGCGATAACCGCCTCGCTGTCAGCCTGTGGACTCAGTTGCTCTGTATGTCGTAGCCGATTTTCAGGCTGCGTAAAGATAGCGAGCAAGTAAGGATGAACGCTTTGCGCCTCAACATAGGCGACGCTGTGGCTGCCAGTTTCACTCACGCTAGTAGATGACCAAAGCTGTGTCCTGGCAGGAAAATAGGCTGGGAGGTGCGATCGCTTTAGCAAGCCCATCATTTTCTGCGATCGCTGAGCACTCACCGAAACCCCGCCTACGATGCCGTGCAGCAGTCTAGCGGTGGCCTCGGTAGTTAGCTGATTGCGGTTTTCTAGCGCCTTACCCAAAAAATCTTGCTCTCGTCCGTAGGGGCGATCGCGCCAAGTCTTTTGATTGAGATTGATCGAACGTAGCTCCGGCCAGCCTAAGTTGGCAAAGTAGCGATTGACGATATTGCGCTGCGACGCCCAGGTTTCATCCGGCCCTGGCGGCAGAGAGGGGCCGCTGGTTGTCCCGCTCAAAATGTCTACCACAAAGCTGGCCGCATCGTGGTTAGTCGCCGCCATCATGTCGGTCATAGCCCGCTCAATTTCGGCAGAACCAGGCACCATGCCTTGCTCTAGCCAATCATGAAGTGCGACTAAGTAAAACAAGTGAGCTATGCACCCAGGCTCCATAAGCTCTACGCCGCGATAGCTAGCACCCTGGGGCCGATGTTTCCAAAACTCTTCTGTGCTGAGGCTGCCGCCTGTATTAACGGTGTAGGGCGGCTCGTATGCAACCCAGGTGAGCGCTATCTGATTGAGGGCCAGATCAGGAAAGGTATTCCAGGTGGTTTCTAGAAGGGCCTCTAGCTGGGTTTGAAGGGTTGGATCAAGCGAGAAAAATTTTGCAGGCATCTGCGAAAAGCAAAAGAAAAGGCGTTGATCGAAAAAAGCAGGCTATACAAAGCCCAAGTTTGTTCCTTTGCCCGCGTGAACCAGGGCTAGCTGCTCATATTTTTTAGCATGTTCGAGCAGATCTGCGGCTTCCTCGGCTGAGAGCGGGCGAAAGATTTTTCCGGGCACACCGACAACAAGCGACCTGGGCGGTACATCTCTATTTACCACGGCCCCGGCTCCAACCATACTGCCCGCCCCGACCCTCACCCCGTTGAGAATAATCGCCCCAATCCCAATTAAACAGCCCCGCTCTATGTGGGCACTGTGAATGACCGCCCGATGCCCCACCGTGACAAAATCTTCTAACACCGTTGGCAAATGCGGATCGCCGTGTAGCACCGCGCCATCTTGCACATTGCTGTGATCGCCGATGCGCACCACGTCCACATCGCCACGCACTACCGCGCCGTACCAAATGCTCGCGCCGACGCCAACCTCAACCTCACCAATGACAGTGGCATTAGCCGCTACAAAAGCCGCCTTCGATACATCTGGGGCTGGCCAAACAGAATTCACTAGAACACCTCGCTAGTTATAATAGGTCCATTCCTATAGACATTTGAATCGTTAAATTTAGATAGCCGTAATTTTAGATAGCTGTCTGTCAAAAGACAGGTTTCTGTCGAAAGTACAGATTATAGAGACTCTTAATGCTTGGCTCTGCCTCTCAATATCCCATATATGGCTCAGAAATACAGTGCCCTCACTGTCGCCAAACGATTCCAGCACTGCTGCTGACAGACAGTTATTTATGCTCACGTCACGGCGCATTTGAGGCCAATCCAGAGACCCAAGCGCTAGTGCACGTTCAGTCTGGGCGGCACTGGCGATTTTGGGAAGGGCAGTGGTATCGGCAGCATACCCACCCTGACGGCATTCGGTTCGAGATTCATGAAGAACTCGATCGCCTCTATACAGAAGGCTACCGGGCGACCAAGGTAATTATTGCTGCGCGCTACGAACAGCTAATGACACCGTATTTAGAGCATGGTGCCCCTTGGCAAAGTACGCATCAGGAAAAAGTGCCGAAGCTGTATGGTCTGCCCGTTGCCTTTAGTGAATCTGTAGACGAAGCGCCGCGGTGGGAAGTGATCAATTTTGATTTGGAAAAAGAGCGTGGGGTGCCGACTCAATACCGATACCTGAAGATATTTGAATAGCCGCTTTGGCTCCGCTTTCCCTGCACAGACTGAACCTATGCATCATGCTTCTATAAAAACTGCGGATATTCATCAGGCGATCGCATTCTATGAACGCCTAGGGTTTACTATGCAAACCCGCTTCACCGCAGGTATTACGCTCGCCTGCTGGATGGAAGGGCTCGGCGGTCGCATTGAGCTGATGCAGGTGCCACAGCCAAGGCCAGCTGTAGATGCCTTTCGCGATGAGCACTATACCGGCTACTACCATCTGTCGTTTGATCTTAGTGAGCAGGTGCAAAGTCTGGCTGACTGGATACAGGATCTGCGCAATCAGGTAGAAGCTGCTGGTGGCAATCTCAGGGTTTTACTGGAGCCAGAGTCGCAGCAAATTGGCGATGATAGGTACGAGGTAGCCTTTTTAGCCGATACAGACGGTCTGCCTTTAGAATTTTTGCGGCGTTTGGACGGTAACTCAGAGGGCAAGTAAAGAATGGGCGTTGATGTAATGCCATTTGCAGACAATTGGGCCTATCTGAGAACGGAGCTAGCCTGGTTAGATCGGCTGCTGATGCTGGCGATCGCCCGTCAGCGAAAAGAGACCAAAGTAATCAACAAAGTGGCGACTACCGCCGCTGATAGGCTTAGCAGTCACTGGTGGAAAGGCATCATTTCGGTAGCCAATCCTAACTATGATGACTGCCGAGTGCCAGCCGCCGCTGCCGCTGAGCTAAAGGCTCCTGTGTCTAAAGCTGAGGCGGGCAGCGCTGATCCGTGCAAAAAAGCAGCGATCGGCTATCAAAGCCAGCTAGAAAATAGAATCAAAGTCAGCGCTCAAGACAACATTGTTTTGGCTTTGCCCGCTTTGCGGCATTACCTGAATTTGACGCTGTTTGAGAAAAATTTGATTTTGATGGTGCTTGCCCCCGAGGTCAACCGCCGGTATGGCAGGCTGTATCACTTTTTGCAAACCGGAGAAGAAAAGGCCAGCACTTCTGACTTACCGATGGTAGACCTGGCGCTACATTTGCTGTGTCGTAACGATTTAGAGCGCCGCCGCGCCCGTGCCAAGCTGACGGGGCCCGATTCGCTCATCGAGAAAAAGATACTGCGCTACGTGTCTTTTCGTCCGGGAACTCGGCTAACGAGCTATTTGCAGCTTTCTGAAGAGTGGGTTGAGTATCTGCTCGCTGAGCAGCCAGACCAAGAAACTTTGTTTGAGCGGCTAGCCACTCCAGCGCCGCTTTTGGCCCTTCCGGCCCCCACCCCTGCGACGCGCGCGGTCAAAATTCATCAGCCAGAGACTGCCTGGGATCAGCTAATTTTGCCAACGCCGACTGTTCGGCAGCTCCGCATTCTTAGCCAGAAAGCATCGACTGGATTGGTTACTCGCGCCACGGTCGGAAATACACTGCTACTAGTGGGAGAGGCCGGTACGGGTAAGACTATGGCGGCAGGTGCGATCGCCACTTCTGTGCGTCAGTCGCTTAGCGAATTAGACCTCGCTAAAGTTCAGCCCGAAGACTGGATAGATGTGCTTAATTCGCTCGATTCCTACCGCTATCCGGTCTTGCTGATCAAATCTGCAGCGGTTTGGTTTGGCCGCGACCGGCAGCCTGAGCATCCTGACTATTGCCATCGCCCTACTAAGGCCCAGCTACAGCAATGGCTGCACAGCCGTCAAACAGCCGCTGGTTTGACTATTATCAGCACGCGCTACCTGCATACAGTACAGGCCCGGTGGCGACAGCAGGTTGACGCTGTGATCACGCTGCCTATGCCCTACAAGCTTGCGCGTAAGATGCTGTGGCGGCAGGCTTTTGCTGGCATTACCTGTAGCTCAAAAATTGACTGGCAGGAGCTAGCTGATCAGCTCAAGGTGAGCGGCGGCGATATTCAAAAGCTGGCTGAGAGTTCGATTGCGATCGCCCAGTCTAAAAACGCCAAAACAATTACGATCAAGCACATCAAAGAAGCTAGCCGCCAGCGCGGCCTATCGCTTAATATCGCCTGAGCTGATCGGCTTAGGCAAGGCGGTCTAGCCTGAGCTTAGCTTGCCAGAGTAGTCTTTAGACTAGGCAATACTGCCTCGCTTACGCGCTTCTTTGAACGAGGTGCCGACATTTTTAAGCCCAGCGCGAATCATCTGCTGCTCTAGTAGGGCAAAAAATCGGGTGCGATCGCTTCCTCTCACCACTGCCTGATTGTGCGCCTCTGCTAGCGCCACCGGGTAGCCAAAGCCCTTTTGCACCTGTGCTAGCATCAGGCTCAGCGCCGACTCTAACAGCGCACTGTCGTCTACCATCCACTGCGGAAACTCGACTCGCGCCACTTCTGCTCCTACATGCACATAGCAAAAGTACACGGCGTGCTCTCCATAGTCACTCAGAATATCGGCAGCGCTTTTCCAAATTGGGCCGCGATCGCCCGGTGAAAGTGCCGTGGTCCACAAGGTGACATCGCGCAGCGGTGAAAACGTTTGGCAGGGTAGCTGGCTACGCTGGTCGGCGCAGTGGGTGCGGCAGTCTGGCGTGTCGTATGGGCAGGCTTGCAAACGTAAGAAGTTAAGCGCCTCGCTACTGCGCGAAGCACTGATATAACCCATTATTGGCACCCTAGCTTTTCGCAAACTATTCCAAGCGTCTAGAACCGGGATCAAAATTTCGTCGCGCGCGGCGGCAGGCACCTGCTCTAGAAACCAGTAAATCAATGAGCCATCTGTGAGGGCTAGCATCGGCACCAGATCTGCTGCGGACTGAGCCAGTGAGGAGATGGTGAGACGAACGCTCTCCCCAATTTCACCGAGCATCACGGCCTCAGCGGCTGTGCGCTTGAAGCTCATCCACTCTTCGGTGCGAATGCCCCACTGTCGAGAGGCGTAGAGATCTTCGGGGCGGTAAATGACTTCGGGCAGGCTGTCGAGGATGGGATGGCGGCTTTGGCCGTAGTGAATGATCACTCGGCTGATGTTGAGCAGATAGCAGTAGGCAATTTCGTGGTGGCTTGGAGAGATTTGAGAGCCGTCTGAAGAGACTACGGTATGGGATTTGGGAGGGGCTTTGAGGGCGATGCGAGTATCGAGCGGTTCGATGGGCTCGGCGGCGGCAAACAGCAGGCGATCGCGATGTTCATCTAGGCGCTCGGTCAGCATTTGCTGCGCACCAGTTGCCTGCACCATCAGCTTACGAGCAATCTCCACCCGCCGCCGCGCCGCGTCTGCCTCTTGGGTGAGGTGGTCGCTAATTCCCTGCATTTGACGGGCTAGCTTGGTGAGATCGAGCACAGCAAATTAAATCCAGCTATCGAACTTTTGTACTACCTGCTGCAACGATAATAGATGAATTCTTGGATCTTGTCTTGCTATCTCGCGGTCAGGCTCAAGGTTGTAACCCCAGTCTGCTAGGAACAAAGCAACGTCCTCTAGATCTGGCTGCTGGGCAACGGATTGAAGTGCGGGCAGCCTGTCTTCTACAAACCAAATGTTCGCCACGTTATGCTTTTCTTTTAGCAGGCGCAACGTTTCGTACTTGGGCCTTTTTACTTCCTTTCCAAAGATTTGCGCGCTCGGAAAATCTAACCCGCTTTGTGCCAGCAGCGCCTTAATAAAGCGCCCCTCTTTGGTGCTGATGACATAAACCGGAATGTCTCCAGCTAGCAGCTCACGGACGCGCTCGATCATGCCGGGATAAAAGCGGTGCAAATCTAACCAGCTTTGTAAGTCATGCTGAATCCACTGGTCGCGTACGCCGTCTAGGGTCTGCACAGACTGCGTTTTGCTTAAGCCAGCCGCCGCCAGGTAGGGCAAGGCCATTTGCGGCCACTGTTCAATGATTTGGGCCGAGCTGGCACCTTTAACTAAGGCTTCTACCAGCACAGGCATTTCCCAACCCGTCTCAATGACCGGGCGCAGCGGATAAAACTTATCGGCTAACCCGGCGGGCGGCTGAGCGATTTGCTGCTCGCCTTGTGGGTTAAAGAGCTGGCAGTAGGCTCGCCAAGCGGTCTGAAAATATTCAATTAGGCCATCACAGATGACACCATCAAAATCAAAGGCAATG
>CAWHWK010000013.1:0-267176 GCA_963833005.1 uncultured cyanobacterium | reverse complement strand
ATATCCAGAGGCCCGAGCCTGTAGCTGCACTAAATGAGACTCTAAAGAAGACTGTAGCTGCGCTGTGAATTCACCCCGACGCACCTGCACCTGAAACCCAGGCACGTCCGGATCGTAGTCAGCCCCTAAAAAGGTGCCGTCACTCGTCACGACTGTCGCAACTGAATCCCAGAGCGAAATGTTGCCGTCACGGTCAATTAGCTGACCGCGAACCTCCGTTGTAGAGCGTCCGTCCGAGGGGATTGAGCGAGGAGAGAGCAAAACCAACTCCTCCGGCACGCCTCGAACTACCACAGATACGCTTTGAAGAACTTCTCCTGTTTCTGTTGAAACAACTTCTAATAGGTTTTCACCAGCCGCGAGCGTCACCCCATACCAGGTCTGAGTCCTAAGGCCAGTAACGGTATCTGTTGAGGTTCTACCCACCAAATCATTCGCAACTTCTTGGCCATTTGCCAGCAGCGCAATTTTTGCGCCCACCGGAAATCGCAGCACTACCGAAGTAGACGGAATATCTAAAAAAGCACCTGATTCTGGGCTCAAAAATTCAACTTCGCTAGATCCTACGACTACTTGAGACTCTTCTCCGTTGGCTAGATAGGTCGGCGTAACTGCGACTAGTGACAAATCATTAGGGTTATAAGCAGGTGCGGCAGGCTCTGCAGTCCGCAGTGCGATCGCATTCTCATTAGGTTGGTTACTTGGCGCGCTCAGCGCTTCAGGCGTTAGCGATATCCAGTCAGCAGGACGCTTGTCAGGAATATCTGCCGCCGGGTTGAGCGCTAACAAATTTCTCTGAAAAGTAGGTCTCCGAAAACCATTAGGCGCTTCTATTCCTTCTGCTGCTTCATCGGCATCATCATCTCCTAAAAGCGGATTAGAAAGCGCAAGCCAAGGTGCCTTCTCACGGCCTTGCTGCCCGCTGCTTGTGGCATTGACAAGTGCTAATAGCTCACCTCGCTGCCATGTTCGTCTTTCATCATCTTCGTCATCCTCAGCAGCATCAGCTAGCGCTATTAACAGCGCTCTATTGGCCTGCCTAGTTTCCTCGTCCTTGTCGGCTTCGTCGTTCTCTTCGTCTTCATCATCAGAAACTTCGTTTGTAGCCGTATCTATAGCCGTTTCGCTCTGATCTAGGTTGCCCCTTACTGTTTGCTCGTTTCTATCGACCATTTGTACAGGCGTTAGTGGAGCTGGCCTCGGTGCAATAGACTGCGCTTCTACCGCAGCTACGATTCCTACCGAACCTAGCAGTGACAACAACCCGACAATTCCAGCGCGCAAAAGGATCTTAATCTCTGTGTTTTTAATCACGACTCAGGCACCTCCTGAAAAGTAGGCGTTACCCCAAAGTTCATTCTCACTAGGCCACCAGGTGAGAGATTTACGAGCCTAGAAAGGCTATTGCGCTCGTTGAAGTAGAGATTGGCCGCTAGGGTATAGCCCGGTAAACTGCTGATATCTAGGGTGCCGGTGCGCTGTCCTGGCAACATTTTTTGTACAGAAAAGAGTCCGTCGGCATCTGTTACCACTCGGTTGCCATCGTCTAAAAAGATGACAGCGTTAGGAATGCCCGCTTCACCAGTTTGTTGTTCTCCATCGAAATTTTTATCTTCAAATACGCGGCCAATCAGCGTGCCGCAGTCTGATAGTATTCCTGGATCGAGCGTTACTCGATGCTCGCTAGGCCCGTTTTGCAAGCGGAAGCCATTGTCTGTTCGGCGAGCGGTGAGCGATACGCTGTTTCTTCCAGAGCCTCTTAGCGCGTCTGGCGTAATTCTCACTGCGTAGAAAATATCGAGAACTTGGTCGGGTGCTAGGGGCTCTATCGCTCTAAATCTGACGCGATCGCCTGCTACTGAGGTTTCGACCGCTACGCTAGTTTCTGCAACCTGGCCAGAAACCGACTCTTCTAGCAGCTCAAACCCTACCGGTGGAATATCAATTGCGGTGATAGCTTCTATATTAGCTGCCGACAGATTTTTAATATTTAGCCGATAAACAACAATGTCTCCAGGCTGAGCAGCCGAGCGATCAGCAGACTTGATAATCTTGATCTGATCGGCTTCGCAGATAACAGTGTCAACGCCTATCTCAAAGATAGTGATGCTCTGATAGGCTGCGTCTCTAATTTCAAGCTGTCGGGTTAGCTCTGTGTTGCCATCTAACCCAATCGGCTGACCATCTAACGAAGTGGCGCGATAGCTGAGCGTTACCGAGCTAAGCGGATCGCTTCTTTGAACCCCCAGCATTTCTACGAGAATCCGGCGCTCACCAAAAGAGCTGTCGCCAGGTGGGCTGATTACCAAAATATAGGTAGCGTTAGAGTCTGTTTGCCCCGTTGATTCGTTCAGCAGGAAGTTGTAGCGGCCCTCGCTAGAGAGTGGAAAAGGATTTATATTGCTAATATTAGGCGGCACACCGTTAGCCGCAGTTGTTGGCTCTAGCGGTAGTAACCGCCCTAAATCCAGGCCGCTAGCATCTGGCTCGTACAGTGCCATTGAAAAGCCTGCGTAGCTCGCTAGTGGTTGCCCCTCGCAGCCCAAAAGCCTGCCGCCTGGATCAATAAGCGGAAGGGTGACACCAGTCGAAATTTGATTGGATATTGCGCTGATATCTGTTCCTTTAGTAGCATAGGTTGCTGTTGCTGTGTTATTGGTGCTCTCGGGCGCTTGTTGGGCCAAAGCACCGGTAATGGAATGGCTGAAAATGCTAATTACAAACAGCAACACAGCCAAATACCGCCATCGCGATCGTCGAAATTGCCTGGATATATAAAAGAAAGACATTTGGGGAGTATGTATAGGCAATCTTACAACAAGAGAACCCAGGTGCCGAAAATAATGCCGTTAGAGAAGGAGAGAAATGGTTGATGCAAAGGCAAAGGAAGAAATGAAAAGAGAGAAATGCGAAAAGAGGTAGCCAGCGAGTTCATTAGTTGTAATAAATGAACTCGCTGGCAGTTCACTGCTTACTACTTAACTGTTACTTCATTAGAAACAGAAATGACTTCTTCAGCATTGAGCGCTTCAGAAAAAGTCCATTTGAGATGAGTGTATGCTTCAGCAGGCGCAGGCTGCATTTCTACAGTGCCATCGGGTAGCGTAACTTCTACCATGGGCTCGGCGACGTAGGTTGCACCGTTGTCGATGCTATAGGTGACATCAGCCGCGTCGTTACCTTTTTCTGAGCCAATGACATAGGTCATCTCAGCCGGAACGGGCTGGGTAATCACTAGGTTATCGGCATCGACATCACCAGCGTTAACAGAAGCCACTACGTAGCGCAGAATGTCACCGGGCTGTACGGTTGCTTCGCCCTCTAGCGATTGCCATTCAGCTTTTTCTTGACCGTTTTCGTCAATAACAGTTGCCTGCTTTTCTACGCCCATTTCGAGCTTTACGTCAGGACGCATCAGCTTTTGCGCGATCGCACTTCCAGCTTCTTGCAAGCTAGCAAACACAGGCGTGCTCATTGCAAAAGGAGCCGTTGCCACCATTGCAGCGAGACCCAAACCAAACATGAACTTACGTTTCATAAGTAATTCAACCAAAATAAATGAACATCAGACGATAATCTTTGAAGAGACTCTCAAAATGAGATCAAGAGCTTAGAGCGAGAACACCTCTCGCCCTATTTTTTTCTAGAGCCAAAAGTCTTTTAGAGCCTATTGGCACTTATTAAACCTGACTCACTAACCCTGATTTACTGAACCTGACGGGTAAATTCCATTGCACCGGTTACACCAGGTGCGACAGTACCTACCTGATTCTCATAAACAGTGACCTGTGAAGGCCCAGCGGTCTCATCTGCTGGGTCATTATTACCCAGGCTAGTTCCACCGTTGAAATATTCAACAGTAGTTCCGGGCTCAACAGTTGTTACACGTTGGTGAAGCGTAGTGCTTGCCCAGTTGTTCGTAGCCGCGTTACCATCCTCTACTATCGTAAAGTCATTTGCGTTGAGCAAGATGTTACCACCCCCACCAGCAGGGGCTGTTTCAGAGATATTGGTATAGGTGATCTGATAGGTTAGATCATCGCCTGGATTTACTTCACCAGAAGGTGTTGCTTCGAAAGCGCCGCCATTGACACTAACTGCCTTATCGAGTTTCATAAAGCCAGTGTACACGCGGTCTATAGTGATATTAGCAATTTGCTCACTTGTGGGTGTAAACGCACCGTTGTTGTCGTTGTCAACAAAGGCTGCAATTGGTATATTGTAGTCAGTGACCTGCGTGGTATCCGTAGCCGGTAGCTGAACAGTCACTGTATAGGACTCATCATCTCCGGGCGCAATAGTGCCAATTACAACAGGTGTCGCGCCACCCGTAGGTATAAAGTCACCCCCAGTGTAAGTATACTCAACACTCTGACCTGCGTAGGTAATAGTCACAATCGTGTTATCTGGCAGGTCTGCATTAGTGCCATAGTCTTCAGATGATGAAGTGTTGGCAAGCCCATCGTCAATGAGATCAGCAGCCTCAGCGGCCTGGCTGGGGCTCAATGGCAAGAGCGTAATGGTGTCTAGCTGGTTAGCCGTTGTGCTAGGAACAGCTACCGTGTTGACAATCGTTGCTAGCCCAGGCGCAGTTGTAATCGGTTGACCTTGTAGATTGACCTCTGCGGGTGCAACAGCGACCGCTACGTTGGTAAAGTCGTCATTATTGCTGCTTGGGCCAACCGCAGGCGCAGCGCCATTAGGACCATTTAGCAGATCGCCAATAGACGGTGGAATATCTACAGTTGTGATAGTAACAACGTTCGATTCACCGTTATCCCCAGTACCATCGTTAGCGTTTGGTGTAGTTTCTGGATCGTCCGGGTCACCAACACCATCATCTGCGATTGGATCAAACGTCGTAGCTACACCGTTAGGAACGACACCATCATCGTAGTTGTTGGTGTTTTGGTCACCAGATTCATCAAATACAATGTTGTTACCAGGCTCATTTTCAGTTTCACCAAAGATCTGAGCGATGTTGGCAACAGCAGCAGCATTAGCAGTAACAACAACATTGCTAGTAATGACTCTAAAGCCAAATCCAGAGACAACTGTTGCTGGTGCTAGCGCGCCATTAGCTGTAGCATTGTAGATAAAACCAACCCGCTTGATAGCCGTAACGTTGGTAGGCTGAGTGGTTGTCCAAGCTGCCTGTAGTGGGTTGTTACCACTAACGGTAGGATCATCTAGCGAGTAAACGACTTCCCAATTAGGTCCAGGCGTTGTCACCGCGCCGTTGAAGACAGTACCGACCGGAACTGCATCCGAGACCAGAATTCGACTCTCAGTCGCTACGCCCGCGCCTCTATTCACACGAATGTTAGTGCCTTCCAAGCTACCCGGATCAACGTTCGGATTAGTGGTGTCGTTCGCGACTTCTAACCTGAGCGCATAGGTGATCAGGTCGTCGGTTGCAGTGGTGCTTGTACCAAAGTCGCTGTAGTTAGATGTTTTGGTCAAACGAGCCTGAGCAAGCTGGTCTGTCACAGAGGTTGCATAGAGCACTGTACGGGAGTCAGCAGCTTCACGCTCACCGTTGACAGGTCCATTATCAGGTACACCCGTAGCAACAGAGTTGTCGTAGTTCAAAGTACGAACGTCAAAATCTGGTGTGCCATCATAGGTGACGTTGTCTTGGTTCTTATCCGGATCGCCAGGATTGCCTACGCCTTCGTTGGTGTCACCAAACTGCACGGTAACGTCATCGCCAACTCGAGTGCCAGTAACCTCAAGAGTCACCCGTACAACAAAGCTACCGTCCGCAGGAATAATGCCCGCGTTAGCCGCTGCCGCTAGAATATCTTCAGTGCTACCGCCTGCTGCTGGAACATTGCCGAGAACGCTACCGTCAACAGGATTGATAATATCAACGCTGGTGATATCTCCGTTGGGGGAGGCAATGTTGTCAGCACCGGGGACGAAGACATAGGTTGGCGCGTTACCGGTATTAGAAACTGTGAAGTCAAAGGTGAGTGTGTCACCGTTTACGATACTACCGCCGTTGGGGTCGTTGAAACCAGAGGACGTCACTGTCAAACCAGCCACTTCGGCCACGTTGATAACAACCGTATTTGAGATCGCCTCAAAGTCAGTCGTACCGTCGCTGTATGTCGCTGTTGCCGTGTTGCTAATACCTGTGCCCGCAGCAGTCCCTTCCGCCAACACGACACTCATCATGTTGAAAACGCCCGCAAATGCTAATGCAGTTGACAGCAGTGGCTTGTATGCTAGCTGGCGGAAGGTTTTCTGTTTTTTAGTTTTTACCATTGTTGCGATCGCTAAATTTTCACTTTAGAGTAGGTGGAACCAGATGAAAGGTTTCTAAACATCACCGGTAAGCATCAGTTATTGTGTTGAACGCAGCGCAATCGATAGGATACTTCTCCTAAAAAATCGATTCCCAAAAAATCGATAATTTCCTAGTTCGAAAGCATCCTTAGCTAGAAAGCAAGCTGCCAACCTGCTTCAACTACAAAGATTATTCCTGTGAAGTCTTCTTAGAAAAAGTGTTGCTTCTTCTTCTAATAGGTTTTGTTTTGAGCGATAGACATTTAGCTACAGAGCTTTATCAATTTCGCTTGTGTACTGCACCGGGCTTATACTGCCCAGCGGTTTCACCCTTTCGCTAAGCTAATTTACCGAAGTGTAAAAATTGCTTTGTCGCCGTGCTTACTGTGTGCCTGCTGACAGTAGTTTTACAGCGAGACGCTATTCTCTCGATTGTTCTCCTGTAGATCTTTCTTTATCTGCTCGCATCGTATTATTTAAAGGCAAGCGATAGAGCCGGTCCAGAAATCCGGATAAAAAGAAGAAAATAAAAAGAAAGAATATAAAAGAACAAAAATCCACTCCCTATAAAGAAAATAGATTTAGCTTCGTAATTTTTATTCAGGCTAGAAATCTCTGGTAGATGTCTCTATTCTCGTGGGCTTTTCACAGATCTTCTACAGATTCCCTTATGAGAGTGGCAAGATGGGCAAGGTAATAATATATCGATAGCCAGAGGATCCAGAACCCTGTACGCGAGACTCGCCGCCGTGCATCTGGGTCAAATGACGACTGAGCATCAAGCCTAGTTCCTGGCGCGAAGCGTCAACTTTTTGGGCCGTTGCTAATGCCTCAAAAGCCTCGCTCTTCTGTGCACCCGTTTTAGCGGGCACCGCTTGTGCAGACACCAGATTTTGAGAAGAAGAGAGTGCTGGCTGTGAGCTGACCGCCGCCATAGAGTCTGCCATGGCGTCCATAGGCGAAGCGATCGCCTGGATGTTCTCTTGTGCTGTGTGGTCTCGATCCCACGCGATGATTGCCTGCGGTAGGTCTTCGCCTAGCCAAGGATTAGACACCCATAGAGCAATACTGATACTCTCATCTTTACGAGAAATATGTAGGCGAATCGTACTGCCTGCCGTAGACATTTTGATAGTGCTAAAGACTAAGTGGTATATCAACTGCTTGACAACGCGCTTGTCAAAAATCAATAGGTGAGCGCCGGGTTCTATTGTTAGCTTAAGCTTTAGATCTTGCTGCTTAGCGATGTTCGCCAGCTCAGAAAGCGCCTGCTTCCCTATCATCTCAATATCAGCAGTGGCTATCGTCAGCCGATAGCTGCCTTCTTTCAAATTGCCAACTTCAATGATTTCATTGACCATTGCCAATAGCTGCTGAGCGCTGCTGAGCACAATCTTGGCGTATTCCTGCTGCTTTTCGCTCAGCGGTCCATAGATCTCTCGGCTGAGCATACTCGCCATCCCCGTTACCGAGGTAAGCGGATTACGCAAGTCCTGCGTGAGCTGCAAAATTAGATCAAAGCGAACCTGGCTAATACGTGATGCCAGCGATGCTTCTGGCCCAGCGGTAGACGGATGCTGCGTCAAAACATTCGCGTTCTTCGCTTTAAGCGCCTGCTGCCGTTCAAACTCACTCATGCTCCAACGCGCGCTTAGCTCCAGCAGTGCCACCTCCTGCTGTGTAAATTCGTGCGGCAGCAAGTCCATCACCGCCAGCGTCCCGATACAGCAGCCTTCGGTTGTTATTAGCGGCACACCTACATAAGACTGAATGCCATACTGCTGGACTAATAGACTACGTGAAAATGCGGGATGATCCGTTGCATCTGGCAGCACAAACGTTTTGCCACTGTCGATAACTTGGGTACAAAAAGACTCTGCGCGGGGTAGACTGCGCTCGGCGGCTAGCTGATTCATCAGCCCCAAGCTAGATAGACCGACAACAGACTTAAATCGCTGTGTATCCGCGTCCATGATGCTGAGGATGCAAATAGGCATCGCCATCAGTCGAGAAATGTTTTGTGTTGCTTCTTCAAAAACGGGAACGGTGTCATTCTCTGAAAGATGAAGTGCCGCTATTGTTTCGACCCGTGCGAGATCTCGCTGTGCTGGAGAGAGTCCTTCCAATAAGCAAGAGAGCCGTGCCTGAGTAGATCCGTCTATTATTGTCGGTTCTTTTGCGTCGCTAGAAGTCCCGTAAATCATGCGTGGTGCATAGAAAAGGCTGTGTATAATTTCATCATTCCCTGGCGGGTTTCAAACTCAACCCGTAGCTTTACAGAACCTTAGGCATATAAAGGGTTCCCCTTGGCTGCTGGTACACATGTTTGCTGACGATTCGAGTAGACTATTTGCCTAATGAATTAGACTATTTGCCTAGATTGTTTACCCAGATACCGCCAGATACCGATAGAAGCCTACCTGCGGAAACATGCACTAAACTGATGAAGCAAATGGATGAGGCGAATGAGTCGGTTGACTCAGCGCCAGCAAAACTCAACGCTACCTTTTTAAAAACGGTTTCGGCTATGCAACCCCCTATTTCCATCGGCACCCTTCTACAAAATCACTACCGTGTAGTGCAGCTGCTAGGACAGGGCGGATTTGGCCGTACTTACTTAGCCGAAGATCAGGGCCGATTTAACGAGCGCTGTGCCATCAAAGAGTTCGTGCCAATTCAAGGCGAAGACCACTTTTCAGATAAGGCCACTCAGCTGTTTAAAAGAGAGGCGTCTGTTCTCTACCAAATTAGCCACCCGCAGATTCCTCAGTTCAGAGCAACCTTTGAAGAAGATGAACGGCTGTTTTTGGTGCAAGACTACGTGGACGGGCCGACGTTTCACGAGGTGCTCAATCAGCGCCGACAGCAAGGCCAGGTATTTTCAGAGGCTGAAGTCAAGCTGTTTTTGAAGCAGATATTGCCGGTGCTGGCGCATATTCACGCTAAGGGCATCATTCACAGAGATATTAGCCCAGACAATATTATCTTGCGGCAGCAGGATAGGCTGCCTGTGCTAATTGACTTTGGCGTGGTGAAAGAAGTGGTGACGCGGATGCAGCTGGAAGGCATGGCAACGCCCGCGACAACGGTTGGCAAGGCGGGCTACGCGCCTAGCGAGCAAATGCAAACGGGTCGGGCTTACCCTAGTAGCGACCTGTACGCGCTGGCGGTGACCTGCATTGTGCTGATGAGTGGCAAAGAGCCCCAGACGATGTTTGACGATGTGAACTTTGCCTGGCGTTGGCAGGACTCGGTGACTGTCGGTTTTGGCTTTGCCGATATTTTGAATAAGGCGTTGGCTTATAAGCCAGGCGATCGCTTCCAATCTGTGAGCGAAATGGCCAAGGCGCTGGCTGCTGGCGGTGTTGTACCTGAAACTGAAATCGGCGATCGCACCCGCCACACCCCGACGCCACCCGTGCCGCAGCGCCCCGCTAGACCTGCCGCGCCGGTTCCGCCCCCTTCACAGATGAAAACAGTCGCCGTAGGCCGCGCCTATCCTGACGCCAATAGAACCGCTGGGCAAGACGGGACTCGTATTAACAACCCCACTACTGTTGGCCAAAACGTCGGACAGAATGCTGGCCGGAATGCTAGCCGACATTCTGGCCAGAATGCTGGTCGAAATGTTGGGCAAAACCGCAGCACCCGCATGGCGGTGCCCGCCGAACCGCCGGAGAGTTCCTCGCTGCTAGAAAATCCATTAGCCGTTGGGGGGCTGGCCGTTGGCTTAGCTATCGTTGCTGGCTTTGGCGGATGGGCCGTTGTCAAAGGTTTAGACTCCTCGCCTACCCCTACGCCAACTATCACCTCTTTGCCGCCGCTGAGCAGCAGCCCCGATCCGACCCAAGTTTCTCCCAAACCGGTCGAATATCAGCAGCCGCCGCTAGCGTTAGAGCCTGGCGTGACTAAAGTGGTTGAAGGCAGCATACGCGGCGGTGACAAGGTCAACTACCCGCTAGTGGCCGAAGCGGGTCAGCGCCTAACGGTTGAGATCGCGCCAGAGGATATGCGGCTTAGCGTTTTGGGCCCAGAGGGTAGGCCGGTTAACCGTGAGGCCAACCAGGTAGAACAGTGGGAAGGCAGCCTAGAAGAGACGGGCGAATATAGCATTCAACTGAGCCCAGCGCGCGGGGTTTCTAGCAGTGACTATCGCCTAGAGGTTACGCTGAGCGCGCCGCCTGCGCCAGTAGAGCCGGAACCCGTTGAACCGGTCGAACCCGAGCCGATTCCAGAGCCAGAGCCGACCGAACCGCCAGTTGAACCCCCTAGCGAAATTCCGCTGCCGTCCTCCCCAGATCCTTCCCCAGCTCCCTCACCGGCCCCCTCACCGGCCCCTTCCCCAGTCCCCTCACCAGCCCCTTCCCCGGCCCCTTCCGAAGCGCCGGTTGATCCAGATGTACAGGCGAGGCGAGTGTCTTTTCCGGCGGGTGCAGATTCTATTCGGGTGGCCAATAACGTTGCCCCTGGGCAGATCAAGCGATATCGGGTGAATGCCAAAGAAGGCCAAATTTTGACGGTTCGAGTACTTGAGTCCCAAGGGCCGGTATCGTTTAACCTGCTGATGCCAGGCGGAGAGCTAGTGGCAGACGCGGCCAATTTACAAACCTGGCAGGGCTTTTTGCCGGTAGGCGGCGACTACAGCGTGGATGTTAGATCTAATCAGCGCTCTGAGTTCACCTTAGAGATTAGTGCAACTGCGCAAGTGCCGTCGTGGTGATGGATGACCTGAGCATTGAGGGCTAAGCGTCGAGAATGGAGAATTGAGCGTTGAGAATTGAGCGTTGAGAATTGAAAGTTGAGAACTGAAAGTTGAGAGTGCGTTGTCGGCTTTATTGATTACAGGTACAGATACAGACAGCGGCAAGACGGTGCTGACATCAGCGCTGATTGCCTATTGGCAGAAATATTGCTGGGCGCATCAGCTAGGGGTCTGCAAGCCGGTGCAGTCGGGGACGGGCGATCGCGAACTCTACACCCGGCTATTTGATTTAAAGCAAACGCCCGAACAGCTCAATCCACTGTGGTATCGGACGCCGATTGCACCGCCCTTGGCCGCCGCGCTAGAAGGTCAGCGGGTGGACTTGGCCAAGGCTTGGCAGGTGATTGCTCAGCTCCAGTCTGAGCGCGACTGGGTGCTAGTAGAAGGGGCGGGCGGCTTGGGTTCGCCAATAACCGCTGAGCTGACGGTGGCAGATATGGCGACGCAGTGGCGAATGCCTGCGGTGCTGGTAGTGCCTGTAAAGCTAGGTGCGATCGCCGCAATTGTAGCCAACGTCGCCCTCGCCGAGCAAAAAAAAGTCAATCTAAGGGGCATCGTCTTGAGCTGCACCCAGCCCTGCACGCCAGGGCAGCTAGAAAACTGGGCCCCTGTCTGGATGATCGAAAACCTGACGCGGGTGCCCGTGCTGGGCGTGTTGCCTCACCTAAAGCAGGTGAAAGACATTGAGGCGCTCGCTGCGGCTGCCGCACAGCTAGAGCTAGAGCGCCTGATGCCGAAGGCCTTCTGGGCATAAGCTTTCTGGGCATAAAGCTCTGGCCAGAGAAATCTGCCAAAATATACTATTGAGTATGATATGGAGCCGCTATGCTGACGCTTTCTCAGCCGTTGACCACTGATTTTTCCGCTTTACGTCCCGAAATTCAGGATTTGCAGGCAGATCTAGTCGCTTGGCGGCGACAGATACATCAGCGGCCAGAGCTGGGGTTTCAAGAAGAACTGACGGCGCAGTTTATTTGCGATCGCCTCGCAGAATGGAAGGTCACCTACGAACGCGCTGTCGCTAAAACAGGCATTGTTGTCACCATCAAAGGAAAAGCCGAAGGAAAAGGCGCAGATGGCCCAAGCCCTGTCCTCGCCATTCGTGCGGATATGGACGGGCTACCCGTACAAGAGCTAAACGAAGTGCCCTATTGCTCTGTGCATGAGGGCAAAATGCACGCTTGCGGCCACGATGGCCATGTTGCGATCGCCCTGGGCACGGTCAAGTATTTGCAAGCTCACCGCGACCGGTTTTGCGGCACGGTGAAAATTATTTTCCAGCCCGCAGAAGAAGGCCCAGGCGGGGCCCAGCCGATGGTTGAAGCGGGTGTTCTCACCAATCCAGCTGTGGATGCGTTAGTGGGTCTACACCTGTGGAACAACCTGCCGCTAGGAACGCTGGGCGTTTGCAGCGGACCCATGATGGCCGCAACCGAGTTTTTTCACTGCACGATTCAAGGTAAAGGCGGGCACGGGGCGATTCCACAGCAGACTGTCGATGCGGTAGTGGTGGGGGCGCAGGTCGTGAATGCGCTGCAAACGATTGTGTCTCGCAATATCGATCCGCTGAAATCTGCTGTGGTGACGGTGGGTGAGTTCAAAGCCGGTACAGCGGTTAATGTCATTGCCGATACGGCCTTTTTGAGTGGAACCGTGCGCTATTTTGATCCGGACTATGGCGAGCTGATTCCTAAGAGGCTAGAGCAGGTGATTGCGGGCGTGTGTGCAGCCCACGGGGCGAGCTATCAGCTGGACTATCACAAGCTATACCCACCCGTAATCAACGACCGGGCGATCGCTGACTTGGTGCGGTCGGTGGCCCTCTCGGTGGTCGAAACGCCAGCGGGCGTTGTGCCCGAATGTCAAACCATGGGGGGTGAAGATGTGTCCTTCTTTTTACAGGCTGTTCCTGGCTGTTACTTTTTCTTAGGCTCTGCCAATACAGATAAAGACTTAGCCTATCCCCATCACCATCCTCGGTTTAATTTTGATGAGACAGCGCTGGGCGTTGGGGTTGAAATTTTTGTTCGCATTGTCGAAAAGTTTTGTGCGCCCCGGCGAAGCGCGTGCGTCATTGGTCTGAGTGACTAGTGTGATTGCTAGGTGATATAGGCAGTGAGATAAGCTTAGATTACTTAACTGATTGACTATTCAACGTCTGCTACCTCATGGGCCCCTCAACCTCGGCTGACAACACGTCTTACGATTTGCCGCTCACAGCACCGATGCGCACAGAAGTCTTAGGTGCGATCGCCGACACGCTAGATGAGTATGCCTTCCCAGCGGTGGCTGCAAAAATTCAGGCGGATATTCGCGATCGCCTAGCCGCCGAGGGTTATCGAGACGTTAAAAGCGGCTCACAGCTAGCCGAAACTCTAACCGCGCAGCTGCAAACCCTCAGCAACGACCTGCATCTAAAAGTTCACTTCAGCCCCGCCGTGCTGCCCCACTTAGTACCTCAAACAGAGATACCGCCCGAAGAGCTAGCGCTGCAGCGACAGCAAGGTGAGCTGAGAAACTTTGACTTCAACCAGGTAGAGCGCCTGCGCGGCAACGTCGGCTATCTACAGCTGCTTAGCTTCGAGCCGCCTGAGTTTGCTGGAAAAACGGCTGCTGCTGCTATGCAGTTTCTCGCTAATACTAGCGCCCTCATTATTGACTTGCGCCATAATCGGGGTGGCTCTGCAAGCATGGTGGCCTTACTCTCTAGCTACTTGCTACCTGCCTATCCGGTCATTCACCTCACAGACTTGCACTGGCCTAAAGAAGACCGTATTCAGCAGTCTTGGACTCTGCCGCATGTAGACGGCCCCCGCTATCTAGACAAACCTGTCTACGTCCTAATTAGCCCAGACACCTTCTCTGCTGCCGAGGAGTTTGCCTACAATCTCAAACACCTAAAGCGAGCCGTCATTGTGGGTGAAACTACAGCAGGTGGCGCAAATCCCGGATCGGGTTTTCGGCTGCACGACCATTTCTGGATGTTTATCCCTACTGGTCAGGCCGTCAGCGTCGTGACGAGCGAAAACTGGGAAAATAGCGGTGTCTTGCCCGACTTTAAGGTGCCGATAGAGCTATCGCTAAAAACAGCTCAGCTGCTGGCGTTTAGAAAGTTATTACGAGACGATGCCGAAGTCACAGCCTCACAGCTGCTTCCTAACAGTTTAAGAAAAGAGCTAGAAGACGCCTTGACATCAGTAGAAGACGACCTCAATCGTATGCAGCAAATGCTCGTGAGCGAGATGAGCAAAATTCGATAGCCCAAAGCGTGCGTAAAGCCAGGTGTAAAAATAACTACATTTTTCTGGATTTTTCTATGGATTGGGATGCGATCACGTGAATAGTGTTAACACTATGCTTTCCTAAATAAATCTTCGATGGCTTTGCGCTCAATTTCTTCTGCGACTCAATTCCCTACACGCGCGGCAAGCGCCACACTACCCACCATGCTAAAAACAGTCATAAGCGCCGCTGTGCTCGCTGGCATAGTATCGGGTACGGCCTATGCCCAAGTGATCACTAGCCCAGAGGTGAGCCCAGAGGTGAGCCCAGAGGTGAGCCCAGAGGTGAGCCCAGAGGCTAGCACAGAAGAAGCGCAAGCTGCGGAAAGTATTGAGCCGCCTGCGGCCCCCACGCCAAAACCAACCCCTTTTTCGCCAAACCTAGCGGGTATCACCGACCTCTCAACAACTGAAACCGCTGGCAGCGGTCTGGGCATTGGACACCTGCGCCCACAGCCTACCGCCGCTACCGAAGCTGGCGATGGGGTTAGCTGGCTAGAATCGGCAATTTTGCCTCTCTATAGCTCACCTGGGGGTGACCACTGGGGTTGGATTTATCAAGGATGGCTGATTCCTGGCGAACAGGCGTATCTCGCCATTGGCCGCGACGCCGGATTTGCCATGGTGAAATCTGATGACAATCTCTATACCTTTCCCGTTTTGGAAGTTCGTGAAGATGGCTGGTTCCGTATGCAGTACACCACGGGCGGCACGGCTTGGGCGCATACTTCTCAGCTATCGCTCGGTGAAACGCCCCTCGTCATAGAAACCTGGGCAGAGCGGCTAGCGTCTCAGGCATCGGTTTATTTTTTGGATCGGGGGAATGCGCAGCCTCTGCGATCGCGCCCCGAACTAGCCAACAACATGCTCAGTCTCGTCAGTGCCGACAGCCTCATAGAACCCCTCGACATAGCAGGCGATTGGATGCGCGTGCGCGTAACTCGCCCCGTTGCCGAGTGCACCCCGCTGACTGGCGCAACGACCACCGAAGGTTGGATGCGCTGGCGTCAGGAAGCAGGCGCAGCGCTCGTGTGGTATCGACCCGATCAAAGCTGCTAGGAGACTTGCTGCGGTTAACCTAGCCCAGCGCTATCCATTGCTGTTGAGCGATCCCCATGATCTCTTCCTGCCTCGAAATATAAAGATTTTCTTATCTTCGACTAGTCTTTTGCCGTACAATCACTAAAGCGCAGGGCGTAAAATTCGGCGTAGGACAAAATTGCTAAGCTTTAGACGCTTTTCGCTATTTGCACAGTCTTGTCTGCTAGAGGAGACTGCCTTTAGCCGGGTTACAAGCTGTGCGGCAAAACACTATAGCAGGCCTTTTATAGTAGGCGTCTTTTCCCATGTCGATTGGCTATCTCGCGCTCGTGCTCCATGCTCATCTTCCCTTCGTTCGTCACCCCGAGAGCGATTTTGTCTTAGAGGAAGAATGGCTTTTTGAGGCGATCACAGAAACCTATGTGCCCTTGCTCACGATGTTTGAGGGCCTAAAGCGCGACGGTATCGACTTCAAAATGACCATGAGCATGACGCCGCCGCTGTCATCCATGCTGCGCGATCCGCTGCTGCAAGAGCGCTACGATGTTCACCTAACGCAGCTAGAAGAGCTTTTAGAAAGAGAGATAGCGCGCAACGAGCACAACGGTCACGTTAAGTACCTAGCTGAGTACTATGCCAAAGAATTTGCCGACGTGCGCAAGGTCTGGGAGAAGTACGACGGCGATCTGACCAAAGGCTTTCGTCAGTATTTAGAGAGCGGCAACCTAGACATCATGACCTGCGGGGCGACCCACGGGTATTTGCCGCTGATGAAGATGTATCCCGAGGCCGTGTGGGCGCAAATAGAAGTGGCCTGTCAAAGCCATGAAGAAACCTTTGGTCGTCGTCCTACCGGCATTTGGTTGCCAGAGTGCGCCTATTACGAAGGTCTAGAGCGGATGCTTGCGGACGCCGGGTTGCGCTATTTTCTCACTGACGGTCATGGCATTTTGTATGCTAGGCCGCGACCTCGCTATGGCGCATATGCACCGATTTATACCGAAGCTGGGGTGGCTGCTTTTGGCCGTGACCACGAATCTTCTCAGCAGGTGTGGTCTTCTCAGGTGGGCTATCCGGGGGCGTCTGAGTATCGCGAGTTTTACCGTGACCTCGGCTGGGATGCCGACTATGAATACATCAAGCCCTACGTCATGCCCAACGGTCAGCGTAAAAACGTAGGCATCAAGTACCACAAAATTACTGGCAAAGGTCTGGGCCTGTCTGATAAAGCGCTATACGATCCCTATTGGGCCAGAGAAAAATCGGCAGAACATGCGCAAAACTTTATGTTCAACCGAGAGCGTCAGATTGAAAATTTGAACGGCCTGATGCAGCGCAAGCCAATTGTAGTTTCGCCCTATGATGCGGAGCTATACGGTCACTGGTGGTATGAAGGCCCCTGGTTCTTGGACTATCTGTTCCGCAAGAGCTGGTACGACCAAGGAACGTACGAAATGACAAACCTAGCCGACTATATGGCTACCAACCCGACTCAGCAGGTGGCTCGCCCCTCTCAGTCTAGCTGGGGCTACAAAGGCTTCCACGAATATTGGCTAAACGAAACCAATGCCTGGGTGTACCCGCATTTGCATAAGGCGGCTGAACGGATGGTTGATCTGGCTAAGCGTGAGCCTGCCGATGAGCTACAGTGGCGAGCGCTTAACCAAGCCGCTCGCGAGCTGCTGCTGGCACAGTCTTCTGACTGGGCCTTTATTATGCGCACTGGCACTATGGTGCCCTATGCGGTTCGGCGTACGCGCGGACACCTGATGCGCTTTAACAAGCTGTGGGAAGATATTCGCGCTGAGAAAGTGGACGCTGGCTGGTTAGAAAAGGTGGAGGAGATTGACAACATCTTTCCAAATATCAACTACCGAACGTATCGGCCTTTGTAGCTGTTTATCCGCCGTTCAGTTGCCTTCTGTTTAGTTCAGGAAACTCAGCTGCCAACAGAGATAGGTGCTGAAAGTTCCTAACGCATCACTTTGTCTGGATCGATCAGCCTGAAGTCATCATTCAATCCGTAGCGCTGCTGCGCATTACCGACCCCAAAAAACATGCAGATTCCGTCGCCAAAGACAAATCATAAGTCAGCAAACCTGAACGAATAGTACAGACAGTTGATCGGTGAATAATCAAATAGCGACAGAAAAAAGGCAGGCTCTTTGATTAGAGCCTGCCTTCTCAATTGAGTCTGCAACGAACTTAGAAGCTCATTTCAGCTGCTTGAACCCGCTCAACCTGCTTCTTCTTAAGCACCAGCAGAATTTGAGAAAGGCTAATGGCAACCAAGAACGCAATCAAGCCCTTAATTCGATTGGGGTTTTGGAGCACTAGCTCACGCTCGGTCTGACCAAAGCCGCCAACGTTAGGATTTGTGGTAAGTGGCGTACCAACCTCTACTGCATCACCTTCGCTTACTAGCAAAGAGGCTCCAGCTGCAATCTCATCGGTTACTATCTCACCATCAGCTTTTGTAATTGTTACGGTGTAACCGAATCCCGTATCTTCAATAGACGAGATAGTTCCAGCTGTAGGTGCATTGTACTGAACGTTGTTAGACGCTTGGCCCGTAGGATAGACCTGACCGCGACCGCGATTTCCGCCGACAAAGACAAGGTTTTTACCAAAGTGAATATTCTTGTCAGCAGCAGGGTCGGGAGACAGCACAGGAAAGACGATCTCTTGGTACTGATCGCCAGGAATTGGCCCTACCAAGACAATATTAGGCTCATCATCGCTGTAAGGCATGAAGTAGGTACTGCCCACCTCTTCTTTGATGTCTTCAGGAATGCGATCATCAGGGGCAATTGTGAAGCCTTCGGGCAGCATCAAGACCGCACCAACATTGAGTCCTCCCTTGCTGCCATCGCCTAGTACCTGTTGCGCGTCTAGGTCATAAGGCACCTTAACAATCGCTTTGAAAACAGTGTCAGGCAAAACAGACTGAGGCACTTCTAAAATTGTTTTCTTTTCGCCGAGGTGGCAGTTGGCGCAGACAATTTTGCCTGTGGCCTCACGCGGAGACTCGTAGTTTTCTTGGGCCCAGAAGGGGTAGGCAGCAGCAGACTGAGGCATGAGCCAGCTGCTAGAGAACAAGATTAAAAAGGCGGCTAGAAAAATGCCCGTGCTTTTGAGTACTTTTGAGAGAATTGCTGTAGAAAAGCTTTTTCCAAGCTGCGCTTCTAGCTTAGAAAAGGTGAATGAGGAAAATAGTGTTTTCATGCGTGCGTGCTAGCAAGTGAACAGTTCTATAAGACACAAATGAGAAAAGCTGAGCGGAAACCTTACCACCAGGGTTTGTCGCCTGTACGGAAGTCTGTTTCTTCCCAGTTTGTCAAAATGACGTTGTCATCTTCGGTAACATCTGCATGGGTCAGTGCCAAAGACAGTGGCGCGGGTCCTCGAACCACTTTTCCCTGATAGTCGTACTGGGAGCCGTGGCAGGGACACATAAACTTATTAGCGTTGGCATTCCAAGGGACAACGCAGCCCAGGTGAGTACAGATCGAGTTAATGCCGTACTTTTCGATGCTGCCACCTTCATCGGTGACGACCAAATAAGTGGGATCGCCCTTTAGTCCCTGAACAAGAACGCGATCACCCGCGCCGTGCTCATCTAAAAATGCAGTGATATCTACGTCTTTACCGAGTGCATCTTTGGCTGTGATACCGCCACTCGCACTGCCGCTGCTGGGGGGAATGAAATATTTGATTACCGGGTATGCAGCGCCTAAAACGGTTCCGGTAATGGTCCCGAAGGTGAGCAGGTTCATAAATTGGCGACGCCCTAAATCAGGAACATCGGGGTTTCCAGAAGCTTGAGTCATAGGTCAGCTGTCTAAACGCTACATTAATAGGGTGGATTCAAAACTGGGTGATATTTTCTGCTGTCTGGCAGCAGAAATCCCTTCATTACAGAAGGTTTCGGTCACAGCAAGGTTACAGTTTCTTTCAACATTATTACATTGTTGAGAACCTCTACCGAGGTGCAGTCTCTAAACTAATCCTCAATTTTGGCTCATTGCTTTCGAGATCCGGCTGGTTTTGTGTCAGCAGATTGCCCCTCTATAAGTACCTGTAAGCTAGTGTTTACAACGGTTTTAGTAAAGTTAGACAGCGTAGAGAAAGGTGCTTTTGCTTTGAAGATTTGCACACTACAGCCACAGCGCAACCCCTAAAATAGGGAGCAGCATTTTGTAAACAAATGTAAATACAAAAACAGAGATTACATCCCTTAGCTCATAAACGCCCTAGCTCATAAACACCCCAGCTCTTAGACACTATCGCCCGTAGACCATTGCCTGTAGACCCTCGCTCGTAGGTAGATAGCTCATGACTGCTCAAGACTTGCACAGCCTTCTCATAGAAAAGTGGGGATATTCCTACGATGTTCAGCTGCGCCGCCGCCCGCGCAAGGTGTTTTTTCAGGTAATGTGGCGCTACTTAGAGCAGGCTTCTTTCCCGATGAGTGAAGCTGACTACTTTGCCCATTTGGCAGAAGTTGTTACCTATCTCAACGCCTGGGGTGCTGCCGACCAAATTCAAACCTTTATTACCAAAACAACTGAGCGCCCTCGATTGGGCAAAGCCGTCAGCATCCCGGTTGATTTAGGCTCACGCGCATCTGAATGGCTGCTAGACGAGGCCTAATGGTGAGGTATCGTTAATACTGCTAAAACTAACTGCGATCGCTATTTTTAGTCTGATTTATAGTCTCTGTATAGAAAATAATGACTGTACAGCAAACGCTAGGTTATAGAATAGAAGATTTAATACTGCTCTGTTTAATTCATCGTTGCACTGCCCTTTTACTTAATTTCTTTACTTGATACTGATGAGCTACGTGCAGTTTGCAGTTGGTGTATTCAACCGCAGACTACGCTGATTCCACTTTCAAAAACAGCACTCGAAGCGATCGCGAGCGGTTTGTCGCATAGGCTGCTTCGATAGCGATGTATTTTCTGAAGGACTCAGCCGTAATCAGGTGTTAAGGTTTTTGTGATCTGTTCCCACTACTACGCTTCGAGGCTCTGCTGCTGTGATTCGTTCTGCAACGCTGCCACTAAAAACGGTGCTCTCACGCATCGAAACCAATAACCGTCTGAAGCTTTTTTCAGGCTCGTCTAACCGAACACTCTCTAGAGAAGTCGCTCGATATCTGGGAACTGACCTAGGCCCCATGGTACGCAAACACTTTGCTGATGGAGAGCTATACGTTCAAATTCAAGAATCCATTCGCGGCTGCGATGTTTACCTGATTCAGCCAACCTGCCATCCGGTTAACGACAACCTGATGGAATTACTGATTATGATTGATGCCTGCCATCGCGCCTCCGCCCGTCAGATTACAGCAGTCATTCCTTATTATGGCTACGCTAGAGCCGACCGCAAAACCGCAGGGCGCGAATCTATTACTGCCAAGCTGGTTGCTAATTTGATTACGCAGGCTGGTGCTGATCGTGTACTAGCTTTGGATCTGCACTCGGCCCAAATTCAAGGCTATTTTGATATTCCCTGTGATCATGTATATGGCTCGCCGGTACTGGTTGAATACCTAGCTAGCAAGAATATTGGAGATCTCGTGGTGGTATCGCCAGATGTCGGTGGGGTGGCCCGTGCCCGTGCGTTTGCAAAAATGCTGGACGATGCGCCGCTAGCCATTATTGACAAACGCCGACAGGCACACAACGTCGCTGAAGTGATGAACCTAATTGGCGACGTCGAAGGGAAAACTGCTGTCCTAGTTGATGACATGATTGACACAGCGGGTACGATTTGCGAAGGCGCGCGAGTGCTGCGAGCAAATGGCGCGAAGCACGTATACGCCTGCGCGACTCATGCGGTGTTTTCGCCTCCGGCAGTGGAACGACTGTCAGGCGGGCTATTTGAAGAGGTAATTGTGACGAACACAATTCCCATTGTGCCCGACCGTCAGTTTGAGCAGCTTACGGTCCTTTCAGTGGCAAATATGCTCGGCGAAACCATCTGGCGTATTCATGAAGAAAGCTCAGTTAGCAGTATGTTTCGTGGATAAGCTATCTGGACACTGGCTGTCTAGGTACTAGCTACTTAGGTACTGGCTGTTCGGAAGTTAGCGGATGAGAAAATGTGCTAACAGCTAGGTTTGTAAAAGACTAGCTAACAAAAAGGGGAGATTTCACAATGTGGCAAAATCTCCCCTTTTTATATTTGTCCGGCCTACATTTGTCTGACCTACATTTTGGGTTCAGCCGACTTAACGACGAGAACGGCGCTTACGCTGACGCTGACGAGCGAGCGCTTTACGCTTATGCTTTTCGGGAGGTGTCTCAAAGTAGCGGTTTTTCTTGATGTCTTGGAAAATACCTGCTCGCACTACTTTCCGCTTAAAACGTCGTAGGGCTGCTTCGAGATTTTCATCTTGTCCGAGGACAACTTGAGCCATGTGTTTCTCACCTCCTTAAAAATTCTATAGTGCTCCGAAAAGACAGTGTACCCCAATATTGGAGCCTATGGTGAATCCAACATCGGGGTATCTGTCTGTACTATGTGCCTAAAAAAAGGTGCCTAAAAAAAGGTGCCTAAAGAAAGGTTGCCTAATGAAAGTAGTTAGTTCCAACTGTCAGAGGTGCGGTTACGCGGCTCACGGGGCTTTGCTTTGTTAACCCGTAGCTCTCGGCCCATCCACTCAGCACCGTCAAGAGCTTCGATGGCCTTGTCTTCATTAGATTCTTCTTCCATCTCTACGAAGGCAAATCCACGGGGTCTACTGGTTTCGCGATCAGTGGGCAAGGTGATGCGCTTAACCTTTCCGTATTCAGAAAACACGCCTTCTAAGTCTTCTTCTTTGGCGCTATAAGACAAGTTGCCTACGTAAATTGACATGGCCCGTTGGCTCTCCAATAAAATGAGATTTTTAATTTAAGGATGAATCGCTTTTGCTAAGCGTCTAGTAAACTTGCTTAGCGGTATAGATAAGTTACGGCAGACACAGAGTGAATAAAACAAAGCCTACTTCAATCGGATAAAAGCGGTAACTATCCGTCGGATTCAAGTGTGTGATTGTAAGTATTTCCCAAGATATCATATCAATCTTGGTTCGGGTGTTTCATAGGAATCGCTAATCATTGAAAGCCGGTTAGCGCTCTGGTACAGATACATACAGCCATTAGCTGGCCACCTTGAAAATTGCAAAAAAGCCTTTGCGAAGAGTCTATGAGGTTCTTTTTTTGGGAGGCCTAAGAACAGTTCTTAGACAAGTTTGTGACTGGGTAATTGTACAAGTTTTCTGTTTTTGTAGACGCTAGTAATAGAGAGTACTAAATTTTTCATCGAAGAAAATAGCTGTTAACTTTCGCAACCTTTTTTTACATAGTTAGGTATAAAAACAGACACAAAAAAGGCTTTCTCGCGGACTCCGGGCAGTTCTTAGAACCACTAGGTCATTGTTACGAGAAAGCCGTGTTACGAGAAAGCCGTGTTACGAGAAAGCCGTGTTACGAGAAAGCCTTTTAGACTAGACCGCTGCCGTCTGAACCAACAGACTGAACTGACGGGGACTAACGGACTGTATCCAGCGGACCACTATCGAGTTTTTTGAGCCCAAATACGAGTAGGCAAGCCCCAAACGTAGATAAATCCTTCTGCTGCTTTGTGGTCGAACTGGTCGTCGGCGGTGTAGGTGGCTAGCTCTTCTGAGTAAAGGGCGTTGGTCGATTTGCGTCCGGTGAGGATGGCGTTGCCCTTGAGTAGCTTGACGCGCACAGTGCCTGAAACCCGCTCTTGGGTTTGGGCGATAAAGGCGTCTAGCGCTGACTTGAGGGGGCTGTACCAGAGGCCGTTGTAAATCATTTGAGCGTAGGATTGCTCAATGTTGCGTTTGTACTGGGTGACATCTCCGGTGAGCGTGAGGCTCTCTAGGTCGCGGTGAGCGGCAATGAGGACGAGTAGCGCGGGGGCTTCGTAAATTTCGCGCGACTTGATGCCGACTAGGCGGTTTTCGACCATGTCGATACGTCCGATGCCGTGACGACCGGCTTTTTCGTTGAGCTGGGTAATTAGCTCAATGGGTGATAGGGCGCTGCCGTTGAGGCTAGTGGGTATGCCTTTCTCGAAGCCAATTTCGACGTACTCGGCTTCGTCGGGCGCGCTGGCAATGGACTGCGTCATGACGAAGATGTCGTCTTTGGGCTCGTTCCACGGGTCTTCTAGGGGGCCTGCTTCGATTGAGCGGCCTAGTAGGTTGCGGTCAATACTGTAGGGTGAGGTTTTTTTGACAGGGAAGGTAAGGCCGAACTTTTCGCCGTAGGCCATCGCTTCTTCGCGGCTCATGCCCCATTCGCGAGCGGGGGCAAGTACTTTGAGGTTTGGGTTTAGAGCAGCGATCGCAACATCGAATCGAACCTGGTCGTTCCCTTTACCCGTGCAGCCGTGTGCGACTGCGTCTGCGCCATACTCTTCGGCTGTATCGACAAGCAGCTTGGCAATGAGGGGCCTGGCTAATGCCGTGGAAAGCGGATAGCGATTTTCATAGAGCGCGTTTGCCTGAATGGCCGGAAACGCATAGTCGGTAATGAAGGGCTCGATAACGTCGGTAACGACAGATTCAGACGCACCACAGTCGAGTGCTTTTTTGCGAATAGGCTCTAGTTCATCTCCCTGACCGAGGTCAGCGGCGAGTGTAATAACTTCTTTAACCCCGTAGTGCTCTTTGAGGTAGGGGATACAGACGGTGGTATCAACCCCACCCGAATATGCCAAAACAACTTTATCTGCGCGGCCCATAGCTGGTCTTGTCCGTATTACGAAGTGATCAGCTTCACATTATGGCAGGCAAGGGGCGATCGCAGAAGTTCGCTGCTGACCGACAGCAAACCCAAAACAAGGTTGGCAATGATTGCCTAAAAATAAAATAGTATGGAGGTTGATACTGATTGAATTTGCCTGAGATTTGCTGCTTTATGTTCTTCAGCGTTGTCATCCCCACGTATAATCGCCAGCCGATTTTAGAAAAATGCTTGCGGGCTATGGAGAACCAAACCCTCCGCGCCGATGGCCCGACGGGCGGGACAGTTGAAGGCTATGAGGTTGAAGGTTATGAGATTGTGCTGGTAGATGACGGGTCTACTGATGGCACGGTGGAATGGATTCGGGCGAGTGCAGATGAGTTTCCGCATGTGGCGCTTTATGAGCAAAACCATAAAGGGGCTGCGATCGCCCGCAACTTTGGCGTTGAGCAAAGTAAAGGTGACACCATTATCTTTATCGACAGCGATTTGGTCGTATTAGACAGTTTTTTGCAGCACCATGCCGATGCGCTCAATCAGGCATACCAGCGAGGGAATGCGCGCGTTTTTACCTATGGGCGAGTGGTGAACACCTGCAATTTTGACGCGCCAACCTCAGAGCCATTTAAGGTAACGGACTATTCACGGGCGTTTTTTGCGACGGGGAATGTGGCGATCGCTAAAAAATGGCTGATTGAAGCCGGTTTATTCGACGCTCAGTTCACGCAGTATGGCTGGGAAGATTTGGAGCTGGGCGTGCGGCTTAAAAATAACGGGCTGTCGCTGATCAAATGCCCAGAATCCGTTGGGTATCACTGGCATCCTGCTTTTTCTGTGGAATCGCTACCAAAGCTAATCGATCAAGAAATTCAGCGGGCGCGGATGGGCGTTGTCTTTTATCAAAAGCATCCGACGCTGAACGTGCGGCTGATGATTCAGATGACCTGGCTACACAGAGTGTTGTGGGGGGTGCTTTCTCTGGGCGGGCTGTTGAATGAAAAAACGCTAGGGCCAACTTTGCGCTGGCTGATAGACCAGGGCTACCCACAGCTTTCGCAGGAGCTGAGCCGAGTGTTTCTCAACTGGTATAACGTGAACGCGGTGTATGCGGCGTATAAAGCGGCAAAGTGACGAGGCAACTATGGCAGACGATGCGGTTCAACTGTTCCGAATGCTGGTAGAAGCGGGGGCTAAACCCGGTGAAGACTTTTCTTATGACATGCACACCCAGTCAGCTCAGATCAGCGATCGCGCGTTTGAAAAGCTCAAGGTTGCCTACCCAGACATTGATTGGGCCAGTATCTGTCGGCGCGTGGATGTTGACCCGGCCCTACCCGCAGAATATCTCAATAGCTATTTGGGAATAGACTTTGTAGGTCGCATCCTCACTCGCATTGAGCAAAGACTAAACGAACTAGAAACGAGTCAGGCTGCCTGGTATTTGCAACAGGTACTCGGTGGCGTAGAGCACCGCACTAACGTGCCTTTGTACGTGCTGTTGCAGCAGCGACTGCCCTTAAGCAAGCAGGCCCGGCTAGAAACTTTATTACGGCAGGCAACCACGCCTTGCTACATCTGGATGAGCGATTTGATAGAGGCGGCAGGGGGAGCCCCAGATGATGCAGAAATACACGGTGACGAAGCTACCTTAACCCAGCAGGGGCTAGCGTTGTTAACAGCGGTTTGGGCTGGAGAATACGATTTGATTGAGGAGATTGAAGAAGAGAGTGCAGACGAGGCCGCAGACGATACGGACTCAGGCTTATGACGTTGCCTGAGCTACCCGATCTATCGGTGCATCTGCGCCCGACACAGCTAACAGATTTGGACTTTGTGCTGACGGCAGAGCGGCACCCTGACAATGCGCCCTATATCAATCAGTGGACGATTGAACAGCATCAGCGTGCGATCGCTTCACCCGACGAGGGGCATTTCATCGCTGAAATCGCTAAAACTACAGATTCGAAATTGCCAGCCATCTCACCTATTGGCTACACAATCTTGACAGGACTACAAGATCCACACCAGACCCTGCTGCTAAGACGCATCGTCACAGTTGAAAAAGGTAAAGGATACGGTCGGCAAATGCTGCGATGGGTAAAAACCTTCACCTTTGATCGGCTCGGCTACCATCGGCTTTGGCTAGATGTGGTTGCCAGCAACCAGCGGGCGAAAAAGCTTTATCTCAGTGAAGGCTTCGTCATAGAAGGCACCCTGCGCGAAGCTTACAAGCACTCGCAAGGTTACAAAGATATGCTGATTCTGTCTGTATTGGCCACAGACTAAGCTACGAACTCAGTCACAGACTTAGCGACAGACGGCTTAGCGACAGATGGCTAGACCATGACGGCAACAGGTAGATACGTCAGGACTTCTACGCCTGATTTGGTGACTGCCAGCGTATGTTCAAACTGCGCCGAGAGCATACCGTCTTGGGTAACGGCGGTCCACTTGTCTTCAAGCAGATCAACCTCGTACGTTCCTTCGTTTAGCATGGGCTCAATGGTGAATACCATGCCGGGGCGGATTTTTTTGCCCTTGCCGGGTACGCCATAGTGAGGAATTTGAGGCTCAGCGTGGAAAGTGCGGTGCACGCCATGCCCGACAAAGTCGCGGACAACAGAAAACCCTTCAGATTCGGCATAAGTCTGAATAGCCGCACCAATATCGCCAATTCGCCCGCCGACTTTCACAGCTTCAATGCCTTTCCACATGGCCTTTTGAGTGACTTCTACCAGCTTTTTAGCTGTTGGCGAAACGTTGCCAACCATAAACGTGCGTGAGCTGTCACCGTGATAGCCGTTAAGCAGCGGGGTTACGTCAATATTAATAATATCGCCGTCTTGAAGAATCTCTTTTGGGCTGGGGATACCGTGGCAGACGACTTCATTGATGCTGGTGCAGATTGACATGGGAAAGTCTTCCGCTCCCTGGGCACCCGGATAGCCTAAAGGTGCGCTCGTCGCACCGTGCGCTTGGGTCCATTTTTCAGCCGCGTCGTTCAACGCTAAGGTGCTAACGCCAGGCACGACCATTGGTGTGAGAAAATCTAGCAGCTCTGAAGAAAGGCGGCAGGCCGGACGCATGGCCTCTATCTCACGACTAGAGAGTAGAGTAATTCCTTTAAAGGAGGCATTTTCGTTTTCTTTTCTTACCACGGCTTGCGTACAAAAATAGTGAGGTCTATCTCTACTCTAGCGTCATTGCCCTCAAATTTAGGGCTGCCTGCTAAGATTTGCCGTAGTGGGCCTGTTATAGGTAAGGTGAGCCCGTGATAAGTAGGCGGTGATGGAATAGTGAGGGATAGCTGTTGTCAATTAGAGTTTGGCTAAGCGCTTTTGTGATGCTGTTTGCGATCGCAGAACTGTTGAAATGGCTAGCAGGACTAGGCAGCTGGCAGCCAACAGGAGGCTGGCTCATTTTGGGTGGGATGGGACTAGCGGCCCTCAGCAACGCAGCCCATCTGTCTAAAATTTTTGTGGCTAAGCCTGCGACCGAAGACGCGACCGAAGGGACTGAGCCAGCAAGGCAGCAGGCGGTTGGTGAACCGCAAAAAGCGACTGGCTCTCATCAGCCAGTCGCTCAGGTATCTGCTATTTCAACAGATAGCGATTCGATTTCTTTTAAGGTCAGACCGTTAAAGCGCTAATTGGTAAAGTGCTAACCAGTAAAGTGCTAACAGGGCGCTAAAGCTTAACCAAAGCGGCCAGAGACGTAGTCACGAGTGTACTCTTCTTTAGGATTGCTGAAGATTTCCTGCGTGTGATTGTATTCAACCAGATAGCCCATTTTGCCGCCTTTATCTGTGGCGACTGCGTTAAAGAAGGCGGTGCGATCAGACACGCGAGACGCCTGCTGCATGTTGTGCGTCACAATCACCATGGTGTACTTGGACTTTAGTTCGTGCATTAGCTCTTCGACCTTGATGGTAGAAATGGGGTCGAGTGCGGAGCAGGGCTCGTCCATCAGGATGACTTCGGGTTCGATTGCGATCGCCCGCGCAATACACAGTCTTTGCTGCTGACCACCCGATAGACCTAAGCCGCTCTCTTTGAGCTTGTCTTTGACCTCATCCCACAGCGCTGCGCCGCGTAAAGAGCGCTCCACTAGCTCATCATAATTACCCTGATAGCCGTTGATCTTGGCCCCAAAGACAATGTTGTCGTAGATAGACTTGGGGAAAGGATTGGGCTTTTGAAATACCATGCCAACTCGACGGCGCAGCTCGACAGGGTCTACCCGCTTGCCGCTGATTTCTTCCCCGTCGAACAAAATTTTGCCTTCGACCCTAGCGCTAGGGATAAGATCGTTCATGCGGTTAAAGCAGCGCAAAATTGTACTTTTACCACAGCCAGAAGGACCGATGAAGGCGACAATCTCGTTTGTTGGAATGTCGAGATAGACATCCTTAACCGCCAGACTGTTGCCGTAGTAAACGGAAACTTTTTCAGCTTTGAGCGCGATCGCTTTAGAATCGGCGACCGCTGAGATAGACGTAGAAGGAGAGGGCGAAGCCATGATAATAAAACCCAGAGTGAAATAACAGTGATTAAGAAGATTGAGGAAAAGCTCCAGCTTTCTCTGTTGAGAGCTTTCTCCGTTAAGAGCTTTTGGGGCCTATCAGCCTGCTCTATTGGACCTGTTGGAATCGATTACGTAAGTAGATGGCTACGCCATTCATCATCAGCAAAAGTGTCATTAAGATGATGATGCCAGAGGCGGCGATGTGATGAAACTCTTCTTGAGGGCGACCCACCCAGTTGTAGATTTGGATGGGCATCGCGGTAAATTGACTGGTCAGACCTTCTGGCAAAAAGGAGATAAAGACCGCTGCGCCGACTGCAATCAAAGGTGCGGTTTCTCCGATGGCACGAGAAAGCGCCAAAATTACCCCAGTCAAAATACCAGGCATCGCAGCGGGCAGTACGTGGCTCCAAATTACCTGCCAGCGGGTGGCTCCTAGCGCGTAGCCCGCTAAACGCATGCTGTCAGGAATGGCGCGCAGGGCCTCACGGGTGGCAACAATGATCACAGGCAGAATCAGCAAAGACAGCGTCAGCGAGCCAGAAAGGACGCTACGTCCACCGGTAATGGGCTGCATTATTCTGGCAAAAACCGCCAGACCCAACAGGCCGTAAATAATAGAAGGAACCCCGGCTAGGTTGCCGATGTTGACCTCTACTAACCGAGTAAACCAGTTATCTTCGGCAAATTCTTCCAGGAAAATACCCGCGCCCACCCCAATTGGGAAAGAAAAGAGCGCAACTAGTGCCATCAGCCATACGGTTCCGGCCAGAGCTGCGATGATACCTGCTCTTTCGGCGTTGCGAGAAGGATAGCTGGTAATAAAGTTCCAATTGAGCGTGCCAACACCGTCGATTAAAATGGTCAACAGCAGCCAAACCAAGATAATAACCGAGACAATCGTAGCGCCCCAGGCGGCAAATTTGAAAATTCGGTCTATGGCATAGCGACTGCTGAGACTAGCTTTGAAATTACTTCCTTTTTTGACACTGGTATCTACCGGGCGAGAGGAGATGTTTGATTCCATTTTGATAACCTTGACGCTGTGTCTAATTTCGGCTTGAGAGTTCTAGTTTGCTTTTTCTGCCTAGTCGTTTGGCCTAGTCGTTTGGCTTATTCGTCCATCTGAGTTGTTTAGCTGAGCTGTTTGGTTTAGTCATATTTCTCGCGGAAGCGACGCACGAACCAAAAGCTAAAGATATTCAGAGCGAAGGTCATTAAAAACAGCGTCATGCCGACCGCAAACAGCGTCTTGTATGCAATGGTCCCGTGAGGCGCGTCTCCGGCTGTGATTTGTACGATGAACGCAGTCATCGTCATGACGGGCACGAAAGGATTAAACCCGAGCGTGGGGTTAGCCCCTGCGGCAAGGGTCACAATCATGGTTTCGCCGACGGCCCGAGAGACGGCCAAGATTAAGGAAGACACAATTCCTGAGAGTGCCGCTGGCAAAATGACAGAAATCACAGTTTCTCGCTTCGTTGCGCCTAGCGCGTAGGCACCATCTTTCAGGCTTCGAGGAACGGAGTAAAGCGCGTCTTCGCTGAGGGATGCAACGAGGGGCGTAATCATAATGCCGAGTACTAAGCCAGCACTAAGCGCGTTGAACCCCTGTAGGTTGGGTAAAAACTTTTGGAGAAAGGGTGTGACCGTCAGCAGCGCAAAGTAGCCGTAAACCACGGTGGGCACGCCTGCCAAGATTTCTAGGATAGGCTTTAGGATTCGCCGTAGCTGAGGAGTGGCGTATTCACTTAAGCAAATGGCTGACAGCAGGCCCAAAGGCAGTGCTACCAAAATAGAAATGACCGAAATCATGATAGTAGCGCTGACCAGCACGAAAATGCCGAACTGCTTACTGGCAAATAACGGTGTCCATCGGGTTTCAGTTAAGAATCTGCCGATTGGAACTTCTTGAAAAAAGGCAATCGTTTCAAAGATTAGCGTGCCGAGAATGCCAATGGTGGTAACGATTGAAATGGCCGCAAATCCACCAAAGATGATTTTGACGATGGTCTGGATAGTTTTGGCGCGATCGCGCTTCGGGTTCCAATTGCCCGGTGCAATATCCCCTGTCATGTTGGCCGTCATTATGTGGGTTCCTTAGCTATTTTTCTTGGCTATTGAGTAGACAAAACTGAGTAGACAAAACACTTAACGACAAAACGCTTAGCTGACAATCTGAAAGATTCAAGCTTGAAATGGAAAGTGGCCCTGCGTGCGAGCTGTTCGATGCGATTACACGCAAGAGCGATCGCATTGAACACAGGCATACAGAGCCACATCTCAGTAGCTTATCTCCCTAAAGGCGGACCAGTATGCCCACTTTCTAGTTAGCTAGGATCTTTCCCCAACTGACCTTCATCAACGCGTGCTTTGGACGCAGCTAGGTCTTCGTCAGGCAGTGTGATATAGCCTGCTTCTTTCACTAGCTCACCATTTGCAGTATCGAGCTGGTAGTCAACAAAAGCCGCGACTTGAGGCTTTGTATCGTAAGACTCTTTCTTTACGTAGAAGAACAAGGGACGAGACATTGGATTGTAGGAACCATCTGCGATCGTTTCAAAAGAAGGCGCTACGCACTCACCCGCTTCATTCTCAACTTCTAATGCGTTGAGCTGATCTTCATTCTCTTCGTAATAGGCATAGCCAAAGTAACCAAGCGCACCGTTAGAAGACTCAACCCCGTTCACAATCACGTTGTCATCTTCACTAGCAGTGTAGTCACCACGGCTAGCACCTTCTTCACCATTGACTTCTTCAGTGAAGTAGTCGAACGTACCAGAGTCAGTACCTGGGCCAAACAGAGCGAGCGGCTCGTCGGGAAACTCAGGATCGACTTGGTTCCAGTTATCGACCGTGCCTTCTGACTCAGGAGACCACATGGTGTTGAGCTGGTCGACCGTCAGGCACTGCGCCCAGTCGTTTCCGGTCCCAGTTACAACTGTAATGCCGTCATAAGCGATAGGCACTTCGATAAACTCAATACCGGCCTCATCACACAGTGCAATTTCTTCGTCCTTAATTGGACGAGAAGCGTTAGAGATATCTGTCTCACCAGCACAGAACTTTTTGAAGCCACCACCAGAGCCAGAAACACCAACCGTTACGCGGGTGTCAGGGTTAGCGATTTGGAACTCCTCTGCCATCGCTTCAGAGATGGGGAAAACAGTACTAGAACCGTCAATCTGAATCTCACCCGAAACGCCTTCGCCAGCCGCCGCTTCGCCAGCCGCCGCGTCGCCACCGGCTGCATCACCATCAGCCGCAGTATCTGCTGTGCCGCCGCCACATGCTGTGAGACTAACTGTCAGCGCTAAAATAGAAAAAGAATATGCGAGGCGCGCAGAACGTGCTCCTAATCGACTAACAAATGCCATGAAACCTATAACTCCTTATCAACCTGTCAAAACTGCTCTTGAAATGTGAGTACGTGAGCTAGCTAGCTAACTTGCGTCGCTTGATGAATTCACTTCAATAAACTCACTCACAGTCGCATTCTGCCTGAAACGTATCGCTCGTAAGTAAAGGCCAGGTTAAGGAATTACACTTAGAAAATTACTGTTTTGTTATTTTTCCCATGTATTCAAAACAACATCTTTAGCGTTTTAGAGGATACTTTTTCTGCATGTATACAGTTATTTATGACGGCAATTGCAATCTGTGTGTGACGCTAGTGCAGCTTCTAGAAAAACTAGATCGCGCTGAGCGATTTGACTATGTGCCCATGCAGAATGAGGAAAGGCTAGATGAGTTTGGCGTGAGCGCTGCCGATTGCGAGATGGGGATGATACTGATTGCGCCATCGTCATCTGGAGACTCGGCGGCAGACCCAGCGGCAGACTCGGCGGCTGCGTCTGCAAGGCGGTGGCAGGGAAGCGATGCGGCTGAAGAGATTGGCCGACTGCTGCCGATGGGCGCGGTGTTTGTAAATGCTTATAGGGCTTTGCCAGGGGCTAAGCCTGCGGGCGATCGCGCCTATTCGTTCATTCGCGATAACCGCTATAGCTTATTTGGCAAGCGCGATGAAACCTATATTTCTGACGCTGCGCTTTGCGATGACGACAGCTGCAAACGAGCCCTTTAGAAATTGAATAGCTGAATATTGGCAGCGATTAGCCTAAGGCCCTGAGAAAATAACTTTTTCTAGATCGGCTCGGCTTAGTGAATACTTAAAGCTGCGCTGTACGGCCTTACCGTTGCTGCTGGCGTAGTAGACCACAATCGAATCTACGTCTAGCCGCAGCTCGGCGGTCCAGCCTGTGCTAGAGAATCGCCACTGGCTAATATCATCATCGTCGCGTTGACAGCCTTGATCGCGAAGCCAGGCTTCGATTTCAGGCAGGGGATGGCTATAGAGAGGGGTAGAAGCAGGAGGCATGGGAGACGGAATAATAGGGTGATGTTTTTACGGGTAGTGTGGCTAGCCGTTAGGCTGGGCTGGTGCTGAACGATCAAAAGGGACCGTAACTGAGGGCTGAACTGGGTCATAGGGTAGGGTTCCGTTTGACAAAGCATCGCCAGATTCGGTAATGGGTAGCTCGCTTTTGGCTAGGCCAATGGTGAGTACTAAGAGCAAACAGCCAAGGAAGGTGATGCCTAGAATAAAGAGGGCGAAGAGCTCGCCGGGAGAGAGGGGGCGATCGCTCGCGCTGATATAGGCGCTATCGGTTGAGCGGTAGGCTTCGGCGGTGGGGGCGTTGCGGCTAAGCGGCTGCATGACAGAAAGGCGAGAATAGCCGACTTTGTAGTCGTAGGCGATGCGCTTTTCGGGGTTGCTGAGGGTGGCGTAGGCTTCGTTGAGGGCCTGAAAACTGACGGTGGCGATCGCACTTTCTAGCGCTGTGGTATCGGGATGATAGAGCTTGCTCAGATCGCGATAAGCCCGGCGAACCTCTTGGACAGAAGCCCCAGGATGCAGTCCTAAACGGGTATAAAAATTGGGATCGGCAACGTTAGAAGATGAGGACGCTGACATAGAGATTAAGGAGGGTCTGGATGTAAAGGCGTGCTCTTCAAGCGGATACGTATTCTATCGGGGTGCGGGTAAGCCGGATTTGAGCGATCGCAAACACCACCGGAATCACCCGGCCATAGTTAGTGGCAACGGCTCGCCAGCCCAAATCTGCCAAGAACCAGGTCCATAAGGCTGGGCCCAAACAGGCAGACAGCCCTCGCACCGCGCCATAGCGAGCCGATGTCGCTAGCATTCCGCGAGTCGCCATTTGGGCGGCAGCTCGCGATTGAACCTGCGCCGCCGCGCTGAGCCCCCCTTTGACCAGCGCCTGCTTCGCCACCTGATAGCGGGCTAGGTAAAGGGCAAACTGCTGGGCGATTTGCTGAAGCAGCCAGGGGCGAACCAGGGTGCTAAGGGCGATCGCACTGCCGCCTTTTGCCAGCAGCGCCAGCGGATTTTTTTGCAAAGTGTCCGGTAGCTGAGAGAACTCTTCGGTGTTGACGATGGTGCTGTATAGCTGCTCTGTAAGCTGCTGCCGCTGCTGCTGTGGCAGGCGCTGCCAGGTTTTTTCAAGCAGCACTAAAAATATTTCAGACTCTAGTTCATCGGTGGGTAGTGCTTCATAGCAGCGCATTTTGAGATAGCGGCATACCTGTAGCAGCGTCTGACGGTAGCTGACGCGCTGCGTCTGATGGCGCAAAACGGTGAAGCCATCGGCGGCCAGATAGCGAAAGCGCTGATCTAGCAGCGTAATTTGGGCTTCGCGACTGCGTTTACTAATGTCAACTGGCTGCAGCGTATACAGATAATCTATCGGATTAAATTTAGGCTGAAATAGCAGTTGGGCCATGGCGTGTAGTTCATCATTGGTGGCCAGTTCTAAGCCGCTTCTTAATTCATCCACTTGCTTTGCCTGCTGTGTCTTAAAAATGCTTTTAACTTTATATAGACAAGTATAAGAGGAGGTCGGTGCATTATGTGGGACGTAGCTATTATCGGAGCAGGCTTGACAGGACTGACCTGTGCCCGGCAGCTAAAAGCCGCAGGCTATCAGGTTTGCCTTATCGATAAATCTAAGGGACTAGGCGGACGCATGGCGACTCGCAGGGTGACCGGTCCGGTGCGCGTAGATCACGGGCTGCGCTATTGGAGTGGGGGCCATGCGGACGGGGTCTTGCAGCCTTTGACCCACGAGCTGATTGCCGAGGGCGTTTTGAAGCCCTGGTCAGTCACTTCGTATGAGCTGCGCGCCCATGATGAGCTAGTGTCGATAGAACGGGGGCCGGTGTATGTCGCTAGCAATGGGATTAGCGCGATCGCCAAGTACCTAGCCCAAGACTTTGTCCCTGAAGAAACGCTGCTGATGGGCTACCACGTAAACCGCATCAGTCCCTATAGTCAATCGGGTAGCCCATCAGGCAGTCAATCGGGTGACGAGGGCTGGCGAATCGAATGCGAAGATAACAAAATCGTGATGGCCAAGCGGTGTGCGATCGCAATTCCTGCGCCCCAAGCCGCCGAGCTGCTCAAGCGCTGCCCGCCCGAAACCTTTGAAAACGCCTTAGAAGGCAGTCCCATCTCAGCCCTCCAAAAAGTGCAGTACGACCCCTGCCTAACCGTACTGGCTGGCTACAGCGACCAGCCCGATATGGGCAAACTACCGCCCGACGGCTGGATGGTCACAGATACCGTTGGCACCTCCACCGATTGGATAGGGCTCGACAGCAGCAAACGTACGCCCCCCTACCCCGAAACGACGCTGGTGATTCACAGCAGGGCATTCTTTGCTGAACGCTATGCCAATTCAAACGACTTGCAGCCCGCCGCGTCTGTACTGTTAAGGGCCAACGCCCGCAAATTTGGCGATTGGATTGCGGCCCCCAACTGGTTTCAAATTCATCGATGGCGCTACGCCTTTGTCAATCAGCCCTATCCAAAGCCGATCCTCTCTCTGACCTCCTCCTTTGTGGGCGGTGGCGACTGGTGCACCTTCCCATCCACCGCTCATCCCATTACTACCGCTTATCTATCAGGGGCTGCCATGGCCGAGGCACTACAGTTTTCCTAATTGCTTTAGGCTAGATCCATCACAATTAGCCGAGAACCTTGTGCAACATAAGATGCGGCTGCTTTTCTTTCTCAGACGATATGCGACCTGACCAACAACCTGGCAAACGACCTAACAAACTAAATGCGCTCATCGATTTATGTCAGCATCTGGGGCAGCGTCTGGTCGTTTGGGGTATGCGCATACTGACAGCTGTTGACGTTGACAAATCTGAAATTCTCAAGATGTGGAGACGTTCTCAGCAAAGGCGACTGACTGCAATACTCATCGTTCTGCCAATATTAGCTATTTTTCTAGGGCTTGTTGTACTAGAGCCGAGCAGCCAAAAACCCAATCAGGCGCTGATTCCTACCCGTCTGTTTGCAGACCCGCCATCAGCCCTCTCTTCCCCGGTGTGCTCAGAAATTCGCGGTGTCTGGATTACCAATGTCGCTAGCAGTGTTTTGTTTGCCCCTTGGGGAATTGTCCGCGCGGTTCATCAGCTAGCCGATCTACATTTCAATACGGTGTATCCGGTTGTCTGGAATCGGGGGCAGACTTTTTACCACAGCCCAACGCTAAAGCAAACCACTGGCTACGCGATCGCGCCAGTCATGGCCCTTGTTCACCCTACAGAAGATCCGTTAGCTGAAATTGTTCGGGTCGGCCATAGAGAAAACATGCGCGTCATTCCCTGGTTTGAGTATGGCTTTATGGTGCCGCTGAATGCCAAACTAGCCCGTCAGCATCCTGACTGGCTCACCTGGCGACACAACGCTTCGCGCCGCTTGTACGACGATTCTTTTGTGGAAGGGCCCGCGAAAGAGCCCGTAGAAAACCCTATAGAGAATCCGGCAGAAGGGACGATAGACGGATCTAGAGAAGAAAAGAGATCCCAAAAAAAGTCTGGGCTTTTTAGCCGACTGCTAAGCAGCGGTGCACCTAGCGCGTTGGCCTGGCTAAATCCCCTGCATCCAGAGGTTCAAAGTTTAGTGTTAAACCTTGTCGAGGAAGTTGTCAGCCAGTATGAGGTGGACGGTATCCAATTTGACGACCATTTCAGTCTGCCAGTGGAGTTTGGCTACGATCCTTACACCGTATCGCTCTATCAGGCAGAACATCAGGGGCAGTCGCCGCCTGCCGATGCGGCTGATGAGGCTTGGATTCGCTGGCGAGCCGATAAATTTAGTGAGTTTGTAGGAGCGGTGCACGCTCGGGTAAAGGCGGTTTGCCCCAGTTGCCTGTTTTCACTGTCGCCCAATCCTGCTAAGTTTGCCTATCGGTTTCATTTGCAAGACTGGCGTGCCTGGGTGAAGAATGGCTGGATTGATGAGCTGGTGGTGCAGGTTTACCGGGACGATCTCGATAAGTTTGAAAGTGAATTGGCCAAAGATATCCTACAGTCTACGATGGACAAAATTCCGGTGAGCATTGGCATTTTGACGGGAACCTGGCGCAGGCCGATTGCGTTTGACCAAATAAAAGCGCAGGTCATTAGCAGCCGTGACCACCATTTTTCGGGCGTTACTTTTTTCTATTGGGATACGCTTTGGAGCTACTTTACGCCTGAGTCGCCCCAACAGCGGCGGCAAAACTTCCGCGCTTTGCTGGCCGACGATACGACGGTGGTGCTTGCGCCTAAATGATCTGAGTTTCCTTTCTAACCCTTGACTGTTCTAACCCTTGACTGTCAATCCTTGAATGTCATTTTCCAATTTTTCTGACCCTCTGCTCAAGCCGCTGATTCAGCTCGTGATTGATAAAGTGTCTCCCTGCTGGGCGGCTGTTTCTAAGCGCTGGGGCCTGCACGCGGTGTCATTAGGCGCGCTGTCACCAGGTGCGGTGTCATCAGGCGCGGTGCTGTCAGTAGAGAGGGTTACCCTGTGGCTAGGTTGGACTGGGTTTACCTGGTTAGCGTTCATCGGCAGCTTGCTGTTTATCGAAATTGGTGAACGCAGCGACCTTTCGCTAATGGAAGGAAGCTTGGGGGGCGCGCTGGTTGGACTGGCACAGTGGCAGATGCTGCGATCGCACCTACCCAATGCCCATCGCTGGCTGGTCGCTAGCGTGCTGGGCTGGGGCGCACTCACGCTGTTTCATATTGGGGCCTTGGGTTGGATGGCTCCCGCTACGCTAAATCTGCCGCTCAGAATCCTGCTGGGTCTTGTCTATGGGAGCTATGTGGGGGCAGGGCTAGGGGTGGCGCAGTGGCTGGCGATTCGGCGGCAGGTGCCACGGGCATGGCGATGGGTGCCGCTCAGCAGCGGCGTGTGGGCGGTGGCGATCGCAGCTGGCTGGCTAGTCGGCGGCTGTCTGCGATTGGTGAGTCATTTGTTCATTAGTGAAGTTTTGGGCTTGATGGTGGCTTGGGGTGCGATCGCGGCGCTCTCTGGCTTTGGCATCGTCGGGCTGCTATATCCGCAAAGTCCTGCTCGCCCTCTTCTTAGCCCTCAAGACGATATGAGCCCTCAAGACGATATGAGCCCTCAAGATATGAGCCCTTGAAACAAGATGAGCCCTCAAAACGATACTTAGGACACTATTGCCTTTTGCCCTAAATCTGCCTGTAATCGTGCTGCTGCCTGCGCTACATCAAAAGCATCAGGGTCAAAATCGCCATATATTTCGATCAAGCTCATGTAGTCAGGATCTTCAGGATCGTCTAACCGTTCTAAAAAGTCGCCATATCCCCACACGCCCCCTGTTCCTTCTGGCGGACAAGCCCCTGCGCCACCTGTGCAAGTCAATAAGGCTTTAGGCTTAGCCGCTGGACCGCTATCCTCTACAGGCGTGGCCGCAACCGTCTCAGCCGTTTCAACCGTCTCAACCGTGATGCCGTGCAGCCAGCCACTCTCAAAGTCATAGGTGTAATACAGCGGCCTGTCGCTAGCCAATACGTCCGCGATGGGCTGTGACGGTTCGGCCTCCACTTTCTGTTCTCCTGACCCGAGATGAAAGGCATACCTGTGTAGGCTGTCCCAGCCCATAGCCTGCTGTATCACCCAGTGCAGCTTAGCGAGATCTATCTGAGCGGGAACCATCACCTGACGCCAAATCTCAGGCTCACTATCTATCAGTGAAATTTTTAGCTGATAGGCCGCAGTTGGTGAATTCGTCGGTGAATTTGCTGGTGAATCCGTCGGTGAACTCATAGTTCTTCGCCATGCTCTTGCAGCCAGTCTTCACCTAGCTGAATAGTGATGTCTGAATCTAGATTACCAGTACTTTCGACGCGCACTTCGCCCACGCCTAAAAAGCGCTGAAGCGATTCGGCACTGTCCAGGTCGCCTCGCTGCGCGACAATTCGCGTTTCACTGAGCGGATTTTGCAAACTGCGATCAACAAACACGTTGAAATAGCCCGTGTCGTAAAGGCTGTCGATCAACGACTGCACGGCTATGTCATCGTAAGTACTATCTTGAATCGCGACGCTGAGATAGGACGGATCGGTTTCTTCTGAAATGCTGTAAGTATCGGTGCGCCCAAAGTAGCTGGCGACCATCGCGTCGATTTCAGAGTAGTTGGGCAGCCAGTAGCTCAGCTCGTACTCTTCGTAGGTGCTAAACTCGCCCGGTAGCATTAGCATCTGTACGTCAGAGCGCTCGGTTTGCGATCCGTAGCCGACGAGGGCGACGAGTTCTTCGACCGATAGGTTGGTGTCTACGTGAGACTGGATGACTTTGAGAATTTTGGGTAGGCGGGCGATGGTCGTGGGGTTTAGGGCCTGATTGGCGAGCGATCGCATAAACATTTGCTGCCTCTGCACCCGGCCAATATCACCGTTATCGTCATAGCGAAAGCGTAAAAACTGAAGGGCCTGGTCGCCATTTAGCCGCTGCTCACCAGCTTTTAAGTTGATGTATAGATGCTGAGAGTCATCTTGATACTTCATATCTTTAGGCACGTTGACCACCACGCCGCCGATGGCATCAATCAGCTTCTCGACGCCCTGTACGTTAATCCGGATGTAGCGATCAATTGGTACGCCGCCGAGCAGCTCACTGACGGCTTCGGCACTGACTGAGGGCCCGCCATCGCGGTTAGCCTCGTTAATTTTGGTCACTGCGCCGTCGACGTTGGTGCGCGTATCGCGAGGAACAGACAGGACCGACACGCGCTCTTCGCTGGGGTCAAAGCGCATCATCAGCATCGTATCTGACAGGCCGTCAAATGAGTTGACGAGCGCGTCGTAACCATCGCTATCGATTGCCTCGTAGTCGTCAATGTCAGAGCTGGTGACTTTGATGCCGAGCAGCAAAATGTTGACGGGCCGAGTGAGTTTGGGCAATTGCAGGCTGTTGGCGCTGGCAATCGGCTCGTCTTGGGAAAATACCGCAGCTTCTTCAGCGGAAAGCTCGCGTTGCAGTAGCGGCGTGGTGCCGAGTGAGACGGCTAGCAGTGCGCCTGCAGCCATAGAAATGCTTGTGACACCGCCGAGTAAAACACTAATACCTATCCACCGAGGCAACCGAAACTGTTTGGGAGACATATGAGCTGAAAGAGAAGATTTTTTACGGGGGAGTGAAGAGAGGACGCAGACTGAACCTTTTAGCTGCAGGCTATGAGCCTAGGTAGATAAAGATGCTTCTGTAATGAGCTATCTACCCACAGCCGCCCAATGGCAAATGAATCAATAGCTTTCATTAGGTTTGTTTTATCAGATGTTGGGTGCATTGTCTGTGAAAAGTGTGTCAGATGTCGAATAGTCAGCTATTGAAACGAAGGTGGATACAATCCAAAACGAATGCCATCAAGATGGATGGATTATTCGCGTAGCTGTATTTGCGTCCTTGTATTTGCGTGCCTGTATTTGCGTATTTGTACAGGCGCTAGGGTAGGCGGCGGCTAAGGGGGGTAATGCCGGGTAGGCGAATAGAACGGTTGGTGGCCACGCGGAACATAAGCCCTATGCTGAGCAGAAAGTAGCCTGAGCCGACAAAGCTGCTGGCGAGCAAGAAGCGCAGGCTGGCCATTTGCGAGGCTTGGCTACTGGCCGCGCCCCCTAGAAGTGCGATCGCACTCACCGCGCTCAAGCCTAAAACAACGGATAGCTGGCTGACGGCCTTGGTTTGGGCTATGGCCATAGCCGTTTCTTGGGCAGTTGCAGTTGATGCAGCCTCCTGAGCGGTTGCTTCAACTGCTGTGGCCGATTTTCCGTAAAGTGTCCACAAAGAAAGTACGGTGCCAAACACCGGGACTAAGTGGAGGTAGGTTCGCATTTTTTGCAAGGATGTATTTTTCCAGGCCATTTTGCCAAAACATTTTTACTCGGGTTTACTCGGGAGGCATTTTTACTGAGGAGGGTAGCTACCTGCTTGGGGGTTCAACAACGTATCAAGAATTATCGGTATCGAATTGCCCTCATGAAGCCCAAAACGGTGAGTAAAATAACGAGCCTGCCCTTTAAAGGTGTTTGTCTCAGGGCGCTTGTCTCAGGGCGCTTGTCTTAGGGCGCTTGTCTCAGGGCACTCGTCTTTGTTCTGTCTATTTAGTTAAGAGCTAAAACCTATATGAATCTCGAAAACATCCGCGCGCTGCTCATTGCACTTGAGCCAGTGGCCTTGTCAGTGATTGGCAAGCTCGCTGTTGCCATTGCCATCTTTTTTATCGGTCGTGCGATCGCTCGCTTCGCCAAACGCCTGGTCAAAAAGATCATGATCCGAGCGCAAATAGACCCGACCCTGACGGTGTTTGCGACTAACATTTTGTTCTATCTGATAATGGCTTTTGTCGTGCTGGCTGTTTTGGGCCAAGTTGGTATAGAAACCACCTCGCTTGTAGCTGCTATCGGTGCGGCGGGGTTGGCCGTTGGCCTGGCCCTGCAGGGCTCACTCACTAATTTTGCAGCGGGCATTATTATCATTATTTTTCGGCCCTTCCATGTGGATGACTGGGTAGAAGCCGATGGCTATTCTGGCTACATTATGGAAATTGAGCTGCTAACGACGACGCTTAGAACGCTCGACAATCGCACGGTCGTGATTCCTAACGGCAATCTGACCGAAGGCGATTTGGTGAATTACTCTACGCAGGGCACGCTGCGCCTAGATTTGGTGATTGGCGTTGACTACTCTACTGATATTGATCGGGTCAAAGCCGTCTTTATGGAGGTGCTTACTACCAACGACCGCGTCTTAGAGAGCCCTGCGCCAAGCGTCGGCCTGCTAGAAATGGCTGATAGCAGCCTTAATTTTGCCGTGCGCCCCTGGGTAAAGCCCAAGGACTATCTACCGCTAAGTCTGTCTTTGCAAGAAGAAATCAAGAAACGACTAGATCAAGAAGGCATCAGCATTCCATTCCCTCAGCGCGATGTGCATTTATTCAAGGCTGACTAGCAAATAAATGTGAGCACTGATACGAGCGGAATGCGCAAATTCGCTAGACTGGTTAACTGAAGATTGACAACTAACTAATTTTTTCGTTTTTTTAGAGAGTGATTGATATGCTTGAGTCTTATCGCAAACATGTTGAGCAACGCGCTGCTTTGAACGTGCCGCCGCTGCCATTAGATGCGGAGCAGACAGCGGCACTTTGTGATTTGCTCAAGCATCCGCCAGCGGGTGAAGAAGACTTTTTGATGGCACTGCTGTGCGATCGCATTCCCCCCGGTGTTGACCCGGCTAGCTATGTCAAGGCTTCGTTTTTAACCGCGATCGCTCAAGGCGAAACCACCAGCCCCCTGCTCTCACCCAAAAAAGCCGTCGAACTGCTCGGCACCATGATGGGCGGCTATAACGTCGCCTCCCTGATCGCCCTGCTCAAAGACGACCGCAAAGAAATTGCCCAGCTTGCCGCAGATGCCCTCAAGAAAACCCTCCTAATATACGACGCTTTTAATGACGTTCTAGCGCTAGCCGATACCAACACCTACGCCAAACAAGTCGTAGATGCCTGGGCCGCCGCCGAGTGGTTCACCCATAAGCCCAAAGTCCCCGAAACCATCACCGTCACCGTCTTCAACGTTCCTGGCGAAACCAACACAGACGATCTTTCCCCTGCGCCCCACGCCACCACCCGGCCAGACATCCCGCTCCACGCCCAGGTGATGCTAGAGTCCACCATGGAAAAGCCACTAGAAACCCTAGCTGAGCTTAAGCAAAAGGGGCATCCCGTCGCCTACGTTGGCGATGTCGTTGGCACTGGCTCCTCGCGCAAATCGGCCATGAACTCCGTCATTTGGCACATTGGCGCAGACATCCCTTTTGTTCCGAACAAACGCACCAGTGGCGTCATTCTCGGCGGCAAAATTGCCCCCATCTTCTTCAACACCGCAGAAGATTCAGGCGCGCTCCCAATTGAATGCGACGTGTCCAAAATGAAAACGGGCGATGTCATTACCATTCACCCCTACAAAGGTGAAATCACGGCTGGGGAAGCAGGCGAGGCAGGCGAGGTCATCTCCACCTTTACCCTCGTGCCCGAAACCATCCTGGACGAAGTTCGAGCAGGCGGTCGCATCCCTCTGATTATCGGTCGCGCCCTCACCGACAAAACTCGCCTCGCCCTTGATCTTGCGCCCTCCGATATCTTCGTACGGCCTAGCGCCCCTACCGACACCGGCAAAGGCTTTACCCTTGCTCAAAAAATGGTCGGCAAAGCCTGCGGTCTTCCCGGCGTGCGTCCCGGCACCTCTTGCGAACCGCTGATGACCACCGTTGGCTCGCAAGACACCACCGGCCCCATGACCCGCGATGAGATGAAGGAACTCGCCTGCCTCGGCTTTAGCGCCGGACTGGTGCTGCAAACCTTCTGCCACACCGCCGCCTATCCCAAACCGGTAGACGTTCAAACCCACGCCACGCTACCCGATTTCTTTGCCTCTAGAGGGGGCGTTGCCCTAGAACCCGGTGACGGCATCATTCACTCTTGGCTCAACAGAATGCTGCTGCCTGACACTGTCGGCACAGGCGGCGACTCACACACCCGCTTCCCGCTGGGCATTTCCTTTCCCGCAGGCTCTGGCCTCGTTGCCTTTGCGGCTGCTATTGGTGCCATGCCGCTAGACATGCCCGAATCTGTTCTGGTTCGCTTTACCGGAGAGCTACAGCCTGGCATCACCCTGCGCGATGTGGTTAATGCTATTCCGCTCGTCGCGATTCAAAAAGGGCTGCTGACCGTGGCCAAAGAAAACAAAAAGAATGTTTTTTCCGGTCGTATTTTAGAAATGGAAGGACTGCCCGATCTCAAGCTGGAACAAGCCTTTGAGCTGACCGATGCCTCCGCCGAACGCTCTTGCGCGGGCTGCACCATCAAACTCAGTGAGGAAACCACGGCTGAATACCTGCGCTCTAACATCTCGTTGATGAAAAACATGATTGCGCGGGGCTACCACGACGAGAGGACGCTGGCTCGCCGCATTGCCGACATGGAGAGCTGGCTAGAGAATCCGTCTCTTATGAGCGCGGATGCGGATGCGGAATATGCAGAAGTGATTGAAATTGACCTGAACGAACTCAAAGAGCCCGTTGTCGCGGCTCCTAACGATCCAGATAATGTGAAGACGCTTTCGGACGTGGTTGGCGATAAAATCGACGAGGTCTTTATTGGCTCTTGTATGACCAATATTGGCCACTATCGCGCTGCCGCTAAGGTGCTAGAGAACGAGGGCGTGGTGAAAGGACGGCTGTGGATTTGTCCCCCGACTCGCATGGATGAAAAACAGCTAAGAGCAGAAGGGTACTATGGCACCTTTGCCGCTGCGGGTGCGCGCACTGAAATGCCTGGATGTTCTTTGTGTATGGGCAATCAGGCCCGCGTAGAAGATGGGGTTACGGTCTTTTCGACCTCTACGCGCAACTTTAACAACAGAATGGGTAAAGGCGCTCAGGTGTACTTAGGCTCTGCCGAACTCGCCGCTGCCTGTGCCCTGCTTGGCAAGATTCCGGATGTGAATCAGTATTTGGACGTGGTGGCAAGTAAGATTCAGCCGTTTGAAAGTGAGGTCTATCGCTATCTCAACTTCAATGAGGTGAAGGGCTTTGAAGATGAGGGCCGAGTTGTGTCGAAGGATGCGGAAGAGCAGATTGAAAAGGAGGCGGTTGCGGCTGGCTGAGCCGGTTTGTTTCTAGTGAGTTGACAGAAATAGGTGGACGTTGTGACCGCAAAACTCTCTACGCTCGGCTTAGCCGATTTATATGAGCGCGGTATTGTTTTGTGGTCAGCGCGCCGCTAAGCGATCGCATACATACTCTAAAGGACTGAGTGTTGCGACAAAGCGATCGCATCCTCGATCAAAAGGATTGAGTGTTGCGACCAGGCGATCGCATCCTCGATCAAAAGGATTGAGCGTTGCGACCAGGTGATCGCACCCCTGATCAAAAGGATTGAGCGTTGCGACAAAGCGATCACACCCCTGATCAAAAGGATCGAGTGCTGCGACAAAGCGATCGCACGCTCGTTCAAAAGGATTGAGTGTTTGGTCGAAGTGATCGCGTGACCGAACAAAGCGATCGCAAAAAAAAGCAGGTAAAAGCTTCCTACTTTCAACTGCAGACAATTGCAGATTTTGGGGAGTCAAAAGAAAACGACAATTTAGTTAGAACGAACTCTAGAACGTAGTCACAGTGAAGCTTTCTGAAATGCTCTAACAGCATCAACATGATTAGGCATGTTAATGCATTTGAGTAGCACAGCAATATCTAGAGACGGCAGCAGCTCGCTCGATTGAATTTGCTCATAGCTAAGCGAGTCGACACCAATTCTAAGATGATGGATGGACATTTCGCCATCCTGCCAAAACCAAACCTCAGGTACTTTCAATCGCTTGTAGGCGTTTAGCTTATCTATGCCGCCACTAGTAACAACAACCTCAATCACTAAATCTGGATAGGTTCTGTCTGGCCCTAGCTTATAAGATTTGTCAGCTTCGCGTTTCACCAACCCCTCTTCGCTTTCCAGGGTCATTGAGCCAGTGGGGGTATAGTCTATGCCCATCTGAAGTAGGTAAAGATCCAACAGCGTGCCGATTCTTTCCTTTACCGTCTCATGCTTTTCCCCAGGCATACGTCGAATCTCCAAGACCCCATCTAAAAACGACAGCCGAACACCAGGGCGATCAATTAGCTGCTCGGTGGCTTTGAATTCTCGCCAGGTCAAATCATTAATTGTGATGGGAATATCGGGCTTCGTTAAGGTAGTCGCCATGCTGTGACCTGCTGCTTGTGTCTATTTTAGTGAAAGCGCTTAGGTTCAGTTTAGTGGTCTTGCATAGCATTGCGATCGCACTTTCCCAAACAGCTCATCCCCAAACAGCTCCATCGCCTTCAGCTCAAAAACCACCCGTCTAAACGCCAGTTGTTAAGCCTGGGCATTCTGTCATAAGATGCGACATGCTCTTGTTTTTACTGCCATTTAAGGCCCTAGGCACACTATGGATACCCTATATGATTTCGTTGTGATTGGCGGAGGGATTGTTGGTTTATCCACAGCGCTAGCGCTCAACAAACGATGGCCAGATAAAAGCGTTGCCGTACTCGAAAAAGAGTCTCAGTGGGCCTTTCATCAAACGGGTAATAATAGCGGCGTAATTCACTCAGGCATTTACTACGAGCCAGGCAGCCTAAAAGCGCGGCTATGCAAGGCCGGATGTGAGTCAATCGTTCAATTTTGCGAAGAGCATAGCCTACCGTACGAGCGCTGCGGCAAGCTAATTGTAGCCACAAGCGAAGAAGAGATTCCGGCCCTGAACGCCATCTATGAAAAAGGTCTAAAAAACGGTACGGACGTGGTTAAGCTGACGCAGGCCCAGGCCCAGGAGATTGAGCCGCACGTGCAGTGTGTACAGGCGCTACAGGTAAAGTCAACCGGGATTGTTGGCTACAAGGCTATTTGTAATAAGTTTGTTGAGCTGCTGCAAGAAAACGGCGCTGATCTTTTCTTGAATACGAGGGTAAAGCGTATTGTTGAAAAGCAAGGTGAACACATTTTAGAGACTTCGCAACGCATCGTGAGGGGGAAGTTCATTATTAACTGTGCTGGGTTGTTTTGCGATCGCATTGCCAAACAGCTTGGCCTCAAGCCGCCTGCCAAGATTGTTCCTTTCCGCGGCGAGTACTACGAGCTAAAGCCCGAAAAGAGATATCTAGTCAATACGCTGATTTATCCAGTCCCCAATCCTGACTTTCCGTTCTTGGGCGTGCACTTCACCAAAATGATTGATGGCAGTGTCCACGCCGGGCCCAACGCAGTGCTGAGCTTTAAGCGAGAAGGCTACAAAAAAACAGATATCGACCTGATAGATTTAGGAGAGACCTTAGCCTATCCAGGCTTTTGGAAACTGGCCTTTAAGTATGGCGACGAAGGGCTCAAAGAAATGTGGCGATCGCTCAGCAAAGCGCGATTTGCTCGCAGCCTGCAAAAACTGATACCCACAGTCACCGCAGACGACCTAGTGCCCACCCACGCAGGCGTTCGGGCCCAGGCACTGCGACCCGACGGCAGCCTAGTGCAAGACTTCATTATTTTAGAAGAAGCAACGTCTTTGCACGTCATCAACGCGCCCTCCCCCGCCGCCACCTCTTCAATAGAAATTGGTAAAGAAATTGTTAACCGAATACAGGTTGCTTAGGATCTCAAAAGTGCAAAGCATATAGAAACAAAAGATTCCTCAATTGAAGCGATCGCTTCAACACACCGCCAAAAAAACCTTTCGGGGGGTTTGGGGGAGGCTCGGCCCCCAAGCAGCGCATAAGCATCCCCGCAGAGGAGGGGTCTAGGGGAGGAAATCCCCTAATCTTGTCGCCTTGCCTCTTAACGCCTTTGCCCTGCCACCTTAAAATCCTCGACCCTAATGCTGTTCCCTTTGATCTGTTCCCTTTGATCTGTTCTCTTTGACCTGTTTCCCTCGGTCAGCTCAGTTCGGCAAAGCTGTCGATAATTTTGCTAGCCGGTATAACCATCTTTTGAAAAACAGTCTCAATCATCGCAGCGTCAACCGTCTCAAACGCATGGCGATTAACCGTTGCAATAACCCCACACATTCCCAGCGCCGCCAAGCCATCCCCCGGAAACTCAGGCACAATCGCCCGATCACCATCTCTCGCAACGACTATCATCCGATCTGAGAGCATTGCTAAATTGAACGGAATGTCTAGCCGCTGTAGCTTCTCAACGTAGCCGGTTAACTGGGTGGTTTGCGATAGGCCAAATACGACTGCTTGTGCCGGATAGCCATTCAGCAGCCGATAACCTTTGTAATCGCTTGTGAGTGCAACCTCAATAGGTAGCGACTGCCGATGATAAACAGCCTGAAAGTGAATGTGATTTACAGAAGCTCCAGCGTGTAACGCATTAAAAAAGAGAATAGTGTCAGACAGCTGACCAAAAAGCTGAACGGCATCTTCTATCAGCGGTGGCGTTAGCCGTTGTAATAGATGAGGTATATCACCCGCAGCCGTTGTTGGAATCCACAGAAAATGCCCTTCTGTCTCGAGCGGAGCCACGTTGTAATAAGCATTCCAAGTGAAGTGAGCAAGCGGAACACGCAGCAGCGGCTCACGTCGCAAAAGACTGATAGGATGCTCGCTGTTTTGGCAGTGAAACCGACAAAGATCGGCCTCAGCATCAATATCTGGCTGCCGGCCCAGTGGGCGATTGCCCGCCCCAGGACGCAGCGCCCGGTAGCCGTTGAGCCGACAGAGATAGCCAGTGTCACCCACCGCCTTTTGCTCGGTAGCGCCTTGGATATTGCAGTTTTGGTTGAGGTTACGAGCGTAGTAGGCGAACTGATTGTCAATGTATTTGACGCCATAGATAATGCGATCGCCCTTCGCCCAGCGCCCGCTCGAATCGTCTTGCACCGCCTCGAACTGATTGATTACTTTATCAGCCAAAACGGCCTGTTTCCAAGCCCGGTAAAGGCGAGCGGTTAGGTTGGTCATCACAAAAAAGCTATGTCCTCAAGGTGAGTAGAGCATAGCTTAGAATACTGACTGCTTTTGACGTTAGAGGACTGGAAAATTGAAGCGATTACACACGCACTGTTCTGACGAAGCAATAAAGAGTCTTTTGCAGACGAGCTAGTTCTGAATGTGTTAGAGCTGTTGCGGTATGAGAAAAATAACGACCGAAACCGTTGCTAGACAATGAGTTCAGCAATTTTTTATGAAGAATAATAAAAACTGTTGTCACGCATGGCTTACAGCGACTTCAAATCCCTTGTTACGAAACACGTCTGTGAACTACAGTTGACAGTTTTGATTAGATGCATTAATATTGCTAGATAGAACTAAAAGTTTTTTAATAATGGGAAAACCCATACAGGGCTTTCTTACACATATAAATAACAGTTATGTGTCATGCCGGAAATACGCAAAACAGATGCGTTTACAGGTTGGTTTGAGACTTTGAGAGATCGCAGGGCAAAGGCCCGTATCCAAGTAAGAATTGACCGATTAGAACTAGGAAATTTTGGGCAGGTATCGCCCGTTGGGGAAGGTGTGAGTGAGCTGAAGATTCCCTACGGACCTGGGTATAGAGTTTACTTCGTTCAAAAAGGCTCGATGCTAGTGATCCTTCTATGTGGCGGCGATAAAAGCTCTCAACCTTCTGATATTAAAAAAGCAAAGGCACTTGCAGGACAATTAAAGGATAAGTAGGATGGCCATTAGCACCACACGCTGGGATTCAGCAGAATATCTAAAAACAGAAGAAGACATTCAACTGTACATGGAAGCCTGCTTAGAAGAAGCGAGTGATGACCCTGACTTTATTGTTCACGCGCTAGGTGTTGTTGCGCGAGCAAGAAATATGAGCCAGCTAGCTAGAGATACTGGAATGAGCCGAGAGGGCATTTATAAAGCGCTCTCTCCTGATGGCAATCCCTCTTTCGCTACAGTTGTAAAGGTAGCCAAGGCGCTAGGTTTTTCTCTAACAGTTCAGCCTGCTCTAGAGCAGGCTGAAAACTAACGAAACATTTTGCCCTACACCCGCTGAGCGCGTAAAAATGCTTCAACCTCGGTAGCCGTGGGCATAGCCGCCTGCGCGCCACGACGAGTAACCGCCATCGCAGCCACCGCCGTCGCATAGTTAATCGCTTCCTTGAGCATATCCGGCGTTATCGGCTCTTGTTTACGAAGGTTGAGCTGACACAGCGCGGCAGCGAGCCCACCATTAAAAGCATCGCCTGCGGCCACCGTGTCTACCGCAGCAACCGAGAACACAGGAACGGCAAAGCTGCCCAGCGCAGTCGCACAGACACAGCCCATCGCCCCCATTTTGACGATGACTGCTTTCGTCCCCTGCTGCTGAAGCCTTTCGGCAGCCGCGATCGCACCTTGTACATCATCCACCGCCCGACCTGTTAGCACTGCCGCCTCCGTTTGGTTCGGCGTCAAAATAGAAATATATTCATAGACATCTTTGGGTAAAGGGCCCTGCGCCGGGGCCGGATCGACAATTACAGTCAGACCTGCCGTATGAGCAAGCGCGGCTGCTTTTTCCACCGTCACTAACGGCACCTCAAATTGAAGCAACAGCACGCGAGCATTTTTGAAGTAGGGCATCAGGGCTTCTAGCGCCTCGTCATCGACCTCGCCGTTAGCCCCTGCGTTGACGATAATTTGATTATTTTGGGGCGAAACAGCAATCAGCGCCGTCCCAGAAGATAGCCGAGGGCTCGTCGATACGCTGGTTACATCAATCTTTTCTGCCTGTAGGTGCGATCGCAGCGTTTGCCCCATCGCATCGTTACCCACGCGCCCAATCATTGCCGTTCGCATACCCAATCTAGCCGCCGCTACCGCTTGATTCGCACCCTTACCACCGGGCACCATCGCAAAGCTTTTCCCAAACAGCGTTTCACCCGGCTGGGGCAAGCGAGGCACCTCGGCCACTAAGTCCATGTTCAGGCTTCCCAGTACGACAACGTCCACAGTGGCTTTTTCCTTTGCTTCTTTTTTCCTTAGCTTATTGGGGGTTGGCATCCGAGTCTTGATCCAAATCTAGCGGCGGTCGATCAGAGCTCCATCCCCACCAGACTTCCCCACATTCACACTGATAAAACTCTTGATACTTTCGCTTACGATTGTCTGTAAAGACCGGGGCCCGGCGATTGAGCCATACTTGCTGAGCTTCCCGGCTACCTGCCGCGCAGCTAGGACAGCCAAACGGCTGAGCGTGCACAGCGTTTTTCGTCCATTCGGGCGGAAACGGGGCGAATGCGTCCATTGGGGCAAAGGTCTCCACGAGCCAAGATACGTCTCTACATTATGACGCGGATGGTGTGGCTCATTGCGTTAATACGTGGTTTTTGCCTGTGATACAGACCGTTACATTTGTAGCGAGCACCGCCGAGAAACTACCGCCGAGAAACTATAGTGATCCTTAAAGACAACACTACAGAACGGTATCTCTTGTGAAGGCCATAACCCTACTCGGCTCAACTGGTTCTATTGGCACACAAACGCTTGACATTTTAGAGCAGCATCCGGATAAGTTTCGTCTGGTGGGCATTGCGGCAGGTCGCAATGTGAAGCTGCTGGCGACGCAGGTGATGCATTTTAAGCCCCAGATCGTGGCGATCTGTGATGAAAGTAAGCTAGATGAGCTAAAAAGCGCGATCGCCTCTCTCGATCCGCAGCCCATTATCGTGGCGGGCGAGGCGGGTGTTGTAGAAGTTGCCCGCTACGGTGATGCTGAAGCAGTTGTTACGGGCATCGTCGGCTGCGCAGGGCTACTGCCAACCCTCGCGGCGATTGAGGCGGGTAAAGACATTGCCCTAGCGAATAAGGAAACTTTGATTGCCGGGGGGCCGGTTGTCTTGCCGCTGGCGGCGAAGCATGGCGTAAAGCTGCTGCCTGCGGATTCAGAGCACTCAGCGATTTTTCAATGCCTGCAAGGTGTGCCTGAAGGCGGCTTGCGCAGTCTTGAACTGACTGCTTCTGGCGGGGCTTTTCGCGACTGGCCGGTAGAAGATTTGCCTCAGGTGAGAATGGCTGATGCTATCAAGCATCCTAACTGGTCGATGGGGAAAAAAATTACCGTTGATTCGGCCACTTTGATGAATAAGGGGCTAGAGGTGATTGAGGCTCACTACCTATTTGGGGTGGATTACGACCATATTGATATCGTCATTCATCCGCAGAGCATTATTCACTCTATGATCCACACGCAAGACACCTCCGTGCTCGCTCAGCTTGGCTGGCCCGATATGCGTTTGCCGCTGCTGTATGCCCTCTCTTGGCCAGAGAGAATTCGCACAGACTGGAAGCCGCTGAGTTTGGCTGAGCTGGGCGAGCTGACTTTTCGCGCCCCCGACCATGACAAGTATCCGTGTATGGATTTGGCCTACGCGGCGGGCCGAGCCGGTGGGACGATGACGGCGGTGCTCAACGCGGCAAATGAGCAGGCGGTAGCGCTGTTTTTAGAAGAGAAGATTCACTATTTGGAAATTGCGAAGGTGATTGAGCAGGTGTGCGATCGCCATCGCAACGATCTCAACACTAATCCCACGCTCGAAAACATTTTAGAAGTCGACCAGTGGGCTCGAACAGCGGTTACTGAACTGACGACGGCTATCGCCTAGCAGCTATTTCTGGACTTATTTCTGGAATTGGGCTGGTCGGCGTTGATGTACAGATTTACACTGGCAAAGGACAACAAGGCATCGGGCCGCAGCAAATGGGCCACAGCAAACGGAGAGTACGGCACATGGTGGAACTAGCGTTAACGATTGGAACTATTGCGATCGCTGCTGTCATCTTCTTTTGGCTCGTAGACTTTCTCAAAGACACGGTTAAAGCCGCTTTTATCGTTGGGCTGTTTCTAGTAGGGCTTTGGCTCGCCTTTGGCATTGGCCCTACTCAAGTGTGGGAAAATATTCGCGGCTGGCTGCCTGATTTTCTATTTGTGAAAGGAAACTAATATTGGCCCCTCGATTGGCCCCTCAAGCCCCCTCCTGTTCCTCGTCTCGGCAGATGTAGTGGGTATGTCTATAGGACCCCTTGTTTCCAGCCTCGATCATAGAACAGCCGCTTGCGGTTAGATCGTACGCGCCTGCTAGCATCCACAGGTCGAATGGCTTAGGCGTTTGTGCCACCAAAGCCGCTAGCGTCGCAGCGGGATTGCTTTGAGCGCCGATCTGATCTTTTAGAATCAAAAACTGAGGTTCGCTAACCCAAGCATCACTCTCCTCTTCAGATGCTCGCGCCTGCTGCCGCTGAATTTCCCACGCAACCGAGACAATCTCGTTGCCGATCACACTCGGCTGATCGCCCACTAAAACCTCCGTGCCTAAAACCACAGGATAGGTAGAGGTTTCCTGCATCAGGTCAACCAGCCGATCTGGCATGTAGAACTTAAGATTAGTGCGGTTAAAAACAATCGCCTGCGTACCTAAAAACGCAATCAATAAAACAGTTGCAACAAAACCCCGACCGCTGATAAAGCGTCTGATAATCGGTAGCCTGACTCGAGAGAACATTGAGTGGTGACGACTAGCAGCCCTCTCTATGTCACTCTCTATGTCACTCTCTATGTCACTCTCTATGTCACTCTCTGTGTCAGCTGTCTCTTGAGAACGCTCTGCTGTTTCTTGAGAAAGAAAAGTTGAAGGAAAAGTCAAGGGAAAATCTGAAAGAAAAGGAGATAACCCTGCCCCGACTAAAATAACAACACTGGGATAGTAGGCAAAGGTATAGCGGTGGCCTCGGGTGATATCGAAGCCGACGATATAGCAAATGGCAAAGTAGACAATATTAGCGGCAATGAAAAAGCCGCTAGTTGCCAGCAGCCCCAGGCGCGTTTGCGGGCCGTTGGGAAATGCAGAGTCGGCGGCTGACTGCTGCCATTGAAACTTGAGCGATCGCACCAGGTGAAAGATCAGCCAAGGTGCATATACCAGCAGCAGCAATACAGAGGTCACCACGATGACCGTCACCGCCTGCCAGCTAAACCCTCTCGTTACTGGCGACATTACCGTATACAGCCAGCCCACCACCGATTGCACAATCGGCCCTAGCCAAAAGCTGAGACCCCGAGCCCCTGCCGCTGCGATATAGGTCGTCTGCGGACTGCCATAAAAATGCAGCAGAATCGGCAGCCAAACCAAAACGCCGACCGTCGTGCCGACTGCCGCGACGTATATCCGCATCCAGTGAGCCCGTCGCCATGCCGTTCTATCTTTTAGGCACTGCTGCACTAGTCGCCACAGCAGCACCAGCCCTTGCGAAAGATAGGCGATCGCACAAAAGTAGTGCACCGCCACCCCCAGTGCATTCAGCCCAATCCAAATCCATACCGTTAGCCAGCGCATCGGTCGATATTGCGCCGCTGCCTGCAAGGCCAAAACAAAGCAGCATAGCGAACCCATCACGATCAAAATTGCCAGCGTGTAGTGCCTAGCTTCTTGCGATAGAAATACCGAGAATGGCGAAAGTGCCATCATCGACGCGCAGAGCACACCTGTCCGCTGGTTGTGAAAGCTCAGCCAGGCTAGCCAATAGGTCATCGGCACCGCCAGCGCCCCAAAAAAAGCGGGCAGCGCTCTGGCTGCCCACAAAGACGCATAGGTTCCAGCCGCCGCTTTGCCCGTCAGCCAATGAAAGAGCATCATCCATTCGTGCGCCACCATAAAATAGGCCGGTGGATGGTTGTTCTCTGCCAGCAGATAGGTGGCCGCATCAATTGCGGTTGTTTGCGGCGTGATCTGGAGCGCCCGCGTTATTTCTGATAGGCTAATTACCTGATCGGTGGGAATCAGTCTAGAGTAGTTGCCCAAACTAAACATCACCGTAGAGACCTCATCCATCCAAGCAGGCTTTGCGGCTAGATTGGTTAGACGAATACACAGGGCGATCGCAAACAGCCCCAGAATCCAGCGGCCCACATGCGCCATCTCAACCGCCATTTCAGCCCTACCAAGCTGAATCGGAGCGGACACTTGAACCATTGAAGGAGATCCTCATATCAATCAATCATCAGAGCTAACGTATCAGAGCTAACGTATCAGTCAGCAGGCTGGTAGCTTTCGACTACTCTGCCAAAACAACGTATCAGGTTGTGATAGTACTGGCTAACGGGATGAGCGAGATCTGTGAGAGAATCCACCCCGATGCCGTTACGGCCATGATCTTTGCCAGAACTGTGAATGTATTGGCCCTCGCCAACGTACAGCGCGACATGCGTAGTGCGATCGCGAGTCCCAAAAAAAACTAAGTCTCCAGGCTGCAGCTCCGCTTCCGAAATCCGTTTTGTAAAGTCCTCTTGCTGATAAGAATCGCGCGGGAGCTGGATGCCTGCGGCCATAAAAGCCGACTGAACGAGACCCGAACAATCGTAGTGGGGCGCGGTCGCTCCGCCCCAGAGGTATTCGTGTGGTACGGCCATTGCCGCCTGGGCAAACGCGATCGCCCGAGGCAGCTTGGCTTCGATTTCACGAGCGCTCAGCATCGGCGCTTCGTACGGCGTCAGAGCGGGCTTTAGGTCTTTGAGATGGGCAGCGGCAATCCAGCCGGGATAGTCATCTTTACAGCTGTGGACGCGTAGCACCTCCTGATTTTTAGAGACTTCTAATAGCCGCAAATAGTGACCAGCGCCTGCCTGGGTCACCAATCCACGGCACCTAGGAGACTGATAAAGATTAATTGCCAACTTGCAGACATATTGCTGCTGAGCCCCTCGATAAATATCGTCTTGTACATCCTCAAGCGTCACCATCGAAAGCCTTTCTCCGTTGCCCGATAAGCTGATACCTTAACCTACGAACTGCGTCACGACACAGCTATCTTTGCGAGCTGTCTTTAAGCGCTCCCGTAGATACGGTAATCTAGGTTACAGAATTTGTATGCAGATCGTATATGGATCGCCAGATCGCCTGAAATCACCTAAAGATTGCCTGAAAGATCACCTAAGGCTACCTGCTTTCTGAATTCTGCAATTGCCTTCACAACCGGCTCAAACATCGCTGCCTTTACAACGTCTACTTCTATAACGCTTATTTCTATGACGACTACTACCGCTCCACTTAAGTCTCCTAAGTCTCCTACGATTGACAATACTCATCTCCTGTCTTTAGGCAAGCTAGACATTCCGGCGCGCCTGCTGCTTGGCCCTGGCCCTTCTAACGCTGACCCTGCGGTCTTAGCCGCCATGGACCGGCAGCCCATTGGTCACCTAGATAAAGCCTATCTTCAGCTGATGGACGAGGTGCAGTCGCTGATGCGCTACGCGTGGCAAACCGATAACCGAATGACGCTGCCAGTGAGCGGCACAGGCTCTGCGGCGATGGAAGCGACCTTGGCCAACACTATCGAGCCGGGTGACAAGGTACTAGTGTGTGTCAACGGCTATTTTGGCCATCGTCTGATCGATATGGCAGGCCGCTATGGCGCGCAGGTCAGTCAGATTAATCGCCCTTGGGGAGAGGTCTTTACCTCTCAAGAAATTCGCACGGCGCTAGAAACGCATCGGCCCAAGATTATGGCCATTGTTCATGCAGAAACCTCTACGGGTGTGTGTCAGCCGATGGCGGGCATTGGCGATTTGTGCCGTGAGTATGACTGTTTGCTGCTGCTAGATACGGTGACGAGCCTGGGTGGTGTTCCTCTGTTTTTAGATGAGTGGGGGGTGGATTTGGCCTATAGCTGTAGCCAAAAGGGACTGAGCTGTCCGCCAGGAAGCTCGCCGTTTACGATGAGCGATCGCGCCCTCGAAGTCCTCAACAGTCGCAAAAGCAAAGTTGCCAACTGGTATCTTGATATGTCGCTGCTAAGCAACTACTGGGGCAAAGGGCGCACTTATCATCACACTGCCCCGGTAAATATGACCTTTGCCATTCGTGAAGCGCTGCGCTTGCTCTCCGAAGAAGGCTTAGAAGCCCGCTGGCAGCGCCATCAGGATGCGGCTGAGTACTTATACGCTGGCTTAGAAGAAATGGGCCTTCAGTGTCATGTGCCGCGTGAATACCGTCTGCATACGCTGACGACGGTTCGCATTCCTGATGGGATAGATGGTAAGGCGGTTACGGCTAGGCTGATTGACGAGCACAACATGGAGCTAGGTGGCGGTCTTGGTGACTTGGCTGGTCAGGTATGGCGTGTTGGCCTGATGGGCTACAACGCCAATCGTGAGAATGTCGATAAGTTTTTGACGGCACTGAAGCAGGTGCTGGCGTAGCGATCGCTAGATTTAATCTAATCCTTAAAAAATCTGCCCTCTGAATTTTGCCCTCTGTAAGGCGTCCCCGAACGGGTGTAACGGCTTTACAGAGGGTTTTTACTGAGATAAAGCTTCAAATATTTTTGATTTCTCGCCTACGTTCTTTGAATCTTAGAATACAAACTAAATGTATTACGCACGACATTTAGTTTGAAGAATGCTATCAAAATTAAAAACTCCGCTCTTAAAAGTATTGGCGCTGAATCTGAGCGTCATTGTCGGGACTGTTGTTATTAGCGCGCCTTTTCAGAGCGTAGGGCATCAGTTTAAAGAAGGTGGGATGATCACATACTTTTCTGTGGTTCAGCTTTTTATCCTGTCTTATCTGGCTTACTGCGTATTCAAAGCGCGTGCGGATGGCTTTAAGCATCCTTGGCAATCTTCTGTGGCCGTCTGGGGAATTGCTAGCTGTGGATTCTTTTTCTTGGCTTTGGATGATTGGCTGTCGATTCACGAAAAGCTAGATATGCTGATTCATCAGGTGGGTCAGTTTCAAGAAACAGGGTTGAGCGATCGCATTGACGATTTGATTGTTGGCTTATACGGGGTTATGGCCATCGGCTTACTTGTCATCTATCGGCGTGAGCTAATGCGGTACAAAAGCGTACTCGGCTACGTTGTAATTGGCTTCATTTTGATGTTTTTGATGGTGGGTATAGATGTGGTCACTAACCGAGACGATCTGTTGATTTTGCTATTTTCTAGAGAAACGACTACCTCAATCATGGGTTGGATTTTCGTTCCAGAAGAAAGCTTTAAGCTGTTCTCAGAGGCATTCTTAATTGTTGCGGTTTACAGGTGCTACGAAATTGCCAAACACCTCAACTTTGGGGCTGCAAGCACGCTGTATCAGCCAGCGTCTGCGGCAGCCCGCGTGTCTCAGCAGGTTAAGCCGTCGCGCGACGCTTGAGCTGTGCCAAGAACTGTCTGGATAGGGCATAGCGGCTCCGTATATATACATACCGGTGGCTTATGTACGGGTATGTATGAACGTTGAGGTGTCGTTGCGATGTTGACTCAAGGACTGTTTTTGTTAGCGTTTGCTTTGGCAACGGGCGCGATCGCGCTTATTAACAACTTCATCAAGGCGGGCTCTTTTACTCGCCGCACCAACCGCAGAGAGTCAGCGCTGCTCGATTTTTCCGATCAGGTCAGATACTTTACAGAAGACAGCAGAGACAACTGTAGAAATTCTTTAATCTTTAAAAAGATGACGGGTCGCCATGCGCCCATCCGCATCATTAATCTAATTCTTAGCTGCTACGACCCGCACTTAGCGACCTACATCTATGCCAAAGCACCGCGCTACGTGCATTTTCAAAGGAGCGAGCTAGAGAACTGGCAGCTGCAAGAGCCTGCGATTGTTCGTAACCGATTTTTGCAGGTGATGCTGTGGCTGATGCTGCTAAATGGCCTAGTTTTGTTGGGGCTCAGCGGACATCTGTTGACGCTACTGGTGATTGGATTTCGGGCGATCGCACCCCAGCCTTCTCTCATACGGTTCGCGCTGAGCGCAGTGGCCTTTTTGCTGTGTATCGGTATGATTGCGATCTCCTACTGCCAATATGCGTATCGAGAAATGGTTTTTCTAGATCTGGTAAAAACATTCTATGAAGACAAACCTGCCAACAGTCGAGCGCTGATTCGCACAGTCTTTAATGGGCCGGTTGTCAACGAGCCGACTATTACACAGATAAACGGGTCCAGACTCAACGTCAACGGGTCCAGACTCAACGGGTCAAAACTAAACGGGTCAAAACTAAACGGGTCAAAACTAAACGGGCCGAGACTCAATGGGTCCAGACTAAACGGGTCGAAGCTAACCCGTGAATCCGGTAGCATCAGTTAATATACTTAGGTAAATATCGCCCCACACGTTAAAAGAGAAGAGACTTATGAAGCGTCGAGCATTTATGAACTGGGTTGGCGTTAGCTTTATGGCAACGTCGCTACCCATTGCGATCGCAGCTTGTTCTCCCACTGAAGACACCGCTGAAGCTGACCCCTGTGCGGCTGAGCCTTGTGCGACTACATCTGCTGATGCCAGTACCGATACTAGCGCTGGTGAAGGCGATTTTGTTGCCGTTGGTACCGTTGCCGACCTCGACAGTGCCGGTTATCTCACTAGTGAGGACTTCCCAAGCGGTGCGGTTATCGCCATTCGCGATCCTGCCAATGCAGACAGCGTCATCGCCCTCAGCTCCGTATGCACTCACAATGGCTGCAACGTTGACTGGCAAGCGAGTGAATTTGTCTGCCCTTGTCACGGCTCTAAGTTCAGTGCCGATGGCGAAGTCACCAACGGCCCTGCCAGCGAAGCGCTGAGTTCTTACGAAGCCATGATTGAAGGCGATCAGGTTTTGGTCAAAGCGGCCTAGCCCGTGCTGCTTGGTCTCAACCCAGCAGCCTCAATCCAGTAGCCATAATTAATTTAGAAGTGTTAAGGTCGCTACGGTAAAGTAGTGACCTTTTTGGTCTAATTTCTTTGGTCTAGTCTAATTTCTTTGGTTTAGTCTGACTTCTTTAGTCCAAATACAAGATGTGTTTTCGATAAGCATATTTCTGCGTCGAAACATCCTCACGTTCAGTCGGGTCTGATCGAGATAGCGATCGCTACCAGTGTGTCCGTTTTTCGCCCCATTTTACTGAATGCAATGATCAATCACCTGTCAAAAAGTGCAATGGTTCAGCGGGTTTATAACCCCGATCTCTTCTCAGAATCACGCACAACGCCCTTTGAAACGATCAGCCAGCCTATTTTCTTGGTTGGCTCTGAGCGCTCTGGCACAACCCTGCTCCGCCTGATGCTCGATCACCACCCTCAAATTACTTTCTGGGGCGAGTTTGACTACAGCGTTAGCTGCATAAGCGACCAGGGTAGCTATCCAGAGCTAGCTCAGTATTACCAGTGGCTGCGCACTAACAAGCAGTTCTTGATGGACGGCCCTAGCATCGACCGCCGCCTGAACTACCCAGCACTGATCAATAGCTTTCTCCGGCAGTTTCAAGCCTATACCGACAAGCCGATTGTGGGTGCAACTGTTCACCATCATTTTGATCGGCTGCTAAAGATTTGGCCAAACGCTTCGTTTATTCACGTCGTTCGAGATGGGCGTGATGTGACCCGTTCTTGCCTGAAGATGGGCTGGGCTGGCGACCCTTGGCACGGTGCCAACCGCTGGCTAGAGGCCGAAACGCTTTGGGATAAGCTAAAGCTTCAGCTCCCAGCGCACCGTCAGCTAGAGGTTCGCTTTGAAGACTTGATTCACAATAATGTGGAGACGCTAGAGCGCGTTTGTCAGTTTATGGGCGATCGCTACCACCCAGATATGATGAACTATGTGCAATCAACCGCTTACGGCCTACCGGATGCTAGCTTAATTAACCAGTGGCACGATCGGCTCTCTAAGCGTGAAATTCAGCTAATCGAATCAAGGATTGCCCCGCTACTGGTAGATCGCGGCTATCCGCTGAGCGGTTTGCCCCACTAAGAGTGTCGCGTCTTGGGCGGTTAGGGCTAAAGGTGCAGCACAAGGTTCGTATGCTGAGCCACAGAGCTAGGCGATATGGATTGCCGCTAACGTCAGCAGATGTGATTGCCCGGCGAATGCGGTGGCAGCGGCTGAGCGATCGCATTCGCAGAAAGATCAATGTGATTGATATTAAGACGATGAAGCGGTCTTGGTAGTGCGATCGAGCGTCACGACAGCGAAGAAAACAGCTCTAGTAGCTGCGCTTCGGTCAGCTGAGGCACCTTACACTTCACGGCTTTCTTTAGCTTGCTGCCAGGGTTTTCGCCAACCACAATATAGTCGGTTTTAGAACTTGGCATTTTGTTGATTCGCCCACCTGCCTTAGTGACGGTTTCTGTGATTTGCTCATAGCTAATCTCGCTTAGCGAGCCTGTTAGTACAAATATTTTGCCAGCTAGCGCGCCGTCCGAAGGCTGTTCAGTTTTGTCTGACGCAGCGGTGGCAGATAGTTCTGCCGCGCTCTGGGTGTCTGTCAACGCTTTTGTCTGAGCGGGCTTGGTCGATTCTTTATCTGTCTTGGCTTTATCTGTCTTGGTCGATCTTTCGGTTTCATTAGCTAGTGCCTTTTGAGTTGATGTCTTTCCAGTCTGTGCCTTCCTGCTCTGTGTCTTTTCAGCTTGTGCCTTTTCGGTCTGTGTCTTTTCAGCCTGTGCCTTTCTGGTTTGTGCCTTTTCAGCTTGCTGCTCTGTTGCTTTCTGCTGATTTGTTGCTTTCTGCTGATTTGTTGCTTTCTGCTGATTGGTGACTTCCTGTTGCAAAGAAACAATCACCTGCTGGCTTAGCTGCATGGCCTCTTCCAAAGAAGCTTTATTCACTTTAAGCGTTTCGATCTGCGTTTTAAAGCTAGCCGTCGTTTCCTGTGTATCAGCTAGCTGTCGCCTTAACTGTGCTTGGGCCTCAGAAAGCGCTTCAATCTCTTGATGTAGCGGCGCGGTGTCTTCTGCGTTATCAACTGTACTAGAAAGCGTTTTGTTCGTATCAGAGAGCGTTTCGTTCTGCCGCTCAAGATCGTCAATTTTCGTCTGCAGCGTTTGTATAGACTGCTCAGCAGCAGTTTTGTGGGTGCTGCTAGCATCGCGTTCTTGGCTTAAGGCTTGTTGCTGCTGCTGTAGCTGTTGTTCTAGCTCTAAGCGTTTGGCTTCGGCAGTCTGGGCAGCTCGCTGGGCGGCGTCACGGGCCTCTCTTAGCGGCTGAATCTGCTCACTAATCAGGGCTTCTGATTTCGTATCGCTGGCTTTTGCGAGTTCGTCTAGCTGCCGCTCTAAATCGGTAATTTGGCTGCGCAGTTCGGTCTGCTCAGAGGCTTGGGTTTTCTCTATCGTTTGCAGCGTTTCTTTTTGTTGGGTCAGCTCATCAACCTGCTGTTGCAAGCTTGCCAGTAGTTTCTGAGTTGTGGTTTTCTGCGCCTGCTGACGTTCAGCGTGTTCTTTTACCTGGGCGTTTAGCTGGGCGTTTAGCTGCGTTTCAACCTGTTCTTTAGCGGTGATAACTTGGTCGATTTCTGATTTTAGTGCGGCGATCTGAGCCGCCAGCTCAGATTCTATTGTCTGTTGCTTCTGGTCGATAGTCTGTTTTTCTTCTATGGCAGCGCTTAACTGCTGCTGTAGGGCCGCTATTTGCTGGGCGTCTACCGTTTTGGTTTGTTGTGCCGCTTCGTTCTGAAGGCCCAGCTCGCTAAGCTGCTGCTGCAAGGTCGATAGTGATGCTTGGAGCGTTTGCTGCTCGCTCACCTGCTGCGCTTTTTCTTTTTCGGCCTTAGCTAGGTTTGTCTGAAGGGTTGATAGCTGGCTACGGCTCTCTTTTATAGTTTTCTCTAGGCTTTCAACCTGATGGGCAAGCGTCGCCTGGGCTTTGGCTTGAGCTGCCTTTTGGGTGTCTTGAGCGGATAGCAGATCGCTGTTAGCAGACTTGGCGATCGCAAGCTCGGCTTGTAGCGCCTGAGACGTTTGAGCATACTCACCTACTTTTTGCTCAGCCTGCGCTTGCAGTCCCTCTAGCTGAGATTGCGACTCTAAAAGCTCAGCTCGCATCGTGCTGATTGTCTGCTCTAGGCGTTGCGCTAGCTGCTCTTTGTCTTTTACAGTCTGGTTCGCTTGGTTTAGCTGCTGCTCAAAATCACCAACGGCGCTTTTGGCCAGTGTGAGCGCTTCGGTGAAAGTTTGATTTTCTTGAGTGAGGGATGCTATTTGCGTTGTTAGCTGGCTTTTCTCAGACTCCGCTTTTTTTTGCGATAGGCCCTTTTGCCGATTTGCCCCGACCAAACCGATCACAACTGCGATCGCACCTAAAGTCCCTCCAATAATTTCGTAGGTGAGTTCGGTATCCATTCGCATATATCCCATAGCAACAGCGCTGCTTCAAACCCTTCACAAAAGTTTGAAGCATAGTCAGTCTCATCATTTTGCCGCATGTTTGACGATTTGCACTGGCAGATGTCAGATAGCGGCTTTTCTAGGTGCCTACTCTTCTAGAGCTGCTGGGCGAGGCTTGGGCGTGGGAAAGAGCGATCGCACCATCGCCTCTCTAGCTGCCACCGACTCATCGCCAGCTTGCCAAATCGACTCGTAATAGAAAAAAGCAACCCCAGCAAATCCCTGCTGCCGACTTTCTAGCACCTGATCTCTAACTAGTGCGCTGCTAACAGCGTCCTCTCGCAGCCCGCTCAAAATGCCGATTGCTGTAGGCGTGCGATCGCGCGCGGCCTGTAGCTCTGTCTTTGTCAGCTCATGGACAAAGCTAGGCAAATCACGACGATAAATCTGTACCAGCAGCTCTTCCACATAGCCCATGCGCTCCCAGTTGGGCCAGTCTTGCAAGTAACGGCTGTAGGCAAATCCTGCGGGGCTGGGCGAAACCGAAAAAACGGCCTTGGGCCGATGCTGCTTCATCGCTCGAAATAAACGCCCTACTAGCTGTGTAATCTGGTCGGCTCGCCACCGCATCCAGAGTGTGTCTTGGGCGTTGGCTGGCGGCTGGCGTCCGGTCGCCGCTTGATACAGCGCTGCTGTCGTTAGGTCGTAGCCAAAGGCAACCGGTAACCCAAAATGATCGTCTATCTGAAAGCCGTCAATATCATAATTGGCGCTCAGCTCACTGACCAAATCGACCAAAAACTGCTGCACTTCAGGGTGAAAGGGATTGAGCCACACGCGCGCGTATTTGCCATTATCCTGATAGTCAATGCGCGTGCCGTCAGCGCGATGCGTTATCCAGCTAGGGTTTTGCTGCGCCAAGGGCGAATCTGCGGGTGCCATTAGGCCAAACTCAAACCACGGAATCACGCTGAGGTTTCTAGCCCGCGCAATTTCAATGGTTTCTAGCAGCAAGTCGCGATCGCTCTGCAATGATTCAGCGACATTGTCTCGACCCTGATTTTCTGTTGCGGGATACAGCCCTTGCTTGTAGCCAAAGGTCTGAATAGCGATCGCACTTGGATACAGCGTATAGCCCCAGTTCCAAACCGTAGGATACACCGTATTAAAATTATGCTCAGCTAAGCGATTTAGCGCTGCGGTGAGTGCTGGGCGCGAAAATAAAACCTCGCTGTCAATATTGGTCAGCCATGCGCCGCGAATTTCGGTATTGGGCGGCGTCGCAATGTATGCCAGCGCAATTGGGCTGGGCTGATTGGCCTGACGCGCCAGCGCCTGACACAGAAATGCCGCAATCTCTCCCCGAGTGGCCGGTTTATTCGGGCGAAACTGTTTGATATCTGGATAGTTAATCACAAGCTGCTGTTCTACTGCTGCCGCGATTCTGTCTTTGGCATAGGCTGGAATAGCATCCCCATCGGTAAATAGCTGGTTCAGCGTGGCCGCCGTGGATCGCTCGGCTAGGTAGCCTAACCCAGCCACCAGGGACACCATGGCCTGCACCCGAGGTATAGGCAAATTGGGCTGAAAGCGGTTACCAGGATAGCCCGCTAGCCAGCCAGTAACGTAGGCTTTTTGAATGGACGAGGCGGCCCAGTACGTGGCGGGAACATCCGTAAAGGTAGTGGCAGGTCGGCTTGGGTTGCGAGGGAACGCCTTGACAATCAGCGTTGCAAACTCGGCCCGTGTTACTGGCTGCTCTGGCCGAAAAGTGCCGTCAGGGTAGCCCGCTACGATGCCCTGCTGTGCCAAAATCTCAATGCAGCTCTGAGCCCAATGTCCTTGAATGTCTTTCATATCGCTCTGCCATGCCCTTGGTAGATAGACCGGGTAGAACTGAGGAAATATCGTTAGGCTGCCAGTGCCTGTGGCTGCTAGTGCCTATCGTCTTGGGCAAGTTCATTCTGGAGCTGGCAGTAAGTCTTCCAAAACGTTCTAACTCAGTTTTTACTTAACGAGGTTTTCATTCTACCAAGGATCGTCTTAAATAATTTTGTCTGGTAGAGAGAAAGTTCCGGCTGAGTCGGGTTCAAAGGAATACACTGCAATAACTGCCTCTAGGTTCAAGGGGCCGTAGAGATGTGGAAAAGTGCCATGATCTAGAACTGCTTCGTAGCGAAGATCTGCGGTGAGGCGATCGCACTCAATTTGTAACAGCACCAATCCCGACTGCCCCCGATAAAAACGATTGGCCGTAGCAATCACCTGATTCTTTGTTGAGAAATGAATAAACCCCTCAGTTTCTAGAGAGGGTGCGCGGTATATACGGTTTGCCTGCGCTGCTTGCCAGGCCGCTTGCTCTGTAATGTGAAAAATCATGTAGCCAATGCTCATGTAGTCGGTGCTATAGAAGCTTCTGTTTTTTCAAATTTGCGTTCAACTCTCTGCCTGAGAATATCCAATTTGAATGCTGCCGTCCTGCTGCTCTGATACCCTTCCACCTAGTTCCTGAATACGTGCGATCGCCCGTTCTCTCACCTCATCACTAGTCGCATTCGTTAAAATACTCGCCCAGGCCGAAATTTGCGCAAACTCACTATCCGGGTCGCGAGCGAGAAACTGTGCAGTTTGGCGAGAAACGCTTTCTATCACATCGCTGTCAGGTGCCTCCGACTGGCTTGCCCACTCTGCCGCCGTCTCAAAAGATTGTTGAGCTGACTGGCTATCGCCCAAAAACAAAAGTTCATCAACCCCCTTGTAGCGCCATATGTAGAAACTATCTGATGGCCTATGTGCAGTAATCGCTTCTAAGCCTCTGCTCATGAGGCTGACAGATTCTTGAGGCTGTCCTGCATATAGCGTTGTGCTATTAGATAAAAATAAATAATAGTCTTTGTAAAAAGGATCCAACTTCAAAATAACGCTAAAGAAATCGGGACTTAGGCTCTCCCCGTGGCTCTCTCCTTCTGAGAAATCGCTAAAGTATTGAAGAAAGCTTAAAAATATCCCGTCCGCCATCAAGTTCCTAAAACCTAGTGCTGGGGCGCTTTCCATGAGTTTCAAGCTTTGCCGCTGTTGGCTATAAAAACTAGTTGAATTCTCCTTTAGCGGGTCTATCTCTCGTAGCTGTTTCTTTTCTTGTATCTGAAAGCAAGTTAAGCCTATTAGGAAAAAAGGAAGAAACAAAGCAGCTATCCAATCGCTAGCGATACGTACTCTTACTTGTCTATGCATGATAGGAGTTTCAGTGATTTTAGGTAAAAGCTTAAAAATACCCGACAAGATTACATAGTTATCTCGCCGGGTATATTACGAACAAATGCTAAGGATTTAGAAGTTGTAAATTCTACTGAATAGTGGTCATACCCGTGCCACAAGTGACTGCAGCAGTGCTGGCAGTAATTAGAGCAGGAGCTGTCGTTCCAGCATCATCAGCTTCGCACAACACAGCTAGAGTTGTCTTTTCATTAGATCCAGCAACATCGCCTAGGGCAACGCCACCAGCATATCCTTTGAGCGCATCCTTCAAAGAGGCTGCTTTATTGGTAGCAACGCTTCCAGTAGAGGCAGATGTTCCTGCCGCAGTGCCCAGCTCAACACTGTAATCGTAGTTCTCGGTAGTGGGTTGAATACCTAGCCCTAAAGTAGCAAGGTCTGCTGTGAACTCGCTGTTCTCTAGGTAGTAAGCCTGCTGCGCTCGGTTCATAGAACCTGTATAGGTCTTCGCTTCAGACTGTTTTGCTTTGTTGGCCTGGTTCAAGAAGGAAGGTAGAGCAATCGCCGATAGAATACCAATGATGATGATAACGACGAGAAGCTCGATTAGTGTAAAACCGCTGTTGCCTTTTTTCTTGGCTGTGAAGTGCTGAAGCAGTTTTGCTTTTAGTTGAGTGGTCATGAAAAAGGTGTCTCCGTGATGTTTTGAGGTAAGTTGCTGTTGTCTCTTAAGGACAGTCTCGACAATCAAGTTTCCCGCTCGCACCCTGAATATCTCAAAATACTTGAAACTCCCTGAGTGATGGCATTGCGCGCGATACGACAGTTACTTGCTTTTCGCTCCGAACTTAAGTTGCCCCTCAACATTTCTTGAACAGTCAGCCTTTTTACACAAGCCAAACCCAATCAATTACCCATTAATTCCGTACTTTACCGGTGTCCCCACACCTTTTTTAGCCTCAACTTTGCCAAAACAGCTCACACTCTACCGAGAGTAGAATGCCCACGCCCAAATCAAAATAACTTGCTTAAAAAGATCGGCTTCTCTTTCTTTTAGCTAAAATCTCTCTATTTCTTTGAACTTTTCAACTGTCTCCTTCCCCGCATACGCGGCTTCCCCACAGGTCTTCGGCGTCGGAAAAATCTTAGTCGGGTTTGCCAACCCTTGCTTATTCACCGCTCCTCGCACCCACTGCATCGTCTCCAAATCTGTTGCACTAAACATCTCAGGCATATAGCAACGCTTGTCTGCGCCAATTCCATGCTCACCCGAAATACTGCCGCCCACTGCCACACACAGCTTCAAAATATCTCCGCCTAGGGCCTCAACCGCCTCTAGCTCACCCGGCACCGCATTGTTATACAAAATTAGGGGATGTAAATTTCCATCTCCTGCATGAAACACGTTTGCGACCCGATATCCATGCTGATTGCCAAGCCGCTCAATCTCTCGTAGCACCTCCGGCAGGCGCGTTCTAGGAATCACGCCGTCTTGCACATAGTAGTCAGGGCTAATTTGTCCCATCGCTGCAAAGGCTGCTTTCCGACCCTTCCACAGCCGCCCCCGTTCTTCCGCGTCGGTTGCGTGCGTTAGCTGCCGCGCCCCGTTTTTATAGCACAGCGCCTCTATTCTCTGGGCACAGGCCGCTACCTCCGCCGGGGCCCCGTCTATTTCCATCAGCAAAATGGCAACCGCATCACGCGGATAGCAGTTAGTGCCCACCGTATCTTCTACCGCATTCAGGCTAAAGTTATCCATCATTTCCATGCCTGCCGGAATGATGCCCGCCCTGATAATGTCTGAAACGGTTTCGCCTGCCGCCTCAACGTTCGTAAAGTCAGCCAAAATCACCTGAACTGCTTCAGGCGACTTCAAAATGCGCAGCGTCACCTCAGTGACAATGCCCAGCGTTCCTTCCGACCCCACAAAGATACCGGTGAGGTCATACCCTGGCATTTCGGCAACTGGTCCACCCACATCAACAATCTCACCATCAGGGAGAACAATCTTCAATCCCAGTACGTGGTTTGTTGTTACACCGTATTTTAGGCAGTGCACGCCGCCTGAATTCTCTGCTACGTTGCCTCCAATAGAACAGGCGAGCTGGCTTGATGGATCGGGGGCGTAGTAAAAGCCTGCGCCGCTGACCGCCTGCGTAATCCAGTTGTTGATTACACCCGGCTCGACGACTACGCGCTGGTTGTCGTAGTCTATGTCCAAAATCTTTTGCATACAGGTGGTTACGATCAGCACGCACTCTTCAATCGGCAGGGCTCCGCCTGATAGCCCGGTGCCTGCGCCGCGTGTAACAAACGGAATCGCTTGCTGATGGCAAAGTTTTACGACGGCGGCGACTTCCTCGGTAGTGCGTGGCAAGGTCACAACGGCTGGTCGCTGACGATAGCTGGTGAGCCCATCACATTCGTACACCAGCAGCTCTTCTTTTCGCCGCATGACGCGATCGCATCCCAGCATCGATTCAAGCGATCGCACCACAGGCCGCCAGTCACGCGCACCCGACCGAGAAGCCACAGCTACCATAGGACATTCAACATTAGGACAGCAAACATTAGGACATCAGAGAAAATCACCCCTCGATCCTAACGTAAAAGCTGCTATCCTCCTCTGCCCTTCTCCAACGTCTCTCCATTCAGCATTCGCTGCGCCGCGTCTAGCAGTGCCTCTTCTAAATAGGGCTTCGTAAAGTACCCACTCGCGCCCAAATCCACCGCCATCTGACGATGACGATCGGCCCCGCGAGAGGTCAGCATCGCAATGGGAATTTGCTTCAGGTGACTATCTTTCTGCATCCGCGACAGCAGCTCCAAACCGTCCATCCTCGGCATTTCAATGTCACAGAACACTAGGTCACAAGGCAGTCCAGAGCGCAGCTTATCCCACGCTTCCTGCCCGTCGCGCGCCTGCTCTACCCGGTAGCCCACCTTGTTAAAGCTCATAGACAGCAGCTCACGTACGGTAATTGAGTCATCAACAATCAGCACCGTTGGGTCACTCTTCACGGGCGCTTCTTCTACGACCTCTGCCGCTTCTGCCCACAGCAAAGAAGATGGCTCGCGGCGTACCCGGCCTGTTGCAATATCAATCAGTTCCAAAACATCGGCGATTGGCATTACTCGGCCATCACCCAAAATGGTTGCGCCTGCAATCCCTAATGGTTTGGGGACAGGGCCTTCTAACTGCTTGATCACAATTTCTTCTTCGCCAATTACCTGATCCACTTGAATGGCGACAAAGGTGTTGGCACTTCTGAGCACGATAATAGAAAGTATGTCATCGTCCTGACTGCCACCGTACACGCGGCCCCGGCCCAGCGTCCGGTTGAATTTTAGTAGGTCAGTGACTGCCTGAAACGGCAATGTGCGATCGCGCCACGTCACACAGTCTTGTCCTTCCTCATTCTGAATAATGCGATCGCGCGGCACATCTAGCATGTCTTCCACCCCATCCATCGGGAAGGCAATTCGCGCCTGATTGCTCACACAGCTCAGCGCCTTAGAAATACTGAGCGTCAGCGGCAGCCTAATGGTAAAGCTCGTACCCTTCCCCTGCTCCGAATCAACCGTAATTACCCCGCGAATTTCAGCTAGCGAGGTTCGCACGACATCCATTCCCACCCCGCGCCCAGCAAAATCATCCGCTTGGTCTCTTGTACTAAATCCTGGATGAAACAGCAGCTCATACGTCTCAATATCCGAAAGCTGATCGGCCTCAGCCTGACTTACTAGCTTTTTCTCTACTGCCTTTTGCTGCACAAATGCTGGATTAATGCCGCCGCCATCATCCGCTACATAAATAACCGTTTGGTTCCCTTGATAAAATGCCTGCACCGTAATCACGCCTTCTGCGGGTTTGCCAGCAGCTTGCCGCGCCTCTGGCCTTTCAATCCCGTGCGTAATGGCGTTATTGACCAAATGCGTCAGCGGATCGTACAAATGCTCTAAGATCATTTTGTCGATCAGCGTGTCTTTCCCTTCGACCACTAGGCGAGCCTCCTTACCGCATTTCAAGGCAATATCGCGCACTGCCCTTGGCAAGCGGTCAGCCGCCTGAGAAAACGCAACCATTCGAGCCGTATTGAGGCCCTCCTGTAGCTGCGTCGTAATTTGGCGAAACTGTCGGGTCACCTGATCAGAAGATTCAACCGTATAGCCAATATCAGAAGAAGATTCTCTGACTCGTACAATTAGCTCAATCATCTCTTGAGAGAGCGTATGAAAGCCGGTAAACCTATCCATTTCAAGCGCATCGAACGTTGCACCTGTCGCATGGCCTGCGGCGGCTGTTGAATGGCTATTGCCTGCGGCATAGGCACGTCGGTTAGAAACTAGCGAGCTTTCTAAGAGCGATCGCTCATACAGATCGCGCATTCTTTGACCCACATCGTTCAGCTGCTGCACCTGAAACAGCAAATTATCCAAAAACTGACGCAGCCGCTCTTGGTCTCGCTCTAACGTATTGCGGCTGACTACCAGTTCTCCAACTAAGTTACTCAGGTTATCTAAGTGCTTCACTGGCACGCGCATATTTTGCTCACGTATCGCGCCACCTCGCCTAATAGCCCGAGAAGCTGACCTTCGAGAAGATGCGACCTCTAAACTGTCACCGTCATCTCCTTCCTCTAGCAAGCGCTCCAGATCGTCAAAATCTTCTTCCTCTGCCGTTTTTTCTACTGCTGTTTCTGCTGGTTTTTCTGCCGTTACTGCTGATTTGCCCTCTACTCCCGCTTCTACCTTTACCTCTGTGCTTGTGAGAACTTCGTCAGTGGTTGCTTCCTCACTATTATGCAAAGGTGCTGTCTCTGTACTGTCTTCAGACAGCAGCGATTCGAGGTCATCGAAACTACCGATTTCGCTTTCTTCCTCTAGAGCTTCCTCTTTAGCTTTCTCTAGAACTTCCTCTGAGGCTTGAAGATCTAGATCTTGCAGTTCTGTTGTTTCTGCTTCAGGCAGAACTGCTTCTAATCCGTCCACATCTGGCTGCGTCGCGTCAAACTCTAGAAAGTCATTTGTTGCTAGCGTATCTTCATTTCCCTTTCGCTCTAGCGTACTGATTGTTCGATCAGTTTCATCATCTAGCGATCCGTCTAGTGTTGGTAAGTCATAGCTAGAAAATGTATCATCTTCATCAATTTCTGGATCATCTAATGGATCACTGGTTGATAGGTCTTCTACTAACTCACTACTAGAGGCTGCTGTCTCAAATAGATCTTCAATTTCCGCTGTATCTGAAATTTCTGGCAAATCATCCCAAAGATCGTCTGGCTCAGACTCTAAGGCTTCAGGAATTACTGCCACGTCAGGAGAATCTGTAGCCAGACCTAGCAAGCCCTCCAACTCTTCACTAGCTAATTCCTCATCCGCTTCCCCCTCGTCTAAACCGGTTCCGGCTGCTAAAGACCCACCTAAGAACTCATCCTCCTCAAATAGATTTTCCTCAAATAGATTTATGGATAAGTCTGTATCTTCACCCTCGTCAAGATTGTTAGATCGGCCTTCCTCTATTTCTCTGCTTACTTCTTCCCCCTCTCTGTTCGCCTCCAAGTCTGCCTTCAAATCTATGTTGGATTCGCTTGTCGCTAGTAGATCAAGCCCAGCAGCAGACTCCCCAGCAGCAGACTCAGGCTCTGAGTCGGGGGCTTCTATAGTTAGCGCTTCCCAAGAGGTGTCTTGTCCTTTCGGCGTTTGTTTTGCTTCGGTATTGTCAGTGTCTAGGAAAAAACTATCAATGTCTTGCTCAGCTTCTTTTAGCTTATTTCCTGTTAGGGTAGGAAACGCTATTTCTTGTTCGCTTGGACTAACAGGCTCTTCATAAAATAGGCTAACGGTTGGCACTCCTCCGTTTCGACGCAGCGATTTAGCGTTTTCTGCGCTGGCGGCGGCCCGTTTGTTGCTGTCTGCAAAAAGCTTCTTTTCCTGCTTTTCTTCAGTCTCTTCTGGTTCTTCTTTTAGAAATTTTATATCCTGCTCTACCACCGCCGATTCTGCTTCCGATTCTGCGCTGGCTATGTTATCTTCCTCAGCCATACCTGCTTGCAGTGGTAACGCTTCCCACAGGTCGCTCTCTAAATCTTCAGCCTCTAGACTTTCAAAGTCTAGACCTTCAGCCTGTGCAATCCCTTCTTCTGCCAAAAGATCAGGCTCACCTACTGCTTTCTGATTTTCGCTTTCTTCAAATGGGCTACCGCTAACATCAGTATCAAACAGCTCGCTGCCAAAAAGATTGTTTTCCGCTATGTCTTCTACCGTTTCATTCCATAGATCTTCATCAAAATCTGCAATGTCGCTATCAAGTGAGCTTAATAAAAGATCCGCTTGATTTTTTTCTGTTAGATCCGAGGTTGTTAAAGAACCTTTGTCGTTGTTGGAGCTTGTGGCCTCGTAACTTTTCGTTTCCCAGTCCAAGCCGATGTCGCCTGCGGCACTATCTATGAATCCCTCTCCTGTCAGCGTTCCGCCAAACAGATCGGTCTCTACTTCGTCACCAGCTTCTGCTAGTCCACTATTATTCTGCGGCTCTATCAAGTCAGCAAAATTATCATCTGATAGAAGATTAGTAAAATGGTCTTCTTCTAGGTCTATCTTTTCAGGATTTGCTCGCATTTCAGCGGAGACGAATGGATGCCCGCCTAGCGTATTATCAAGTTCTTCCAAGTCACCGTCAAACAGATCCGCTAAATTGGTGAGCTCCTCAGAACCTACGTCAGGGCCTGTGACGTTCACGGTAGCGAGCAGGGCATCTAAAGACTCGTCAACCTGTTCGTTTCTATCGATGCTGCGATTTAAAGTAGAGAGTTCAGAAGGAATCTCGTTAAAGTCTATATCTACGCTCAGCCGATTCGTTGTTTCCTCTACAGCTGTTCCCTTTACAATGGCTTCTGAAAGATTTTCTTCTTGGGAGATAGCTGCGTTTTCTGTGCGATCGCCCGCCTGACCGTCTAAATCAAGGTCTGATAGACTCGATAGATCTGCTATTTCTTCATTAAAACCAAAGAGTTCGTTGAGATCATCGTCTTCGCTGCCATCGGTCGCTGAGTAGAATAATTCTGTGCCATCACTTTCTGCGTTGCCAACAGTCGACAGAATGTCATCTGGCAATAGAGCCTGCATCGCCTCAGAGACTGCAACTTCAGAAGCTCTGCCAGAAAGAACCAGATCTTGAGACTTTTTTATTTCCTTGATGAGTACGGGTGCAAGTATGCGGTATTCGTTATTGAGGTTGGCTGATGCCATCCGCGCTGTTTCGGTTAAGTCACACCATTCTAAGAGTTCAAACTGCTCGCCAACGGCAACAAGCTGCTCACAGATGGCTTGAAGACTTTTTCTTGATTCAGCATCGTCGGCTTGTTTGAAGGTCGCTAGGAGCTGTCGAAGTAGTGCAGATACATTACGCTTAAAGCTCGTTTGCAGCGCTTCATCTGTGATGTGACTGGGTGCGATCGCATCTTCAATATCCCCAGCCTCAGCGACCAGCAAATTTAAATGCCGCTCTAGCTGTCCAAACACCGGATCAACCCCGGCCATAATTTCTTGAGCTTTTTCCTGGGTCAGTCCAAACGGTCCTTCTAGCTGCTCTAGTAAGTCTTTTAGCCCATCAGAAATCTTTAGAAATAGGGTTTCTAAAGTGCTGTCTACCTGAACCGGTGACTCTTTGAGAATCTTAAAATAATCCTCCATCCGGTGAGCGATCGTCTGAATGCTCTCTAGTCCCAGCATGGCAGCGCCACCTTTGACCGAATGCGCCGCTCTAAAAAGTTCGTTGGCCTTCTCAGAATCTTTGATCGTCGCCTCAAGGCTGAGCAATCCCTGTTCAATAGTATTGAGGTGGTCTTTGGCCTCCTCAATGAAATATCCCATGATGCGCTGTTGTTGCTCAGGCAGCATAGCTGCGTTCTCCCTTAATGCGATCCAAAGTTAAGTGTGCTGGCCGGGTTCTATCGTCTATCGTCTACGGTCTCTCAAACGCTTCAGCAAGGCAGTATTTGCAATCTGGTATTCGTCAACCTGGTATTCGTCAATCTGGTGTTCATAATCTGCGGCACCTGATGTACCACTCTTGAACAGGTGCTAAGGACACTATCACTTATTTATCCTCTTCGGTATTCACCTTGAACTTATCAACCGAAGTTAGCAAGTCTTTAGCAACCCCTACTAGGTTTTGCAGTGAGCCAGACACCCGCTGAGACTCTTGGGACGTCTCTTGTGCTGTCAGCTCTACAGACTGCATAACCTGCGCGACTGCTCTAGAGGTTTCAGTTTGCTCTACCGTGTCTGCGGTAATAGAACGCACCAGTACGTCAATCCGGTTAGAAACTTTGATAATGTCATCTAGAGACTGCTTAGCCTGTTCGGCTAGGCGGGTGCCCTCAATCACCTGCTGTGTGCCTTCTTCCATTGCGGTCATGACGCCACCCGTTTCACTTTGAATTTGCAAGACAATTTGTTCAATTTCTTTAGACGCTTTAGCCGCCCTGTCCGCTAGCTGCCTGACTTCATCTGCGACGATTGCGAAGCCTCTACCGGCTTCACCTGCCCTTGCCGCTTCGATACTGGCGTTGAGTGCCAGCAGGTTAGTTCGCGACGCAATCTGAGAAATCAACGCTACGATTTTGGAAATCTCTTGAGAAGATTCAGCGAGGCGTTTTACCTTGCGCGTCGTGTCTGCTACCGTTTCGCGAATATCGAGAATTCCTGCTACCGTGCGCTCTACTGCTTCGCCGCCTTTAAGGGCGGTTTCAGAGGCTGAGCGAGCAACTTCTTCGGCCTCGCGGGCGCTCTCGGCTACTCGCTGAATTGAGTCGGTCATGATCTGTACAGAGTTGAGCGTCACAGCTAGTTCTTCTGCTTGGCGTAGGGCATCAGCCGACAGCGATCGCGCAAATGCCTCGTTTTCGGTAGAGCCCTGACTAACCTGCCTGGCGGCTACGCTCACCTGCTTGACAATTTCTCGCAGGTTTTCAATGGTGAGGTTAAATGAATCTGCCACCGCGCCCAGTACGTCTGCGGTCACTTCTGCCTTTACGGTCAAATCACCTCTAGCGGCTCCTTCTACATCGTCTAATAGGCGAATAACCTGTCTCTGCAAGTCTTCTTTTGCCTGCTCTTGCTCTTGCGCTTTACGCTGAGCTTCGCTGGTGGTTGTAAAAATAGAGCTGGCCATCTGGTTGAAGCCTTCTGACAGCTGGCCAAATTCATCGCGGGTAAAAATAGTGGCGCGTGCGTTCAAGTTGCCCTGGGCAATTTGGTTGAATCGAACCTGAAGCTCGTTGACGGTTTCACGGGTGCGCCGATCTAGCAAGAAGCCGAAGCCAAGCACGCTGCCGAAACTGACGAGGGCCGCTGCGCCGCTAGCCGCTAGCGGATATAAAGTCCCTTTGGATGACTCGCCTTGAGGGCTGGGGCTCATGACTAGGCTGACGCTGCCTACTGCGATCGCAGACAAAACGCCTGCTGCGCCCGCTAGCATCAGTCGCTTTGCCGACATTGAAGCGTTTTCGATAGGTGCGATCGCTCCCTGCTTACGCGGCTTAGGATTACCCACGGCCTTCTTATTGAAAATCGGCATAGCCGTGCCGTCAGTCCCGGCAAAGCCATTATTCATCATCTCTTGAGCACTTAGTCTCGAAACCGCTGTCTCCCCCTCAGAATCCAATTCAGAGCCCATCTCGACCCCCATGTCAGCATCCATATCCGTGCCAAACTGGCTCGGCATAACCCCGATAGAAGGGCTGGTAAAGCCCGCCGAACTGTCAGACAGATCAAAATCAGGCACGCTCTCAAAATCATCAAAGTCGTCGAAACTATCGATATAGGGACTGTCTATACTATCTGCTGTATCAATACTGTAATTAGAGCCCGTCTCTACACCTGCCGCCGCATATCCATCCTCTGCCGCCGCATATCCATCCTCTGCCGCCGCATATCCAGATGCTTCCTGAATATCTTCAGTATCTGCCGTGTCTGCTGTGGCACTCATTGCGCCAGTATCGCCCTCTACAGGGTCATCCATCATAAAGAAAGTCTTGTCCTCTGTATCCGCTTCTTCCAACGGATCAAAAGATAGATCATTCAACTCATCCGCATTTTCCGCTATCTCTGACTCAGTGTCTTCTAGCGGTGGAAAGTCCTCAAAGCTGCCTGAATCACTCTCATCTAGCTGGCTGCTTATGTTTTTTTCTGATGATTGAGTAGCCGATGACCGAGTAGCCGATGCCTGCACAGCCACCCTGTTGCCATCTATCTCTTCTGATAAATGATGGCTGCTGCCAAAAGCTTCATCAAACTCAGCCATGTCAAAATCAGTGTTGGCATCGCCAAAGACCGTCATGTCGTCTGGCGTCTCACCTTCATCCATCGCAACCATATCGAAAGGAGAAGATCCTAGCGACGCGCTTAGCGAGTCCTCATCCTCGTCCTCGGTAGATAGTCCTTTGTTGAAGGGGTTGTCCGTATCACTACCTTCCATAGACGATGGCGCTGGCGTCGATGAAAAGTCAAAAGGATTATCAGCGGCTCCCTCCTCGACTTCTTCTACTTGAGATCCGTTGGAGGCGTTTGAAGCAAAGTTACTGAAAATGCCCAAATCACCATCAGCATGGTCTTCTGTTTCCGTTTGCCCAGACCACGCCGCTATCTCTGCTTCTTCAATACCTTCAAATTCATCTACCGCATCTGAAAGCTCATCATCGAACTCCTCTGGCATTTGTGAAATGGCCTCTGAGAGTCCGCTATCAGCTAATTCCTCTGTTTGGCTCGCATAGGCCAGTCCATTATTTGCATAATCCACAAATTCCGGATCAGAAGACAAATGCAGCACCGACTTATACTGCTGCTGTGCTACTTCATATTGGTGCAGCCCGTAGCAGTAAATATGTCCCTTCAACAGGAGTACACTAGGATCGGTCGGATACTCATCAGCGAGCTGGTCAATCGTCTGCGCAGCCGCTTCGTAGCTGCCTTGCATGTAGGCTTTTTCTGCGGCCTGATAAGATTCTGCGTAGTCAGTGCCCGATGCCATTGTTCTTTCCTCTTGCCGATCTATCCTAGTGGTTGCTTTGGGGGTAGTTGCTTTGGGAGTGATTGACAGCCTGCTATTGCTAATTGCTGCCTATCCTAAATGAAATATACGCTAAGCGACCCACCTAGCCGAACGTAGAATCGCAATATGATCTAATAGCCGCAGCGACTTACCGTCCGCCAATGGCCATTCTCCTTTGAGAAAGGAATCCATCCCCTCCGCAGTGGCTGTGGTTGCCTTTAGCGCTTCGCTATCCATCCAGTCGGTCCCAATGACCTGGTTAACAGCTAGCCCTAGCATGGTGCCTTGATCTTCTACCGCAATGACCGGAATTTCGGCGCGATCCGTATTCATCGGTTTGCCGTATCCCAAAAATTGTCCAAGGTCAGCTACCCAAATGACTCTTCCCTGCTGATTGAGCGTGCCTAGAAGCAAGGGCGATACGTTGGGCACTGGCGTGATGTGATCCGGTGCATGTTCAATAATGCGACGAATCCCTGTCGCAGGGAGTGCAAATTCATCGTCTCCAGCAATAAAGAACCGGAGATGAAGTTCGCCTTCTGGCGTCTCAATTTCTTGAAGCTCAGGGGCCTGGTCTTGTCCGGATATTGTTTGAAAGTCAGGGTTTCCTACCATGGTGCTCTAAAGAAAAATCAATATCCTTGTAGTAGTTGCTTGACAGTGCCAACTAGCTCAGTCGGCTGAAAGGGCTTTGCAATATAGGCATCAGCCCCTTGTTTCATGCCCCAGTAGCGATCAAATTCTTCCCCCTTCGCCGAACACATCACCACGGGTACATTTTGTGTTGCTAGATTAGCTTTAATCCGACGACAAACCTCATATCCATTCATATTTGGCATCACAATATCTAGTAACACCAAATCGGGTGAGTGACCCTGAAGAGTCTTTAGAGCCTCAATCCCGTCGCTGGCAACCATGACTTCTAGTCCGCTATCTTCTAGCAAATCTTTCATCATTGCTTGCTGGGCGACGCTGTCTTCGACGACCAAAATTGTGCTCATAATCTTTTTTTAAACCTTGGGGGCCTTTTGACCTACTGGCATTAAAACTCTACCTAAACCCGGCGGCATGGTCTGTCAGATGGCTCAAGCATTCCCTGAGAAATGAAGAATAGCGCATCTTTGTAGATGATGGGACTGTCGGTAATCTAGAGGCAATTTGGCATGAAGACATATACGACAACAACTGTGTCATCAAAGTACCCTCCTACGTTTTGTTTGTTAAACATTAATTGATAAATACGAAAAGAAAATCAATTATTTTCATTCTTGGCCAGAAGTTCGATACGTACTTGCTCGTAGGCTTAAAATTTGGAGTTATTTCGGTACTGCTGCATCTCTAACTTTACTAAGCGCTTTAGCAGCTTTAGGTGTGATCGAATTTAGTTGTTTTGGGAACAAGTTGTTTGGGGAACAATGAGAGCCCATCGGGCCTGCATATATAGAGGGATTGCCAGCGTGCTTTATCTAGCTGAAACACAGAGAAAGAGTGGATTCATGGGTAGTGGCAAAGCAGAATTTAAGCTGCTTGCGGCTCAACGCTCTGAGCATGACTGGAGCAGCGTTCCGGGTGAGGAGATAGTCGCAGCGCCTGATGATGCGCCTTATGCAGCAGGTGTGCTGGTGCTTGTTGATCTGGCTAACAATCGGCAGATTAAGCGCCATGAAGAGGCGAGTAAAACGCTCGTTAGCGTGCTTCAAAACTTTTCGGGTTTGAGTAAGAAGTTTAGGTCTCAAGGTGAGGAGATAGAGCAGTGGAAGGAGTCGTTAACCTATCAGAGTCAAGCACTTAACCGCCGCGAGATGGAGCTTGAGGCTCGGCAGGAGCAAATAGACCAGGCCGAAGCAGAGCTAGAGAAACTAGAGGCGAAAAAGCAGGAAGTAGAGACTCAAAAAAACGAGGCCGAGCAGCTACAAGAATCACTGGATCGAAAAAACGCTGAATTAGAGGGGGCTTGGGCTCATCTTAATGGTGAGCTCCAGCGTTTTGAAGAGCAGCAGGAGTCGGTTGCAGATCAAGTTAGTGTGGGTCTAAGCGATGAGCAGGTTAGTCAGATTCAATCTGCTTTGGATCAGCTGACCTATGAAAAAGGAGATACAGCTGCGGTTGGTGAGACAGTTGCAAATACGCTAGATTTGGTGGCGAGTTATCAAGCTGATGTGGCCACAGATCAGCAGCAGCGACAGCAAAAGATTGACGAAGTGGCACGATTGCGTGATGCGATCGCCACCGCGCTGGAGAATTTGAGGTCTACTAGGCAATTACTAGCTGAATCAGAGTCAGGCCTGCATTCAACTCAGGTTCACTTGCAGCAGCAGCAATCTTTGCTAGGCGCAAAGCAAATGCATAACCAGATATTAACTGAGCAGCTCAAAAACCAGACAGATTTGCATCAGCGAATATACGCGCTGCTTAACGCCACTGACAAAGTTCGGCTGAGCAAGAAAGTAGATGTTGCTGCCTTAGAAGCACTGTCAGAACATGATCTGCAGAATCTAGTGGCCAAGCTAGAGCAAGATTTAGACAAGATGGTGCACTTTGTTAATGACCAAGAGGAAGAGCTAAAGCTGCAGCAGGATGATATCGATGTTCTTCAAGCTAAGTTAGCAGACGTGAGTGAGTACGACCGGTTGCAAATAGAAACTGAAATTGCTGAGGAAAAAGACCGCCATGTGATGTTGAATCGAACCTTGGTGGGTCAGCGTCGTAACCTGTTAGAGCGAGAAGAGGTCTTAAGTCAGCATCGGGCTGTTTTACTGCGCAGGCAAGGACTGGCTACAGAAGGTACTGGCGAGGCGGCAGATTTAGAGCCTGTTTTAGATGAGATTGATGCGTTGCGAGCTGTTCTCGGTGAGCAGATTCAGCAAGTCGAATCAGAGATTGCTCAGATTCAGACGGAAATTGACGCGTTGAAGCAAACTCGGCAGCAGCAGCAGGCGCAGCTAGAGGCGCAAAAACAGCAAGTGGATGAATCTGAAGAAACGTATATGATGCATCAGCAAACGATGAGCGAAGTGCAGGGCCAAATTACTCTGTACGATCAAATATTGCCTATCGTCGAATCACGGTTAGCCTCTCTACATCAAGCTTTGGGCTCGCTTTCTGGAGTAGTTGCTGATGTTCAATCGGCTGAAGCACAGCAGCATGCGGCGATCGCTAATGTTCAACAGGCATTAGCGTCGATGTCGGTAACGCCGGAGCCCACTTTGGTATAGCTGCTGTGTCGGTCAATCCCTTAGGCTTTGTAACCTCAAAGCACGTTAGGATGGCGTAAATAAGGTTCCTCTTTGCCTATGCCAGCAGATTTTATCAAGCTCGATCAGTTCTTAAAAGTGACAGATGTGGCTCAGTCGGGTGGCGAAGCAAAGCTGATCATTCGCAGTGGTGACGTGAGTGTCAATGGCGAGATGGAGCTGAGGCGAGGTCGCAAGCTCTATGACAATGATGTGGTGACTGTGGATGAAGTTTCTTTTACCGTGCACTTGTCGGATGCGGATACTGAGTAGATGACGCAATTATACGGAAGTAGACCGTAAAAGCTCTCACGCTATAGCCTCTGCGCTGTATACACTGTATAAAGGCTAGGAACGTAATCTTTAAAAAAATCAAGAGCAGAGGAAAATGCAGCCTAATATCGAAATCTACACTTGGAGCCGCTGTCCGTTTTGCATTCGTGCTAAAGCGCTGTTAGATCGTAAGGGCGCTGAGTATACGGAGTACTGTATTGACGGAGATGAGGACGCTCGCAGTAAAATGGCTGAACGAACGGCTGGCAAGCGCTCACTCCCACAGATTTTTATTAACGATCAGCATATTGGTGGCTGTGACGATATTCACGCGCTAGATCGAAAAGGAGCTTTAGATAGCCTGCTGGCAGCTGCCTGATTTTTTCAGCTTGGGCTTTCGTGAGGGTTTGTATTTGAGCGATCGCATCCCAAAGCAGCCGCAAAGCTAATGCCGCGGCTGCTTTAGATAGAGCCCTTTTGTCTTGCCTAACTTTTGTCTAAATAGAGCAATCATCAGAGCAGTTAGCAAATGTTAAAGCCAGCTAAGAGGCGGCTTTTTTCATCGGCGTTACATTTGCCATGGTCATATCTAGGTGGTTGTTGTGACTGGTTTTGTCTTGATGCTGACGTGGCTGCAAGAGCCCGTACCCTTTGTGATTGCGTTCGTAGATAACGTTAATTTCGTCTGTTTCAACGTTGCGGAACATGTAAAAGTCGTGCCCAATCAGCTCTAGATTTTCGAGCGCGGCTTGAACGGTCATAGGGGGCATGGCGAAGTATTTGCTGCGAACGACTTCGTCAGGAAGCTTGGGCTGACTGTTGAGAACTTCGCTGATATCTGGGCTGCTCTCGGGGGTGATATCTGGAGCATTAATGGCAGCTTCTAGATTGACGGGGCGCACTGAGTCATGGCTCTGGTCACGGCGCTTTTCTTTGTACTTGCGCAGTTGACGGGTAATTTTGTCGGTCACCATGTCAATCGTTGCATACATGTTTTCGCTGCTTTCTTCAGCGCGTACGACCGTATTATTAAGGTAGATGGTGACTTCTGTTGATTGCTTGGGCGCTATCCTGGGGTTAGTTTCGACGGATAGATTGACGTCTACTTTGTTGATCAGTGTTTGAAAGTGGGCGGTGGCCTTTTCAATTTTCTGGTTGACGTGACTACGAATCGCGTCTGTGATCTCGATGTTTTTACCCTGGATTACTAGCTTCATAAAGCAGCCTCCCCGTGGCGAGTGGGATTTGTACCCCTCAAGGGTAACATTCGCAATTTTCCCCGATTGCAAACTGTCAAGAATTGAAGCATCCGTTGATAATTCTTGACCTGATTGAATGCGCTAGTCGTTGTAATAAGAGCGAATGAATTCTTTAAATCGTGTGACCCACTTAGCTCCTCAGTCAAAGCCTCTCTCTAGAAAACGAGAGAGCCCTAGAAAAAGAGAGGATTCTAGAAAAAGAGAGGGCGACGTTTATCTATTAGGCGAAGTCTCTTATGGCACAGCTTGGCAGTGGCAACGCTATCTCGTTGAAGCCTACAAGGCGACTGTTAAAAATGCTGTGTCTGAGCCGCCTGATTTGCCCGAGATGAAAGATACCCTATTGCTTTTAGAGCACCCGCCAGTCTATACCCTAGGTCAAGGTGCTGATGCTAAGTTTCTGCGTTTTGATCCGAGCTGCACAGACTATGAGATTCACCGGGTAGAACGAGGTGGCGAGGTTACCCATCATTGCCCTGGCCAGCTAGTGGGCTATCCCATTTTGAATCTCAGAGATTATAAATTAGATTTGCACTGGTACTTGAGACAGCTAGAAGAGGTTTTGATTCGAACGTTAGTTTGCTATGGCCTACCCGCTGGGCGGATTAGCGGTTTAACGGGTGTTTGGGTGGAAGGGCACAAGGTCGCGGCAATCGGCATCAAGGTGAGCCAGTGGATTACGATGCACGGCTTTGCGCTGAACGTATGCCCGAATTTGAGCGGGTTCAAAAAAATTGTTCCATGTGGGATTGAAGGGAAACCGGTGGGTTCAATGGCGCAGTTTTTACCTACTGTTGTGGATTTTGATTCGATCTATCAGACGGTGATTGAGCAGTTTGAACAGGTGTTTGATATTTCGTTGATCGTAGCCTCTTCGTCATCTCTAGCCGATCGTTATATTTGAAAGTCTATTTCCAGCAGGGAAAGATCGTCTTCAAATTGGCTGCCACCGTAGATCCTGATTTCATCGATCAAGTTGTCTAGGCTGAGCTTTTTCTGGGCTTCTAACGTCGCTAGCAGGCTGGTAAAGCCATCTAGGCCGAGTAGCGTCTGATGCGTGATCGATGCTTGGTTGGCGGGGCAGATTTCGTAGATGCCATCGCTAAAGATGTATAGACGACTGTTGCGAGGGACGCTGCATCGCTGCCACTGATAGACGCTGTCAGGCATCATGCCAATGGGCATACCGGGCGTTCGTAGCTGTTCTAAAACGATGTCTTCTGGTTTGACGGCGGCTCTGGGGTTTCGGGGGGTGATGAGCAGCGCGGGGGGATGTCCGGCACTGGCGTACGACAGTTGATGATTGCTGCGGTTGTAGACGCCGTACCAGATGGTGAAGTATTTATCGTTTTGATCGTTCATTTGAAAGGCTTCGTTGAGCCCCTTTAAAACGCTTTCGGGGCGATAGAAATTGACGCCTGGTAGAGATTGCGATCGCAAAACGTTTAGCACCGAAGTTGAAAGCAATGCCGCCCCTAGACCGTGCCCAGAAACATCTAGTAGATACATCACCAGATAGTCAGGATCTAGCCAGTAATGATCAAAGCAATCGCCCCCTAGCTCCTGAGAAGAGATAAACCGAGAGCTAATAGAGACACAGTTGCTTGCATCTTCTGGGGTGTCTTTGGGCAACAGAGAGCTGACGTAGGTTGCGGCTTCTGCTAGCTCGTTTTCGAGCCGGTTGGTTTGTGCCATGAGTGCCTGCGTCAGATGATGCAGCCGCAGCCCTGAGTTGACCCGTGCGGTAAGCTCGTCAGTATCTACTGGCTTAAATAGCAGATCGTCTGCGCCCGCTTCTAAAGCCTCTACCCGATTGGCAATATCGGTATGGCCTGTCATGATCAAAAAGGCGATAGTTGATAGCTTTTCATTTTGCTTAATGTGCCGACACATCTCTAGACCGCTAGGGCCGCCAGGCAGCAGTAAATCGCAAACAATGACCGCAGGGGTCAACTGCATGGCTTTTTCGATCCCCGTATTGGCATCGTAGGCTGTTGCAACCCGATAGCCACGCTTCTTTAAAAGCCTCTGCAGGCTCTCGACGACTAGCGGATCGTCATCAATCAAAAGGATATCCGTAGGGCCTTCAGCAGCGCTAGTGATAACTGATGAGCCGTCTCCCAACGGATTGCCGCTAAATGGAGCGTCGCCAAATGGATTTATGGGCGCATTAGAAGTCATAAGTGGCTTTGACTGGAACTTCCTCTTCTGGCATTGTCGGGGCATCTAGGATCAGACGACTAGAGATGGAATGGTTCCAAAGGTCAATAAAATCGACTAGATAGTAGGGATATTCGCTTGCGCGATCGGCCCTTGTACGGTTAGAAGACGTGCGACCTGCTAGCGTGCCTTCGTCAATAGTCTCGTTGGGTAAAGAGAAATCTTCTAAGTCAAAAAGATGAAGTCGATTCATCGTTTGAATTTCAGCGGGCTCTAAAATATTGGCTCGATAGACACCTGATTCATCAATAGCGCTAAAGCAGCATACTTGATAGTAGTTCTCTCCAGAGAGCTCACGGTACTGCACTAGGGTATAGACGTCGGCAGGCTGTAGTGGAAAGGGCAGCGAAAGGACGATTTTTTGCTGGGTGGGCAGTAGCGAGAGCCGAACGGCATTGCGCACGCCATAGTAGCCGACTTTGTCAGGCTGAAGCGGGTATTTGCGGTGGCGGGACTGCACATAGGTGCGCATGAAGGTCGCGATTCCTAGCGCTTCTTCTGTGTAAGCGCCAATGAGGCTGACGTGGACATCATAAGCGGGGACGTTACTGATGTTGAAAACTTCTAAAGCAAGGTTGCTTTGCCCAGGTCTGCTGGCCGCAACCTGAGTAGCTAGCTGTTGTTCAGGCCGCGGCTCGGCGGGCTGCTTCGTTGTTTGCAAGTCCCAGTACAGGTGGGGCAAGGCGGTAAGTCGCAGTTGTTTTTCAACCACGCTACGGTAGTAGTTACTTTCTTGCTGTAGCTGTTTGATGTTTTTATTGGCTAGCCATGCGTAAGTCCCCGTGAGGCCCACTAACATCAAGTTGCTAATAATTAAGATGGGTTCCATTCGCTGACCCTTTTGTTCCCTTTCGTCTAATTATTCAAAACCATACCCCAAACCATGCTTTCTGTTCAGGCGCGGCAAACCTATTCTATGCGGACGAGCGATGGGGCTCGGCTAGATGCGGATGTTTATTTTCCCGAAGGGGAGGGGCCTTTTCCGGTGCTGCTGATGCGCCAACCTTATGGGCGGGCGATCGCCTCTACAATTGTCTACGCCCATCCTCGATGGTATGCCGCTCATGGCTATATCGTTGTCATTCAAGATGTCCGTGGGCGCGGCAGTTCGGAAGGGGTGTTCGATCTGTTTGCCTATGAGGTCAGCGACGGTAGAGAGACTGTAGCCTGGGCGGCTGAGCTGCCGGGTAGCGATGGACAGGTGGGTATGTATGGCTTTTCCTATCAGGGAATGACGCAGCTGTATGCCGCTGAAGCTCGCCTAGCAGCCCTCAAAACGATTGCCCCGGCGATGACAGGCTATCATCTCTACGAAGATTGGGCGACAGAGAACGGGGCGCTGTATTTTCAACTGGGTTTGATGTGGGCACTACAGCTCGCGGCTGAAACTGCCCGTATGCGAGGCGATGTTCCAAGCTTCGACCAGCTTCTCCAGGCGGCTCATCAGCTACCGGTACGAGACCCGATTCCGGTCTGTCCAAAGATCTTGAGTGGGGTCTCTTCTTTTTTTCATGACTGGGTCACGCGCCCTCCTACTGATAGCTACTGGCAGTGCCTGGTCCCGCAGCTGAGCGAGGTGGATCTACCGATGCTGCATATTGGCGGCTGGTTTGATCCCTACTTACGCGGTGACTTGCGTCTGTACCGGGAGATGGCAGCCCGTAGCCAATATTGTCACCACTTTTGGGTGGGGCCGTGGGGTCACATTCCCTGGGCTAAAAAGGCGGGAGCGGTCGATTTTGGGCCAGCGGCTGTTAGCCCGGTTGATCGGCTACAAATTCGGTGGTTCGATGCCATTTTGAAGGGTAAAGATAAGCGCGGGCTGATGGCAGAGCGGCCAGTCTGTCTGTTCGAAATGGGGCGTAATCAATGGCGGCAGCTCGCGGATTGGCCTAATGAGGTCTCTGTGGGACTCATCCAGGAGCCAAATAGCCGTAAGTCGAAAAGCCGTGAGCTGACATACTATCTGCACAGTGAAGGGCTAAGCCATATTCGAGCAGATAGCGGTGTGCTCGCTTTAGCTGCTAGCTCGCGGATAGCTTACGATACGCTGGTGCACGACCCTTGGAATCCAGCGCCAGCTTTGGGGGGGCATAGTGCTATACCAGCAGGTTCTTTTGAGCGGACGGCGGTAGACATGCGTGGAGATGTGCTGACCTATACAAGCTTGCCGCTGGAGTCTGAGCTACGAGTAGTAGGTGTGCCGAGGATTAGGTGTGCGATCGCAACTGAAAGCGTTAGCTATGACTTTTGCGCGGTGCTCTCTCGAGTTACTCAGCAGGGGGAAGTCTACAATTTGACTCAGGGCTATAGACGAGTAGATGCTGCGATCACCAACCAGTCGAAAAACAATCAGTTGATACCTAATTTAGTATCTAAAGGAAGCGAGCCCGTTAGTCTCCCGCTGCATCCAACCTGCTTCAGTCTGTTTTCTGGCGAATGTCTACGCCTTAGCCTTAGTGCAGCCTGTTTCCCCGCCCATGCAATCAATGCGGGAACAGGGCTTCCCCTAGCGCAGAGCCGCCTAATCGATGCTCAAATTATCACCTTGATATTTGAAATTGGCGCAGAGTCAGGGTCTGTTCTTCAGCTCCCGATTGGTTCCGATTAAGCACCGTGATTGGGCGATCTGAATCAGGCGCTTTAAGTTAAGCGCTCTGGTTAAACACCTCGAATACCCGACGGCAGCAGTTCTTCAGCGATTCTCCAGAAGTGGGCTCAGGAGTGAGGTTACCCTCAAATCGCCAATCGTTAATAGTAGAGAGTCGCCACTGCTGACCGCGATAATCGAATCCAGTGACTTCTAACCCAATAGCACGCCGTTGTTCACTTTCAATATCTTTGTGAAGTCGAATTTGAATTAACAAACTGCGGCACTGAAATGGGCGGCTAACGCCTGGGAAGTGAAACCCAATATCGACTGAGTCTGGATCAATCAGGTCTTGTACAGAGGGATCGTTTGCCCAGGGATTGAGGTCTGCTCTGAGGTCGGGGAGCTCTGCTTTGAATAACCCGAGCGTCGCGGCAATCTTACTCGCAAACTCAATCGTCGATGCTTGTTCTGCTGCGTTCACATCACCTCGCTGAATCTGGCTGTTTTATTGTAGCGGCCAGATATTATCGAGGTCCAACGCTAGCGCCTGGTCCCATCAGCGCCTCTTGACAAAATAGGCCGAAAAACTCTCTACTTTCACACCGTCTGGCACACCGTCTGGCACACCGTCTGGCACACCATCTGGCATACGCAGGGCCAGACTATATGGCCTGACAAATCGCTAGAAGGGCGCGATCGCTCTCTCGAACCGCTAGAGGGTAAAACCCTTCAATATTGAGGGGTGCCGCGTTCGGCGACGCGATCGCTATTCCCTGCTGACTCGCAACTTCTACTGAGCTAAAGTCACTCAGGGGTATTGCATGCGAGAAGCGTTCTTGCGAATAGCTATCAGTCCCGCTTAGGGCAATTTGCTGCTGGGCGATGTGCCCTTCAACACAGTCAAACGACGAAGACGGCATATACAGCGCACCTACGACAGCTGTCCCCTGGGATTCAAACACAAAATAGATCGTCCCCGGTTGGTCTGGGATGGGCTGCTGTCCATACAGATAGGTATTACTACTATCAGGCTCTGTCACTAATGGCTCTGCCACTAGCGTAGGCCGAGAACGTGTGAGCCGCCCTTCTCTTAGCCGCGCTAGCCGCAGCTGTCTCTCTCGCTCAGCGTACGCTTGTCGCTGCTGTTCAAAGCGACCTTGCTCAAAGCGATCAGTAGATTTATCAATGGGCTCTATTTTTACAATATTTACAAGTTCTAACAAACTAGCTTTGGCTGGCATCGCCGCTGATAGAAATACACCTAAAATCCCAATGGCAACCCCTAGCGTCAGCGCCCTACGACCGCGAATTTTCGGGAAGCCTTTTTTTTCTATTAATATCATCTATACCGAACTCCTATCGTGCTGACCTAGCAAACTTATACGATGCTCCCTAGATTGTTCCCTGACACTTTATTGATGTCATAGCCAATTGCTACAACTTTTGTTAATCAATAGGTAAAGCGTCTTTTCTCGACCTTTTTGCAGCGTTTCGTTGCGGTATCCCGCTATACAATCCTTAGCCGTATACCCTCCGCTGCAATGAATTGCTGTGGCAAATCACTTGACCGAATCACCAGTTCTATCGCGTGCGATTCAGGTAACAGCATCGCGTTCTGGTCGCCTGCTGCTTAGCAACAGCGCAGCAATTCTCATTATGGAACGAGTTTATTGGGTTTCAACGCTTTTCTGATTTTCTAAAAATTTCAGAACCCTCCTCTAGCAAGGGTTTTGAAACCCCTGATTTTTACAATGAGAATTGCTGGCAACAGCGCTATAGAATTCAGTTCTACAGGAATTCAGTGCTATGAGATCCAGCAGTATATAGGTCTCAACTCAATTAGGTCTCAACTGACACTAGACAAAAACGTGTGCAGACGTAGAAGCTCAGATCACAAACCATTCTATTATTTTCAAAATAATTTGCTCCAAAAAGTTCGCTTTTCAAAAAACTTGACACGAATTTAACAATTATTTGATGAAGCAGCTACAGAAAATCTATTTTTGAGTAGGACTTTTGTTGCATTGGTTTTGCTTGTAGATTGTTTTTGTCAAAAGGCATAGAAGGTATAGTTAGATAACATTTGACTTAGCATTACGTAAAATAGGAGGCTAAATGGAGGCTCAGGCTCCACTTTTGCCCGAGGCCGATGGGCTGTTGAAGCTACTGCTCTTTATCGACAAGCGACCTAATTCAGCCGAGCAAGTCCGCCGGGTGAGAAAACAGCTCAAATCGCTCTCTCAGTCCGATCCGATTGAATTAGAGATTATTGATGTAACCAATCAGCCGTATCTAGCTGAGCACTTTAAACTAGTCGCGACGCCTGCTTTGATTAAGGTGTCGGCGGATACTCACCAAAAGCTAGCTGGCAGCGATATCGCTTTACAACTGGCCCACTGGTGGCCCCGCTGGCAGCGTGAGGTAGAAGATAAGCGTTTCTATGCAGGCGCAGAGGAGACCAATTTAGCTGATTCTCAAAGCGTCACGGTAGATGCGGTGGCTCAATCAGTTGAGATCTTGCGGCTGTCTGACGAAATTTTTCGGCTCAATCAGGACAACGAAACGCTCAGCGCTCAAATTGCTTTCAAAGATCGCATTATTTCTATGATGGCGCATGATTTGCGAAACCCGCTAACGGCGGCTTCGATTGCGATAGAAACGTTAGAGTTGGCCTACAAGCCGGGTGAAAAAGCCAAAAAGTTTACGCCTGAGCTAATTGTGCACTTGCTGAAGAATACTAAGATTCAGATCCGTACGATTAACCGGATGATCACGGAGATTTTGCAGGCGGCGAGAGGCTCTAACGCCAGCTTTCAGGTATCCCCTCAAGAGCTAGACCTGCAGCGTTTGTGCACGGATGTAATGGCTACCTTTGAATCTAAGCTGGCTGCTAAGCGTCAGAGCTTGGAGCCTGATATTCCACAAGATTTGCCCTATGTGTATGCTGATTCGGATCAGGTGCAAAGGGTGTTGAATAATCTAATTGACAATGCGATCAAATACACGCCTATTAACGGAAAAATCGGTGTTTCGGCGCTGCACCGTACAACTGATAAAGTGCAGGTGAGCATTCGAGATAACGGACCGGGAATTCCCCACGGTGACCAAAAGAGCATTTTTGAGGAAAATTTCCGCTTGCAGCGCGATCGCGCGAAAGATGGATACGGCCTGGGCCTAGCGCTCTGTCAGCGGGTGATTAGAGCGCACTACGGACAGATATGGGTAGATTCTAAGCGAGGGGAAGGTAGCTGCTTTCACTTTACGCTGCCAGTCTACAGAGGCTAGCTAACCAGAGGCCAGTTGACCAGAGGCCAGCCAACCGAACAAGTCGCTAGTGGGGTGGTGATGATAGGTTGTTTCCTTCAATCATTTTTGCTTTGAGCTGGTCGAGCTGCTGGTCGAGGCTGCCTTGATTTTCTAGCTGAGAAAACTGACGCTCTACCGAGTCGGTCGAATCTGCTCCAAGCTCAGCAGTGGCCTCTGCTTGGGCCTCAAGGTCGAGTACACGAGCCTCCATTTTCTCAAATGCGCCTATGCCGCCAGGGGCGTTGCTCATCATCATTTCGTTGAGCCGTACGCTAGATTGAGCTGCTCTCGCTCTCGCGATGTACATATCTTTTTGGGTGCGGGCGTCAGAAAGCTTGCGCTCTAAATGGCCCATATTAGCTTTGAGCTGTTGAACAATGTCTGTTTGCTGTGTAATCTGGGCGCTGAGGCTTTGCGCTGTTTGAGCGTAGCTTTGGCGTCGGCCAAGGGCTTCTTTGGCCATGGCTTCGTCGCCTTTTTGTAGGGCTAGCTGAGCCCGGTTGTACCACTCTTCGGCGGTGCGTGTGGCTTGTTCGCGTTGTCTTTCGGTGCGCTTTTGAGTTGCGATCGCCTGTGCAACTGCCTGTCGCATAGAGACCAAATCACTTTGCATATCTGCAACGGTCTGCTGCAAGATTTTCTCAGGATCTTCAGCGCCATTGACTAGCTGGCTGATATTAGATCGAACGAGGCGAGAAATGCGATCTAGAAGTCCCATTACCAGACATACCCCATAAGCTTACTTACTTAGCAGGATAGCAAGCTTTTTATCGCCTTCGCAGGGGACCTGTCACGGTCATTGATTCGCGGAAGCACGAAGATTCAATCCGACCGCTGATCGATGAGCCGATCAGCTTCTTGATAAAAGCTGACAGAGGAGACTGGGTTTTTATTCGGTAGTCGGCCCATAAATCTGTGCAGCAATGCCTTTAGTGCTTAACTCTGCAATGAAAGATTGAGCTGCTTGCGGATTGTCAAAGGCTGCGATTTGAATGCGGTTGCCATCTGAAAATCTACGCACGAAGGCTTCGCTGATTGTTTCTCTAATGGTTGCCAGTCCTTGCTCTGAAGCGAAGGGCGTGGTGACGTAGTAGGTAAGTCCGGTGGGGATGACGACTGCTTGCGTTCCACTGGGGGGCGCTAGGGCCAATGTTGGTGCAGCGCTAGGAGGTAAGGGCGATACCGCAGATGTAGACTGAGTGGGCGGTAGATCTGTCGTCGTACTTGATGAGCCCTCTGTCTGTGCCAAGTTGGCAGGTACGTTAGCTGCTGGCGTCAGTTCAGCCTGAGGCATTGCCAATGAGCTAAGGTTATTTAGCTTTAAATTAATAAACTCATTAGCAGACAAGTCTGGCCCCAACGGATCAAAAGCCTTTATCTGCGTAGCTGTGAGTTCTGCTGGGTGAAGCCGAAACTGATCGGCTATGCGCTGCGCAACGAGCGGATTAGCCATGAGATAGCTGGCACCTAAGCCTGTAACTAGCCCTAAAAAGCCTAGGGCCGCACCCGCGAGTAGTGAAACAGTTTTGTGTCTTGGCTTAGCGATCGCGTCAATTGGCTCTGGCATAGGTGAAACCTGTGCCAAACTCTCAATGAGCTTTTCAGAAGAGGCTAAGTAGCCGCTCGCAATAGTACCAATGTCATTTTTGCCAATGTCGTTTTTGCCTGGGCTTGCGAGTGAGTGTGTCTCTTTATCGACACGCTCTGCGAGTGAGCCGTTCTCAAAATCATTGGGCTGTGCTTCAGCAAATGCAAGTGATGAAGATGCTGATTGGGGGGTCAGTTTAGGAGGCGATAGGGCTAGTCCCCTATTTTGTGATGCATCTCTTGATTCTTGAGATGCTGAACCTAATAGCAGCTTTTTGTTTGGCGGCAGACTGGGTGGTGTAGATCTAGCGATCGCGCTGACCGTAGCAATAGAAGCTTCCACCGCACTTTCTACAGCCGCCAAATCGAAGGAGGCGTCATCTATCTCATCAAATAGATTGGCTTCTAGCTGATTGTAGTGATGGCGATCGCGTCGGTAGCGATTGAGTTCGGAGTCTAAGTTGACGCCGAGGCTGCTGAGCACTGTACGTAGCTGGGGACATAGCTGAGGCAAGAAATCGCGAGATGTGAGCTGAGCTATCATGACAGGCTCCTTAGACTCAGTGTGGGTAATCAGTGTGGTTGAATGGAGGGCAGCCCAATAAGCCAACCAACAGGCCAATAAGTCAATCAAGTTATCTTAATGAGAACTGAAGAACAAGGTTGAAAATACGGAGGCGGCGGCTATTCGAAGCCTTGGCAGTTTTTAAAAATTTTATGGATAGCCAAACAAGCAAGTAGCAGATGCTGAGTACGGGGCGAAAAATATGGCATTAGAAGGTCTAGAGGGCCTCATCAAAGGGCTAGAGAATCAATCAAACTGGCAGGCTCAGAAGCAGTTTCGGCTGGTTGTACATCACTGGCCAAAAGCGGTGGGATTTGCGGTGGCAAGACAGACGCGCCCTGTCAGCATTCAAAAATCGACGCTCTATGTCGCTACCGCTACGCCGACTTGGGCACAAACGCTAAGCTATGAAAGATTGAACATCTTACGAAAGCTCAATCGATATCAGCGTCAGCCTTTAAAAAACATCCGATTTTCTACAGCTCAATGGGCACAGCCGTCTAAACCGGCTAGTCCGACGCTGCTGGCAAAGCAACACCCTAGCTACGCCGCGCCAAGAAACCCCTCTTTGCCTGCGACAACATCAGCCGCGACGCCTCAGACACCTCAAGAAGCCTTTAGTCGCTGGGCCGCTATCGTTCAGCAAATGCAGGATGAACAGGCGATCTGTTCTCAATGTCAGTGCCGTTGCCCTCAAGGTGAGATTGATCGCTGGTCGGTCTGCTCGCTGTGCGCTGTGAAAGACTGGTAATAAATAGGTAATCAAACCACTCTCACGGTTCAAGTGGAGAGTGGCTTGAAGCGTGGATTTATCAGTTAGTTCAGAATTAGCCAGCGCTCACTTTCTGTCTAGAACCTTTCTCAAAACCACTATCTTTCTCAAAACCACTATTGAGTGATCTACTGACTAACAAAGTATCCGCAACCGTAATTACAGGGATATAAAAATAAAGCAGGTCAAAAAAACTTCGTTGCATTAGTGAAAACCGCAATGTTAAACTTTGAACTCAAGCCTATTGTAAAGAAAAGTTACAGGTTCACTCATAATGCAATTTTACATAGAGTTTCGACGTAGCTTCTATTCGTGATCCCCGCACATATTGATTATTTTTAAAACGCTGTAATCCATGCTGGCAAGGATATTTCGCTTCTTTAACAAATTATAAAGAAAATCTAAAGGCAAAGAGGGGATGTTTGCTTCCCCTCTACTTTATTTACCGGTAGTTGTAGCTTCTTTTGTACTGAAAACAGATTTTTCTAATTAAGCCATGATGAAGACTCAGACTATTACTTAAGAAACTACATTATGGCTGCTGAAAAATGTGAAGTAACTCGCTGTGGACTCTGTCGTTTTTTCAGCCACGAAGGGCGACGAGGTGGTGCTTGCAACCAGCTAAGCGTAAATGTCGGTGCGCAATGGGCGGCCTGTAGCTTGGCTGTTTCACCCTTCGCATCCAAGCCCAAGCCGGTGATGGGGATCGCTGACTGGGCCCCTGTTCCATCGGTTCAAGAAGCCCCTTTACGCAGGTTGAGCCAACCCATCTCAAGTTGTTCCGAAGAAGCTATTGTCTCAGGCTCAACAGTGTAGCTAGCACTCAACAGTAATGCAGACGATCCCGGTCACAGCTCATAAGTATCATCACTGACTTACCGCTGGAAAAAACGTATAGATAAGCAAGTAGTGCCTATCTATCAGAGAGAAAACGGGGACTTTTAACGAAGTAACAATCTGGTCTAACAAGTAAAGGTTAGACTGTTACCAACTGTTTCTATAATCGCAACCCAAACGCAATTCTTAAAAGTTATAAAAGCTCTGAGTAACTGCCAGAATTAAAATCAGATTATTGACTAATATTTAATTTGAATTGGTCGTAAATACTGCTTGTTAAGCGTGCTTACAGTGCCCAGTGAGTGGTTCATGCAGCGAACTTCTGATGCCTAACCGATCGGCTAAGGTAGCCACGGATAGGGTCCAAAGTCTGGATCTCTTTTTTCCAGGAAAGCCTGTTTCCCTTCTGCGCCCTCTTCACTGAGGTAGTAGAGCAGCGTGGCATTTCCCGCGAGTTCTTGCAGTCCGACCTGGCCGTCGCAATCTGCATTGAAAGCTGATTTGAGGCACCGAATAGCAATAGGACTTTTCTGCAAAATTTCTCTGGCCCACTGAACGCCTTCTGCCTCTAGCTGCTCAATTGGAACGACAGTATTGATTAAACCCATTGATAGGGCTTGCTGAGCATCATATTGACGACAGAGAAACCAAATCTCACGAGCCTTTTTTTGGCCAACAACGCGGGCTAAATAGCTAGCGCCAAACCCGCCATCAAAACTGCCAACCTTGGGGCCAGTTTGCCCAAAAATAGCATTGTCAGCGGCAATGCTCAGATCGCAAATCAGGTGTAGAACATGGCCACCGCCAATGGCGTACCCGGCCACGAGGGCAATAACTACTTTGGGTATTGAGCGAATTAGCCGTTGTAAATCTAAGACATTGAGTCGAGGAATGCCGTCGTCCCCAATATATCCGGCGCTGCCACGGACGCTTTGGTCACCCCCAGAGCAAAAGGCATATTTGCCATCTGTATGTGGGCCCATGCCAGTGAGTAGAACAACGCCAATGCGGGTGTCTTCTCGAGCGTCGCAGAAGGCGTTGTATAGCTCAAATACGGTCTTGGGGCGAAAAGCGTTGCGCTTATGGGGGCGATTAATGGTGATTTTGGCAATACCATTGGCCTTGTGGTAAAGGATATCTTCGTAGGTATTGACGGGTTGCCAGGTGACTTGCATGAACATTTGTCCGTATCGTTGTTAAGAACCTATGCGCTAGGCGATCAAAATATTAGGTGCTAGCGGAGAATAAATAATCTCTCACAAATTTTCCACGCGGTAATTATTTCAATGGCTTACTACTGGTTCAAATCGTTTCACATCATTGGCGTGGTGGTTTGGTTTGCGGGCTTGTTTTACCTGGTGCGCCTGTTTATTTACCATGTAGAGGCGGAAGCGGAGCCAGAACCTGCGCGGAGTATCTTGAAAAACCAGTACGCCGTGATGGAAACAAGGTTGCTAAAAATTATTACAACGCCGGGAATGATTTTGACGTTGGCAATGGCAGGCGGGTTGCTGTGGCAGCGACCGGAGGTGCTGCATGAAGGTTGGATGCACGCCAAGCTAGGCTTCGTCGCTTTGCTAGTGGCCTACCATTTTTACTGTGCAAAATTGCGTAAGCAACTCGCTGCTGGGGAATGCACCTGGGGACCAAAGCAGCTACGGGCGCTAAACGAAGGGCCAACTCTCTTGCTAGTGACCATAGTAATGCTGGTTATCTTTCAAAACAGCTTTCCGACGAGTGCGACGACTTGGCTGATTGCCGGGCTGGTGCTATCTTTTGTGGTTACGATTCAGCTATATGCACGCAAGCGGCGTCTAGATAAGGAGCGTGAAGCGGCTGAAAATGCTGCCATAGCTCAGCCGAAAGGTGAGCAGGTCTTACAAAGTTCCTGAATTGTCTAACCTCTAAAATGGCTAAGGATCGAGGATTAAATAACTTGACCAAGTTGCGACTTCTCGCCGCCCTCACCCCAGCCCTCTCCCGAGGGGGGAGGGAGCAAGATCTGATCCCCTTCTCTCCTCGGGAGAAGGGTTAGGGATGAGGGATCAGGAATTGCGTATCTTATTTACTCCTTGATCCTAAGTTGAAACGGCTGAGTTGAAACGGCCAAGCGCGAGGCTGTCAGAAATGATGGATTAAAGTTACTTGTTTGGTTCTTCATAAATGTATTTATGTTTGTAAATATGCCAAAAGATACAGCTGGCTTTGAATGAATTGGTTAACATATATTCACACTTCTGATTAAGTGGGCCGAAATGCCTAGTTAGCCAGCTGTCAAAGAGATAACTGAGGAAACAAACATGGATAATAATAACGTAGAGAGCAAGTTGGGTTTCACCGAGTTTGCTGAGACTTGGAACGGTCGTTTGGCAATGATTGGATTTGTATCTGCGATCGCAGTTGAATTCGTCACAGGCCAAGGCGTCTTGGCTCAGCTGGGCTTGATGTAAGACAAAAATCTGATGCAGGGCATGTTTTATATCATGTATTAGCAAAGTGACTGCACTCTAAGAGTCCAGTTACTGGTTGTACGAAAGGGGCTGGGTGATATTCACCCAGCCTTTTTTGCTGGGCCTTAGCTGCCTTAGCTGCCTTGGCTATTGAGCGCGATCGCTAAAATAATTTCAGCTAATTAGCTGTAGGGCCATGACTGGTTTGCTGTTTCTCCTGATTCTTCGTCCTCACCTAAATCACGCCAAGTTGCCATTGCCTTTAGTGCTGGTGGAATTTCATCATCCGGACTGAATTCTAGCTGCGTTTCTCTTAGGCCCAGATAGCCAGATTCTGCAAACGAGGTCAGCAGTCGTGTTAACGCGATCCAAACGCGTTCTTCAAACTCCCACTCTTTACTAAAGGGAGCCCGGTCAGCGATGGACTTGAGAGCCCAAAAGTAGCTGTTGCGGACAATAGAGCCTTTTTTTTTGTAAGGCGGTACATCGTCAGGGTGAAGGAAAAGAACGGTGCTTTCGATTCTGGCGCGCATGGGGGTAAGGGTTGAGTTTCGGCTCTGTCGCCGAAAGCTGAGCGGTGAGAGATGAGTATTGAGACTGGAGCATTGAGAAATGAGTGTAAAGCGTCTAGGGATTGCTATAGGCTAGATAGCGGGCCGATGTTCGGAGGAAGAGCTTATGGTTGCAGCGGTTTCTCTGCAAAACGTTCATAAAGTCTATAACAATGTTTGTGTGGTCAATGATTTGTCTTTGGCAATTGAGCCAGGAGAAATTTTTGGGTTGCTAGGCCCGAATGGGGCGGGTAAATCGACTACGATTCGGATGCTGACGACGCTGGCGAAGCAGACTCAGGGCGATATTGTGGTGGCTGGCTATGATGTGAGCCGTCAGCCTGCGCAGGTTCGTCGGCAAATCGGCGTGGTGCTTCAGCAGGTGAGTGTTGATGCGGACATGACCGTGTGGGAAAACATGGAGTTTCACGGGCGGATGCACCACATGCCTGCCGGAAGTCGGAAAGCTGAGATCGAGCGGTGGCTAGGCTATGTTGGCCTAGATGCGCGGGCAACAGATAAGGTAAAAACGCTCTCTGGCGGGATGAAGCGACGGCTGCAAATTGCTAGAGCGCTGCTGCATAGACCGAGCATCTTATTTTTGGACGAGCCGACTGTGGGATTAGATCCACAGACCCGCAGGCGACTGTGGGAGATTATTCGTGAGCTGAACCGAGAGCATAATATAACGATGTTGCTGACGACGCACTATATGGAAGAAGTCGAATATTTGTGCGATCGCATTGGCATTATGGATCGAGGTCAGCTGATTGAAAGCGGCACCTTGAGCGATTTGCGGCAGAAGCACGGTGAAGGCATCGTGATGAAGCAGCGCGGCGACCGATGGGAGTATGTCTTTTTCCCAACGCTGAGTGAGGCCAATCAATACTTAGACGCGCAGCCAGACAAAACGGGTATGATGACGCGACCCGCCAATTTGGAAGATATTTTTGTAGAGCTGACCGGGCGAAATCTAGACTAGAGAAACATAGGGAGCATGAGAAGTATGTCTCGGTTGGCAAGTCGAATTGAAGCGATTCTCTATCTCAAAGCGCAGCCATTGAACATTGCTCAGATTGCGGCGTTTGCTGAGTGCGATCGCGAAAGTGCCGAAGAAGGGTTGATTGCGCTAGTTGACGACTATGCCCACCGAGAAGGCGCGCTAGAAATTGCCGAAACGAAGGAAGGCTATGCGCTTCAGCTTAGAGAACTCTATCAGCCACTGGTTGATACAATTGTGCCCTTAGACATTGGGCTAGGGGCGCTACGGACGCTGGCTGCGATCGCACTACGCGGTCCCATTGCTCAAAGTGAGCTAGTAGAAGTCCGAGGCTCCGGGGTCTATCAGCATGTGCCTGACCTGGTCGATCAGGGCTTCATCCGGAAGCGTCGGCAGTCTGATGGGCGCTCGTCTTGGCTCCAGGTGACAGAAAAATTTTATCAGCACTTCGAAATAGACAAGCTGCCTGAGATTTCTAGCTTGCGACTACCAAAGCAAAAAGATCTACCGCTCGATATAAATCTAGACGAGTACGCGGATGCCTCGCCAGTCACTGCTAGCGATGTCGCTGAGGTGCATGAGGGCCTCCCTGCCGAAGAAAATGTCGATTAGGTTCATTATTCGTTAAGCTATGACTAGCCCCGATTAGGACATCGTGGATTGTTTTTAGCGTTTACTTGACATTTCTTTGTGGAGATTCACTAGTCCTAATTTATGATTTCGGCGGCTAAGCTAATACCAGTTATTTTGCATTTCTATGGCCTTTAATCCTGAAAGCGCAGACTTTACCAGCCTAGATTCAGAGGAGGCTAAGGCTAACGAGCTTCTCAACTATCTGCAACATCAGCCGCCTGAGGTACTCTCTCGCGTTGCTCAGTCCGTCAGCGGTGAGATTAAGCAAATTATCTCTCATAACGTTCAGGGTTTGGTCGGTGTTTTGCCCGCTGATGGCTTTAACGTTCAAGTCAGCACGGACAGAGAAAACCTATCTGGGCTGCTGGCTTCGGCGATGATGACAGGCTACTTTTTGCGCCAGATGGAGCAGCGGATGGAGCTAGAGACACACATTTCTGGTTCGTTAGATCTAGGTGCGGACAAGCTAAGTACAGACAAGCCAGCTTCGGAACTATAGAAGCAGCGTAAAAGTTTAGCTACCTACTGAGCCGCACTTTATGCGCTGAAGCTGGAGCCATTAAAAGCTGACATACAGTGAACCTAAACGGGTTGAAATCAGCTACGGCAGCTCTGTGGGTAGGGCTGTTGGCCTAACTCCAATCGTCTGTGGCTTTTTGTTGCGAATAATTTTGACCTGCAAATCTTCTTCTAGCCCACCGTTCTCGACCTGCGTTTGAACGTCTGTCACATCGAGAATCGCTTCGCTGCCAATCTCTTTGATGATGTCGCCCCGCTGCAATCCTGCCGACTCTGCTGGTGTGTCTGGCATGACGCGCACAATTATAACGCCGCTCGTTTCTTCTATTTCAATGTTCGCTTCTTTGTCTTGATTGATGCGATCGCGCATCTCCTCATCCAAGTTCACCATCTGAATCCCCAAATAAGGATGGCGTACTTCTCCCGTTTCAAAAAGCTGATCAGAAATCCGCTTAGCCGTCTCAATCGGAATCGCAAAGCCCAAGCCCTGCGCATTAGCTCGAATAGCCGTATTCATCCCAATCACTTCACCATTGGCGTTAAGCAGTGGCCCGCCAGAATTACCTGGATTAATCGCCGCATCTGTTTGAATAAACTGAACCCGCTTATCAGCAATACCAACCTGAGTACTCGTGCGGTCTAGGGCGCTGATGATGCCTGCTGTAACCGTATTGTCCAAGCCCAGCGGATTGCCAATTGCGATCGCCCACTGCCCCGGTGACAGATCTTCAGTATTACCTAGCGGTGCCACGGGCAAATCGGTCGCTTCAATCTTGATCACCGCTACATCAGTAACCGGATCTGCGCCTATCACCTCACCTGTGAACGTGCGTCCATCCTTCAGCGTGACATTGACCGTATCTGCTCCCTCAATGACGTGCGCATTGGTCAATAGCTTGCCATCCGCGCTGAGAATAAAGCCAGATCCAGTTCCCTGCTCAATCCGCTCCGGTCCTTGTTGATTTCGAGGCAAGCGCTCTGACCTGTCACCGCCCCCCTCATCACCAAAAAAACGCTTAAATAATCGATGATCGAACGGATCAGATGGCTCTTCTACCGCCCGCGAAGCATCAATACGAACAACGCTAGGACCCACACGATTGGCCGCGCTAGCAATAAAGTTAGAATCAACCGGCAAGGTCGTCACTACCGGCACTTGGGCCTGCACCTCCTGAGAGGTTTGTATCGCTGCTGGCAAGGACCGCTCGTTAAGCCTCAGCGCCGCTGCATGCCGATTCTGAAAATGGGTGTGACCTATCCAACCTGCGCCCGTACCCAGCAATAGAAGGGTCCCACCGAGCCCCAGGTGTTTTGGAGAAACCCCCATGTTTTTGTCCGTTCCTATTTTCCGTAAAATCTTTATGGATTCAGTAGCTGGCCAGTCAGCTAGCCTTTCTGTCGAAAAAAGCTGTGCCCAAAGGCGGTCCAAAGATATTAGATATCATCTGTGCTCATCAAATATCGGCACCCAGCAAAAAAACCTTTCAACAAAAGTATAAAGGCGTTTTCCCTACTTTAGCGATTCTTTTACGCTTTGATGTCGACCTTCATCTCGACCTTAAGATTGAGATCATTAAGGTCGAAATCCTCAAGGTTGGCTTACGGTGGGGTTGACTTGCGGTGGGGTCGACCTTCACTCGACCCATCTCTAGTTTTAACCACCGTTTTAAAACCATCTTCCTAACCCATTGTCTTAAGAGGTGTCCTGAAACGGCCTAAACCCAGCTGAAAAACTCTAAATACGTTCTGATATCAATAAGTTAGCATCGACTTCTAGTCACACCACCTCTAGATTGCACTACTTCTAGTCGCACTATTTGGCCTCGATTTTTCTAACACCCTACCTATTTAAGTCTATTCCTATGCATCGGCTACGCCACCCCAAAAGCCAGCCTAAAAAAGGTCAGCGTTTTGCAAGCCATTCTCTTTCTGCCGTCATCGGGGGACTTGCGTTTATTCTGCCTCATGCTGCCCCGCTCTTATGGGGTTTGCCTGCGCTTGCCAGTGAAGCCTGCCCTGCGGCAATTTCTCAGTTTCGTCGTCATACTGTCGTGGAAAACGAAACGCTTGCTGGCATAGCCATCACCTACAGCCTTTTACCTGCAACGCTGGTTCGGTTCAACCCCTCGCTTGCCAGCTCATCTAATGCCTCGCTTGCTAGTGGATTAGAGATAACCATTCCCCCCTTTAACGGTCAAGTGGTGAGTGTAAGCGCAGGCGAGAGCTGGCAGTCTTTGGCTGAGCGCTACGGTAGTCGGGCCGATCTTTTGTTTGAAGTTAATGGCTGTGTTAGTGAACTGCCCAACCGTATCTTTGTGCCGGGAGCCAATCCGATCTCAGCTACGGCTAGTCGAACAACAACTCTCCAGCTACCCGGCTATCCACTCTCACAGACAGCCGATATTGCCTCTAGCTATGGCTGGCAGCCCCATCCTAGTCGAGATGAGCTGGTCTTTAACGGTGGGCTCGCCTTTGCAGTACCCAGCCCAATGGCGGTTCAGGCTGTGGGTGCAGGAACGGTTGCTTTTGTGGGAGAACGGGAAGGCTATGGGCGTTTGCTAGTGATTAACCACGAGCAAGGATTGCAAACGCGATACGCTAACCTCACTGATATTGCGGTCTCGGTAGGACAGTCTGTTTCAGCGTCTACGGTAGTCGGTACGGTCGGAAGTGAGGAAACTAGCGCCCCTAGCTATTTATATTTCGAGGTGCGCACAAACTCAGCGGACGGGTGGATTGCCCAAGACCCAGGTAGGTATTTGCCTGCGTTAGAGCTGCGCTAGCGTAATTTCACGGATTTTATAAATAAAAACTAGCCAATCGTTCAATATGCCTCTACAATTCCGATAACTTTTGGAAAAGGGGCTCCCTGGAGGAACTCTTTGCACATGACAAGGCCGCCTGAGAGAGTGAACAATATGAAGTCTTCTGTAAACAAATCTCCTGTCAGTTTTCAGGATATGAAGCTTCAAAGTGTCAGACCTTTGAAACGCCTGTCTCGAAAGCTATTTCAAAGCAAGCTGCTGAAGCAGACGCGTACTCGAATGGGGCAAATAGTAAGCCGAAAAGCGGATGCTCTCACAAAGGCAGCGGCCTTTTCCGCAGAGTCCAAAGCCTCTAAAGGCTCGAAGCTTGTACTTAATCTTTTGCTAGTGAGACCCTGGGTATTGGTTATAGGGTTTTGGCTGCTATCTATGGGGATAGGTAGCTTGGCGTTAGATGGAATGTTGAGCCCTCGCAAGCTGACGATGGCGCTGCCTAAACCTGCTGCTGGGGAATCGACGTCGACCTACTCTAATGCTGCGCTCAACGTTGAGCAGGGCTCAGATGAAATCGCGGCTGAGAGCCCGGTTGTTCTAGATGCTCAGGAAACGGCTGTCACAACGACTGCCAGTCAGGATGCTAGCCGTCTGCCAGTAGTGCTGCCTTTGGTTTCTTTAGTAGGCGCTTGTGCGGTTGGCAGCTTAGCGATCTCGCGGCGACGGGCCATGATCCGAATGGCCTCAATGCGCGCTAATAAAGGTCGTGTGCGCAAAGGCCAGCCTAGGGTAGTAAATAGCACAGCAAAGGCATCGGCCAGATCGGTGCAGACAAGATCGATGCAGGCAAAATCGACACAAGCAAAATCGACGCAGGTGGCAAAAGGAGCTCGTTCGATGAACGGAAGTGCTAAGAATAGCGCTATCAAGCATGCGTCGATCAAGCCGCTAGCTGCTTTGGGTAAGATGCGACTAAATAATCGACGCTCAGGCGGAAAAAGAGGTGTGACGCTTCCTTTGAGTGGCGCTGCGATCGCTGCTCAGCAGAGCGCTCGTGGCCGCGTGCTGACTTCTCGGATGAATGCCCAAGCGAATGCCCAAACGAATGGCCAGACGACCGCCCAGAAATCTTCCTCTCGCTCACAGTCTCGCCGTCGTTCAGCTAATGCAGCTTCAGAGCATGTTCCTTCGGTACGTACTCCTAAGCGCAAGCCCAAAAGATCGCCTGCTAGAGCGGCCAACCGTCAGCAACCGATAGTCAGCGTTGTCCCAGCGAATGAGACACACGCTTTGGATTGGACACGGAGCAGCCTGGCCCATCAATTTGATGTTCGTCCCCAGCGTTCGGCGATGTAGCTCTAACTGCTTCAGAAACTGCTTCAGATTTTCGACTGCTTTGGCTTTCAATTGCTTTGGATTGTAGACGGCTGCTGTAATAGCCAACTGATGGCTTGGGTCTTCGTACTGATTTCCCCAATGGCCTGTGCTTTCTCTACCGATTTGATCAGCGCTCCAAGCTGAGGTCCCGGTTTCATGCCGAGCTGCTGCATAATTTCATGGCCGGTTATCAGCTTTTGGGGATGAGCAACAGGATCTGCTGGGTCTAAGAACTTAGCGATCATGGGTTCTACCCTAGAAAAGGCTATTCCTTGGGAAAGGGCGAGCAGCGAGATGGCCGGAAAGTTTTTTGCAGCTAGCTTAAAGAGGAAAAACTGCGCTGATCGGCTTAACGTTCCGGCTTGCATGCGGTTGAGTGCAGGCTGCGCCTTTAGTAGGGTAAGGACTACTTGCGCTTCGGTGCGGCTGTAGGCAAGGTTGCTGAGTTCAACCTGGGCGATCGCACTCTCTCTAGCCAATAATCGGCTTAGCTTGGTGGCCTTTATCCAACTGCGATGAAAGCCTGCCGCCACTGGTTCTAACCATGCTTCTAGGCTGTCGGCGTAGTCCGGTAACAGGTTCTTTAGCTGTGCGATCGCGCCATCAATTGCCTCAATTTGTCGAATGCTCTGAGCTGTAAAATGAGGCAGACAAAACTGCAAAAGCCGCTGCTGCAGAATAGCTTCAAGCTTTGCCGTGCCTGCCGGGACGCTAAGCAAGCCATCTAGCTCACTGCTGACCCGTTCGATGGCTACCTGCTGCAGTTTCGGTGCCAAATCGCCAATGGTCTGCTGTGTGCGTTCCTCTATTGTGAATCCGAGCTGAGCCGCTTGGCGGTACGCCCGCATTAAACGAAGCGGATCGGCAGCGAGATTTTCGGGGCTGACCATGCGCAGCGTTTGGGTGGCGATGTCGTCTTTTCCGCCTAGCGGATCGACTAGGGTTTGACTGAGGGGGTGATAGGCGATCGCATTGATCGTAAAATCGCGCCGCCGTAGATCCGCCTCTAGGCTGTCGCCTTGCTGCTGGGCGAAATCCACCGTCGCCCGGTCAAACACAACCCTGGCAATTTGGCGTGCTTCATCGAGCACTACAAATCCGGCATTGCACTTTTGGGACAGGTTCCAGGCTGTTTCTACCGCTTTGTGAGAGAGCACAAAGTCTAAATCGAGATAGCTAGGCTGGCGCTGAAGCAGCTGATCTCGCACGCTACCGCCGACTAGATACGCGTTCTGTGGCAGCAGCTTGATAGGAAAAGGCCAAGTTTTAGGCAGAAAAAGAGAGTACACGTTGTAAAAAAAGGCGGCTAAAAACAGATGCGATAACGCCAGCGAACAAAAATCTTACGCTACAGTGAAACAAGGCCCACCGCAGAGGTTTTGTCCTATGTGTATTTGTGTTAACTGTGACTATGTTGATAGATGTATTACCTATCATGCAGTAGAAACCAACCATCAGCAGCCTCACCTGACTGAAACCCCCAGTTTTGAGCCGGACAATCCGACGATAAACGCCAATATTTTGCTGCCTAAGGTAGAAGTTCAAGGCGATCAGATTGTTCAAGAAAGCGAATTCGGCTTTGAATATGATGTGGTGGGCTGCAACAGTTTCACTGAGTCACTGGGCAAGTGGGCAAGACTAAGGCCGGGCGAAGCCATCCCAGCTTAGATCTTTAGATCTCTTTAGATCTTCTTATGTATGGGATGCTCAGCCTATGTCCTATTGTCCAAACTCTGTTTGCCCACAGCCACAAAATCCAGCGGACGCTAACTTTTGTCAGACCTGCGGAACGACGCTATGTCTAGAGGGTAGATATTGGCTGCGCGCTCTGCTGGGTCACGGTGGGTTTGGTCGCACCTTTCTAGCTGAAGACTGGGCTGAAGACGAAGATGAAGACTGCGCTAAAAGCGAGGATACAGCCGATAGGTCTTTCGCTCAGTGCGTTGTCAAGCAATTTCACCCGACGGGTTTGACGACTGCCTCAAGCTTTCACGCTGAGGCGAGTCGGCTGCGCAAGCTGGGCGAGCACCCTCAAATTCCTCGGCTGCTAGCGGCGATTGAGAATGAGCTGGGTCAGTTTTTGGTGCAGGAATTTGCGCCTGGTGACAATTTGCAGCAGCAGGTTGAAGCGAAAGGGCCGTGGGAAGAAGCGGAAGTGCGATCGCTGCTAAAATCGCTCACCGCCGTCTTGCAGTATGTTCACGGCTTTCAAATTATTCATCGCGATATTAAGCCCGCCAACATTGTGTTTGACCGCAGCGCGCTTGATTCGGGCCTGCTCGATCCGCGTGCGGGTAAATCGCTGCCAATGCTGGTTGATTTTGGCTCTGCAAAATGGGTGCGACGAGCACCTGCGAGCACGGTTATTGGCAGTGCGGGCTATGCCGCCCCAGAGCAGTCGATGGGACAGGCAACGTTTGCCAGTGATATTTATAGCCTGGGGCTGACCTGTCTATATTTGCTGACGGATGTACATCCCTTTTCACTCTATTCAGCGGCAGAAGATCGCTGGGTCTGGCAGGACTATCTCAGTTCGCCGCTACAGCCTCGGCTAGTGCAGGTGCTCAATCAAATGGTCAATCGCTCTTTGCAGCAGCGCTATCAATCGGCAGATCAGGTCGCGCTTGATCTACAGCTATCGCAGAATTTGCTGTTGAATATGCCGCAGCAGCTAGCGACCAAGGCAAAGCAGTCGGTGCCAGCGCTCAGGCATTTTTTTAAAGATGGCCTGACGATCGAGGGCCTAAAGATAGAAGATCTGCCAGGCCTGAGCAGACGAGTATTGACAGGCGGTTTATCGGGCGGTTCGACAGGCGGTTCGACAGGCGGTTCGGCGGCAGGTGCGATCGCCATTAAGTCTGCTCAACCTTGGTCACGGCTGCACCGGCTAGCGCCTGATATTGGCCTGACGCAGGCACTTGCGATTAGCCCAGATGCAGCGCTTTTTGCCAGTGGCGGCAGCGACGGCGCGGTGCGGCTGTGGCATCTGCCGAGTGCTCAGCTTGTGCATACCTTTCCTCGGCGGCGGCTGATTGGCCAAGGGCACCGAGCGATGGTAACTGCGCTGGCCTTTCACCCCGACAGCCGAGCTTTGTACAGTGCTAGCGAGGATGGCACGATTAAAGAGTGGGATGTGGTTGAGCGCCGATTGCTAAATACCCTACCGGTTGCGGGTTGGACACCAACTGATTTGGCGGTGACTGCTGATGGGGATCAGTTAATTAGCGCCAATCGGGACGGAAAAATCACGGTCTGGGAGATTTCTAGCCTGCTGCCGGTGGCGCAGCTTACCCAGCATCAGTGCGGCGTAAACGCGATTGTACTTGCCAGCGTTTATGCGTATCCCGGCAGGCGTAAATGCGATTTGCTAGCGAGTGCCAGCGATGATGGCAGCGTAAAACTGTGGCGACAGGGCAAGTCACAGTCCGAATCACAGTCCGAATTACTGAGCAAATCACAGGGCAGCTCTATGCGGCTTGCTAAAACGATTAGCTTAAAGCGAGATTTGGCTAGCTTAATGGTGAGAAAGAAAGAGAGCGACCTGCAAGATGTGCGGGCGATCGCGCTGGCAATCCGCTCGCTTTCTGACAAATCCTATCAGTTGATTGTCGCGGCTAGTACTGGGGCGGTGTTGCTCTATGACCTAGATGAGCACTTCGATCTATCGACTCCTACAGAGCTATACCGTTCACCTGCGCCCATTAAAGCCATGATTTTGAGTTCAGCGGCTTGCCTAGCCATTGGGACAGAAGATACGTTCAGCCTGTGGCAAATGACGACTGAAGCGTGCGTCGCTAAGCTAGACCATGACTGGGGCGTCGGTGCGATCGCGTTTAGCCCCAACGGTCAAACCCTAATCACCGCTAGCGACGACGAAGTTATCTCAATTTGGCAGCGTGATGCCTAATGTTGCCTAGCGTTGTCCCAATCTAGCGCCCTAGCTTTTGCCGAATGCGATTGACCAGCAGCCCCGCTTCAGGGATTTTAAGCACAACGGTCAGCAGCGCAAACGTCGCAATACCCATGCTCCCCGCCACGCACATCTGAATCAGATTGCTGACAAAACCCTGCGTCCCCAGAATGCTGGCTAAGCCGCCCCGTGTTAGCCAGCAAGAGACACCCGCGATAAAGCTAGCTAGGGCAATAGTCGCCAGCGTTTGAGCCCACTCCCACACCGGCAGGCCGCCTATCTTACGCGACAGCAATGCAGTCATCGCGACTAGCGAAACGATGTTGACTCCAATGGTTGCCACGACTAGCCCAGGCGGCCCCATCAAATTAAAAAAGACATAGTCTAAAACTGCGTTGGTAATAATGTTGGCCAGACTAATATTAAACGGCGTCTGACCGTCGCCTAGCGCGTAAAACACTCGAACCATGACATCTCTCGCCAAGTACACAAACATGCCTGCGCCATAGGCAATGAGCAAAGAGGTCACAATCTCAACGGATTTTTGGTCGAAGGCCCCTCGTTCGTACACGACGGTAACCATTGGCTGAGCCAAGGTGACAAACAAGGCACTCATCGGTAGCATTGTCAGGCCCACCAGCATCAGGCTTTGACGGATGCGCTGTTTTAACTCAGGCCACTGTTCGGGTGCTGTCAGACGAGAAAATATGGGAAAGAACGGCACCAGAATGATATTGGAGATGACGCCTAAGGGGGCCTGTACCAGCAAATTTGCAAAGTCTAGCGCGGCTAACGTGGCCGGAATTGCCGCCGCAAAATAGAGGTCGGTATAGACATTGATCTGCATGGTGCCTGACGAAAACGTTGCGGGCCCCAGCACCTTCAGCACATCTCGAACACCTGGATCTTTGAGATTAAACCGCAGCCGCAGCCGCCCTAGCCCCGACTTCCACAGGGCTGGCACTTGTAGCAGCCATTGAAAAGCAGCCCCGACTAAAGTGCCAATCGCTAAGACAATTCCACCTAGCATGTAGTAGTTAGGGTCGGTAATGTCGGCTCCGATGGCTAGCCATAAAATACCAACGCCTACAATCACCGCCGAGCTAGACAGCAGTGGGCTCACTGAGGGTAGCCAGTACTGATCAGCCGCGTTGAGTGCGCCGAAGCCAATTCCAATTAGCGCGGCTAATACGGTTACCGGGGCCATGATGCGGAGCTGTGCGATCGCAATTGGCCGAGTAATTAGCAGTCCCACATCTGTTTCTTGTAGTCTAGAGCCGAGCAAATCGATAATCGGCGCAGAAAAAATCACAATGCCGATTGTGACCACAACTAACGCAAGGCCGACGAGCGTAGTGACCGTCTCTACAAGCGGGGCAATTTCTTCCTGCTTACGCTTGGAGACTACGCTAACGATTGCGCTGTGAAAAGGGCCATTAATACCTCCTAGCAGTACCAGAAAAAAGCCTGGAACGACATAAGAGAAGACGTAAGCATCGGTCACGGGTCCCGTACCAAAAGCGGCCCCGATCACAGTCGCTCGAAATAGACCAAATACTTTACTCAAGAATGGTGGCCGCCGCCACAATTCCGGCAATTCCCGCTAGCGATCGCTTACTTTTTTGCCCATTTGCCTGCTTGCCCATTTGCCTGCTTGCCCACTTGCTTGCTCGCCCACAATTTTTCCTTACTTCGAGGATCTGCCAAGAAGCCCCTCCTCTAAAATTATCAACCTCAGAATCAACATCCTGATTGCTCTAAGGGCTGATAAGGCCAATCGCGATCGCAGTCGCTATGAGATTTTGTGACAATTGCCGTACAGTCAACCGCTAACAAAAGAGGAAGAAACCGGCTCGACAGACTGGTTTACTTGACTGCTCTATGCCTGTGTCATACGCAAATTTACCCAAAATTGCGAAAGCGTCTCAGAATATCAAGTTTTGAACGCTATATCAACAAAGCATTTGACAGCGCTTGAGCGGGAGATCATAGATATTTCTGCTGACGTAATTCTACGGATGCTGACATTCGCTAGACCGCCTAAGCTCTCGCCCCAGATCTGCCTAAAATCTATGGCTACTTAGGCTGTGATGACGCACATGCCCCTTCATTTGGGACTTCTACTGCGCTCTGCCTGATGTCAAATTAATGTCAAAAATTCCTGATACTAAAAACCTGGCGTCAGAAATCTGATGTCAAAAATATACTGAGCGCCAATGATCTCCATAGCGTTTCTGAAACTGCGCCTATAAGTCAAGAACAGCAGGCCATACGTAGAATTGTCGCCTTCGTTGCAGGCGGCGCTCGCAACGATTTCGCCGCTGATCAGTAAGAATCTCAATAAGTTTTCCCCAGGCAACGCTGAGTGCACCTCACACAGCTATTCGTCGCTCAACGCCACTAAACAAGCTAAAAGGCTCCGAATTCCCAACTCAAAATAGAGCCCGATTTTGCGCTTTGCAAAAAAGCCAATACAGAACCTTCAGCAAATGAAATGCTGAAAGGCATTGAACTATATAGACTTGACAGATTCCTTTCGATAGGCAGTGCCTGGACTTCCTCGCCATTCCTCAATCGATTCGAGATTTTCTTATAAAGCATTTTTTTATTTTGAAAACTTGGCTTTCGCAAGTTATCCACCGATTGCTCAAAAGTTTTCCACAGACAGCCGGTAGTTTTCCACAGGTTTTTACGTCAGATCAGTGGCTTCACGGATTTCTTGGGAATTCGAGAAACTCGTCTAGCATTATGAGAAAAATCATTTATAAAAGAAGTTTTGTAAATAAAAAGTGCGAAAAACCTTGATTACTCGTTTAGATAGTCAAATGAAAAAAACGCTGAGGGGCATTCCCCTATCATTGACAAACCCCACCCCTCGTAACGCAGAATGAGTCCACCCCATGCCGAAATCGCACGCCACTCCCCGCAGCTGCTTCCTAAGGCACTCTCCAAGTCATCCCCAAAAGGTATTTATGCAAGCAACCGTTAGTGTCCTAGCAGAGATTCCTGAAGAACTTCACGAATCGCTTAAAGGTTTTCTTGATACTCACCCAGCCTGGGATCAAGACCGCCTATACGCCGCTGCACTTTCGCTATTTCTGCTGCAAAACGGACAGAAAGAAGGCGATCGCACCGTATCACGCATCTATCTAGATACCCTATTTGATTACGCTCAGTAAATTTACCCGCTAGCTGTGTTTCTACTGCCCAGCCTCAACATGCCTTGATCGGTGGTCACTTTAGGATTTCCTACTTTGCTACTACCGCCTTGCCGCTACCGCTCTGGTATCGTTAAACCGACTGCCATCAAAGCAAAACTGTCAAGTAGAATTCCCCCATCTGTCAGCAGTTTGGGTATAGTAGGTTAAGTCGTAAGATTTAAGTGTTCCATAGCTATGTCTGCCAGTCCTGCTGATCGGGCCTCTATGCAAAGGGTGACCCATCGGACGGCGACGCAGGATTCTTTACTACTCAGAGAAGTATTACAGAGTATTAGTGCGCAAAGCTGCCCGAAAACCTACAATTTTCATATGCACACCCACTGTTCTGACGGGAAATTATCCCCTGCAGAGCTGATGGCTCAGGCTGTACAAATCGGCCTCAGTGGGATCGCTATTACCGACCATCATAATTTGAAAGGCTATCGCCTAGCCTGCAAGTGGATGGAAGACTGGCGCTGGCATAATCCGTCAAGCTGGAATCGTCAGCGCAAATCTGGCGTAAGATCACTGCCCAAACTATGGTCTGGTGTAGAGGTCACTTCATACTTAGAGAATACTGACGTTCATATTCTAGGCTACGCTTTTCGACCTAGTGATGAGGGCATGCAGCGATACTTAAAAGGATCTGCTCCGAAGGGAGAAGACCGGCAGGCGGCCAACGTGATTAATGCTATTCAGTCTGCCGGTGGCATTGCTGTACTTGCGCATCCGGTTCGCTATCGTACAGACGAAACGACCTTGATTCAAGCAGCTGCGAAGCTGGGTATTGATGGAGTTGAGACTTACTACGCTTACGACAATCCAAAAGTTTGGCGACCTAGCCCAGGAAAAACTGAGCGAGTTCAGGCTTTAGCGGCGCAGTACAATTTGCTTAGCAGCTGCGGCACCGATACGCATGGCAAGGTTCTTACCAAGCGCCTGTAGTCCATTCAGCTAACCTGTAGTTCGTTTGTTTAGTTGACCTATAGTTCGCTGAGCTGAGCAGTTAACTCATTCAAATACAGCAAAAAGCCCCAGATGTTGCATCTGGGGCTTTTTGTATTGCACAACTTCAACTCACTTGTTCATCTAACAGAGATCATCTTAGCTTACGGATCTCGTTAGGCTAGTCGCATTAAAGGTTTGCCCAAGACAGCTGCATCAAGAGCTATGGTGCATAAGACATCAAGGTAATGAGCCCAATACACCCAGCGATGAGCAGCAACCCCAACCCAACTGATTGACCAAGACCGACTCTTGCAGAAGTTTTCATGGTGTATACAAGGCGATTGAACCTTAACAACTGTATGTATAAACATTAACGCAGTGCTAAGTTATTTATCCGCTTGGTGAACATTCAGCAAACAAAAGTAACGCTACTTAAAGATTACAAGCAAAACTGTGAACAAGCATCAAGCAGTAAGAGCTTTCTAGACCGTAAAAAATCCTTCCTTTTCCTAAAAAATCTTCTCTTTCTAGCGTTAGCCGGTCTACAGATGTTCGGTTCTGTTTTGAAGTGCAGCTAAGTCAATTTAACGTGTGAGCCTGTGCCAGTATGGCTCTCAAGTTGATGCTGCAAAGAAATATGACGGATTTTCATAAAGTGCTACTACCCTTTCAGCCGCTAGCGTCACCCTGCTTCAGGTAAGGTATCTACGCAGCCCTCGGGTTCGTAGATGACATTGATGGCGACTTGATACAGGGTTGTCTGCTCCGGCTGCCCAAAATCTTCGTTTTCAATGGCTGTGAGCGCTTGGCGATTGAGAACGTCATAGCCAATGCTCTTAAGGACTGTGGCGTTTTCTTGGGTGCCATCGGGGTTAACAATGACCCCAATGAGTCCGTTGCCAGGCTCTACTTCTTTGCAAACCTTAAATTGCGAATCAACGGTTAGCTCTACGGTCTCGCTATCAACTTCGCCCTTATTTTCAGTACTTTCAGCTAACCACGCTTCCAGGTTCTCTGCTGCGGCTGCCTCGTCCACGTCTCTAGGATCATAGGTAAAGCCATTAAGCAGCCGTGTTGGATTGCCCTGTGCAGGTGCGGGTTCAACCGGTTCTGCCTGAACTGCGATATCTGTTCCCTGTACAGGCGTTTCTGGAGATTCGACGGCACCGCCTTCTGAGTCGGTGCCGTTTGAGTCATTGCCTGTCGCTTGTGAATTTTGCTCAGCTAAAATCGACGCTAGCAAATCACCGGTAACCTGCGGTCTTCCTAAATCCTCGGCAGAGCCACCGGGATTTGGCTGCGCTGTCCCCGCACTTCCAGGGTTCTGTCCATCCGATTGTCCTTGGGCAGCAGCGGCTTCTGGATCTATGGTTAGCTCAGCAGACTGAGATGGTGTAAAAAAGTCAACTGGTGGTAAAGGGACCGTCCTAGTTGTGATCCGGCTAGGATCAAAGCCAGGTGGTGCCTGACTTGCCCGTCTGATGTTGTCGAGCTGCTGCTGCCTTGTTGTCTGGGTCTGAGGGGTGGGTGAAGGAATTCTTCTGGCTGTGGAAGGGGAAATACTTCTAGGAGGTATGTTGGATAGGCCAGGAAGCCCTGAGGGTAAAGCAAGACTACCTAGCCCTGTGGGTGTGGGCTGTAACTGACGCGGTTGAGCAAACCCTGGCAGGCGATTGCGCTCGGCAGGCGTTAGCTCTACTAGCGGTACAATTGTTTCCTCTGCCTCCTGCTGCTGTGCGGCTTCAGTTAGTGCGGCAAAAGAAAAATTTGCGCGAGGTGCCAAAGCAATAAAAAGAGCGTGCGCTCCTATAGACAATAAGACGGCTATAGCTGTAGGGCTAAGCGCTTTAGGCTTTTTTGCAAAGGCGCGAGCAACTGGTTCGATGAAACGAGAAGGAATAGCCATAAGGGTTGCAAAAACTGAGGCGTGCAGAGTGTAGGCTGCTCTAAGCGTAAATGATTTGTGCAGAGGTATTTATCGGGAAGTGACCAGTTTTGCGACTAGTTTTCACGCTCAGGATTGCAGAGCATACGATTAGAACATTTTACGATCAAGATCGTGAAGTAAGTTAGCTGAAGATCTGGGTAGTTTTGAAGTCCTGCATAGACGACTTGGTCGGCTCTTGTCGCATTTTCTACTACATAGCTATGTTCTAACAGTTTTTGCTTTTCCAGGATGCTCCAGACTTGATTGTAGACGCTTCCTACTTTCATCAGTACGACCACTTCGGCCCAGTCTAGGACGGATTCTAGCTGATGTAGAGCGTACAGGGCAGGCAAAATGGCGAGTTTTTCTGCTTGACAGGTCAGTGGGATGCCAAGCGCCGCTGCCGCTGCCATCGGGGAAGATATACCTGCGATCGCTTCTATACGAACTGCTGGATCTAACTGTCGAAGATGCTCAGCTAAATAGGTAAACGTGCTGTAAAAGCTAACATCCCCTTCGCAAGCAAATACCACATCACCTTTTTGCAAGCAGGTCCAGACGGCCTTTGCGGCCTGCTTCCAGGCAATCTTCAACGCGACTGGATCTTGTACGTAGGGAAACTTTAGCGGTAGGCGCTGCTGCTTGCTAGACAGCCAGGGTTCAATAGATTGTTCGGCCACGCCGGGCTTATGATTAATTCCTGCTGGAAAGGCAACGACAGAGGCTGCCTGTAGATGGTTGAGCGCTTTGAGCGTTATTAACTCAGGATCGCCAGGGCCAACCCCAACGCCGTATAGCGTACCGGTGGACATTTCAGCTGGGTTGGGCAGGCGGGGTGAATACAGCAAATTAGCTTGTAGTTTGGGCAAAGTGGTCTGTCATCTAGGGTATAAGCTAATACTACTATTTAGAAAGTTTCTGACAGCACGTTCAAGTCTCCATACATCAACGTTCTTTCGCTTTTTGATGACTGTCCCTTTATGGTTTTACCTACGGTAATTCTACCGGGCTACTTGGCAAACGCTCAGCCATACCGAGAGATGGAAACAGCACTAGCCGATGTGGGACTTCCCTCGGTAACAGTGCCACTACGTCGCTATGATTGGCTACCTATGGCGGGTGGTCGCTCGGTTAGCAATATCATCAGGGCGCTGGATGCAACTGCGCAGCGAGCGATGATAGACCACCGATGCCATCAAGTAAACTTGGTAGGACATTCGGCAGGTGGATGGATTGCGCGCATCTATATAGGAGAGCTACCTTACAACGTTCACGATAGCGATCGTCAGCGGACGCTACCTAGACCTGCCAGAAATCATGTGCGGACGCTAGTAACCCTAGGAACGCCCCACGTCAGTCAAGAGCGCTGGACCCGTAAGAATCTCGATTTTGTCAATCAGAATTATCCGGGTGCCTTTTATGACAATATCAACTACGTTTGCGTTGCGGGCAAAGCAATCGAAGGCAATGAGGCCAACTGGTTTACGTTCAACAGCTATAGGATGACTGGCGGTAATGGCACTGCCTGGGGCGATGGTGTCGTTCCCGTATCATCAGCCCATTTAGAAGGAGCCCGAAATATGGTGCTTGACGACGTTTTGCATTCACCTCGAAACAATGCCTGCTGGTATGGTTCTGCGGCCGTGGTGAAATCTTGGAGCCAGTGGCTTGCCTAGCTGTGCTTTTGACTACTGTGCCTTTGCTACTGAGCGTCTGTATTGCTAGCGCCTGTGCTATTGGCATCTGCGCCGTTGGCATCTGCGCTAAGGCTATCACTACTGTTTGATATCTGGCCATTAGATGGCTGTGACTGAGCGCTTATTTTTGGTGTTTCGATGTCTGTGCTGTCTGGTGCTTGCGAGCTGTTTTTTTGAGTCTGCTGTGGTGTTTTGGCTTCTGCTTGTAGCGGGCGCTGCTGTCCAATCAATCGTAAATCGGCAGGCTTTTTGGCTTTGGTCTTCTTAGCCTTTGCTGCTTGAGCCTCGCTCTCGGCGTTTGCCTTTGCGAGTTCAGCTTCTTCTTTTGTGGGTTTAACGATTTGCCTAGACGGTTTGCGTGCGCCCGACAGCCGCTTGATAAGCTGCGGGGTTGGATCGTGCTGTAAGTAGGTTAGTTTGCTACCCGCTTGCCACTCAATTTCATCTAAGATGACCTCGACCTTACCCGCTTGCTCTGTAATCATCGGTAGAATGTCACCGGATTGAACTAGCTTGTTAATCTGCTCACGCTCTAGCGCGATCGCTTCTTCTGTAAAGTCATACGTGAGCGTTTGCACTGCGTCGTCTTTGATAAAAGTGTTCCACTGCTTAACCGATAGTCTAGGGGTGCGCAGCTCTCCCCTGTTCTTGGTTTTGGCGTTGGCTTCGCCCTCCTCTTTGCGCGGTAAAACAGCAAAGACTCTAGGCGGCTGAAACTCTTCTTGTGCCCTTTCCGCAATTACAGAGTTGACTTCACCGTTGCTGGTAATGGCCAAAAATGTACCAATTGAGCTAAGGCCAGCAACTTCTAGGATCTCTTCATTCATGGCCGAGCCAACATATACCTCAAACCCTTCGGCAGCGGCTTTGTCGCAAGCTTCTTGATCGGTATCAATGACCACGACCGACTCGCCTCTATCTTTAAACAGTCGACCAATAGTTAGCCCCAGCGGGTTGCAGCCCACAATCACGACGCCAGTAGCGCTGCTAGAAGTGACGCTAAGCAACTGCGCCAGACTCCGCGCTGTCAGCCCTTGAGCAAAAACCGTCATGATGATGGTCAAAAAGACGAGCGCCTTAATCGAGTCGCCCCCGTTAATTCCCCGCTCTGTTAGTAGGATGGCAAACAGAGAGGCGACTGAGGCTGAGACAATTCCTCTGGGCGAAATCCAGCTCATGAATACTTTTTGTCGCCAATTTAAACCGCTGTTGATCGTACAGGCCCAAACGTTGATGGGGCGAACGACTAGCATCAAGACCAGTACGGTAAGGACCGCGCCAGGACCTAGCTCAAAGACACTGGCAATGGATAAGTCAGCCGCTAGAAGGATAAACAGCACTGACACCGAAAAAATGGTTAGCTGACCTTTAAATCGTCTGAGCAGGCGTTCTTCTGGAATAGAGATAGCTCTGACGACGATACCCGCTGTGACTGCGGCCATGAGCCCAGATTCTCCGCGGATGCTTTGAGCAAGGCCATATAGGCCCCAGATCCCGGCGAGGACAACCAGGTTCCTCAGTTCCTCTGATAGGAAATCAGCTTTTCTAAGAAACAGTGCCATTAGGGCCCCGCCGCCACCGCCGATGAGCACGCCAATGCCTAGTCGTGCCAACAGACCGCCTAGTACAGAGAGCGGATCGGCATCGCCGTTGAGGATAATATCGAGCACAACCACGGCCAAGATGGCACCAACCGGGTCAATTAGCACGCCTTCCCCTTCTAAAATGGTGGCGACTTTGCGCTCTACGCCCACCTGTTTGAGTAAGGGCGTAACAACCGTAGGGCCAGTGACAACGATGAGTGATGCGTATAAGAATGCAATTGACCAGGGAAATTCTCCTAGCCAGTGAGCGGCCATTCCGCCCCCAACTAGTGTAATGAATGTTCCTAGGGTGATGAGGTTGCGCAGGCTGCCTGAAACTTTGCCAATTTCTTTCAGCTCTAGGCTGAGCCCGCCCTCGAATAAAACGAGTGCAACGCACAGAGAAACAATGACCTCTAGGCCAGTACCCAGACTCCGGGGAGCAATCCAGCCTAGACCATCGCTGCCAAGTGCGATCCCAAAAATGAGTAGCAAAATAATACTAGGAAGATTCAGGTAGGCGGCGACTACCTGAGCAGAGATCCCCGCTAGGACAGTGAGGACGATTTGCAGGGTGATTTCGAAGGGCGCTTCCATAGGTGAGGAGACCAGTAGCGAGGCGATGATACGCCAGAGAATAAGCATAGCGCTTTAGGCGGACCTGCTGATCAGTGGCGCTAAGTGGCGCTAAGGATGATTAGGGTGCTATGGCCATAAGACTTTGGTTGACCGAGCTGGGCGATCGCACAAAAACACGACCTGAGATCAGGCTAATGAAAGCCTCTAGCTGCGGGGGATCGATGCTGATGAGATATCTACAGAGGGATTTCTTGAACGCTGTCAATGGTGAGCTGCTGTGCGGCTTTTAGAAGCTGTCTAGGATCTTGACTGAGTGAGTGAGAAATGGCTTGGGTTGGGGCTATGCGATCGCACCTAACGTTGAAAGGGCAGCGATCACATAGTCCCTTTTCTATCGCAACTTTCGGGAAATGGGCCTGCGATCGCATCTTTGTAAGCTCATCGGTCAATCGCTGCAAGTCTCGGCGGGTTTGGTCATGCTGAGCAAGGCCGTAGGTAAATTTATAAGCGCTAGGCTGCAAAGCCGCTTTTCGGCTAGTCTCCGCTGGGTCAACCTCTGCCTGGTCAACCTCTCTCGTCTGAATTGAACTCTTCCCTAGCCGTACAAACCAATAGGTCATGGAAACCGCCTCAGGCGGCAGCTGACTAGTTTCACAGAGCACATACAAATAGAGTCGAGTTTGCCAGTCTTGCTTGAGCCAACCTTTTTTAGGCGGCTGCTGATGAGTTTTCCAGTCAAAAATATGACCGCTGCGCTCATTCTCAATGACGAGCAGGTCATAGACCACCGTTAGTAGATACCCATTGAAGGCCAGCGTACGACGATGTTCGCTTTGACTAAAGGTCCCAATATGACTAGCATCCATCACAGCATTGGACTCGGGTAGATAGGCAAAGACATCTGGCGCGGCCTCTTTGAGGGCCATGAGGCTTGCCGCCATCTCACTGTCTGCCTCAGAAAGGATGTTGACGGGTAAATTCAATGCCTGCTGCTGCATCAATCGATGAAACTGGCTACCCCACTGCGTCGTAACGTGCTGCTCGTAGGTAGACGGGCCAGAGAGCGTATCGAAAAAGATGTATTGATACTTGCGAGAGCAGGCGCTGAGCTGAGAAAGATGGCTCTGAGAGAGAGGAAGCATAGGAATTGTTGACCTTACGCTAGATCTTTGGTCAGCACAAACAGGCTGCCTTGATTACCCCGTCCAATTCTTAGGTCTTTATCCAAATAGGTAATCTCTAACCAGCCCTGCTGGCGCTCGGCGTCGATAGCAAAATCGATTCCCTGGAGCAGATTAAATTTATCTGTCGTCTCTAGTTTTTGAATGTATTGAGCTGGCGATTGGTATCCCAGTATCCGCTGCAAGCCAATGATGGCCCGATTGAATTTTACGTTGACTCGGTTTTTGGAAAGGGAGTCGGCTGTAGAAGCCGTTGTAGAGCCAGTAGTCGTAGAACTAGTAGTCGTAGAGCTAGTAGAAACGGTGGCTGGGGCAAAACTAGCGACAACAGAGACGAGTCCTTCTAGGTAAGGCGCGCTCTTGAGCTCGGCAATGTTGTATATGAGTGAGTGCTGAGGGCGAACACACTGATAGATATTGCCTAACGCTGCTAGGGGAAATCGATCAATACCCAGTAGCTCTTGGCTAGTGGTGTAAAGCAGCCGCCAGTCACCTGCTAGCAGTGCTGTGGCAGAGAGCGGTTCGGGCGTGGGATTGAGATCTTCGAGCCGAGCAATCATACTCGCGATCGCCTGCCGCTCCGTTGCGGTTGCCGAAATTCCTCTATTTTTAGAAGCAATCTCATTTTTTAAGTCAGTTTTAGTCAACATGGCTGTGCCGTAATGTGCCTAAAAGAAAAATTTATAGCGTTAAACACGCTGAGGCGAGAGATGAGTTGGGAAAAATATGTGTTGAAGAAATGTATGCTAAAGATTGACACTGCTTACTATTCGATGTAATTAATGCGATGGTACTGTAAATAGAAGCCCTGCGGATCAGCCCGTGTGATGACTTCGAGCGATATGCCGCAGGAAAATTCTGGCTTCTGAGAATCTGAATAAAGGCACCTTGAATGTATAATTCGATGCCTTTATTGCCAGAGTTGTACGGACAAGCTGAGATGAGTGATGAACTAATTAGTGGATATAGATTTTAGCTATATAGATTAGTTATGCAATTGCTCTACAATTTTTGGCCCTAGCTCGTTGCCCTCGCCTAAGTGTCCATAGTTTTGCGTGCCGTTTACTTTTTCCTGTATTGGTCAATTTCGCTTCATGAGTAACTACAACCCATCTGTTCGTCAAATCCCACGCGAAAATCCTGCTGATGTGATTCCGCTTCAGCGAGATTCCTCCATTTTGAACTGGTTAGAAGGCACGGGTCGTTTGATCCCACGCGAACCTGTAGACAGCATTGGGGATGAGCCTGAGCCTGAAGAGCTCGCAGATTTGATGGGTAATGAAGACAAAGACGATGACGACGCTGCTGATGCTAGTAACGATGCTGAAGATAATGACGACGATGATGATGATGACATGTCCTTAGAGGACTAGTGCCTTTTTGGCAAAGGCTCATCGATTTGCTCAGGAATCTATGAGGACGGTTCTGAAGCCTATCCTGCATAGCGAAATCTATATTCAAAGACTTTTTGAGTGCGTTTCGTCTGACACGTTTTATCTTACAATCTTGCGACTTAGCTTTTATGGCTAACGTCAGCCTGTTAGGGCTTTAGTCGCGACGAGTGAAGCTTAACTCAGCTATAAACTGCAAAGATCTGTGGGAGATTGCAACATAACATCGTAAAATCTCACCGGAACCCTTATTTGCGTACAAACACGTAGGTTAAGAAAAGTTTGGTGAAAGCTATAGATCGGCCATTACGTCCAGCTAAGCGACGGGTAAGTGATGAGAAGGGTGAAAAACCCAATGCTTGACAGGGTCTGACGTCTGAAGAAGTGATTTTGAAGGGGAATCCCATCCCGTCAGTATCGCTGTAACAGCTGAAACACGGTCGTTTGCTGCCACCGGTAACGGCGCTGTCAGGTTTCAGAAAATATTGGGAATGGTGTGTGGTAAGTGAAGGAATTATGTTGTGGATGCAAGGTTTTCGTCAAAGTCTGGTGGTCTGTCAGGGATAAAGCTTTCAATTGTGCTGGCGGTTTGCCTTTTGGCTTCGGCAGTTGGACTCGATTCGGTTTCAGGGCGTGAGTTTGGTATAGGTGTGTATCTCACCGGGCCGTTTGTGCTAGGTGCTGTGCTTTCGGTACTGGCTGGCTACGGGGTGCTGCCAATATTGCGCCAGTTAAAGGCGGCTCAGTTTATTCGAGAAGATGGCCCCCGCGCTCATCTAAAAAAGGCGGGTACTCCAACGATGGGCGGCATATTTTTTGTCCCCGTTGCGGTGCTAGTTGCGCTGGTTTGGACTAGATTTTCGTCGGTTACGGTTGCTGCGAGTTTGCTCACCCTGTCCTACGGTGCCATTGGCTGGTTAGACGATTGGCAGGTGATGCGTCATCGGTCTAATGAGGGCATTTCGCCCAAGCTGAAGCTGCTGCTGCAAGTGGGTTTTGCGATCGCCTTTTGCGCTTGGGCAATGGCAACTCAGGGAACTGAGATTACGTCTGTTGCCCTGCCGCTTGGGCTAACTCTGCCGCTAGGCTTTCTATTCTGGCCTTTGGCCGGGTTTGTCTTGGTCGCGGAGAGTAATGCGACGAATTTGACAGACGGGGTTGATGGGCTGATGGGAGGTGCGGGTGCGATCGCCTTTTTCGGTCTAGGCGTGGTCATTGCACCGACCCACCCTGATCTCATGGTCTTATGTATGGCGCTTAGCGGTAGCTGCCTTGGCTTTCTTGCACACAACCGCAACCCGGCCAAAGTATTCATGGGTGATACGGGATCGCTCGCTTTGGGCGGTGCACTCGCTGCCATTGGCATCTTGAGCGGCAACCTGTTTGGCTTGCTAATTGTCACGCTGCTTTTCTTCGCTGAGACCCTGTCAGTGATTTTGCAAGTAGGCTATTACAAAGCGACCAAGGGCCCAGATGGTAAAGGAAAGCGCCTCTTTAAAATGGCTCCTTTGCATCATCACTTTGAGCTATCCGGCTGGTCAGAGCTACAGGTGGTTGGCGTGTTTTATATTATCAGCGCCATGTTCGCGACGATTGCCATTAGCACCCTCGGCTAAGCGTCCCTGAAAGCCAATTCTGAAGTAGGCTTTTAGCTTTCTTCGAAAAGCTCTATCACAACTGCTGTCTAAAGCCTCCAGACAATAAACCGCCAGATAACAAACTTAATCAAAAAAAGACTCGACTCACAAAAAAGATAAGTCGAGTCTTTTTTAATGGAGCTGACGGGAGTCGAACCCGTGTCCGCTCTAAGTAATCACGTATCGTTCATTCACAGGTATAGCCTCTCTAACCCTCAAGGCGGGAGTTTTCCATTGTCCCGGAAACAGGATGCTTCGGTGAAAGTCTTAGCTGACGCACCCACCGAAGAAAGTTTGCCAGCGCGTCCGTTGGGGGTTTAGTCTTTACTGATTAACGGAGTCACAGTTCAGACGCTCGAACCTATAAGAGGTTGTTAGGCGACAGCTACAAGAGCGCGCTTACGAGCAAAAGGTACGATGTTGTTTGCATGTATCTTTAAGTTTGAGCCTTTATTTACAAGAGTAGACTCACTCTTGACCTGAATCACAACACGACTTTCGTTAAAACGTCGAAACCGTTTCAGCCCCGTGTGGATGCCCATACTAAACATGGGCTCTAATTATAGCGCTTGTAATGTATAGCTGCACACAACAGCAATCCTTGTTTACGGACCTTATTACCTTTCGTAAACTGAATCAGTCGTGTTTTCATCTATAATAATTTCTTAAGTTTAGTGAATAACATCTCAGATTATTCACCCAAAAAAGCCCGCATTTGGGCCACCCTAGCACCCCCAACGAGCATCCAGAAACTGGGCTCATTAGGTCTTCGATAATAAGCAAATAAGGTCAACGCCATGAGCACCCCCAACGAGAACGGTACTAGCAAAAGTGCCTCCAGCAGCAGCCGCACTCGTAAAAAAGTAGCGGCGACTGCCGCTGAAGCCAAACCCGAGGCAGGCAAGGGCGAAACCTTGCAGAAAGGCGGTTTGGTTAAAGCACCCACCCACGAAATTATGGAACTATCTGATCACACCCGCGTATTTGAGTCTGATTCGCTGCCGAACCATCGGCCTATTACGCTGAGTGATGTAGAAGTGGTCGATTCGCTTTCGTCTGCGGGAATTCGCCCAGTGATGGCTAATTCTTTTGAGATTTCGACCACCAATACCCTCCCTGGCCATCGTCCGGTTGCCGTCAGTACGCTAAATATTTCTAATATTGACACGTTGCCTGGTCATCGCCCGATTGCTGATAACGATATTGATGAAGATCCAGGCACTTTGATGGGCTACTTGGACTAGTCGCCGATGCCTGCACGGTCATCAATGGGCGCGTAGCCTGGAGAAAATGATTGATGAGAAGGGGGCTTAGAGCCCTCTTTTTTGTGGCTGGTGCTGTAGTACCCACTGACGGAAGAGGGGGACGATGATTTTCCAGTTGCTTTTGTGTGCTGTGACGACGTCGTGACGCTGCAAGGTGTTGAGCGCAAGGGTGACGGTGTCTGCTGATAGCTTGGTTTTACGGCAGATTTCGGGATGCGATCGCCCTTCTTCCATTTCCGCTAACAGCTTCAGAACGGCCTGCTGCCCTGCTGCATCTTGGCCTGCCTGATTCCACACGCCGGTAAAGTAGTAGCGGCCTTTGGCAAAGAAATCGGTGTGGTGGATAACGGTGTCAAGATCTTCGGGGGTGAAGATGGGAGTGCGATCGCGCCCTTGGTCAAAGACCTGATGGTTGTAGTGGCGCACTAGCTGGAAGCCCAGTAGCTGAGTAAGGTAGGGCTGTCCGGCGGTGAGGCGGTAGATTTCGTTTAGGGTGTCTGGTTGGTAGTCGAGGGTGAAGTCTTCGGCGGGGTTGGCGAGCAGTTCGCGGGTTTCGCCGATGGTGAAGAAGCCGATGCGGATGGGGAGGACGCTGGCAAAGAGCGGATTGAAGTAGTCGGCGGTCATTTCTTCTAAGGTGTGGAGGCCAGCGAAGGCAAAGGCGATTTTGGGGCTCATTTGTAGCAGGCCGCGCAAGAAGCCGAGAAAGTCTGAGCTGAGTTTGTCGGCGCGGATGAGGTCTTCGATTTTTTCAAATTCGTCTAGGGCGATGATTAGGCCCTGGTTGTCTTTTAGAGACTGGTTGAGGGTTTGGATGAAGCGGCGGAAGGTGGGATAGGGCAATCGGAGCAGAGTTTCGTCGTCTGGGGGTGAGACGGAGAGTTTGGCGCTGATGGCGTCACTGAAGGTGATCAATACTTCGCCTGCGCCTTCGGAGACTGCGCCGAGGTTGAGTAGGTTGATGTAGACGACCTGAATGTTGTTACCCAGGTAAGTCGGTAGATTTTTGAGAATGGATGTTTTACCCATGCGGCGATGGCCGTAAGAGTACGACGGACTGGAGCTGACTACCTAGCAGCCAGAGTTCTTCTATCTGTTTGATCACTTCGCCGCGACCGACGAACAGATTGCCTTCTACGGGGTCGCCTGCTACGTAAGGGTTGTGGACGGGTTGGGTGTGAGTGACTTCGCCAATATCACTGGCAATTGACAAGAGCTTTGCTTGCCAAGATTCGGCAATAGTGATGATCAAAGCTCGCTCAGCTTGAGGAATAAGCTCAATGTTGTCGAGGGTTTCGGTGAGTTTGCCAAGGGCGCGGTTGAGGGCGAGGGAGCGGGCAGAGCGGGAGTAGCTTTGGTAGATGATTTGGGCGTCGTCTACGATGCTGCGAAAGCGAGAGATAGTGGTCCAGGTATTGGTACGCAGCAGCGGAGAGCTAGGGATGCTGAGACTAGTGACCAAGTTGCGATCGTTTAGCTGATTGGCGTTGAGAGCGATTTCTAAACAGTGGGCGAGCTGCTGCATTTCTGCGCCGTGGGATAGGTGCAGAACGTGGGAAAAAGCGTCAGCGGCCAGGCTCGGTTGATTTTCGTGAAGATACCAGAATCCGGCGGCGGTGGCGCGAGCGGGAGTGTTTGTTCGCATATGAGTGTTTATGCGAGCTAACAGCCGTCTCTTTATGCTGCGTGGAAGGTAAAAAAAACCGTCAACAAATTGTTCTTTGAATGCGTTTGATAATGAAGCAGAGCTGTAGCGGATTAGATTCCAGTCAAACGGCGCTTCTGCTAACTGAGAAACACTGAGTACGAGCGCGTCTGGATCGAGTTTGGCAAGGCTTTGGTTGACTGCTTTGACAACCGGAATAAACTGTTCGCTATAGGCTAGCAATGTATTGATATTACGGACTGCCTGTATCCAGTCGTGGCTTAACCAGCGAAGGATTTGTTGGGTCAGTTTGGGTAGTGGAAGTGCTGTAATCCGACTAAATGTCTTTGGTTGATTGCCAGGTAATAGTCTGATAATCATCGTTAATAGCCATAGCTCTGGTCGCAAGATCGCCACGCCTAACGCCACGCCGAACGCCACGCCGAACGCCACGCCGAACGCCACGCCGAACGCCACGCCGAACGCCACGCCGCCCGCCACGCCGAACGCCACGCCGAACGCCACGCCGAACGCCACGCCGCCCGCCACGCCGCCCGCCACGCCGACCGCCACGCCGACCGCCACGCCGACCGCCACGCCGCCCGCCACGCCGAACGCCACGCCGCCCGCCACGCCGAACGCCACGCCGACCGCCACGCCGAACGCCACGCCGACCGCCACGCCGAACGCCACGCCGACCGCCACGCCTAACGCCACGCCGACCGCCACGCCGACCGCCACGCCGAACGCCACGCCGAACGCCACGCCGAAGACATCGACAGAAACACCTAATCTATAGAGAATCAACGCGATGCCAATTGGGGCGATGATAGTTGTCAGCAAGCCTTGCATCCAGAAGGCTCTTTGAATAGGAGAATCTCTCCACCACTGTCGCCGCTCTGCCCAGCTTTTACAGTCGCTGAGTTCTCTTTTTTCACCAAAGACTTCTACATACCATCTCAGCGCCTGCGGAAAGAAAAAGACCCAGCCTAATAGCTGTAGATAATCTAATGGGTTCCAAAGCGAGAGGGGCTTGCGGCGCTTAGGGGCCAAATTTAGCCGAGGTACTTCGCTAGTGCTCATCTCATTCCCCTCGATAGCGCTCGTAGCACTGATAGCAGTGAATCATCACCTGCCTAGGGTGGCCCTGACTGTTTTCAAAGATGGTTGAAATTTCAGCCTCAGAAAATTGAATTGTGGTTGTCTGTAGACGGTTGGCAATAAACGCTCGTAGTGTTGGCTCATCCCAAGGGGCAATTGTTTCTTCTAGATAGATGCCATCTACTGGAGAGGTCATTTTGCTAATGCCATCACCGATAAATAGCTGATCTAACGACTCGGACGCCGCCACTACCATCTTGATGGGGGCATCTCTGCCATCTGCCAATCCTCTCAGATGGCCACGAACCTGATCGGTAAAGCCATCTAGCGTCATTTTTTCTAAGCCATCTAGCAGTAGCAGCAAGCGCTTGGTTTCTAGCGCCCGCGTCAGCCGAAACCCTTTTAGCTCTTCAATGCCAGCCTGGTCGCACAGCGCAAAGTAAAAATCGTGCTCATCTACAACGTGCTGCAAGTCAATATAAATTGGCTGACGATAACCCGTTAGTCGATCTTCTGCTAGCCGCTGAATTGCTTCTAGCACAGATGATTTGCCTATTTGCCCCTGACCGATCAGGGCAACATTACTACCGCTATTCAAAATTTCAAAAATTCTATTGAGCAGTCGTTCTCGACCAAAGAGCTGTTGTAAATTCTTAATTCGTCCACCCAAAGGGCCAAAAGGGTTGGGTGCAATAGTGTGCTTTTTGGCGAGATCAGGTTCTATTGCCGCAGGCTTACCATCAGCTTTATCAGAAAGCTGATCTCCTCCTAGGCGTACCACTATCAGCGTTTCTATCAGTCTCTTGATTTCTCGGCTTTGCGCCAAAATCAGACCTGTATTCTCTTGGGTCTTGTCCTGTTTTGCCTCTACTGCCTCCAATGTGGCCAACGCTTGATTTAGCTGCTGAGGCACGGTTTGCGACAGATCGTTTAGCTGCTGCTGTAGTGCCTTTAGCGTAATGACCTGCTCAGCCATGCCACTACTCATTTGCATTAGCAGATGATTTTCAAAAAACACCTGAAGCGCTGAATCCTCGGCCAAGCGCTTGGCAAAAAATCCGCACGCCCGCTCAAATAAGCCGGTTTCAGTCCGCGCCAGTTTGCTTTTGTAAATCGGAATAATCTCCGGCTCATCCGCAGCGTCTATTAGCGCTGATATTGCCATTTGCTTGATGCTTTGCTTTGCTGCTACGGGCGCTGATATGGGCGCGGTAAACTGCTCAAGCGCCTGCCAAGAAAAGTCTGGAACCTTCTCTAGTGCGCCTTGCTCAATAGATCGCATCTCTTGTGAGAGCCGATCTAGCTTTTGATTTAACCAGTGAATATCGGCGCGAGCTTCGGGTGGATAGTTGGGCTGCCCGCGATAGGTCAATGCCGATTCGCCGATCAGCTCTGCTTTGCACTCGGTGCAGACACTCTCTAGTGCCTGCAAATAAGACAGCCATAGGGCTTTGGCCAAGACCGCTTTCATCGGCGCGGCGTCTTCTTTTTTTAGCGCTTTTGCCAGTGCGCCGCAGCTCCACACCAGCGCAGCGTCGGCTCGGTTGCTGATGATGCCACCGCCAACGGTCGTGATTCCGCCCGCAATCAGTCCTGCTGCTGTCACCGGATTAACCGATGCACCGACCATTAGCGCTAGCAGAACCTCTAGTGTCACAGCTTTGTTCCTTCTAATTTCTCTAAAAATGGACCAAACACGCTTGATTTAAGCATAACCCTCCCCGCTAAAGCGTGAGAACCCATGTAAAGCCCAATTTTCTGCCGCAATGCTCAATTACGACAGGTCTGAGCAAGCCATAACCCTACGATCATTCGCTTCAGGCCGATCTCACTGCATTGGCTTATGGTCACGCTGCGCCTACTTTCGACCACACTGTACTGGATACCGACCGGGCTGCGTTCGTTCTCGATCACACTGCATTTGATACAGTCTGCTCTGCGCCGCTTCCCGACCGCACTGCATTGATTGCCAACCGTGCTGCACTTGATGCCGACCGAGCTGCATTCCTTCCCGACCATCCTGCATCAATTCCCGTTCATATCGAGGCAGCACGTTTCTAAAACTTCTACTACTCTATATAGAAGTCCATAACCGCAAAACTAACTGTGTCAACAACTCAAGTGCAGTACACCGCCCGCTGGATGGGTCGTTTGTCAGATATTCCAGCTGCGCAGTGGGATGCGATCGCACTACCGCTGGCAACCCCTGCCTTTGAGTGGGCCTGGCTGAATAACATGGAAACCTCTGGCAGCACCGGGCCGAAGACGGGCTGGCTGCCCAACCATCTGACACTGTGGAAAGAGGATACTTTAGTCGCCGCCGCGCCGCTGTATCTGAAGGGGCATAGCTATGGTGAGTTTGTTTTTGACCATCAGTGGGCAGAGCTAGCGGGCAGACTGGGCGTCGAGTACTATCCAAAGCTGTTGGGCATGTCGCCCTTTACGCCCGCAGAAGGCTATCGCTTTTTGATTGCACCGACTGAAGATGAAGCGGAAATTACTCAGGCAATGGTGCAGCTAATTGACGAATTTTGCGTAAAGCACAAGCTATCTGGCTGCAATTTTTTGTACGTCGATCCGCAGTGGCAAGAGACCATGGAAGCGCTGGGATTTCACAAGTGGCTGCACCATAGCTATGTGTGGCAAAACCGAGGCTTCAAGACTTTTGATGACTACCTAGCGCAGTTCAATGCCAATCAGCGGCGCAATATTAAGCGTGAACGCAAATCTGTTGTGAAAGCCGGTATCTTTTTTAAGGTGCATACGGGCGAGTCGCTGACGCCCGAACTGTGCCTGAAGGTCTATGACTTTTACAGCGACACTTGCGATAAGTTTGGCTGGTGGGGCAGTAAGTATCTGACGCAAGATTTCTTTCGGCAGCTTTATTCGGTTTGGCGCGATCGCGTCGTCATTTTTGCTGCCTACACAGAAGATAGCCCTAACGACCCGGTGGGCATGTCCTTTTGCCTTAGAAAAGGCGATCGCCTTTACGGTCGCTACTGGGGCTCGTTTGAGGAGTACAACAACCTGCACTTCAGCGCCTGCTACTACGAACCGATCGAATGGGCGATCGCTAACGGCATTAACACCTTTGACCCTGGCGCAGGTGGTCGGCACAAAAAACGGCGCGGCTTTCCGGCCACCCCCAACCACAGCCTGCATCGCTTTTACGCCCCAGAGCTAGACCAAATTTTGGGCAACTACATTGGCCGCATCAACGCCGCCGAGCAGCAGCAGATAGAGCAGATCAATGCAGATTTGCCGCTCAAAAACCTCTCAGAAGAGATCCCGCTGATCGAATCTGAAGCGGGATAAATCTCAGCCTAGAGCATTTGCCCAGAGCATTTGCCTACGTACGCCATCTTCACCTCTCCATGTTTAGCGATGACCAACCCGCTATCTACGCTGTTGATGATCTGCCATCTGTAATATTTCGAGAACGGTAATATTTCTACTTTCCCGGCCACGCTAAAATTATGAGTTGAGCCAACGAAACGAAAAGCTCTTAAGGTCAATAAAAAGGTGACAAGGGAAAATGACAACCGCAACATCTGTAGACGCTCAGGCACTAGCCGCGCTAGATGACAAGCTCTCAAAGCGATACATTCAGCTTGATCCGGCAGGCTATTTTTTAATCTATCTTGATACTGAAGCGGGGTTGCTGTGTGCTAAGCATTTTTCTAACACGATCAACGAAAAAGGGCTGGCCTGCGATCCAAAAACAGGAAAACCCCTCAGTGTTAGGGGAAAAAGCGTGCGCCAGGCAACACAGGTGTTTACCGGACGCACCGCCAAGGAACTCTGTATGAAAATCTTTGAAGACAAAGATAATCCCTGCCCGATTACCTATTTAGACCACGCGGCTTACTTGGGGCGTGAGTTTGTCCGAGCAGAAATAGCTCTAATCAACGGAACGGAATATATACAGGATTGACGTAGATAGGCTAAGACAACCAAATAAGGCTAGGTAAAGAGTGGCTGTTGTTAGCATGATGATTTTCAATGGATTTGCTATCGCTACTTACGACTTATTTTGAGTGAATCAGTAAAAAATAGCCCAGCAGATTTGGGAAAATATGGCGAGCAGCTAGTGTGCCAGTGGCTGCTGCACAAGCAGTGTCAAATCCTCCATCAGCGCTGGCATAGCCGCTTTGGTGAGATTGATTTGATTGCTAAAGGGCTCAGCGGAGAAGGGGCATTGCGACGCGAAATGCTGGCCTTTATTGAAGTGAAAACCCGAAGCCAAGGAAACTGGGATGCCGACGGCCTGCTAGCCGTTACCCACACCAAACAAAAGAAAATACGAATGACAGCCCGATACTTTCTGGTGCGGCATCCCCACCTTTCTGAAATGCCCTGTCGGTTTGATATTGCGTTGGTGAGCTGTCATTCTAGCCCACCCGCTAGCGGTCTAAGCTTACAAATTCCTGATGCTCAAAAGTTTCTGGTGCTGCAATCTTATTTGCGAAATGCTTTCTGTTAAACGAGCCGCCTTCACGGGTTAGGCCAGCGTCTCAGGGCAATAGCCTAATCCAGTCACAAACTGCTCGCGAAATTCTTCAATTTCTAGTCGGTCGGGTTTGCCATGTGAAACGACAGCAACCTGATAGCGCCGCATTACATCAACGGCAGACTGTCCCATTTCTAGTCCCCACAGGGCCATTCTGACGCGGAACTTTGGCTCGTAGATGGTGCCAATTTCATTGAGAAAGGCCAAAAAGTTTTGCTGCGATCGCTTCGTCGCACTATCGTGCAGCTTAACTTTCACCACCCACCCGTCAATTTGGTGAATGACCGTTATGAACTCAAGCGGTAGCTGAGTAACGCACAGCAAACGCTCAACCACACGTAGCGTTAGGCTTGCATTAGCCAGGTAGTAGATGTATTCCATCGTCTAAGGGAGTGGGTGCTACAGTCTTATTTGCCTTAACTTATTTGCCTTAATAAGCAAGGCAGCTATCTAAATTAGCTATCTAAATTGAAGAGGAAAAAAGTAGGCCACTCTAAGAAAACAAGTAGCCAATGTGCATACGCCTACGAATTACAACCAATTAGCTTCTGCTATTAACGGTTACAGACCTTAAGTTGATAGTTCTATTTTGTAAGGTGAATCTTTTTTATTATGACTTACCAACTCCCTCCAGTTGCCCATTCCTTACACAAATTGATTGACAAATAATAGGTGAAGCAGTGAACTTACGTGTAAATACGCCTTGGGCTGAGGACAAATGTTATGACCGATAAGACCAGCAATGAGCATGCCATAGGTCAGCGCGATCGCCAGCTTAGTGCATACAGCTACACACTGCCCCCATCACGCATTGCTCAAACACCGCTGACTCCGCGCGATCGATCTAAACTGCTTGTGATTGATGGTAAGCAAACGCATCAGCACGGTCGTTTTTATGAGCTGGTAGACTGGCTGCTGCCGGGTGATTTGCTAGTACTTAACAACACGAAGGTGATTCCAGCAAGACTGCTGGGCTACAAATCGAGCGGAGCTGCTGTCGAGGTTTTGCTAATAGAACCGATAGACGGCGATAAGTGGTTGGCCTTGGTTCGCCCCGGCAAACGAATCCAGCCGGGGGCAGAAATTTGGTTTGGCCAGCGTGAAATTGGCCAGCCTGAAACTGGCAATTGTGACAGTAATGCCGAACCTAGCATCGAGAAGCCCTTACTTGTTGGCTTGGTCGAAGCACGCGATGAGGCGACAGGCGGCAGAGTTATTAAGCTGGTGCCACAAGTCGAAGGCTCAATAGATGAGCTGATTTATCAGCTGGGGCAGGTGCCCTTGCCACCATATATCACTGCGTCAGAGGCTTTGCCCGATCAGTATCAGACAGTTTTTGCTGAAAGAAAAGGCGCGATCGCTGCCCCAACTGCCGGGCTTCACTTTACCGAAACTCTGCTTGCAAAGCTCAAAAGTAAAGGTATTCAAACTGCCGAAGTCACCTTGCATGTAGGCATCGGCACGTTTCGCCCGGTAGAAGTGACTGACATTAAAACGCATGAAATGCACCAAGAGCGCATTGAAGTGCCCGCGCTCACGGTCGAAAAAATTCAGGAAACAAAGGCCAACGGCGGGCGAGTCATTGCGGTAGGCACCACCTCCACTAGAGCGTTGGAAGGAACCGCTGCGATCTGTGGTGAGCTAAAGCCCTATAGCGGGAGAACCGATTTGTTCATTTACCCTGGCTATCAGTGGCAAGTGATCGACGGTATGATTACGAATTTTCATCTACCCGGATCTAGTCTGTTAATGATGGTTAGCGCCCTGATTGGCCGGGAGCGGCTGATGCAGATCTATGAGGATGCGATCGCCCAAGATTATCGCTTTTACTCATTCGGCGATGCCATGCTGATTTTGCCGGACGCGACTTTGAAAGGTTAATGCGCAAGTCACTTTACACGTAAGGCTCCTACAGCAGTAATCATCCAGCAGTAATCGTCAAAATATCCCCAACAAAAAAGCGCTCCCCGAAGAGAGCGCTTTTGTCAGTGAACCTTAATCAGAAACTCAAGCACAGGGCAGAAGAATCTGACAAAAGGATTCACTGTATCAACTATTCAAGGTCGACCTGCCTAGCAACGATAGACAAAAAGATCTATGCGTTGATAGAAGGAGCCGTCAAAGCAACCGGTGCTGCTTCGCCAGCGGCCAAGTCAAGCGGGAAGTTGTGAGCGTTGCGCTCGTGCATCACTTCCATACCCAGGTTGGCACGGTTCAATACATCTGCCCAAGAACCAATCACGCGACCCTGTGAGTCGATGATGGACTGGTTGAAGTTGAAGCCGTTCAAGTTAAATGCCATCGTGGAAATACCGAGTGCGGTAAACCAGATGCCAACTACAGGCCATGCACCCAACAAGAAGTGGAGTGAACGGCTGTTGTTGAAAGAAGCGTATTGGAAGATTAGACGACCGAAGTAGCCGTGGGCTGCAACGATGTTGTACGTCTCTTCTTCTTGACCAAACTTGTAACCGTAGTTCTGAGACTCAGTTTCAGTGGTCTCACGAACCAAGGAAGATGTCACGAGTGAACCGTGCATCGCCGAGAACAAAGAACCACCGAATACACCAGCAACTCCCAACATGTGGAAGGGGTGCATCAGGATGTTGTGCTCTGCCTGGAAGACCAGCATGAAGTTGAACGTACCAGAGATACCCAAAGGCATCCCGTCAGAGAATGAACCCTGACCGAGTGGGTAGATCAAGAAGACTGCTGTTGCCGCTGCAACAGGAGCAGAGTAGGCAACACAAATCCAAGGGCGCATACCGAGGCGGTAAGAAAGCTCCCACTCACGACCCATGTAGCAGAAGACGCCGATGAGGAAGTGGAAAATTACCAACTGGTAAGGACCGCCATTGTAAAGCCACTCATCGAGTGAGGCAGCTTCCCAGATGGGGTAGAAGTGAAGACCAATCGCGTTGGAAGAAGGCACAACTGCACCAGAGATGATGTTGTTGCCATACATCAATGAACCTGCAACAGGCTCACGGATGCCGTCGATGTCAACGGGAGGGGCTGCGATGAACGCAATTACGAAACATGCGGTAGCAGCAAGTAGTGTCGGGATCATCAAGACGCCGAACCAGCCTACATAGAGGCGGTTGTCGGTGCTTGTAACCCACTGACAGAACTGCTCCCACAGTGACGCGCTTTCGCGCTGCTGTAGAGTAGTAGTCATTATGAATCCTTTTTAGTTATCTAGGTACAAGGGCGAGGCTGTAAAAAAATCAGCTTTCGCCTATGAACTTATATTAGCGGAGACTATTAGTTTTGTAAAGCTTCTTAGCGTTTGTATGAGCTGCTGCTCACGCTGCTCACTTTGGCTCTTACCCTTTCCTCCTAACCATCGTTGCCGCCGGTTTCCCCTCGCATCAAGGCTTTAGCTGGAAAAAATATCTGCGTAGTTACCCGTATTTGTGTCAATTGTGGCGAGAATAGTAACGCAAATGTTAAGAAAGTCAGGCCACTTATCTTAGAGAAGCACCCGTTTCTAAGACGTTTTCTGAGTAAAGCGGATGGTTGAGCCGTGCACTTGAGCGATCCATCCACCTGGATAGGGATCGCTCTGGCTACCGTTAGGCGCAGTGAGCAAAGCGACTAGTTTTTCGATGTGTAAGAAGTTGGGAGGCTGCGCGATCGCGCGTTGTAATAGCTGCCTAATCACTCTGCGCTGAATTGCCAAATGCGACTGCCCTAATACAGTGCGTTGAATCTCCCAGCTTTCGTTGTCTACCTGCAAAACACACTGGCGATAAATGTCTTCAGCCTGCTGGCTTAAGTAAGCCGATTCTTCAGTGGCAATGTCGGCAATTTGAGCCAGTGCGCTTTCGACTTGTGGATTGAAATGCGATCGCAAGTAAGGCAATAGCTCATGGCGAATACGATTGCGGCGAAAGTGCAGATCTTGATTTGTGCTGTCTTCCCAGATAGGGATCTGCTGCTGCTGACAGAGCGCGCTAGTTTCTGTGCGGCTGAAGCTAAGCAGAGGGCGTACGAGGGTGATAGGCGGGCAGGTGGTGTCTAGCGATCGCACCCAGGGCAAAGTCCCAATGCCGTCTGTTCCGGTGCCGCGAATGAGATTGTATAAGACGGTTTCAGCGCGATCGCTTTGTGTGTGTCCGGTCACAACATAGTCGTAGTCCTGCTGCCTGGCTACTTTGGCAAAGCTTTCATAGCGCCATTTCCTTGCTGCGGCTTCATTAGCGGGCGGCGATTGCGCCACTTCTAGCCATGCCGGAATCTGCCATGCTTTGGCTAACGCCAGAACGTGCGCTGCGTTATCTGCCGAGTCGCCTCGCCAGCGGTGATTACAGTGAATAACGGCTAGTTGCCACTGCCACTTTTCAGCTAGCTCTATTAATAGATGGGCCATGCACAACGAATCTTGCCCGCCGGAAACCGCCATCAAAATGCGGCTGTTCTTTGGCAGCAGGATTCGCGATCGCAGCAAAATATGTAACTTAGCGTGAGCTGACGACCAGGCCATAGCGTTTCCCTCGCGCTCAAGGCAATCTAGCGCGATCGCGATAATAAAAACAGTCGCTTGCTAGCGCTCATCGGGCCGGTAGCAACCTTAACGACTGTCCGTCATATCGTCTTTGAGGTCAGCCGCTGCGTCTTTAGCTTGCTCGGTCGCTTCATTAATTCGCTGCTTTGCTCGATCTAACCAGCTACTTCCTTCAGTTGTGCTGGTATCCACGTTCGCTCGAAGCTCATTTTCAGTGCTGTCAATGTTGCTGCTTTCAATGCTGCTATCAAGACCACTAGCCGCTACTCCACTACTAGTAGCATTGCCTTGCCTGCCCTCAATCCTACTGCCAGTCTCCCCTCTGATACCGGTAACATCACCTCGAATGCTGCTTTTGGCGTCATCCATGTCGCTCTTTACGCGGCCTACGCTGCGGTCTTCACGTCCTGGTAAGCCACTTTCTCGCAGTTCTCTTGTCGAATCGCCAGCTGTGCCTTCTGTGCTTACCCCCTCTGTCGCCAGATCTATAGCCGAATCCGTAGCCGAATTTGTAGTTGGATCTGTAAGGTGATCGCGGTCGATGGTTCTACTAGCTGCGATCGCTGCGCCGCCAGCCGCAACCGCTCCAACCCCAACGCCTGAATCAATGCCTGAACCAACGCCTGTTCCTGGAGTAGTCCCTTTCCCTACATCCTGGCCGATGCTATTCGACGCCTTGCTATCGACGTTTTTCAAGTAAGCGCTGCTAGACTCACCTGTTATCTCTGGTGTGCCTCCGGCGAGTTCATCTGTGCTCAGGTTTCCATCGTAGGTGGTGCGATCGCGATCATCTTCTAGATCTGCATTTGCGATATAGCCGGTTTCTTCCTCGCTAGTCGTTCTGCTAGCAGCCCAAATCAATAGCCCTAGTCCTGCTAACGGTAGAAGCAACCACCACCAGCTGCCTTGGTCTTCCAGCGCGCCTTCATCTGCTATATCCTCTTCCTCAGCCCCGGTTTCAGTCGGGCCAATTTCAATATCGTCATCCGTTCCAATAATGCCGTCTGGTCCAGCGATGTCAATATCATCAGCGGTGCCAAATACACCATCGGGCCCGGCAATATCGACATCGTCATCTGTTCCAAATATGCCATCTGGTCCGGCCGCTACGCCCGCCGCCGCCAGCGTCGCTCCATCCACTTCTCCGCCAGATGCCGTCGCAGATTCGCCGCCTGACTGAGATCCACTCCCAGACGTACCTGCTGTTTCTGAATTAGAACTGTCTTCAGCACTGCCACTACCATCACCGCTAGTAGACGCGCTCCCTGTAGCCGTTCCGGAGGCGTTGCCAGCAGCTGCGGTTGCGCCGCCACCTGTTGCATTAGGAATTAACCCAACCCCTGAAACACCCGCATCATTCACAACCGCCTGGCCAGGATTGCCAGTGGCATAGCCCAAAAAGGCTGATACAGCTGGTGACGCTCCTCCAGCGTAAACAAATGAATAGGGCTGAGAGAACGGATAGCGTGAGTCGCTTGGTGGTGTCTGATGAAGCGGAAGCGCCTTGAGTTCAGGCTGGCCTGCTAGCTCTCCGACTAATACATACCCAACACCATTTGTTCCAAGCGCTGTGATCAGCGCCTCGGGGGTATCTGATTCGAGGGTCGTGGCACCGTTTGCAGCGTTGAAAGGAGCCGTCGTAAACACAGGATAAGGGCTGAGTGCCTGTCTGGTTTCGCTGCTCGCTGGCCGGTCTACTAGCTTGATGACGCTATCTGGTCCCCCTACTGCTGACCAGTTCTTAATTTCACCTCTGAAAATTTGGGCAAACTGGCTACCCGTAATGCTGTTAGAAAAAGGATTGTCTTTATCGACAACAATGGCAATTTTTTCACGTCGAACAGGAACTGCAATCAGTCCTTTCTGCTTTTCTGCGGCTGTGAGCGGACGGCTAATAGCCGCTAGGTCCGCGTTCCCGTTGAGCACATCTTGAAGGGCCGCGTTGGCATCTTTAGTCTCAACGGTGACTTTGCTATTGGCGTACGTGCTTTCAAACCCCTGGCGCAAAGCCGCACTGATTGCGTTCATGTTGTCAGAACTACTGCTGACCGTAATTTCTGTGCCTTTTTCCACTGAAGCGGGTACAGGGAAGGTAGGTGCTGCCTGACCTAATACTGCCTGACCTAATACTGCCTGACCTAATACTGCCTGACTTAATACCGCCTGATCTATCAGGGAAGATCCGAGCGCAGATGCCTTTGATTTGATAGGAACAGCACAGGCAATGAGCGCTGCAATCGTTAGAGCTGAGACCGTTTTGCGATTAACCATTGTTCCAGTAACACCTCTGGATGTTTTGTTCAGGTGAGACAACCTTATTCTTTAGAGCAGCCTGTTGGCCCACTTTTGTAGTCATTGTTAAGAGAGCCCCCTTGGAGAACATTCCATCAATAGGCCATCGATAGGTGGTCAAACGGTGGAAATACTATCTATCTAGAGCACACTATCTAGAGCACAGTTATGAACATTACACGGTAAAACGGCTTTATCAAATGCTTGTTTGAATTTATGTTCTCTTTAATTTAGTAAATTCACGGTGGTGCACAATTTCACAGTAGGTGTATTTTTTCGCCGAGCTTTTTGTCGGACTAGTGGGCAGTTATCTAGGTGAACTTTTTATACCTGCTTTTGCATCTATCGCTTTGTGCTTGCCAAGACTGGTCTGCCTGTTTTTACTGATATCGAAACGTATTATTGCCTGCCTTTTTACCCATACACCTACTGAGTGGCTAAGTGTCAACTGATCTTAATAAGTCTGATGTATTTAGCCACGCGCTATGTTCCATAAAGCAATAGTGTTCTAAGATGGCCAAGGCTTACAGCTTGCTTCTGTGAGGTCTTTGCCTTATTTACTCAAGTTTTAGGATGTGCGGCCAAAGGGTGTTGGCAGATGGTTCCAAATTTTTCTTCAAACGATGTTCAAGGAAATGGCGATCAAGGTGAGGAGGCTTTGAATGGTGCTGAGACCTCTAATAATGAACTCGACTTTGATAATTTTATTTTAGAGATTGAGCCGGAGACTGCTTCGTTTGAGGCGGAAACGATTCAAACCAAGCCGGAAAGCAATCCGAACTTGCAAGTTCAATTTAAAAGCGAGGGGGGACGGCTGTTGCTGATACTGCCGCCTGCACCTGAGAAAAGTCGAAATCCCGTTCATTGGGAGGAGCTACGGCGACAGCTGAAAGAGCGCATTAGCGGTGGGGAGCGATTTTTGCAGCCGCACACGCCTGTGCACCTGATTGCGCGCGATCGCCTCTTGGATTCTCAACAGGTACAAGAAATAGACGCGCTGCTCAGCGATGCCCAACTGCCCCTCAAGCGCATTTACGCCAGCCGTCGTCAAACTGCCGTAGCCGCGGCTACGGCAGGCTATTCAGTAGAGCAACAAACCACCTTGAGCCATCTAGGCCAAGGGCAAGAAGCCTCTCGACAGGCCATGGACGAGCCCTTGTACCTACAAACGACCCTACGCTCTGGCGTAGAAGTTCGCCACAGAGGAACCGTAATTGTGCTAGGAGACGCTAATCCGGGGAGTTCTATTGTGGCGGAAGGAGACATTTTTATCTGGGGGCACCTACGAGGCGTTGTCCACGCGGGTGCGGGAGGCAACGCTCAGTGCCGTATTATGGCCCTGCACATGCAGCCTACCCAGTTGCGAATCGCTGACAAAGTGGCTCGCTCACCTGATGATCCGCCAGCGCAATACCAGCCTGAAGTTGCCTATATTGGGCCAGACGGCATTCGCATTGCGCTGGCCACCGAATTTGCCCTAGCTGACCTGACTAAAAAAGAGAGCCCATGAGCCGCATTATTGTTATGACCTCCGGCAAAGGAGGAGTTGGTAAAACAACTTGTACTGCAAACCTAGGGATGGCCCTCGCCAAGGCTGGGCAGCGAGTCGCCGTTGTTGACGCCGATTTTGGGCTGCGCAATCTAGATCTGCTGCTCGGCCTAGAAAACCGCATTGTCTATACCGCGCTAGACGTACTAGCTGGCGAGTGTCGCCTTGACCAAGCCTTAGTAAAAGACAAGCGCCAGCCGAACTTAGCACTGCTACCAGCGGCTCAAAATCGATCCAAAGAATCTATCAAGCCCGAGCAGATGAAGCGGCTAATCAAGGCGCTTACCAAGGTCTATAACTTCATTTTGATTGACAGTCCGGCGGGCATCGAAATGGGCTTTCGTAACTCTATTGCGGCTGCGCGTGAGGCCATTATTGTCACAACACCCGAAATTTCGGCGGTGCGCGATGCGGATAGAGTCATCGGGTTATTAGAAGCCAATGATATTAAGGCAGTGCGCTTAGTGATCAATCGGCTGCGTCCGGCGATGGTAGCCGCCGAGCAAATGATGTCGGTAAAAGATGTCCAAGGTATCTTATCGATTCCGCTGCTGGGTGTGATTCCAGATGATGAGCAGGTGATAGTTTCGACGAATAAAGGGGAGCCCTTGGTGCTAGAAGAAAATTTGTCTAAGGCAGGCATTGCCTTTATGAATGTGTCACAGCGGTTGCAGGGTGAAAAAGTTCCACTGATGGACTTGAGCATCCCTCAGGAATCTTTCTTTACCAGGCTCAAGCGACTGTTTGGCATGTAAGCACCCAGGTTGTCAGTAGCTACTCTGGTTTCTTTAGCACGACTTACGATAAAACCCTCTCCTAGAATCCTATAGAACGATTGACCAACCGCCAGCGACATCACGGTGACTTAACTTAACTATCATGGCTATTCCTCTTATTAGCGACCTTCTCGACAGATTCTTTGGCCCAGCCGAGGATCCTCACAGCCGCGATGACGTTAAGCGTCGGCTAAAAATCGTGTTGGCCCACGACCGACTGGCCCTAGATCCTCAGACGCTAGAAATGATGCGCCAGGAAATTATTGCGGTGGTCTCTCGCTATGTAGAAGTTGACTTTGATGCCCTAGAGTTTTCTTTGGCAACCGATCAGCGGATGACGGCGCTTACTGCTAATCTGCCCATTCGCCGCATTCGCCCGCTAGGCAAAGGCGCAGATCAGCCGATTGAGCCGGATGCCGAAGCTGAAAAAATTGAGCTGGCTTCTCAGTCGGAAATTTTGGCGATGGATGCGGAAGATGCAGAAACAGCGCTACCGCAGATGGTGCCTGAGCTTTCAGAAAATCCAGATCCTATTCACGCGCCTCTAGATATTGATCGCGCTGGCTTAGACGAAGAAGATGCTGATGAGGCATTTTCCAACGATGCGATCGCATCGTTGGAGTCTGCGGAGTCTACGAACGATACGCTGCCGTCAGCAGAAGCAGGCAGCAACGAGCCTGTACCCGATATTCCAGATATGTCTGAGTCAGATTCTGCGCTTGGTACAGTCGGTAGCGTAAATCAAGACACAACCTAGTAAACGCGCTGCAATCAGGCGATATTTTACGAATTCCAGCAGAGTGTTTCAGCAAATATAGTTAATTTTCTTGTATATCGCCTATACTTTTATTAAGTAACTAGGAAGAAGGTAATAAGAGTCTCCTTATGAACCACGAAACGAAAACCGTCTCGATAGAGTCTGACATTGCCTCTGATGCCCTCGACAATAAAATGCTTGGTATCAGTCCTACTCGCTACTACCGGCCAGAGCCTCGCATGGGCTTTACCCCTTATGCAGAGCTTTGGAATGGCCGTCTAGCTATGGTTGGGTTTATAGTTGCTTTAGTCTTTGAACTCGTTTCAAATCATGCCTTCTAAGCATGCTCTTTAAAAAGCTGTCTTCAATGACTTAGCTAATTTATTTACTAGTCCTAGGCAGTGGTAGAAGGGATCTGAAAGGAAGAACCTGATACAAGAAAAGAGACTTATAAGAAAAGCCTGCCTATCTAACGAATAGGTAGGCTTTTTCTGATTTTATCTAGATCGCCTGTATCTTAAGAAAGCCTTTAGGCAATATCGGGTGGAATCTGCGGCTTTAGGCTTTGCGTTAGCTGACTTTGAAACAGGATTTTGAGATCGCTGCGACGAACTTCTATCGCCTGATCTCTCAAATCGGTTTCTAAGAATATTAGACAGTCTACCGGTTCAATAGACGGTAGCTGAAACAGAAGCTGGGCAACCGGTATAGGGAGTGCCATTAGTCCAGGATTGCTTTTGGCAAGCTTGTCACTGGCCGCAGCGGCCAACGAAGGATAGGCATAGATCACCCGTTTAGACTGATTGGGTGCATCTTTTCGAGCGATCGTCGCTTGCAGCCACTGCTGATTAATCGACTGCAAAATGTAGTACTTCGGGTGCTTAAGCTGCTTGGCAATATTACGAATAACAGGCGATACGGTTTTGATCGCGGCTCTTAAGTTTGCTTCTGGAGGGGCACCTTCAATGAGGTCTTGCAGCTGTTGATCAATATCCATAGGTAAGTCAAAAAAAGTGGTTGTATCCGCCATATACCAGCGGGTATAGTTTTGAGCGAAATCTGGCAGATGAAGGCTAGTAGAAACAATTCTGGTTAGCACAATTCAGTCAGTACGATCTATCGCTGCAGTGTGTAAATTGCAAGAACTGCTCTCTAACAACTTTAATACTTCTGTGAATATCACATCGGAAGCGTTAGTAGTCGCGTTAATCTGTCTATTCTCAAGATGGTGCCTACCCATCTTAACGATTCAACTTCCATCTACATTTTCATTAGTCGTGGTTCAGCCTCTGCTGAGACTAGAAGCTTGAGCCAGTTCAATTGACTCAAATTGCTTGGCTCAAAAATCGCTTAAAACACGCATGGTGAAAGCAGCGATCTAAAGTGCTTCTTATATTTTCAGTAGCGGCTAACTTCATTAGGGTGTGTGGCAGTATTTGCCCTGCTCTAGGCTAAAGCAATTGCTGAAGTGATTGCAGGGCCTATTGATAGGTCAAATTCACTGGTCAAAACTGATCAGTCAAAGTGCTGCTGCTAAACGGTCAACCATCAGGGAATAAGTAAATCAGTTGTGGAAACGCTTCAGGAACGACTGTGCCAAGAGCTTAGAGAAAAAACGCCAGCTTCAGTGCGTAATTGCAAAGAGGTCGCGACACGGATTGACGCGGAAGTGCAGCGCATTTGTGCTGAAAGTCAGCGCATTCAAAACACAGGTGATGTTGAGGGCTGGGCCGATACACTTGCGAATTTGCGGATGAAACAATGTCTGCACTATCTCAAGCTAGGTTCAACTAAAGGCCGCTTAGAGCTGCACAGCAACCTTAGTGCGATTGTTTATCGCTACATGACGCCGCCTCAGGTTCAAGCTAGCTATCAGGCGCGGGTGGCGCTGATTGAAGATTTTTTGCAGAATTTTTACGTTGAAAGCATCAATGCCTTTCGCCGCGAGAATGACGTAGCGCCTAGCTATCGGCCTCGATCTTCGCTAGAGCTAGCTGAATATATGGCTTTTACAGAGCGCTATGCCAAAAGGCGCATTCCATTCTCTCGGGGGCGATCGCAGCAACTCATCATCTTGCGAACCCAAACCTTCTCAAAGCAACAGCCACCAGAGACTGCAATCGATATTCAGCAGGCGATTGAAGGGGGCGACTCCGATCAGCCTAGAACAGCACCCCTACAGCGACTAAGAGAAGAGCTAACTACGCCAGAGGACAATCTTGACAACGAAAGCACCGTGCGCGAGCGGGTAGTCGAGCAGTTAATGGATTACTTAGTCGAAAAGGGACAAGATGACTGCGCTGACTACTTCAGCCTGCGGTTAATGGATTTGCCTACCCCTGAAATTGAGACCATTCTAGGGATTACGCCCCGTGAGCGAGACTATCTACAGCAGCGGTTTAAGTACCATCTGCTGAAATTTTCCTTTGCCCACAACTGGGAGCTGGTCCATGAATGGCTAGGCGCAGAACTCGGTAAGAATCTAGGTCTAACCCCTCAGCAGTGGGAATACTTGCAGACAAAAATCAGCCGAAGTCAATCAAAAATACTGAACCTAAAACAGCAGCAGCTGAACGATCCTGAGATATCAAGGCTGCTAGACGTAACCCCTACCCAACTGCGCAAGCAGTGGTCAAAACTCCTAGAAGTTGCCTGGGATATTCGCAATCTGTGACACGAAGAATAATACGAAGAAGCAGTAGGGTGATTTGACCCCCGCCTTAGAACCAGATTCCGCGTAACATTGAGATCTGTCCGGACTGCGATAGGCAAATATGAATACTGATCTAGATAGTACTCAGAACTTGCTTCTGTGGCTTCTTTATAAATTTGACCCGACATTTTCTATACCATCAGGAAATGGGTCTACATCAGAAGTCAATTTGCCGGAAGCAGGCTCATTCGGAGTCGGGTCTGATGCAACGTCTATGAAGCCCTCTCATCATCACGGGTCTGAAGCTAAGTCTAAGACTTTGGCTCCTAGCCCATCTACATTCTCGAGGGTCGTATCGTTTACGACATACAACCCTACATTTTCCGTGGCTTCGAGAGATCTATTTTCTACAGGTAGTTCCTCTCAGACGGCTCAGTCGTTTAACTTCGGAGAAATCCACGCTGTGCAAGAACGTTATCACTCATTGTTAAAACAACGACTTCGCTTGGAGTTTGAAAACAATCCACCCCTATTTCCCTGGGAATCAGAAATCAGTGAGTATCCCGCTGAAGTCAATGACATTGCGGGCGCTGCCCTAGTTGCTGCTTCAACGACCTGGATTACTCATTTGGGCGCACTTCAGGTATCTGGCCTGTTACCCCAACCTTTGCAAGCGGCCCTGTTTATTCAGTGTCAAGCGCTAGCCCGCTTGCCGCTTAAGCAGGGAATCCGCCTAGTCAAGGCAGTAGAAGACCTATTCCCTGACCATAGCGATTTGCTAGAGCCCATTGCTGATATGGTGCTAACGCCTGCCTATCGCTCTGATAGCGACACTCGAGCTGCGCTCACTCAAGCGCTAACGACGGTTGCTGGAGGCTACGATTTTGCCCTGCCTGAGCAGAAAATTGCCCTGTCAATGCTGGCAGCGCAAGAAATGCTGGGCGCGCTGACACTGTCTATTTCGCCTGGGCAGCCGTCCGAAATGAAGCACTGGGTAACGCCACAGGGTGCTTTGAACTTATCAGCGACCTATGCCCAAAACCAGTTGACAATTGCAGTTTTGCTGCCGACCGGTGGGCAGGTTCGTCTGCGGGACGGCGATATAGAAAAGAGCGCGACGCGACTTCAGCCGGGTGCTTTGGACGTGGTTTTGGCTACCCCTGATTTGGACAGTACCTATCTTTTGGAAGTGTCTTTGCAAGGTGAAAGTGCACCGCTCAATTTTGCAATTCATTTGGCTGACGCCTAGCTAGCTTTTCTAGCTGGTTTTGTGGGCTAGCTTTCTGGGCTGACTTTCTAGGCCAGCTTTCTGGGCCGACTTTTTCAGTTGGTTTGGCGCTCAACTGGTTTGGCGCTCAACATCTACAGCAAAAATCAAGGGGTCAGTCACGCTAAGTGGTTGACCTTCTTTGTTTGGTTATTTTGACGAGTGAAAATTGCAGCTGAAGATTGTCATCAGATGCGTATATGCGCCGTGTATACGCTCATAGTGGGTGGGTTTGTTACGCATACTTAACTGTTGGAGCGATATAATTAGGCACAATTCAATCTACTTGCTCTCGTTTCGCTGATTTATCCTCCCCTTTGATCTCTATGACTTCTCAAACACTGATTCCTCAAACTACGCCTTCAGTGGCTGAAGATGCTTTTCAGCCAGCAGTTTTTGATCAGCATGTGATGGCTACCTACAGCCGTTTTCCTATTGCTATGGAGCGAGGAGAGGGGACTCGCCTGTGGGATTCGGAAGGTAAGGAGTATTTGGACTTTGTGGCAGGGATTGCGACGTGTACTTTGGGACATTGCCACCCGGCAATGGTGGCCGCCGCGTCAGCTCAAATCCGCAAGCTACAGCATGTTTCTAATCTCTATTACATTCCAGAGCAAGGCGCACTAGCCCAGTGGCTAACAGAGCACTCCTGCGCGGACCGAGTTTTCTTCTGTAATTCTGGGGCTGAGGCCAATGAGGGCGCGATTAAGCTGGCGCGTAAGTATGGTCATACGGAGTTGGGAATTGAAGCGCCGATTGTGATTACAGCGACGTCGAGTTTTCATGGCCGGACGTTAGCGACGGTGACGGCGACAGGGCAGCCCAAGTACCAAAAGAACTTCAATCCGCTAATGCCAGGGTTTTACTATGTGCCCTACAACAACATTGATGCGCTGCGGATGGCGATTGAGGAGCTAGACGCCGACCAGCGACAAGTGGCGGCAGTCATGCTAGAGCCGATGCAGGGTGAAGGGGGCGTGTGTCCCGGTAATCCGGTGTATTTCAAGCAGGTGCGTCAGCTGTGTGATGAGCTGGGCATTTTGCTGATTTTGGATGAGGTTCAGGTGGGCATGGGTCGCACGGGAAATCTGTGGGGCTACCAAACGGTTGGGGTAGAGCCAGATGTTTTTACCTCGGCAAAAGGATTGGGTGGTGGCATCCCAATTGGTGCGATTTTGACGAAGCAGCATTGCGATGTGCTACGTCCTGGTGAGCATGGCAGTACGTTTGGGGGCAATCCGTTTGTATGCGGAGTGTCGATGTCTGTTTGTCAGACATTGGAGCAAGATGATGTGTTGGCAAATGTGCGATCGCGCGGCAAGCAGCTTAGAAAGGGGCTAAGGGCGATCGCGCAAAAGCATGCCAATCTATGTGAAGGCGTTAGAGGCTGGGGCTTGATCAACGGTTTGGTCCTTAAGCCGGATACTGGCGTGGTTGCTTTAGACATTGTCAAAGCCGCGCTATCTGAAGGACTGCTGGTTATTCCGGCGGGTGCTCAGGTTGTGCGGCTGATACCGCCGCTGATTGTGAGTGATGTAGATGTTGCTGAGGCGCTGGTATTGATGGACCGAGCGCTGGTAGCTGTATCTAAATAACTGTATCCAAATAACTGTTTCCAGATAATCGTTTAGAAATAGCTGTTTAGAAATAGCTGCTCAAAATTTTGAGGGCATTAGTGCACCCTCGTGAACGGTTAAAATTTGAGATTCTTTTAGCCATCGGGCATCAAAAGCGCCAAGATGGGTAGTTGTAATTAAGGTTTGAAATCTATCTTCGATGGTTTCTAGCAGCTGGTTTTGTCGCTTGAGATCTAATTCGGCCAAGACGTCGTCTAACAGCAGAAGTGGCGGCTCTCCTACGACTGCTTCTATTAGCTCTAGTTCGGCTAGCTTTAAGGCGAGCACTAGCGTTCGCTGCTGGCCCTGCGAACCGTACTGGCGAGCGGGCGTTTGATTGATCTCAAACGCCACGTCGTCTCTATGGGGGCCGACTAAGGACGTGTGCTGATGAAACTCAGCGACTGCTCGAGACTGAATTTTTTCTAGAAAAGCCTGCTGAATTGCCGTTGCGTCCCCTTCTGCCTCCTCGGTTGGCAGGGAGATTGGCAAAGGGACATTGGGCTCGTAAGTAATCACTAGGTTTTCGGCGTCGCCGCTGATGGCCTGATGCCAGGACTGGGCCAGGGGCACTAGCCGCTGAAGGCCACGCGATCGCCGCCGAATTACGCGGGTTCCTGTTGCAGCTAGCTGTGCATCCCAAAGTGCCATCTGAGTTGTCTCTGGTGGTGAGCTTTCTGGCGCGCTGTGCTGCTTAATAAAAGCATTGCGCTGTTTGAGCACCTGATTGTACTGCTGCAAAATATAGGCGTAAATCGGCTCTAGCTGAGTAAGTAAGGTATCTATCCAGATGCGTCGCTCACTGGGACCACCGCGCACCAGATCAAGATCGAGGCTAGAGAACTGAACCGCGTTGAGACTGCCTAGAAAGTCTTGCTGGCGCTTTAGCGTTTCACCATTGCGGGTGACTGCGCGGCGACCGCTTTTGCGCAGCAATAGGCTCAGTTCGCTAATACCTAGGTCTTTCTTTAACTGCGCCTGAATGCAGCCAGTCGCTGCGTCTTCTAAAACCAAGTCGCGATCGCGGCTCGTGCGATGAGATTTTAGCGTAGCCAGCAGTTCAACCGCCTCCAACAGATTGGACTTTCCCTGCGCGTTGTCTCCCAAAAGAATAGTTTTAGGCGCACTAAATGCGACAGATTGGCTCTGATAGTTGCGAAAGTTCTGTAGGTGGAGGTGCTGGAGGAACATAGCCTTCAGTTTAAGCCAAGGGCTAACGCAGGTGATCGGGCTCTAGGGCATCGGGCCCGAAGTAGAATTGGGTTCAAAATAGATCGGTTGCGATCGCAATCCTTTTCTACAGAAAATAGTCTTTTACCCTTGCAAGAAACGATAGGGCTGGTGTTACAATACCTAAGCGAAAGCGATGGGGTGTCGCCAAGTGGTAAGGCAGCGGGTTTTGGTCTCGCCATTCCTAGGTTCGAATCCTAGCACCCCAGCTTTTTAACCAGTTTCAAAGAAAAGCGCGCAAGATTTTTAGATCTTGCGCGCTTTTTCTATGCTGCCTACTTAAAGCTTCTCAAAGTGCCGACCACGATGCGGCTCTTAGCGGTAAAAGAAACTTGCGGTGAAAGAAAACAGAGTCAGAGAACTTTGCGTCAACTTGATGTTCAAAAAAAAATCTGATATAGAAAGCACCGTCCACATACTTTTATGCATAAATGTCATGCGAAAAAATGCACAGGAAGCACGTGAAAACACTGATTAAATTTACATTTAAAGCGCCTCTTGCCTGAAAATCAGGAGAGTCTCAATGAAATAAATAGACTTTCTTTTATTGATGTGTCAGTTTCATCCAATCTTTATCCCAGCTGGAACATCCGCAAAAATTAAGACGTCTTCATAAACTGTGCCGATTAAGTCATTGGCATCGTCTACTTGCACATGGCTATTGGACTTACAAGGAAAGGTGCTTTTAGGACACGAGTTCGCTAGCGTCATCGTTTGAAATCATCAAAACATCACCATCACGCCTACCTCCCGTTTTCCTAGGGCCGTTCCCCTGGGGTCGTAATCGTTTTTCTAAGCACTTTTAGTACTGGCATTTGCATGTGTACTTCTTGCATTTGCCCTCTGAGAGCAGCCCCTTTGAATATGACCTATTTGCAATCTGACCAAGCTCCCCCAGAAGAAACACTGCCTACGCGATCGCCCAATCAGGTGAGCAGAGATCAGGCGAGCTGCGATCAGGTGAACTGTGCGCTTGCTTTGCGATCCAAAGGCCTGACAAAATCTAGTGTGAGCAGTACGGCTGCGAAGGCACGTCTGCCACTCAAAGAATTGCGCCGTGATCCAGCTCAAAAAAAGCCCGGTGTAGCTATGGAGGACGATGCGCTACAAGCGCTGCGCCAGCGGTCGTCATTTTTGCCTGCCCCTGCCAAGATCGACATTTTGGGCATGGATTTTGACAACTTTTCTATGGAGGAGTTTCTAGGCTCGCTGCGCAAAGGCGTTGTTTTTACTCCCAACGTCGACCATCTCATGAAGCTGCGCACTGACCCAGAATTTGCGTCGGTATATAGCAAAGCAGACTTCAAGATTTGTGACAGCCAAATCGTGATGTATGCCGCGAAGTTTCTAGGTAAACCGCTCAAGGCTAAGCTATCTGGCTCAGATTTATTCCCCTGGTTTTGTGACTACCACAAGCACAATGAAGACGTCACAATATTTTTGTTAGGCGGACAGCCAGGCGTCGCTAAACAGGCCCAAGCTCGAATTAATGCACGCATCGGGCGAGAGATTGTAGTGGGCGAGTACTCACCTCCTTTGGGCTTTGAGCAAGATGGTGCTGAGTGCGATCAGATGGTGTCTTTGATAGAGCGTTCTCAGGCGACGGTTGTGGCGGTTTGTTTGGGTGCGCCTAAGCAAGAGAAGTGGATTGCAGCCTATTGCGATCGCCTTCCTAGTGTCGATATTTTTATGGCGGTTGGTGCCGTGGTGGATTTTGAAGCAGGCGTTAAACCCAGGGCTCCTCGGTTTGTCAGTGAGCTAGGCTTAGAGTGGCTGTACCGTTTAATGAGCGAGCCTCGGCGGCTATGGCGACGCTATCTATTAGAAGATATGCCTTTTGTTGGTTTAGTGTTGACTGAAAAGCTGAAGCAGATAGTGGCGGCTAGGAATCGGCGGCTAAGCTACAAACGATTAGGCGACAAAAGATTGAGTAACCAGCAATTAAAAAGAGCGAAGAAAAGGGGTAAAGCAGGCTAAGCCAGTCCTTTTTGTTGAGAGATTCTCTTCGTTCAATTTTTTCGTTCGTTTTCGTTCGTTTTCGTTATAGTAGTGAGCGCTGAGACAACAGGCCTCTAACGCTGCAACAGTCATGGAAATTTCTCAAGAGACTGCTTCTAAAAGCCAAACTACAGCGACAATGAACTACTCAGATCGAGTAATTCGCCGAGCTCAAAGAGCAGTTGTGTGCTCACCTTTCTACCTAAAGCTGTTGGCAGCAATGCAAGATTCGAGCGTAAGCGTCCCTAGCATCGCTGAAGATAGTGGTGCTATTCAGGGCTACACTCAGCAGCCGCTGTCAGAAACAGCGACAGAATCAGAGCTGATGTGGTTGGTATCGGTAGGCATGTTGCGCCGAGAAGTCGATGGCCAGGGCCTAACAGACAGCTTTCGATTAACCCCTTTAGGTCGTCAGATAGTTGCGCTGTGGCGAGCTCAGGGCTGTCCGGAAAAACACGCTAGCCTAGTGGACTATATAAAGAATGCGATAGTGCGATGGGGCCGGGTGCCTGATTGGCTAGGCTAAGTCTGTTAAAGTCTAAGCGTGTCAGAGTCTGATCTTGTTAGAGTCTAGGCTTGTCAGGGTCTAGCTTGTCAGAGTCTAAGTCTCTCTGAGCCTAAGCGTGTTAGCGGCTCAGTGCGTCAGAGGCTAAGTGTTTAGACTCGGCCTGTAGCGCTTTGAGCTCGACTTTCTAGGTGTAGACCTTGTCTTTTCCCCAGATGAGTAGTCTTTTCCTTATATATCTCCTGTTTTATCAAGTTTTTTCCTTCTTTCCTACCAGGTTTTGGCCAAGGTTGGGTAATGTGGGGAGGTGCACAAAAAATGAGGGCAGTTAAGTAGTGAAATCAATAATGGTGGTGGGCACGACCTCCCACGCGGGAAAATCCATGTTGGTGACTGCCCTGTGTCGAATTTTGAGTCGGCGAGGCTGGCGAGTGGCACCGTTCAAGGGCCAAAATATGGCGCTCAATTCGTATGTAAGCACGACTGGCGCTGAAATTGGATATGCACAAGCAGTGCAGGCGTGGGCCGCGGGCGTATCACCCCAGGCCGAAATGAACCCGATTTTACTTAAGCCCCAGGGAGATCAAACCTCTCAGGTGATTTTGAAAGGTCGTTCGATTGGCCGAACGACGGCGGAAAAGTACTATGAGAACTTTTTCAGTGCGGGCTGGCAGGCTATTCAAGAAAGTCTGGCCCGGCTGAGCCAAGAGTTTGATCTGTTGGTTTGCGAAGGAGCGGGTAGCCCGGCTGAGATTAATCTAAAGCACCGCGACCTGGCCAACATGCGGATAGCGACCTACTTGGAAGCGCCGACTATTCTGATCGCTGATATTGATCGTGGCGGCGTGTTTGCCCATATTGTCGGTACGTTGGAGCTGTTGGAACCGGAAGAGCGATCGCTGATTAAAGGCATCGTTATCAATAAATTCAGAGGTCAGCGTTCGATTTTACAGCCTGGTATTGACTGGCTAGAAGAACGTACGGGCATTCCAGTCATTGGCGTGATTCCTTGGCTAGATGCCGCTTTTCCGGCAGAAGATTCGCTTTCACTGTTAGATCGTCCGCCGGTAAAGACCCAAGCTGACATTACGGTGGTTGTGATTCGCCTGCCCAGAATTTCTAATTTCACAGACTTTGATGCCCTAGAAGCAGAGCCATCGGTCAATGTAAAGTATCTTAGCCCTAAAGATGATTTGGGCTATCCGGATGCGGTAATTTTGCCGGGGACCAAAACGACGATTGCGGATTTGCTTGCTTTGCAGCAGACCGGGATGGCAGAAGCCATTGTGAACTATGCCGCGGCGGGCGGTACGGTTATGGGCATTTGCGGCGGGTTTCAGATTATGGGTCAGATGCTGGCCGATCCGGAAGGCTTGGAAGGACAAGAAGGGCGTTTTAATGGATTGGGGCTGCTACCGCTGAGGACAGTCATTACTCAGCAAAAGGTGGCCAGGCAGCGGACGGTCAGCTCTAAGTTTCCTCAAGAGGGTTTGCCCATTGTGGGCTATGAAATTCATCAGGGGCGAACGCAGCTAGTGGTCTCGACCGGTAGTGACGAAGAAAATTCGTTTTTGCCTATCTTCGATGATCGCAGCTTAGGCATTGTGGATGCGTCTCAGTCTATTTGGGGGACCTATCTACACGGCATTTTTGACAACGGGCCTTGGCGCAGATCGTGGTTGAACCGACTGCGACAGCAGCGAGGCTTGCGCTCTATGCCCACCGGTATTGCGAACTATCGTGAGCAGCGCGATCGCATGTTGAATGACTTAGCGACTACGATTGAAGAATATATAGATCTCGATCCGATCTTGTCGTAGTTTTAGCTAGTAGTTTGGTTATAAGATTGCTAGTGTTTTCTTAGCTATGACTTCTAATAGGTAGAGGCGTGACACTGAGCGTAATCATTTTATTATCTTTAACGGGGCTGCTCTCTGGTGTGCTGGCAGGCTTTTTAGGAATTGGCGGCGGTACTTTGCTAGTCCCGGTGCTAATCCAGATGAATTTTTTGCCAACGCCGATCTCGTTTACGCCTGTGCAAGCTACAGCAACGAGTAGCTTGGCTATTTTAGTCACCTCTAGCGCGGGCAGCTTTCAAAACTGGCGGATGGGCTATTTGAAACTGAAGCAGATTTTGCTGCTAGGTGCGCCTGCGCTGCTGACGGCGTTTCTGGGGACGATGGTAGGCGATCGCATTCCTGACTACTGGCTATTGATTGGCTTTGGCCTGCTGCTGTTGAGCAACTTGTACCTGGTATCGCTTAAAAAGCGCGTGGTTGCCAAGGCAGAATTTAGAGATAGAGAGTCTATGCTAGCAAGCGGCCCTGCCATCAACCCGGTGACAGCAAGAATTATTACTGGGTCTACAGCAGGCTTTATGGCAGGGCTCTTTGGTGTCGGTGGCGGTGTGATTTTGGTGCCGCTACAAATTTTACTGCTAGGCGAGCGAATTAAATCTGCGGTGCGCACCAGCCTGGGCGTGATCGTAATAACGTCAATTTCTGCCTGCGCGGGCCATGCGATTAACCACAACATTCATTGGATAGCAGGCTTGATTTTAGGCGTGGGCGGACTCATTGGCGTACAGGTGAGTACCCGCTTTTTGCCGAAGCTGAGCAACCGCACAGTGACGCAGCTCTTCCGGACGATGCTGATTGTGCTCTCAATCTATGTATTTTTTCAGGCTTGGCAAACATACAGCGCGCGCTAGCAGATAGTGCACGTTAGCAGAGCCTTTCGGCAAGGGCAATATCGAAGTACTGCGCACTGCCTGCGTTCCCTGAAATCACTTCAAAGGGGGCGTCAGGTTCACCAAAATCGCTAATAACTAGGGCCGCTTTTGAGAAATCTTGCGCCTTTGTATAGTCGTTTACTGTTACGACAGTTTTGAGGCCGGTCTGGGTGGCTGAGAGCAAGCCGTTATTAGTATCTTCGAAGCCAAGGCAGTTTTCGGGCGGCAGTTTGAGGTGCGCTAGAGCGTATTCAAAGATATCGGGAGCGGGCTTTTTGTGCGGCACCATGTCGCCAGCGGCGATGATCTCAAACCAGTTTAGGCTTTCGGGGCCGAGGGTGTTTTCGAGCAGGGCCTGGACGTTGGCAGGGGTGGTGGTGGTCGCGATCGCCAATCTTATCCCTTTTGCTCTAGCCTCATTGAGCAGCCGCTCTACGCCTGGGCGCAGCGGAATTCGGCCTTCTTTTGCGTACTGCTTGTAATATTGCGTTTTGCTCGCATGCAGATGCTTGATAAATTCAGTCAAATCAGCAAATCCATCAGGCAGCGTAAAGTTGGGCTGTGACTGTTGCACAAAGGCCCGTATCCGCTCTTTACCCCCCGAAACTTCTAACAGTTCGCCATAGCGATCTTCTGACCAGTGCCAGTCGAGGCCAGCATCTGAAAAGGCTTGATTAAAGGCGGGCCTGTGCCCATCGCGCTCGGTCTCGGCCAGAGTGCCATCCACATCGAAGATCAGTGCTTTTAGCTGGTTTTCTGATTGCCTGTCTGTCTGGCTGATTGGCTGGCCCATGAGACGTCACTCCTAGTTGCTGCGATTGATTGCCATCCTACCGCCAAACGATTCACCTTTCGATGGGTAAAGGACTTGATGGGCACTCTGAAAGGGGCAGATCTATGTCGGTAGGGTTAAAAGGTGACGACAGAAAGAGCGTATTGGCTGGCCTGGTCGCGAATCAAAGACGTCGGGCCCGTTACGATTAAACGGCTGTGGGAGCATTTTGGCGCGCTGTCGGTCGCTTGGCAGGCTTCGGCAAGTGAGCTGCTGGCTGTTGATGGGATTGGGTTGCTGAGCGCGGAAAAGATTACCCGTCAGCGGCCAAAGCTGAGCCCTGACAGACTGTTGGCCCAGCACGAGCAGGAAAACCAGTCATTTTGGACGCCTGCGGATCCGGACTATCCGAAGCTGCTATTTACTATCAACGATCCGCCCCCGTTGCTTTACTACCGGGGCGACTTGCGCCTGAACGATCCGAATGTGCTGACGGTGGGCATGGTAGGAACCCGCAGACCTTCTGCCTATGGCAAGCGATGGACGCAGCGGCTGAGCCGTCAGCTAACGCAGCAGGGGGCCACTATTATTTCGGGATTGGCTGCTGGAATTGATACGGATGCGCATACTAGCTGTCTGAGTCAAAAGGGGCTGACGGTGGCGGTGATGGGGACAGGTGCTGATGTGGTGTATCCGCACTTCAACAGCAGCCTGTATGAGTGGGTAGTGAAAACAGGACTAGTGGTGAGTGAGTACCCAGATGGCACTGGCCCTGATCGGTCGCACTTTCCCCAGCGCAATCGGATTATTGCGGGCCTGAGCCGAGCGCTTTTGGTGATGGAAGCGCCAGCCCGCTCGGGGGCTTTGATTACCGCGCGGTTGGCGAATGACTACTGCCGAGAAGTCTATGCGCTGCCGACCTCTTTGGATAATGACCAGGGCCAGGGTTGCCTTCACCTAATTAGCCAGGGGGCACAGATGATTTTGGATTCACAGACACTGATGGCGGCGCTAGAAGCTTTGCCAGCGGTAGATGCGATCGCAACAGCTGCAACAGCACTCCCCCGCGAAACCTCACCTAATTTATCCTCAAACCAACAACTCTTAGATCGACCCGCAGACCGACTCGCAGATCAACTCTCAGATCGATCCTCAGACAGACAGCTTCTGGTCGCCGCACAGATGTCTGCGAAAGATCTAGCGCAGCTTGAATCTGAACTGGCTCCTTTGCTGCGTCAGGTGCTAGCGGCAGTCTCGGTTGAGCCTGTTGTCTTAGACCAAATTGTGCAGTGTGCACAGATAGATACGGGCGCGGTTTTGGGCGCACTGGTACAGCTAGAGATCTCTGGGCTGGTTGTGCAGCTACCGGGAATGCACTATCAGCGCATCTAGCCCACGTGCCTAGCTCACGGGCCTAGCTCATGGCAGGTGCCCACGGTATGTTGAGAATAACAAAACAATATAAATGATTTTATTTAAGGATGGATTCAGATGAACCCCAGGGGCGACATTCCAGAACGGATTGTACAAAACATTGCGAAGAGTTTGGATCAGTCGGTCAATATGACCCGTCAGGTAACGCAGCTGAATTCTGTCCTATTTTTGACGTCTATTATTAGCACGGCCTCTACAACATTAGTGACAGCGCTAGCGGCCTTGTATGGACCTGTCGTTGGCACCGGAACATCTGGATGGCAGCTCTCCTGTGGGATAGCGGCGGTATTTGGCTTTGTTGCGACGCTAGCAGAGGGCATGAAGCATCAGACTACTGACAAAGTGACGCGCAGTCGCTTGTGCATTGAGCGGCTGCGGCTGCTGGATTTATCTTTGCGCTACAGTCAGCGCCCGGTAGAAGAGATTGAACGAGAATTTGATGAGATTATCCGTGCTTATCCTGAAACGATGGGCTAGCAGTTCGGTTGATCGGGGCCTAAAAAGTTTGCTGTCACTTTGTTCCTGCTGCTTTCAGCTTTTTTGATAAATGTCTTTTGCCACTAATCGGGTTCAGCCCGCGCTTGAGTTTATTCCCCCCTGCTATAGCCCTTTGCTAAAGCGCTCGATTCAGCTGGTAATGCCCGCATGGACGGCGTGGCAAACCGACTTAGCAGGGGTAGAAACGCATAACGTAGAAACTTTGGCCAAGCTGTATCACGAGTTTGACGGAGGTAAAACACGGTTGCTGCTGGCGTTTCGGCACCCGACAGCGGTTGATCCGTTCGTATTGAGTCATTTGCTATGGCGAGCGCTGCCGCAAGCGGCTAGGGAGATGGACCTACCCCTTAAACAAACACATGCTCATTTTCTATATGATCGCGGGATTCCGCTGTGGGCGGGCCGTTACTTAGGCTGGGTATTTTCACGATTGGGCGGGGTGCCCATTCAGCGGGGCAAGCTGGATTTGGTTGCGCTCAAAATGGCGCGGCGGCTATTAGCAGAGGGTCACTTTCCACTGGCCGCTGCGCCCGAAGGTGGAAACAATGGCCATAACGAGATTATGAGCCCGCTAGAGCCGGGGATTGCTCAGCTGACTTTTTGGTGCGCTGAAGATATGCAGGCGAAAGGGCAAAATACGTCGGTGATAATTTTGCCGGTGGGCATTCAGTATCGGTATTTAGAAGCGCCTTGGCAGTCACTGGTGTCATTGATGGATCGGATGGAAGCGGAGTGCGGGCTGGAGGCAACTGGCAATCTAGATTTATACGGGCGGCTGTATCAGCTGGCGGCGCATATGCTGACCCTGATGGAGGGGTATTATCAAACGTGCTACGGGGTGACGTTTCGCTCTGAAAATGGGTCTGCTGCTGAACTAGACCCCAATGAGCAGCTCGCTGAACGGTTGAGCATGCTGATGGATAAATCGCTACAGGTGGCGGAAGATTACTTTGGCGTTCGGCCCAAAGGCAGCCTGATTGATCGCTGTCGTAAGCTAGAGCAGGCGGGGTGGAATCGGATTTTTCGAGAAGATAAGCAAACGCTGTCTCCGGTGGATTTGGGGTTGGCAAATCGGGTGGCAGAAGAGGCTGATTTGCGGATGTGGCATATGCGCTTAGTGGAGAGCTTTGTAGCGGTGACAGGCCACTATGTAAAGGAGAAGCCGAGTGCGGATCGCTTTGCTGAAACGCTGCTCTTGCTGCGCAACATGATTGAAAAGATTAAGGGACGACCACTCGGTCGCATAAGCGGTCGTGATAGCCGTCTTACCAGCCTTGGTGCACAGCGAGCGATCGCAACTATCGGTGAACCGATTGAGGTGACTGAGCGACTCGCTGATTATCAGCAGCACAGAAGAGGTGCGATCGCATCCTTGACCACAGACTTACAAAAAGCGATGGAGTCGCTGATTTTGGCGACATAGCCTGTGTCTACTGGCTTGCGTCTACTGGCCTACATCTACTGATGAACTCACCAAAGGCTGCATCTTCTCCGCGATGACCGCGTAGAACGGATCGCCACTGCCCATTCCCATCATCTGCAAAATGGCGGGGGCTTCTGATTTATTAATGACGCTTTGGATATTGCCAAAACCGGGGACATTCTCGAAGTAGCGCTTGACCAACTCTACTCGGCTAGCCTCGCTACCGTCTCGCCAAAGGGCGATTGCCTTTTGGTAAAACATCCGGTTAGAAAAGCTAAAAACCGCAATTCCCCCTGGCTTCAGCACTCTGTATATCTCAGCAAAAACTTCTTCGGGATACTGAATATACTGAACCGATACGGTGTTGATTACCGCGTCAAAGCTGTTGTCGGCGAGCGGCAGCGTTTGATTTTGGTTGAGATTTTGCACGAAATAGCGATCAAGCTGCTTGTTTCTAGCCAACTCTGATTCGTTGAGGCCGTGGCCTTCTACGTGGGCGTAGTCTACATCACCGGGCAGATGCGATACCCAGCTGCTCATCATGTCGAAGACACGGCTATTGGGTGGAATGCGATCGCGATATAGCTTTGTTAGCTGAGCAATAAACCCTTCGTCAACGTGAGTGACAAATCGGGGCTGAGCATAAAACAGGCCGTCATCAGAAGGATCGAGCTTGTTGCGGTGTGCGGTTTCCAGCATGGGCGACTTGTTGGCAGACTGTTGAGCCTGAGATGAGACTAAGACGACGGATATACCTCATTACCTTAGCGCACTCATTTTTTTGACGGTGGCTGATATCATAAATTTCGCCACCAGATAGGCATTGATAGAGGAAAATCCATGCACGAAACCGATATGACGAAGGCCCTAATCTTTACCGTGCGCGACTGGTTGGCAGAGCAGCCAGGGCATCCGCAGGTAGAAAAAGTACACTTGAGCGTGGGCGAGTTCACCTGCGTAGAGCCAGTCGGATTGCAGTTTGCGTTTGCCGCGCAGACGCAGGGGACATTTTTAGACGGTGTGGAGCTAGTGATTGATGAAATTCCGCTCGTGGCGTTTTGCCATCCTTGTCAGCAAACCTATCGACCCGAAATAGGTTTGCAGTACGGCTGCCCGACTTGCCACGCACCGATGGATGATATTCGCTCTGGGCGAGAGCTAAAAATTGGTCGGGTAGAATTTTCCCAAAAGGCTTCTCAGTAATCTTTCCAAAAGTCTTTCTAGAGGTCTTTCTAAAGATCTTTCCAAACGCCTTCTAAGGAACCTTCTCAGAAATCTTTTTAGGAACCGCCTAAAACTGGTGGTGAAACGCGATCGCAGGCGATTGGCTAAAGCGTCTCTGACGAACTCGTTTTACAGAGTGGGAACTGTGTGAAAAAATAACCGTGTATTGCGGTAAATACTGACTGCATGTATTTGAGAGTCTAGGTTTTTTTAAGGTTTTTATGCACCAAACGTTTGACGCTGCGCTAGAGCTGAATTTGCTCCACGCCAATCAGCATGGCGCTGATGAGAACCGCGCTCAGCTAGACCGGTGGGGCATCACCTGCCTTAATTTGATGAGCAGCCCTGGGTCAGGAAAAACGCAGCTCTTAGAAAGAACGTTGCGATCGCTACAGCCTGAATTAAAAATGGCTGTTATTGAAGGAGATATGACCACTCAGCTAGATGCGGAGCGTCTGCGTCGGCAGGGCGTACCGGTTGTTGCTATCAACACGGGTCGCTCTTGCCACTTGGATTCTAAAATGGTGGCAGGCGGACTGCATCAGTTCTCCCACGAACAGCAGCCAGAAGACTTTGATTTGGTGTTTGTTGAAAATGTAGGGAACCTGGTTTGCCCAGCAGAATTTGAGGTGGGTGAGCACGCTAAAGTAGCGCTGCTGAGCATTACTGAGGGAGAAGACAAGCCGCTGAAGTACCCCATTATGTTTCGAGAAGCAGACTGTCTGCTGATTACTAAAATGGATTTGGCTCCTCACTTAGAGGTCAATGTCGAGACGATTGTGAGCAACGTTCGTCAGCTAAATTCAAAAGCTGCCATTATCCCGGTGTCAGCAAAAAGTGGAGAAGGGTTAACAGATTGGTTTGTGTGGGTGAAACAAACACTCAAAGCTCACAGCGCTGCCGCTCAGACCGTTTGATAATATTACCATTGGTGCCTTTGATGTTTTTGTTTTCATTCTTTCGATTTCGTCGCCGTTCTGCTGAAGCGAACTGGCGAGCCTACGGGTCAGTCTTTTCTGCCTGCGAGTGTTTCATGGATTGAGCTATGAGTTTTAGTCGCTGTTAGTCTTTTGCGATAGATTTTGCTGCGATAGGTCCGGTTTTAATAGGCATTTTGATAGACGTTTTGATAGGCATATCGTCAACGCAGATACAGAAGCGTAGTGACCTGGTAGGGTAATAAATAAATAGAACAACAGCTTTGCGCAGCGAGCATCTTGTAACTCTTTAGTTGCAGCTCTCTAGGGTTGTTCTATTTTTGGTTTTGATTTCACAAAATGATGCAAGTTAGTTTTTCATGAAAAGACGTCAATTAGTTTCGCTATGCTTAGCCTTTTTCTGCACGATGCTGGTGACGGTGAGCTGTGGTGAAACCGCCGATAGCGGCGATGCGGGCAGTGGCGATACGGCTGCCGAGAGCGCGCCTCCGATTGTTATTGGCTACAGCAACTGGGCTGGCTGGTGGCCGTGGGCAATCGCAGAACAAGAAGGGCTGTTTGCCGCGAACAACGTCAACGTAGAAATGCGTTGGTTTGACGGCTATATCGAGTCGATGGAGGCATTTGCTGCCGGTCAGCTAGACGGTAACTGCCAAACATTAAACGATACGATTTCATTTGCGGCAGATGCGGTTAATGGCGAAGTTGCGGTGCTAGTTAACGATAACTCTGCGGGCAACGACAAGATTATTGTGGCTGAAGGCATTAACAGTGTTGCCGATCTTCAAGGGAAAAAGGTCGCGATAGAAGAAGGCGTGGTGGACGACTTTTTGCTGTCGCTAGCGCTGGAAAAAGAAGGGCTCTCTCGTGAGGATGTCGAGATTTTACCTTTGGAGACAGGTGCAGCGGCAGCGGCCTTTGCCGCAGGTCAGGCGGATGCAGTGGGTGCTTTTCCACCTTTTTGGCTAACAGCGTTAGAGCGTGAAGGCAGTAAAGAGCTAGTGACCTCTAATGATTTTCCAGGGGCAATTCCTGACCTGTTAGTAATGAGCCAGACGATCATTGATGAGCGCCCAGACGACGTTCAGGCAATTGTTCAAACCTGGTTTGATACGCTGGCGTTTATGGAAGCAGAGCCGGTGCGGGCCGATGAGATTATGGCGGAGCGCGCTGACGTGACGGTAGAAGAACTGCAGTTGCTCAAAGAGGGCACTCGGATATTTACGCTAGAAGAGAATCTGGAAGCCTTTAGCGAGGGGGATGGAATCGAGCATATGCCGTCTGCCGCAGTCGAAATGGCTGACTTTATGGTGAGTGTGGGCTTTATTCCAGAAGCACCTGAGCTAGCGCCTATTTTTGACGATCAGTTTGTACAGGCGATCGCAGCAGACCCGTAAACGCAGACTTACATAAAGCCAGATTGAACCCCCAATTAAAACCCTAATTAAGAACCCAGTTAAGAACTAAAAAAGTGCCAGTAAATCATCTGCTCGCAGGGAGTATTTTGCATGACGATTGAGGGCGCTGCACTAGGCCGGGCACTTGATGAACAACAGACAGGTCGAAAAAGCCTGGAGCCCAGAGTTTTTTGGCGAATGGGGGAACCTATTCCACGTCGGCTAGACGGCAGTTTGCGGGTTATTTCGGTAGTTCTGCCTATAGCCTTATGGTGGCTACTGTCGAGTAGCGGGCTGGTAAACCCTAAGTTTTTGCCGTCGCCGGTCGATGTGATAGGGGCCTTTGGGCGACTGTGGGAGAAGGGGCTGTTTTTTGATGATGTGAGGGCGAGCATTTTTCGAGTCGGCGCTGGATTTTTGCTGGCGGCAGTGCTTTCGGTGCCTTTGGGAATTGCGATGGGGGCGTTTGCCGCAATGCGATCGCTGCTAGAACCCATCATCGGCATTGTTCGCTATATGCCCGCCCCGGCTTTTATTCCGCTCCTCATTATTTACCTTGGGCTAGACGAAGCGCCTAAAATTGCCCTAATTTTTATCGGCGTGATTTTTTTCAATACGCTGATGATTATGGACGCTGTGAAGTTTGTGCCGAAGCATTTACTAGAAGCAACCTATACGCTGGGCGGCTCGCGAGTGCAGACGCTGATGCAGGTGATTACGCCATATGTCGTGCCGAACATTTTAGATGCCTTTCGAATTAATATGGCGGCAGCTTGGAACCTGGTGGTCGTTGCAGAGCTGATTGCGGCAAATGAGGGACTGGGGAAACGAATTGCGATCGCACAGAAGTTTTTCCGTACAGATGAGATTTTTGCCTATTTGATCATCTTGGGTGTGATTGGCTTCTTGGTGGACTTAACGTTGCGCTTGGTATTGAAGACAACGTGTAAGTGGGCCGTAGACTAAATGCACCTCGACGTTTTGGACTTGCACAAACAATTTTTGGGCTCAAAGGACGCGGTTGTTGCGCTCAAAGCGGTAAACCTGCATGTAGAGCAGGGTGAGTTCGTCTGCGTAGTGGGCGCATCTGGTTCGGGCAAATCGACATTGCTGCGACTGATTGCTGGGCTAGAGGTGCCGACAACAGGCCAGATTTCGGTTGATGATAAGCCAGTGACGGGGCCGGGGGCCGATCGAGGCATGGTGTTTCAAGACTACACGCTGTATCCGTGGATGACGGTGCAGAAAAACGTGGAGTTTGGGCTAAAGCTGCAAGGAACCGACAAGCAAACAAGAAGAGAACAGGCGTCGTATTATTTGGAAATGGTGGGATTAGCGCAGTTTGCCCAGGCGCTGCCAAAGCAGCTATCGGGCGGGATGAAGCAGCGAGTTGCGATCGCGAGAGCCCTATGTAGCCAGCCCAAAATTCTATTAATGGATGAGCCATTTGGGGCGCTTGACGTGCAAACCAAAGAGACCATGCAACAGTTTATGCTAGACCTGTGGCAGCGCACGGGCACTAGCATTTTGATGATTACGCACGACGTCAGAGAGGCGGTGTTTTTATCGCAGCGCATATATGTGATGACAGCCAGACCAGGAACGGTAAAGGCAGAGATTTTGGTGGACTTGGGCGAGGACAGGACAGTACAAACGCGATCGCTTCCCCGCTTTCAGTCGTATCAAAATGACGTGCTAGCGCAGCTAATCAATTCACCTTAATCCAGCACAGCCTCTCACAGCCTCTATAGGACATTGCCTGAAGCTACTTTTCAGGTAGTTTGTACCGGCTCACAATGCGCTTAGCAAACTCAGGCACATGCGCTTCTAGCTTCTCAGGGTGATTGCGCCGCGTATATAGATAGTTGCGCGTAAAGTGCGAGTCAATAGAGAATCGGGCGTATTCTAGGCCCTTCGGTCCAATTTTCTCAATGACCACGCCCATGAGCTTAGCGGCCCACATGGGTAGGGTAACGCCTTTGTCATATGCCGGGATGCTGTTTTGAACGGCCTGAGTGCGATCGCCGCTACTCATCACTGGCTGCGTCTCAATTATCCCTTCCAACAGCTCAAACATTTCTGCGCCCGTCTCATTGCGCACTACAATCCACTGCCAGCCAAACGGCGCGCCCATATAGCCCACCACAATATCTGCCAGCGAATTGGTGTAGTCAAAGCAGCTCATGCAAGACGGGGCAAACACATCTTTGAGCTTGTTCGTCTTTAGGCCAAAGAAGGGCACCTTTTCTTCCGAGCCATCCTCATGCTTAAAGTGCACCTGAAAATCTTGCATAAATTCATACGCCACCACCGTCTCTGGTGAGCGACTGGTCGTATCCAAAAACTTCTGCAAGCCCGTTCTTGTCACATTGTCTACGCAGGGCATTCCCAGCACGTACAGCTTTTCTAGCCCTAGCTGATGCTGCACCGCCCGTAGCGCCTGAATCTGACAGCCAACGCCAATCACAAGCACCCGTTTCATGCCCGAACGCTCAATTTGATCGAGCACAGAGAGATTTGGCGAGAGCGTCGGCTTGTTTACCCGCGCGGCCAAAATATCCGCCGGTGTTTTTGCAATGACAGGCATAGGCTGAAAGCGATCGTCTTCAGTGTTTTGCACACAAACAACCCCTTCAACCAGTCCCCGATTTAGCATTTCAATGGCCAGCGTACTGACAATGCCCGTCCACTGAGCGCCTTCAATCGGCGCTAGCTTACGAGCCGCGACCATCTTTTGGTGAACGCCAAAGTACAGCTCGTCCTCGTTGGCTAGATCGCGGCTGCGGCCATGATTTGCGCTTTCTAGCTCGCTAACCTGCTGGTGCAAAAAGGCGCAGGCATCCTTTACATAGTGAATATAGGCCGTGTCACAGAGGCCACACTCACTGCATCGTTCTTTAGCGGGCTTAGCGGCACCGGGCTTTAAGGGTCTCGCTTTGGCGTGGGGCGAAGGTGCAGAATAGTCTGAAGTCTGGAGGGGCCGAGCTGAGGTCATGAAGTAAAGCGATCCTTTGAGGCCGTGGACGAAGCGGTGTGATCGGGCGATTCAATACAGCAGTATCACTGTGATTTGACGTATGATCACGATACCGTAATCCGCTAAGAGCCGCTGGTCAATCGCCCCTTTTTTAACCTTTCTTTGTGGCTGTAGGATATGACTATAGCTCTCAACTCCTTGCCCCATGCCCGAAGGCCCTGAAATTCGCATCGCTGCCGATAAAATTCAACGGGCTATCCGCCCCTATCCCACAACCGAGATATTCTTCGCTTTCGATCACCTAAAGCCGTTTGAGGCTGAACTAACTGGCTGCCGGGTGAGCGCGGTAGAGACGCGGGGAAAGGCTATGCTGACCCATTTTGATAACGGGCTGAGCGTTTATTCTCATAACCAGCTATATGGCAAGTGGATGGTCCGTCCGGCCCATGATTTTCCTGAGACAAACCGGCAGTTGCGGTTTGCTATTCACAATCAAAAAAAGTCGGCCCTGCTCTACAGCGCTTCTGATATTCAAATTCTTAGCAGTTCACAAGAGATTGAAACCCACCCTTTTTTGAGCAAGCTTGGGCCTGATGTCTTAAGCAAAGGGCTTCAGCCAGAAACGCTCTTAGCCGCGCTGCAATCTAAAAAGCACTACCGCCGCAAGCTTTCTACCCTCTATTTAGATCAGCACTTTTTAGCTGGGATTGGCAACTATTTGCGCAGCGAGATTCTGTTTGTAGCAAGGCTGTGCCCTCACTTACGCCCCGTCGATTGCAGTGAAGCTCAGCTTTATACACTCGCAAAGGTTTCCATTGAAGTGTCGTACCAGTCTTATAAATACAAAGGGGTCACGAACGATCTGGATTTGGCTAATCAGCTAAAGGCATCAGGGGCGCGTTATCGTGACTATCGCTTTTGGGTTTTTAGCCGGGTGAATCAGCCTTGCTATGTCTGTTCGACCCCGATTGTGAAGGAAATGGTCAACAGTCGCCGACTCTATTATTGCCCTACTTGCCAATCACGCCCTGCTGGCTAGCAAGGATCAGCTATTGAGATCTGTTGAGATCTGTGGTCTTCGTAAAGTTAACTTTTGAAAATATGTAACAAATTATACTTTTTTATTGCCCCTGCCCGCACGGCAGCTCATATGATTGAAAACGAGAGCGCTGTGATAATTGCGCCTGGCCGCAGCTAATGTTATGCGTTGGAATATGCTGAGCGAATGCGGATCTTACTGGTTGACGATGATGAAAACCTGATGGAATCTCTGGCTGAACTTTTGATTCAGCAGCGCTATGCCGTGGATATTGCGGTAGATGGAAGTAGCGCCGAAACGTATGTAGATCTATTTGATTACGATTTAATCGTGCTAGATCTGATGCTGCCGGACGGTGATGGCATTCAGTTTGCTCGGCTGTTTCGCGAAGAAGGCTACGCTAACCCTTTGATGATTTTGACCGCGAAGGAAAGCACTGCTGAAAAAGTGAAAGCGCTGGATGCCGGGGCCGATGACTATGTTGTTAAACCCTTCAATTTTGATGAGCTATGCGCTCGAATTCGCGCGCTGCTAAGAAGAGAGCACCAGGGTCTGCCACCGATTTTAAGCTGGGGACCGCTGCGATTAGACCCTAGCGCCTGTGAAACAACTTATAAGAACAGCTCTGTGCGGCTGACCCCTAAAGAGTTTTCGATGATGGAGCTGTTTTTGCGCCATCCGCACCGGGTCTATAGTCTAGGTGCGATTATTGATGACTTGTGGTCATTTGAAGACCCGCCTGGTGAAGACGCTGTACGTACGCATATTAAAGGACTACGGCGTAAGCTAAGACAGGCGGGTGCGCCTAAAGATTTGATTAAAACGGTTTACGGTCTGGGCTATCGGCTAAATGAAAATACCGCTTGGTCAGCAGATAGCGCTACCTATACTGATGTTGTTCAATTAGAAGAAGTATTCTCATCTGAGAGGTCACTACATGAAGAACAGGCTGTTCAAGAGCCGCTTGTTCAAAAGCAGCCTGTTCAAGAACAACTCTATAAAAAGCAGCTTGATAAAGAACACCTCGATAAAGAACATCTCGATAAAGAACAACAGACTCAGCTAGGTGCTGCTGAGATGCCTCGACGACACGCACCTCAGCCACAGGCAGTTGATGCGCATCCATCTGCGGGTTATTCATCTGGTTATTTGTCTGGTCATTCACCTGGTCATTTTTCTAACCAGATAACGAGTCAGTTGGCTACGGGCGCTGCTGCAATGACTGACCAGGCGCGGTTGAGGCGGCAGCTAGCGGATGCGGGTCGTCGCTATCTTTGCTCGGCGATCGCACAAATTACAACGCTAGAAAAGGTTACGCAGGCGCTGATGCAGGACTTGCTAGAACCAGCGCTGTGTCAGGAAGGGCTGGTCTGTGCGCATCAGCTGTCGGGTTCGCTAGGTAGCTTTGGGTTTATGGCAGGCTCTCGAACGGCCCGACAGATAGAAGATGCTTTGCGATCGCTCCTATTGCAGCCCCAGCTCAACGCTTCGATGACGCTATCAACTCAGCTGACTGATCAGCTGGCTCAGTGGGTTCAGACGCTGCGTCAGTCGATTGAGCAGGCGGCAGCGTCAAGCACTCCCGATGTGCTGATAATTGTAACTGAAGATAAACAGCTGAGTAAGCAGCTAGCTGTGAGCGCTACTGAGTACTGTTTTCAACCTCAGGTTGTGACAACGCTTGGTGAGGCGACGGTGCTCCTTCAATCGACAGCTTGTGATGCGCTCTTATTGGATGCCAGAACAGATCTAACGGCTGATTTGTCCACCTTTATTCAAGCGCTGCATGAGGATAATACGCGGTCTATAGCGGTGCCTGTCGCGGTAATAGGCACACAGCTTGACTGGCCGACTCGATTATTATTAAGCCAGCAGGGCGTAAGCATTGTGAGCGATCGCACCGCGCCGCCGACACAAATTATGCGGGCCGTTGCCCAGATAGCGAGAGCAAAGAAAAGACCGATTAAAGTTGCGATCGCGCTTACCGATCCTCACCTATTAGCACGACTTAATACTCAGCTACCCTCTCAAGGGTTCCAAGTCATCCCTTTTGAGAGCGCTATCGCTTTATGGCAATGGTTCGACTCAGTCTGCGAGCCGCCGCCGGTTGATATCTTGCTGCTAGAAAGTGGGCCGTCAACGCTGACAAAGGTAACAGATAGCCCTCTAGAACTTAGCTCTTTAGAATCTACCCCTCTAGCGCTTAGCGGCCTAGATCTCTGCCGAATCATTCGGTCAGATCCTCGTTCGACAGCCGTACCCATCGTATTCTTAACCGATCAGCTAGAGACTAAATTGGCAGCCGAGACAACAGCAAACCTGTACACACAGATCTACCAAGCAGGTGGGAATGACTGTATCGATAAATCCGTCAACCTTGACGAGTTAGCCCTTCGCCTGCGCAATCAGCTTCCACATCAGAACCTCACTGGACTCGACGATCTAAACCCGCAGATCTAAACCCGCAGACCTAAACCAAGCTAGGCGGACAGTAGCCCAGTCCCTGTACAAACGTCGTGCGAAACACCTCAATATCTTGAGGATTGAGTTCGCCATGAGTGTCGTGAGAAACCACGACCAAATGATAGCGATTCATTACCGCAGTTATGTCATCACCCGCATCCAATCTGAGCAAAACGTTCTCTAATCGGGGCGTCGACGCATGAGGTGACCCATTTTCGCGCAGAAAAGAAACAAAGTTTAAATCTTGCCGCAGTGGAAGCGGCCTTCTAACCTTAACTCTGACTACCCAGCGATCGGTTAAGTAAACAACTGTAACAGCGTCTAACTTGATCGATACCTGCTCAGAGAGGTAGCTCAATATGCGCAATACCAAGCTGGTATTAGCGAAATAGTAGAGATATTGCATGAGAACCTCAGACCGCTACAGTTCTTAGCATAGGGTCTAATTCTGAGTAAATTATGAAGAAACATACAGACTTGTCGATTTCACATGCAGACTTGTCGACTTATAGGTGTTGGGCACCCAGCCAATTAGTCAATTCGCAAGGTCGTTCATAGGATCGCTCAGGGGATCGTCCATAGAGTCATAGAGTGCCGAACCCCTTTAAAAAAGAGCGCCTGCTGTAGCCTTATAGAGGCGATGGTCTTTAGATAATGGTCTTTAGGTAATGGTCTTGTGAGTGTTCCGTCTTCAATTTCAGCGGGTGACGAAAGCTTTTTAGATACTGAAATGCTGCTGAATGTTGCTGGCAGCCTGATTGTTGTATTTAATCGCCAAGGAAAAATAAAGAGATTTAACCGAACCTGTGAAACCACGACAGGCTATAGCGAACAAGAGGTTCAAAACCACTGCGTTTGGGACTTTTTGCTCGTACCTGAAGAACGAGTTTCGATGCAGGGCATTTTTCGCCAGCTGATCGCCGGGCAGACAAACTCTTACTACGAAAGCACTTGGCTAGGCAAAGCGGGTGAAATGCATGTGATCGCCTGGTCGAATACAGTCTCGAGTAATTCATCCGGGCAAGTGGAATTTATTGTCTCGTCTGGAATTGAAGTTACTGAGCAGCGTCGTAGCCGTCGGCAGCTAGAAGGGCAGTACCGGCAAAGTCGTTTGCTAGTAGAAATCACTCAAAAAGTGCGACAGTCGCTAGAGCTGAAGGAAATTTTGCAGACAACCGTCTGTGAGGTGCAGGCGCTTTTAGGCTGTGACCACGTATTTATTTTGCAAGCACCTAGCCAAGCGCAATCGCAATTGCCGATTACGCTCGCAGCCGAAGCGATCGCAGATCAGGCGCAAGGACCCGCCCAAAGCATATTGCGTCGGCCCTGGCCAGATAATCCGCTGCTGCGCGCTAGCTATGTAGACCACTACCGTCAACAGTCGATTTCTGTGATCGATACGATGGATGGGCCGGGCGTCGCGCCTGAGATTGTTCAGATTTTAGAGCTGCTCTCTGTTAAGTCTGAGCTAACAGTGCCTATTTTAACCACAGCGCCCGCAGAGGAAGGCTTTCAATCAGGTCAGAAAGATGACTTTTGGGGATTGCTAATTGTCCATCAGTGCGTAGAGCCGAGGCGATGGAGTCCACTAGAAATAGATCTGATGCAGCAGCTAGCTAACCAAATAGGCGTTGCCATTAACCACGCCCAGCTGCTAGAGCACTTAGAAGATTTAGTGATAGACCGCACAGCTGCGCTAATGGGAACCAATCAGCAGCTGCGCCGGGAAATGGACGAGCGGCTGCGCACAGAAAGCGCTTTGCGCCGCAGCGAAAAACAACTGCGACTTATCACCAATGCGCTACCGGCGCTCGTGGCCTACATCGATATCTACCATCGCTATCGCTTTAACAACTACGCCTATGAAGCCTGGTATGACATTCCCTATCAGCAGATCAAAGGCCGACAGGTGAGCGATATTGTTTCTTTAGCGGTCTATCAGCAACTGCTGCCTTACCTAGAGCAGGCACTAATGGGTGAGAAGGTAACTTTTGAAGCAGAAATGGTTCAGAGCAGCGGCGACAAACTTTGGACCAGCGTTAGCTATATTCCCGATGTGCAAGAGGGACGGGTGAAAGGATTGTTTAGCTTGGTCAGTGACATTAGCGATCGCAAAGCTACCGAGCAAATGAAAGACGAATTTGTTTCCGTCGTCAGTCATGAACTCCGCACCCCGCTCACCTCTGTACACGGGTCACTAAAACTACTCGCCACTGGCAAACTAGGTCCGCTAGGCAGCAGCCAAAGCCAAGCCCTAATCGATATCGCACTCAAAAATACCGAACGCCTCACCCGTTTGCTCAATGACGTGCTTGATTTAGAGAAAATTGGCTCAGGTCGAGTCAGTCTCTCTTTAGCCGCGTGCTCAGTGCCTAGCCTCTTGCAAACTGCCGTCGAGTCTATGCAGACGATGGCTGATGACTATGAAATTACGCTGACGATTCAATCGACTGAAAGGGATATTGAGGTCAGCCAAGTATGGGCCGATGCAGATCAAATCATACAGGCGCTAACAAATTTGCTAAGCAACGCGATAAAATTCTCTCCCAAAGGCACAACGGTTTGGGTAGCCTCTCGATCTCAAGGCAATAAGGTTGAGTTTTCAGTCAAAGATAGTGGCCGAGGAATTCCAAGCGATAAGCTAGAAATCGTATTCGAGCGATTTCAACAGGTGGATACTTCCGACGCTCGCGAACGCGGTGGGACCGGGCTAGGGCTAGCCATCTGCCGTGAAATTATTCAGCAGCACCAGGGCCGTATTTGGGCCAAAAGCGTCCATGGACAAGGCAGCTCATTTTATTTCACCCTGCCTAAACCAGCCATCTCTCCAGCCATCTCTTCTGAGAGCTCCTCCTAACATCAGATATCACCATGGCAATTAAGCAAATTTTAATGATTGATGACGAGCGTGATATTCAAACAATTGCTCGAATTGGCCTCAGCTTGATGAGCGGTTGGGAGGTGCTAACCGCTAATTCTGGCAAAGAAGGCATTCAGCGTGCCAAAGAACAGGTCAAAGCCCACATGCTCGATGCCATCTTGCTCGACGTCATGATGCCAGATATGGACGGTGTAGCCACCCTTAAAGTGCTTAAGTCAGACCTGGTTACCCAGGCCATTCCGGTTATTTTTTTAACGGCCAAGTCTAGAGCCGTTAATCGCAAACAGCTCTACGAGCTAGGCGCTCAAGGCGTCATTCACAAACCGTTTGATCCAACAACACTAGCTAGCCAAATTTCTGGTTTTTTAGGCTGGGCTACCTAGCGCAAAAGATACTCAAACTGAGCGTTTTGATCCCCACATTCATAACTTCCTCATATTGTCAGCTTACATTATTTACACAGCGCCTAACCGGTGCGCATAGCGACTCTCTGCTGTGACGAGTCTCAATAAATCCTACGTTTTGAGAGTCCTATCAATTAACAAAACTTAAGGATTACTGTTATGAAAACTTGCCTTTGCTGTCATAGTACGCTGCTTAAACAAATTGCCCGTGCTCAGGTTGAGTGGTATTGCCCTAGCTGCCGCCAGTCAGTGCCGGTTAAAAAAACGCCCAATCGTCTTGTTAGTGAAGCTTCTCGCTCGTTGACGCTGCCCTCCGCTTTTCTCGCACATCCGCCCGAAGCTTTTCCTCAGCCTGTCTCGGTCGGCTCTCTAAAGGAAGAGGGTTGGCAAGAAGAAAATTAGCACAGGCTCCTGCCTCAGTTTTTTTAAGATGCCTTGCTAGATGAGTCGCGACTGTTGAAAGCAGTAGGCCGAAAAGCAGTAGGCCGAAAAGCAGCAGGTCAAGAGGTCAAAAAACATAGGCCGAAAAGCAATAGGTTAAAAAGTTAAAAAGTATAAACCTTGTCAGCCATCTTGATTGTGGACTCGTGTTGAGGGTTGGATTGATAGCTAGAATGTACAGTTTAATAGGTGACCACTGGCCTTTGAGCATCAAAAAACACCAGCGGTAAAATTGGCCTATTGACTCGGCTTCAAGCCCATTCAAGCCCATAAAACACAGTCTAGACACTATGCAGATCGCCCCTACCTTAAAGCTTTGTTCCAGTTCCTTGGTTGCGGTGATCCTCTTAGCGGCTTGTAGCTCAAATGTATCGGTGCCTCATTCAGCGGTAGCTACGGTGTCAGGATTGACGGTGCCAAGGCCAGAGACTGCCCGCACAAAGACCGAATCAGTGCAGGGTGAATTTGTCGGTGCGCCGCTTGACTGTGACGGCGATGGCCTCTTGGACGATTCGCGGATTGATTTTGATGGTGATGGCGTATCAGATGAGTGTGTTGACGCTGCAGAGGCGATTCCTGAGCCGCCTTTTCAACAAAGCTATACGCCAACGCGAGAAGAATTTAACCGGCTGCTGCCTGTTGTTGGCTCGAGTGCGCTGTATCAGTGTGGCGATGATCTGTACGAAGTGAGCTTGCGCCGCTCCAGTGAAAATCAGCTTGAGTACAGCTCTGACGGTCTGACGCTCACGACCGATATTATCTATGATGACCTCGATCCTAATCTCAATCATCCGCTGATTATTCAAGAGCCAGAAGCGGGTGTCCGCTATACCTTTACTCAGTCAGAAGGCGATGAGTTTTATGAGTATGCGCTTGCCGACTATAGCGGCAACGTTGGTCTTTATATATATCAAACCGGTGCGCAAATATTTGCGGCTCCCTGCCAGTCGGTCAGTGAGTCAGCTAGTGAGTCGGCTAGCTGATGGCCAAAAGTCAGATCAGCGTGTCACTAGCCACAGTACTGTTGGTAAGCTAACGAAGCTTAGCAGCGTAGAGAGAACGATTGTTTTGGCGACGCGATCGCCATCGCCGCCAAATTCGCTCACCCAGATCAGCGTGTTGACTGCCACCGGCATCGCCGACTGCATAACCAAAACGGCCAAATCCAACTCTTCTAGGTGCAGCAGTCGCCCAATCGCGTAGGCCGTTAGGGGCGAGACTAGCAGTCTGAGCGCTGCGGCAAATAATTCGTAAATCCCAAAGCTGAGCGCTGTGCGCGACAGTTGAACGCCAAGCGTCAGTAATGCAATCGGAATTGCGGCGCTGCTGAGTAATGCCAGTGCTCGATCAATTGCCTCGGGCACCTGCCAAGCTAAGCTCTGCAAGGCAATGCCGCCACAGGTTGCCCAAAAGACTGGCAGGCCCACGGTGACCTTTAATCCCGCCCTAATCCCTTCGCCCTTTAAAAAAATGGGGCCGACGCTGGCGATAAAGATAGCTGAACTGACTAGATACACGATGGCGCGAGCAAGTCCTGCTTCACCTAGCGAAAAGAGGATGAAGGGCAGGCCGATATTGCCTGAATTGGCCAAGAGCGTCGTTGCAACTAGGCTTTTACGAACCTCAGTTGATAGCTTGAGCGGCCTTGCACAGAGGTTAGCAATGGCGTATAGGGCTACGCAGTTGAGCAAAAAACCAGCCACAATTTTTAGCGTGCTGCCGAGTGCTAGCGTACTGTCATAAACCCCTGTGAGCACGAGTGCCGGTAGCAGTGCGTATATATTAAGTCGCGTCAGCGTTTTGATATCAATACTGAAGGTTCGACCTACCCACACACCGATCAGCGCTACCAAGGCGATTGGCAGCACCGCTGAGATTAATACGCCCATCGTTTCCTTGCCGCTATGCTTAAACGGTAGCTAATATTACGTTTCAATCCTCGCTTGACCTATGTCTTCTTCCTCTTCTTCTTCGCTAGAGCGAATTCAGCCGCTGCTCAACTCAGAGAATTTCGGCGATCGCATCAAAGGCATTAACCTGCTGCGCAATATCGATCCCGCCATTGCCTTTCATCTCATCCGGCCACTGTGCAGCGATCCCAACACGCGTGTTCGCTATGCATCTATTAGTCAGGTTTCGACTTTAGGTGAACAAGATAAAGCGATCGCGCTTGATTTGCTCAAAGCTGCCCTCAGTGACAGTGAGCCCGACGTTCAGGCGGCAGCGGCTGATTCGCTCGGTGCCCTCAAGCTAACCGAATCTTTGGCTGACTTGCAGACACTCTATCAAGACACGCCTGAATGGCTAGTAAAGATGAGCATTATTGCCTGCTTAGGTGAAATGGGCGATCGCGCTGCTTTTGACCTGCTGCAATCTGCCCTCGCCTCCGACAACTCACTCATTGAGGTTTCTGCTATCGGTGCGCTTGGCGAACTGGGTGATGACCGGGCTATTCCTTTACTGCTGCCCTACGCTGACAGCGATGATTGGCAAGTACGGCACCGCGCCGCTCAGGCCCTTGGCCACTTCAATCACCAGAGTCAGGTCGCCAACACCCTCCAAAAGCTAGCAAGCGACGAGTCGGCTATTGTAGCTGAAACGGCCCAACGCAATCAGCCACGTGAATAAGATAATAAGTAGAAATACTTATCAAAATGTAAAACGCTTATCGAAATATTTATTTTTGGAGGCACTCATCGTAAATCTTAATATTTTGTGCCGGGGCTCGCTCGATAGCTAGCTAGCATACCGGGCTAATTAAACCGGAAAGTAAATCGAAAAGAGCTGCCAAAAGTCATTGAATTCAAAAGTGAAACAGTAGCTATACGGAACGGTGGCAAACAAAACCGAATTTTTCTTCAAAACTTCATAGAAAACACTTTATTTCACTCGGTATAAAAGAACAGAGTGAATCCTAAGTGCAGGTCACTTTTCACTAGAAACAATCCGGTCGCAAATCGCTACTAACAGGGCATAAATTGCCGTTAGCCCCCAAATAATAGGCTGGTAGTAGGCTGGAATTTTGCAGCCACTTGCAAAAGTAAAAAGAAAGCCTATTTTGTTCTAACTAGGTTGTTTTGAATGACTCACTATTAATCTTCTAGTGAGTATTTAAGATGATCTAACTTACCAATTTACCATTCGCCATTTGCCGCTTTCAAACGTCGAACCCGCCTTTTCTTGGGTTCTTGAGGCTCTAGAGGAATTGTTCTTTCTGTCGAAAAGAGAGTACTTCTAACTTCAGAAATAACTTCAGGCAAGTGTCTGTAACAACGGCGCGTTTAGTCTCAATTACGCGCTTCTCGCTACAATTTTACACAAGGGCTCACCAATCAAAAATTCTTCGTATATTTATTTCCCCCAAGGGATCTTTTCGATTGTTCTGATAGAATGAAGGCATATCTTAAAATATAAGAAAAGAAAAGCAATAATAGTCGGTCATTAATATTAAAGTTCTCAATAACATGTAGCTAGTGATACGGTTATCCCTTGTGCGTTCCTTGCCCACAGCAGCCTTTAACTAGAATGCTTGACCAACAAATGTTTGGGTTTTATTTGGCACTTTACTTATTTAGGACTTTAGTTGAACGCTGCTATGGGCGTGAGTCTAAGGGCGTGTCGAGCGCTACATTTTCTTCAGTTGTTCTATTGCCTGATTTCTATATAGATGTGATTTCTAATAGATTTCTAGCAGTAGAGCCTAGCTGTTTTGCCTAGAATTGATGAGTTTGTAGAGGAGTTGCTTAAGTGCCTGACGCTGCACTATCTTCTGAGAAACCGCCGGTCGCTGGAATGCTGGCAACCCACCGCTGGGAAAGCCTAAGCTTTGCTTCTACCCTGTATCTTCGCCCGATTCTGGACGCACTGCTGGCCCCCACACCCGATCTGTTTCACGACGAGCTGCGGCTGGGCTTGCAAGAAGCGCTTGTCAACGCTGCAAAGCATGGCAATCAGCTCGATCCCCAAAAAATTGTGTCTGTACGCTACGCAAAGGTAGACGGATACTACTGGTGGATTGTCTCTGATCAAGGTGAGGGTTTCAAAGAGCCGCCGACTTGCCCCTGTCCGCCATCGATCCCTTCGGCTGACTATCCTTTTATTAGTGAATGTGGCCGCGGACTGTTCATCTTACATCAGGTTTTTGACCAGGTTCGCTGGAGCAATAACGGTAAGGAGATTTGTTTGGCCAAACAGATACAGCCACCAGTCTTTTCCGCTATCGTGAGCCCCGCCTTTTTCCTTAGACTGATTGAGTCCTGGTGGCGTCGATGGTCAGCGGCCTCTGTGCACAGTGCTTAGCGCCGACACCCTACACGGCGCTCGTTTCAGGTTTCTTTTGAGCTAATCTCTTTTAGACACCCTCTTTTTAGCCAATCTCTTTTGAGCTATCTTTTTCGATCACTACTTGCGATCGCTTCTTTTCCCCATGAGTAGGGCACGGCGGGGCTTTGATCGTTTTATTTAGCCAGCCAACGGCCTGCTCTAGCCTCGGTAACGCCTCTTCGGGCTGATCTTTGAGTAAGTATACGAGGGCAGCGGCAACCTGCTCGCGAGCGCGGACGTTTCGGTTTGCGCTGAGCCGGTGCCAGTCGATAGGCGCGATCGCAAGCTTTTCTGCTAGGCTCTGAGCGATCGCTTCGGGGCTGAGCGATTTTATATCTTCTATGGACATCGTTATGACTCCTTATCTAAGGACACAGTATTGAGGACACTTTTCATTCATTAGGGACACTTTTCACTGAGAACCCTCCATTGAGAGCACTTTTTCAAGTTTTGGGGTTACCAATATAATGATCTCCCTATACAGTAGTGGCCATCTATACTAACTGGTAGCCCTATGAAGTTACTTCGCCGCACGTCTAAACGGACGCCCCACCTGCCCAGCGATCAAGACCTCGCTAGCTTTGAAGGTGAGCTAAAGGAAACGGCAGATGATTTTCTGTTGCTGCGCGATCGCTTCTTTGCCATTCGCCGAGCCAAAGCCAAATACCAGCAGGTCACCTCCTCAGATCTCAGTAAGCTACCCGCCGAAGAGCTAGCCCAACTCCAAGATCGCATAGAAGCGCTCAAAGTCACCCTCGAAAGCCAGTTGCTCTCGTGGCGCGAAGTCCAAGAGCCCTTTTGGCAAATTGTGCGTTTTGTCGGTTTGGGCCTAGTCATCGGCTGGTTCTTGCATAAATACCTGGGATGAGCCGGACGTCACCTTCAAATATCTCAATCAAACGCCTTGAAATCAGCACCTCAAAAGCCACATCATAGAGAAGGCTGACGCCTCGGCTTATTTTCTTTGGCTCACTTTTCTCTGGCTTATCACTTTTAACCGCTATGACCAAGACCTTGCGCATCAAGCATATCCTCACAGCAGGGCAGCCCGGAGAAAGCCTGACCATCCAAGGCTGGGTCAGAACAAAGCGCGCCTCGAAGAAACTTACTTTTATTGAAGTCAACGACGGCTCTTCGATGAACGGCCTTCAGGTGATTGCGTCCGCAGACCTGCCTGACTACGAAGCCCAAATGGAGCGAATTGGCACGGGTGCGTCTGTCGAGATTAGCGGCACGCTAGCCGAATCACCTGGCAAAGGTCAGCGCGTAGAGCTTCAGGCTGAGCGCCTAGAAATATTTGGCGAGTCCGACGGCGAAACCTATCCGCTGCAAAAAAAACGCCATTCCTTCGAGTTCTTGCGCACCATTGGCCACCTGCGCAGCCGCACCAACACCCTCGGCGCAGTTTTTCGGGTGCGCAACGCCTGTGCCAGCGCCATCCACGACTTCTTCCAGCAGCGCGACTTTCTCTGGATGCACACCCCTATCCTTACCGCCAGCGACTGTGAAGGCGCTGGTGAAATGTTCACAGTCACTCGTTTCAACCTCGACAGCATTCCCACCACCGAGAGCGGTAAAGCAGACTACAGCCAAGACTTCTTCGGCAAACCTGCCTATCTCACCGTCAGCGGCCAGCTTGAAGCCGAAATTATGGCCATGGCCTTCAGCAATGTCTACACATTTGGCCCAACCTTCCGCGCCGAAAACTCCAACACCGCTCGCCACCTTGCCGAATTTTGGATGGTAGAGCCCGAAATGGCCTTCTGCAACCTCGAAGGCAACATGGATTTAGCTGAAGCTTTCCTCAAGCATGTCTTTAGCCATGTGATGGAAACCTGCGCTGACGACATGGCTTTTTTCAACCAGCGGATTGATAACAGCGTGCTAGAAACCGCCAATAACATCATCAACAGTGACTTCGAGCGCATTACCTATACTGAAGCTATTCGCCTGCTGACGCACGCCATTGACAGCGGCGACAAAACCTTTGAGTATCCCGTAAGCTGGGGGATCGATATGCAGTCTGAGCATGAGCGTTACCTCGCTGAAGACCTTTTTAAAAAGCCAGTGATCGTGACGGACTATCCCGCCGAGATCAAAGCCTTTTATATGCGACTCAACGATGACGGCAAAACAGTGGCTGCAATGGATGTACTCGCACCTCGCATTGGCGAGATTATTGGCGGCGCTCAAAGAGAAGAGCGCTTAGACGTTCTAGAGCGTCGAATCCAAGCAGCGGGCCTTCCTCAAGAAGACTACTGGTGGTATTTGGACTTACGCCGCTATGGCACCGTTCCCCACGCAGGCTTTGGTCTGGGCTTCGAGCGTCTGGTTCAGTTTATGACCGGCATGACCAATATCCGCGATGTGATTCCCTTCCCCCGCACCCCTGACAATCTGGAATTTTGATCGGCAGCTCTAAGTTGCAAATTCTAATTTGGAATTCTAACTGGGAATTTTGGGCAATCAAAAAAAACATTGCACAGGGCCCAATACCCCTTATTCTTAGTCTCACAGCTTTGCTTTGGGTTATTGCCCTTTAGTGCCTCACCCTTATGCCTCCTAAGATCCTCGCCATTTTTAATGGCAAAGGCGGTGTCGGCAAAACCACAACCGCCGTCAACCTTGCTGCCATCTTCGCCGAAAATAAAACGGTGCTGCTTGTCGATGCTGACTCTCAGGCGTCTGCTAGCTGGTGGGCTGCTCGCGAGGGCAATACGATTGGTTTTGATGTCAGCCAAGAAACCGATCCGGCATTGCTTGGTAAACTAAAGGAGATAGAAGGTTACGATCTCATTGTGGTCGATACGCCGCCAGCACTTAGCTCAGAAGCACTCGCCGCTGTCTTGCCCATCGCCGACTGCCTGCTGTTGCCGACGCCACCCGCCCCTATGGACATTGCCGCGCTTGTGCAAACTGTTAAGAAGGCCATTGTGCCTGCTGATGTCATGCATAGAGTGCTCCTGACCAAAGTGGATTCGCGTAGCCTGGGCGAAGCGTTAGAGGCTCAGAACATGCTGATGGAGCTAGGAATTCCTGCCTGTGAGGCTTTTGTGAGAACCTACAAAGCTCATGAGCGCGCGGCATTAGAAGGCGTCGCTATCACTCAGCTAAGTGGCAAGAGCGCGACAGAGGCACAGGCCGACTACATCAGAGTTGCTGACGAAATTGAAATCGACTGGAAAGACTTATGACTAAAAAGCGGATTGCCGATCTACTTAAAGAAGAAGTCGAAAAGCCTGCCTCCTTACCCGATAGCAGCGACGCCACCAGCGAAAAAGCGGAGCAGACGTCTGCGGCTGGCCGAACTCGCAAGCGCTCATCGACAAAGCCTGCGGCTGAGAAAGCTGCTGCTAAAAAAGCCGTTAAAACAACTGCTGCCAAGACAACTGCTGCCAAAACAACTGCAGTCAAAGCAACTGCAGCTAAAACAACAAAAACTGCTAGTACAACGACCAGCGCTAAAAGCACAGCAGCTAGCGCTGAGACTGCTAAAACTTCGGCTAACTCAGAACAGACAGATGCGCTCACAAAGAAAGTTGCCAGCTTAGAAAGCACGCTGAAGCAGACGAGTCATCAAGTGAGCGCTCTGCAAGAGGATGTTGAGACGCATCAAAGCAGAATTTTTGAGCTAAAAGACAGCTTAGAGCAGGCTGAAAATCGCGCTAAAAAGGCAGAAAGTGCCGTTCAGCAAAAAGAATCAACGCTGAAGACGCTGACGAGCGAACTGAAAGCAGCGAAGCAAACGATCTTAAAACTCAGTGCCAATAATCTGAGTGTTCAAGGTAAAGCTGCTGAGAGCGTGCCACCGGCAAAAGCTGAGGCTGCTAGCAAGCCAGAACCCCGCGATGAGCCTGCGAAGAAGACGCCTAGCGGTTTGAGTGTGCGTCGGCCTTACTCTAGCTACAAGTCTATTCCTGAGTATGCGATTCAGCGCGGCACGCCCGCTGCTGGCCAAAGCAACAGCATGATGAGCGATGACGATATCGGCTGGGTCGATTAAGGGCTTCATTGGCTAAAATTTCTTTAGCAAAACGACATCCAAGATACCTCTATGACTTCAGAGCCTAAAAACAGCCCGTCGAAAATAGAGTCAAACATAGATAGACCGGAAATAGATAGACCGGAAAGCAGATAGACCGAAAGCAGATAGACCGAAAACAGGCAAGTGGTGGGTGATTGGCTTAGCCCTGGCAAGTGTGCTGACAGTGGGCGCGGCTTTTGTGCTGTTGCAGCGGCCTGCGGCAACGCCAGAACCGGCAGATGCACTGCTGCCTGCTGCCGAGACGCCTGAAGCCGAAGCTGAAGCCGAAGCGGCAGCTAGAGCCGAATGGGAAGCGCAGATGCAGCAGGTTAATGCGGTTGTGCAGTCGATGGACCGCGCGACGCTAGTGGGTGATTCTCCGACGAAGGGATCTCTAGACGCACCGGTTGTGCTGATAAAGTTCTCCGACTTTCAATGTCCTTACTGTGCGGTAGCCGCTAGTGAGATGAAGACGTTTACGGCAGGGCACGAAGAGGACGTGCTCTATGTGTACAAGCATTTTCCCTTAGTGAGTATTCACGAGGAAGCGCTGCCAGCCGCGAAAGCTACCTGGGCGGCGGCGCAGCAGGACCAGTTTTGGCTGTATCACGATGGTTTGTTTGCGTTTCAAGAGAAGCTGGGCGAGGACTATTATGTGGAGCTAGCGGCGCAAATTGGGCTAGATGTGGAACAGTTTGAGCGCGATCGCAATAGCCCAGAAGCTGAAGCTGCCGTTGCCAAAGATGCCGAACTTGCCAGCGAGCTTGACCTGCGGGGAACGCCCAGCTTTTTGATGACCAATTCAACTGACAGCTTTTTACTACCAGGGGGAGCCCCATTAGAGATTTTTGATGAAGCCACGCAGCGGCTAAAAGACGCGGCAGCAAAGGGGTAAGAGCGATAGATTCATGGCGTATGATTCGGACACCTATGGCCAAAGCCCTTTTGGGAATGTAAAGAAGCCGAAGCCCTCAACCAAACCCGATTCACCGGAGACGGCTGCCAAAGGTGCTTTGAGTGAGGCGATGCCGCTAGTGGATGGTGGCGCTTCAGATAAAGCATCCGGCAATAAAGCGCCAGACGAGCTGAAAGCGCGCGCTGCCTCGACATCGGCGGCTGTTCCCTCAAGCTCAAATAGTCCTTTAATCCGTTCTACGGGCGCATCTTCTAAGCGTAAGGCTAGATCGACGAGTAAACGGGCAGCGGCTAAAAGTACGACCGGTAGAGCTACGCGCAAGGGTAAAAAGACAACGGCGATCCAGGCAGACTCTGAGACGGCAGAAGCTGCGATCGCCCGCCGGTTCGAGTTAGAAGATCGCGCTGCCTATCTTTCTTTGCTGTACAAAACTGGAATCTCGGCGCTGATGTGGGCGGTATTGCGGCTGTCGCGCTACGAACTGCCTGACAAGAGCGATCGCATCGTCAATATTCTCATTCACCCGCTGCTAATTTCTGCCTGCGCCCTGCTCGCCATGGTCGGTCTTACCTTTTGGCTACGCTACTTGCTTAACGATTTGGCTCAGCACACGCAGCAGCTTCACGTTGACGCCGAAGAAACCAGTGGGAAAAACTACCGCCCCACGCTTGAAATTGTCGGCGACGCTTTAGAATACAATCCCAAATTTCGCAAAAAGCTAGCGCTGTTCTTCAACGCTGCCTCAATTTTGATCTGTACGCTCATCAGCTATCTCATCACGAGCGTACTTTTGCCGTAATACGTCACAAACATACTTTTGCCGCGACGTACTGCTCTAATAGCGCTGCCAAAACTCACATTACCTGCTCTAAAGACATCTCTCTAATCATCGTCTTTTTCTCATTCAGATAGCGACGTGTCTGGGCCCGCTCAATCGTCGAAAGACTGACCTTGTCTTCTACCTGCTGGAGCAGCAGACTGACCTGCTCACTCAGTGAAACTCGCTGTAAACAGTAGGCGGGGACTTCTTCAACCACTGTCCAGATAGTTCTTAGCAATCCGGTATTCATAGATATCTCCAACGGGCGCTGTATACCTATCTGCGACCCACTGTCACCATACTACTTATCTTTAGAATTGCTTAAGGTTTTGACAAAACAACATACTGCTAAGTGCGCTTACTCTGCACTGAGTCTCTCAACTTTGAGTTCCTTAACTAGGCTACGCAGCTGATCGTCATCTGCGCGATAAGTCTCATTACAAAAATGACAAACGGCTTCTGCGCCTTTATCTACCTCAATCATATCAGTTAGTTCATCGGTGCCTAATAGCTTAAGTGCGCCTAACATGCGATCGCGGCTGCACCGACAGCTAAACTGCACTAGCTGCGAACCGGGCAACATCTCTAGGCCCATATCGCCTACTAGCTCGTCAAAGATCTGGGGCAGCGATCGCCCTTCTCTTAGCAGCGGCGTAAACCCAGTTAACGATCCTAAACGCGACTCTAGCTGAGAAATCAACGCCTCATCGCGAGCGGCCTTTGGCAGCACCTGTAGCAGCAGTCCGCCCGCCGCCTCCACGCCATCTGCTCCAACAAATACACCCAATACCAGCGCCGAGGGCGTTTGCTCAGAGCTGGCCAAATAATGCGTTAGGTCATCGCCAATTTCGCCCGTGACCAGCTCTACCGTGCTGCTATATGGGTAGCCATGCCCAACATCACGCACTACATACAAATAGCCGTCTCGACCGACCGCGCCACCGACATCAAGCTTGCCATCGGCATTGGGTGGCAGCTCCACTTTGGGCTTTTCCACATAGCCTCGCACCGTGCCGTCTAGCCCTGCATCCACCATCAGGCCGCCGAGTGGGCCGCTGCCCCGCACGCGAATATTCACCCGCGACTCCGGCTTTTTCATGCTCGAAACTAACAGCAGCCCTGCGGTCATGGCTCTGCCTAAGGCCGCCGTTGCCACATACGACAGCTCATGACGTGAACGGGCGACTTCTACCAGGCGAGTCGTGGTCACCCCTACGACGCGAATGCCACCATCTGCTGCTGTTGCCCGAATTAACTGATCTGCCATTTGCGCTTCTTTTTCTCATGGATTGCCTCTATTGTATCTTTCATAAAACGGGCAAAACTAAAAAAAGCGCCTCTTTGGGTAACCAAGAGACGCTTAAGACAAAGAGAATAACGAGTGAGTTTTACGCTAGTGAGCCTTGCCCTAGAGTCCTAAGGCACTAAGGCGCTAGGGTGCTAGGGCACTAAGGCGCTAGGGCGCTAGCGCATAGCCACGGAGCAAGCTGCCGACTGTTTTTGCTGTGATTTTTAGCTGGGTCAGCGGGTTCGCGGGCACCACGGTTTTGTACAGATAGCTATCGAACGTTAGCTTTTGCACGTCGATGTCAGAGCACATTTCAACAAAGGCTTCGCGGGAGGCATCGCTGCGGTAGAAGACGCTCTGCAAAATATCGAGCACTTTGTAGGTAAGGCCGTATTCCTTATCCCAACGCTTGATATATAGCTTGAGCTCGTCTTCGGTGAGGGCCCGTTCGCCACTGTTGGAATATTCCACAATGGTCTCGGCGCACATACGAGCAGATTTAGCTGCAAAGTAGATGCCTTCACCAGAAGACTTGGTAACTGTACCGGCTGCGTCGCCTACTAGTGCTACGCGGCCAACTACTCGGCGAGGTCTAGGATGCTCGGGAATTGGATGCGCTTCTACTTTGATGATTTCGCCGCCTTCTAAGCGCTTGGCTGCCCGCAGACGAATGCCACGCTGAAGCTCTTTGATGCGCGCTTGGTTGGGGCGCATGGTGCCAGTGCCCACCGCTACGTGGTCGTATTTGGGAAAGACCCAGGCGTAGAAGTCAGGAGAGACATCGTCGCCGACGTACATCTCGGCTAGCTCTTCGTAGTAGGCCATTTTGTCTTCGGGCAGGCGGATGCGCTCTTGAAAGGCGATCGCATAGTTGTAATCGCCAGCGTCAATCGCCCTTGCCACCCGAGAGTTCGCCCCGTCAGCACCAATCACCATGTCTACTTTTAGGATTTTCGCTTCGCCCTGCAAGCCTTCTTTGGCATGGTCAGCATAGTGCAACACGTAGGGATCGCTGTCATTGCCAGGGATCTCTAGCTTGTGCACCGTGCCGTTGATGATTTTAGTGCCGAGTCGTTCTGCTCTGTCGCGCAAAAATCCATCTAGAATTTCGCGACGGCACATGCCGATGTACTCGTCGTTGTTAAGGGTTTCGCCGATGTTCACTTCTACGTTAGACGGTGAAATCATCTTCATTTTGCGAACCCGACGATCAATGATCTCGGGGGGCAAATCAAATTCGTCAACCATACAGAGTGGAATCGCCCCACCGCATGGCTTGGCATTGTCGAGCTTGCGCTCGAACAAATACGTTTCAATGCCAGCTTTTACCAATGTTTCAGCAGCGGAAGAACCTGCTGGACCACCGCCTACAACTGCGACCCGAAGTGCCAAGGGCTTATGCTCCACAAAATAAATAATCCTATGAGGGAAATCGTATCACTGCTTTTAAGGTGAAAGTACCGACACCCTCTATTGTTAAGCGGATTGAAACACTGGTTTACATTCTGCAAGGGTAATCGCTGTCATTTGTTAAGTGACTATTAAGTAACGCCTGTTTAGTATGCTTGTTCTATCTGATAAAGCTTTACGCTAAAAGCCTGCTCTAAATTCTGCTCTGGGTTTTCCTTTCTGGGCTTTCCTTTTAGCTTCCTGCTAAGTTTGTAATTTCTTTTCGTAAGTTCCTTAAACAGTGCCTATGGCTATCAAACCGTCTCAAATTCAGGCCGTTCTCAATCGTAAGCGGGCTGATTTTTCTAGCTTTGATGAGAGTACGTCAAGCTATTTGGCCCAGTATCGAGCGGCTTGGGATGAGTGGGTGCAGATGACCGAGGCAAACAGAACTCGGTGGATCAAGGCTCAATCGGCAGCAGATTTGGGGGCAATGCCGCTAGAGCCGATTAGCGCTGAGCACCGTGGCATTGTGCGTAGCGGCCTGGCGTGGGAAAACCGTGAGCAAAGTCTCGCCTGGGTCGGCACGCAGCTAACCGATGTAACAACGTTTGCGGTGGATGGATCTCAGGTCTTTCCGCAAAAGGATTTTTCGGTGCCGATCGCACTGGTGCAGATTGGCTGGTTTGAGAATCATCACTCGGCTACGGGGCAGTACGAAAAAGACATTTTGCTCGATGTGATGACGCCCAAAGATTTGGTGGCAGATAGATCTCAGCCGATGGACCGGTGGATTAATATGCGCCGCTTTTCGATGGAGGTGCAGCGGCTGATTGACTACATCAAGACGGCAAAAGACCGGGCGATTAAACGGGGGCGCGACCCGGAGAGGTGTTTGGTTTTTTTTGACGGGTCGCTGGTGCTGTCGTTTGCAGCCATGCTGGATGAGAATATTCGCGGGCCGTATGTGGAGCAGGTGCTGACGCTGCTTCAGGCGAGTGAAAAGCATCAGGTGCCGCTGGTGGGCTATGTCGATACGGCGCAGTCAAACGACGTTACGACGCTGCTGCGCACGTTTCACGGGTTGGACAATACGCGGGCGCTGTATGACGCAAAGCTGTTGAATCGGCTGATGCAGTGGGGCGATCGCACGCCGCTAATGACCTGCGATCGCGGCGGCATCCTCAACGAATACCGAGAAATGCGCGATCGCCTCACGTTTACCTATCTCAAAACCAACGCAAACTATCCTGCCCGGCTAGATCTGCCCAAGTGGATCTGGGAAGCAGGTCGCGCTGGAACCGTGATTAATCAGGTTAGGGCCGAGGTCATTGTCGGCAACGGCTACCCCTACGCGATTGAGACTGCCGATCAGACTGCTGTTTTGCAAAGCCGCGATCGCCAGATTTTTTACCGAATTTTGCAAGACTGGGCCGCACAAGAGCAGCTACAGCTCAGCCTGTCTCAAAAAATGATGAGCAAAGCCAGACGGCGATAGTTCGGCAATGGATAGTTCGGTAATAGATAGCTCGGTAATGGATAGTTCGGCAATGGGCAGTAGTCGATAGAAAAAATCGATACCGAACCTTTACTGCAAGACCTTCCCCATGTAGCTTCCCCAAAGCTGAGCGGCGATCTGACTGCCCGCGTCGGTCGGTTCATTCTCGTCGTTGCCAATCCAAATGCCGGTAGCAATCTCGTCACGCGGCACAAATCCAATAAACCAAGAGTCTACGTTGTCGTTTGTCGTGCCGGTTTTTCCCGCTTCGCCGCGCCCCAAATAGGCATTGCGTCCGGTGCCGCCTTGAACGGTGCCCTGCATCATGCTTACCAGCGTGTTGGCGACGTAGGGCTCTAATACCGGCTGACTGGCATCGGCGCTGTCTGAAAAGTCGTAGATAATGCGGCAGGTGCTGGTGTCGGCAACATCGGTGCAGTCGCTGCTGTCGATTACGCGCTGAATGCCGTGGGGCCGATTCCAAACGCCCTCATTGGCGATCGCAGCAAACGCACCGGTAATTTCTAGCGGGGTAACCTCACTTTGGCCTAGCACCAGTCCAGGCTCTGCTCTAAGCTCAGAATTTATCCCCATTCGCTTAGCGACTTCAATAACTGAGTCTAGCCCTACCGACTGCGCGACCCGCAGGGCAATAACGTTTTCTGATCGCGCTAGCCCTGCGTACATATCTAGCGCGCCACCGCCCGAGCGACAGCCTGCAAAGTACTGACCGCCCCAGTCTAGATCGCCACAGGAAAAGGTTTCGCTAGGCGAAGTGCCCTGCTCTAGCGCCGCCGCATAGGCAAAGACCTTAAAGGTCGATCCGGGCTGACGTAGCGCCTGGTTCGCCCGGTTGAACTGGCTTTCGGCATAGTCTACGCCGCCAACGAGGGCTTCAATCTCGCCATTTTTCGTATTGAGAGTGACCACCGCGCCTTGGGTAAAGCCTAGCGCTGACCCATCTGCTTCAACCGTTTGACGCAGCGAGCTTTCGGCATCAGCTTGGGCGTTGAGGTTCAAGCTGGTTTCAACGATAAAATTTCCTTCGCTGGCCAACCTCTCGCCTAGCACCTGATCTAGCTCATCAAAGACATAGCTATAAAAGTAGGGGGCTCTTGAGCTTTTGAGCTGCTCGCGGGCTTTAGGACTGACCTCAATGCGCGATCGCCTGGCCCTGCGACCTGCTTCGGCGCTAATAGAGCCCGCTGACACCATCCGCTCGATGACGCGATCGCGATACTGAACGGCGGCCTGATAGTCTTGAACCGGGTTAAAAGCATTGGGCGCAGGCAAAATGCCAACTAGCGTCGCCGCCTCTTCAATAGACAGCTCGCCCGCTGACTTGCCAAAGTAAAACTGCGACGCATCTTCAAATCCGTAGAGATTATTGCCCAGATACACCCGGTTGAGATACAGCAGCATAATCGCATCTTTGCTGTAAAAAGTTTCTATTTTTAGGGCAACCACGGCCTCTCGAACCTTACGCGAGGCGCTATCTTCTGTACCCACGTAGTCTCGAAACATGTTGCGCGCTAGCTGCTGCGTCAGCGTGCTGGCCCCTTCTCGGATACCGCCCTCGGCCACATTGGTTTTAAGCGCCCGCGCAATCCCTAACGGATCGACGCCAAAGTGCCAGTAAAACCGAGAGTCTTCTGAGGCAACCAGAGCCTTAGGCAAAAACTCTGAATACTCTTGTAGGCTTTTGTTTTCGATATGGGCGATATTGGGCAGCTCGTTTAAAGGCGTGCGGCCATTTTCATCTTCGGCGGTCACCAGTACGGGCCCCTGTACCGATTCGGGAAGCGGATTAATGGAAAACTTGGGCCACTGTAGGCCAACAATCCAAAACACCAGCAGGCCGGTGAATCCGGTTGCCCCAAAAAGGCCATAGCGAATAGCGAGCACGTACCACGGCGGCGGATCGATGTAGCGAACGGTAACGGCGTCTGCAAGTTCTTCGGGGCCTAGGGTCAGCACGTCTCCGTGACGCAGCGGCAGCTTAGAGAGGCGCTTTTTCTTGCGATAGATGCCGTTGGTAGAGCCCTGATCTCTGAGGACAAAGGGATTGCCGGGGCGATTGCGATCGCGCGTTAGCGACAGGTGTTTTTGGCTGACGATGGGCGATCGCACCACAATGTCACAGTTTTGGGAAGAGCGGCCCAGCACATAGTGTTCGCCAACCAGCGGATACTCACTGGCTTTGCCATTTTCAGCCTCGACTACCAGCTTGGGCACCCGCGCATTTGGCTTAAGCGGAATTTTGCTGAAGTCTACATTTGCTTGAACCGTTTGAAACGCCTGGGTAATAGAGCCCAAAAATGTTTTTGGGACGCTCTGGCTCTTTTTTTGACCCGGCTTTTCGGGTGGGTGAGAAGGAGGGGGGGAAGTCATAGGTCAAAAAAAGACGCTCGAGCAGGCAGTTACAGTTCGGTATCTAATCATCGATAGGCGAGAAATCGATATTCACTGAACAGTATAGAAACCAACAGCCGAATTGATCGCAATTTCGGACGGTTTCTCTGGTCTTTCTCTAGTCTTTCTCTGGTTTTTTTTGGGTCTTTTTTGGGTCTTATTCTCTAGACAGCTTCTCTAAATCGCTTTCGCTGGGGCGCTTTTTGCTAGTCATCTCGGCGGGATCTTGGGCGTTTAGCCGACAGTTTGTTGGCTTGGGCATCGGGGACAAATATAGCGACCGCCAGCAGGCAGAAGATACCCAGGTTAATCCAAATATCAGCCAAATTAAATACGGGGAAGCGTGTGACCGGAAAGACCTGGAGGAAATCGACGACTTCGCCTGCTAGCACCCGGTCGATGCCGTTGCCAAACGCGCCGCTGAGAATAAACCCGTAGCCAATCGCCTCCCAACGGTTGGGCAGGCGAACAAACCAGCCGTACAGGGCAATCATGGCGCTCACTAGCATAGAGAGCCATTTGAGCCATTCGCCGTTTTCGCTAAACAGGCTCCAGGCCGCGCCGGGATTGGTGACGTAGGTAAAGTTCAGCACCCCCGAGATTAGGACAATGCTCTCTCCTAGCTCAAAGTTGCTGACAACCCAGCGTTTGCTGAGCTGATCGAGGATGACGCCAGCGATCGCAACTAGCCAGAAGAGCGCATTTTTGGGTTTCATACGGGCAAACAATAGAAATAGGTGAAATAGGTATATGCAGAAACAAAACAGCTAATAGAACAGTGCTTTTCTGAGGCCAAAGGCGATCAGTGCGATCGCGCAGCTCACCATAATTTGTCCGGGAATTGGGACAATAGAGTAATCCAAAATGGCCATGCCCAAAGACGGCGTTGCCGGTAGCCAGCGAAATAAATGCCCCATCACCAAGTAGCTCAGCCCGCACAGATGCACCATACACAGGCCCACCAGCGAGGCAAAACCCAGGCGCTCTAGTGAAGACGGCTGCTTTTTGCGAACCGCTAGCCACCCACAGACCCAGCCAGCCGGGATAAACCCTAGCAAATAGCCAAAGCTAGGCTCTCTCAAATATCCCATGCCCGCCCCCTCGGCAAACACCTCTAGGCCAAACCGCTCAAAGAGCAAAACCCCAAGCGCAACGTAGGCAATCTGAGAAATGACGCCCGCGTTTTTACCGCCCATACAGCCGGTAAACAGCGCAGCGGCAAATTGAAAGGTTACGCCCAGTGAGTCGGTCTCAATATTGCCGCTGTTGCCTGCTAGCCAATCACTCAGCGGCAGCTTTAGCACAAACGCCTCTAGCCACGTGCTGCCAATGGTCAAAATCAGGCCGATAAATGCCCACAAAAGCTCGGCTGGCGCAAACACTTCAATCCCTTCCTTACTGCCTGAGGCTGAACTGACCTAAATTCTGGTTGCTCAAACGTCATTTATTTGGACCCCTACTGAGACCTCGTTTGCCAAATTCACGGGCCGAAACTCTACCGGTCCAGAATCCATAAGCCCAGAATCTATGAGCCCAAAATTCATGAGTCTAATCAGTTTACCGCCTCGATCAATTTTTACAGAACGTTACTTTTGCGCCGTTCTACCGAACTCTTCTCAATCCAAGCTTTACACTTGTTTTCATCTATTCTCATGATTCGCTATGTTTCCTTCCCACCGTCCGCGTCGTTTGCGATCGCACGCCAATCTCCGCCGCATGGTGCGAGAAAACGTCGTCACCACTAGCGATTTGGTTTATCCACTCTTTGCGGTTCCAGGCGATACCTTTGCCCAAGAAGTCAAGTCAATGCCGGGGGTCTATCAGCTCTCTGTCGATAAAATTGTCGAAGAAGCTAAAGAAGTCTACGACCTAGGAATTCCTGCTGTTATCCTGTTTGGCATTCCCGCCGAAAAAGACATCGAAGCCACAGGTGCCTGGCACGACCACGGCATTGTTCAACAGGCCTCTGAGGCGATTAAAAAAGCCGTGCCTGACCTCATCGTCATCGTCGACACGTGTCTGTGCGAATACACCAGCCACGGCCACTGCGGCTATCTAGAAGTGGGCGATCTGACGGGCCGCGTGCTGAACGATCCGACGCTAGAGCTGCTGAAGAAAACGGCGGTGTCTCAGGCCAATGCAGGTGCTGATATTATTGCCCCTTCTGGCATGATGGATGGCTTTGTCCAAGCGATTCGCGCCGGTTTGGATGAGGGCGGATTTGAAGACCTGCCGATTCTTTCCTATGCGGCCAAGTATTCGTCTGCTTACTACGGCCCTTTTAGAGACGCTGCCGAGTCATCGCCTCAGTTTGGCGATCGCCGCACTTACCAGATGGACCCTGGCAATGGGCAAGAAGCGTTAAAAGAAATTGCGCTAGATATTGCCGAAGGGGCAGACATGCTGATGGTGAAGCCTGCTTTGGCCTATATGGATATCATTTGGCGGGTAAAAGAAGCGACTAACCTACCGGTTGCGGCCTATAACGTTTCGGGTGAATATTCGATGGTTAAGGCAGCGGCGCTTAACGGCTGGATAGATGAAGAAAAAGTCGTGATGGAAACGATGACCGGCTTTAAGCGATCGGGCGCGGATCTAATTTTGACCTATCACGCTAAGGATGTTGCCCGCTGGCTAGCCTAATTGGTTTATCTAGCTCGTTAACCTAACAACCTGAGACAGCCCGTAATTTTGTCTAACAGGCTCCGGCCTGCTTAGACAGCAGCGTCATCACCGTCTTGACTAGTAGCTGTACGTCATAAATTGGCGTCCATTGAGCCTGATAGAGCAAGTCTAGCGTCACGATGTCTTCAAAGTCTTTGATGGCAGAGCGTCCGCTGACTTGCCACTGGCCGGTCATACCGGGGCGCACGTCTAACCGCTGCCAGTGGCGATCGGTGTAGTGCACAACTTCATCGCCAGTCGGCGGGCGGGTGCCGACTAAACTCATATCGCCTCTAAGGACATTCCAGAACTGGGGAAACTCGTCTAGGCTGGTTTTGCGCAGAAAGCGCCCAATTCTGGTGATGCGGGGATCTGCTTCGTTTTTAAATATGAGCCCTTGTGACTCGTTAGCGACGGCTGCTTTGAGCGCATCAGCGTTGCTCACCATAGAGCGAAATTTCCACAGGGTGAAGGGCTTACCCTGGAGCCCGAATCTTTCTTGTGAGTACAAGATAGGGCCATCGGAGTCTAGGGTGATTGCGATCGCAATCGGGACTATCAACAAGCTCAAAATAATGAGCCCAACTACCGCGCCCAAAATATCTAGCGATCGCTTGAACCGGGATTGAGTAGAGGCATGGGGCAAACGATACAAAAGGGATTGACCAGACCGGTTTTGGCCAGTCTGGTGTTTGATAGGACAGTAGCGAATTTGAGCCTGTTGTGGACGATTCGGTGACATCTGATTTCCTGAAGATGGCCCAAAGCTGAGCATATGCACTTAGCTATACGTGACTGAGCTTAGCGGGCGTAAGTGCCCTGAATTGCCGCGTAAGTGACAGATTCCTTTGCCTTTTCTATGAAGACCTCAGCTGTTATATGAAGCAGCGATGAAGGCGTCGACATATGTCCGGTGTTTCATCAAGTTAGCTTTATTTAACAGGTTGCCCAATAAAGCGATAATTTCTCAGTTGGGCAATCGAGCACTTACTGATCGCGCTCTGGCTGCTGACGCACTGATCAGGTTTGAGATTGGGTTTGAGATCGGGTTTGAGACTAGTTCTGAGATTAGGCTTTAGGGTGCGCTTGGTCAGAGATTGGGGCTGTCGGTCAAAATATTGGGCTAGAGCGATGGGTTAGAGTAAGGCATTCTCTGGGCTATGGTATTGGGCTGCTCAGATTGTGAAAGAGATTAGGAAAGACTAGTGGATGAAAGCATGAGAGCGGTCACTAGCTATGGCGATCGCTATGAAGACATGTTGGCGTATTGGCGAGAGCGGCTGCGGCTGGATTTGCCAGATCAGTCTGACGCGACGCGAGAGCCCATTGTGCAGTGGCTAGTCGGTGAAGCTGAGCGCTTTGAGCCGATGGCGCTTAAAGAAATTAGGCTGGCCAAAAAAGCGATGGACTACCGCTATCGGATTTTTATGTCGCGCTACTGGGGGCTTTCTCCAGATCGGGCGTACAAGAGATTGCTACAGAAGCTCGGCGGGCTTTTTCTCATTCGCAGCAAGATTCGGGTGTGGATTGCACTGAGCCGCGATCGCAAACGTGCTGTCAAAGACGTGCTGCAAGAAGTTATCCAAGAAATGCTTCAGAGCGATCGGCACATGCGCGCTCAAACAGAATGGATTGGGCAGTGTACGCCGCGTGTGAGCCTGCGCAGTTTGCTGACGCTAGCCACGATTGAAGAGTACTGCCTGCGGCCTATTCGCAATCAGCCGCTGCTGGTGTATCGGTTTGTGAACTATTTGAGGCGATCGCAGCGCGGCGGCATGACCCAAGTGCCCAGTGCCGAGTTGATTCGTCTAATCTCTGAAGAAATCGGTACGGATGATGCGGACGGCACTCTCAGTCTGCTGGACTTTGAAGCGCTAGACCGCTACGAGGTACAAAAAGAATATGAAGCGCAAGCCGCTGCGCGTCAGCTAGTTAAGCAGCAGTTTGCCGACTACCTGAATGACACCCTCGGTGATACTGCTGTTCAGTGGCTAGAGCTGCACTTGCAAGGCTACGCCCAAGACAGCATCTCGCGCCAGCTTGGACTCAACGTGCGCGAAGCCTACCGCCTCCGTGAAAAAATTAGCTATCATGCCATTCGCATTTTCACGCTCAAACAGCAGCCCGATCTGGTTTTCTCTTGGCTAAAGACTTCGTTAAAGCAGCACAATTTAGGACTCACCCTCACCGAATGGGATCAGTATTGGGAAAAGCTATCTGCCCCTCAGCAGACGATGTTAAATGCGTTCAAATCAGGCCGCAGCGTGGACGAAATTGCCCAAACCTGCGAGTTAACACCTAAACAGGTCAGCAGTCAGTGGGCAGAGCTATATCTGTTGGCCCAAGAAACTCGGATGAGCAAAGAGAGCTAGCGCCGCTCAAAACCTGAATCGATTACAAGAGTCGCTCGCTTTAGGCCGTGTGTCTTAATAGCTATGTTTAATGGCTATGTCTTGTGGTGCTATATCTTGCTGGTCTATGTCTTACGGAGCTATGTCTTAGACGCCTTTCTCGCATCCATAATGCGCCCAAAATTTAGCTTAAACTCGTCGAGTCCGATCCAGCTTCCTGGCTCATCATCCCAAGACGCCGACAGCATCCCGTAAGTCAGCCCTACTACACCCAAGCCAAAGCAGCCCATCGTCGTTAGCAATACGACAACCGGCGCAAATGTCACAATCTGGTTGCTCAGCAAATAGTAAGACAAAAAGAAAATACTCACGCCCACCGCTACTGGGCTAATAGATAGGATTGCCATGCGGCGAACCATGCGGCGACTCACGGCCTTAGGAATCGAACCGTCACTGTCTGGCCCGCTTTTGGCATTAGCCTCTTTTGCCTCGGCTTTCTCTACCTGGGTCTTTTCTTGCCGTCGTCGATTCGCCGCCCTAATGTCGTCTACCCGTGCCTGCGCCTTTGCTGAAACCGCAGACTCTTCACCTAATTTGTCTTGCTCAGAACTGGCTCGCTTAGAACTTTTTCTAGCAGCTTTCTTCGCTTCGCTTTTTGAGCTGCCAGCGGCACTTTCCTTGTCTTTTTCTCGCTTGCGCCCCGGTTCAAACGGCAGGGCCGCTCGGTCGTTTTGGGCATCTCGCTCAGACTTGGAAGCCATTTTTTCCTTAGAAAAACGTTGCGTGTTCTGTTAGGGGGTGTGACCCGAGGCTAGGTGACAGCGACTAAATAGCGGTTGGACCGCGTTGCATCAGCCGCAATCTAGCGACGGATACCGAGCTTTTGGATGAGTGCCTTGTAGCGTTCAGGGTCTTGCTGAGTGAGGTAGGCCAGCAGGCGCTTGCGGTGACCAATCATCTTCATTAGGCCCCGACGAGAAGAATAGTCTTTCTTATTTTTCTGTAGGTGCTGACTGAGCGTGTTAATGCGATCGGTCAACATTGCGATTTGCACATCGACAGATCCGGTATCTGTTTCGTGGATCTGATTGTCGGAGATGATCTCCTGTTTGCGTTCTTGTAGCAGAGCCATGCGCTTACTTAGTGGTTAGACAAAATATGGACGTAGAGTTTTAGATTTTAGCACAGGGGGGAAGAGCCTATACGGTCGCCAGTTCGGCAAAGCTTTTTTCAATCATCTGACGATATTGGCTTTTTTGCTTCATGCCTTTTATTTCGCCGACGAGTGCCTTGTCATTAAAGAGCTGTACGGTAGGTGTTCCAGTAATGCCTGCTGATTCGGCAACGTCGCTATCTTCAGTAATGTCAATCTCGACGTAGTAAATCCGGCCTTCAAATTCATCGACGACTTTGCTCAAAATGGGCTTGAGGGTGTGGCAAGGCCCGCAGGTCGGCGAGGCATATTTAACCAAGATGGGGCGATCGCTCTCGTGATACAGCTTGCGTAGCGCGTAGCCACCTACATGGCGCGTCGTTCCCGGATTGAATCCCTCGGCTAGCTTGTATTCAGCCGGTTTTTCATTCTCAGACTTTTCAGAGCCGCTCTGATGAAACTCTTGAATCAAATCGTGCTGAGCGAGCCAGCGCTCGGCCAGTAGCGCGGCCATACAGCCCGTGCCCGCTGCGGTAATGGCCTGCCGGTACTCGTGGTCTTGCACGTCGCCCGCTGCAAACACCCCTTCAACATTAGTTTCTACCGATCCGGGCTGCGTTTGAATATAGCCAATATCGTCTAGGGCTAGCTGCCCCTTAAACAGTCTGGTATTAGGACGGTGACCGATTGCATAAAACAGTCCGCGCACGGGCAGATCGCTTTGCTCACCGGTTTTGGTATTTTTAAGCTTGATGCCCTCTAACAGCTCATCGCCATATACATCAACTGCTTCAGTATTCCAATGCACTGTGATCTTAGGATTATTCAGCGCTCTGTCCTGCATGGCCTTACTCGCTCGCATTTTGTCGCCGCGCACCAGCAAATTCACATGCGATCCGTACTTGGTCAGATACACCGCTTCTTCGGCGGCTGAATCACCCCCACCAATCACCGCTAAAGACTCCATTTTAAAAAGCGGTGTTGCTCCGTCACAAATGGCACAGGCAGAAATGCCCTTACTCCAAAGCCGCTGCTCAGAGGGCAATCCTAACCGCTTGGCCGTTGCCCCTGTAGCGATCACGACGCTGTGCGCTCTGACCTCGCGCTCGTCTGAGTGAATGATAAAAGGCCGCTGGTCAAAGTCTACTGAGATCACATCTTCCGTGACTAGCTCTGCGCCCCACCTTAGGGCCTGCGCCTTCATGTTATCCATTAGCTCCGGCCCGGTAATTCCGTCTGGAAACCCCGGAAAATTCTCAACTTCGGTGGTGGTCATCAACTGCCCACCGGGCAAGCCGCCTGCCTCATAGCCCTCAAACATAAAGGGCTTGAGGTTGGCTCTGGCCGCGTAAATTGCTGTTGTATAGCCCGCAGGCCCAGAGCCGATAATCACAATATTTTCTACAGATTGGTCAGCACTATCTGAGGGCTGATTTGTGTCTGAAGTTTGATTTGCGTTAACGGGCTTATCTGAACTCATGATGACTACGCTTAATTTCTGTTGATATTAGTGTAGCAGTTTTGTCTGAGATGATAAGTCGCAGGCATCTTGGCTTTGGCGTCTGTATTTGCGAACAAAACATGCCAACTTGATAGCTTCATCCGCGCTTCGGGAATTTAAAGGAAGTGACTTCAAGCAAGTGACTTTGTTTTGACGCTTCAGGTTTTTGCGCCTGCAATTCCTTTTTTATGGATGCTCATCTTTTTGCCAGCAAAGTTTGCAAACTTCGTTCTCTGTGTGTTGCCTCGGGCATTTCTTTGGGCGTTTCTTTGCCTTCTCCTTTATATCGCTCTATATATAGTGGGCTGTTTGCTGTGGTGATGGGCTTGGGTTTGCTTGAGGGTGGTGCGATCGCAAACCCAACGTCTGTAGAAGCATCCATAGGGGCCTTATCCGCAGAAACTCTAGATCCTCAGCGACTAGCCACACCTGTTCCGGCAGAGCCTCAGCAAATAGCCCGCAATGTCTCTCAGGCTGAAGTCCGTTCTATCTGGCTAGATCGTGAAACCATTGTCAACGCCCGCTCCCCGGAGGGCCTAGCGCGTGTATTCGAGCAGTTTAGAGCCGCTGGTATTAACACTGTCTTCGTTGAAACGGTCAACGCGGGCTATCCCATTTATCCTAGTGATGTTGCCCCGCAGCAAAATCCCCTCACTCGCAATTGGGATCCTTTAGAAGCTGCGGTCGATCTGGGCAAGGTGTATGGTATCAAAGTTCATGCTTGGGTGTGGCTTTTTGCGGCTGGCAATACCGAACACAATCATCTGGTTGGTCAGCCTGCTAGCTATCCTGGGCCAATCCTGAGCGCCCATCCTGACTGGGCCGGACTCGACAATCAGGGCAACCTAGTCATTCCTGGTAAGACCAAACCCTTCTTAGACCCAGCCAATCCTGAAGTTCGCCGGTATCTGTTCGACCTGCTTGATGAAATTGCCACCCGCTACGACGTAGATGGCATTCAGTTTGACTATATTCGCTATCCTTTTCAAGACGCTGCGGCCAATCGCACCTTTGGCTATGGCATTGCCGCTCGCCAACAGTTTTATAATCTGACGGGTGTAGACCCGGCAACGATTCCTTCTCGCAACGGTGGCGATCAGCGGATTGCTCGCCTGTGGAATCAGTGGACAGATTTTCGTGCTGAGCAAATCAGCTCTTTTGTAGCTGAAGCTTCTGAGCGTCTTCGCCGACGTCGCGGCGATCTCACTATTTCTGCTGCCGTTTTTGCTGATGACACTTTCTATCGTCACCATGCTATTCAGCAAGATTGGGAAGGATGGGCTGAGCAGGGCCTGGTGGATTGGATTGTGCTGATGAGCTATGCGCGGAGTACTAGCGAGTTTTCCGATCTGGTTCGCCCCTGGGTGCTGGAATCTAGCTTTCGCAATACCCGAGTGATTCCGGGCATTCGGCTGTTGAACTTACCAGCGGCTGAGGCGGCAAGCCAAATTGAGCTGTTGCGGCAGATGCCAGTTAGTGGCTATGCGCTGTTTGCTGCGGATAATTTGAATGGTGAGGTGCAGTCGATGCTGACGGCGGTGAATGAGGATGATGTGGAGATTGCGCTGTCCTCTGGGCTGTCAGCGTATGAGAAAGCAAGACTGGGTCAAGAAGACTTACGCAGCAGGGGAAAATAATTTTTTTACATAAAACCTCTGAGACTCCGGCTAATTCTTTGATCTGAACAACAAATGCTTTTGGTCAAGACGACAGTCTGAATCTATGAAAATCTCGAACAAACTCAGATCTCATTTTAATGCTGTTAAAAAAACAAAGGTAATTACAGATACTGGATGGCAAGTTCTCGATAAGATTGTTCGACTAGCTACAGCTTCGTTTGCTCTGATTCTCATGGTACGGTATCTCCATCCTGAAGAATATGGAGAGTATAACTACGCTCTAGCATTCATCAGTTTTTTCGATATTGTGTCTACTCTTGGCGCTAATCAGATATTGACCAGAGATATAGTTAAAGAGCCTGAGAACGAAGAAGAAATTGTGACCACAGCTTTAGTGCTTAGGGTTTTCTCTGGGCTCCTTTTAGCAGCCGTAGCCAACTATGTATCTGGAGTTTTTGTTAAAGATGCAGCGATTCGTCTATTAATCTTTGTTTTTTCTCTCAAGACAGCTTTTAGAGCTGCTGAGCCCATTGAACTCTTTTTTCAGTCGAAATTAGAATACAAATGCATTACCTACTCTAAGGTAATTTCGTACCTTCTCTCTTTTGTTTTGCTGTTTGCTGTTATCCATAGCAAACAGTCAATAGTATTTATAGCTCTAATTCCTGCTGTTGAAATCTTTGTGTCTTCACTAGGTCTTATATTCGTTTACCTCCGAGGGCGCAAGATTTGTTTTCCGCAGATATCACTACTCAGAATGAGAAAAGTTTTGACAGATAGCTGGCCTCTTATATTCTCTGGTATTGCTGTCACGCTGTACATGAGAATAGACCAAATTATGATAGGTCATATGTCTGGCAACTCAGAGCTTGGTTTGTATAGTTCTGCTGTGCGGCTGACAGAAGTTTTTTATGTCTTTCCTATCGCTTTCATTCAGTCAAATTTTCCAAATATTGTCAGACTAAAGGAGAGTGACGAGACAGAATTTTATAATAGCCTTCAAACCCTTTACAACCGTGTAAGCTTGATGGGCTATGTCTCCGCTATCTTCGTGACTATCTTCTCTAAGAATATTGTGACATTTCTATATGGCGAAAGTTATATTAAAGCCTCTCCAATTCTTTCATTGCTAATCTGGAGTGTTTTATTTGTTGCTCTTGGAGTCGCCAGAAGCTCGTTCTTGATTGCGATGAATTGGAATGTCTCTTATCTTAAAATCGTTACGATGGCTAGCGTTCTTAATATCATTTTAAACTTTATGCTGATTCCTAAGAATGGTGCTTTTGGTGCCGCTGTAGCAACAGTTATTTCGTACTGGTTTGCTGTACATGGCGCTTGCTTTCTTTTTCGCCCTCTCTTTCGAACTGGCAGAATGTTAACAAAATCTCTTATTCTTATTAGGTGACATTGATGTTTTGTTGATTGATGTTCTGTAACAGTGTTGAACACCACTTAGCAGCTTGTTTTGTAACAAGTCTATTCAATAGCATCCAACTGATAGAATGAAGTATTGAAGGTCTTGGAGCATAGCTTATATCCTTGCGATCGCAGTAACGAATATGTCTTTGAAGAGATAGTTAAGTCTTCTAGAGAAGTAGACAGTTCTTCAACCAGGATCACCTTAGGCTTATATTTAGACCAATCATTAGATAGCAGCACTTGATGGTCTAAACCCTCCACATCTATACTCAAAAAATTGATTTCCTGCCCTTGTGGTAGGTAGTCGTCGAGAATTTTCGAAAGAGGTATTGTCTTAATTGAAATTTTGTCGACGATTTTGTAATTGCTAAGCCCATCTCTTTCCATAGCAAGCTTTTTAGAAAAGCTGTTTAGAGCAGGTTCGTTGAAAATATAGTAGGTCAGTTCCTCTGAGGAGTTGGAAATTGCGGCTTCAATATTAGTATCCTCAGGTCTCAAATCATCAAAGGGTTTCATACTATTGGGCATTGAATCAATATTAATGCCTCGCCAGCCTTTCAAGTAAAAGAGATAAGTATTTGAAAATCGCTGAGGATGATGGGCCCCAACATCAACATAGAAGCCTTTCTTATTCTCTTTGAACATTCTTTTCAAGACTAAGTCTTCCCCCTCTTGAGAGAAAGAGAAATTACGGTAAGCGTATAGCTTTTGAGAAGAAATAAAGTATTCTACTAGAAAAAATAAAACATCTTTAGAACGATTTGCCCGTTGCCTAATTCTCTTGAGGAATGAGATCTTTACACTGTTATCCATTACGATTTTCCTAATCAGATCTTCTAAGCACTAATCGTTCGAAGCCTTTCAGTTAAATTCAAATCGACTTCGACGTGACCATTCCTCTCCGCTTATTTTTTGTTTTATTGCTGAGAACGCCGATACCTCCAAGGCTCAGAGTAAAACAGCTTATTGTTAACTGTCTCCCAGAAAATACTTGCAAACAAAAACCTATGTACATTATGGAGTGCTTGATTGCTTTGGTGTCCATTATGTCTTCTGTACGGATTAGAAAATTTTAGAATTAGACTGCCATCAATGCTGCTTTATATATTATGCTCAATATCTCTCATGCCAAAGCTTTTTATGAACGTTATAAAATTGCTAATAAGAGCAAAAATAATTGATTTGGGTAAGCTAGATATTATCAATTAGCTAAAGATTAGTACATCCAGGAATCTACTTATATGCTATTCAACCGTTATCTAAAAATTTTGCGGCTAAAGCCCGCGAACTACTTCGTTCGGACGATGAACCGTTAGATGCTTATCAATTTTTGTATTTATGTGAAAAGCATTTTAGTGCAACTGCTTTATCTATGTCACTAGTGCTGTGTTCATACTAGTTTTTATGAAAGTATCGTACTTCAATATAGGTATTACATCGTAATGAAAAAAATGAGTATTGGTATAGGAAAGAAGATTGTTGGGAAAGGTTGCTTCGTTAGAGACGAAGCAATAGTTGAATACTGTAAGGGGAAACGAGTATTGCATGTTGGATGTACTGACTATCCCTTTTTTGAATCCTCTCTGGCGAATGGACATTTACTCCATGCCAAAGTTTCTCAGGTGGCTAGTCGAGTTATAGGCATCGATATTGCTTCAGAAGACGTTGCTGTCATGATAGATAATGGCTATGACGCTAGAGTGATAGATGCACAGACAATGTCTGCACATGATTGGGACGAACTTTTCGATGTTGTTCTGTTAGCCGATGTTATAGAACATATTTCAAACCCAGGCTTGGTGATAAGCGAGGCACGTAAGTTACTTGCCCCACATGGAAAAGTCGTCATTACTGTGCCTAATGCATTTGGCATAGTTAGATACATAAAGTCATTTTTTCAGTATGAACAAGTACACCACGATCATATTGCTTACTACTCTTCCGGAGTATTAGAAACCTTGGCAACACATACAGGGTTAAGAGTAGAAGAATCCTCTTGGTATCAATTTGAAGCGAGAGACAAACGGCTTATTGTCCGTTTGAGCGCTGCATTTGAGAAATTGATCACCAGATTTTTTCCCTGGCAAAGTGAAGGCTGTATTTCGGTTATGACTCGTCTTGAAATAAACGAAACATGAAAAAAATATCGACACCTGTCGTATTGATTCTATTTAAGCGGCCAGAACTTACGAAAAAGGTTTTAGAATCTATATCAAAAGTTCAGCCACGTCATTTATACGTTATTGCTGATGGCCCGCGAGAAGATTGTCCAGTCGAAAAGACACTTTGTGACGAAGCCCGAGCGATTATAGAAGAGATTGACTGGGATTGTGAAATATTCAAAAACTACTCAGACAAAAATTTAGGCTGTCAACAAAGGATATATAGCGGACTCAACTGGGTTTTTGATCATGTCGAATCCGCAATCATTTTAGAAGACGACTGTCTTGCTCATCCCTCCTTCTTTCCTTTTTGTGAGGAATTGCTACAGATGTATAAGGATGATGAAAGAATTACTGCTATCTCTGGGAATAATTTTCAGTTCGGTCGTGAGCGTACTGAAAACAGCTATTACTTCTCAAGATATCCGCATTGCTGGGGGTGGGCTACTTGGAGAAGAGCATGGCAACATTGTGATGTAGATATGACTGATTGGCCAACAGTACGCGATCAAGGATATGTTCAATAATATTCTCGCATAGCCATGCTGCGATACGCTACTGGAGATTTAAGTTTCAACAAACTTACACAGAGGAAAATTGATACTTGGGATTATCCTTGGTTGTTATCCTGCTGGTTCAAAGGGTCTATCTATACTGCCCAGAAACAATTTAGTCTCGAATATTGGATTTGATCTCGGGTGGAACACATCATTCAGATGACAGACACCGTTTTCGGAAATGCCAGCAGTTGCCGATGAAATTTCCGCTGATTCATCCAAAATTTGTGGTGCGTCATACCCATGCTGATGCTTTTACTCAAGTCTATCAGTTTGGGATAGTTGCACGAGCTTTCGTAAATCTCTATCTCTTTTTCCGTGGCCTATACTGCCGACGGCTCAAGAATGAACTAGTTAACCCTGCTACTGCTAGGGTTCTGGCCTTTCAAAAGTCCAATCGTTAGCCGTCGAGAGTATACATAGTTTCTATAATGACTCGTTCATAGATTTCGATTAGCCTTGTGCAGTTTTTTTCCTTAAAAAATACACTGGGTATATGTGAATAATATGTTGTTTAAGAAAAACCCAAGATTGGTTATTCTTCTCGACCCACCTGATTGCCTTTGAGAGTTCCTCAGCACTGGCTGGAGAAATGATGTATCCTGTTTTTCTGATGTTTGACGATATCCAGAAGAGCACCATAGTCTGACTGAAATAACTGGCAGAGAACAGCTAAAAGCCTCTAGTATCGTCATAGGTGAGCATTCATGCCAGATAGAAGGAAATAAAAGTGTGATCGCTCCTTTCATCCAACTTAAAACATCTTCCTTCGACTGAATTCCTACATACTTAATGCGTTCATCTTCTAAGGCTGCTTGAGTGACCATCTCTTGTAGATATCCAGGTCCCATAATAATTAGAGGATACTTGCTATTTGCCTTTTTGTAGCCTTCTATGAGCAACTGGACTCCTTTCTCGTCAATCAACCTGCCTACAAATAGATAGTAAGATCCGAACTCTACTTTGGTGGTTTCCTGTGGAATACTCTCTATAAAGTTGGGTTTGATGTATATTTTATCTTCAGCGATACCCGAAGCTACGATCTTTGCCTTCTGAAACTCGCTCAATGCTATGTAACCATCAATACGATGGCTCCATGTATTAATCCATCTGTGATACTGTAGCATCGCTGCAACTGCCGCTGTCTGTGTTCGCGAACTTCGGTAGCAGCCATATCGAACACTATTAAGCAGCGTACCGGAAACGCACTTTTCGCATATCTGGCCATCTCGAAAAAGCGTGTTTGATGGGCAAATTAGCCGATAGTTATGCAGAGTATGTACGACAGGTATATTTGCCCTATGACATGCATGAAATATAGAAGGTGATAAAAGCGGCAGCGTATTGTGAACATGTACAATATCTGGCTTCGCTTCCAGTAGCTTTTCTGAAAGCTCCTTGTTCGCTTTGCGAGACCAAATTGTAGATTTTGCTAGGGAAATTTTTTCAAGAGCAGTGCCTGCTTTTACCGCTCGATTATCAACCGTCCAGATATCTACCTGGTTGCTATGTGATCGCAAAAGTGAAACTTCCCGATCAAAAACAGAATCTTCTCCTGTGCGATCCTTATATCTATTGTGAACGACCAAGACTTTCATAAGGTTTTTTATGATAGTGAAAAAAACTGTAGTGCAAAAATTATCAACCGTAACGCCATAAACTGCGATCGCACAAAAAGCAACGGCTGCATACAACAAAACGATAGCAGGCTCCGCCACACACTAGCCTACCCTGCTATTCGTCTTGCTATTCACTAGAATCACCTTCATAGATACAGGCCTTTAGATATAGACCTGTATGGGCAACATAGTATAGCAACAGAACCCAATACTATCTGGGTAAAGTGGCGTAGAACGCGCAGTTGCAAAAATGCACTCTACCGCTTTCGTCAAAAGCCTATGCAGCAACGTATTCTAGAGACATACATCAATAGAACTGATTATGTGAAAGCTTGCGATCGCATTCAAGCGTTGGCTCAGTTGCATCAGTCTAGCTATATTGTTGCCGCGAATGTTCATGTGGTGATGCTGGCATATTGGCAGTCAGACTATAAGTACGTGCTGGACCGAGCAGCCTTGATTACCCCAGATGGCATGCCCCTAGTTTGGGGCATACAGCTGCTAGGATTTACCAAACAGTCTCGTGTGTATGGCCCCGATTTGATGCTGGCCTGGTGCGAGAGAGCCGCCCAAAACGGACTGCCAATATATCTGTACGGTGGAACTGCCAACACGTTAGAAAGCCTTTCAAAAAGCTTGCAGAATAAATTTTCAGCACTGCAAATAGCGGGAATGCATTCACCGCCTTTTCGGCCCTTAACCCTGCAAGAAGAAGCCGCAGATGCCGATAGAATAAATCGCTCGAAGGCGGCTGTTGTCTTGGTTGGTCTCGGCTGTCCTAAACAGGAGCAGTGGATGTATAGACAGCTTGGGCAAATTGACGCTGTCATGATTGGGGTGGGCGCAGCTTTCCGGTTCTGTAGCGGTGAGGTTGACCAAGCGCCTCGGTGGATGATGAAAATGGGGCTAGAATGGGCCTTTCGGCTGATTAAAGAGCCCAGAAGGCTCTGGCAGCGATATGTTTTGACGAATCCAGCTTTTGTCGTTTTGTTCTCGCTTCAGCTCCTAGAACAGTATTTAATTAGTTTGCTTAAGTTTGCAACCAGACCGCTGACCCGCATCTAACAGCTGAATTCATGAAGATAAAAGCTGCTCTATATCAATCGCTCCGTCATCAACCGCTTCGTCGTCAATTGCTCCATCGAACTAACGATATCAGAGCGGCAAGACAGTTCTCTTCTCGATCTCTTTTTTCTGAGGTTGAAATGCGATCTGTTGGCTTGGTCCTCAGCGATATATTCGCGCTTAGCAGCTCGTGGTGGTTAGCGCGATCGCTTAACCAGTTCTATTCACCTATCCCAGAACAGATGATCTGGTGGGCCTGGCTAGGTTTACCGAGCCTATTTTGGCTGCTTATCACCGTGACGGTTGGGCTTTTTGCTTACTTTGGCCTTTATCGTCAGACTCATCGCACAAAAAACTATGCCACGGCGGGTCAATTAGTCAGCCAGGTGTATTTATGCTTTCTCGTGCTCAGCTACTTTTACGACCCTCACGTAGACTTACCGCGATCGCTTTTTTTCACAGCTTGGTTCAGCAGCGTCGTATTTGTTGTGTTCGCTCGAATTATTACAAACGTTTCGCTATACCATTACGAACATAAAAGAAAAAAGACATCCGTATTTGTTGTGGCTGATGCTAGTAGGTTAAGAGCACTATCTCAGCTATTAAAAAAAAGATCTCTCTGTGAGGTTGTGGGCGTTGCGATCGCGGCCACTGCAAACTCTGAGGCTACATTCAATCATATTGTTCAGGCAAACCCTCACGAAGTTTTTGCAGAGAGTATCCCTGACGTAGAGCTGTCGTCTAGCCTATTTTGGCGTTTGCGTAGCGTCGGTATTCCTATGCGACTACTGCCCTCTAGCCGAGATATGATTTACCGTCGAGGCATTCCTGAAGTTTTTTCCTCTTTACCTACTTTAAAAGTCGAGCCCTCATTTCTTCCTGGCTGGGACTACCGCATCAAACGCACGCTGGACCTGTTCGTCTCTAGCATTGGTTTAGTCGCTTGCTTCCCGCTATTTGTTGGAATCGCAGTTGTGATCAAAGTCACGTCTCCGGGCCCTGTCTTTTTTAGGCAAGAACGAGTTGGCCTACACGGCAAAGTCTTTCAGGTCTGGAAGTTTCGTACGATGGTTGCCAACGCATCGTCTCTCCAGCAACAGCTCGAAGCAAAAAATAAAAGCACCGTCCTCTTCAAGGTAAGAAACGATCCACGCATTATTTCAGTGGGTCATTTCTTGCGCAAAACCAGCCTAGACGAACTGCCGCAGCTGTTCAACGTTCTACTGGGCGAAATGAGCCTGGTTGGCCCGCGTCCCCTGCCGCTTAGAGACACCGCTAAGTTCAAACCTTGGCACCACATTCGCCATCAGGTTCTGCCTGGTATCACCGGTCTATGGCAGATTTCAGGCCGTTCAAATATTGAAGACTTCGACGATGCCGCCAGGCTAGATTTGCACTATATCGATAACTGGTCGATTGCTTTGGACCTCGAAATATTGCTAGAAACAATCAAAATAGTTTGTTTGGGGAAAGGGGCATACTAGCCCATACCCAAGCCTACTAACCAAATGGAAGCGACCGATTACCCAGCATTCAACGAGACAAACCTGACAGCTACGACACATCAGCTACCTAGCCAGTGGCCCAGTCAGTGGCCCAGTCAGTGGATAGGAGCCAGTGGTTTTCTGCTGTTAATGATTTTTACGTGGCTGCCCGGTAGCTATACCCTAATGGCGGGCTGGCCCTATGTCTTGGTATGGCAGGGTGCCTTTTTTATCCTCAGCATTTATCTATTTAGGCTATGCCGCCAGTTCACCATCCCCATGACCAGACTTGGACATGGTTTAGATGCGCCGATAGCCCTAATCGTTTTGGCCATGACCCTTTCAACCGTTATGGCTCAGTTCAAAGCTGTAGCCGGTTGGAACTTGCTATTGGTCATTCACTACATCATCTGCCTTTACTTTTTAGTGAACTGGATGAGGGCTGGAAAGCTCACGCAGATGAACCTGTGGGGTATTGTCGCTGTTACTGGAACCGTTACTAGCCTTATCAGCATAGCGATGTGGCGACCGAATCCTCGCATGTGGCTCTCTCAAGATTTTAATGACGCTATTCGCAATGCTAACCCTTTAGGTCATCATAATTTTGTTGGCGGCTATGCCCTGCTGTTGCTGCCTCTGGTGTTTGGATTTGCGCTGTCTAAAAAGCGCTGGGCGAGATGGGGACTGTTTTTTGCAGCCGGAATAACAGCGCTTGCTGTTTATGCAAGTGGCTCTCGGGGCGCTTTGTTAGGGTTTCTAAGCCTAATTGCGGTCACTGTTGGTGCTGGCGTTTGGGTGAGTAAGGGGCGATCGCGTCAGCGCTGGCTGATGGCAGGTGTCCTTCTCTTACTACTGGCTTCGCTGGCCTTTGTCAGCAATCCCCGTACTAGAACCATGCTTTCAACCACGCCCTCTGCTATTGATGAGCGCGTTTCAGTTTCTTCTTTGCAAGACGGCCCGGTTAAAGATCGTTTATTTATGCTGAGCACGGCGTCAAATATCCTGAAGGAACATCCGATTCTAGGCATTGGGCCTGGTAATTTATCTAGAGTGTATAACCTGTATCGCCCGATAGAAGCGGGGACAGGGCTGAATTTGGTGCAGCAGCTACACAATACCCCGGCTCAAATACTAGCGGAACTGGGTGGATTAGGGTTTCTCTCCTATGTTGTTCTACTCTCGGTGTTAGTAAGACTCTGTCTCGTAATTTATCGATCCTTTGTTGATAGTCGGCCTGTTGATAGTCGGCCTGTTGATAGTCGGTCTGTTGATACTCTATCTGTTGATAGCTTGCCCGCTGATAGCTTGCCTGGCGATTCGCCTACTGGCGACGCTGAGCGTCTGTTGCTGTTTAGCCTTTGTGCCAGCTGGTTTGGCTACGGTGTGTCGAGTTTTACAGACTATCAGCTAGAGAATGTTGGGATTTCTAGCACACTGATCGCAACGGCTGCGCTACTGGTTGGTTTGGCTGATGCGCAGATAAAAGACCCGACGAAAGACCCGACGAAGACGGAGAGTCGGTTTACGCTATCTAACAAGCTGCGGCGTGTTGTAAGCCTGTGTCTGCTTGCCTTTCTATGCGTCAGCCTACAGCTATGGGCAAGGGTAGATCTGGGGTTTTATATGGCCTATCGTGCGGTTCAAGACACTGCTATAAAAGACTTTGTGGCCGCTGATGACAAGCTGCTGAAGGCCAGTACAATCGTTGCCTGGGATCCTACCTATGCCGCTTTGGCCGCAGAGGGCGTGATTGCGCTTTCAAAGACGACTTCTGCGGAGCGCGATCGCACAGAACTGAATGCGATCGCAGCTGACTACATGCAAGCCGCCGTCACCGCCGCGCCCAACGATCCTTGGTTCAATCAAAACTCAGCCGTCCTCCTCTTAGACAAAGACCCTGCGCTAGCAGAAAACTATGCAAAACAGGCCGTTAGGCTTTTTCCGCGCAGCCCCCACAGCTATACCTATTACACGCTAGGCGTCACCTACTTAGAACAGGGCAAAACTCAAGCGGCAGCCCATGCTTTTGCATTAGAAGCGTTAGCTAATCCTCAATTTCTAACGTCGGATGTGTGGGAGCGCGAATCATTTTTGCCCATTAAAGAACAGGTGATTGATGAAACACTCACTAGCTACCAACAAGTTCTCTCTCAAACCCAAGAAAACTCAATTCAATATCAGTGGCTAAAAGAACAGATTGCCATTATCTCTTGGTGGTATGGAAAAAGCGTTGACCCTCAAACGCTAGACGACTTAAGACCGCTCGTTCACGCCCTGCTGATTTCAGACGACAATCCCCAAAAGTCTGTTGAGCTAGTAGAACAGCACATCCTAGAAAAGGGTCAAGAGCAGGATGATTCTGCTGATATTCAGTTGCTTCTAGCTCGACTAGATCCCGAAAAAAATCTGACGCAGATATTAGCGGAATTAGACGGAACCCCTGAGGAAGAAGCCACCCTGACAGAAAGCCTTTTGAGCGATCAGTCTACTCGGCTTTGGTTTAGAGATGTTGTTGGAAAAGATAGCGGCCAAATACGATTTGGAACGGCGTTTGCCTACCGAAATTTAGCAGCCAACGCCATGCGGCTGATTCTATATCCTGGAGATGTGAACATTGCGGTGCTGCCGTCTTCTATCGGGTTTTTTGCAGTGCCCCCTAGAGAGTATCCTCAGCTAGATGGGCATATGCGAAAGCTACGTGGCGAAAACCTGGGAATATAGCGGCTCAATTAGATGATTGTGCTATCTGTTTGGCTTGGACCGCTCTATTGGTCTGGACCGCTCTGTTGGACGCCTGCCCCAGAATAATTGGTAAACTGTAAGCACAGAATATGGAGGTTGAAGACTATGCTTCAAAACGCCTTGATTATTAGCATCTCTCCTAACGTTATGAGTGGAACTCCCGTCTTTACAGGTACTAGAGTTCCTATCCAAACGCTGCTGGACTATCTTAAGGCGGGAGAATCCATAGATGATTTCTTAGATGGATTTCCAACTGTGACCAGAGCGCAAGTCATCGCTTTGCTTGAAGAGGCCGGGAAGCAAGTTATGAGTCTAGTGGCGTAGCATGAGACTTTTGTTGGACGAATGTATTGATCGCAGATTTGCGAGAGAGTTCGTTGGCTATGAGGTTAAAACGGTTCCCCAGATGGGATGGGCAGGCGTAAAAAATGGTCAGCTTCTCGCGCTTGCAGAAGCAGAGTTTGATATTTTCATAACAGTTGATCGCAACTTAGCGTTTCAGCAAAACCTGCCCCAGTTTGATATTGCGGTAATTGTTTTGCAAGCACCCTCTAATCGTTTGGCAGATCTGAAACCTCTAGCACCAGAGATTTTAGCTATTTCAGCCACTGTAGCTAAAGGACAGGCTACAGCTATCGGCGAGTGAGAAGTGGTAATCAGCTCTCGTCAATTACCGCGTCGCGATCTAGCAGCAGCAGATTGCGTAGCTGATCGGTATCTAGCTCTGTTAGCCACTGCTCGCCCGCTCCTACAACCTGCTCTGCTAGCGCTTTCTTACTGTTGATCATCTCGTTAATTCGCTCCTCTAGCGTGCCAGTACACACAAACTTGTGCACCTGCACATTTTTCTGCTGACCAATTCGAAAGGCTCTATCTGTTGCCTGATTTTCGACTGCCGGGTTCCACCAGCGATCAAAGTGAAAGACATGATTGGCACGGGTTAGGTTTAGGCCCACGCCACCTGCCTTGAGCGAAAGAATGAAAGATTTTAGGGCCCGCCGGATCGAGCTGGAAGCGATCCACCATCTCTTCTCTTTTGTTTTGCGGCGTGCTGCCATACAAGAACATTGTCTTTGCGCCTAGACGGTGTTCGAGGTGGCTGCCAAGCAGCTTGCCCCACTCGGCAAACTGGGTAAAGATCAAGGCGCGATCGCCTTCTGCCACCACTTCTTCTAACATCTCATCTAGCCGCTGCAATTTACCTGAGCGCCGCGCTTTGCCCAGGCTATCCTGCTTTAAAAACTGCGCTGGATGATTGCAAATCTGCTTTAGCTTCACCAGCAGGCCCAAAATCATGCCGCGCCGCTGAACCCCGGTGGCCTCGTCAATTTCACCTAGCGTGTTGTCTACCAGCTTTTGATAGAGCCGCGCTTGTTCTGAAGAGAGGCCGCAAAAAACGGTCATCTCTTGCTTTTCGGGCAGATCTTGGATGATGCTGCGGTCGGTTTTCAATCGGCGCAGAATGAAGGGCTGCACGAGCGATCGCAATGTCTTGAGCGAATCCGTATCCCCATACTTTTCAATCGGTGTGGCAAACCGCCTTTTAAAGAAGTTCAGCGGCCCTAAATAGCCCGGATTGAGAAAATCCATAATCGCCCACAGCTCAGAAAGCCGGTTCTCTACAGGCGTACCCGTCAGAGCAATGCGAAACTCACTTTCAATTTCGCGCACCGCTAGCGACTGCTTTGCTGATGGGTTCTTAATATTTTGCGCTTCATCAAGCACCATGCCGCGCCACTCAATCCGCTTGAGATCCTTTAAATCGCGCTGCACTAGCGTATAGCTCGTAATCACCAAATCGAGCTTTTCAACCGCCTTCACCAGCGCCGATCCCTTTGGCCGCTTATCGCCGTGATACACCAGCGTCGCCACCTGATTGGGCGCAAACTTACTCACCTCTCGCTGCCAGTTTGACAGCACCGAGGTCGGGCAAACCAACAGCACCGGCCCACCTAGCGCCTTTTCCTGCTTTAGATACAGCAAGAAGGCAATCAGCTGCACGGTTTTGCCCAACCCATGTCATCTGCCAGGCACGCGCCCAATCCCCACTGCTCTAAGAAAGAGAGCCAGGAAACGCCCTTGGCCTGATACGGACGAAGCGTCCCCACGAACCCATCTGGCTCGCTCATTTCCGCTAGGCTCTGGTTGCCTGTCGTCATCGTGGTAATCAGCTCATCGAGCTTGCCTGACGCGTCAAATTTCACTACCGGCAGCTTATCAATGAGCTGATTATCGCCCGTGCTAATGCGTAGGGCTTCTTCTACAGAGAGCTTGGTTTGCCCTTTGCGCTTTTCAAAAAACTCCTTGGCCGCCCGCACATCTTGCGGACGCAGCTCAATCCACTGTCCGTTGATCTCAACTAGCGGCGTTCCCTGTGTAATCAGCTCGTCAAATTCTGCCTTGGTCAGCACCTGCCCGCCGACTGATAAATCCCACTTAAAGTTCAGCAGGCTTTGCAGACCCAATCGCTGCGTTTTTGGCGGCGCGGTCGCGCTAATTTGCAAGCCCAATCGGCTAGCGCCCACTTTGTTTGGATCAACTAAGTTATCTGGCAAAATTACGCCAAAGCCGCTGTCTTGCAGCCGCCATGCCGACATTTTTAAAAATTGAAACGCCTCAATCGGGCCCAATACGCATTCGGTTGGGCTTTGCTCAATTAGGGTTTGCTTAATCGGCTCGTACAGGCGAGTGGCCCGGCCTAAACCGGCTAGCAGCGCTTCTTGGGGGGCTTCAACGGTTCTGTTTTGATAGGTTAGCTCGTCGGTTGGATGCTGCCAAATCAGGTCCGCATCTACTCGGTAGTCGCCGTCGTCAATGGCTTGCAAGCCGTAGTGCAAGGTCCAGTCTTGGGTGCCAGACTGCGGCGGAACTAGGGTAAAGCAGGTGCGAAAGCCTTCGACTGTATCGGCCAGGTTTTGCAGCGGCGCGGTCCAGGTGTTGATCGCGTCGTTGAGTCGAACCACGCCGACGGGCGTACTCTCGAAGTGCGGATCAGGTTCGCCCAAAGCGTCGAGCCATTCGCGCAGCGGCAGGTCTTTGCTGAGCGGCGCGGCTGCGGGAATTTGGCTAGCCCCGGCGGTGCTGCGGACCTGGGCGTCTACCAGAGTTTCAAGAAAGTTGCGAACGAGACTGCTAGTGCCGGTTGGCAAATCTACCGGCAGGTCTACTTTTAGCGGGGAGGCTTTTTTGGTCACGGGGGCCGGGTAGCTGCGGCAAATGAGGGGGAGGCGATCGCAAAAATCTTTTAACCGCGCCTGATCAGTCGCACTGTCTAGCAAAAGCTGCCACTGGGCTGTTGCCCCCTTTTTATCACCGCTCACTACCGGCACAAACTTACCGCGTGCCAGTAAATCTAAACACCACCGGGTTAAATGCGACCAATAGCGTAAGTCATCACCGACAAACGTACTGGCCTCTGAGCGGCCCAACGGCAGTGCACTCAAAAACTTCATCGTTGCGATCGCATCAAGCGCTGCCCCAGACACCTGCCACGGATAGAGTAAAACCGACGATGGCCCCTCAGCATCAGCCGATAGCGTCGGTAAAACTCCTTTCTCATCGAGCTTGCTAGGCAGCACTATCCCTCTCGACTGCCAGCTCTTTGGCTGCCGAGCGCCTTTGATACTAGACTTAGCCGCGCTTTTTCCGCCTGGTCCTTTCTCGCCTGTCCCTTTTGCGCCTGGTCCTTTCTCGCCCGACCCTTTTGCGCCCGTACTCTTTGAGCGGCTGCTTTTCGCCTGCACAACTGTCTGCATCCACGACAGATCTAGCTCATTGCCTTTTTGAAAGCTCGCAGCCAGCGCCGCCTGACTTAGCTGATAGGGCTGTTTCGCGAGTGTCGGTATCTCTGAGGTGGCCAATAAATCTTCAACTGCCACTGGCTGAGCTTTCTGCCAAGTTTCCCCCCACAGAAAAAACCGCTGAAGATCGGGTAACCAGTTTCCGTGTAAAGTCGCCATGGGAACAGATAGCTCAACAAATAGGCTCAACAAATAGGCTCAGGCAGGCGCAGCGCCGATAGTGATATCCACCGCGCCAGCTACAATTCTAAGGATTAATGACCCAGGCAATTCTAAAGATCGGTGCTGAAGCTAAAATCTAGCGCCTAAATCCAGCCATTCGATCCATTCGATCCAAAATCTCAACAAACAAAAACTTAGCAAACAAAAAGACTCCGCAAGCCAAAAGACTCAGCAAGCCAAAAGACGAAACGCCCGCTACGATTCAAACTGCTCGTAGGCCGCCACGATACGCTGCACCAGCGCGTGACGCACCACGTCGGCCTTCGTGAGCTGACAAAACTCAATGCCTTCTACCTTGGCCAAGATTCTAGTCGCCTTCGCCAGCCCAGACTCTTGGTAGCTAGGCAGGTCAGTTTGGGTCACATCGCCTGTCACCACCATGCGCGAGTTAAAGCCTAAGCGCGTCAGCACCATTTTCATTTGCGCAGGCGTCGTGTTTTGGGCCTCATCCAAAATCACAAAGGCATTGCTAAGCGTGCGGCCTCGCATATAGGCCAGCGGCGCAACCTCAATAATGCCACGCTCCATCAGGTGAGGAATACGCTCTGGATCGAGCAGCTCGTGCAGCGCGTCGTACAGCGGACGCAGATAGGGATTGACCTTTTCTTGCAAATCCCCAGGCAGAAAGCCCAAGCGCTCACCGGCTTCGACGGCTGGCCGGGTTAAAATCAGGCGCTCATATTCCTCGTTCATCACCGCCTTCACCGCGACCATCGCGGCTAAAAACGTTTTGCCGGTCCCGGCTGGCCCAGTGCAAAAGGTTAGATCGCTGGTGCGCAGCGCGTTAATGTACTGCTGCTGACGAAAGGTCTTAGCCCGAATGATCTGACCCCGCCGGGTTTTGGCCACTACGTCTTTTTGAATGGCCTGCAGCTCGTCTTCACGGTGGGTATCGAGTGCGTGAATGGCTGTTAATACATCGGTGATCGCGATCGCCTGCCCTTGGCTCCAGGTAGGCTCTAGGGCTTCTACAATCTTTCGAACCCGCGTCACCTGACTGTCGGTCCCAGCAATGCTTAGCTCACTTCCTCGCAAAACCACGGTCGCACCCGTTTGTTTGGCAATGCGTTTGATATTTTCTTCGTGAGGTCCGGCTAGCGCGATCGCATTCTCAGGACTCATCAAGCCAAGCTTGTAAGGATTTCCCATGCAGCTATAAATAAAGTGAGTAAAAGATAAGGTGAGTAAAAAACAAAAAGGGTGCGATCGCCCATCGGCTCGCACCCCCTTAATCTAACGCTTTTCGTCAGTCTTTCAATCGCTTCGGACGGCCTTCTCTGTCTAGCCAGATTGCTCTAGCCAGATTGCTCTGGCCAAATTGCTCTGGCCAAATTGTTTTGGCCAAATTGTTTTGGTCAGATCTCGACTCAGACCGCGCTAGTCAGCTTTGGGCTTCTTCTTTGGCGGTGCAGGGTTGGTGCTTGCACGTGGAGGTCTTCTATCACCACCGCGTCCGCGTCCCCCAGACGAGCGTCCGCGTCCGCCCCCCCGTTCACCCAAGGAACGCCCAGAATCGCCGTCCTCAGCCTTTTCTGGCTGCGGCTCGCCAAACACATTCAGGTTCACCGTTTTCTCGTGAAGCTTGCCAGCAGCCATAACTGCCTGCCGAATGGCCTTAATATTTCGTCCACCGCGCCCAAACACCCGGCCCTTATCCTCATCCTCATTAAACGCCGCCCTCAGCCAAAGCTTCTTTCCACCTGCCAAAGACTCAGAATGAAACTTTAGCTCTTCAGGTTTATCGAGGAACGGCTCCATTAAAAAACGCGCTAGTGCTTCGTAATCAGCCATAGTTTAAGGATTTTTGGGGTTTAACGGTGTTGGGGTTAAAAGGTCTAGAGTGCTAAGCCTTCAGCTGTTCGTATACGTTTGCTTTTTTCAGCAGGTTTTCCACCGTTCTCGTTGGCTGAGCCCCTTCCTTTAGCCACTTGACGATGGCAGGCACTTCCAAACGGGTCTCATCCGTTCTGGGGTTATAGAACCCTAGCTCTTCTAAAGGACGCCCGTCGCGGCGCGTCTGAGAGCGCATAGCGACAATACGATAGCTGACTTCGCGCTTTTTCCCGTAGCGCTTGAGGCGAATCTTGATCATGAGCAGTTTGATGACGGCTAAGCCGAACAGATAGTTTTAAAAATTACAGACGAACGAAAGCATCCAAAGTTAGAGCATTTGATTTTAACACTCACCGCGAGCGACAGGCAAAGCGATCGCCTAGCCACTCTCATAAAAGTGATTTTCTAAGCCGGTTTACCTGAGCCTTGGCCTCTTGTTCTCAGCAAACGAAACTAATCTTCGTGATCTTCAAAAGGATCGCTAAGCTGCTTGGCTGGCGGGCCAAAGGCGGTATATACCGCAAACAGGGTGAAGCCGCCGACAATCGCTGCAACTGAAACAATAAGAACTGTTGCAGAATCTAAGTTTTCCATTTAGCTTTTTCCGTGATTTCCTCTATGATATTACAGAATATAAAGTAAAGTTCACCTCTGGTCTCCTCATGGCACAGCAAACAAAACTGGGCAACCTTCTAAAACCCCTGAACTCTGAGTACGGAAAGGTGTCTCCCGGCTGGGGAACGACGCCAGTGATGGGCGTCTTTATGGTTCTCTTCCTTGTGTTCTTGCTGATTATCCTCCAGCTGTATAACTCTTCTCTCATCATTGAAAATGTAGATGTGGACTGGAGAAGCTTGGGTAGCTAAGCCAGAAATTCAAAGCTAACCAGAAATTCAAAACTAAACAGCAGCAGGCTAAAGTAAAGGCTTTTAGCGTTCTGAGGCCAGTTCTAATAAAAGGCAGGTGTATTTTGCACCTGCCTTTATACTGTTAAGCAACGTTGCTAGATAGATAAAAAAATGAACATCTTTGGAATTGGCCTGCCTGAGATGGGCCTGATTATGATTGTGGCCTTGCTGGTGTTTGGTCCTAAAAAGCTGCCGGAAATTGGCCGCAGCTTGGGAAAAGCCATGAAAGGCTTTCAAGACGCCTCGAAAGAGTTTGAAACTGAGTTTAAGAAAGAGGCCGATCGGCTAGAAAAAACGGTGGCTGAGCCGATGAAGGCAACGTTGGAAAAGCCGCGGGCGATCGCACCTGACAAAGTCAGCGCGGCCAGCGAGCCCACAGAAGCCGAGATAGTTACAGAGAACGCCGCAGAAAAGGCCGCAGAGCCTGTTTCGGAAACTGTCACGGAGAACGTCTCAGAAACGACTCCAAGAACTGCTGAAGCACCAGAAATGGCGGATAAAACACACTCAGTCTAGCGAAAAAGATCAGCTTAGCGAAAACGATGGTAGGGAATTCCCCAACGGCAGCACCGCAAACACTTCCCCTCTTGCCCAGGCTCATTGTCGGCCTCGGTAACCCAGGGCAAAAATACGACCGCACTCGTCACAACATTGGCTTTGAGATTATCGACGCGCTAGCTAAAAGCTTTCCCGACGTTTCGCTCGTGGTCAATAAGCGTTTTCAAGGCGAAACCGGCGAGTTTCGCAACGTCAAAGCGCGCACGGTGCTGCTTAAGCCTACGACCTACATGAACAAGTCTGGGCAGTCTATACGAGCCGTTTTGGATTGGTACAAGCTAGACCCGTCTGCTGTGCTAGTTGTTTACGACGATATGGATTTGCCCACTGGCAGGCTGCGAATGCGGCTATCTGGCGGCGCGGGCGGTCACAACGGCATGAAGTCGATTATTGCGCACCTGGGCACCAAAGAATTTCCGCGCCTGCGGGTGGGTGTCGGCAGCGCGGATAAAAGCAGCGATCCGGATGGCGCAGTTGTTTCGCATGTGCTCGGTCGCTTTTCTCCAGAAGATCGAAAAATCGTAGATGCTGTTATTCCGATGGCGGTTGATGCGATTGACTTGAGCCTGCGTAAAGGCGTAGAGCGTTCGATGAACCTTTACAACGGTAGAGAAGTGGAGATCTGAAAAGAAGTGAAGATCTAAGAAGCTATATGCGGCTGAGCGGCTTCTATGTCATCGGCTTCTCTTTCATAAAAAGAAAGGCCAATGCGGTGGATATGCTCAACGACGTTAGGGTTTTCGATCTGTCTCAAAATTGAAAGATCAAATAGGTACGGCAGCAGCAAGTCGTCAATATCAGTTTCAATATTAGTCAAGATACGGTAGGTCAGATTTTCACCTGTCAGTGTCAAATCGATATCGGAGCCAAGACGAAAATTTCCTTTAGCTCTAGATCCGTAGAAAACGGCTGACTCTATCTCAAGGTGCTGCTTTAGAACACTCAAAATTTTCTCAATGACATGTATTTTGAGCCCGCACTTAGCCGACAGTTCACTTATCTTCAAAGTCATCTTGGATAGCCTGCATCTTAGTTTTTAAGAGCAACGAATAGTGGAAAAAACGCTTTTTGGTAGCTATCAAGTCGCTGTTTCCAGCGAGTGTCTAGATCGCTCATATGGCTTATTTTGAGTTTGTGACTGTCAAAAAACTATCTCAAAGTGTCTGCAAAACTACGCCTTGAAAAAATCTATGAGCGATCGCACACACGCTTCCGGTGCTTCCTCCGGCACAAAATGCCCGCACGGCAAAGCTTTCCCCTGCACGTCACTTGCATAGTCTTGCCAAATAGAGCGCACATCATAGTTCTTTTCCATTGCGCCTTTTGCCCCCCAAAGCACCAGCAGCGGGCAGCCTATTTTCTGATGCAAATCTGCCTCATCGTGCGCCAAATCGATACTGGCTGCTGCCCGGTAATCTTCGCAAGTGCCATGAATGACCTCAGATCGGCGGAAGCAGCGCAGATATTCAGCCATCGCCGCAGGTGAAAAGGCACTTGGGCTAGCGCTCCAGCGGTTGAGCTTGGTGGTGAGGTAATAGTCTGGATCTTGGCCAATTAGTGTTTCAGGAAAGCTATCTGGCTGGATGAGGAAAAACCAGTGCTCGTAAATGGTGGCCATCTGCTGATTGATGGTTTTGAAAATATGATGAGTCGGAACGATGTCGAGAACGGCGGCGCGGGTGACCCTATGCGGGTGATCGAGCAAAAGCCGATGCAGTACACGGCCACCGCGATCGTGTCCTGCGGCCATAAAGCGACTGAACTTGAGGTGAGTCATTAGATCGATGAGGTCTTGGGCGGTGGTGCGTTTGGAATAGGTAAGGTGCTGTGGGTCTGAGGGTGGACAGTCGCTGTCGCCATAGCCGCGTAGGTCTGGGCAAATGACGGTGAAGTGCCCGGCAAGCGCGGGGGCGACTTTGTGCCACATAATGTGAGTTTGCGGGTAGCCGTGCAATAGCAATAGGGGCGGACCGCTGCCGCCAATGCAGGCATTGAGGGTGATGGCACCCAGTGCTATCTTTTTCGTTGTGAAACCGGCAAACATGATCAAGCGCTAGAGAATAAGGTCTAGAATTACGTAAGAGAAAGCTGTTTATAGCTGTTCACTAGCTGTTTCGATGCAAAGCGTTTCTGAAGCACAACTTGAAGTTTATCGGCAAACGATGCGACGGCGAGAGGCGCTACGAATATCGACGTTGCAAAAAAGGGTTGCCAAAGCTCAATTAGTTTCTCAGCAAGCGGCTGACTGGCTACGGCAAACGTATGGCGTCGGGCAGGTCTGGCTGTTTGGCTCCTTGGTGCGACCCCAGTGGTTTACGATGACATCTGACATTGACTTGGCGATCGCACAGCTCTCTCCCGCTAACTATTTAATCGCAATCGCCCATCTGCAAGACCTCTCACCCGACTTCAAAATAGACTTGGTTCAGCTAGAGCGCATTTCAGCTAGCTTCAGCTCAGCCATCATCACTGAAGGAAAGCGGCTGTGAATGCCCAGTACTTATCTGTTGCTGGCAGAATCCGCCGAGAGATTCAAAGTATTGATGCGGTGGTTGAAAGAACGCTGCGGATCTGGGAAAACGGTCAAACTATTCACCCAGAAGATGAGTACCATGTGGATGCAACAGCGCTCAACATTCATAGCTTTTATGCAGGGATTGAACGGATTTTAGAAATCATTGCTGACAGCGTTGATGGGACAAAGCCATCTGGTGCTAACTGGCATACGGAGCTGCTCTCTCAGCTAGCTAGCGATATAAAAGGGGTTCGACCTGCCGTTATCAGCGGTGATAGTCAAGAACGGCTCAACCGGTTTAGAGGCTTCCGTCATGTCGTTCGTAATGTTTATACCTTCAATTTTGATGCGCCACAGATTGCCTTACTCGTTGAGCAGCTACAGCCTACTCAAGTTCAAATAAAACGAGAGCTATTGAGCTTTGCTACGCTTCTAGACGAGATGGCTGAAGAATAAAAGCCACTTTGAAGGCTAGCCGCTGCGGATTCAACTCGAAGGGCAAAACTCATTTCTATACTGCTATAGGGGGTGACTGAAGTGGATACAGCAATTATTCGTCAAGGCAAACTGGTCGGTCGTGGCATTATGGCCTACGAGACGACAGAAGAAGTGGGCTCAGTAGAGCATTTGCTTGTGGATATGAAGACGGCGCAGGTGGTGGGGCTGACATATAAAACGCCGGGATTAATTGGGCGTAAGCAGTCTTTGGATTGGGCTCAGCTGGTGAAAATTGGGGGCGATCGCATTGTCATCCAAACCGAAGTTCCAGAAGCCATCGAGTCTCAGCTCTCGGCGTCTCAAGACATTACTGACTTAGAAGTCTGGACCGATGGCGGTGACCATATCGGTCAGGTAATAGACGTTTGTTTTGACCAAAGCACGGGTCAGGTGCAGCAGTATCTGTTTGTGCTAAAAGCGGCCACTGAACTTGAGGCTGACGATGACTGGCCAGATGATCCTATAGATAACCTCCTAGATGAGCAGCCAGATGAGCAGCCAGATGAGCAGCCAGATGAACGACTTGACGATCAGCCAGATGAAACGTTAAACGAACGGCTAAATGCCCGGCTAGACGAGCCGCTAGACGATCAGGCGATAGTAGAGCTGTTTGGCGAAGAGACAGTCGCCGCAGAGACAGTCGCCGCTGAGACGGAGTCCACCGAAAAAGCTAGCGCATACATAATCTTGCCGCAGGCGATTATTAGCGCAGGGCGCAAGCGAATTATGATTGCCGAAGCAGACGCGCAAAAAGCCGCGCCTTACACTCAGCCTTTGAACCTAGCGCCAGTCAAGGCTGCCGCTAACCGAGGGGTAGACTGGCGACCCGATAGGTTAGGAGAACAGCTACCTGAGATCCCGACAGACTTTAACGATCTGCTACAAAAAGGGCAGTCGCTAGTAGGGCAAGTGGGCGATCGCGTTCGGCAAACTGCCAAGCGATTAACCGATGAGCCGCTCTCAGAGCGGGAGTTTGGCGAGGCCGGAACGCTGCCAGAAATTACTGAGCAGCTGCAAAAAAAGACAGATCGAGTTAAGCAGCAGATGCAGGCGCGATTTGAAAAGGCTCGCGAAAAGGCGCAAGATCAGCTAGAGAATAGCGGAATAGAAGATCGCTTAGACAAGACGTTAGGTCATACCTCTTTTGGGCGATCGCTAGGCAAGCAGCTAGGGCGATTTAGGGGGGCTCAATCGCCAAAAGACTCCCCCGAGAAACTGCCAGAAGAACCCATCGACGTAGAATCTTTTGAAGTTTGGGAGGACGACTGAAAGCACATCACTAGCTGTTCGAAGTCTGCTAGCGCCTGCGGCTGGTGGCCTAGCGCGAAGTGAGCCAGGCAGCGGGTGACGTAGGTCTCTTTAGGAATTTGATCTAAGCAGCTGACGGCCTGGTCAATATCGGCCAGTGTCCCGGTCAAATTGTGCATTTGGAAGCGCCACTGAGCGCGATCACAATACGCTTGTCCATAGTCAGGCGATCGCGCGATCGCCTCGTCAAAGTCTGCTAGCGCCTTGGAATTCTCTCCTACTGCCGCATACAGCTTCCCTCGGTGATAAAGAGCGTGAGCCGTCGGTGTAGTCGTTAGCGCCGCTGTGTAGTCAGCAATTGCCGCCCTCACCTGCCCTGCCTTTGCCCTTGCCTGAGCGCGATGCCGATAAGCGGCAGCGCTATTTGCTGGCAGCGCTGATACGCCGTCCTCAGCAGTTTTCATTGGATCAAATGTCATCAGATTAAATGTTATTGGATCAAAGGGTGCGATCGCTGCTCGGTTAGCATGCAGTTCGGCTAGCCGTGGGTTCAGGGCGATCGCTTCGTCATAATCCACTTTCGCTGCCCCCGTATCGCCCAATAGCTGGCGCACATTCCCTCGATTGCTATAGGCTTCGGCAAATCCACGGTTCAGCCGAATTGCTGCCGAAAAATCAGCCTGGGCCTGAGCCAGATTGCCGAGCTGAAAATAGGCTACGCCGCGATGATTAAAGGCTTCGGCGCAGGTCGGAATAGCTGCGATCGCCCGGTCTAAATCTGCGATCGCCAGCTCAGGTGCGCCGCTGCGTAAGTGGGCAAAGCCTCGCCACAAATAGCCCTGCGCAAAGGTAGGATGCAGCGTCAGCGCCTGATCAAAATCTGCGATCGCGGCTTCAAAATCATCTCTATCTAGATAAATTAGCCCCCGACAGCCATAGCTTTGCGCTGAGCCGCCAGAGCGAGCAATCCCCTGATTTAAGTCGGCGAGTGCCTGCCAATGCTGCGCCAGCCGACGGTAGGCATTTCCCCGGTGGATATAGATTTCGGTGAGTTTGGCGATCAGCCAGCTCGCGGGAATGGCGGACGAGGTCGGCGGCTGTTGAATCAGATGCGTAAAGTCTGCGATCGCGCCTTCATAGCGCTCTAATCGGCACAGCGCACAGCCGCGATGGTACAGGCTTTGAGTGGCTGTAATCTCAATGTCGGTGGTGTCGGCGCGGCTGTGCGTTCTGGTCGAAACACGCGCAGGATCAGGCACTAGGATGTCTTGCAAAATGTCTTGTGAAAGCCGGATTGCACGGGTAAAATAGGCGATCGCGGCTTTGAATTCGCGCAGCGCCGCTAGCTCAATGCCTCTCGCTAGAGCTTGTTTTGCAGTTGCGATCGCCTGTGGCACTGAATCTGCCCGTGGCTCCGAATCTGCCTGCGGCGCTGGGCTCGCAACTGTATCAGCGGCAAAATCAGCCGTCATCGTCAAGAACTCTAAAAGTTGAAAGCTGAACCGGCGGAATAGTCCGAGTAGATGATCACCCTACTAGATGCTTCTCGTATCAGATGCCTCTTACACTACGGCAATGCCGCTGATCTGCTCAACCGTGCTTGTCAGTGGCCAGTTGGTAACTAAAATGAATCATGACAAATCGATCGAAAAACGGCTCAAATTTTTCACTATTCCGGCATTATCTATAAAAGCCCTTCTACCGAGTGAGCATTGCTGTGAATACCGTCCGCCACACTAACGGCATCTTTGCCCCAGATGTTTTTACCCAGCCTGATAACGGCAGCACGCTCAGCTGCTCTATCCTGATTGCAGGTGGTTCAACCGCAGCCTACAGCGCCGCGCTCAGCGCCCTGCGGATGAATGTAGACGTGTGCTGGGTGCAACCCCAAAAAGTGGTGGGGGGCCAATTCACCGCGCAGGGACTGCCTGCCTCTGACGATGGCGATTTGCTACCGCAGCAGGCTACCTACAGCACTGTAGACGGCGAAAAGTTTGCGATTTCAAAAACTCAGCGATGGTTCCGCCAGCGCCAGCGTCAGCTACAGCCTGTTGCCGGAAGACTACAGTCAAATCCGGGCGGCGCTTGGGTTTGTCTGATGACGACGACACCTGTTGTGGCCGCTAAAGCGCTAAATGAGCCGCTAGAGCCTTATCTGCGTACCGGAAAGCTGCGGCTGATTGTAGAGAGCGAGCCGGTTGAGGTGCTGATGGTAGACACCCAGTCCGCGACGGGGCGAGCCGGACTGCGCAAGGTGACCGGCGTAAAATTTAAGAACAATAAAACAAGCCACCTTTTCACAGTTGTTGCACCGGTTACGATAGAAGCAACAGACTTTGGCGATCTCTTAGAGCTGGCCGATTTGCCCTCACGCATCGGGCAAGAAGCCCGTAACGACACGGGCGAAGCCATTTTGCGAGACTATGCGATTCCAGCTTGCCAACAGTCTTTTACATTCAACGTGCTGGTAGAACATACCGCGCCAGGGCAAGGTAAACGGGTCGCTCCGCCTGCGGGCTATGGAAAAGATCACTGGTTAGATCCTTACGAGTTTACCGGTGACTACTGGCTGTGGAAATCTCAGGGGTGGGCCAAGCGAGACTTTTTTGAGCCGTTTGGTATCTTTCGCTATCGCCGGGTGCTGAGGCGATCGCTCAACGAAAAAGCGGTCAGCACAGGTGATGTCTCGGTGATTAACTGGGGCACGTCGCCACATCCCGAAAAAGTGCAGTGCTGCGGCAATGATTTTCGCTTTGGGCACTTGATTGGGGTTAGCCGAGAAGAGCGGAAAACATTGATTCAACGGGCACGCGATCGCGCCCAAGCCTATATCTACTATTTACAAACCCACGGCGTCAGCGATCTTATGCCCCGAGGCGATCTGAGCTGGAGCGCAGACGGCATTGCCCTAGAGCCCTACATCCGCGAAGCCCGCCGAGGCATTGCCATCACCACCATCCGCCACGAAGACGTAGCCGAAAGCTTTTTCCCCAATCAAGCCCGCGCCCGCAGCTTTAGCGACAGCGTTGGCATTGGCCAGTATCACTACCTCGACTTGCACGGCAACCTAGTCGACGGCCACATTACCCCAAAGGGAAAAGACACGCTCGCTTTGCCCTTTTCACTACCCGCCAAGTCACTCGTCCCCATGACCACAGACGGCCTTGTGCTTTCGGCCAAAAGTATCGGCACCACACACATTACCAACGCGGCCTACCGCATGCACCCGGTAGAGTGGGCGATTGGCGAAGCAAGCGGGTTTCTGGCCGTTTTTGCTGCCTGGACGGGTGAAAACCCAAGAGCCATCGTAGAGAATGTGCCTTTGCTCAGAAAGCTACAGGGATTTTTGGCCCGTAATGGAGTCCCCATCTTTTGGTTTGACGATGTGGCTCATGACGATCCGGACTTTGAGCCCATTCAGGTGATGGCTGCGACCGGTATTATTCGCAGCGAAAACGACGACAATCTGCACTTTCGGCCCTATGCGAACGTGAATAGAGCCGTCGTGGCAACTGCGCTGGTCAGTTTGTTAGAGCTAGAGAAAATCGCGCCAGCGCGTCCCACATTTTCAGACGTGCAGCCAGGACAGCATTGGGCCTACAGCAATATTGAAACGCTAAAGGCGCAGGGCATGATTGCGGGCGTTGGCGGCGGCAGGTTTTCTCCTGATTCGCCGATTACCCGTCAGCAGCTTTCGTATTTGGTCAAAGCGTCTGTTCCAGATGCGCACAGCAAAGCCTTTGCCAACCTGTCCACAGATAAAACGCCCCTCAGTCGCCGCGAGCTATCGAGGGCGTTTTATGAGCTGCTAAAGCATCGGTTGAAGATTTAGCGCTGTTTAAGGACTAAATTGACGATAGGCACCAATTACTGAATAAAGGACTAGCTTTTTCTTTGGTGAAAAAAGCTTACATCGCTGAAATTTGCAAGATATAGAGCTTGCTAGTGTAGATATTCCAATTCGCTTATGTTCTAGCCCGTTCCTGTGCTGTGTGTCCAAGCGCAAACAAAACCATCTCAAATAACTCATTCGGGTTATTTGTGCATCCGATAGCACCGTGTTTGCGTGATTTAGCGATATGTTTTGCAGCTCTTGAACCAGCGTAAATAATGAACGGTGTTTTATCCCCGCTAGCTCGAAGTTGATCAAGCAGTGTATAACCAGCCTGAGGATCGGGTGGCCGTCCCATATCAGATATGATTACGCTGAAACGTCTGCGAGATACATGCTCTATTGCTTCATCTGTTGATGCTGCTAGTACGAAGCTAACTCCTAAAGTTTCGAGGGCTTGACGCTCATAGACATTATTCTCAGGGCGATCATCTACCCACAGAATCTTAGATTGACTAGCTTGCCTTATAGCGTTGGGAGTAACGGCTTCAGCGACCAAATTTGCCGCGTTTCTTGTCTCTTTCTCAGCATCCTCATGAGTCGAATTTCTAATACTTCGAGCCGCCGCCGCTGCGGCCAAAGCAGCAGTAACTTCGGCTTGTTTTTTCTTTAAGGAAGCTTCAAATCCAGCACCTTTGAGTGTTAATTCGCCCACGTTTGAGAAGAACTGACGAAAATCTCGACCAAAACGGAGCGAGATGAATATAAGCACTCCTGGCCAAATCAATACATTGAGCAATTGTGTAATTGCATCAATTAACTTAACGATGTCGTCAACACTCATGACCTATCTGGCCAAAACATAAAGCCTACCTTGGTCCTACGGCTAATCACTTCCCCTATTATGGTGAGCATACGTGCTAAATAAATAACGTCAAGTGTCTCAGACTTATGTTCGTGACTCAGCAAAAACTTTGTTTACAACTGCAAACAAATTCTCAGAAACTCGTATGCAACTCAGTACGCATTTTTGATCGTTAATCTCTGAAACGCCGCAAGCTCATTAAATAGTACATCAGAGGTGTTGCATAATAAGAAAAAAACGGTTGAAACGGTTACGGCACAATGTGTTGCGATTTTTCCTGAGAAAGGCCGAAAGCGATATTATGTTAGACCTACATCGGTTTTCATTGTTGCGCAGTACCCCTTCTATTTGCGTTAATAGTTTTTGAACAGACAGTATTGGCAAAGGCCAACTCAAGAAGCCCTGAGCATCCATCGCGAGTCACAACCGCCTCTAAGTTTTGAACAACTACGCTGAAGGTCTGAATGGCATCTTCAGCGTCAACGAAGTTAGAGTTAAAGGGCTAGTTCCAAAACAACCCGGTCAACTGGGCAAAACTGCCATAGCGCTCAGCGTTCCTGAGACGGCCTGCTGTGCTTTTTCAAGGCTTCGGGTATATTTGCGAGCAATATAGAAAATATCTGTTAGCGTTGCGGCTATGACATAAACGCCTGTGTCAGGTTCAGTCTTCGAGTAGCCGTCTTCTCTGGCCCTATAGACATCACAAAAGGATTGGCTGAGCTTGACCTGATTTTCCGGAGCTAGGCGAATTGCTTCCGTCGTAGCCTTTCGGCTGTCTGGGTAAGCTAGCTCCAAAGTTCCTATCACCAAAAAATCAGGGCCAGTAAATAAAGATATGGTTTGGAGCGACGTACTCATGACTCTTGCAGAGACTATAAATGCATAGATTCCAAACGCATGGGCCTATGAATGTATAGGCTACGAACCAAATCCTGACTTTCTCTTCGGCTTTTTCTTTCCACTCTGTTTTTTAGCGTCTTTTCCGACTGCCTTTAGCGCTTCTTGAAAAAGGTTGTGTAGGTGCACCGGCACGCTAGCTGTATCGGGCAGGGTAGGTGTCAAAGCTTTGCCATAGCGAGCGATCGCACCCTCTAAATCTGTCTCAATCTCAAACGCGTCATTTCCTAAGATCCGCCGCAAAGCAGCCTCTAAAGGCTGGCCATAGTCCTGGGCTAGCTGCTGCCAAACTGGTGTGATCGCCCGCTCATTCTCCAGATGCTTTAGCACCAGCCGATCAATCGCCTCGGGCTCATCATCTGCCGCTAGCAGTTCTTCTAACCGCACATAGTCTTTCAAAAACGTCTGTCCCCAGCGCGGATGCGCAAACGCCGTTACCCGCTCAGCTCGGCGCAGATCTTCTGGCAAATCCACCTTCGGCATTACCATCTTCAAAGTCTTCTGACTCTCTAGCAGATTTGCCGCTACCTTACCCTCCGTGCCTAGTGCGTCTACCGCCTCGGTCATATCCGCTTTAGAAACACCCGCGTCTTGGGCCAAATCCTTAATTGATTTAGAACTATCTAACCCTGCGTCCGCCAGCTTCTGCTCAGTACTCCGGTCCTGATATGCCTGAAGCTTTTTATTCAGCTCATACCCAGAGACAACTACTTTTTCACCCCCAAACAAATCAACAAAATCAGCGTACTGCTGCTTTACCGACTCCCACGCCGCCTCTTTTAGCTCAGGCGCGTCCCCATACAGCTGCCCCGGAAACCACTGCCGAAAGTTGCCAATCGCCACCGCTAGCTTCGGCTTCCCTAGCTTTCCTAACAGGGTCAAAGGGCCCGAAAACGTCCATTCGTCTTCACTCACTGGCATCAGCCGCGCAATCATCATCTCGCCATCGCCCAGCCGATTCAAAACTTCGCTGGCCTGTTCGCGATTAGATCTAACGCTATATTGCTTTTGCGTTAGCCAGTTAGTTAGCTGATAGCTTCGGTCAATCGCTTCTGACACCACAAACAGCCCATTAAAACTTGCCTCCCATCGCGCCAGCCAGCTCTTCTCATCTTTAGAAAGACTGCTTTGGGCTTCAGTAAACGCCTCAATTACCGTTTTTTGGCTAACGACACCTTCTTTCTCGTAGGTGACCTTGCCCTCAGTTGCAAACATATCAATCGCCAGTTCAGTGCGGTCAACGCCAGAAAGCGAGGGTTTGGCCCATCGGCTCAGCTGCTGAGCGCTAAAAGCTTCTAGTGCGATCGCAACCTCATCTTCAGCATCCATTGCAAAATCAATTAGCCGCCGCTTCAGCTCAATCTGCGGCTGAATCAATTCGTTCAGGTCAGTACTCTTTGTTTCCTGTGTTTTTACCATCAGATGTTAAGTGAATGCCACCAAGTAAGGATGCTAATTCTATTCTATGACTGCAAAAAATAATCACAAAAACAGGCCAATCAGGTCAGTACCCGATTGGCCTATCTTTTCGGTTGAATCTAGCCGCCCATTTCATGGCTGCTATTGTTTGCGAAGATCAAGTATCCTACGCAAAACCTTATGCGTATAGTCTTGCGCAGTCTGCTTATGTCGTTTGGCTATACAGCACGTTTGGTAACCGCATAGTAGATGAAGAGAGTTACAATCGCGCCCAGTACGGCTACGATGATGCTACCAATGCTCAAACTTGCAGATGCACCCACGATGGTGCCTGCCGTTATCAGCGAGTAGAGTGCACCACCAACAAAAGCACCAATAATACCTAGAACCATTGTTCCAATAATGCCAAGACCCTGATTGCCAGGATAAATCGCTCTAGCGATCGCGCCAGCAATCAAACCCAACACAGCCCAAATTAAAATGCCCATTTTCTTGATTCTCCGAGTGATTTAAGTCGCATCATAAGGAAGTCAAAAAAATGCCTCCTCTTTGCGTGTTTTTAATGTATCTCAATCCAACGCTGTGTTCCCCCTTCCTTCAGAGGTGACTCAGTCTACATCTTTAGTCAGACATAATTGACTTTCGTATAAATAAACACACAATGTATTAACCTGTCTGCCCGGTGCAAGCACAAGTGAATTGAGTCAAAACGACACAACTCGACGCAGTTCTTTAACTTCGACTAAGGAAACGTGATTTTAGGTCAATTTCAGAGTACGGTTGAGATGCTGGTCAAACACTGACCAAATAGATTTCTATTGCAAAAGGACAAATCACTATGACGGCTTCTTTCTTGCCCACGCTTTTGGTTCCAACCGTTGGACTCATCTTTCCTGCAGTTGCCATGGCTGCTCTATTTCTCTATATAGAGCGTGGCCAAGCGACGACCAGTAGCGGTACTAGTTCCACATTTGGTCAGATTTCAGAAGACACCCAAAAAGAAGTGGTGTAGTTCCACTGTTTAGATCCTCAACTTAGATCCTCAACGGCGGATTGCTGAGCCTACTTGTGCCGTGTCGATTACGCTCTGTTGAAGCAATAAAAAAGCGACCTTTTCTGTAACAGGGGTCGCTTTTTTATGCTTGCACTGAATTTTCTAGCGGATCTGGGAGGCGCTTGTTCTCCTATATGGCTGAACCAGTGCCCACATAAGACCCATAGAAAAATACGCCTACAACGCCTAGCACACCTATGCCAGCAACAGTTGCAACAATCCACAAAGGAATCTTACCATTTTGAAACATGGAACTCTCTCCTACTCACAGTATTATCAATGGACAGTTTTATCGATAGGCTATTGACCTTCGTTTGCGTTCACAAGCGAAAGTCAATGAAGCGGAAAAATCAGGTATCTCGTTGCTACCTCTAATTGAAGAAGTAACTAGAGAACAGTAAGCCAGTCACAAAAACCACGAGCAAACCTAAGAACAAAGATGTCCGGTTTAACTCAACAGGCTGTTTATTCGGGTTAGTGGGTCTATCTGCCATGGGGTCTCCTATTTTTCTGTTGGCTGACGTTAATTAGCGCCTAGCGCTGAATAAACTGCATGGCGGCGATCGCGCCGAGAAAGAATACGGAAGGTACCGCTAGCGCATGTACCGACAGCCAGCGCACAGTAAAAATTGGATAGGTAATCGGTTCGTTGGGGTTGCCACTCGTCATAAGAGATCTCCAAAAAAATATTCGTCTTAAGCTGTCTTAGGCTGCCTTTAGGGGCGCACTAAGCCCAAAGCATTGGCCCAAAGCACTAGTCATTAATGCGTAGTGTCCGATCAGGGTTGTAGCGATCATCTACGATAGGCAGCTCAACCTGAGTATTCGTAAAGTACTCATCAGGACGAGGTGTGCCAAACGCGTCATACGCCAAGCCAGTCGAAACAAACAGCCAGCCTGCAATAAACAATGCAGGAATTGTAATGCTGTGAATAATCCAATAGCGGATGCTAGTGACAATGTCACCAAAAGGTCTTTCGCCGGTAACGCCAGCCATATTTCCTAAATCTCCAAATTAAAACGTTTCAGCAGGTTTACTTATCATACGAAACTCTTAGGTCACCCCACAAGGAAGTCTTTATATTCTGGCCCTAAAAGTTTCTGCTGCCCTAAAAAATCATCCAGATGCGATTCCCCAGAGCACTAATACCCCATAGCATTGACGCAGACTCTACCTACCTACATCTAGCTTTCTATATCTAGCTTTCTATATCTAGCATCTAGCGTAGAGTTGTCATCCTTTACTAAGCAATTCCAGAGGGCGTTTCAGAGTAGCGCAGCAGATAGCCCCGCTGACCCAAAATATATCCCCTGTCCTGGCCTAAAAACTTAACGCGATAGAAGTTTGTGGGAACATCTTCAACAGCCTTATCTTTCATCCAAGTTTGACCACCGTCCTTGCTCCTCAGCAAATTACCGCTACCACCGGTTACCCAAAGCTCTTCTGGCGTTCGGTAGGCCGCGTCTAACAGCCCCCAGCTGGAGGCGATCTCAGGATTAATCGGCTCGCCCCAGGCTTCGTAATCAGTTGACTCAGTACCAAACTGTAGCTGCCCACCTCGTGCAATTAGCCACAGCAACCCGTCTTTAGTAAAGCCCATATTTTGCAGCCGCTTCGAGTTCTCTCGATTGTGCGGTTGCCAAGCTTCTTGCCCTGGTAGCCAAGTGGAATAAAAATTGCCCCGAGCCGAGACCGCTACGTAGCGCCCATCCGAGTCGCGGGTCATATTCCTCACCACACCAACCGCAGACTGAACCAAGCCTTTCCATTTCTGTCCGCCATCTTTGGTCGTATAGATAGCCCCAATATCAGTGGCTAGCTCGGCTGAGCTTTTGCCAGTTGCGGTCACTAGTAAAGGCTGCCCAGGCAGCTGCGGATCGAGTGGAATATTAGACCATGATGTTCCTCCGTCTGTTGTGTGCAGCATGATATTGGGCTGCCCAACAAGCCATCCCTCGTTGCCGTTGAAGTCAATTGAGGTGAAGGTATAGTTCTGCTCGCCTAGTTCTAACGTGCGAGGATCCCAGGTTTTGCCTCCATCTGTTGACTCTAGTAGCGTCGTCCGGCTACCTACCAGCCAGCCGTGCTCTCCGTCTTCGGCAAAGTCCACGTCTGAAATCGTCGCCTGCGTGGGCAGCGCAATCACATCCCATGGGTTATTTTCTATGCCGGGTAGAAAGATGTTGCCACAGCTTGTTGCCAATACCCCTACAAGCAGCAAGGCAATTCCTTTATTCCAGGCATTCCTTGCCAGTATCCTCACAAATGTAAGACTAGACATTAAAAAGGATGTTAAAACCGTTCGCATGACAACTCCAGCAAAAATCAAATCCGTAAAAAACAACTCAACAAAGTAACTTAATCAGGGCAACGCATTAGGGACGCATCAGGGCAACGCAATTCTCCTAACCATCTCGGTCCATAAAGGCTCAAGATCATCTCAGTCCATAGAGGCTCAAGAAAAATAGGATAGCTATCCCTAGCGCGCCAAAGATTAGCACGTTTTTCTGCCCAGGCGTTAGCCTATTTACTCCCAGCCCATAGTTCAAGTTTTCCTTAAACCCAGAGGCTCTACCAGACGGGCCAATGTTGCTGAACTGAGTGGTACTCGCGCCACAGACGCTACAGCGCCAGTCGTTGGGCAAATCTCTAAATTCAACACCCGGTGGAATATCACCTCTGCTATCGCCCTTCGCAGGCTCGTAGGTGTACCCACAAGAGCGGCACTCAAAACGATCCATCTTGGCGGGTGTTAGCGGCTCTTGCGCGGTAGCTTCCCCATCGGTTTCAGCTGCGATCGCGCTGGCGTCCTTACTGGTCTCCCCGTCGGGTTTCACCAGCGCAATCGTTTCTTCTACTATTTCTTCTGCCGGTGGCGATTGCGCTGGATCTTGCGCTGGGTCAAGATTGGATTCTGGCTCAGTCGTCATAGCGTGAAGGCCCGTCAGTGGCTTAGAAAGGTGGCTTAGAAAGTATGAGAATATTTGTTAACTATTATTGCATATGGTGGGTTTCCCGATAGCTACGATGTCGAGCGAATGTTTTTGATTGGCTTGAGCCCCCAAACAAACCCTAAAACAACCCTAAAACAAACATAGGCCGCTACAATAAAGCCGTTACAATAAAGAAAATTTGTGAACCGTCAAAGGCGTACGCTGTGTTTGTTTTAAGTGGATACGAATACTTTTTAGGTTTCTTGATTATCAGTAGCCTAGTGCCCGTGGTTGCGCTCAGCGCGTCTAAGCTGTTGCGCCCTGCCAGCGCTGGCCCTGCTAGCCGGACAACATACGAATCGGGCTGTGAGCCGATTGGTGGGGCCTGGATTCAGTTCAATATTCGCTACTACATGTTCGCGCTGGTGTTTGTCATCTTCGATGTGGAGACCGTATTTTTGTACCCTTGGGCAGTCGCTTTCCACACTTTGGGGTTGTTAGCTTTTGTAGAAGCACTTGTTTTTATTGCTATTTTGGTGATTGGTTTAGTCTACGCATGGCGTAAAGGAGCTTTGGAGTGGTCATAGGATCAGAAACAAGACCCGGCAGCGACAGTGGCGCAAGCAACCCGCTAGTCAACCCAGGCGAGCGGATTATGAATCCCGCTGTCAGAACGGGGGTCACACAAGATCTCTCAGAGAACATTATTTTGACGACAGTCGATGATCTTTATAACTGGACCCGGCTGTCGAGTTTGTTCCCTTTGCTGTATGGCACAGCCTGCTGCTTTATCGAATTTGCGGCCCTGCTGGGTTCGCGGTTCGACTTTGACCGGTTTGGTCTTGCCCCTCGAGCCAGCCCCAGGCAGGCAGATCTAATCATCGTAGCGGGTACTGTCACCATGAAGATGGCCCCTGCTTTAGTCCGTCTTTATGAGCAAATGCCAAAGCCTGCCTACGTCATGGCGATGGGTGCTTGTACGATTACAGGCGGCATGTTCAGCGTCGATTCGCCAACGGCTTTGCGCGGTGTGGACAAAATCATTCCGGTAGATGTTTACATTCCTGGCTGCCCACCAAGACCTGAAGCTATTTTCGATGCGGTTATCAAACTGCGCAAAAAGATTGCCAACGAGTCTATGCAAGAGCGCGGTGAGTTTATCGCAACGCATCGTTTTTATACGCGATCGCACGAGATGAAGACAGTCGCCCCCATTTTGACCGGCGAGTATTTGGCGTCTGGGACGCGTGACATGCCACCGAAAGAGCTGATGCAGGCAATGGGAATGCCTGTTGAAAAGGCCTCGGAAGCCAAGTTGGAAGGTGCAAAAGTACCTGCTGACGAAGAAAGCTGAAGAGAAGAAAGACAAGGCGAAGAAAGACAAGGCGAAGAAAGACTAAGGCGTAGATAAAGGCACAGATAAAGATGGCTGATAACGAAAAAGATAAGGCCGCCGAAGCTGAATCGGCAATTGTTGAACCCGGCGAGGTCTCTACTTGGCTCACTGAGCAGGGCTTTGGTCATGAGGTCATGGAGAAAGACCATTTAGGCATAGAAATCCTTAAGGTGGAGCCTCAGTTTCTTTTGCCCTTTGCGACGGCCCTATACGCCTACGGCTTCAACTACCTGCGCTGTCAGAGCGCCTATGATGCGGGTCCTGGCAAGGAGCTTGTCAGCGTCTACGATCTCACAAAGCTAACTGACGACGCAGACGCCCCCGCTGAGGTCCGAATCAAGGTGTTCTTGCCACGCGATAATCCAACGCTGCCGTCAGTTTACTGGATTTGGAAAGCGGCTGACTGGCAAGAGCGTGAGTGCTATGACATGTTTGGCATTACCTACGAAGGGCATCCAAACCTGAAGCGCCTTTTGATGCCAGAAGACTGGGAAGGGTGGCCTTTGCGTAAGGACTACATCTCGCCCGACTTCTACGAGCTACAAGACGCTTACTAAGCTGCTAAATTCTGAAGCTATTTGAAAGAAGCTCTGTAACTGCAGGGCTTCTTTTTTGTTGCTCGTCGTGCGCCCTCGGAGCTAATTCGAGTAGCCAATGGCAGAGTAAAGCTCTAGGGTGTGACTTGAGTTGTCCCTGTGAGAACCTGTTCGTATTGTTTCCCGGCGATCGCCCACGTATAGCTCTGCTCAATTAGCGCGCGTCCATTTTTAGAAAGCGTCTGACGCAGTTCTGGTGAGTCAAACAAACGGCCAATAGCGGTTACGTATTCTTCTGGCGTGTTAGCCCTGAGGGCCCTAAGTGCTTGCTGCGGCGCGGTATCGCCATCGACTGCTAGACCTTCTAAACCGCGATCGCTCGCTACTACCGGAATGCCCGCCGCCATCGCCTCTAGCGTTTTGTTTTTAATGCCGTAGCCCGTGCGCATTGGCACCACGCAAACCGTAGACTCGTGTAGGTAGGGCGTCATCTCCGGCACCTTTCCGGTCACAATCACATTCGGCAAATTTGCTAGCGCTTTAACCGCAGGCGTCGGTCTGGCCCCCACGAGGGAAAGTGTCGCCTCTGGATACTTTTGGCGTACAAGCGGAAAGATCTCATTGGTGAAATAGGTTACCGCGTCGATATTGGGCAGGTTGTCCATTGCGCCGATAAAGACGAGCTTATAGCCACCCGGATCTTGTGATCGCGGCGTAAAAGCAGCCAAATCTACCCCGTTAGGAATTACATAAATACTGTGCTTGCCGCTCAGTTCCGCTATCTGCTGCTGATCTTCGTGGGTCGTGACCACTAAGTGCGAAAACTTTTGGCAATAGCGATGCTCATAGCGTTTGAGCAAGGGTAGGTTAATGCGATCGCGCCAAGGCTTTTCTGCCATCCCCGCTGCCAGCTGATGCGCGCAAGTTCCATACACCGAGCTATGAATATTCACCACTGCTGTCGGAATATGCTGCCGAATATCTGCCGGAACATACGCCTCATTCACACAATGCTCACAGGTCACCACATCAAACTGCCCGCTCGCAATTCTCTGATTCACCCAGACCTGCATTTTCTCAGAATGAGTCGTTCGCACACTCGGCGGCGTGCCTGTGAGCACAAATGCCAGCAGGCGCTGCACCTGCCCTCCTATACCATTTGCCTGTTCGGCATCTGAAGGTCTTGGAAAAACGCCCAGCTCATCTACCCACTTTTTGAGTTCTAAAATTTCCTCATCCGTTACAGCTCCTGTTCGTAGCGTCCCTAAGCTAACCTGGTGCCCCTGCTGCTTTAGGTGCTTGAGTAAATTAAATGTACGAACCGAGGTTCCCCCTCTCGTCGGCGGATAGGGAAACGTCGCTGACAGCATCAAAATATTCATCGTTTTTCTATCCGTCTGCCTGCTGTGCTAGTGAAGCCTGTTCTGCGACCGGATAGCCAGCTTTTTGCTGGGCATTTTCAGGCAGCTTGGCCTCTTTTTGTCCTAGGTCACGCGCCTGAGCGCAGTAGATATCCAATGGCGATATCAGCATATCTGCCGTAGTGCCCCGGCCCAGTGTCCACTGAATAGCAGATAGCGGCAGTTCCTTTAATGCCCATCGCCAAAGCGTACGATTTCGTTCTTTTTTAGGCAGCGGCCAAGCCAGCTTTACGCCATGCAGCTCGTTCAGGTATCGATTAGATTTGCCATATCGATACCACTGCTTTTTGAGTTCTTTTAGCGTTTGGCGGTGGCGATGCTGAATAGGCGCATTCTCAGCGTAATGGATTTTCCACGGCTGGCCTTTGTAGCTCCCCTCTCGCTGTATCCGCCAGCAGATATCAGCATCGCCCCCCGTGGTTAAATAAGGGCGAAACAGGCCCACCTGCTTCAGCGCGGCCAATCGAATACCCAAGTTTGCCGTTTGACCATACGGACAAAAGACATGGGCCAGCGTATCTTGCTGGCTCATCGTGCCCTTGCGCTCGGCGTAGCGTTCTAGCAAGGTCGTACCTGGAAAGGCTGTGATTTTGCCTGCAACCAATCCAACCTGCTCATTGTGAAATGGCTGCATCAGGTCCATTAGCCAATTGGGTTCAGGATAGCAATCTGCATCTGTAAACGCGAGAAATTCTCCGGTCGCGGCGCGAATGCCCGTATTGCGAGCTGCGTAGGCGCTTTGGATGTTGCGTTCGCTCAGCGCTTTGTAAGTGAGGCCCTTAGCCGCGAACTGAGCGGCAGCAGCAGCCAGAATTTGGGGTGTGCGATCGCTACTTGCATTGTCTACCAGCAGATACTCTACCTGCTTTGCCGGATAGGTCTGCGCCATCAGGCACGCCAGCAGTCCCGGTAAATCTTGCTCACCGTTGTAAATAGGCACAATAACAGAGACGCTCGGAAGATAGGTGGGGAAATCTAAAGCGTCCTGATCAGTATCTACATCCATTAAAAAGCGCGCCCCATCAATACTTCTTTATATCTGCCGATCATGTCAGCTTTCCACAGCGCTGTTCATTTCTTTCCAGGCATCTTCAACATATTCTTATACGATCTAGCGTGCCCAGGAAAAATATTTACATCAACCCTACCTATATTTTTCAAAGCAGCCGCTACGCTAACAAAATTACGCCCGTCTGCCCGTTTTCCCTTCCCCTTCTTTCCCTTCTTGCTCTCTCACTCATAATCTTGTGACTCACCTCAACACCCCAAAAGTCAGCATCTGCGTCCCCACCTACAACCGCGCAGATATTCTTCCCTACGCTGTTAATAGCGTTCTCACCCAAACCTATCCAGATTTTGAGCTGCTGATCTGCGACGACGCCTCGTCCGATCACACCGCCGAGGTCGTCGCTCAGTGGAGCGACCCGCGCATTCGCTATATCCGCCATCCCCAAAACATCAAACGCAGCCGCAATATGCGCTCTGGCTATGAAGCCGCCAAAGGTAAATACTTCATCAAATTTGATGATGACGATGCCCTTACCCCCACCTTCCTCGAAAAAACCGTTGCCGTACTCGACGCCCATCCCAGCGCCGATTTTGTCTGCTCCGATCATTGGATTATCAACGCCCGTAACGAACGCGACGAGGCCGCGACCGCCGCAAACTCTGCCAAATGGGGAAAAGACCAGCTCGCCTATGGTGAAATTGAAGATCTCGTCGCCGAAACGTTTGTCCGCCAAAGCCTGCAAGTGGGCTCTTCGCTGTTTCGCAAAAGCAGCCTAGATGCCGTTGACTTTATGCGGTTTGAAGCCGATGGCTGCGAAGATTTCGATCTCTTAGTGCGGTGTGCGATCGCTGGCCAAACCGCACACTTCATTCCTGAGCGCTTGATGGAATATCGCTTTCACGGTGGCCAAACTAGCCTAAAACAAGACATTCATTTCCTCAGTGCCAAATCTTTTTGTCTAGACAGCTATCAGTTTCCCGACCGGCCCGAGCTAGAAAAAAGTCGCCGTAACAACCTCGCGACACTAAAGCAGGTGCTGGCCATGCGTCTGATAGAAAAAGGTGAAACCCAGCGAGGACGTAGTTTAATTGACGACCTGCAAGCTTCGGGCCCGCTCTCTAGTCGGGCCAGGGTAGGCAAAATGCTATCGTATCTACCAGCTTGGATGAGGCAGCTAGCATTCAACGGCTTTCGCCAGATGCGGCCTCAAGATTACAGCGAAAAAGTACGCAATGCCGCCGGATGAAGCTGCTTAATAAATTGCTCTCTTACAGATTGCTCTCTCACAAACTGCTCAAAGGCTCTTGGCAGCTCTATGGGCTCTGTGGGTTCTGCGGGCTACTGCTTATTCTAGGCATTGGGATGGGACGAATGAGTATCGCAAGACAAGGGCGTACCGTCTCAGCACCGGTATCGGCATCAGCATCAACGGAATCTGTGCCGATGGAAGCCTCCTACTCTCTTCAGCCTGAGTATCGTACGTACGAACTCGATCAGGCTACAGTTCATGTTGTCAGTATCCCTGCTGGAGTGGCTGTTTCCATCGCCGTTGCTGATGACCTAATGACGGTCAAGGCCTTTGCCACAGCAGAAAATGCGATCGCTGTTCTCAACGGTGGATTCTTTGATCCGTACAATGGCGAGACCACCTCTCATCTTATTTTTCAAGGCAATACGCTCAGTGGTCCTGCGGATAACGAACGATTAGTAAACAACCCAGACGTACAGCCTTATCTCAGCCAAATACTCAACCGCTCGGAGTTTCGAACTTACCGATGCCGCACATCTGCTCAAACATCCGAGCTGCGATACGAAATTGCTGCTCACGATGAAGCGGCTTCTGCGATCGCCGACAGTTGCACCCTAGTTGACGCAATTGGTGCAGGTCCCCAACTGTTACCCGAAGACACTTCCTTTAAAGAAGGCTTTACTGACTATGCAGACGATGAGCTGGTGCGAGATGCAATCGGCAGCACAAATCCGAATGCCAGAAGCGCAATTGGTATTGTCAGTGACACCAACGAGGTTGTGCTGATCATGGCCGCTCAGCGTTCGGATGCTTCTGGCTTTACGCTGGCAAACATGGCAGACTTTGCGCAGACACTGGGTGTTGACTCCCTGCTCAATCTAGATGGCGGTAGTTCATCCACGCTCTACTACGACGACCAAATTTATCCCGCTCGGCTAGATGCAGACGGCAACCCAGTTGAACGCCCTGTGAAGTCGGTCATCATGATTAAATAGCCAGTGGATCGAGTAGCCAGTGGATCTAACAGCAAGCTCATACGTTTGGGTGTACCCACTGATTGAGCTTTACAGGTACGCTACCCGCGACCACCAAAGCGCCAGCATATCCTTCTGGCACAGCAATAGTGTGTAATGTCCAGCCTTCCTCGCAGTCATCAGGTACGCAAACGAACCGAGGTGGATTCATTGCAACCTCCACAGTCTTCATGGATTGGCTAAGTCCCACGCCAATTGCTTTCAAGTAGGCTTCTTTACAGGTCCAGCGTCTTAAAAACGCCTCAGCAGGTTTGTCTGCGGCCTGCACGTTGGCTTGCTCTTGTGCAGACAGGCATCGCTCCATCAGGCTATCTAGGCGCTGTATGGTTTTGAACTTCTCTATATCTATTCCCACTCTATGCTGGTTCCCGAGCGCGCACAGGGCTAGCTCCCCAGAGTGAGAAACATTGAAATTGAAAGCGTTGCCATGACTACAATCAGACGCTGCGGCGCGTTGTGCTATGGATCGCATCGCTACGCCCGCTGACTCTACGCTGGGCTTTCCATATTTGCCGTAGCAAAACTCAATCGCCTGTGGCAAACATCCAAACTGACCACTCAGTAAATGTCTTAGCGTTCCTCTCGATACTATAAATCGACGCCTATCCTTGGAAAAGCGAAACCGCTCCGCACGTACATACTCATCTGACGAAAGACACTGAGCGTATGCTTGCAAGGCATTTTCTGATACCTGTAGTGGAATTTCCCAAACCTGAATCACATCGCTCATCTTAATTTCTGAAGTTATCGCTGCTGAAGTTATCGCCCTTTCGTTACAGCTTTCTGACACCTGGGAAATCTGAGTAAAACCAAACTCAATGATAATCCTGCTGTTTCAGGTCACTCGTCGATTCTTTACTAATCAAACGGCGGGTGTTGCAGCATTTGTTTACAGACATATCGTAAAAGGTTGTTTTTTATGTAAAGCGCACGGGCAGCCATGTTTACACCTAATAAGTGTGTGTCAGTATTTCTCAAGACAAGCTGATATCAGCAAATTACATTGATATTTTTATCTCAGTAGACCGTTCTCAGATTTGCCTATCTACGACACTTGCTATTTTTGCTTAATTTATTTACTCGCTCCCTATTTACTTGTTCCCTATTTACTTATTCACAGTGCCTACAGTCTCGCTCACAGCCCTGACGCGTAGCTGCTCGTTCTAAAGATACATCCGGTTGCTTCTTCGGTATCAGATATGGTCTACTCTCCTCCCAAAACCGCTCTAGCTGCCACTGATCAAGGCGGTTCTCAGTTTTCTACGCTAGTTGAGCTGCTTCAGCATAGAGCCAGCACTCAGCCTGACGACTTGGCCTATCAGTTCCTAATCGATGGAAAAAAGGAAGGCGCTGCCTATACCTACGCCGAATTAGAAGAGTGGGCAAAAGCGATCGCATCCTTACTACAGCAGCAAGAAGCCAAGGGCGAACGCGCACTGCTACTTTACCCTCAGGGCGTAGAAGTCGTTGCTGCCTTTTGCGGCTGTCTATATGCTGGTGTCATCGCAATTCCAGTGCCGCCGCCAGATGCAGGCCGAATGAAGCGGACCTTACCTCGCCTGCGCGAAATTATCAAAGATGCTGAAGCGACCATCGTTCTCAGTAACGCCCGCATTATCGAAATGATTCAAGCGTCAGACATAGACTTTCCTGAGTTTGACTCTATGCGATGGATCGACACCGAATCTGTCGATTTAGAACTCGCCAAAGACTGGAAAGATCCAGAAGTAGATAAAGATGTCCTAGCCTACTTGCAGTACACCTCTGGCTCTACTTCCACGCCCAAGGGCGTCATGCTCAGCCATTACAATCTGATCCATCATTCTGAATACTTACAGCGAGCCTGTGGCTATAGTAACGACGGTCCTACGGTCACTTGGATGCCTTATTTCCACGACTACGGACTTGTCGAAGGTCTAATGCAGCCTCTTTATAACGGTGCGCCTTGCTACATCATGGCTCCGCTAGCTTTTGTAAAGCGTCCACTTCGCTGGCTGCAATCGATTGAAAAATATGGTGCCACCCACAGCCAAGCGCCCAACTTTGCCTACGACCTGTGCGTTCGTCGTACTAAGCCCAGTCAGCGTGAAGGTCTCGATCTCAGCCGATGGGTAAGTGCTGGTAATGCTGCTGAGCCGATTAACCCTCGGGTGATGCGGGACTTTTACGAAGCATTTAAAGGTAGTGGGTTTGCCTGGGAAAACTTTGCCCCAGCTTACGGCTTGGCTGAAGCGACGCTGCTGGTTTCTTCTACTCCGGTCGGGAAAGAACCGATTATTTTGAAGCTGGAAGCCAATGAACTAGAGCAGGGCAAGGTTGTTCTGGCTTCATCCGAGTCTTCATACGTCAGAGAAGCCGTCAGCTGTGGCCCTCTGGTGTGTGAAACGACTGTTGCAATTGTTGATCCTGACTCGTTCGCTCGCTGTGATGACAATGAAGTCGGCGAGATTTGGGTAAACGATCCTGGTGTGGCTCATGGCTATTGGCAGCGGCCCGATGCGACTCGCGAAGCTTTTGAGACTCAAATCGCAGATGAGGGCGCAACTCGCTACCTTCGTACTGGCGACTTAGGCTTTTTGAAAGACGGTGAGCTATATATCACTGGCCGTATTAAGGATCTAATTATCATTCGAGGGACGAATCATTACCCTCAAGATATTGAGTGGACAGTGCAGCAGACAAGCTCAGTGATGCGGCCTGACTATGGCGCGTGCTTTTCGATTATTGAAGAGGGCGAAGAGCGTTTGGTGGTGGTGCAAGAAGTTGAGCGATCGCACCAGCAAAACCTCAATGCCGACGAGCTAATTGCTGAAATCCGTCAGGCTATTTCAGAAGCCCACGAGCTGCAAGTTTATGCTGTGGCGCTCGTCAAATCTGGCAACGTGCTTAAAACGTCTAGCGGCAAAATCCAGCGCCGCAAATGCAAAGCCAGTTTCTTAGCAGGCGAGCTAGAGGTGCTGGCCGACTGGAGCGAGAATCCAAGGCTCACGTCTAAAGTGCGCAGCTTGCAGACCGAAGTCGAATTTCTCGCTCAGCAGCTAGGCAAAAAGTAACTAGGCAGAAGTCACTCAGCAAAAGTCACTGAGCAGAAAGTCACTCAGCAAAAAGTCTAAGCTCAGCAATCATTCAAAGTAATCGCAGCCCTAATCAGGAGGTCCTATCCTTGACACTCACCCAGTATCAGCTAGCTGAAAAATTAGAGCAGGCCCTGGGCAATCCGCAGCAGGCAGATAGCCATATGTCATTTCAGCACACCGCTGAACTCGACGAAGCCGAGCAGTTCCCGCACGAAGAGATTGCATGGCTCTACAACTGGGGTCTGCAAGACTACTACATTCCCACCGAGTGCGGCGGCAAGTTTACGTCTTTTGAAGAGTTCGTCGCCTTTGTTCGAGTGCTGGCTCGCCGTGACCTCAATATTTCAATCGCTTTTACGACTCTATTCTGGTCATTTCTCACCTGGATGGCTGGCAGCGACGAGCAAAAGAAAAAGCTCTCCCGCCTCATGCGCGAAGAGCACGCCGCTATGTGCCTGTCTTATTCAGAACGAGGCCACGGTAGTGACCTGGTTGGCGGCAGTGTCATTGCAACCAAAATTGAAGGTGGCTATTTGCTCAATGGCGAAAAGTGGCCAATCAACAGAGCGACGATCTCTGATATAACCTTTGTCCTTGCTCGTACCGATCCAGAAGGCGGTAACCGGGGTCTGTCACTCTTCATGGTGGAGAAAAAAGACCTAAACCCTAGCCAGTACTACAACCTCCCTAAAATCAAAACCCACGGTATTCGTGCAGCAGATATGAGTGGCATCGGATTTAGCGACTGCTTTATCCCCGACAGCATGCTGCTGGGAAAAGAAGGCCACGGTTTGGAGCTAGGGCTAAAAGGGTTCCAAATTACACGGGCGCTATGTGCAGCTTTCTCTCAAGGCGCGGCAGATACAACGATGCGCACCACCTTGAACTTTGCGGTCAACCGCAAGCTCTACAGCAAAACTGTCATCGACATGCCCCACGCTCGGCGAACGCTGACGAATGCTTTTCTTGACATGTTGATTTGTGACTGTGTGAACATCGGTGCGGCGCGTGGCTTCCATGTGGCGACCGATCAGTTCAGCGTGTGGTCTGCGGTCGATAAGTATTTTGTGCCCGTGACGCTAGAGCAGGTGATGAAGGAGACCTCTGTAATTTTGGGCTCTCGTTTTTACATGCGCGATGAGCACGACTCGGGTGTTTTTCAAAAAGCACTGAGAGATAGCGCCATCATCAGTATGTTTGACGGCAGTTCGGTGGTGAACTTGCACGTGCTGATTTTGCAGCGTCGGCAGTTGGCAAAAGCGCGATCGCGAATTCAGCAAAAGCCGGACAAGCTTGCCGCTGTGCAGGCGCGGTTGGCCCAAAGCTTTTCGCTGAGTGCAGACGTACCTACGTTTGAGCCCAATCGGCTAGAGCTAATTAGCCGAGGCGCAGACGACGTCACGCAGGGCCTTGAGGGCACAATTGCCAAGCTAGAGACACTCCAAGCATCAGAGAATCCAAAGCTAGATCAGTCAGTGCTCTCTCAGCTCATAGATCTCGCTCGGACTATTCTCGAAGAGATTGATGCCCAAGACGCGCTCATTACTGAGTCAGCGTTTGAGCATGGTCACGATCAGTCGTTTGAAAGTTTTGAGCTGGCCAAGCAATATTGCCGTTTACATGCGGCGATCGCCTGCATTTTGATGTGGATATACAACCGCGATAATGCAGAACTTGGCGAGTTCTTTGCGAAAGGTGAGTGGGTCGTACTGAGCGTACATCGCCTGCTTTCTCACTTCCGCATGGATCTAAATGCGCCTGCCGGGGCGTATTACGAAAATGTAGCCCAAGAGCTTTTGCGGCTACACGCAGAAGACAAAATGTTTTCTATTGTTCCTTTCCAGCTTGCTCAGCTTTCCACTCAAGCTGCTAATACCCAATTTACCTATCAGGAGGATACGACCCATGCAACAGCTCCAGAACCCCAGTTCATCTGAAGCCGCTCCCGTACTCAAAATTCAGGCTTGGCTAGTCGAACAAATTGCCGAAGTGCTTTCTATTAATGCGGCTACGATTGATGTCCATCAGCCGTTGACCCGTTACGGTCTAGATTCCATCGATGCGGTCACGTTAGTTGGCGACCTTGAAGATTGGCTAGATCTTGAGCTGCCTTCTACACTGCTATGGGACTATCCCAGCATTGAAAAAGCCTCTGCCTACATGGTGGAAGAGTTTGACGTTACGGTCGATTAGTCTGTCCCCGCTTGATGTCAGTTCTTGGTGTCAGCTATAGAGACTATTCGGGGCTTTCTACCATCCGTGTAGAGAGCCCCTTCGATTGATAAATCAGGTTGTGTAGGTGGGCAATGTGCTCATAGCGGTAGAGCAAGACATTGAATTTTTCTGAGTTTTCATTTTGGTGGGTGCTAGCGCTCACAAGCATTCCGTTCTTTACGGTGCGCTATTTGGGCAAGGTGTTCGACTGGTGGCGCGATCGCTTTGACACCGTTGGCCTTGCCGCCCTCTCTTTGCTGCTGTTCCTCAATGCCAGCAGCACTAGTTTTGCCGTCTTCCTGTTCGAGATTTTATTTAACTACTTCATGGTCAGCCTTATGCTGCGTCGTGAAGCTGAGGGAAATAAGAAGCAGGCCAAGCTAATTGCCACCGCTGTCATCATTTTTGATGTAGCTATATTGGCATATTTCAAATACCTCACCTTTTTTATTGAAGACTTTATTGGGCTAGCTGCGCCTATTCCGGCCAACTGGCAGTCTGGCTTTCCGTTACCTATTTTCGATCCCATTCCACCTGGCGTCTCGTTCTACACTTTCCAAATGGTGGCTTTTGTAGTCGATTCATACACCGCACGCCGTAAAAAGCCGCTTAAGCTGCTGGACTACATTAACTTCGTCTCGTTCTTTCCGCAGATTGTGGCCGGGCCGATTGAACGACGCAGTCAGCTACTGCCTCAAATTCAAGATTTTAAATTTAGGTTCACGGCTGAGAATTTTGATATAGGCATGCGCTGGCTGTCGCTAGGCATGTTTATGAAATTTGTGCTGGGAGATAATATTGCGCCATACATTACCGCAGGCATGGGCGAAACTAGCAATCCCTGGCTGATTTGGTTCTACGCCTTTCTATTTACTCTACGTATTTACTTTGACTTCGGCGGCTACAGCTTTATGGCAGTGGGCGTTGCGCGAATTGTCGGCGTGAAGCTAATACTCAACTTTCTTGCCCCCTACACCTCACAGAGCATCAATGAGTTTTGGCGACGGTGGCACGTTTCGTTAAGCACTTGGTTTCGAGACTATGTCTTTATCCCCTTGATGGGCAAGCGTAAGAAGTGGGCGGCGTTTTTTCTATTTATTACATTTACGCTATCTGGTTTTTGGCACGGGGCAGCTTGGAACTTTATGATCTGGGGAGCGTATCACGGCGCACTGCTGCTGCTATTACGCTATGCTGGACGGCCTTTTTCTCGGGTTACAAACAAGTTTGTGCGGAAGCCACAGATTGTGTCCTGGGCGCTGACTTTCGGTTCGGTAATTTTGGGTTGCCTATTTTTTATGGAGCTTAACATCGAGCGGCTGATGGCTAAGCTGCAAACTATTGCGACGCCTTGGGCCTATTCTCCAGCTCGTTTTGTCGAAGCGATAGCTACCTTTAACACCCCAGAGGGTCTGGTGCTAGGCGTGGCGCTAGTCTTAGCAATCATATTCCTCGCTATGGAACATATTGCTGTCTGGCAAGAGCGCCCTGAGTATGATTTGTTCATTTCTGGATGGATGCCAAAGGTGTTGTTAGTGCTGACAGTGCTGCTAGCGGCAAATATTCCATCTGAGTTTATTTATTTTGAATTCTAGGAGGATCTGATGGTGATGAAGCCTTCTAAAAAGCTATTGAGTTGGTTTGCGATCGCAGGCGTTGCGTGGGGTGCTGGGTTTGTTTACAACGTCAATATGGGCGGCGAGGCGTACTGGCTAAAACGGTTGTATGCCAATAAGGTTGCGATCGCGGCTGAAACCACACAGCCAAAACTGATCGTGACGGGTGGATCTGGCGCTCACTACACCATCGATTCAGACCTGCTGACCAAAGAACTAGGCATGCCTGTTGTCAACCTGGGTATTGACGGCCCGGTCGGACTAGATGTTATTTTGCCCAGCGTTTTGGATACGGTGAAGCCTGGTGATGTGGTTCTGCTGATTCCTGAATACTTGATTTTACGGCAGCAGGAAGACGATATTCAAGATGGTTTTGGCTCTAAGTCTGGCATGTTTAGCGTAGCAATTGGTCAACCTGGGCTAGGCGGCGTCCCGCCTAAGCAACTGGCCTTAGAAACCTTGCAGTTGGGAATTCCTTCGCTTCGCTGGAGTGTTAAGTCAGTCGTTGATCTTACAGAAGAAGGTCGGCTGACAGGCTATTACGACGGCCCTCTGACTGAGCGCGGTGACCCGATAGAAACTAAGCAGCGCGCGGGTGAATGGTGGCCGCTAGGAATTAAAGAGCCTGCTTCTCCTCATGCTTTGGCGCGAATTGAGCAATTTAGAGAAGAAGTGGAGGCAAAAGGCGGCGCGCTAATTCTTTCGATCCCCTGGGTCTATGGCAATGTAGAGGATGAGCGAACCTTAGAAAACGTGCAGAAGACAGCCGATGCATTTGCTGAAATTGCGCCAACGATTGTGGATTCAGAAACGCTGAATGTGCAGGCGACACCGGATCTGTTTGCGGATACGCATTACCACTTGACGCCGGAAGGAAGAGAAGTGCGATCGCAGCAGCTCGCCGAACAGCTCAAGCCGCTATTAGGAGAACCCTGATGGTGCGCTCTCCACATATCTGCATTGTGGGTGGCGGCTTTGGCGGTCTGTATACGGCGCTGTATTTGCAAAAGTATCGCCATCTCAAAAGCAGCCGAATCACGCTGATAGAACCTAACGATCAGTTTGTCTTTTTTCCGATGATGTATGAGCTGATTACAGACGAACTCAAGCAGTGGGAGCTGTTCCCAACGTATAGCAGCTTGCTAGTGGGTACGAACGTTCGCTGGCAGCAGGCCCATGCAGAGTCCGTAAATGTCATTGAGAAAACAGTGAGCGTTTCGAGTGGAGAAACGTTGTCTTACGACTATCTTGTGCTGGCTACGGGCGCTGAGAGTCGTCCGATTGATATTCCAGGGCTCAACGAGCATGCGCTGACTTTTCGCTCTTGCCAAGATGCATTGACTTTGAATGCTCGGCTAGAACAGCTGGTGCAAGCTCAAGCTATCCAAACTCAGTCTGAGCGGATGAGCCCGGTCTGCATCACGGTGGTCGGTGGCGGCGCGAGCGGTGTAGAGCTGGCCTGCAAAGTGGCTGATTATCTGGGCGATCGCGGCCAAATCACGCTGGTAGAACGCAGCGATAGCTTGCTGACCCCTTTTCCCACGGGGATTCAAAAACAGGCAAGACGGGCGCTGGCCATGCGGCAGGTAAACGTGCTGATGAAAACAGGCGTCTCGGCTATTAGCGCCGACACCGTCACGCTGCAAGAAATACAAGAGGACTCGGTAGTGTCTAGTCATCTGACGCTGTGGGCCGTGGGTACGCAACCGCGCCCGTGGCTAGGCGAGCAGACGGTAAAGCAAAATGACGGCGGCCAGCGGCTGACTCGGCGATCGCTTCAGCTAGTCGATTACGACAATGTATTTGTGCTAGGCGATAGCGCTGACGTACGAGGGCCAAAGGGAAACGCTGCCCCGAATACTGCCCAAGCTGCTTTCCAGGCAGCGAGCCGGGTGGCCGCGAATCTAGCGGCTATGACCCAAGGGAAGTCTCCTAAGCCGTTTAACTATTTGCACCTGGGCGACATGATTACGCTAGGGGTTGGCGATGCTGGCCTATCGAGTTTTGGCATTACGCTAGGTGGCCGATTAGCGGCAGTGATTCGCCGGGGGGTATATGTTTTTCGGATGCCGACCCGACGCCATCAGCTCAAGGTGGGGCGTCGCGCTTTGGGCGAGCTATTTCGTGCGATTTTGCCGCCTTGGCGAAAGCGATCTCCTCATTCCTCTACACACCGCCGCGCTCAATCTTCACTTCATCGAAACTAGCTATGACTTCTGCGCAACCTAGTCAAAAACCTGAAAAATCCAGCGGTTGGTTTAGCGATCGCTACAGCTTGGATGTGCGATCGCTCGCCCTTCTTCGTATAGGGCTAGCCCTGGTTATTTTGACGGATTTACTCACTCGCGCAGGCGATCTCATTGCGCACTATACCGATTTGGGTGTGGTGCCCCGCGCGGTGTTAAACGACGGGCTGCTGAAGTCTGGGTACTGGTCGTTACATGCCTTGAGCGGTTCGCCTTGGGTGCAGGGGCTTTTGTTTTTGGTGGCTGGGCTAGCTGCGATCGCGATGCTCATTGGCTATCACAGTCGAGTTGCTGTCATTGTCTCGTGGATACTCCTCATTTCTCTGCACAACCGCAATCCGCTGCTGATTTTTGCGGCAGATGACGTGCTGCGAGCCGTTATGTTCTGGGCGATGTTCTTGCCCTTGGGCGCGGCTTATTCTGTAGATCGTGCTATGAATACGGCCACTCGCCCAGTGCCTTTGCGGATCTTTTCAGGGGCGACAGTCGCGCTGATGGTCCAGCAATGCTTCATCTACATTTTTTCGGCTGTCTTCAAGACCACCAATACTGACTGGTGGCCAGATGGCACAGCGGTTTACTATTCGCTGAGCTATGACCAATACGTAACGGCATTAGGTCATTTTTTACTGAGATTAGGCCCGTTATTGACGATTTTTACCCTCGTCACTCTTGTACTGGAATGGGCCGGCCCGCTGCTGCTGTGGTCTCCGATTAAAAATGATGTGTGCCGCATGGTGGCGATCGCTATTTTTATCTCACTACATGCAGGGTTTGGCCTGACCTTAAATCTAGGAATCTTTCCTTTTCTGAGCATCTTTACCTGGCTGGCGTTTATTCCCACGTCTTTTTGGGAGTCGCTAGCTGAGCGCGTATATACGCCGCCTCGTCGGGATCTGAAGATTTTTTATGATGCGGACTGTGGCTTTTGTAAAAAAGTCGTTCACCTGATTCGGATGCTCTTGGTGTTGCCACATACGCCGCTAGCGACGGCTCAAAGCATTCCTGAAATCAATGAGGCAATGGAGAAGCAAAATTCTTGGGTGATTGTTGACTGGAAAGGTCAGCATCACTATAAGTTTGAAGGCATCGCCTATGTTGTGAGCCTATCGCCTGTATTTGGCTGGTTTGCCCCCGTGCTGCGCTGGAAGCCGATAATGCTACCGGGCACTCGCCTATACGAATGGATTGCTAGCAATCGCCGGAAGGCTGGCTATATGACGCGGCCTTTTAAATTCAAGCCTCTGCACGTAAAGACGCCAGGTTGGCTAAGTGCGATCGCATTCCTTCTCATTACGCTGACTTTTGTCTGGAACTTACGCAGCATTGTCACCCATCGCTCGTTTGTTGATAGCCCAGCTCCCGCAGTGAGTATGGTTCGCCGGGTTACCAATAGTCGGACGGCCCAGCGGTTAGACTGGCTCTCTCAAGTGACTCGACTAGATCAGTCGTGGAGCATTTTTGCGCCGGGCCCGCCAAAAGATGACGGCTGGCATGTTGTTGTCGGTACGCCCGATGGCGAGGTAGATGCCAATGAGATTAACGTGCTGCGGCCTAAAACAGCGCTATCTTTTGCCAAGCCTTCATTGAGCGATCGCGCCCGCTTTTATAAAAATATGCAGTGGCGCACCCTCTACATCAATCTCAATCGCAACGTAGGTCAACAAGCGTTGCCTAGCTATGGTACGTATCTGTGTCAGCGTAGTGCCAATGCTGGGATACCACTCAAAGACTTTCAGGTTTACTTCATGGACGAGCGTACGGCGGCTCCTAGTGAAGTCCAGACGGTGGAAAAAAAGTTGATATGGGAACAAGCCTGTTCTACTCAATCAGCTAAACGCTAGCGCTTCAAAGCTGGCCTCTCAAAGTCAGCTTCTTAAAGTCAGATCCTTAGAAGATCAGCGCTAGAGAGTACGCTTACTATGCACAGGAGGCGTACGATATAGTGACTAAACCCTAGACGGTTGCAGCTTTAGTAGACATGACAAACTCTTCGCAGCGGCTTGGGCCGTTTAGCCGAATCAGACAGTGGTTCGCCAAAATGCCCGAGAGAGCATTAGACCAAGCATACGAAGCCGCGCTTAAAATCCGTCAGCTTGAAGACAGCTATTTTGAGGGCAACCCTATTACAGAAAGCGGCGGATATAGTCCTAGTGCCTATCGGCTGCTGCAAAAAGATCTCAAAAAATACCTGTCTGTCATTCGACGGAGAATGGCTGAATTTAGGGCCAGTAGCAATACGCTGCCGATGTCTGACTCGCCACAGCTGAGTACGCCGCTTCCAGACGATGTTCCCCTCAATCAGCTCAACGGTCCAGCGATTTTTCTGCGTAAGCTACAGCTTGTAGACGATGTTTTAGCAAGCTATCAGCAGGTTTCAACCCTAGCACTCAAGCAGCCTCGCCAGGCCCAGTCTATCGGATCTCAAATCAATGGGAGATCTGCACTTTCTGTCAATGAAGAATCGCGATCGCTACCGTCTGGTGACGATACGCCCAACCAAGCGCTGAGCAGCCGCAGCAGCTTTTTGCCCCGTTCCATATTGAGAACAGTTGATCGCATCAAGCAAGATCTTGATCCGGATGCGGAAGTGGAAGTTGTCCGTAACTTTCGCAGTTCAAAAACGCAAACAACGGTAGCAATTACCTTTGTTTTGCAGCTAATTATCGTGCCGCTGCTGGCTCAATACCTCAGTAAAAATTTCGTAGTTGCGCCAATCGTAGAATATGCGAGAGATTCTACCCAAGCGGAGGTTTTCTTAAATATGGAAATGGAAGAAGACGCGCTGCACGAGCTTCAGCAGTATGAAGAGCGCTTTCGCTTTGAGGTGTTGATTGGGAAAGCGCCAGAGTTAAGCGAGGTCGAAATTGAGAATAGGGTAAGACAAAAGGCCTTTCAAATTGAAGAAGAGTACCGAGCGCGCAGCGCTGACGCGGTAGAAAATGTATTTGCCGATGTAATCGCAGTGCTTAGCTTTTCGCTGCTACTCACTAGCCGAAAAGATCAGGTTGCCACGCTAAAATCATTCATTGACGAAATTGTCTACGGACTGAGTGACAGTGCTAAGGCTTTTATCATTATTTTGCTCACAGATACTTTTGTTGGATTTCACTCTCCTCATGGCTGGGAAGTCCTTCTAGAAGGTGTTGCCGATCACCTCGGTTTGCCTGCCAATCGCAACTTCATCTTTCTGTTTATCGCAACTTTTCCGGTTATTCTAGACACGGTTTTCAAATATTGGATCTTCCGCTACCTCAACCGGATTTCACCCTCGGCAGTCGCCACCTACAAGACGATGAACGAATAAGATATCTCTTACTCAGCTAAATCAAAAAATCCTCTCAAGACAGATGCCTTGAGAGGATTTTTTGATTTATGGAAATTGGCACCAAGGTACTCACGTGAGAAGGTACTTGCATGAGAGGGTGCTTGAATAAGGAAGTGTGCTGAGATTAGCCATCAGAATACGCAATGCCTTGACCTTTGTGCGGCTTGCTATAGCAATCTCTAAACCCAGCAATCTTGAACTCAGCAATCTTGAACTCAGCAATCTTGAACTCAGCAATCTTGAACTCAGCCACTTGGCGTTGCTGGCGAACAATTGGGTAAACAGTACGGCTTATGTCCCCGTTTTTTTACTCGCTGTCTGAATGTACAAAATTAACAGAAACACTGTGGGAACAAACACGAACAAAACGCTGGCCACAAAACCCAGTTTGTTAGTTTCCATGAGAGTTACCTACTCCTAAAATATTATTTAACCTACGGGCTTCAGCATAGCACTCTAAAGCTATTCACATGGTCGCGATCGCGACACTAAGCCTAACTCACCGGCCCATCGAAACTGGCCGTTTAGCTAGCAGCCGAAGCCGATTCAGTCGCGCTTTGTTCAGGACTTGCCAAAGCAGCTTCACGCGCCATGGCCTCGGCCTTTGCCTTCTTTAGGCTCTCCTTCTTATCAGGTTTCGTGACAACGCTAATCGGGCCGTTCACAGTCGTCTGACAGGCTAGGCGACAGCTCGAAGGTCGTTTCTTTAGCATCCGATCTTCGACAGCAGTCCGTGGTGAGAGATTGTCTATGCCTTCTACAACGTCAACAACACAGGTCCCACACTGGCCGTAGCCGCCACACTGGGTGAGCTTGCCCATAAAAGTATAGATATCGATGTTGTTTTCTTGGGCCTTAAATCTCAGGTTCGAGCCAAAGGACGCATCGATTTCTTTATTTTCTTTAATAAACTTAATATTGACCATAACCTGCTGTTCCACCTGTTTTATGCGGCTATCTGGTAGGTGCAGTTGCCCGTTCTAGCGACTGCGCTGCTTGCCCCAAAGATTGAGAGATAGTTACACTTCTTTATACACCTTCATTTTTACACTTTTGTAGGCAAACCTGGCTAAATGGGCATATTTTTCCTGCTTTTCTCTGGTGGCAAGGAGAAAAAACTGCTGAAATATCAGCCTCAACTCGGTTTGTGAAGGTTCTATTTCTGGTAGCCTTAGTAGTATCTGAAGTCTTTTTACAGGGCGTCAAGTATTTATTAACAAGGTTTTCGCTTTACTAAGCTTTAGTCTCAGGTTCAACTAAGGCCTAAGCTTTCGTAGGTAGCGAAGCACGATTTTTAGCAAATAACAAGGAGGAGCGTAATCAATGGGTCTACCTTGGTACCGAGTACATACCGTTGTTCTAAACGATCCAGGCCGATTAATTTCTGTTCACCTGATGCATACAGCACTTGTGGCAGGCTGGGCCGGTTCTATGGCACTGTTCGAGCTGTCAACTTTCAATCCGAGCGATCCTGTTCTTGACCCCATGTGGCGGCAGGGTATGTTTGTGCTTCCCTTCATGACACGCCTGGGCGTGACGGGCTCGTGGGGAGGCTGGGACGTGACTGGTGCAACCGGTGTAAACCCTGGTTTCTGGTCTTTTGAGGGTGTGGCGATCGCACACATCGTTTTGTCTGGTCTGTTGTTCCTAGCGGCTGTATGGCACTGGGTTTACTGGGATTTGGAGCTATTCCGAGATCCCCGTACGGGCGAGCCCGCGCTGGACTTGCCTAAAATGTTCGGCATTCATCTATTTCTATCAGGTCTACTGTGCTTCGGTTTCGGAGCTTTTCACCTGACTGGCCTTTGGGGCCCAGGCATGTGGGTTTCTGACCCTTATGGTTTGACGGGTCATGTTCAAGGCGTTGCGCCTGAGTGGGGACCGGCTGGCTTTAATCCATTCAATCCTGGCGGTGTGGTGGCTCACCATATTGCAGCAGGCATTGTGGGTATTGTGGCGGGTCTATTCCACTTGACCGTTCGCCCGCCTCAGCGCCTGTACAAGGCACTGCGCATGGGTAATATCGAAACCGTACTCTCTAGCTCGATTGCCGCTGTATTTTTTGCAGCCTTCGTCGTCGCAGGCACTATGTGGTACGGCTCGGCAACGACTCCTATCGAACTTTTCGGGCCTACCCGTTACCAGTGGGATAGCAGCTACTTTGCGACTGAGATCGATCGTCGTGTTCAGCGCTCCGTTGCGTCAGGAGCCTCTTTAGAAGGAGCCTATGAGGCTATTCCTGAGAAGCTTGCTTTCTATGACTATGTTGGCAACAGCCCCGCCAAAGGTGGTTTGTTCCGCGTTGGTCCGATGGATTCTGGAGATGGTATTGCCACCGCTTGGCTAGGACATCCTGTTTTCCATGACGGCGATGGCCGTGAACTGTCAGTTCGTCGTCTACCTAACTTCTTTGAAACCTTCCCTGTCGTCCTATTCGATAAGGACAACCAGCTTCGTGCTGATATTCCTTTCCGTCGGGCTGAGTCAAAGTACAGCTTTGAGCAGACGGGTGTAGTCGTTGACTTTTATGGCGGTGAGCTTGACGGTCAGCATATTGAAGACCCTGCGGCTGTTAAGCGCTATGCGCGTAAGTCTCAGCTAGGTGAGCCCTTCTCGTTTGATCGCAAGACTATGGATTCTGACGGTGTATTCCGTTCTAGTCCTCGTGGCTGGTTTACCTATGGCCATGCTGTCTTTGCACTGCTGTTCTTCTTTGGCCACATCTGGCATGGGGCCCGCACGCTCTTTAGAGACGTGTTTGCGGGTGTTGACCCTGACCTGTCGCCTGAACAGGTTGAGTGGGGCTATTTCCAGAAAGTAGGTGACCTCTCGACTAAGGCTGTAAACAAAGGCTAAAAGCCAGAAGCAACTCGCTTAAAATCATCAGAAGGCCAAGCTGCCAAGCGCTTCTTGTTCTTCTGATGGCAAGCCTTTATCGCATAAAGCTCAGCTCATATGCTTGAGAAAGTCTATAGATTTGATAGACTTTAGACACATACTTAACTTATCTGGGGATAAACCATGGAAGCTGTCGCTTACATTTTGATTTTCGCGCTTATTATCGGCACCTTGTTTTTTGCGATCGCATTTCGCGAGCCACCTAAAATCACCAAGGACTAGATAGTAGCCAGTGCCTGTTTTTAGCAGGCACTGCCCATATTCTTAGCCAGCTAGGGCCTCATCTTTCTCTGTTAGAGTTAAGTGAGGCCCTAGCTGCTTATTGGCTATTAGACTAATGACGGTCTTTTGACATAACGCCACCCTAGTAAAACCTTAGAAAAACTCTAAAGAACTCTTGATTCAACCTGGCCTTGTGGAGGCCTAGTCCGATGCAATGTCCATTTTGTCAGCATCCAAACAATCGTGTTCTAGAATCACGCTCAGCAGAAAGCGATCGCAGCATTCGCCGTCGCCGAGAGTGCCTCGAATGCGAACGGCGCTTTACAACCTATGAACGGATTGAATACGTGCCGATCACGGTGATCAAAAGAGGCGGCGATCGCGAATCGTTTGATCGCTCGAAGCTTTTGCGTGGCATTGTCACTGCCTGCGAGAAAACGGGCGTCAGCGCTCGCACGGTAGAAATGCTTGTAGACGAGATTGAATCGGGGTTGCAGCAACAGGCCATTAGAGAAGTAACCAGCGAAGAAATTGGAGAGCGTGTGTTGCACTGCTTGCAGCAGGTGAGCGAAGTTGCCTATGTTCGTTTTGCCTCTGTATATCGACAGTTTCAAGGAATTCGCGACTTTACCGAAGCGCTTAGCCACCTGAAAGATCGAGGCGATCGCAATAGTGAAGTGGTAGATCTTAAAACAGAGGATAGAGTGGTGTCCTCTGTTTAGCCGCAGCGTCAGGAAACGTTCATTGAATGCGCCAGCTACCTGCCAAAAATCAGGTGACTTTTCTTTCCGCTGTGACGTATGATAGATATCTTGTGACAAGAACCTCAAAGGCCTTCAAAGCCTTTTCTCACTGAAAACTTTAGTAAGATTGATAAGTGGCACGTTTGCGCTCCCAAGCTCTTGGGCCAACGACCACGAGGTGTTCACTCGTTCGCGGAGAAAAACTGTAGGAAACATCTAGCATGGCCAACCCGGATACCCAAAGCACTGACCAGACCACTGACATTGGTTTTACTCATGAGGATTTTGCGGCACTTTTAGACCAATACGATTACAATTTCAACCCTGGCGATATTGTCCCTGGAACAGTATTCAGCATTGAACCTCGGGGCGCACTAATCGATATTGGCGCTAAAACGGCTGCTTATCTCCCTATTCAGGAGATGTCCATTAATCGGGTAGAAGGCGCAGAAGAAGTTTTGCAGTCTAACGAGACCCGCGAGTTCTTCATCCTTACCGATGACAATGAAGATGGTCAGTTAACGCTTTCTATCCGTCGAATCGAATACATGCGTGCCTGGGAGCGCGTCCGTCAGCTTCAGCAGGAAGACGCGACGGTTCGTTCAATCGTATTCGCAACGAACCGAGGGGGCGCGCTGGTAAGAATTGAGGGACTACGTGGATTTATTCCTGGCTCTCATATCAGCACTCGCAAGCCCAAAGAGGATTTGGTCGGCGAAGAGCTACCGCTAAAGTTCTTAGAAGTGGATGAAGAACGCAATCGCCTGGTTCTGAGCCATCGCCGTGCACTTGTTGAGCGCAAGATGAACGGTCTGCAAGTGAGCGAGGTTGTCCTTGGTACAGTGCGTGGCCTCAAGCCTTACGGTGCGTTTATTGATATTGGTGGTGTCAGCGGCCTGCTACACATCTCTGAAATTTCTCACGATCACATTGACACACCCAATTCAGTGCTTAATGTGAATGATGAAATCAAGGTAATGATTATTGACCTTGATGCTGAGAGAGGTCGAATTTCGCTGTCAACCAAGCAGCTAGAGCCTGAGCCGGGCGATATGGTGAAGAACCCTGACTTGGTGTATGACAAAGCTGAAGAGATGGCAGAGCGGTATCGCGAGCAGCTAAGACAGAAGGCACTAGGTGAATCTGGAGTCGATGAGAGTGAAACATCTGAAGAGGTATATGTTGAGGAGCCAGATTTGGCTACTGTTGAGTAGTTTTAGTAAGCGTTCCTATCAGCTAGCACTGACTCAAATTTGACGTTGTGAGAAGGAAGGGCCGCATGGGTCCTTCCTTTTTTGTTTAGTGTTTTCTATTTAATTTGGTTTTCTCTACTTTTTTGCAAGGCTATGCCGATAAAGCTATGGCAACTATTCGCTGTCGAGGTCAAGTCTTTGAATCAATTCAGGCTGTTCTGTTTGACAAAGATGGGACGTTAGCCAATGTAGAAAGCTATCTGAGAAACCTGGGATTTGAGCGATCGCGCCTCATAGCCCAGCAAGTGTCCCCCATGCAGGCACCTGCTCTAGAGTCCGCGATTCTCGCTGCTTTTGGATTATCCACTCAGCGGCTAGACCCGGCAGGTTTATTGGCAGTGGGTAGCCGCCACGATAATGAAATTGCCGCCGCTGCTTGCATGGCAGCTATCGGCTGGGGCTGGGTTGCCGCTGTAGAATCCGCCAAATCCGCCTTTGCCGAGGCCGAAACTCTGTTGGGCCTAAAAGTTAGCCAAACGCCTTTGCTGCCCAATGTGCTGCTGCTGCTGCGGGCCTTGAGTCGTGCAAACATTCTGATCGGAGTTGTCTCTTCGGACTTGCATTCAGAAGTTGCTGCCTTTCTTGATTACTATCAACTTCCAGACATTGCTTGGTACTGTGGTGCTTCAACAACAGCGCCGCCAAAAACACATGCAACTTTCTTAAAGATTGCCTGTGCTGCGCTGTCGGTTCCCTGTGCACAGACACTGATTATCGGAGATTCTGCTGCTGATTTAGGGCTAGCTAATCAGGGGGCGGCAGGCTTTTTGGGGATGACCGGTGGCTGGCAAGATCCGCCGGTTATTTCCGCAACAGCCATCACTTTTTCCAATCTGGCCCAAGTTGAAGCTTTCAAGTAGAAGCCTATTAGCGCTTTCGATGGGTGAAAGTGCATCCTTGGTAGATACTCATGTATATATGTATTTTCATCTGAGCATGAATGCTGCGCTGTCGTAAGCTTGCCCTATTGGCTTCGGCAAGCTACAACTGTTGAGTTCTGGTTAAGGAGAATTGGCTATTGTCTCGTCGCTATCTGTTTACGTCAGAATCGGTCACAGAGGGACATCCTGATAAAATATGTGATCAAATCTCGGATACCATTTTAGATACCGTGCTAGCTCTAGACCCGTCTAGTCGAGTGGCCGCTGAAGTGGTGGTCAATACGGGCTTAGTGATGGTTACGGGCGAAATTACTTCTAAGGCCACAGCCAATTTTGTCAAAGTGGTTCGTCAAAAGATCGCTGAAATAGGCTATACCGATCCTAAAAATAACGGCTTTTCGGCAGACAGCTGTTCTGTGCTGATTGCTTTAGATGAGCAGTCTGCGGACATTGCTCAAGGCGTAGACCAGGCCCAAGAAACACGCGAACAAACGAGTGATGAACGCTGGGATGCGATTGGGGCTGGCGACCAGGGCATTATGTTTGGCTTTGCTTGTAACGAAACGCCTGAGTTCATGCCGCTACCGATTTGTTTGGCACATCGGATTTCGCGAGAGCTGGCCTCAGTCAGAAAAAGCGGCAAGCTAGCTTATTTGGGTCCTGATGGTAAGACGCAGGTCACCGTAGAGTACGAAGACGGTAAGCCAGTTGGCATTGATACTGTTTTGGTTTCTACGCAGCACACCGAAACGATTGGCGAACTGACTAGCAATGAAGCTGTACAGGCAAGGATCAAAGAAGATCTTTGGCAAGCTGTTGTGCTACCTATTTTTGAAGGCTTGGATGTTCAGCCAACTGAGCGTACTCGCTTTTTAGTAAACCCGACCGGTAAGTTTGTAATTGGTGGGCCTCAGGGTGATTCTGGACTGACGGGCCGCAAAATTATCGTGGATACTTACGGGGGATATTCTCGCCATGGGGGAGGGGCCTTTTCGGGGAAAGATCCTACGAAGGTGGACCGCAGCGCCGCCTATGCCTGCCGGTATGTGGCTAAAAATATCGTAGCGGCTGGCCTAGCTGATAAATGTGAGGTGCAGCTAAGTTATGCCATTGGCGTGGCTCGCCCAACGAGCATTTTTATCGAGACGTTTGGAACTGGTAAGGTCTCTGATGATGTACTGCTGACCTTAGTCAGTGAGCATTTTGAGCTTCGTCCGGCAGGAATTATCGAGACGTTTAATTTGACTAATTTGCCTGCTGAGCGCAATGGTCGTTTTTATCAGGATGTGGCGGCTTATGGTCACTTTGGCCGAGACGACTTGGATTTACCTTGGGAGAAAACAGACAAGGTTGACGATCTGAAGGCCGCAACAAGTCAGCGTACGGCTGTTGGCGTCTAGCTTGTTTGCTGGTTGTATTGGCCAGGTAGTCTAGCTGATGACTCAAGCTAGCGAGTCAAGACTAGTGAGTTAAGACTAGTAAGCTAAGACTAGTAAATTAAAGCTGATAACTAAAGCGCTTCGTTTCTGCCACTCTGCCAGAAGGGAGCGTTTTGGTTTGTCTGAGTGCTGGTGGCTTTCTGATGGCTTCCTGGTGGCTTCAAGATTTGGTGATAAAGTTAAATCAAGACCCGAGCGAAATCAAGACCTGAGCGAGTTGCTTGTATGACACCTTTTCCTCCCTACAGGCCCAAAACGCTGTCTCTAGGACCGTTGGAAGCTGAAATTATTGGGATTTTGTGGCAGCTAGGGGCGACGGCGGCAACGGCGGTGCACCAGCACATTCTGGCAGATATTGATCGTGAGCTGACGTACTCTTCGGTGTCTACGGTGCTAAAGCGGCTGATGAAGAAAGGCTGGGTATCATGCGATCGCCAAAACCGGGTGCACATCTGGACCGCTCTAGTCTCTGAACGTGATGCTGAAATTCTTCAAGCCCACGAGCAGCTAAGTCGGTTTTTAGCGGTGGGTAGCCCGGAGATTGTGGCGGCATTTGCTGATGAATTAGATGACGCTAGTCTGGCGCAGATAGATGCGATCGCGCAAAAAATAAACGCCGCTCGCCAATTAAGACAACAGTCTAATCCCCCGTCTGCACAGCGGCTTCAACAACAGCAGGAGCCACAGCCATGATGCATGTGCATATGATTGTAGTCGCGATTGCAATTGCACTCTTCCTGCGTTTGCTCAGCTCAGCTACAGCATTGTCTTCACAGTTTGCTACTCAGAACTGGCAGAGCCGGTGGACCCGATCGCTAAGTGCCTTTGTGGTCCCTCCGCTTTTCTTGTTGATGACTGCTATAGCCGTGGTCATCATGGGCTACAGTAGCTGCCACGAATGGGAAGGCTATTTGAGCTACGGTATTTCGATTAGCTTTGTGCTACTAGCGATCGCGCTATGGCTTTATCTGAGCTGGCAAGCCTTAATCTCAGAGCGAGCTGCCCGCAATCATTCTTTGCAAATGATTCATACTTCCTTTGGGCCAGTCGCCAGTCGCCTGATTGACGTGCCGCTGGCCTTTAGTGCACAAGTCGGGCTGTTCGCCCCTGAGCTAGTCGTGAGTGAAGGCCTAATACGTCATTTAGATGAAGAGCATTTGGCAGCAGTTCTAGCGCATGAAAAAGGGCATCAACACTATCGAGATACCTTTTGGTTTCTATGGCTAGGCGGTTTGCGCCGGTTGACGCTTTGGTTGCCCGGAACAAACGATCTGTGGCAAGAGCTACTGCTGCTTAGAGAGCTGAGGGCTGATCGCTGGGCGGCGCGTTCTGTCGATACGCTGGTGCTTGCAGAGTCGCTTCTGAGCGTAGTGTCGATGCCGCTAAAGCTAGGGAACACTGAACTTCCCGATGCGGTCTACGCTGGGTTTAGCTGTCCGGTGTCGCCTAGTCGACTGTCACAGCGGATTGATGCCCTCTTAGCGACAGAGAATATAGAGAATGCAGCCGAGCCGAGTGGTAACCTAGTCAGCCAACACTGGGTTTCTATGGCTTCGGTGCTGACGCCATTGCTAACGATTCCATTCCACCATTAGGATCGACTGAAGCTGACTAAGGCACGATGCAGCGTTGTCTATACCGCAAGGAGCTACTGATGTTGATAACAGCCGCATTAAAAGAATGGTCAGTGGCAGTCGACGCCCTAGCTGCTGGTGAGACGATATTACTACTTCGTAAAGGTGGCATCAAAGAAGACAACGGTCAATTTTCTGCCCAGGCTGATAGGGCCATGCTTTTTCCCACCTTCGAGCATCAGCGGCGCGATCTGTTGAAACCGCAGTATCAAAGCGCAGTAGAGCCCGTAACGCCTGGATGGCATCCGCAGACGATTGAGCTAAAAGCCTGGGCTGAGATTACCCACATCTTTTTGACCCACGAGGCCGAGCAGGTTGCCGCGCTTGAGACGTTTCACATTTGGCAACCCCATCTCGCCGAAGAGCGCTTGAAATGGAAACCCAGCCAGCCCCTGTATGTGCTGCTGCTGAGAGCCTACCGACTTTTATCGCCGGTAATCATTCCCTGGCAATCAGCGTATGGAGGCTGTCGATCTTGGATTGACTTGGCGCAAGGGATAGAAACAGAGGGTGGCGTGGCAGCGATTTCAGAGGCTGATTACCAGGCTAAAGTAGCCGCAATACAGCGCCTTCTAGCGATTTGAAGCGGTTTCTGCCGCGACCCCAACATCACTGGCGATCGCATGAGCCACTTGGTTGGCGGCATCACCCACTTCAGGGGCTGCTTCTAGCCCGCCCCCTGTCTGCTTGCTCTGCTCGCTACCTTTGTCGGCAGGCTCCTTAACAATACGAGGGACAACAATGGTGACTGTCGTACCTTTGCCGTCGCCCTCGCTGTAAATCGTGATATCTCCCTGCATCAGCCGCATAAAGTTTTGCGAAATTGCTAATCCTAATCCAGTTCCTTCGTAGGGACGCGTGTGTGAGCCGTCAACCATCACAAACGGTTTAAAGAGCTTGGAGAGATGTTTTGGCTCAATGCCAATCCCAGAATCAGCGATCGCAATTTTCACCCAAGGATCAGAAGGCATATAGAGATCAGTCGCGTCCTCTTCATTAGGTGTAGGGCTTTGGTCAGTCGTAATTGTAATTGAGATCGTTCCTTCGTCTGTAAATTTCATTGAATTAGAGAGCACGTTTAGCAGCACCTGCTTAAAACGCGAATGATCCACCGGAATTGTCACTGGATCTGTAAATTCGGGGCGAATCAACCGTAGCCCTTTTTCTTGCAGTTGCGCAGCCTGCATCTCTAGCACTTCTTGCAAAACACGCCGCAAATCAACCGGTGTGATATTGACATCTAGTGTGCCAGCCTCAATCTTAGAAATGCTCAAAATATCTTCAATCACCGAAAGCAAATGCATTGCCGCGCTATTTGCCTGTTCCAAAAACTCTGTTTCTTCTTCTTCGGAATCACAGAGCTTGTCTTTGACCAAATGGATAGATCCAATGATGCCGTTAAGCGGTGTTCTCAGCTCGTGCGAAGTGTTGGCTAGAAACTCATTTTTTAGCTGGTTGGCCAGCTGAGCGTCTTGCCAAGCGCGGCGCAGCTCAGCCGAATTTTCCTCTAAGCGCCGTAACATCCGCTCTATTACCGTACCAAGATAGTTCAGCTCCCAGATCTGAGAACCGCTGGGCGCTGATTTGAGCTGAGAGAGGTCATCGACATCTTGGGTATAGCGAATCAGCCTTTCTATCGGCAGTGACAAACTGCGCGATACATACAGCGCTAAAAGTACGCTGGCAATCAGCAATCCGCTGTTGAGCAAGAAAAGAACTTGACGAATAGCCGTTAGCCCATAGAGCGCCTTTTCTAGCGGAGTCACCGCCAGAACAGTCCAAACCTTATTCTGTTTGGGGCTTACAGGCACCTCAAATCCGCTGTATCCGGCTAGCCATTCACTATCTTCTTCGCTTAAAAATTGAAACAGGTGAACGAAGTTGCTTCTGCCTGCTTTGACGCTACCAATTACATTCGAGTACTTATCAGCATCTCGAAGCTCCGAAATATTTTTCCCAATCTGACTGAGGTCAGGATGGGTTACAACGACTTGATTCTGGTCAATGACGACCGTTTCTCCGACCAAGGACTGTGGGGTGACATCTTGTAGCTGAAAGAGGTGAACCTCCATAGCCAGCGTATAGAGCAGTTCGCCTTCTTTGCTGTAGATAGGGCTAGCGACAATAAACTTAATGAGCGCTCTGTTATCTGGTGTCTCTGCGATTTCGGCAGCAGATGGAGTGCGACCGAGCCCAGGTGAAAACACGTAAAAATCGGCATTTTCTATGCTGCCATCTTGCAGCCAAGGCACTTGTTTGGCGCTAGGCACAATAGAACGGGTAAGAGCGGTGTCGCTAGACGATTCACCTTTGATATCACTAGCATCGCTGGTGGCAACATCGCTATTATTGTCCAGGCAGGTATTGATGGCAGAGGTCTGACTCTGGGGTGCTTTTAGCTCAACGCAGCCAATAGTGTATGGCGTTGTGTCCTGAGTAAAGCGGTTCAGAAGATCTTCGGTGGCAGCAACATCACCCGCCTGAAAATCTTCCGTCTGGGCTAGCAAATCTAGTGTGGCTTCGACAGATTGAATGCCAGTTTCTAGCTCTTCTGCTTTGCGAATAGCGCTGCTCGTTAAGTTCTGCCTTGCTGTTGTGAGCAGGCTAGTACGAGCTTTGCGAAGAACAACGGCCTGCCCAATAAACAAAATAGGCAGGCTGAAGGCCAAAATTCTTAGCAGTAAGTTGCGCCGAAATGAGCGCGGATGGTTAGCCATGAGTATGAGAAACGCCAGTCTCAGAAGGTTGCGAAAATAGTGAACCCAACATAAGCAATTGCCGGATTTTCTGTCACAATGGCAGTCATTTGGGGACAGTCATTCGGGAGGGCACACACGATTTCTATGCCGCATGTATACGGAATAGAGGTAGGTGAGTGGCTACCTAAAGAAACATTGATCCAAACATTGATCCAAAGGAATATTAGCCTAAAGGAATGCTAGAAGAATTCACGCTCTGCAATTCTCCTTACTTAGTCTATCTGCCAAGTCCGTACCATTGCCTAAGTTGGCATGAAAGTTACGGCTGCCTTTAACAAAGATGAAGACTCACACATAGATAGCAAGAATAGTTGATAGGCGAGTGGTTAGGTGCGAATGATGTATGGTTTAAGCGGTTGGTATTTCATCGCCAGGAGGACAGGGTTTTGACTGGACCTTCTGTAAGTTGGCCCCATATTACAGTGGTGCTGGCCATGAGCGCTGATGGCAAGATCGCTGATGCCTCTCAAGCGGCGGCTAGATTTGCCTCAAAAACGGACAAAGCCCATTTGGAGGCGCAAGTGGCTAAGGCGGATGCGACTTTGTTTGGCGCAGGTACGCTCAGGGCCTACGGGACGACGCTGCCGGTATCAAATTTGACATTGATTGAGGAGCGGCGATCGCGCAATCAGCCGCTCCAACCTATCAATATTGTTTGCTCTGCTATGGGCAAGCTCGATCGAGGCTGGCCATTCTTTCAACAGCCCGTTCCTCGCTGGCTAATTACTACTGCTGAAGGGATGGCTTGTTGGCGCTCTTCTGGTGTAGACAGCCAAAGACCTTTCGATCACGTGCTAATTAACGAACGTCCTTTTAATTGGCATATCATTATGCAAGATCTGCGCCAGGGAAAATCTGCGCTTTCACTGGCTGCCAGCCGCCCGCCGATTAAGCAGCTACTGGTAATGGGGGGAGGTGAGCTGGTGGCCTCTCTGCTCGCAGAGGGATTAGTCGATGATTTGCACCTGACGATTTGTCCGCTGCTGATTGGCGGAAAGACAGCGCCTACGCCGGTCGGCGGGCTAGGCTTTACTTTGCCAAGGACGCCACAGCTGAAGCTGCAGACGACCAGGGTTGAAGGGGATGAGATTTTTTTGCACTATCAGGTTAAGAAGCGACAGGTCAAGAATCGACAGGTCAAGAAGCGACAGGTCAAGAAGTGACAGGTCAAGCCCAAAAAACGAGCGCTGATGTATCGAGATCTTTTCGCTAAGATTTTAGTGGCGAGCCTATGAGCGAACAACAAGTGGTGAGCCTATGAGAAAATAATGGGCTTATGATCAAAATTCTTCACCTGTCCGATATTCATATGGGTAGCGGCTTTTGTCATGGTCGCATCAATCCCAATACAGGGCTAAATACGCGGCTAGAGGATTTTGCCCTGGCACTGAGACGGTGTGTGGATAGCGCGATCGCCAACCAAGTTGATCTGGTTCTTTTTGGCGGCGATGCCTTCCCCGATGCCACGCCGCCCCCCTACATTCAGCAAGTCTTTGCCAAAGAATTTTGCCGCCTAGTCGAAGCTCGCATTCCCACTGTATTGCTAGTTGGCAACCACGATCAGCACTCACAGGGTGTTGGTGGTGCGAGCCTTTGCATCTACCGCACTCTGGGCGTACCTGGCTTTATTGTGGGCGATACGCTCACTACTCACCGCATTCAAACCCGGAGCGGACCGGTACAGGTAATTACGCTTCCCTGGCTGACGCGATCCACACTGCTGACGCGCGCAGACACTCAAGGGCTCTCGATGGGAGAGGTCTCAGCGCTGCTGTTAGATCGACTGCGAATTGTCTTGGAAGGAGAGATTCGCAGGCTCGATCAAACCGTTCCGACCGTTTTGCTGGCGCACCTGATGACCGATACGGCTCGCTATGGCGCAGAGCAATTTTTGGCCGTTGGGAAAGGCTTTACGGTGCCGATGGCGATTTTGGCAAGAGCGTGTTTTGACTATATTGCGCTTGGGCACGTTCATCGATACCAAGAAGTCTGTAAATCTCCTTTAGCAATTTATCCTGGCAGCATTGAGCGTGTGGATTTTAGCGAAGAAAAAGAAGAGAAAGGCTATTTGCTGGTTGAGGTTGAAAAAGGCCAGGCTACGGCTCAGTTTTGCCCGCTGCCTGCCCGCGTTTTCCAAACGCTGAGTGTTAACTTAACCCAGGAAAAGCACCCACAGGCGGCTTTGTTAGCGGCGATTGAGCGCGAAATAATTGACGAAAAAGTAGTTAGGCTCATTTATCAGCTCAGCGTCGATCAGGTAGAGGACGTTGACAATGGTCTGATTAGTGAAGCGCTGGCAAACGCGCACAGCTATACCATTCAGCCGGAGCTAACTAGCCAGCTATCGCGGCCTAGATTGCCAGAGCTGGGCGTTGACAGCTCGCTTTCGCCGATGAGTGCTTTGCAGTCGTATTTGGATAATCGGGAAGATTTGGATGCGATCGCGCCTGATATTCTCGCGGCTGCCCAAGGGCTGCTCAACCAAGACCCTTACGGTGACAAAGCCATCGTTGCGCCAGAGGTTAATGCGCTGACTGACGAGCAGCTTAGTGAACTAGAACAAATTGTGGCAGTTGATAATAACAACGCTCAGCAGCTTAGATTGCTTTAAGCCTAGAAATAAAAGTCTAGAAACGAAAAGTCTAGAAACAAAAGCTGCCCGCGGCCCTTATCCAAGCACATTTAGCCAAGGATTAGTGAGATAGCTTTACTTGAGTTGGAATAGCAAGCTTTGCTGATGCCGTAAGCTATATGACAGGAGTTTAGCTGGCGTCGGATGCGTAGCTCTTTCATCAAGAGGCACCGTCAATGTCCGCTAGCTAGCCACTTTGTGCGATCGCACAAATGACGTCACATCTAATGCCACATCTAGAATGTCACATCTTGAATCGGTTCAGCGTAAAGTGGCCGACGCTATACAGGTAAAGCAATGACCAAATACATTCTCTCTCTCGACCAGGGCACCACTAGCTCACGCGCCATCGTCTTCGATCGCCAAGGCACGATCTGCGCTAGGGCTCAAGAAGAGTTTAAGCAAATCTTTCCCCACTCAGGCTGGGTAGAACACGACGCCACCGAGATTTGGGCCTCTCAGATGAGCGTTGTCAAACAGGCCCTCTCCAAAACGGGCATTGCCGCAGGCGATATTGCCGCGATTGGTATCACTAACCAGAGAGAAACCACCGTTATATGGGATAGAGCCACCGGTGAGCCCATTCACAACGCCATTGTTTGGCAAGATCGGCGAACTGCAGGCATTTGCGATCAGCTTAAAGCCGCCGGGCACGAACAGCTATTTCAGAAAAAAACGGGTCTGGTCTTAGATGCTTACTTCAGTGCCACCAAAATACAGTGGCTGCTAGACAACGTTGCAGGTGCTAGAGAAAAAGCTGAGCGGGACGAGCTGGCATTTGGCACCATTGATAGCTGGCTGATCTGGAAGCTTACAGGCGGCGAGCTACACATTACAGATGCTAGCAATGCCTGTCGCACGATGATTTTTAACATCGAAACAGGAGACTGGGATAACGATCTGCTCTCTATTCTCAACATTCCTCGTAGCCTCCTGCCCGAAATTCGCAACTCCTCTGAAGTGTACGGAGAAACCCACGAAGCACTGCTTGGCACACCGATTCCCATCGCTGGCATCGGCGGCGATCAGCAAGCCGCTACCTTTGGCCAAGCTGCGCTAGAGCCTGGCATGGTAAAAAATACGTATGGCACCGGCTGCTTTATGCTGCTAAACACAGGCGACGCCCCTGTAACTTCGCACCACAAACTGCTAACAACCGTGGCCTGGAAAATCGATGGCAAATCGACCTATGCCGTAGAAGGCGGAATATTCGTCGCGGGCGCAGTCGTGCAGTGGCTCAGAGATGGCCTAGGCTGTATCAACAGCAGTGAAGAGGTAGAAACCCTAGCCTGCAGCGTACCTGATACAGACGGCGTATATTTAGTTCCAGCTTTTGTGGGTTTAGGTGCTCCCTATTGGGATAGCTACGCTCGGGGCACCATTACCGGCCTTTCTCGCGGATCTACATCAGCGCATATTGCTCGCGCCGCCCTAGAAAGCATTGCGTTCCAAACTGCCGATGTATTAGACGCAATGCGCCGAGATTCTGACATAGACATTTTAGAGCTACGCGTAGATGGCGGCGCGTCTTGTAACGATCTGCTTATGCAGTTTCAGGCAGACATACTAAATATTCCGGTTGTACGACCCAAGGTGACAGAAACAACTGCGCTGGGCGCAGCCTATTTGGCTGGACTAGCGGTAGGCTACTGGGAGAACCAGCAAGCGCTGGTAGAGCTATGGCAAGTCGGAAAACGATTTGAGCCCAATATGGACGCTGAGAAAAGAGACAAACTGCGCCAAGGCTGGAAACATGCCGTTGCCCAGACGCTTTTGAAAAGCGATATGCCAAGCGATATGTCAGAGGGCTAAGATGCATACCGATGACGGCTGTAGACACAGCGTTTAAAGACACAGCGTCCGATTGGGCTATTCTGTCTCGGCTGCGGCTTCGTCGTTGCTGGCCTCGTCGGTCTCTTCGCTCCCTGTTTCTCTATTTTCTACAGTGTTCTCTCCTACAGTTTTCTTTCCCACAGCGCCGTGGGGTTGACGGTCTGTCTGGATGTGGTGGCCGTTGTTATCGGTGCTAGTGGCTCCCTCGTCTGAATTCTCAGCGGTCCGATGCAGCTTGCCTGATAGGTTGACCTGTATCGCGTCCGGCGCATTGAGCCAGACCTGCCGCTGTGGAAAGGGAATGCTGGCCTCTTTGCTCTCAAGCGCCTGCTTGAAGCGGCGACGGTATTCACGCGAGACATCCCATTGTTTCATGGGTTGGGTCTTGATCCACACTCGCAGTGTGATGGCGCTATCACCAAAGTCTTCGATGCCCAAAATGTCAGGGTCTTCTAGAATGAGGTCACTCCAATCCGAGTCGTTGCGAAGGTCATTGCCTACCTCGCGGACGAGCTGTAGCATCTCATCGACATTGGCTTCGTAGTTAACCGGCAAATGCAGATCGCAGCGAGACCAATGGAGCGAATAGTTGGCAACGCGGATGATGTCGCTAGTTGGAATCGTAATAAGACGACCTTTCGTGTCTCGCAGCTGGGTAATTCGCAGATTCATGTTTTCTACTAAGCCAGCGTCGTCTCCAATTTTCACGACATCGCCAATCGCGTACTGGTCTTCTAGCAAGATAAAAAAGCCAGTGACCGCTCCCTTGATGAGGTTCTGAGTGGCTAGCGATAGCGCTAATCCGAAAATGCCAAAGCTGGCTATTAGTAACCCTAAGTTGACGCCCAGAATTGCTAAAGCGACGATCAGGCCTACAACTAGCCAGATAAAGTTAGCAATGTTTTTGATGACGCTAGAGATGGTCGAAATTCTGAGATCTATCCGCCGATGATCTTCAAAGTTGACGCCGCTGCGGTTTTCTACGGTGCTGATGAATCGGTCGATTAGTATGTAGCTAGCGCGCACTCCTAAGTAGGCAATGATGGCGATTATGACAATCGCGGTGGGGACTTTAGCCCAAATGATCAGGCTATTTTGCAAGGCTCGCAGATAGGGAAAAAGCCCTAAAGACCAGATAATCGCCGCTGCCAGGATGAAACATTGCAGTAGAGGCAGTATGAGGTGGCGGATGATGTGGAATTGCTGCTGGTAGTCTTCGACTAGCTTCTCAGGGTGCTCACCAGGAAGATCTTTCTCGGCCCAGTTGGATAGATAATGGCGGCTGAATCGTATCGCCAGAGAGATGGCGATCGCACCTGCGATCGCGCCTGCTGACATCAGCCCCGCCCGCCGTAGATAAGCTGGTTGCCGCTCCCGGTAGGCCCGCTGTAGCGACTGGTTAATCTCTTGGCGAATATGCTGCTCTAAGCCCAAGAGGGTAGTGCCTTGCATTCGTGCATCTGCCTCTGTCAGCGTCATCAAGTAGCGACCGTTAACGTACAGGCTAGGTGTGTGGGCGCTTTCTGTAGTGTCTTTGACAATGTCTGCCTCAGGCGCTGACATGTCTATATAGGTATCGCGAATATCTTTTAGGTTGTCAGTAATATTCTTTTGACGAATTGGCAGGGTCGAAGACGGTGCAGCAATTTGAAAAACCTGTCGGCCATCTAGGTTGATCCACCCCACTGACGTTTGACTAGATGACCCACTCCCACCTGTTAGTCCGCTGAGCTGGGCTGAGGCTGTTGTTGGCGTCAGCACTGCGGTTAGAAAAATTAAAGTGATGCCTAGCAGAAAACTGCCCAGACGGTATAGCCACTTGCGATCGCGCTGAAAAAGCCCACGGTGCATTGGTGTATGCGGTGGTCGTCTAGCGTTGCAACAAGGCGAATTCATAGAGCCGATTCAATCTGGTAGAACAAATGCATAGACAAATGCAGCCTGTAGGTTATCCAGGATGCTATGTCTCGACATCTATCACCTGGATGACTTGTCCTAGTCGTCATAAACAAATCATTTAGCGCTTGTTGAGAAGTCTCTTTTGTTATACAGGCATGATTAAAAACGTCTGCCAGTATACAGGCTGTGACTGCGTATTCGGATGAGTATTGCACCCAATCGAATTTGGCACTGATGCTAGCAACCGCACAATGCGCAGCTCGCCCGGTCTGAGCGAGTGCTCCGAGAGACTAAGGACTCTGTGTCGTTTTTGTGATTGGAAGCGGGTGGGGGGAATCGAACCCCCATCATTAGCTTGGAAGGCTATAAGAAACGCTTGTTTTTCAGTACTTTCGGCGTGTAAAGATTTTCTTTACCCCAATTTTACCCCAATAAAAGGGCCAACATTAGCCATTTAGGCTATGTTTTCGAAGACTGATCGAACATTTGCACTTAAGCTGGACGCGAACAATTTCGACGTTTTACAGCAGTGATTTTATTCCTCAAACGGCTCGTATAATTTGAGCTGACTATGTAGGCAGTTTCTCAGCTCAAATTGATGCAGCAACGCATTCAACTAGCTACAGGCAGTGGCGAAATAGTTTCTGGGGTTATCTGCACAATGACTCAGAGGCATCTACTGCAAATCGAAACGCTTTGGGAAAATATGCTGATAGAAGCTGAGCAAGCCGACATGGACTGGAACTGGGATTACAAACTACGTTTAGCAACTAACAACGATCGTTTTGAGGCGTATGTCATTGAACAAGATGATCTAGTACACGGCGTTGTCTTGATAGAGACGCAGTGGCATCGCTCTCAAGTTAGCTACGGTGAAGCCCCTTTATTAGATGATCGCAATCCTTTAGTGTACGTAGAGTATTTGGCCTCAGCACCGTGGAATCGTCGTAGCTTAGAAGACCCGCCTTTCTTCGAAGGTGTAGGTACAGCACTGCTATTTTTTGCGCGTCAGAGAAGTGTGGAACTGGGTTACGGTGGTCGCGTAGGATT
>CAWHWK010000012.1:0-91350 GCA_963833005.1 uncultured cyanobacterium | reverse complement strand
GCACAGGGTTGGAACACTGGAAAATTTCGTCTCGAAGATCCACCTCAATCGACGACAGGTCTTGAGCCGCATTGATCGCACTGGCTTGCGCTGCTGCGGTATTGAGGCGATTGCGAACCGTACTGGCACTGATGGTCACGTCAAAGACGTCTCGCAGCAACTCGACCACGCCTCGCAAGGAGCTGTGGCAGATCAACACGAGCCCGAGAATCAGTTGGAACAGCCAGGCTTTAGTGATCGGTAGGTGAAAAAGGATTTGCTCGTCAGGCGTAGTGGGCTCGAAGGATTCGTTCAAGGCCAGCTTCGCCTTGCCGCTCTGCTCATAGACGAATTTACGACTGACCTCATAGTCAGTGGCGAGATGACTGATGGGTTTGGACTTGGCCAGCGCCTCAATCGCTATCTGCTGTCGAGTCTCGGGGCGTAAGGTAGCGGCAACTGAGGAAGCTGGACTCATGGATTGGACTCGCGTAAGCGGTGATGACAAGCCTTGAGTATCGTGGCTCTAGGTCACCCCAGACAACCCAGCTGGGTGTCGTGCAGGGCTGAAGTTTTGATCTCAAAGTGTCACCCGCTTTTGTTCCAAGCCCGTCGCACTAGGTCACCCCAGACAACCTAGCTGGGTGTCGTGCAGGGCTGAAGTTTTGATCTCAAAGTGTCACCCGCTTTTGTTCCAAGCCTCACCGACTTGCTTAACCCAGTTAATCACCGTTGTGTGATGGACTTTCGTGACGCGCTCGATGCCTCGAAACCTCATACCGTTGACATACATTTTGAGGCAGGTTGCTCTCACCTCATCGCTATATCCACGGTCTGTTTTAGGATTCTCAATGAATTGGCGGCCACAATCGACACAGATATGATTTTGTTTGTCACCTCGGTGACCATTCTTTCGAATGTGGTCAGATTGGCAGTCTGGACAGTTCATTGTTAATTCGCGATCACTTCGCTAACTTTACAAATAAAATTATAGAAAATCATCTTTCATTTATGCAACACCCGAACATTCCTTGCTCTTTGGATATGGGAATGTTCGTTGCTTTTGGCGATGGCGATGGCAAAGCCTCTCCTTCTGAAATGGCCCACTGTAAGCGATCGCATTTCAAAAAAGAAAAACTTCGCACTGTCCAGTTAACAGCCCGAACGCTAACAACTAGCTATCGACGGGCACATTAAGCGCAAAGCCTATACCGCCTATTGGGTCGTCTAACAGAGCCACCTAATCAGTTAAACCTCACTGTGAGATGTTTGTGCATGTCCTTGGTCAACAGCACCCTTAAAGCACCTATTAATAAACCCAGAATGGAAGAGAAATTAAAGCTGCTGGTTGTTGATGATGAGTCAGACAACTTAGATTTGTTGTACCGCACATTTCGACGAGACTATAAAGTTTTTGCGGCAAAAAGCGGTGCAGAAGCGCTAGAAATTTTAGACGCTCAAGGAGAAATGGCCATTATTATTTCTGACCAGCGGATGCCAAAAATGAACGGGACCGAGCTTCTTAGCCTAACGGTAGAACGGTTTCCAGATACTATTCGGATGGTGCTGACCGGATATACCGATGTAGAAGATTTAGTCTCTGCGATTAACTCAGGCAAAGTGTTTAAATACATTACCAAGCCCTGGAACCCTCAGAAATTAAAGGAAGTAGTTGCTCAGGCTGCTGAAACCTACAGCATTCTCAAGAAAAGAACGCTTGCTCTTAGCCGTGCGCTTAGCCAGGAAGCGGTTAGTAACAAAATCATGTCTGCCGTTCGCGGTTCGCTGGACTACGACAACACGCTTAAGACGGTAGTTGAGGTCTTAGGCCAAGCATTTAAAAGCGATTTTGCTATTCTCTATCCAGCAGAAATTCCACAGAATATTAAGCAAGAGAAAGCTTTCCCAAGCTACCGTCCTATGCAGCATCAAGGCCAGTTTGAAAGCATTGAAATCTCTGGGGAGAGCGCTGCTAGCAAAGAGCCCAACACAAATATTTTACAGGCCCCTCTAGAGACATTGCTAAGCAGCTTACCGCCTATTTCTACCGACCTTGAAATTTCATCAGAGCTTATAACGGTAGCAGGGCAGAAAATAGCTAGAATCATTGTTCCATTTGCTGATAAAGACACTTCGATGGCAACGGTTTGCCTGTACCGAGAAACACTAAACCCAAACTGGGCTGCTGCCGCGATTGATGTTTTAGAAAATGTGTCTGACCAAGTAGCTATAGCGATTTTGCATACTAAGCTCTATCAGCAGCTACAAAGGCAGTCGCGAAAAATGCGCGCAGAGCTAGAAGTTGCTAGACAAATTCAGAGCAACCTGCTGCATCAAAGCTGGCCAGAGATACCTGGCCTCAAAATTCAGGCGCGCTGCCAACCCGCCCGCGAAGTGGGTGGAGACTTTTTTGAAGTCTTTATGCATCCCCAAGGTGATATTTGGCTGGCTGTGGGCGATGTGTCTGGTAAAGGTGTCCCCGCAGCGCTATTTATGGTTAGTGCAATTTCGGTATTACGCCGGGAGCTAGCACAAGAGAAGTCGCCCTCACCTGAACAGGTGATGAGCAACCTTAATCACAGCCTATCGGATGATTTAATTAGCAGTAACTGTTTTATTACGATGGCGCTCATTCGCTATAGCGAGAAGACTAAAGAGCTTGTGTATGCCAATGCGGGGCATGTCTATCCAATCGTTTGGTCGCACAGAGAGATTGTGGCCCAAAGGGAACGAGAAAGGGAACGAGAACGAGAACAAGCTGGAAATCAGAAGGCTGTAAGCCACGCAGAGCAGCCGGTAGAGCCTATCTATTTAGATACAAGAGGTGTTCCGCTTGGCATTTTACCGACATGGAATGCAGCAGCGGGGCAGCTACAGCTCGCTGAGGGCGATGTTGTTTTACTCACGAGTGATGGCATTACAGAAGCAACTATTCCTAACGATACAGACCCTAGCGACGAGGAATATAAGAGCTGCTCAATGCTAAACCAGGAAGGGCTCTGGGACTTTTTACGCAATCAGCCTGCCGATCTTAATCTAGATACGCTGCTGGCTTATATTCATATTCCCGAAGGTGAACAGGAAGATGACCAAACTATTTTGTCACTGGAGGTGACGTCATGCTAAAAACCGAACTATCTGTTCCCAGTGATCTGAAGTATATGGAAGTAGTAGAGCATTGGCTACTAGACTCTTTGCAGCTAGCCGTTGATCGAGATATCGACTGGGCTGATGTAGAAAGGCGGCTGCGCCTAGTGGTTGTCGAAGTGTATTCTAACATTGTTCGACATGCGCATAATGAACAGCCTGAGCTGCCGGTGCTCATCCGCATTGAGCTAGACAACAACAATCTCTTATTAGAAATTTGGGACCAAGGAGAGGGGTTTAAGCTAGATAGTTATTCTGCACCTGCGCCGTCTGATTTTCAAGAAGGTGGCTATGGCTGGCTGATTTTGAATCGGATTATGGACCGGGTGGATTATCAACTACAGGTGGGTGGCGATCGCAACTGCCTGAAGCTAGAAAAAGACCTGGCTATTTTGACAGACCAGCCCCTTAAGGTAGACTCCTAAAGCAGAACCTAGACACTGCCATAGCGCGCGATCGCCCCGTCACCAGCTTGCCAGGCCCAAAGCTGATCGCCGATGGAAAAGTGCCACCATTCACTTGGATGCTGACGAAATCCAGCGCTCGCCATCACCTCAGCGAGCAGTCTACGGTGGTGATGGGCGCTTTGGGCGCTGGTCTCGGGCCGGTTGGCAAAATGGTTTGGATAAGAGCGTGGCGAGATTTCATCGATCGGTGAGCCCATATCTACGGGGTTTCCGTGACTATCGCTTAGCGCTAGATCGATAGCAGCGCCAGTACTGTGGGGCGGTGGGGTAGCAGCATCTTGGCTCGGAATTGCCCAGAAGGTGAGGACTTGATCGAGCAGGCGCGATCGCTCAAGTTCAGTCAAACTGTGAGGCTGTAAGCCCTCGCTAGTAGCTAGCTGCTGAAAGGTATAGTCCACCATAAACTGCTGTACCCCAATGGGTCTGTAGGCATCAAAAATCTGCAGCCGCCAGCCAGGGCACTTTGATTGCAGCATAGACTGCGCCCGAATGAGCTGATTTAGCACACCTTCGCGCAAAAAATAAGGAGAGCGATCGCCATAAGGCGCACTCAGACTTTGATAAGGATGAGGGGAAACCACCGCAAAGCGCTCTAAAGGGATGGCTAAGAGTGCTTCGCCGCAGTCTCGAATGGGAATTTGCTGATAGGGTTTCATCAAACTAGGCAGCGGCCAGTTGATGAGCGGCCACGTAGCTAACAAAGTTGTTCAAGAGTTGCAGTCCGGCGCTCGAAGACTTTTCGGGGTGAAACTGGACGGCCATTAGGTTGTCTTTGGCAACGGCGGCAGTGACGGTTTGCGTGCCGTGAGTAACGGTCGCGGCGTTGAGCGTCGTATCCGCAGGCGCAGCATAATAAGAGTGCACAAAGTACACCCAGGCGTTGGGGTCTATGTTTTTCCACAAGGGAGAATGTGCCTGGGTGAGCTGTAGCTGGTTCCAGCCCATGTGCGGAATTTTAATGCCACTTTCTGGCTGAAAGCGGCGGATGTGGCCTGAAAAAATGCCCAGCCCGGCTTCTGTGCCTTCTTCACTGCCTTCAAACAAAACCTGCATGCCCACGCAAATGCCTAAAAAAGGTTTGCCGCTGAGCGCAATGCGACGGATAGGATTAACTAAATTGCGCGATCGCAAATGTTCCATAGCCGGGTCAAACGCGCCGACACCGGGCAGCACAACACCATCGGCTTTTTCAATATCAGCAACAGAATCGGTAACTAGCGTCTTTGCCCCTGCCGCTTGCAGCCCTTTACAGGCAGAGTGCAAGTTACCCATGTCGTAATCGATTACAGCGATAATCGTCATAGCAAGTACCCATGCCTCCAAAGCGTTCTATACAGCATAGATTATAAACAGCCAGACCTATGAATGAACACAGGCAATGAACACAGCCCCGATCTTAATCACCTCCTTCCAGCCGTGGCGGGCTCATCAAGCTTCTAACTCATCTGACGATCTGCTCGCGGCGCTGCAAAAGAAAGGGCAGCTGCCAGCCGATAGTCTCTGGCTCAAACAGGTACCCGTCAGCTTTGAGCTAGCCCCTGTCCGTGTGATCGGTGAGATTTACCGCAGGCGACCGCGCGCGGTTATTTGCTGTGGAATGGCTGAGTGCCGCACCTATCTATCTGTAGAGCAACAGGCTAGCAGGGCCGAAAAAACGCTAACCACTACTCTCGACTTGCCGCTGCTGCTGCAAAATACGCGATTTAGCGAGATCAGCCGCGATGCGGGCAGCTATGTCTGTAACCATCTGTACTACAGCGTTTTAGAAAGCGTTAGCAAACAGCCTTGGAAACTGGCGGCAGTTTTTATCCACGTTCCTATTTTGCAGCCAGGTAGTCGGCAGTTTGTGCTGACTGACTTCGCACAGATCTGTCGTCAGCTTGCTGAGCAAACCCGATAGCTTGCGAGATGGCTGGCTAAAAAAAGTCTTGTAAATACACAAATAATCGTTGATATTGCGGATGACGCTGTACTTGAAATTACCGAATTCTCTTTTAATACCAACGTTTCTTGAAATGTTTTTTAATAATATTTATCTTTAGAGATAGATGGGGCAAGATGGCTATGGTTGGAATCTTCTGCTGGTCTTTTCAATAGCTTTTTTATGTCTTATCTTGCTGCACAGGTCGAGGAGTCGCTAGGAAAAAGAGCGGCGGTGTCACAAGATGAATCTGCTTTTTCGATTAAGTGTTCTATTCAGATGCTGAAGCAGGGCGATCGCACGGGTGTTGTCTCTCAAATCTGCTATCGGCCTTCTGGGCAAGGGGCACATTCAGTGAATGGCGTATTTTTCAATGCAAAAATGTTGAATGCGCTGCTAACTGTCTCTGAAGTATTTGTTGTAAAAGATTTAGACGGAGATCATAGCTACTACTTACGAATGGATACTATTCTGCTAGAAGATACCGGCTTGCCAAAAGAGATGAGATCGAGTGCTAATAGCTCAGGTGCTAGATCAAGCAGCAGTATGCGATCGCTCATTTCGCAGCTATTGAACCATGTGACGCAAGACACAGATATTTTACTAAAGTACTTCCGGCATCCTCTTCCTTAGCGCTGTCTTCCATAGGCACTCTAGTACTGGAACCCTGATGGTTTATTCCGTAGCACTTTTTTGACAGAACTTTATTCGTTTATTTCAACAGCTTTCACTTCGAGCACGCCTCTTTGAGTATGCCTCTTTGAGTATGCATTGAGAGTATGCATTGAGAGTATGCATTGAGAGGATGTATATCAGTACGCCGCAAGCCATCATCCAGAGACGATTATGCTGTCAGACTCTACGAGTTTTCTGCGCAGTCTAGCTAGCATTACCTCATCGTCTACTCGCTGCTCCTTATAGCTGCGTCGCCATACTGAGGAACCCGGCTGATTGCGCATCAGATTGATTCTTTTGGCGGTCGCCGTTTTCAGCTCAGCTACAAACGAGGTCAGCAGCCTTGGCTTACCTGTTATTTCTTGACTAGGACGGCTTTCTTTGAGCATGACAATCGCGTGAAGGGCATCGGGCTCTAGTATCCATAGCTCTAAAGAAACACCCTCATGATGAGTTTCAGCCTGACACAGTTCATCGGCTACAATTCTTGCCAACGTAGTCTGCAATTCGGGCGCAGCGTCAGAAACATCGCTTGCTCGCCTAAATAGCTGCTGGTCATCATGGGTTTTTAGACGCAGGTAGTAAAGCGTCGCCTGAAGTGGTGAAGATGAGCCGTTACGATTGGAAGTTTTTATCAACGGACGCCCTAAACGCTTACAACGTGTGTTGACGTTATACTGCCCAAGCTAGCTCAGAAAGTCCCGAGAAATTTGGGTAGACTCGCAACTGTCAGCCAGTGAAAAGATACCACATGCGAGGGGCTTAACCCCTCACCCTTCACCAAATCGACAAAAGAGAGTCTATCCATCCCAGACGTAATAAATTACAGCCCAATGAAAAGAGAGCCGGGACTCTCTTTTCATTCTTTCGCTATGTTTTTTGCTATGTTCTGATGGGCAAGGAGAGACTCGAACTCTCACAACCGAAGTCGCCACATTTTGAGTGTGGTGCGTCTACCAATTCCGCCACTTGCCCAGTAGATTACTCAGTATACAGAAAAGCAGGGCGTTTTTGTCACCGCTATTTTTTTAGCTGACTACCAGTTTAGCCAGTTGCCCACAGACTCTGCAGGCTGCCGCTGGTCGCTGTCACTGCTGCGCTGATCGGTCAGGGGTCGATTTTCTAGCAGCGACTGGTAGGTGGGGGTCGAGGCCCAGCGGTCTATTTCTCTGGCTCTAAGGACAGGAACTGGATGGCTCAGTTCGTCTGTCTTGAGTCGTTTGAGCATTTCGCCAATTTCGCTTTCGCTGATGGAGTCGTAGGCGTTGGCCTGGGCGATAAAGGCGTCTAGGTTTAGCTGCGGTGAGAGGGTGGGTGAGCCGCCAGATAGCTTCATGAGTACAGAGGCAACGGTGCGAGCATCTTGGGTGGCAAGGAGCGCGGCGCGATCGCAGGTAAATTCTGCGCAGCGTACCCACTCCATAATCTGCGACTGCCAGCTTTGCATCAGTACAGCGCCAAAAGGTAGCTGACTGGTCGCCAGCGTCAGCAAATTTGCCAGCGTCAAATACACGCCGTGATCGCACTTTAAGTGGCCTAGCTCGTGACCGATGACGGCCTGCAGTTCAGCCTCGTTCAACAGCTCAATTAGCGCAGTATGAACCACGACAAATGGCTGCTTGCCGCGCATCGCAAACGTATAGGCATTGGGAACTGGGTGCTGCTTGATATATAGCTGAGGCACTTCTAGATCTAGCACCTGAGCGGCTTCTACTAGCAGGTCATAGATCTGGGGTAGCTGGTTTGGGCCCACTAGAATACTGGCTGCAATATTTTCTAAATAGAAAAACTGTTCGCCCATCGGCCCTAGCAGGCTACGAATGGCAACATCTAAACCTGGCAGCTGTTTTAGCGCTTGGGTTGCTTGCCGATCAAGCGGGTGGCGGAAGTGATCGGCGTTAAGGCCAATCAATGGCGTTTTTATAGCAGGCTTGTTGGCAGCCATATTAAATGAGGTGATCAAACAAAATCACTGGCACTTGGGGTCTCCCGTCAGTATAGCGAGATCGCACGGTGTCAGTGATTTTGGAGTTAGCGCAGAGCAGACAAGAAATTTTTCGTCTGCTCGGTGCTTTTTTTGTGCCTTTTTTCGGTGCTTCTAGGAGGCGTCTCTAGTTTTCAAGCTGCCCTTCTAAACCTTTTAAAGGGCTAGCGGTTAGTCGTAACAGTCATATTAGAACCCACTGTGCCCACTCCGGTTGAGGGGGGCTGAGCGGCACTGTCTGCTTCGCTAGGCGGTACGCGCTGTAGGCGAGCGCCGACGTTACGCAGCTTTTCTTCAAATTTCTCGTAGCCACGATCCAGATGGTGTAGGCCGTAGAGCGTGGTTTTTCCTTTGGCTGCTAAGCCTGCGATCGCCAACGCCGCAGACGCTCGCAAGTCGCTTCCAGTAACCGGTGCACCCGACAGATGTGCCACCCCGCGAACGACTGCGCTATCTCCTTTCACCTTGATATCCGCGCCCATCCGATTAAATTCAGCAACATGTTGAAGGCGATTTTCAAAGACGGTTTCAGTCACCATGCTGCTGCCTTCAGCTAGCGTCAGCAGCGCCATAAACTGAGCCTGCATATCCGTCGGGAACCCAGGATACGGCAGCGTTTGAATATCGGTAGCCAATACTCGCTCACCAGGAGAGATACGGATGTTATTGCCCTCTTCAAACGCTATTCTTGAGCCCGTCTCACGCAGCTTTGCTAGCAGTGGAACCAAATGATCTGGATTAACCGGTCCAACCGTAATTTCAGAACGGGTGAGCGCACCGGCGACTAAGTATGTGCCTGCCTCTATGCGATCTGGAATGATGCTGTAGTCGGTCGCGTGCAGGCTAGGCACCCCCGTAATCGTGATGCTGCTAGTGCCCGCTCCTCGGATTTTAGCGCCCATCGCCCGGCAGAAATTTGCCAAATCGATGACCTCAGGCTCCTTAGCGGCGTTTTCGATCACCGTATCGCCTTCAGCTAGGGTCGCGGCCATCATCAGCGTTTCTGTCGCTCCAACGCTAGGATAGTCCAGATATATCTTGGCCCCCTTAAGCTTGCCGCGAGCGCCAGGAACATAGGCATGAACCACACCGTGATCCATGTGGACATGAGCGCCCAGAGCCTGTAGCCCACGGATATGAAGCTCGACAGGCCGCGCCCCAATCGCACAGCCGCCAGGCAAGGGCACCCGCGCTACGCCCAGGCGAGCCAGCAAGGGGCCAATTACAAAAAAGCTAGCTCTGAGCTTGCTAACAATGTCATAAGGCGCTTTGGAATGACTGACATGACTGCCGTCAATATCTAGCGTATCGCCGCTACGCTCAACTTTTAGGCCAAGGGCTTCTAGCACGCTGGTCATCCGTCCGATGTCCATCAGATCGGGAATATTGCGAATGCGGCAGGTTTGTGAGCACAGCAGCGCGCCGCCAAGGACCACCAGCGCAGAGTTCTTTGCGCCGCTGACGGGAATATGTCCCTTGAGCGGGTGTCCGCCCCAAATTTCAATCACAGATTCTGATTGATCTGGATTTGTGCTTTGGTTAGCACGCTGGCTAGCTCTCTGGTTAGCGCGTTGGTTGGCCTTTTGATTGACAGTATTAGACGATTGAGGAGTGATGATGGGAGTGGCCTCCATAGAAAAAATGCTTAAGATAATTTGGTATGGATTCTACCCGAAACTTCCGAGTTTCTCCCGGTCACGTAAAACAATTTAGGTGCTACTCGGCACTATTCCTATCGATTTCAGCAGAAAAAACTGCACCGAACGCGAAATAAATATGTTTTGAGGGACCAGAGCTGTTGACGAATGCACCACACTGCTAGAGTATTGTTAATCGCAGCGGCTAGTTGAGAACTGGTTTCTATGGCCTTTTTATGGTCAAAACTGCCCTAGCGGGACTGGCGAAATTGGTAGACGCGCTAGATTCAGATTCTAGTGTTCGCAAGGACTTCCGGGTTCAAGTCCCGGGTTCCGCATCAGTATGATTTAAGTCACAGGCCCCTTAGTCTCCTCAAGACTGAGGGGTTCTTTTTGGCTTGTAAAACCCGCGCCTACTGTCGATTTTATAATCCGGAAGGTTTTAGGCATCAATCACAACTTTCTATCAATACGTACAAACACCCAGCTGTTTCGGTATCAATCGCAAATTTGTTCTGCCTTTGCCAAATCTAAGGCCTTAAACCTCTGTTTTCCTTTTCCTTTACACCCTTTTTCTTTCGCCTAATTTTATGCTTACTAGCTTGCAAAATTCGACGGTAAAACAGCTTCGCAAGCTACAGCAGCCTAAGGAAAGAAAAAAACAGGCTGTGCTTCTGCTTGAAGGGACTCATTTAATAGAGGCAGCTTGTGAGGTGAGCTACCCGCTACAGTTACTCTGCTATACCGAGAGCTGGCAGCAGCGATATCCAGACGTTTATCGGCAGGCGATCGCCCATGCAGACCAGATAGAACTTGTTTCACCAGCAGTGCTCAAATCCATTGCCAGCACCGTTACGCCTGATGGCGTCATTGCCACTGCCCCACAGCGAAACGTCTGGGAGGCCCTTTCTAGTCAGCCTAGCGACGATGTGAGTCTGGGGATCATGCTAGAGACCATTCAAGATCCGGGGAACTTGGGCACGATTATTCGCACGGCGGCAGCAGCAGGCAGCGATGGCCTGTGGCTGAGTCCCGACAGCGTAGATATTGGCCATCCAAAGGTATTAAGAGCCTCCGCAGGGCAGTGGTTTCGGCAGCCCATGGCAACTGTGGATATTGTCCAGAAAGCCCAGCTGCTCAAAGAGAAGGGTGTTCAAATTGTGGCTGCCGCAGCTACGGCTGAGCTGGACTATTGGCAGCTCGACTTGAAGACGCCGACGGTGATGGTGATGGGCAATGAAGGAGCCGGACTATCGCCAGAACTGATGGCCTGCGCTTCGGTGGCTGTCAAAATTCCGGTTATGCCGGGTGTAGAATCGCTCAACGTGGCTGTCTCAACGGCGCTGCTGCTGTATGAAGCAAAGCGGCAAAGGGGATAGACAACGACCGGTTGTCCAAAAGCGCCTCTCTAGTTGAAAATGTAGAGAACTTTGAAGGAGCGCGCAGTGGATTCAGCATTTGATTACGACTTGGTGGTTATCGGGGCGGGGGTGGGTGGCCACGGGGCCGCAATTCACGCGGTGGAGCGCGGTCTGAAAACGGCCATTATCGAAGCGGGTGACATGGGCGGCACCTGTGTCAACCGAGGCTGCATTCCTTCTAAGGCACTGCTGGCAGCTTCAGGTAAGGTGCGTGAAATGCGCGACGAGCAGCACCTGAAGGCAATGGGCATTAGTCTGGCTAGTGTGGGCTTTGACCGCGAAAAAATTGCTGACCACGCCAAGAATCTAGTCAGCAAAATTCAAGGCGATTTGACGGGTAGCCTCACTCGCCTAGGCGTCGAGATCATTCGCGGCTGGGGCAAGATTGCCAGTAGTCAAAAAGTCTCGATTGAAAACGAATCGGGCAAGCGCACAGTTACGGCCAAAGATATTATTCTCTCACCAGGTTCTATTCCCTTTGTGCCTAGAGGCATTGAGACAGATGGAAAGACGGTCTATACCAGTGACGAAGCGGTTCGCCTAGACTGGCTGCCAGAGTGGGTGGCCATTATTGGTAGTGGCTACATCGGCTTAGAGTTTTCCGATGTGTATACAGCGCTAGGATCTGAGGTGACGATGATTGAGGCGATGGATCAGCTGATGCCGACGTTTGATCCAGATATTGCGAAACAGGCGGAGCGGGTGCTGATCAAGCCGCGTGATATTGAGACGCGCGTAGGTCTGCTGGCCAAGAAAATTACCCCTGGCTCTCCGGTTGTGATTGAACTGGCCGATCCGAAGACGATGGAAACCGTGGATGTCTTGGAAGTTGATGCTTGCTTAGTGGCAACTGGTCGCATCCCGGCGACGAAGAATTTAGATCTCAACATGGTGGCGGTAGAGACGGATCGGCGGGGCTTTATTCCGGTCGATGACAATTTGGCGGTGCTACGCGACGGTAAGCCGGTGCCGCACCTGTACGCCATTGGCGATGCCAACGGCAAAATGATGCTGGCGCACTCGGCTTCGGCGCAGGGCATTGTTGCGGTGGATAATATTTGCGGTGAGTCGCGCACGGTGGACTACAACGCGATTCCAGCAGCAGCGTTTACCCATCCTGAAGTTAGCTTTGTGGGCCTGACAGAGCCTGCTGCTAAAGCAAAGGCCAAGGAAGAGGGCTACGATGTGGCGTCTGTGCGCAGCTATTTCAAGGCCAATTCTAAGGCGCTGGCTGAAGGGGAAACCGAAGGGCTTGCTAAGCTGATTTATCGCAAGGATACGGGTGAGGTGATGGGGGCCCACATTATTGGGCTTCACGCGGCGGATTTGATTCAAGAAGCGGCCAATGCGATCGCGCAAAAGCAATCCGTCACCGAGCTAGCCAAGTTTGTCCACACCCACCCCACCCTCTCAGAAGTCTTAGATGAGGCCTACAAGCGAGCAAAAGTCACCGGCTAAAGTCACTGGCTAGCGCAGCTACGTCTAAAACTTCACCGTTCACCGTTCATAATTTCTTTCACCCATGCACATTCGCCGCCGCCGCCCTAGCACCCCTATCTCTGTCGCCCACCTTGAATATCAAATCAACGTGCCCGATAGCGAGCCTCGCAACATTCTTGAAAAGATTGTGTGGCAAAAGGAAACTGAGGTGGCGCGGCTGCGTGCAAAGGTGCCCCTAAAAGGCTTGCAGCAGCAAATTCAGGGATTGCCTGCACCTAGAGGGTTTACAGCAGCGCTGCGGCGGCAGGCGAATGAGCACGGTCTGGCGTTGATTGCAGAGGTCAAGAAGGCGTCGCCCAGCAAGGGGGTGATTCGAGCCGACTTTGATCCGGTCGCGATCGCAAAATCCTACGCTGCTGGCGGTGCGACCTGCCTCTCTGTGCTCACCGACAGCGAATTTTTCCAGGGCAGCTTTACCTACCTCAGCCAAATCCGTCAAGCCGTAGACCTACCGCTACTGTGCAAAGAATTTATTATCTATCCCTATCAGATATATCAGGCGCGTCTTGCAGGGGCAGATGCCATCCTTCTAATCGCCGCTATCTTGACCGATAAAGATCTCAACTACTTTGTTAAAATCGCCAAGGTTTTAGGGCTAGACACCCTAGTCGAAACCCACACCGTTGAAGAATTTGAGCGCGTGATGGCAATTGATGGCATTGAGCTAGTCGGGGTGAACAATCGGAATTTAGAAGACTTTACAGTGAGTTTAGATACGACCGAGCAGGTCGTACAGAAGTTTGGGCCGATGATTGCCCAAAAACAAATCCTCATCGTCGCTGAATCAGGCATCCATACGCCCGCAGATGTCCAAACAGTGACCGCAGCCGGAGCCCAAGCCATCCTCGTTGGCGAATCTTTAGTCAAACAGCCAGATCCCGGCGCGGCCATTGGCAAGCTGCTAGATCGCTAGTAGACCGCCTACTTAGACCTAGTTAGGCAGAATCGCGAGTCAGGCAGTCTCAGCTCAGGCGTCAAAACATCGCTCATGCGTTCCCCCATGCGTGTTTATACAGGTCTATACTAAGAAATGTATAGTCAGCCACAGCAAAGCAGCATGAGTCGTAAAAAAGCCATCATCATTGGTTCCGGGATCGGTGGACTATCCTTGGGTATTCGCCTGCAGAGCCTAGGATTTGACACCACTATTTTTGAAAAGCTAGACGGACCTGGTGGCCGCGCTTACGTTCGCAAAGCAGATGGCTTCATCTTCGACATGGGGCCTACCGTGCTGACAGTTCCTCATTTTATTGAAGAGCTGTTTGCCCTAGAAAAAGATAAGGCAGCCCTGGGCGAACCCGACTTCCCTGCTGAAATTATGGACCCGGCAAAGCGGGTAAAATCGGGCGTTACTAGCAGCCCACAGACCTCCAAGTACGTCAAGATTATCCCCATTTTGCCCTTCTATCGCATTTACTTCGATGACGGCACTTATTTCGACTACGATGGCGATCCCGAAAGCACCCGCCGTCAAATTGAAGCCATCGAACCCGACGATCTAGAAGGCTATGAAAGATTTCACAAAGCCGCCAAAGCTATTTTTGATCGAGGCTTTGTCGAGCTGGGCTACACCTACTTTGGCAACATTACAGACATGCTCAAAGTCGCCCCAGATCTCATTCGGCTAGACGCCCTTCGTCCGCTGCTATCTTTTGTCAAAGACTACTTCAAAAGCCCGAAGCTTCAGCAGGTCTTTAGCTTTGAGCCGCTGCTAGTTGGGGGTAGCCCGCTCAGCGTACCAGCCATCTACGCGATGATTCACTTCGTCGAAAAGACTTGGGGCATTCACTTTGCAATGGGCGGCACTGGCGAACTGGTCAAAGGCTTTATCCGTAAGTTTGAAGAACTCGGCGGCACCATTGCATACGATAGCGAAGTAACCAAAATTGACGTTGAAGGCACTTTCTTTGGCAAAAAGACCGCCAAAGGCATTGTGCTTAAAGACGGCAGCTACCACGCGGCTGATTTGGTCGCCTCCAACGGTGACTACGCTAATACCTACATGAAGCTGATTGACTCAAAGTACCGGCTGATTAATCAAGATCTCAAGATCAAGCTGACCCGACAGTCAATGTCTGTACTCGTCATTTACTTTGGCTTCAAGGCCGATGAGTCAGAAGATCTAGACCTTCAGCACCACAATATTATCCTCGGCCCCCGCTACGAAGAACTCCTCAAAGAAATCTTCGACAAAAAAGTCCTCAGCCCCGACTTCTCTCAGTATCTTCATATTCCCTCGCTTACCGATCCCAGCATGGCTCCACCCGGACACCATGCGGCCTATACCCTCATACCCGTGCCTAATAACGGCGGCAATATCAACTGGGACATTGAAGGGCCAAAACTGACCGAGCGAGTGCTGACTTTCTTAGAAGCGCGTGGCTATATTCCCAACCTGAAAGCGCGCATCGTATACCAAAGCCACATCACGCCTGACTACTTTGAAGGCACGCTCAACAGCTACCTAGGCAACGCTTTTGGCGTAGAGCCTGTTCTCATTCAAAGCGCCTTCTTCCGCCCTCACAACCAGAGTGAAGATATTCAAAATCTCTATCTGGTTGGCGCAAATACGCAGCCGGGTGGCGGTACGCCGTCCGTCATGATGTGCGCCAAAATGACAGCTCGTGAAATTGCGAAAAACTTTGACATTTCTGATGAGATCGTGAATGGGGTGGCGGCAAAAGAGGCCGCGGCTGTTTAGCATTATTTAGAGCATCATGCTGCCGAAAGAAGACATTCTCAAATACGCTGAAAATAAAGAAGCGCTTGCTCGTGTACTCGACCGGGCCGAGCAGGCTATTCGAACCTGGGAGCCAGTTGCTACCGATTTTCTTTCACCGCCAGAGCTGGCTGAAGCGCAAGCTGCCTTTAGCCGCCTAACGGACGTTCACACCTTAGCGAGCGGCGGCTATCCCCAGGCCGAACGAGCGCGGCTACTGATCGCCCGGTCCGAAATCTCTATAGAGGAAACGCCTGTTCCTTTGGCTGCTGTCAGCATTGCCGGAAACTTTTTGTTCGATACCGCTAGCCATCGCGACTTTTTAGGCTCTTTGTTAGGAACAGGATTGGTTAGAGCTAAAGTCGGTGACATTATTGTTTTGGGCGAGCGCGGAGCGCAGGCCATCGTAGTACCAGAGCTAGTAGAGTTTTTGGCGACTAGCCTGACTCAGGTACGCTCTGTGCCAGTGAAGACACAGCCAATCGAGATCAGCGAGCTGCGGGTACGAGAGCCACGCCGGAAAGAAATGACCACTGTGGAAGCTTCTATGCGTCTAGATGCTTTGGCCTCTGCGGGGTTTGGCATGTCGCGCAGCAAAATGGTCGATATGATTACCGGTGGCGATGTGCGAGTGAACTGGAAACCGGTTACTCAGTCTAGTCACACGGTGCAAAGTGGTGACCTGATTGCGATTAGAGGCAAGGGACGTTTAGAAGTTGGCGAAATGAACATTACTAAAAAGCAACGCTACCGGGTTCAGCTGACGCGATTGGTATAGACGTATTGGTGTAGACGCATTACTTAATCTGTAGCTGCTGAGCGAGTTAGCTACTGACCAAGTATACTCACTGAGTATAAAAGAATACGTTTAAGCGGTACTTTGTATAGCTTCTGCGTGTTTAATATTTTTTTAGGACAAAGTAACCGGGTGTTCGCGGGCTTCCTACGTAGAGGGAAAAAGCTAGCGCCTGAACTTCTACCTGAATGTTGTGTTATGACTCGCCTGAGCGATCGCGCCTATCAAATTGTCAAAAAAGAGGTAGACCGTTACTACAGCGCCCTACCCGAAAAGGAACTGTCTCAGGACGAACATCTAGAGCGAATTATCTTGATGGCCCGACTCGAAACGCTACGCGAGAAGGGTGGCAAAACAGTCACAAAAGCGCAGCTATGGGAAGAAGTTTGCGACATTTTACCCAATATTGATCGACGGGCGCTTAATCGGGCCAGTCGGATCGAAATTAGCTCTCCGGCAGTGGGGGCTTCTTTGGGACTAGGCGCTGCCGGACTAGGCGCAGCGGCAGTTTTGATTGCAAGTCCTTTAGGCGTTGGTAGCCAAGGGTTTGGCTGGTTGGCTCAGCTCATTGGCAGCGGTGTGGCCGATGGCAACGCTGCTTCGTCGGCGACCCAGCCTAGCGGCGTCAATGGCGGGGCTAATGCTAGCGCGATCGCACACAAAGATACTTTTGAAACGGCCAAAGCCTTTGGCTGGCAAGCGGCTCTAAAAGGTCAAGATCCGCCGCACAGCGCTGAGCACTGGGGCGAGACTGCCGCGCTTTGGCAGCAGGCGATCGCGCTGTTAGAGCAAATTCCTCGCTACGACAGCAATTACAGGCCCGCTCAGCAGAAGAGAGCGTTTTATCTGCAAAACCTTCAGCAAATTCAGGCGAGACAGGTTTCTGCTCAGAACGCTGTTGGTGCGATCGCGCCGACCCCCCAATTTTCTTCTGCCCGTTCTTCTGCCCGACGTTCACTAGCCCAGCGCCCTAACAAACTCGCCCAACCGGCTCAAGAAGACGCCCTAACAGTGGCAAAGCGCTACGGGTGGCAAGCAGCGCTCGCTAGCCAAAACGCACCTCATCCGGTTGAGACATGGGCCGATATCTCCAAACTTTGGCAAATCGCTATCTACACCCTTAGCACTATCGACAAGCAGCATCCTAGCTACGAAGAAGCGCAGGCGGTAAAAGCGCGCTATGAGCAAAATCTACAGGCCATTCGTCAGCGCTATCGGGCTGAGCAGGACGCTCATCAGCAGCTGCAATCACTACAGGCAACCCTAACTGAACTAGAGCAGTCTTGGCCTGCTAACAGCTTCAAGCGCGGTCAGATGCAAGCTATCGTCGAGCGCCTGCAAACCATTCCAGCCAACACCATCGCCCATCAAGAAGCGCAGCAGCTGATTGTAACAGCCAGCGCTCTAATCCAAACTATGCCTGCTGCGCCCCCTGCCGAACCGTCTACAGAACCCTCTACCCAAGTCGCCATCTCCGCAGAAGATGCAGAAAACGCAGAAAACGCAGAAGACGTAGAGTAAACAAACCTAAAACAGCATTCATACTGCAGTCGGATTTCTGCGTTGGATAGAATCAAAATATTTTTATTTGATTAAAAATTTACATTTTGTATCGCTCTATCCCTAAAGCAGCACGAAGAGACGGGCAAGGTATGTCAATATGTAGTCGGTTTGCCCACTAGCACCTGATGGATGGGCGCTAGATCGGCAGGAAATGGAGTAAGCAATGGAATCCGTAGAGGCCATATATCAATACGTCTGGCTGATACCTGTTTTGCCCTTGTTGGGCGCGACAATTGTCGGTGCAGGTTTAATCAGTTACAACGAAGCGACCAACAAGCTTAGAAAGCCTGTTGCCGCTTTCATCGTCAGCCTAATCGGCGCGGCGATGACTCTGTCTATTATGGTGCTCGTGAGCCAGCTACAAGGCCACGCACCCTACACCTATTTAATCGAGTGGGCCTCTGCCGGAGACTTCCATATAAACATGGGGTTCACCATCGATCACATCACTTCAGTGATGCTTGTAATCGTCACCACAGTAGCTTTCCTGGTGATGATATACACCGACGGCTACATGGCCCACGATCCCAGCTACGTCAGGTTTTATGCCTATCTGAGCTTATTTAGCTCATCGATGCTAGGACTCGTCATCAGCCCAAACCTTTTGCAGGTTTACGTCTTTTGGGAACTAGTGGGCATGTGCTCTTATCTGCTGATTGGCTACTGGTATGATCGCGATGGCGCTGCCGACGCTTGTCAAAAGGCCTTTGTAACTAACCGAGTTGGTGACTTTGGTCTGCTGCTAGGGATGCTGGGCCTGTTTTGGGCAACCGGTACATTCGAGTTTGAGCTAATGGGCGAACGGCTGACAGATCTCGTCAGCACTGGCGCTATAGCAGGTAGCTTGGCTGCACTCTTTGCCATCTTGGTCTTTATGGGGCCAATGGCAAAATCAGCGCAGTTTCCGCTGCACGTTTGGCTGCCCGATGCGATGGAAGGCCCCACACCCATTTCAGCCCTGATTCACGCAGCGACAATGGTGGCAGCAGGCGTTTTCCTAATTGCCCGCATGTATCCTGTCTTTGAGCATATTCCAACCGTAATGAGCGTGATCGCTTGGACTGGCACTATCACCGCGTTTCTAGGCGCATCTATTGCCATTACGCAAAACGATATTAAGAAAGGTCTGGCCTTCTCTACCATGTCTCAGCTTGGCTATATGGTCATGGCAATGGGCGTGGGTGCTTATACAGCGGGATTGTTTCATCTAATGACTCATGCCTATTTTAAGGCGATGCTGTTTTTAGGCTCGGGTTCGGTCATTCACGGAATGGAAGAAGTTGTCGGCCATGACCCAGTGCTAGCGCAGGACATGCGCCTGATGGGTGGCTTGCGCAAATACATGCCTGTTACAGCTATCACCTTTTTGATTGGGACGCTGGCAATTTCGGGGTTACCGCCTTTTGCAGGCTTCTGGTCCAAAGATGAAATTTTAGGCTCTGTGTTTGAAGTAAACCCGCTAATGTGGGCGATTGGCTGGATTACAGCCGGTGCAACCGCTTTCTATATGTTCCGCATGTATTTCTCTACCTTTGAGGGTGAGTTTCGCGGCAATGATGATGCCATCAAAACGACGGTGAAGCGTCAGGCACTGCAAATGGCGGGGGCTTCGATGGGGCCTGGTGCAATGAGCGCGCAAGAGCTAGAAGTCGATACGCCCGATCACGCGGATCATCATCACGCGGAAACGCCGCACGAGTCGGCTATTAGCATGATCTTTCCATTGATGGCACTGGCGGTTCCTTCAACGCTGATTGGTCTGGTGGGGACGCCGTTTGCCAATTACTTTGAAGCTTTTATCCATCCGGCGGGCGAAGCGCTCACGGTGGCTGAGCTAGCTGAAGAGTTCGATATGAATGAGTTTGTGCGGATGGCAGGTGCTTCGGTGGCCATTTCGGTAGCCGGAATTATTTTGGCGGTGCTGATGTATCGCACGTACAAAATTGATCCGAGTGCGATCGCCAACAAAATCAAGCCGCTCTACAACCTATCACTCAACAAATGGTACATCGACGACATCTACCGCAAGGTATTTATCCAAGGCACCCGCAACCTAGCCAAAGGCGTGCTGAACGTAGACGTGAAGATCGTTGATGGCATTGTCAACCTGACGGGCTTTGTTACCCTTGTCACTGGCGAAGGTTTGAAATACTTTGAAAACGGTCGCGCTCAGTTCTATGCGCTAATTGTCTTCGGCGCGGTCCTCGGACTGGTGTTCGTCTCTAGCTTGGGTTAAAACCGGTTTCCCCTCTTCTGACTTGAGCTTTTTTTCTAACTGAATTTCTCTTTTGAGCTTCTCTTACTGGGCTTCTCTTACTGAACGCCTCGTAAGAAAAGTCAGAGTTTATAAGAAAGCACAGAAGAAGAGGGATGCCCCTGGCTCCAGTCTTTCTTTCTTTTTTTTCTTTCTACAGTGTTTACCAGAGCCTAATCGATCACCTTCGCTCGCAGATCTCAATTTTGTTATGGATCAATTTCCTTGGCTATCGACCATTATTTTCTTCCCGTTTATAGCGGCCCTGCTGATTCCCTTCATCCCCGATGAGAATGGCCGTACCGTTCGCTGGTATGCCTTGGTAGTAGGGCTTATTGACTTTGCATTGATTGTCTACACCTTTGTCAATCATTACGATATCAGCAGCTCTGGTATGCAGCTCTATGAAAGCTATACCTGGGTGCCTCAAATCGACCTACGCTGGTCGGTCGGCGTCGACGGCCTTTCCATGCCGCTGGTGCTGCTGACAGGCTTTATTACCACTTTGGCAATTCTGGCGTCTTGGCCAGTCACCTTCAAGCCAAAGCTGTTTTATTTCCTACTGCTGTCTATGTACGCTGGGCAAATTGGCGTCTTTGCAGTGCAAGACATGCTGCTGTTCTTCTTAATGTGGGAGCTAGAGCTGCTGCCGGTTTACCTGCTGCTCTCTATTTGGGGTGGCAAAAAGCGGCTGTACGCAGCAACTAAGTTTATTCTCTACACCGCTGGCGGCTCGCTGTTTATTCTGCTAGCGGCGTTAGGGATGGCATTCTACGGCGATACCATCAGCTTTGATATGCAAACGCTGGCGGCTAAGGAGTTTCCGCTACGGCTTCAGCTTTTCTTGTACTCGGGCTTTTTAATTGCCTATGCGGTGAAGCTGCCCATTATTCCTTTTCATACCTGGCTACCGGACGCGCATGGCGAGGCAACTGCGCCCGTACACATGCTGCTCGCGGGTATTCTGCTGAAGATGGGCGGCTATGCGATTATTCGGATGAATGTGGAGATGCTGCCGCAAGCCCACGCGGTCATCGCGCCGGGGCTGGTAATTTTTGGCGTAGTGAATATTATCTACGCAGCGCTCACCTCCTTTGCACAAAATAATCTCAAGCGAAAAATTGCCTACTCATCTATTTCCCATATGGGTTTTGTGATGATTGGTATTGGCTCGTTTACGAATCTAGGCCTGAGCGGCGCGGTGCTGCAGATGGTCTCGCACGGACTAATTGGGGCTAGTTTGTTCTTTCTGGTAGGTGCCACCTATGACCGTACGCACACGCTGATCTTGGATGAAATGGGCGGAGTGGGTCGCAAAATGCCGAAGATTTTTGCGATGTTTACCACCTGCTCTATGGCGTCTTTGGCACTGCCGGGAATGAGTGGCTTTGTCGCTGAGCTGATGGTGTTTGTAGGCTTTGCTAACAGCGATGCCTACGGCTTTAAATTTAAGCTGATTGTAGTGATGCTGATGGCGGTGGGTGTGATCTTGACGCCGCTGTATTTGCTCTCGATGCTGCGCGATATTTTCTATGGGCCTGAGAACAAGGAGCTGATTGAGCATGAGGTGCTAGTTGACGCGGAGCCTCGTGAGGTGTTTGTAGTTGTCTGCTTGCTGGTGCCGATTATTGGGTTTGGGCTGTATCCCAAGGCGCTAACGCAGCTTTATGATGCGAAAACTGTACAGCTCACTGAGCGGATTCGGACAGAGATGTTTGTGATTGCACAAGACAGGGTTCCGCCGCTACCAATTGCCACAACGCCTTTGCTCAATGCACCGCTGATAAGCGCACCTGATCTAATCAAGCAGCCAAGCGTCACTCCGTAATCTTACGGACTAGCGCCGACTGAAATGGAAATCCCTTCAGTTATTGAGGGGATTTTTGTTTATGTTCTAAAGCGTTCTTTTTGTAGGATATGCCTACGGAAAACTACTGAATAGCTTGATAGGTGAATAAATTATCTTTTATAGCTCTAGAATCTTTCCATGCTCTGTTTCTATGCTCTGAATGAGCGGCTCTTTAAGTGCGCGGGAAGTGCACGGAGAGTACACGGATCTGTGCTTTCAATCAGCAGCTCTTTCAAAGCTTTCATAGTTTTCTTTAGCCCATTCTTTAGACCATTCTTTAGACCAAAGGTGAGCAGTGCTCACCCGACAAAATTTTGGACTCATCTTTAATCGCTAGCATTAGACACTCTTTAGGGGCCTTCGGGGAGGGCTTTAACCGGCTTTTTTCGGTGCGCGGCTGGGCATTGGAGGCACGGCTGCTGCGTTGGATGACGCTGCTGTGGCTGTCGATGGGAATGGTGGTCTTGTTCTCGGCGTCGTATCCGGTGGCCGAAGCCGATTTTAACGATGGCGCTCGCTACTTTAAGGTGCAGCTGATTTGGATCGTTGTGGGCCTGCTCATTTCTCGATACATTACGCGCCATCCGCTGCGTCAGGTGATGCGGCTTTCGGGGTTCCTTTTGCTGGTGTGTATGCTGCTGGTGATGGCGACCCATATTCCGGGGGTTGGCATTTCGGTTAACGGGGCGACTCGCTGGTTGCCCTTTGGGCCTTTTCTGATTCAGCCGTCCGAACTGATGAAGCCATTTTTGGTAATGCATAGCGCTCAGCTGTTTGGTAAATGGCACAAGCTCGAAAATAAAACGCGGCTGATCTGGATAGGGATCTTTACCTTTGGGCTGCTGCTGATTTTGACTCAGCCAAACTTGAGCACCACAGCAGTCTGCGGTCTGACAATTTGGCTAATTGCGCTGGCAGCAGGCTTGCCGTATCGACAGCTTTTGATGACAGCTTCTAGCGGGCTGATGGCAGCTGTAATTAGTGTGAGCTTGAAGTCTTATCAGCGCGATCGCATCATCTCCTTTCTTAACCCTTGGGCCGATCCGGCTGAAAACGGCTATCAGCTTATCCAAAGCCTGCTGGCTATCGGCTCTGGCGGCGCAGGCGGAACCGGCTACGGCCTTTCCGCCCAAAAGATCGACTTTCTCCCAATTCAATACACCGACTTCATCTTCTCTGTCTTTGCAGAAGAATTTGGCTTCATTGGCTGTGTTATGCTGCTGCTATTTTTGGCGGTATACAGCACTGTTGCCCTAGTTGTTGCCATTCAGGCCAAAAGAACCACCCATCGGCTAGTGGCCATCGGCTGCATGGTCTTATTGGTTGGCCAAGCCCTCATCAATATTGGCGTGGCTAGCGGCAGCATGCCAACAACGGGTCTGCCCTTTCCTTTCTTCAGCTACGGCGGCAGCTCCATGATCGCCAGCCTAATTACCGCCAGCGTCCTCATCCGCGTTGCCAGAGAATCTAGAGACACCAACGTGCTCTCACTGGCTAAATCTAGCCGCCAGGCCCTTGTTTCTGTACAAACGCCGCTGCTGAAAAAGCCGTTTAGCTCCTTTGACGAACTAGAAAAAAGGCGCAGCGCCTCTCTCGAAAAAGATCTGCAAACAGCGCACAATCTGTTGAAGACAACTAGCAGGCGGCCCAAGCGGTTTACTCCGGCGGCAGCTTCATCCGATGAGCGGGCTAACGAGCTACAGCAGCGTCATGCCTCTTCTGTCAAAGACCTACAGACGGCCAAAAATCTGCTGAAGCGGCGAGCGACCGGTGCAAACATTGCCCCCCAAACGAACGACAGCAGCGAGCCGTAGGTAATGTCTGTACAATTGAGGATGTAGTCCAGGCGAAAAATATCTTCTATGGGCGATCCTCTGACAGAAACGTTCTTTGAACGCCTACAGCTTTTTCTCTATCACCTAAGTCAGCAGGCAAACGGTTGGGTAGAAGGCCAGCTAGGTCATCTTTCTATTGCCAGCGTTGGGATTATTGCCTGCGCTGGACTGCTGACTAGCCTGACGCCGTGCATGCTTTCAATGCTGCCAATTACCGTCGGCTACATGGGCAGCTATGAGCTGGAAAATCGCTGGCAGGCCGTGGGGCAATCAGTCTGGTTTGCAACAGGATTGGCCACGACGCTGGCCGCATTAGGATTAGTAGCGGGTAGTTTGGGCTGGGTATATGGACAGATCGGCGTAGGACTGCCGATTGTAGTGAGTGCGATCGCCATTTTGATGGGCCTAAACCTGCTAGAAGCCCTGCCGCTGCCCCCCTCCCCTCCTTTAACGGCACCGATTTTCTCGAAAACAACATCCCCCGCTCCGTCAAATCTTATCTGCTCGGCCTCACATTTGGCCTAGTCGCCTCGCCCTGCAGCACCCCGGTACTGGCTACCCTGCTCGCTTGGGTCAGCGAAAAAGGCGATCCGGTACTCGGCGCTTCACTGCTGCTGGCCTACACCATCGGCTACGTCGCTCCGCTCATGCTCGCAGGCATCTTCACCGCCTCCATTAAACGCATCCTAGAACTCCGCCGATGGTCCGGCTGGATCACCCCCGCCAGCGGCGTTTTGCTCGTCGGCTTCGGCCTTTTTTCCCTAGTAACCCGCCTACTGCCAATCGCATAGCTACCCACCACTCACCTCAGCCCTTACCCTGCTTCTTCCTAGCACTGGCCCCCTTCGGTGGCTGAGCGGAGTCGAAGCCAACACCCACCGATCCCCCCTATGCTCACCACCGCCAAACGCTACTTCCGCAAAGAACTCATTCCGCTGCTGGCGAACCTCAAGCTGGCCATCGGGCTGTTACTTGCGATCGCCCTCTTCAGCATCAGCGGCACCGTCATTGAACAAGGCCAAAGCCTTACCTTCTACCAGGAAAACTACCCCGAATCACCCGCCCTCTTCGGCTTTCTCACCTGGAAAGTCCTCCTTATTTTGGGCCTCGATCATGTCTATCGCACCTGGTGGTTCCTTTCCATCTTGATTCTGTTTGGCGCGAGCCTTACCGCCTGCACCTTCACCCGGCAAATCACGGCCCTGCGTTGGTTCTCTCGCACCTGGAACTTTTACAGCAAGCCACGGCAGTTTGGCAAAATGGCCTTAAGTACTGAAATTGAAGGGGGCGATCTGAGTCAGCTAAAAGCGCAGCTCAGCAACCGTCGCTATCGGGTTTTTGAAAAAGAGGCTTCTGAAGAAAACACCGAAGCAGCCAACGAAATAGCTATTAGAGACGGAAACGGAGCCGGTAAAATGCTCTACGCTCACAAGGGACTTTCCGGACGCATTGGCCCGATTGTTGTACACGCAAGTATGCTGTTGATCCTTTTGGGGGCGATTTTAGGCTCGATGACCGGCTTTTTTGCCCAAGAAATGGTGCCTAGCGGTCAAACCTTCAAAATTCAAAATATCTTTGATGCAGGGCCTTGGGCAGGCCCACAGATTCCCAAAGACTGGTCAGTTCATGTCAATCGCTTTTGGATTGACTACTCTCCTGAAGGCCGTGTTGAGCAATTCTATTCTGATCTATCTGTGCTTGACCAGGCGGGAGAAGAAGTTAAGCGCAAAACTATCTGGGTCAATCAGCCACTGCGCTATAAGAACGTCACGCTTTATCAGGCCGACTGGGCCGTGGGCACGGTTAAAGTCCGAATCAACAACAGCCCTACCTTCAACTTGCAGATGGCTCCGTTAGCGGTAGAAGGCGGCAAGCTGTGGGGCACTTGGGTGCCTACCAAGCCCGATATGAGCGCAGGCGTTTCTCTGATTGCTCAAGACTTACAGGGAACGCTACTGCTATATGACATGAGCGGACAGCTCGTCTCCACTGTTCGCGCAGGCAGCAGTGTAGAAATCAATGGCGTCACGCTTTTTGTTGATGAGCTAGTTGGCAGCACCGGCTTGCAGATCAAAGCAGATCCAGGTATTCCTTTGGTTTATTTGGGCTTTGGTCTGCTGATGATAGGTGTTGTCGTCAGCTACGTTTCTCACTCTCAGGTGTGGGCACTTCAAACGGTGGATAGTCTGTTTGTAGGGGGGCGAACCAACCGGGCGCAGGTCTCTTTTGAGCGCGAGCTGCTGTCTATATTAGATAGTCTTGATGAGCCGAAAGAAGCCACCTTAGCCGTCGGCAATCAGAACGCTGCCGACACCGCTTTAGTGAAGCTATGACCTATGCGTATTCTCTTAGTTGATGATGAAGTAGAGCTGACCGATCCGCTCAGTCGCCTGCTGCAAAGGCAAGGCTACACCGTAGATGTTGCCAGCGATGGAACCGCTGGTAGCAATCTTGCCGTCAGTGGAAATTACGATTTGCTTATACTCGACTGGATGCTGCCCGGAAAAAGCGGTCTGGATATTTGCAAAGAAGTGCGAGCGGCCGCAGAAGTGGCTGTGCCGACACACGCTGCTGCTACGCCTGTTCTGTTCTTAACGGCCAAGGACACGCTTGACGATCGCGTGAATGGCCTTGATGCGGGTGCAGATGACTATCTGGTCAAACCGTTTGAGCTGCGCGAACTGCTTGCCCGTGTCCGCGCTTTGCTTAGACGGCCCATGCCGCCTGATACGCATGCCCTTGATGCGTCGTCGTTGGCAGGTCCTGCCGTGCTCAAATTGGGTGATCTTACTCTCGATATTGAAAACCAGCTGGCTAGCCGTAATGGTCATGCTATAGAGCTTTCAGAAAAGGAGGTACAGCTACTGGCCTATCTGATGCGATCGCCCCATCAGCTGCTTACCCATACCCAAATTTATGATGCAGTTTGGGGTAGAGGCACTGCCCCTAGCAGCAACGCGCTAGCTGCGCAAATGAGACTGCTGCGCAAAAAAATTGAGAGCCCTAGCCAGCCTATCCTGATTCACACAGTGTATGGCAAGGGCTATCGTTTCGGAGCGCCTGCTTAACAAGAGCATCTACCTAAATCAACTGTTGGTTTAGTTACTACCCCCAAAATACTTTTCTGAAGTTATCTTTCTCAAAAGGCGCGATGTCTCAGCTATCAGATACGTTGAATTCAAACACACCCGATCCACCAGAAAAATCTGAGGGTCAGTCCGTAGCCGCTTTCTCTGTAACCTCTTTTTCTGTAGCCTCGTTTACAGTAGGCTCGTCTTTGTGCCAAACAACGCTTGGACATAAGCAGCAGTTCGACCAGCATAATCCTTACCACGTCCAAGTTCCGCTGAGCTTGTTTAGCGCTAAAACCCTTCAGCCCTTCACCGGTAGCGCCCTTCTAGACTCCTTTGAAAGCGATCGCGATTTCAAGCCCAGCAGCGACCCACAGCACCTGAAGCCGGTCAACATCGCCAAACCCAGCCGTCTAGAAAACGTGACGCAGCCCCTCACTGTAGAGGGAATGTCAGCGCCAGAACCCCACTTCTCTGCGACGCCTGACGCTTCGACCTCTAGCGATTCGATCTCTAGCGATTCGACCTCCAGCACTTCCCCCTCTAGCACTTCTCCCCCTAACGCTTCAGTCTCCATCAGCAGAAAATCGGTCAGAGATAGTGCGGCTGCCGTTGGCCTGATTGACTTAAACGATACGCTGTTGTTTGGCGGCGATCGCCACAAGCCTAGTTTTTCCTCGCCAAACCGTAATAGACGCTCAAGAAACGGTTGACATCTACGCGCTGAGACAGCAGGTCGAAGATTTAAACCAAAAGATAGCCGACCTGACTCAAAAGCTCTCTAAAGCCACTGATTCTTCAGATAAATAGCGCTAGCTGAATAGCGATCGCACCGCCTATATCTAGCGATCGCCATACAAACTGTCGTAATAACCCTTATATTCTGCCGACAGCAGCGCCTGCCACCAATCCCGATTCGTTAAATACCATTCCACCGTCTGCCGCAACCCTTTTTCAAAATTGTAGGCAGGCGACCAGCCCAAATCTTGCTGAATTTTAGAAATATCCATCGCATATCGACGATCATGGCCAGGGCGATCTGTGACAAACGTGATTAAATCCCGTGGCGGCGTCGGTAAATCACCAGCAAGTTCGCCCATCAGATCGCACAGGCTGTGAACGATATCTATATTCTTTACCTGGTTGTTGCCGCCAATGTTATAAACATCGCCCGGCTGGGCCTGATGCAGCACAACGTCGATTGCCGAGCAGTGATCGCTCACATGAAGCCAGTCACGAACGTTTTGGCCATCGCCATACACTGGCAGCGGCTTGCCTAGCAAAATGTTCAAACACATTAGCGGAATCAGCTTCTCGGGAAACTGAAAAGGACCATAGTTGTTAGAGCAGTTCGTAATGAGCGTCGGCATCCCATAGGTATGAAAGTAGGCCCGAGCTAAATGATCGCTGCCCGCCTTAGAAGCAGAATACGGGCTGTTGGGCGCATAGGGCGTTGTTTCTGTAAACGCCGGATCGTCTGCTTCTAAGCTGCCGTACACCTCATCGGTTGATACGTGCAAAAACCGATAGTCATTTGGCTGCTCCTTCGCGTTCCACCAGTTGCGAAACGCCTCTAGCAGCGTAAAGGTGCCGACAACGTTAGTTTGCACAAAAGCAGCAGGGCCTAATATAGAGCGATCTACATGAGATTCTGCGGCAAAATGAACAACCGTATCGATTTCTTCTTCTGCCAAAATTGAAGCAACAAGCGGAGCGTCACAAATATCACCCTTAACCAGGCGAAATCTATCTTGGCTAGACAAATCGGCAACGTTCGCTTTGTTCCCGGCATAGCCCAAAATATCTAGGACCACTACACGCCCATCGTAGTTTTTACACCAGTGATGAACGAAGTTAGAACCAATAAACCCGGCACCGCCGGTGATTAGGACGCGTTTTGACATGGTTGTTAGAGAAGGGTTGTTGGAGAAGGGTTATTCGAGAAAGGCTATTCGAGAAGGGCCATTCGAGAAGGACTATGCAAGGTCTATGCCTTAGGTCAGCTCTATCTTAGAATCGTCGCCGACCATAAACCGCAAAGCTTTGGGTCGATGCAAAGTAACCGTTAGCGTCGCGCGCGCGCCGATAAGACTATCAACGATTCTGCGCTGGATATCTGAAATCTTTGCGCCTTCAAGTACGACGCTGTGATCAATCTCCACGTTTAGCAAGGTGCTCTTGTCAGCAATGCTGGTATAAGAACCCACAAAGCAGTTTTCTATAATGCAGTTTTCACCAATCATCACCGGACCGCGAACGGTGCAGTTTTTTAACCGGGAGCCTTTGCCAATAACGACTCGCCCGCTAATCCTGCTTTGCTCATCTACCTCACCCAAAATGCGAGGATGGGTCACATATTCATCCAAGATGATGCGATTGGCTTCTAGCAAGTCATCTTTTTTGCCGGTGTCTAGCCACCAGCCGGACAGCTCTTTGGCCTCTACTGGCTGCTGCGTATCGATTAGCTGCTGAATAGCGTCAGTGATTTCTAGCTCGCCTCTAGCAGAGGGCTTAATTTGCGCGATCGCCTGATGAATCTGGGCGGAAAATAAATATACTCCTACCAGTGCCAAGTTAGAAGGCGGTTCTTTGGGCTTTTCTACCAGCTTAATGACGCTGCCATCAGCATCGACTTGGGCTACGCCAAATGCCGTTGGATTTAGCACCTGCTTTAGCATGATGATCGCCCCTACCGGAGCGGCTTTAAAGGCGGCAACAAACTCGCCGAGCTGATCTTGAATCAGGTTGTCTCCTAAATACATGACAAACGGAGAATCACCCAAAAACGGCTGGGCAATTTTCACCGCGTGTGCCAGTCCGTCCGGGCTCTCTTGCGGAATGTAGGTAATAGTGGCCCCAAAGCGATCGCCTGTGCCCGTTTTTTGGGCAATTTCTGGGCCGGTTTCAGGGCTTACAACAATCCCGATATCGGTAATACCTGCTGCGACTAAACTCTCAATGCCATACCAAAGAATCGGCTTATTGGCCACGGGCACTAGCTGCTTCGCGCCAGTATAGGTGAGTGGTCGTAGGCGAGTGCCTTTACCACCTGACAAGATTAGGGCTTTCATACAGTTCTCTCAAGATAAGTAGCGTTAAAAAATAGCGTCAAGGTGAGCGGGTCCCTATGGTTTTTTCTATGAAGCTACTTGCGTATACTGCCGGAGCATTTTCTGTAGGCTCTGACGCCAGTTGGGAGCGTCATGCCCCAGCAAGTTAGCAACCTTTTGACAGTTCAAAACAGAATAGGGTGGCCTTTTGGCAGGCGTTGGATAGTCAGCGGTTGTAATGGGGTTGACTGTCTCAACGGCTAGCGGGGTGCCGAGCGATCGCGCTTCTTCAAAAATAGCAACTGCAAACTCATGCCAGCTAGCCGTCCCGCTGTTGGTAAAGTGATAAGTCCCAGGAAAATGTTCCACCTTTTCGCTAATCTGCGTAATAGTCTGTGCAATATCGCGTGCCCAGGTCGGTGAGCCAATCTGATCGGCTACAACGCCAAGTTGCGATCGCTCTTTTCCCAGTCGCAGCATTGTCTTCACAAAATTGCCTTTGCCGTGCACACCATAGACCCAGGCCGTTCTCAAAATAATATGTCGATCTAACACGCTGCGAATAGCCACTTCGCCTGCCAGTTTACTCTGGCCATAGACACTCAAAGGGTTAGTTTCATCCGTTTCAAGCCAGGGCAAGGCTGATTGCCCGGAGAACACATAGTCTGTCGAGATATGTACCAGCGCAGCGTTGCACTCGGCGGCGGCTTTGGCCAAAGCGCCCGGCGCTTCAGCATTGATTTTGTAGGCCAGCACCGGCTCGCTTTCTGCTTTGTCTACCGCGGTGTAAGCTGCCGCATTGACAATTAGGGCCGGTTTAGTGGCTTTGACTTTGGCAGCGATCGCATCCAAATCAGTCAAATCTAGCTGAGCCCTACCCAGCGCAACCAACGGACCATATGTAGGCGCTATTTGAACTAGCGTTTGCTGTAGCTCCTGACCCACCTGGCCTTGCGCCCCTACTAGCAAAATGCTCATTTTGCCGCCCCCGTTGAAAAGGCCGCGTAGTCAAACAAATCAGCCGTTGCCAACGTATCGCCCTCAGCATCTTTCCCAGACAAAATCGGCGTTTGACCCGCAGTCGGCCAGCTAATTTTCAGCATCGGATCGTTCCACACAATGCTGCGCTCATACGTTGGGCTATAGAAATCAGTCGCTTTGTACAAAACATCCGCAATCTCAGAGAGCACGTAAAATCCGTGAGCAAACCCCGGTGGAACCCACAGCTGCTTCTTATTCTCAGCACTCAAAATCTTGCCAACGGCTTTGCCAAACGTCGGTGAACCTTTGCGGATATCAACCGCAACATCATAAATGCTGCCAACCACAGCTCTTACCAACTTTCCCTGCGCATGTTCAATTTGATAGTGCAAACCGCGCAAAATGTTCGCTGTCGAAGAAGAGTGGTTGTCTTGCACAAAGTCATAATGTGCGCCGACTGCCTCATCAAAAGCCTTTTGATTAAAGCTTTCAAGGAAAAACCCACGGTCATCTTGAAAAACACGAGGCTCAAGCACCAGAACCTCAGGAATATTTGTTTGCGTAATTTGCATCGAAATTCACTCACCAGCGGGTCAACTTGAGTTTCTCACAGCGTGAAACGCTCTCCGGAATAATACCGTTAAAAACCTATCAATACTTTTTGATACGAGCTGCTAGGCTCATCAGCCTTTTATGAAGACAGCAGATTGCCCGTGATCAAATTGCTTGAGCGTTACAGACTGAAGCAATGCGAACTCAAACTTCACAGACTCAAGCATCACAGACTCAAGCGCTACAGCGTCCTTTCTAAACGTTTTCTCTCAGAAAATAACAGGATAGATGTAGCTTTATCGGAGACTTATTTACTTTACCCATCCACTTCATAGTTATCAGCCAAAGTGACAGTGAATGTTTTGCAAAGCTGTCTGTGGGAATCCTGACGCTGTAACAAACAGGATGCATATTTAAGAAAAGTTGATGGGCCTCTCACCCGAGCCCAGCAAAGCAGCAGAAATGATGCCTTGCTAAGGTCATAGCGCCTCTAGTCAGCTCTACTTGTTCCTGAATGATTGAGGATATTTTCCAATGGCCACGCCTTTTCTATCTATTGTGGTCCCCATGCGAGAGGGATTTTCACTAGACTGGCTCAAAGAGTTGCTAGCTATAGAAGGATCTGTAGAGTTTATTTTGGTACACCCGCCAGGTGTCAAGCCAGATCCCTGCGATGACCCGAGAATGCATCAGCTAGTGAGTCCCTATCGCGGCGAAATCATTCAGCGGCTGACCGGCATGATCAATGCCTGTGGAACCTATTTACTCACCTTTAACTGCGACGAATATATCAACCCTGACGTGCCTGCGATCGCTCGCAGATACTTTCAACAGTTTCCCGACAGCTGGGTGATGCGTCTAGCTAAAGACGAGTACGCTTACGGCGATCAAGAGGCGCTCAAAGCACCCTGGGGTGAGCTGCCAGACGACCTTACAGCTCTGCCTATTTGCCGAAAGGCCGACGGCAACCTTCGACTGTACGAAGAAGGCTACATGATGGAAATTCCAATAGCGCCCATGCACAACCGATTTGACTGGGGCACCCTCTGGCGAGGGCGTCGCGATCATTTAGGCCCCCATGCAGAAAATTTCGATAAGAAGGTGTGGGTCAACGCCAAAGTGCAAGACGCGCTGCAAGAAATTCTGAAAGGTATGACGCTATTTGGTCCGATCAAATACCTTCCGTTTTGGTGCTTAGACAGGCTGCTAGGACTAGCGGTGCAGGCTAAGTTCTACGATCCGATGTATCCCGAGCGGCTGATTGGCCACAAGCTTCCCGCACCTGCTCAGCTTAGAGTAGAAGATAATCCGCCAGAACATCGCCGCAAAGGACGCTTTTACATCTTTGCCGAAATCATCTTGCTACGACAATTTCCCCAATATGGCTACATCTGGAATCTAGTCGTCCACCAGATCAGAGAGTTTCCAGTACGCAGCTATCTTTCCATCAAGCGGCGAATCACCAGCCGACGCCCGAGCAAACGCGCTCGACCCACAGCGCAGCCCGTAGCTCAACCCACACCCGTAGCAACCGAAACCCTATCAGAGCGTTCGGCGCTTTAAACTAGCAAACCTTCAGACAGTTAACACGCTAGATAGTCAAAACGAAACCCGCCATCTCTAAGCAGATAGCGGGCTTTATTTTAGCGATTTTGTCTTAGAGATTCTATCTTAGAAACTGCGTCTCGGCGACTTCTGAGTTGAGATCTATAGGCTTGTAGCTTGGCTACACAGCCGCAGGGTAAACGCTAACTTTCTTGCGGCTCTTACCCTTACGCTCAAACTTAACAATGCCGTCAATCAAAGAAAACAGCGTGTCGTCGCCGCCAATACCAACGTTCTCACCAACATGGTACTTAGTACCCCGCTGACGAACTAAGATATTGCCTGCAATAACGACCTCACCGCCATACTTTTTTACGCCCAACCGCTGAGCATTCGAATCGCGACCGTTTCTAGTACTACCTGTACCTTTCTTATGTGCCATAGCGCCTTAAAGTCTCCTGAGTGTATTTCTGACTGTACTTTCTTGACTGTACTTAATTTTGACTGTACTTAATTTTGACTGTACTTGATCATTAGGGTCTAGTCTTCTGCAGTGATTGTCTGACCGCCAACCGTAATTGAATCAATCATAATCCGTGTGAGGTCTTGACGATGGCCTTGCTTTTTGCGGGTCTTTTTCTTGGGCTGCATTTTGTATACGATGACCTTCTTAGCTCTTAAGTGACTCATCACCGTACAACTAACCGCTGCTCCGGAAACAGTCGGCTGACCGACGCTGATATCGTCGCCGTTTTCGACCATCAATACGTCGTCAATCGTAATTTTTTCGTCAGCTTCAACAGGCAGTCGGTTGATGTCATAAAACCGACCGGGCTCTACTCGTAGCTGAGTCCCACCCGCTGCAATAATTGCGTAAGCCATAGTTTTTAATTTTCTCGTTGAACTGCCGTACAGGTAGGCTACTGACGCTATGGCAGGGCCCCTAAAAGCAGGCCACTGAAGCAGTTAACAGCAGGCTTTATACCTGATCCGAGCGTTTGCACAAAGACCATAATCGCGAAAAAATCGTTCCCTGTCAAGCATTTGCCGACAAAAAACATTTTCGCCTTACCCACTAAGCCCATACAATAAAAAGCTGTTCTGTCAGTTATTGAGATCTATGAAGCCCTATTTGGCCGCTGCGCTGCAAATGACCAGCGTGCCCGACCTTGGCAAAAATCTGGCACAGGCAGAAGAGCTGATTGACTTGGCAACTAAACGCGGTGCCGAATTGATTACGCTTCCTGAAAATTTTTCGTTCTTGGGAGATGAAACGGCCAAGTTCAAGCAGGCCCAAGAGATCTGTGTTGCGAGTGAAAAGTTTGTCAAGACGATGGCGCAGCGCTATCGCATTACGATATTAGGTGGGGGCTATCCGGTGCCATCACCAGATGGACGGACCTACAACACGGCGATAGTGGTTAATCCAAACGGAGAGGAGCTGCTGCGCTATGAGAAAGTTCACCTGTTTGATGTCAACTTGCCCGATGGCAATACTTATCAAGAATCTGTCACGGTTACCTCAGGTAGCACGATGCCCAAGATTTACCATTCAGAAAGGTTAGGGAAGATCGGCATCTCGGTCTGCTACGACGTTAGGTTCCCAGAGCTTTACCGTCAGCTTTCTAAAGAAGGCGCAGAGGTCTTAATTGTGCCTGCGGCCTTTACGGCTTTTACGGGAAAAGATCACTGGCAGGTCCTTTTGCAAGCCCGTGCGATTGAAAATACCTGCTATATGATCGCACCGGCCCAGACTGGATTTCACAATGCGCGCAGACAGTCTCATGGACATGCCATGATTATTGACCCTTGGGGAATTACGTTGGCAGACGCAGGGGATACAGTTGGGATGGCGATCGCAGAAATCAACCCATCTAGACTAGAACAAGTCCGCAGACAAATGCCGTCGCTCAAGCACCGCGTTTTTGGCTAGACGCGCAGCTTAGGCAGCCGCCAGTCGGGCTCAATCGGTACTTTAACTGACTGCTTATGAGTAAATGGACACAATATGGGCCATCAACTCATGTAAATTAGACAACAGCAAAATCAACCGGCGTACCTAGCATGATACAAAGCCTGTTTTCTCAAGCGATACCCGCCCAACTGTTCTACGGCTCTAGCGGGTGGAGTAGCGCCTCGGGTGGCGCGCTACCGCTGCTAGCCGAAGTGAACGAAGCTGAAATTGAATCTTTTGTCGTAGCAGGTATCTTGCTTAGCTTCATCACTATATTTTTGGCTGCGAAAATAGGCGGTGAGCTGTGCGCCAGGCTAAATCTTCCCTCTGTCTTGGGTGAGTTGCTGGGCGGCGTGGTGGTAGGTGTCTCAGCGCTCCATCTAATTGTTTTTCCAGAAGGTGGGATGGTTCCTAGCTCTGCGCTGATGAATGTAATTCAGCTGACAGCGCATCTCGATCCAGAGAGCCTAAGGATGGTTTTTAGCGAAGAAAGTAAAGCCCTCTCTGTGCTAGCAGAACTAGGCGTCATCATTTTGCTGTTCGAGATTGGCTTAGAGTCCGATCTCAAAGAGCTGATTCGAGTGGGTCCGCAGGCTGCGGTCGTTGCTGTTATTGGTGTAGTCGTTCCTTTCGTCGCGGGCACAGCAGGACTGGTTTTACTCTTTGGCATTGACACCATTCCAGCGGTTTTTGCGGGGGCAGCACTAACGGCCACTAGCATTGGCATTACAGCTAAGGTTTTGGCCGAGATGCAGCAGCTGACGTCTACAGAAGGCCAAATTATTATTGGCGCGGCGGTGCTAGACGATATTTTAGGCATTATTGTTCTAGCAGTGGTTGCTAGCCTTGCAAAGACAGGCGAGATTGAAATTACTAACGTTGTCTATTTGGTACTAGGCGCAGCTGTTTTTCTGGTGGGCTCTATTTTTCTAGGGCGGCTGCTGAGTCCTATATTTGTGAGCATCGTCGATCAGCTACAAACGCGTGGCCAGCTAATCATTAGCTCGCTCATTTTTGCATTTGTGCTCTCTTATATTGCGGCGGCTATCCAGCTAGAAACCATTCTAGGCGCGTTTGCAGCGGGCCTGATTTTGGCGGAAACCTCCAAGCGACACGAGCTAGAAGAGCAGATTACGCCGATTGCTGACATGCTGGTGCCTGTATTTTTTGTCACGGTTGGAGCGCGTACAGACATTAGCGTTCTTAATCCTTTAGAACCGGCTAACCGAGAAGGCTTGATCATTGCATCCTTCTTAGTTGTGGTTGCAATTATCGGCAAGACAATTACAGGATTTGCTGTTTTTGGTCAACCGGGCATCAACCGGCTAGCGGTCGGCTTCGGCATGATTCCGCGAGGTGAAGTGGGGCTAGTCTTTGCTGGTGTTGGTGCCGCGAGCGGTGTGCTTTCTGAATCTTTAGACGCGGCTATTATTGTCATGGTGATTGTGACTACCTTTATTGCCCCACCGCTTTTAAGGCTTGTCTTTGATAGTGACGATGATGCCGATGGCATACTAGAGGCAAGCACAGCCACCGCCGTTAGCACAGAAGGGGTGGCAGTCGATAGCTCCATCCCTGAACCGACAGAATCCTAAGGGATTTTCTAAAGAAGACAGCGATAGAACAGCGGCTATAGCGATTGACACAGTAACTAAAAGGTTCTCTTCCCAATGAGAGCCTTTTTTAGATGCTGCTCTGTACAAGCACAATCTCAACTAACCGTCTCAACTAATCTGTCTCAAACAACCTATCTCAACTAACCTAAAAGCAGGTTGTCTGTCCGTAAAAGTACGGGCAGTCTTTGTATAAAAGAGAAGGTAGGCAATGGTTAACCTGGTCTAGTCCATCAGAGCAATCTGCCGCACAGACATCTTGTTTTTATTACTTTTGAGCCTTTTCTCTGGTGGGGTATTCGATTATTCTCTATCCGTGAAAACCACAGGCAGTTGCTTTGAAATATAGAGTGTCTTTAGATCCTTTTATATTTTTTGGCCTGAAGGCTGTAAATAAAGCTTGTAAAGTCTCCAAATCCTACTAAACTCTAGACAACATTTATTCACTTAGATAAATTGAGTATTTTTACTTATGAGCATTCCAGCCCTTTCAAGTCAGCTACGCTCCCAGTTCAAGATTGGGGTTTTTGACAGCGGGGTGGGTGGCCTAACAGTGCTCCGAGAAATGTATGCTCAGCTCCCCCATGAGTCGGTTGTTTATTTTGGAGATACCGCACGGGTGCCGTATGGAAATCGCACTAAAAGTGAAATTCTGCGGTTTGTGCGAGAGATTATTACCTGGATGATTGGCCAAGAAACCAAGATGATCATCATGGCGTGCAATACGAGTTCGGCTCTGGTGCTAGAAGAAGTTCGCTCCGAGTTTCCGATCCCGATTCTCGGCATTGTGTTGCCAGGGGCGCGAGCTGCCGTCAAGAAGGGTAAAAAAATTGGCGTGATTTCTACAGAAGCCACAGCTAAAAGCAACGCCTATCGGCAGGCCGTTTTAGAGGTAGATCCTACAGCGAAGGTATGGCAGGTAGGCTGTCAGGACTTTGTGCCGCTAATTGAGAGCGATCGCATCCACGACCCTTACACGCTAGCTGTCGCTAAACGCTATCTCGATCCACTAGTGGAAGCGGGTATCGATACGCTGGTTTATGGCTGCACGCACTATCCTCACTTAGCGCCTGTGTTCAAGCAGATTTTGCCAAGCGCGATCGCTCTAGTTGACCCGGCTGAGCACCTCACTGTCGCAGCCGCCCAAGAGCTAAAGATTTTGAGACTTCGGCGTCCGGCAAGTGCGATCGCAAGTACCACAGAGTTTTATGTAAGTGGCAATCCAGAAAAATTTGCGAGCGTTTCACAGCAGTGGCTAGGCTACAAGCCACGGGTTCAGCAGGTCGCGGTCAGTGCATTAGAAATGATTCACGCCCCTTCGGCCCAAACGAGCGACCGATAGAACCGCAAACGGCTCAGGTCTTTAGCGTCTTCTACACCTATGCGGGTCAGTCCTGAAAAATCACAGGTGAGTCAGGCTAGTCATCCTAGCTAATTAGAATAGAGAGCAGCCCCTTCTAAAAAGTGGCCCCCTAACGAAAAAAGTCCGCTGCGATAATCACCTCAAAAGAGGGATAGCAGCGGACCTTTATCAAACGTCATGGCTAGATTCAGAGCTGATGAACTCAGTATTGAAAATAAGCAATTGAGCGTGGCTAGTATTCGCATAGCAAAGGCTATGTGTCTGACGCGCCAGCGCTCACAAACATCAATACAAAGTAGACAAAGAGTAAGTAGCCAAAGGCAGGCATGACAATGGCAATCGGATTAGCGCTAGAAAAGTGCAGCATGGCAAGCACGATAGGAAGAATACAAAGGGCAGACAGTATTAAAAAACCTGAACCGTCTCAATATCAGCAACCCAGAAATCAGCGACGTACATATCAGATGGAGCTCGTAAAGAAGCACAAGGGCTGAAATGCTGAAGCGCACCTACCTCAAAACAAATCTCTATGAGGAGATTAAAAAAGGTAAATACAACACACTATCAAAGCAAACTCGCATGACGCCGAAGCTCAGCAGTCAGCGTTGATAGACACGTAATATGCAGCTACCAGCCAGAGTTGAAACCCTCTGTACAGCCAGTACCAGTATATTTCGCGAGCTATTGCAATCGCTATAGTTAAGAAGGAAGCAGTTTGGGAAAGAAACCTGTCTCAGTGGAATTTCTGCGCGAGCATCGAATATGAGCTTCAGTCGCAAAACATTTTAAATGAAATGCTCAGACTGAAATCACACGCTGTAAACAGAAGAACGAAGAGGAAAATTGGTATAGACGGAGCGAACAGGCAACGACATTTACCAAAGCCCAAATCATTAACCGAGACAACCGACGAATGTCATCAGGTTCTTGAACGGAAAGTCTTCTAATAAATAGAGTTTAACATAAGATTTTGTTATTCGACGAGGATATGCTTCAAATTTTTCATATTTTTTTAAGCCGCTAAATGACAGGTAGCAGCCGCGGTTGAAAAGCAGTTGAAATAGCATCCTGGATTTTTGTTGCAGCGGCTTCATCGCGGCAGTTTCCATTGCTTTTCTGCTGAGCTTTTCTTCTCTCTTGGTTCTCTTTTGGCATTCCTTTTCTTCTGGTTCTCTTCTGGGCATTCCCTCTTCGGAATAGCCCCTTTGCCAGCGCAATAGCTTAGAATAAAGAAAGACTACTTAAAGTTTCGTAACCTAATCCGCCTGAGTCGCGTTTTCCATGACCTCAGTCACCTCTCTATTCTCGCCAGTAGAAGCCGATCTTGTGCTGTTGACAGATAACTTGAAAAATCTTGTTGGTGCTCGTCACAAGATTTTGTACGCTGCGGCTGAGCACCTTTTTGGGGCGGGCGGCAAGCGTATTCGCCCTGCGATTGTATTGCTGCTGGCAAGGGCGACTCAGCCTGACCAAGACATCACCGCGCGTCATCGACGACTAGCGGAAATCACCGAGATGATTCACACGGCCAGTCTTGTTCACGACGACGTGGTAGACGAGTCAGCGACACGGCGTGGCGTTTCTACGGTTCATAGCCAGTTTGGCAACCGTGTTGCTATTTTGGCCGGAGATTTTCTGTTTGCGCAGTCGTCTTGGTACTTGGCAAATCTGGATAATTTGGACGTTGTCAAGCTGCTGTCGCGGGTGATTATGGACTTGGCTGAAGGGGAAATTCGCCAGGGACTAAAGTATTTTGATACCAGCTTGTCTATTGAGGCGTACTTAGATAAGAGCTACTATAAAACAGCGACTCTGATTGCCAACAGCGCTAAGGCGGTTGGTGTTCTAAGCGAGGTATCAGAGGAGCTATCAGAAGACCTTTACCAGTTCGGTCGAAGCTTGGGGCTGGCCTACCAAGTAGTGGACGATATATTAGACTTTACGGGGTCAGACGATGTGCTGGGTAAACCGGCTGGGTCTGATTTGCAGAGTGGAAACCTGACTGCACCGGTGCTGTACGCAATGGAAGAGGTGCCTTACCTCAAAACGCTGATTGAACGAGAATTTTCTCAGCTAGAAGACTTTGAACAGGCGATTGAGCTAGTGCACAGCAGCCGAGGAATTAGCCGTGCTAGGGACTTAGCAATGCATCATGCTCATCACGCGGTAGAGCGGCTAGGGGCGCTACCACCGTCGCCCTCGCGTCAGGCACTAGAAGACATTTCTGAGTATGTGCTGCGCCGGTTAAAGTAAGGCCCGTTGTCCAATAGGCGTTGGAAGGGGTAGGCATTGGAAGGTACAGGCAGTAGAAAAGATAGGCATTAGAAAAATCGAGTGCTAGAAATAAGAGGCTTGAAGACTAGACACTGAGATCAAGCGTGAGATCAAAGGCGGAATCGAAACCGTGGGCCATGCGATTTGTTTGGGAGAAATTTTAATTGACTGCTTTTCAGAGCAGCCCAGGCGCTCTCAAGGCGAAGTCAAAAACTGGACGCCATTGCCGGGTGGGGCTTCTGCCAATGTTGCTTGCGCGCTAGCAAAGCTAGGAAATGCGGTTGAGTTTATTGGCGCGGTGGGTCAAGACCACTGGGGGAAAGCGCTGGTAAAGCTGCTAGGCGATATGAATGTGGGACATCGGGGTGTGCAGTACCGGCTAAAGGCACCGACCCGTGAGGTTTATGTCGTCAAAGAATCAAACGGCGATCGCACATTTGCAGGCTTTAGCGAAAGCGATCCGACTGTCTTTGCAGACGCCCATTTATTTTCTAGTGCGATTGAGCCAGCGCTGTTTAAGTCTGCTAGCTTTTTGGTACTAGGGACATTGCTGCTAGCCTACTCGGATAGCCGCGAGTCTGTTGAGCAGGCAGTGGCCTTAGCGGCTGAGAGGGGCGCTTCTATTTTGGTCGATGTCAACTGGCGACCGATGTTTTGGCCAAAGCCCGCAGAAGCCCCAATCCGAATTTATGACTTATTGCAAAAGACGCATTTTTTGAAGGTGTCGGACGATGAGGCCTACTGGCTATTTGGCACGAAGTCGGCGCAGGCGATCGCCCATCAGCTCCCTCATCTCAAAGGTGTTTTAGTGACAGCGGGCCAGCAAGGCTGTCACTATTGTTTTCCAACGCTGATGGGTGCAAAGCAGATTGAGGGACATATTGCCGGGTTCGAGGTGGATGTGGAAGAGACAACGGGTGCAGGTGATGCCTTTACGGCAGGATTTGTACATCAGCTGCTGCATAAAGGTGTGAGCTGTCTTCACGACGGGGCCGCTGCGCATGAAGTGGTCACCTTTGCCAGTGCAATGGGAGCGCTAACGACGACGCGCCCAGGGGCGATCGCCGCGCTGCCAACGCCCAGCGAAATTGAAGTTTTTCTCTATCTCAATTAGCTCAATTAGATAGGCTTAATTAGGCAGACTCAACTGAATGGACTTGTGAATGGACTTGGCCCAACAAGCTCAACTGAATAAGTCCAACCAAACAAGTGCAAATAAACAAAATATGCCGACAGAAATCGAACGCAAATTCTTAGTAACTGGCGATAGCTGGCGATCTACCGCGACGGGTGAATCTTACTGTCAGGGCTATATTGCGACGACCGCGCCAGGTCACAGCGTTCGCGTTCGGATCGCAGGAGAAGAAGCTTATTTGACGATTAAAGGGCCATCAAATGGGCTCAGTCGAGCTGAGTTTGAATACGCGATTCCGCTAGGCGATGCCGAAGAGATGCTAGAAACGCTGTGCGATCGCCCGCTGATTGAAAAAACCCGCTATCGTCTGCCCATCGGCCCCGTAGTCTGGGAAATTGACGAATTTAAGGGCGAAAATGCGGGACTGCTGATAGCCGAAGTTGAGCTACAGAGCGAAGATCAAACCATTGAGCTGCCTGACTGGGTGGGCCAAGACGTTTCGGGCAATCCGAGGTACTACAATGCCAGCCTAGTGAAAAGACCTTATTCTCAATGGCGCTAACGCCATTAGAGTCGATATGTTGTCATCCCCAGTCCGCCCCGCCTCAGCTTGATTAAGCCAGCTAGTCTGGGCTCAGCTAGTCTAGGCGGCCCAGTTCACATACGGCAGTTCGCTCACTGTTTTTTAATTGCCTCAGCTTGGGCGACCAGCTGCCCACAGGCATCCCAGGTTCCCTTCAGAAACATCTGACGTGGGCCTGCGCCCATCTGGATTGGGTAAGAAGACTCACCGGCTTGCACAGTCATCGCCTCAAGATCTAGCGTAACGCTCACACTTGGGTTATTTGCGATCGCGGCTTGCAGGGCGCTGACATCTTCAGACTTAGCCGTCACGCAGGGAATACCCATCGCTACACAGTTACCGAAAAAGATTTCTGCAAAGCTTTCGCCGACCAGCGCTTTGATACCCCAGCGGGCAATTGCCTGCGGTGCGTGCTCACGAGAAGATCCGCAGCCAAAGTTACGATTGACCACTAGCAGCGCAGCGGCCTGATACTGCGCCAGATTAAAAGGATGTTCAGGAAGCTGCTGGCGGTCGTCTATGAATACCTGATCGCCTAATCCATCAAAGGTAACCGCTCGTAAAAACCGGGCGGGAATAATTCGGTCGGTGTCAATGTCGTTGCCGATTAGCGGCAATCCTGGGCCTGAGACCTGGTGGATTTGAGAATCGCTCATGGGTGGGGTGCTAACTACGCGTCTAAATAAATAGTATCTCATCTCGATTTCCGAACTACGCTTAGCTCGCGCTCAAACTGCCAAACTGCGCTCAGACTGTCAAACTGCGCTCACGCAGTGCGCTCAACCTGCACTCAGACTGCACAGCAACAGCGCCTCGGTCCACTCCACCACCGCGCCGTAAGTATCCCCGGTATGCCCCCCTAGCTGCTGATAAAAATAAGCATTCGTCAGCCCAGAAAAGGCGATCGCGCCAATGACTGTTCGCAGCACTATTTCAGCAGGCACCCAGCCGCTCGCCCAGCTCAGTCCACTCAGACCTAGCAAACCTAAAAAGCTAGGCAGCGCGTGCCAGACAGTGGGCAGTGCGGCTTTATGAAAGGCACCTTTTCCTGCCTTTTTGAGATAAGGATAGTGCGCGATCGCCCACTGCTGTGCCCAGCGCCCCCACATAGCCACCATTATTAAAATAAATGTTCGGTGCTCTGCGATCGCCGCTAGCGCCGTCACCTTCAGCAGTATCAGCACCACCGCAGCCATCCCACCAAAAGCTCCCATGTGGCTGTCGCTCATCACCGCTAGCCGCCGGGAAAGAGCTTCTTTTTCTGCGGGCGCTGCCAAGCCATCTGCTGCGTCCATCACGCCGTCTAAATGCAGCCCACCCGTAATCGCAATCCCTGCGCAGATCACCAGCACACTGGCAACTGATGTCGGCAGCTGCCATGCCGCGAGCATCCAGTCTGCGATCGCCAATAGCCCCCCGACAACCCCACCGACCCACGGCACCCAGCAAGCAACCCATCGAAACTCTAGTGGCACCGATAGCAGTGGCACCGAGAGCGGCACTGGCAAGCAGGTATAAAACATCAGCGCCCCCAGCCCTCCAGACAAAGATTGCCTTAAATAGGATCGGAGCGATCGCTTAATTCTCCTCATACACTTTCATACATTTTTATAGCCTTTTATCATACATTTTCCATACAAAAACGCTTCGCAAGACCCGTCTATTTTTCTAGTACGTACTCAATAACTCATTCAATGACCCGGCCAATTAAAGTCAGGCAAAAGATGCAGGCAAATGGCAGAAAAGACTCTGAACAGCGAGCTGCTAGCCTTTTAGCAAGGCGTTTGTCTAGGGGAAAGCATGATTAGATCTTAAAGATAAAATCTTTCAAATGAAGTATTTTGAGATTCATACAAATCTGGTATTGCAAATTCCAAAAATTCGTTTATCGTGATGGTATATTTTCGGACCTGTAAAGTCTTCCTCTATAGATTTGTCTGCAATTGCCCGTATTTTTTCCCTATGCTAGGCTTGCGCACTCAATTCAAGTCTTAGTTAGACCCTGATCAAAGTTTGATCAAGCCCTGATCAAACTTTGATCAAACTCTGGCTCAATGCCATCAAACAAGTACCTTTTGTTCACTCAACTCATTTATTGGCCCAACTGTAGCCTTTCCAATGAACCACAATTCTTCTAGTCACCTGCCTGCCCCTTGCATCGTGGATAATGGCCTCGTTGTCCACAAAGCCGATATGCTTCGTCTATTACAGGGTCTGCGGCACGTTCGATACATTCACAGACAAGACAACGAAATTACCAGCACCGGTACTGGCTGTGTAGTGGAAGCCTTTTCCGATCCCAATCAAGCGACCCTGATTGCCAACCACAGCATTTATCTTAACGTTCACAGCTTTGACTATATAGAGCTGCTCACCACTAATGACGAAACCACCTTTGCTTTAGTCCAAGACAATCGCTGCTTGTGTCTTACCCCTATCGTCAAAGAAGCTAACCGCTATGCGACTCGTGATATTGACGCCGCTGCCCTTGAAGCGATTGTCACAGAAGCTTTGTCTGCTAGCTGGGATGCCTCTATCGACGACGAGCGCAATCTATAAGCCATCAAGACTACAACGATAAGTGAACCTAGCTTTGATATAAGAAACATCTGTCAGATAATCGACAGCAGTGTTCTTATTTACTGGAATCAACCGCCTTGACAGCTTTTTCATATCAACTTCAGGCCAAGTGTAGCCATACCAAAGCGCGCGCGGGCATTTTCACCACACCTCATGGACTAGTTCATACGCCTCGATTTATGCCGGTTGGCACTTTAGCGAATGTCAAAACGGTTACCCCGGCCCAGCTCAAAGACTGTAACGCCCAAATGGTGCTGGCCAATACGTATCATCTGCACCTACAGCCGGGCGAAGACCTGGTTGCCGAAGCGGGCGGCGTTCATAAGTTTATGAACTGGCAAGGGCCTATGCTGACCGATTCTGGCGGGTTTCAGGTCTTTAGCCTCAGTGAAATGCGCACGGTTACCGATGAAGGTGCGACGTTTCGCTCACCGCGCGATGGTCGCATTATTGAAATGCCACCCGAAAAATCTATTGAGATTCAAAATCAACTGGGCGCTGATGTAATTATGGCGTTTGATGAGTGCCCGCCTTATCCGGCGTCCCGAGAGGCCGTTGTGAGTGCGACAGATCGGACCTACCAATGGCTAAAGCGCTGTATTCAAGCGCATGATAGAGAGGATCAGGCGTTGTTTGGCATTGTGCAAGGCGGAACGTACCTGGATCTGCGCTCGGCTGCTGCGAAAGACTTGGCAGATCTTGATTTACCTGGCTATGCCATCGGCGGTGTGAGTGTGGGCGAGCCGCCTGAGCTGATTGAAAAGATTGTGCAGGCGACGACACCACTGCTGCCAGAAGACAGGCCGCGCTATCTGATGGGGGTGGGTACTTATAGAGAAATGGCACAGGCGATCGCAGCAGGCGTTGACCTATTTGACTGTGTGATTCCGACCAGGCTAGCGCGTCACGGTGCGGCCCTAGTGCAAGGCGATCGCTGGAATCTCAAAAACGCTCGGTTTCGCCGCGATCTCACCCCAATTGACAGTAGCTGTACGTGCTATACCTGCCAAAATTTCACCCGTGCTTATCTATGTCACCTGATCCACGCCAAGGAGCTGCTGGCATACACCCTTATCTCAATTCACAACATTACAGAACTCATTCGATTTACGACCGCTATTCGCGAAGCGATTTTAGGCGATCGCTTTGCAACAGAGTTTTCTAGCTGGATTCACTCATCCGCATTCGATCAATAACTAGCCAAATCCGGGCTAGGTGTGAGGTGAAAGCACTGCGGGTAGCGCCATCATCGTGATAAAATACGCTTAAGTATTACGTAAACATTTGGAGATAGCAGACACATGGACGTTGCATTGCTGGTAGCAGAACTGCCTGAAGCCTACCGCGCCTTTGGCCCTCTCATAGACGTGTTGCCTATACTTCCTATCTTCTTTTTGCTATTGGCATTTGTTTGGCAGGCTTCTGTTGGCTTCAGATAGATTGCTTGAGATCTATCCATCTCAATAAACTTCACTATTCCACTCGCTCAATCAGAAGACCAGATAGAAAGGTCAAACAAAAGGGTCAAACAAAAGGGCCAAACAAAAGAGTTAAGTAAAAAGGCTGAGTTCAAAACCTGAACTCAGCCTTTTTGTTCGCAGATTTAGAAGAGATAGCGGCAAGCAGATAACAAAAAAAAGACTGCGGCGGCACATATGAGCATGGCGATCGCTTCGTAGACAGCGCCTTATAGACCGACGACATAAAAGAATCGTCAGTTTATTGAGCTCATCTGCGTACATGAATGCATGTAACGACTAAACAAAAAAGGCTTGAGCAATAGCGCTTCTAGCTGATGACTATCCGTGTATTTCACTATTTTTCTAGATTTATTTGAGAATTAAAGTGTATAAAACATTCCACTTGTGACCGTTTTTCAGCATTTGCACTGACATATCAAGATTTCTTTCAGGGTGACGAACTGATTTCTCCGTTCTTTTGCGGTTTAGTTTGCTTTTAAAGCGTGAGATTATTCCATCAAGAACGTTATGTGCAAACCAGGGTCATTTTTACTGTGGGCCGATTCGCCTTTCGCACTAATTTTGTCATCTTAAGGTATCTGCACCAAACGCTTAGAGCCTACAGTTTTTAGAAGCTACAGATTTCGAGTCTTCCTGTTCTTTCAAGGCAACGCCAGTGTCAGAAGTCATCCCTGAGAAAACTTACCCATCTATCCAAAAAAACGCGCGTACTCGGGTTAGACCTGATGAATGGATCTCTCGTGCAGATGCAAATTTGCTGCTACACAAGCGCGCACAAAGAGAGGTTCAGCAGGACAACCCTACTGCTGCTATCGAGATTTTTGATCGGCTGATTGCCTATGAACCTAAAAATGCGATCAACTTTGCTAATCGAGGCTTGATGCATCAGCACCTAAAACAGTACTGGCAGGCATTGAAAGACTATAACCAGGCGATCGCGCTAAATCCTAAACTCGATCGGGTCTATAGCAACCGGGCCAACCTTCATGCAGCCGAGCAGAACTGGCTAGAGGCCATTGATGACTACGACAGGGCAATTGAGCTTAACCCGCTAAACATTCGTGCTCGCCTCAATCAAGCCATTACGTTCAGGCAGCTAGGCCGATATGAAGAGGCCCTAACAGGTCTAGATATTGCGCTGTTTTTCCGGCCAGAGAGCGCTACACTCCATGCAGAATATGGCCGAACCTATCAGCTACAGGGCGGATGGCGACAGGCGATCGCTAGCTACAACATGGCCCGTCAGCTTATTCAAAAGTCTACAGCGCCCGATCTTTGCGATCATGAACAGGTGGGTTGCAAAATCCTCTGCTGGATGATTAGTCTTTAATCAATATCAATCGACGTAGGGCCTTTAGAATTGGGCGTATCGAGCGTGCTCTCGACAGTTGGGTTAGCACCCTGCTTATTGAGCCAGCTCTTGACGGGGTCTTCAGTCAAATCTAGGCGAAACAGGCCAGAAAAGAACCCACCGCAAAAAGCCACTGGCTGACGGGCTAGCTCTTTGATAAAAGGGGTCAGCTCATCGACAAACATATCTTTTGCTCCACACTAAACTGTCTTGTTTTGGCTGTTGTGTCTCAGCTGTTGTGTCTCAGCTGTCTTATGATGACTGCCTTAACAGTTAGCCTCGACAATCAGCCTCAACAGCTATTAGTGTAGCGGTCAACTTTGGGCTTGCGCCACAGCATTAAGGTTAACGGGTAGAACCTGTTGAAAAATAACGCGATCGCTAAAGCAAATTGCGGCGACCGTTCACCTGAACCGTAGACCAGTTTGTACGGGAGTCAGCTAGCTGCTCTTCACTAATTACCGCGTCCGTCAGGTCTGCGCCGCATAGGTTAGCACCTTTTAAGCTGGCGTCTTCAAAGTTTGCTCTCGTCAAGTTGGCTCCGCGCAGATCCGCATTTTCTAAATTCACATGGCCTAGATAGGCACCAGCCAACTTAGCATTCTTTAGCGTTGCCTGGCTCAAGTTCGCTTGGCCCCAGTTCGTATTTGATAGATCAGCACCTGACAAATTCGTTTTTCGCAGCGTTGCCTTGGCAAATCTGGCCCCAACAAATGCTTGCTTACGCAGATCTAGCTGGCTGAGTATCAGCGCCGAAAAGTCACGATGGCCTCTTTCGTAGTCGTCTTTTAAAGACTGGGCAGTGGGCTTGCGCGATCGCCGCCTTTCCGGACCCTTATAGCTGCCATCTGTTTTGTTTCTGCGCTCTTTGCGAGCCCGAATCGCCTCTGCCATCCGCGAAGTAGGAGAAGGTCTTTCTGCTAGCTCAGTCGCATTTTTTTCAGCGGCACTCGGCACTTTAGCCATCGCAAACGCCATATTCTGAGCCAGACTCTCTAGATACGGCTCCATATCCAAATCTCTGAGCACGTCTTCTGCCATCTGATAGCGGCTGCGTACCGAAATATCTAGCAGCTTGGTGAGCACCTGCGCAAAGTGGCCGCTCACCAACACCCGCTCTTGCCAGCGCATTTCACCGGTTGTGGGGTCGTATGGCAAATCTTTAGGAGAGATACCGGTCAATAGGTATACGCAGGTAACCCCGATAGCATACAGATCGCTGGCGTACACTGGACGCATGGCCATTTGCTCTGGCGGCGCGTAGCCCGGTGTCCCAATGGCATACGCAGTTAAGGCTGTTTGGTCTGAAGGGTCAACACTGGGCTGGTTTACTTTATCTTTGACCGCGCCAAAGTCGATCATGACAAGCTGCTGATCTTGCTCGCGGCGAATCAGGTTGGCGGGCTTAATATCCCGGTGGATAATCTGATTGCGGTGAATGTATTGAATGACTGGCAAAATTTCGCCGAGAAACTGTCTGACGCGATCTTCTGTAAATGGACCGCTCCTTTTGACTTCTTTTTGTAAGGTAGAACCGCTGACATATTCTTGAACAAGATAGAACTCATTCGTCTTTTCAAAATAGTCAAGCAGGCGAGGGAGCTGCGGGTGGTTGCCAATTTTGCCGAGAATATTTGCTTCGCGCTGAAACAGATCGCGGGCCATCTCTAATAGATTAGGATCGCGAGTTGTGGGTCGTAGCTGCTTGATGACGCAGGGGGGAAGTCCTGGCAAAGACTGGTCGCGGGCCAAGAACGTAGCCCCGAAACCACCGCGCCCCAGCGCGCCCAAGACCCGGTAGCGATCTCTTACCCAAAGTTTGCTGCCACAGCTTTTACAAAACTGGGCGGACGCTGCGTTTTTTGGCTGAGAACAGCCGGTAGCGATGCAGTAGGTCATGTAAGAAATGGGGGTGCGTGCGTAGCGATAGCCTAGTAACCGAGTGTTCCCGCATCTAGACTTTGACTACGCTCAGCCACCGGAGGGTCAGGCGTAGTACGATAGGCCAGAACCTATTACTTGTTGTGGCTAACGCCAAAGCGTCGATTTTCTCATGCGTGTTTCTGTTAACTGGCTCAAAGAACTGGTCGAGTTTGATTTTTCTCCGGAGGCGCTGGCAGAGGCGCTGACGATGGCAGGCTTTGAGGTAGAAGATATCGAAGATAGGCAAAGCTGGGCAGATGGGGTAGTGGTTGGTCGGGTGCTAACGCGTGAACCCCATCCAGATGCTGAAAAGCTGAGCGTGTGCACGGTGGATATTGGTACGGCTGAGCAGTCGACGATTGTGTGTGGTGCGGCAAATGTAGGGGCCGATATGTGTGTGCCGGTGGCGACGGTCGGCAGCTATTTACCAAGAGTAGATCTAAAAATTAAGCCGCGTGAGCTGAGAGGGGTGCCGTCTGCGGGGATGATTTGCTCGCTGTCGGAGCTGGGGCTAGCGAGAGAGTCGGAAGGAATTTATATTTTTGATGAGGCTAGCTTTCAAGCTGGCGAGATCGCTGTGGGGCAAGACGTTAGGCCGCTGTTGGGCCTGAATGATTTCGTCTTGGACGTTAGCTCGACGGCAAACCGGGCCGATGCGTTGAGCATGGTGGGCATTGCTAGAGAAATCGCAGCGATTACGGGCAATGCGCTAAAGCTGCCAACAGCGGCGCAGCTAGGGACTTCGAAAAAAGCTGCGGCTGAGCTTTCTATTGAGCTGAGCGACCCGAAAGCTTGTCCTATATATATGGGCAATGTTTTAGAGAACATCAAAATTGAGCCTTCACCGGCTTGGCTACAGCAAAGACTAATTGCATCCGGGACAAGGGCGATCAACAACGTGGTGGATGTGACCAACTACGTTTTGCTGGAGTGGGGTCAGCCGCTCCATGCTTTTGATTTAGACAGGTTGAGCGCGGCGGCGGGTTCAGAGCCTATAACCATTAGTGTGCGCTATGCCAGCGAGTCGGAAACGCTAGTGACACTCGATGAGAAAGCGCGACAGCTCGCAGAACAAACAGTATTAATTACCGCAAATGATCATCCGGTGGCGCTAGCAGGTGTGATGGGCGGCGCGGCGACAGAAGTGATTGACAGCACTCAAAGAATCTTTCTGGAAGCGGCTTATTTTGACTCGGCGGCGATTCGGAAGTCGGCAAGATCTCAGGGGCTGCGCACGGAGGCCTCGGCCCGGTATGAGCGTGGGGTGAATCCGGCTGAGCTGAAGCTGGCGTGCGATCGCGCCTTGCAGCTCTTGATAGAAACAGCTGGTGCTAGCCTAGCTGGCTATGCTGAAAACCGCACAGAGATTGGCAACATTGTGCCAACTCGCGAAGTCTCTTTGCGACTGAGCCGGATCAATCAAATTTTGGGCCGGGTGATTGAGGAGGCTAGCACAACTTCTTCTGAAGACTCTTCTAAAGGGAAGCGCACCCAAATGCTAGACGGTGCGACGATAGAAACACTGCTAGACAAGCTAGGCTGCAAAGCCACAGCAAATGGTGAAGACGCCTGGACGGTAGAAGTGCCGCCCTATCGCTACCGCGACCTAGAGCGAGAAATCGATTTAATCGAAGAAATCGCCCGGCTCTATGGCTATGACCGCTTTGACAACACTTTGCCTAGCCAAACGTCACGCGGCTATCTGTCTGATGGCGCAGCGCTATCGAGAAAGCTGCGAGCGGCCTTCAGAGGAGCTGGCCTCACCGAAACAATTCACTATTCTCTAACTAGCCCGTCTTCTGAGCGGCAGGTGGTACTCGCTAACCCACTATTTACTGAGTACTCTGCCCTGCGGATTGACTTGTTAAGTGGACTGATTGACGCGTTTGAGCTGAATATCAATCAGGGGAATGGACCGCTGAATGCGTTTGAGATTGGGACTGTATTCAACAAACCTGACGGAAACCCTGACGGAGATCCGGTTGAGTCAATTAAGGTGTCGGGCATTGTGGGTGGCGATGCGCGGCGGGGGGGCTGGGTGACGAGCAATCGGGAAACGCCGATGACCTGGTACGAAGCGAAGGGCACGTTGCAATGCGTGTTTGACAACTTGGGGCTAGACGTAGACTATCGAACTGACAGCACCGATGAGCGGCTGCATCCTGGCCGGACGGCGGGTTTGTTTGTTCGCGGCAGAACCCGGTTAGGAACCTTTGGCCAACTGCATCCTGAGCTGCGCCGAGATCGGGATTTGCCTGAGGCGGTCTATGTGTTTGAGCTGGATTGGTCGGTGCTAGAAATGTGTTTGACTAGCAAGAGCGGCAAGGCAGTGAAGTTTGCGGCTTACTCTACCTATCCGGCATCTGATCGCGATTTGGCGTTCTTTGCACCGACGACGGTTTCGGTTGCAGAGCTGGAAAAGTCGATGGCTAAGTCAGGTGGCAAACTGCTAGATTCGGTGACGCTGTTTGATGAGTACACGGGTGAGAGCGTGCCGGAAGGGCAGCGATCTTTGGCTTTTCGGCTGGTGTATCGGTCGAGCGATCGCACCTTGACAGATAAAGACATTGACCCGGTGCACAGCAAAGTCCGCGCCGCCTTGGAAAAAGCATACAAAGTCAGCCTTAGAAGCTAATGCCTTGAAGCTAATGCCTTAAAGGTTAACGCTTTGAAGACTTTGCCTATAGCGCTAAAGCTAGAGGGCTAGAACGGAACATCTGGCCCCGGATCGGACGATTTGGGCTGGGCTGAGCGAGCCTGCAAGTGGCTATCAGGCCCCGCTTCGGCATCATCACTTAAGTTCACGATTTGACCATTAAAGAAATCGGCAAATCGCTTTATTTTCTCTTGGTCTTGGTCAAAGCTGACGTCAAAAGCGGGGGCGTCTAACCGCGAGCGAGCGCTGTTGCTGTTCGTCCCTGTGCTGTTCGTGCCGTTGCTGTTGGCAATAGTGCCGTTTGTGCTGCTGCCGTTCGTGCTGCTGCTGTTTGAGTTTGTCCGTTCTGTATTGCGATCGCGCTCACTAGCAGAAAACGGATCTTCTTTTTCTTCTTCTCCTGCTTTAGCTGGCTCACTCGCCTGCTGAGAAGGGGACTCAGAGGAGAAAGGTGCCTGGCCCGATGACTGAACGTCAGAAGGCAGCGATGGCGATCCCGATGGTATCTGGTGAGATGGATCGCGCCGTACAGGGGGTGCTGGTGGCGCTGGTGGCGGCTCGATAAACGCTTGGGCGGGCGACTCTTCAGCCGCAATCACTTCTAACGCCACTTTAATTTTGCGCTGAAACAGACTCTCAAAGGTGGCTTCTATATTAGGCACACGCGACTGTGCCAGCTTTTGCAACGACGCTGAGCGAAAGCCTACCTTTGCCCCAACGCCATCAAAGCTTAGCAAAACGCCTTGCTGAGCCATCAGCATTTGAGTACCGCGCGGCACCATAACGGCTAACAGCTGGTTCCACAGGTCAGCAAGATTGCTGAAGGGCACTTCGACAGGTGGTCTCTCTTCAGGTGGTCTCTCTTTGAGATTTTCATCAGGGTCCTCAGCAGGCTTTTCGGCGGGGACTTCGGCAGGCCCTTTAGAAACTACTGGAGAGACTACTGGAGAAATACCTGAAGTGACCGCTGGAGGAGCTGCTACCTCAGGAGGCAATGAGATTGGTGCTGGCGGCTCTGACGTTGGCGATGGAGCTGATGAAGCTGGCGGCTGTGATGTTGGTAATGGAGCTGATGGCAATGTTGCTGGCGGTTGGGTCGCGGCTGCCAACGCATCTGGGCGGCGGTGGACTCCCCGAGGCGGAGCGTCATGGGTCAAGTCGGCCATTGCACTCAAGGCGCTAGGCAGTAGGCCTGTTAGGGTCACTTCTAGCCACAGACGAGGCTGAGTTGTGTTTTTTACTTGGACTTCGGCGTTTTGTAGCTTTTGCTGGCTAGCGAGTATCTGAGCTGCGGAAAGCCGTTGAGCAAAGTCAGTCATCTCTAGCCAAGTGGGTGGCGTAATGGCGACTAAATCTTCGCGGCTAGGCGCACGCTTGGCAATTAATAAATCACGGTAGAACCCAACGAGGCTTTGCAACACAATCAGCGGCTCGCGCCCTTTGTCCATAAGCTGGCGAACGCGGTCTATTAGCACCGGGCCGTCATCGGCTGCGATCGCTCTAACCAGATTCAGCAAATCGCGTTCGGGCACCGCTCCAACTAGCTCCCAAACCGACTCGACCGTGATCTCGGTGGGCTGCAGGCTGAGCTGATCTAGCAGGCTTTCGGCATCTCGCAGGCCGCCTTGAGAAATCTGGGCAACGAGCTGAGTCGCACTAGGGGCGATCGCGATCGCCTCTTCGGTAGCAATATGCTGTAAGTGCTTCACCATTGACGGCAGCGGAATCCGGCGAAAGTCAAATCGCTGGCAGCGAGAAATAATCGTTGGCAGTACTCGCTGTGGGTCGGTCGTTGCCAGCACAAACACCACCCGGTCCGGCGGCTCTTCTAACGTCTTTAGTAAGGCATTGAACGCGGCAGTGCTGAGCATATGACACTCGTCAATGACGTATACCTTGTACCGGCACTGAACCGGGGCAAACTGCGATCGCTCAATCAGCTCACGAATGTTATCGACGCCCGTGTTGCTAGCAGCGTCAATTTCAACAATATCTAGAGAGCTGCCTTTAGTCACCGAGGTGCAAACGTCGCATTCACCGCACGGCTCGGCGGTAGGGGCCGCTACGTTCAGGCAGTTTAGCGACTTGGCTAGAATGCGAGCGCTAGAGGTTTTGCCCGTGCCTCGGGGGCCACAGAATAGATAGGCTGGGGCAATTCGGTTTTGCTCCAGTGCATGGGTTAGCGTTGTAGCGATCGCACCCTGGCCCACTAATTGCGCAAAGGTCTGCGGTCTGTATTTGTGGTGGAGAGGTTCGTACAAGCGCTTTTGACCTAAGTTATGCCCATCGCTTATAAGATATCGTCTTCACTCTAGAATTGAGTATGTAGTTTGGTGTCATCGGCTATATCAAGGAAGACAGTATCGCCGATGGCGGCTGAGTGTCCGGTAGCAGTGCGCAGGGCCCAAACAGCGCTGCTGCGATTGCAGGCAACTTCTACATAGCCGTCACTACCCACAAGCGCAGCCAGCGCCCCAACAGGCACATCGCTATACGTTTTTACGCCGGGAACTTGCCGGGAGCCGTTCGGCGTTTCTTTCGACGTCTCTATAGTCAGTTGCCAAGGTTCAGACGGCACCGCTGACGCCGGAATATTGCTGATCAAATTGCCAAAACCATCTATATATTGCAGGCTGCCGACAAATTGCCTGATTGTTGACTCACCCCGCTGAAGCTGACGTTCAACGGCTGGAGCAAGGTCGGGCTTAACCAGGGTTTCTGGTAAAATGCGATCGCCCACCTGCGCTATTGGCACACCGCTAGCCAAATGAGCCGCCACTGGCGCAAAGATATCCCTACCGTGAAAAGTCGCACTGGGCTCGGCGGTTCGCCAGTAGCGAGATCTAGTTAGGCTCACAGCCATCAAAACCGGCTCGCGATCGAGCACGCCGCTAAACAGACCATTATCTGGGCCGACGAAAAAGCCGCTGGGCGTTTGAAGTGCGATCGCCCGCCGCGCAGAACCCACCCCCGGATCGACCACAGCTAAGTGAACCGTTCCCAGCGGAAAATAAGCATAGGCCATCATCAAATTGAACCGGGCCGCTAGAATATCTTGAGGTGGCACTTGATGTGTTAGATCGCACGTGGGTATTCGCGGAGCGATCGCCGCAATTACACCCTTCATCACAGCCACATAGCTATCTTGAGCTCCAAAGTCGCTCAGCAATGTAATCACCGCACCCCTCTCTTCACAGACCAAACCATGGCAAGTATCATTTAATACCCAAACACTGTGACAACGATCATTGATATTACTGAAGACATTGTCTTTAATGTATAACTAGTGTATTTGATATGTCTTTGAGTCTCTCGATGCCCGATGTCAACGCGCTCGACAAGAGTGTCGCCGCCCTCTCGCTAGGTAAGACGACAAAGCATGTTTTTATATGCGCCGATCAGACCGTTCCTAAATGCTGTGATCACGCAGAAAGCGTCGTCGCCTGGAAATATTTAAAGCAGCGCCTCAAAGCACTGAAATTAGATGTTTCTACAGATCCGCCTGCGAGCTACATATTTAGAACCAAAGCAAACTGCCTACGAGTCTGCCAAAAAGGTCCGATTCTGCTAATTTATCCAGAAGGTGTTTGGTATCACACGGCTACACCCGAAGTGATCGAACGCATCATTCAAGAGCATCTCATTGGCGGCAACGTTGTTACTGACTATGCGTTCTTGCAGCATGCGTTACCAGCAGCCTCTCGCCCTAGCCTTTGAATTAGTTCAAGCTGGAGTCCATTCAAGCTGACTAAACAAGCCTGATAAAAAGTCACACCTGAAACGTTATCTCTGAAAAGTCACTACTAGTGATCTCATCTACATCTTGGGAATACTTGATGTAGCAAACCGATGAACAAACGCTTGTAAACCGCAGCCCTCTTGTGCTGACGCCTGTAGAGGGGCTTAAGATTGCAAGCCGTTAAAAAAATCACGCGAGTTTCGTCAAGCATACCTAAAGCGGTTTATTCAAATAGCAATTGCTAGTTAGCTTCGATGCTAGCTAGTCTCTGGCAAAAGGCAGGCTATTGAGTAGTGTAAAGCTGCTTCACAATACATCTACATTTCTATTAATAACCAACTCTTTACCGGGAAGCACACGAGCGAGCATACGGCATGAAAGAAGCTAACACAGGGGAACAGAAGAAGCTTTTACTTATTGATGACGATCCTAATCTCATTTTACTAGTAAAGGATTATTTAGAGTTTCGTGGCTACCAAGTAATGACTGCGGGTAACGGCAGAGAGGCGCTCTCTACCCTCACTGATCTATCCCCAGACATGATTATTTGCGATGTCATGATGCCAGAAATGGACGGCTACGCGTTTGTAGAGCAGGTTCGCCAAGATCCCGGCAAAAGCTGGATTCCCATTTTGTTCCTTTCGGCAAAGGGACAAAGCCAAGACCGAGTGAAGGGCCTCACAACTGGCGCGGATGTCTACATGGTGAAGCCATTCGAGCCAGAAGAACTTGTTGCCCAAGTTGAGTCTTCGCTGAAGCAGGCCACCCGTTTGATTCAGCGTCAAAACAAAGGGCCCAACTCCATTCCAACCATTCAGGTGCCTTTCGATGTAGAGCTAACCCCGACTGAGCTGAAAGTAGTTCAGTTTGTGGCGCGTGGAATGGCCAATCGTCAGATAGCCGAAGAGCTAAAGGTAAGCCAGCGCACGATTGAGAGCCATGTGAGCAACATGCTAGGTAAAACCGGGCTGCACAATCGCACAGAGCTTGCCCGCTGGGCCGTAGAAAACAATAAAGCGTAGGCGAAGAAACGCACTAGGCAGAAGATCGCAGAGGCGATTGGGGGAATAATTCCCCCAATCTGGCTGTAGCTTGGACTTTTGACTGAAGTTTTTCTTTTAATTCGCTAAAATCTTTGCTGAAAGCGTTCACAAACTTTGATATGATTTAGTTCCTCGTGAAAGGGCTGGCATATTTGTGAAAGTGTTTTTATAAACATAGTCGCTGTTGCTAGTCGCTATTGAGGCTTTTTGGAAATCTGCCTAGTTGGTCTTTCCAAAAAAAGTACACTTTGCTGGTGTAGCTCAGTTGGTAGAGCAGCTGATTTGTAATCAGCCGGCCGTCCGTTCGAGTCGGATCACCAGCTTTCTAAGAAACCGAATGTATCCCAATTCCCGCAAGGCTTTCAGGCTTTGTGGGAATTTTTTTTGAGAGCTTTTTGAAAAAGCTTCTATGAGTATTTTTACTCATAGAAGCACTGTCTTAGGACTGTTTTAAGGCTGTTTGGGGTACGTTATGGGGTAAAAATCAATGCCAAACACAACCAACCGCTGAAACTCTCGTTGTAATTGGGTTTTGGAGAGGTAGAGTCAATGTTTTTCACTCAGCTGCTCTTCTGTTCGAGTCAAATTTATAGGGCGTTTGAGCCTTCTCCAATTTTTTCTCAATTATCGTTGCTTTATAAGGTCTCGGGTGTCGGCTAGAATTACTCGGCTTTGAGCACTTCCAGAGAGCATAGACATCGACACAATAAGCCGACTGGGTCATTGATAACGAGGTCCTAATTTGCGCTGAGAGTGTTACCTAAAAAGACTCATTTGTGAACCACGCTCTCGGAAACAAGATAAGCTGTAACCACTGTGACGGTTAGTATTGCTCTGGCTAGTATCTTCTATGGTTCGTTGGTTCAATACTGCTGGCCCTTGCAAAGCAGATATTCATTACATGCTCTCGCCGACGGCCCGGCTGCCGCAGCTTCAGCGCGTGATCGATCAGCAGGGTTACTTTGTTTTACATGCTCCTCGGCAAACTGGCAAAACGACTGCCATGATTGCCTTGGCCAAGCTCCTGACTGACAGTGGCCAATATGCCGCAGCTATGGTTTCTGTGGAGGTTGGTGCAGCTTTCCCAGAAGATATTGGGGCCGCAGAGCTGGCTATTTTGAAGGCATGGCAAGATACAGCTCAGTTTCGGCTGCCTGATAATTTTCAGCCACCTCCTTGGCCAGAGTCTTTGCCGGGTAAGCGTATTGGCTCGGCTCTCAAGAGCTGGGCGCAGCATTCCTCTCGCCCGCTAGTCATTTTTATTGACGAAATTGACTCGTTGCAAAGCAATGTTTTACTTTCTGTACTCCGTCAGTTGCGAGATGGCTACCCAGTTAGGCCGGAAGGGTTCCCTCACTCGCTAGCACTTATTGGCTTGCGGGATGTGAGAGATTATAAAGTGGCTTCAGGCGGCAGTAACAGATTAAATACAGCAAGCCCTTTTAACATTAAGGTGAAGTCTCTTACTTTAGAAAATTTTACGGCAACAGATGTTGCTGATCTTTACGCGCAGCATACTGACGATACGGGGCAGTCGTTTACGCGGGAGGCGATCGCAGCAGCTTTTTCACTGACTCAGGGCCAGCCCTGGCTCGTAAATGCGTTGGCCAAAGAAGCGGTGGAAGAAATTATTGATGATGAGTCCGTCACGATTGAACTAGGCCACATTTATGAAGCCAAAGAGAGATTAATTAGAAGGCAGGATACGCACTTAGATAGCTTGGTGGAGCGTTTAAGAGAGCCTAGAGTGAGAGCAATTATTGAACCGATGTTAGCGGGGCAGGACTTAGGCATTGTATCTGCTGATGATCGCCAGTTTGTGGTGGATTTGGGGTTGGTGGCGCGTAACCCGGCAAGCGGGCTGACGATTGCTAATCCGATATATCGAGAAGTGTTGCCCCGAATGCTAGCAGAGGGGCCGCAAGATAGTATGCCGGTGATTCAACCGAGCTGGCTAAACGCGGATGGATCGCTAGACCCAGATAAATTACTCTCGGCGTTTTTAGCTTTTTGGCGGCAGCATGGAGAGCCGTTGATGAAAAGTGCGCCTTATCACGAGATAGCGCCTCATTTGGTGATGATGGCGTTTTTGCATCGTGTGGTGAATGGTGGCGGTACGCTGGAGCGAGAATACGCGATTGGCACTCGCCGGATGGATATGTGCTTACGGTATGGAAAAACGGTGATGGCGATGGAGCTGAAGGTGTGGCGAGACAATCGTCCCGATCCTTTGACTGCTGGGCTAGAACAGTTAGAGGGTTATTTGGCTGGGCTTGGACTGAGTGAGGGTTGGCTGGTTATCTTTGATCGTCGGGGTGGAGCCGTGCCGATTGCAGAGAGGACGGCTGTAGAGCAGGCGAAGACCCAACAGGGGCGAAAGGTCTGGGTCATTCGAGGGTGAAGGGAAGTTAGAGGTATGAACGATGACCTGAAGAGACAAGCGGAGTGACTGAAAGGAGTGATCGACCTTGCCGCTTTAAAATTATTGTTTCTTCTTCCGAGTTCTTTCTTTTTTTGAGTATCTCCTGAAGCTATCGCAAAGAGCCCTCAACTAAACCCCTTGCCTTGTTTCTTCTTCTTTTTAGATCCCTTGCTCTTTTCGAGTGCCTTAGCTTCCTGGAGCGGAGACTTCCGAGGCTTAGGTGTTCGCGGTGGTTTTAAGTTTGCAGGCGGCTGTTCAGTTGGATTCGATGTCGATGACCTGGGTGAGGCAAACTCAGGATTTTGCGATAGTTTTTGGGATATATCCTCAGCCATATTGGTCAGCATTGCATCCCAATCAAGCTTTTTGGTGGGTTCACTGCTCAAGGGTTCAGAATCATCTATGGTGCCAGCAAACCGTTGGACTTCATCAGCAAAGTCTTTGTCTGTTTGGTGGTTGGGCTTACCCCAACGATGGACAAAGCTAAAACGCCAAAGGGGGTCAGACCAGTTCTCAAGCATCTGGGTTTGAAAGTCGGTTGTAATTGCGATCGCAGAATCATAAACAGCCTCTTCAATAACCGCTTCCGCCCTGAGAAAGTCGTACACATGGGGTAGGCCCCAAATGACGGCAAATCCCATCGATTGCCGGAAGGAGAACAAATTTCCCATCAGACGGCCAATATAACGATCCAACGCTTTGAGGTCGAAATCAAAGAAACGATCGGGATGGCTGAGTTGCTTCTTAGAAAGCCGTCGCTCCCCTAAAAACCCAATCACCGCTGACCAGATCGCCTGACTACAGACAAAACTCAGCTGATTTTGAGCAGCCATTTTGACATTAAACCGCAGTGACAATTGCCTCAAAGCTATCTCTGGCTCCTCTTGAAATAAGGTCACCAACGCTGAGGGAGGCGCGGTCTCCCCAGTCAGGATTTGAACAATTTCTTGTTGTAATTCTGTCGTATCTTCAAAGCCCAAAGAAACTGATTCTTTGCCCCAAGCTTCCCAATCTACTGTGTTGCTCTGCCGCAATGTTTCGTAGGTCTGTCCAAGCATATCGGCCATGATGACCGCGCCAAAATCGTCTTCTGCATAGCCCATCAGCTTTGAAGAGGTTGCTACTGGCTGGTAAACAACATGGCTGACATCAGCAGCTTGCTCGCGAGCATCGTAAAAGCGCAAATCGTCTAATATCGGTAAAAGTTCATCAATGCTCTTGACGGGGTCTTGCTTATATCGAGCCAGCGCTTCATCCATTAGGCTCAGCTTTCGACTGAAAAGCGCATACCGAATGGGAAAATTATCAAAGTAGTAAAATTCTTGCTGATAAAGCGCTGGCTGCTGCTTTTGAAGTGTTGCGATAAAAGATAAGGCTTTCTCCAGAAGATTATTGCCCTCCAACAAACCTTGCACTTCAATCAGTATTGAGACGAAGTCGGTCTCTACGGCATAGTCTAAGGGAATGGGGCTAGAGACGATGCCCAGCACTATTTCGTATTGCTCTAGGGGCGATGCGGTTTCGTAGGCTTCGTACCATTCGTCAAAATCTTCAAAAAATAGGGACATTGCGCAGTACCTAGTTGAGCTGAATATACTTTGGTATCGTAGATACTGCACTATGCTACCGCAGTCTTTATGCTGGTTTATGGCAATGTCCCCATTCATTTCTCTGAAGGGTTTACAGTTGGGGCATTAACCATTAGGAGTCATTTTTAGGGAGGAGGTCAGATGGCTAAAGTTAAAAAAACGGAAGCTGTGCCCAAGGCGATGCAAGCCAAGTTTGAGGGCATTGTGGCCATTACCAACGACTTTTCGAAAACCCATTTGAACGATGAATATGCCCAGCTGATTCGCTATGCCGTAGCGGCGCTATGCCGTAAGCGACCGTCTCCGCTGTCGAAGGGGCGGGATAAAACTTGGGCCTGCGGGATTACCCACGCCATTGGTATGGTCAACTTTTTATCAGACCCGTCTCAAGACCCTCACATGAGTGTCAAAGACCTCTACTCAGCATTTGGGGTCAGTGCCAGTACCGGAGGGGCCAAGTCAAAACTGGTGCGCGATACCTTAGGTATGCATCAGATGGATCCTGATTGGTGTCTACCGAGCAAGTTAGACAATAATCTCATGGCCTGGATGATTTCAGTCAATGGGTTGATGATGGATGCTCGTTCAGTACCTAGATATATTCAGGAAGAGGCCTTTGAAAAAGGGTTAATTCCCTATCTGCCAGGAGATAAAGAGGATCTTCTCACCAAGGTCGGGGGCTTGACCGCACCGTCTTCAGCGGCTCGACCTTCAGCCTCTAACCGTTCAGCCTCTGACCGTAAAGGGGTTAAACAGTCTCCCGAGACGTTTTATGTTTTGCTGGTCGCCATCATTGATGGGCCTGTGACTGAAGACTTTATTGCCGAAAATCCTGAGGTTTCTAGGGTCGTTGAGATTAAAGGAAGCAACACTTTAAAAGATCTCCATAACATTCTCTTTAGTGCTTTTGACCGAGAAGATGAGCACATGTACGAATTCCAAATCGGTGGGAGGGGGCCGAATGACCCTAATGCCGCAAAATATGGTGTGAAGATGCCGATGGGGCCTGCCTCTGTTAACGATGTTGCGAAAACAAAGATGGTCTCTTTGGGCTTATCCGAAGGGGATATCTTTGGCTATTGGTTTGATTTTGGGGATGACTGGTGGCATCAGGTCAGTGTCATGGAGATAAAGGAGAAAGCGCCCAAAGGAAAGTATCCCAAAGTGACCAAAAGGGTTGGGGCTAGCCCACCGCAATATGCTGACCTTGAGTGAGGTAATGGTTACAGTCGTTCCTCAACAGAATTAATGAGGAACGAGGATTCTAAATAGAAGCAGCCTAAAACAGACAACGCGATCGCCTAAGTCACTGGTTCTGGCGTTCAATTAATTCAGCTTTCTGCCTTTCTAAAGATTTTAGCTTTCTTTTGAGACTATTAATTTCTCGGTTTATTTTTTGCAATTGATGCTTAACCGCTTGCGCTTCTAAGTGTTGAGGCCCATACAGTTCGCCAACTAATGATTTAACTTCACTTCGCAATAGCCGAAAATAAGGGTTCCCATGAGCATAATTTTCACGATATTGCAATTTACCTGACTTTATTGCCTTAAAGACTTCATCCTCTGTAAGACCAAATTCCTTACAGGCATTTTTATGGCTTAATGCTTCTCCCGGCCTATTCCACAGAGACTCAGACATTTTCATCCATCCTATTTTTAGCGTTTAACGTTGCTAGTCAGCAGCGGAAATATCAGACGCAACAGCCTTTTCCCTTTTTCTTTTCTTGGGAGATTTGAAAGCATCAACATCTTTCTCTCCTGAAACTAGAAACTTTAGAAATGATTTTCCTTGAAATCTACAGGTTTGCATAATTCCAAGTAAGACTAGGTACGAGGCCACACCAGATTCATAGAATGAACCTGAAATTTTACGCTGAACTGCAATGTGTCTGAGGGCTCTTTCCGCTGTATTGTTGTGCCATGGGATTGAATCATGATCAAGAAAGGTAAATAGACTCTCTTTGTAACGCTCAAATCGCTTTTGAAACTTGGGTCGTGCCTCAGTAAAACGTTCGATTAGGCATCTTGATACTCCTATCAAAAACGGGCGTTGCTGAATTCAGGTATGAATCTATGGTCAAGCAGGTACTGGCACATCCCAAAACTTGAGATAGTGAATCAGCAATCGGATGGAATGCTTCAGCATCACTAGAGACTTCGAATAACACAACGTCTTGCGATGCAATCGAGCTAAATAGTGTCTCAATCGTGTATTCTCTCCTTCGACCCGAGTCATGTAAGTTTTGCTAACAATCTGGTCGCCATCTGGAATGTACTGTGGGTAGACCTTAAATCCATCTGTCACATAAAAGTAGCACTGCCAAAAGCTAGCAACCAACCACAAAGGTTCAAATGTCTTGGCACTATGGTCACCCACGACCCAACCGAGGATACCGGGCTTGAAATGGTCAACCACCGTCCATATCCAGACTTTCTTTTTTTTTGAACCGACGAATGTTTGCAGTTCGTCCAGTTCACCCACTTGCGGAATTTCTTCAGGGTTATAGGCATCAGGCAACAGTTCACCCACTTGCTTGACCCAAGTGATGACTGTTGTATGGTGGACACCTTTGACACGCTCAACCCCTCGAAAACCCATGCCATTGACATACATCTTTAGGCACTTGCGCTTGAACTCGTTGGAATAGCCGAGTTCATCGTACTGGTCAATAAATTGGCGACCACAGTTCACGCAGATGTGGTTTTTTTGCCTTTTTTCTTCCCATTTTTGCGGATATGAGTGGACTGACATTCTGGACATTGCATAGAGCGGAAAACCTCAATTCATACCTCTATTATGCAACGCCGGGTGATGAGTTGTTTGCCTAGCATTTTACACCTGATTTGATGGGTCGAACTCGGCGGCATAAAAAGTTGCTCGGTCGGGTCGTCGCTTACAGTTATTAAGTTTTGTTTGGGGTACAGATTGGGGTACAGACAAAAATCACAAAAACTAAAACTGTTAAACCCGTTGATGTAGAAAGGTTTCAGAAGCTCAGAATACCTGATTTGTAATCAGCCGGTCGTCCGTTTGAGTCGGATCACCAGCTTTCTATTTGAGACAATAGTTTCGCGGTCCTTGTAAGGTTTTTAGCCCTTGCGAGGACTGGCTTTTGGTATGTACTCTCAAAGGTTAAATAAGCGGTCGAAGCGGGGCTTAGTCCAAGTCAAAAATTCTAGGGGTTGGCCGTTTCATAAGCGGCTATTGTGATTTTGTGCTGGCTCGGCTGTAGTCAGCTAGCGCGATCGCAAGCAGCCCTAAACTCAAGCTGCAAACGCCGTACCATCCAAAATGACTCCAAGCGATCGCACCTAAAAAAGAGCCGAGTGCGCCGCCTACGAAGTAAAACATAATGTAGACCGCATTCAGGCGACTGTGAATGTCTGTTGGGAGCTGATAGATACTGGTTTGATTCGCAATTTGAGTGGCCTGTACGCCCAAATCCATCACAACCACACCGACGACTAGGCCCCACAAATAGTAGCCAAATATCCAAAATACAACAAACGAAAAAATAGTTGTCATTAGCCCGATGCCGATGGCAAATCTAGGGCTGCGGTCATCTGCAAGCTTGCCTGATATTGGGGCAATGGCCGCACCGGCAACACCGACTAGGCCAAATAAACCAACAACATCGCTGCCATAGTAGTACGGCGGCTGTTCTAAGAAAAACGCGAGCGTGCTCCAAAAGGCGCTAAACGCACCAAATGTCATCGCACCGATTAGCGAGGCGCGCTGTAGTCGAGGCTCGGTTGTGATTAGGTGAACGAGCGATCGCATCAACCCCGCATAAGATGTGTTTAGCTCGGGCTGACTGCGCGGCAGCACCTTTGCCATCACCCCTGCTAGCAGCAGCATCAGTCCGCTGGCGATCCAGTACATCTCTCGCCAGCCCAGATTTTCACCGACAAATCCACTCACCGTTCGCGCTAACAGAATGCCAATAAATACGCCGCTCATTAACAGCCCTACGGCCTCTCCGCGCTCGTGCGGTCGTACTAGCAGCGTAGAAAAAGGAATGATCACCTGGGCGGAAATGGTAGTGACGCCAATCATGAAGCTAGCGGCAATTAGCCAGGTGAGGCTAGGTGCGCTGGCGGCAAAGGCAAGTGCCCCAGCGGTGAGCACCATCATGGTGACGATGAGTCTGCGCCGTTCCCACAGGTCGCCCATGGGCACTAGCAACAAAATGCCGAGGGCGTAGCCAATTTGGGTGAGCGTTGGAATCAGGCCGACTACGTTGGCTGGTGCGTTGAAGTCTACTGCTAGCAGTCTGAGGAGGGGCTGGTTGTAGTAGAGGTTGGCAATGGTGATACCGCAGGCGATCGCTAAGATTAAAATGAGCGGCGATCGATTCCTGATCGAGCGTTTTGGCTTTGTTTTCATGCTTGTGGCCTGTTGCCTATTGCCATTGTGTTGCCCTGAGTTGCCCTGGTTAATCTCACTAAACAAGCTCACACTAGCAGCAAAATAAACTGAGCACTATCGCAAGGGTGGTTTGTGAGTACCCGCAACTGCCCAGCAGGGGTATGAGCAGTTGCGGGTGGCTTTGTGAGTGTCTCCTCCTTACGATGACTGGCCCGTTACGACTGGCCTGTGATGACTGGCCTGATCAAAATGGCCATAACTTCGTTGGCGCGTCCGGTGGGGATGGGTTGGCTCCAGTCGTTGGGTTCGGCGTAGCCGAGTTTGTGCAGCAGGCGGATGGTGGTTTGCACGGCGCTGAGGGTGCCAAATAGCATGTGGCGTATTTGCTCGCGCGGGGGTGGATTGGTGGGTAGGCGATTGGGGGCAGCGGAAGCTGTGGACGCTGCTGCGCCCGAGGGGGAAGGGATGAACATGAGTGTCTGGTCTCCGGTAAAACGGGTGAGCTAGGAAACCAGAACTCACATGACCAAAGCCACTCCGCAAAATGTGGTGCAAATCGGGGTGGCTAAGGTACAGTGCCCTTAAGCCACAGACTGGCTGCTACAGTTTGTGAGCCTAGCTGTCGGTGGGTGGTGGTACACCTGCCGATAGCGCTTGAGTCAAATGAGTTCTGAGAAGTAGGCATGATTGGCATCACACCTTAGCTATTGAAGATAGGCTGATTCTTTCGCTGAGTCAAGTATGGGATCTGGGCGAAGGCGATGATATGAAGCGGAATTGATGCCGCGTGGTGCGGAACGATTCCTGAGTGCGACTGATAAAGTGCCGTTGATGACTGAACGGTTTCTGAGCGCGACTGAATGAGTGCCGTTGGTGACTGAACGGTTCCTGAGTGTGACTGAGAGAGTGCCGTTGATGACTGAACGGTTCCCGGCTGATGCGGAAGGTTTCCTGAGTGTGACTAGATGATGGCCGCTAGCAACTGAACGATTTTTGACTGTAGCGGGTTAAGGTTAGGCAGCATCGTCGCTGTTTAGCTGATTGGATTGTTGAGTGACTTCTTCCACGGTTGAGTTCAAGCATTGGGCAACGTCAGTCAGGAGGCTGTTATCTTGAGTCTCTTTATAAACCCTGGCAAGATTTTTTACTGTCATTCCTACGCTGTATTCGTCGTTAAATTCAACAAAAATTTCTAGAGCTTGTTGTAAATGCTTTTGAGCCTGCGCGTAGTCTTCTTCTGCTTCTGCTAATAGTCCTAATTGACCGTAGGTGCTCGCTTGGCTGTAGCGGTCGTTGAACTCGATTTTGATATCGAGGGCTTGTTGGTAGTGCGCCCTGGCCTGCTCGTACTCTCTGAGTGCCTGCGCCACAGCGCCCAGATTATGGTAGGTCATCGCTTGGCTGTAGCGGTCGTTGAACTCGATTTTGATATCGAGGGCTTGTTGGTAGTGCGATCGCGCCTGCTCGTACTCTCTGAGTGCCTCCGCCACGATGCCCAACTGATGGTAGGTGCTCGCTTGGCTGAAGCGAGCGCCATACTCGATCTTAATATCAAGCGCTTGTTGATAGTACAACTGCGCTTGACTATAGTCTTCCATATCTCTTGAGATTACGCCTAATTGATGGTAAACCATTGCCTGACCAGAGCGATTTTTAAATTCTGTATCGATGTCGAGTACTCGCTGAAGATGCGATTCTGCCTGCTCGTATTCGCAAAGAGCTCTTGAAACTACGGCTAAGTTATGATACGCAGATGCCTGCTTTTCCTTGTCGTTAGTTTGCACGTATATATCAAGAGCACTCTGGAAATAAAGCCTTGCCTGTTTGTAGTCGTAAGTATTGCAACAAGCAATTGCACCAAGGTTTAAGTAGGTACTCGCTTGAGAATATAGATCTTCATATTCACAATATATGTCTAGAGCCTCCTGATAATACGACAATGCTTTCTCATAATCTCTGGAGTTAGATAAAGCAATATCCCCTACTTTTGAATAAACACGTGCTTGAGAATATAGATCTTCATATTCGCAATATATGTCTAGAGCCTCCTGATAATACGACAATGCTTTCTCATAATCTCTGGAGTCATGTGAGATCCATCCCAAGTTGAAGTATCTGACTGCTTGCTTAGGTCTGTCGTTGAGTTGAATGCTGATCTCAAGAGCTCGATGAATGCATAGATTCGCATTCTCGTACTCTTTTAGTTCATGGAGTGTAATGCCGAGATTGTTGTAGGTATCTGCTAACCAGATTTCTTCTGGAGTACCTTTCGTACAACTATTCCATTGCTCAAATGCTTTCAAAGCGCTTTTGTAAGAATCTTTTGCTTCTTGATACCGTCCGCGTTGTGCTTGACTACTACCGGCTCTGTTCAATGCGAAGGCTATTAAATAGCCCTTTTCGCTAGACAAGAAGCTAGTTGGATAATGCTTGATTTGTTTACACACCAAGTCCATTAATCTCGAACGATTTTCCAATTCATGATTCGCTTTAAAGAACTCATCTAAGCAAACAAAAATCTCAAAGTCATCGTTGTTCTCAAAGCAGAGTTCCAAAGCTGCATAGAGATTTTCATGCTCTAGAGAACATATCGAGAGTCCTAGTTGTCGGCGGTGAGAGTCCTTCGATTCTATCAGTTGCCGATAAATATCAGAAAGGTCCAAATAATGTTTCTTGAACCCTTCGTAGAGAGCACTGTAAACAGCCGATTCCATTCCTCTCAACTTCATTCGTAAGAAGTACGGAAAAATCGGCTGAATGTTCAAAAAACTCGGATTGTATGCATCCATCGGCGACAACAATCCCCACTGAATCGCCTCCTGTACTGCCTCGTCAAACTGCTCAAAATCATACTCTTTAAACGGCACTAGCTGTTGTAGCTGCTTTCCATAAATTTCTAAACCATCTCGCCAGATAAACCCCTTAAACGGAGCCAAACACAGCAACAGCTTCTGCGCCGCCACCGACAAATTACTGTGCGAATACTCCACGCACGTCAAAATACTCTTGGTCTTATCCGCCTCCCCACTATCCAAATTCACATCCGCCGCATCCAGCCCCGCCAGCACCTCCGCCGCACTCTGCCGCGCCAAATTCGCCAGCACCACCTCCATCGCCAGCGGATACCCTGCTAGCAGCTTCATCAGCCGCTTAAAATCTCCCTCTTGCCGCAGCGCCGCAATCTTCTTTTCATCACCGACCGCAGCCGCCAAAATCTTCTCCGCCAGCACCGTCCGCGCCTCCGCATCCAGCCCCCGCAGCCGATACCGATTCACCTTTCCCTCAACCGTAAACACTCTTGCAGCCAAGCCTCATCACTGCGCGAACCCAGCACCACCTTCGTCTGCCCGTCCACCAACGCCAACAAAAATCGCTTAATCTCTTCCCGCTCCGCCTCGGGCAGCGTATTCTGAATCGCCAGCGCCTCCCCGGTTACAGACTCCAAATTATCCAACACAACTGCATAGGGCTGCGTCTTCAGCTTTTCCGCCAGCTTCCGCCGCTGCGCCCCCAGCTTCATCCCCTAAAATTGCCGAAACTCGTACTCGTCAAACACCCGCTTACCAATCTCATGCAAAATCTGTTGTAGCGTATGCGCCTTTTCGTCATAGCCAAAGTAAAACACATCTGTAGCAAACCCCGTCCGCTGCCACCAGTCGCGCAAATAGTTCAGCAGCGTCGTCTTCCCCGTGCCGCCCATTCCCTGCAACAGCAGCACATTATGCCGCAGCAGCGCCTTCTCTATCTTCAATATCTCCAGGTCGCGCCCCACAAAGCCAAACGTCGCCCCACAGCCAGAAGACGTAAACCGATACCGCGCATCTTCACCGTCGTAATACGCCTCTTCCTCTTGCGGTGTAAACGCCCGCAGCCGCAAATCCACCGCCCGGTTTGCATACACCACCGGCAGCAGCCAATCTTCTAGATCCACCACCTGGTTAAAATACACCCGCCGATTCTTGTCGTTATACAGCGCCTTGCGCCCCAGCCGAATCGCCTCCGGTATCCCCCGCTCTGAAAACAGCTCCCCATACAGCTTTTCCATCATCAGCGCCGCCGCACTCACCGTCACGCTGTAGCCCATCGCCACCACCATCTGCACCCCCGAAGTCATCAGCCGAGAGCCCAGGCTGGTTTCTCTCGCTTCCATCTCAGCCAGATTTCCGGCTAAATCTCCGGCCAAGTTCTCGCCAACCGCTTCATCCTGGTTTGGCCCGCGACGCTGTTTCCCCGACTGACACGCATTCAAAATACAAATCGGAATGCCCTGACTCGTCAGCAAATCCGCCAGCTCCTGCGCCTCCACCGGATCGGCCTTGCCCTGGCTTTCCCCTTCCAAAAACAAAAACGCCTTCTCCCCGTCATAGGGCGTCATATCCCCCCGCCCATACCGCGCCTGAAACAAAAGTCGCTCTTGCTTTGCCCCCGCCACAAACTGCGCATAGCTCATCAGCCCACCATGCGCGTCAAAATGCACAATGTGATAAAAGCCCGCCTTCCGTTCTAAATGCTCGCTCAGCGCCTTAAACGTACCCGGTCGCAACAGCTCCACATTCACCCGCAGCCGCCCCTGCTCAATCGCATCAATCAAAGGCCGCGAAATCGTCCGATAGCCCACATCATTTTCTTCATTCGGCCTTGCTGTCACCACCAGCAAATTAATCACCGGCGATGGCTGTAGCTCAATCGGCATCACCCCTCGCTGATAGCGCTTGCGGGTAAACACCGCATCCACGGCAAACGGCCTTGGCTGCTTGGGGTCGCGTCAGCGCCTCCCAGTGCAACGCCTGAAACTCCGGCGATTCTCCCTCAACTTCAATTTGCAAATTCGCCAGCCCTTCCCGGCAGGCCAGCTTATAGTCGCTATAGGCATCCGGGTCTGCAAACACCTCGCCAAACAGCCGCTCGCCATAGCCCTGCACACTCGCCGCCGCCCGCTGCGCCTTTATCTGCCCATCAAACGGAAACTGAATCCACTCTTCAAAATAAAACTCTAAATCTTTCTCCTGCTTCTCATCAAACGGATCGCGCACCGACACGGGATACTGCGTTTGGCCATCAATACTGACCGTCGCCGCAAATCCTTCACTCGGTTTTCTGGTGCTCGCGAATCGTGATTTTTGACATAGCAGCAACAATTCAGGTATCAATTTTTTACATACTAGCCAATTCAACCCCGTCTCTCAGCTTTCCGCGCAGATCCTTACCCTTTCCAAAGAATCCATCCAAAGAATCTATTAAAGCTCAGCTACACTTGCTAAACCGCTCTATCCTGTTCTCTACAATCCCATCATGACCCCTCAACTCTCCCCCACCGAAATACAAAACGCCCAAACCCTATTAGCAGACTACGCCGCCGCCCAGCCCGCCCTCTCCACCCTCACCCAAAACGACGGCGACCTAGAAACCAGCCTGGGTGAGCTAGTCGCCGCCACCGCTGGAACCGCTGTTTATGGTGCTTGAGCGCGATCGCCTCAAAACCGCCTTCTTAAAAAACCTACGCCGAGAAATCTGCGGAGACGATAGCCTTCGTGAAAAAGTAGAAACCTACAACAAAAATCCAACCAAAGCCGCCCTGCTTACTGGACTAATCGTCTACGTGATTGATATTGTTACCATTCCAATCAATCCTGCGATCGCCACCATCGCCGTTTTGTGGGTGCTAAAGCTAGGACTGCGCACCTTTTGCGACTACACCGACCCAACCGCAGAGATTACCACAGATCTAGCAACAGAGATTACTACAGAGCCTAAGTAACAAAAGATACAACACAGTTGCTAATACAGCCGCCAATATGCGATCGCCTAAACAAAAAGAATCTTGGGCAAAGAGAATCTTGAGCAGACAGTTTGGCCCACCCCACACAACTGTACTAAGGCCAAAAGAGATAGCTGGCACATTTCCCTAAGATAACCACAGCGAACCTACTCGACATAGCTGTATAAATGTTCAAACTTACAAACGCTCGCGTTCACCTATCGTTTCGATCTTCACTACATCGACTCGCATTAGCCACCTCAGTTGCCCTCATCGCCACAGCTTGCAGCAATGTTACTGAAAACACAGCGTTCTTAAAGTCACTGCTACCCGACGCACTCTCCGCCGACTCTGTCGCCCAAGCGCAGTCTGCCACCCAGTCAGACTGGGAAACCACAGAACGCGAAATCATCGCCGAGCACAGCCGCGTTCGCCAAAGCCCACAAAGCTACATCCCCATTTTGGAAGTCGTACCTAGCAACCATGAACGCGCAGGGCGAAATTCCTGGCGGCTGTGGGCCCAACTGCACCCTAGTCACCCAAGAAGGGCGCTCGGCAGTCGAAGAAGCGATCGCCTTTCTCCGTACACAGCCCGCCGTTGGCCCGCTAGAGTATTCAGCAGACATGGCCAGCGCCGCCAAGTCTCACGCCCAAGACCAGCGCGGTGGCGAAGTCGGCCACGTTGGCTCGGATGGTAGCCGAGGAGCCCAGCGCCTAGAGCAGTTTGGGGTAGAAAATTCTGGCTCGGGTGAAAATATTGACTATGGCTCTAGCAGCGCTAAGGGCGTGTTGATGAGCCTCATTATTGATGATGGCGTAGCCGATAGAGGGCACCGAACCAACTTGTTTTCGCCAGATTGGACGACCGCAGGGGCAGGCTGCGGATCTCATGCGACGTATCGAACAGTGTGCGTGGTTAACTATGCAAAAATTAGCCGCGAGCTGAGCGTTACCAATAACGGCACCGTAGATTTGCTGTCTTTGCAAGTAGCCGGGGCTGATATTTTAGGGGGTCCGTTGGCCGTTGGCACCTCACGTACTATCACCATTCCCGAGAGTCAAAATTGTGAGGCGAACGTAGTTGTGCAGATGGGTGGCCGCTACGCCAGCTTGACCTGGAATAACGTATCGCTCTGCGGTGCGGCGATGACCATCGACCCTCAAAATTCGTTGACCTTGAGCTACTGAGGCAGTGTATAGTGCTAAGGACATTATCCCCGGAGTTCCACAAGTTCCAACTGAGGAATGTACTTGGTACTGAGTAATAAATAATACTTCAGCGAGACATATGGGCATTCTCTTTTAAGAAGCTTTGGTGACTTAAAAATTGATGAAAGCCCTTTTGTATCAATCGCTACATGGATATCTGAAAATTGGTCTTCCGACTACTTTCGCGGCTGTTGTCCTCAGTAATTTCTCTCCTCTTTCAATCTCTCCTAAGTCTCTCTCTTCTGCAATTGCAGAAATCTCATGGGGGCAGGCCGCTCATGCTCAATCTTCCACCCAAATCGCAGTTCAGCTAGATTGGACTACGCTCGAACAACAGATTATTACTGAGCACAACCGGGTCCGCCAAGATCCACAAAGCTACATTCCAAAACTAGAAGCCTATATGGCCACCATGAATGAAGACGGCCATATTGTGCATGGCTGTGGGCAAAACTGCGTACTGGCTACTCAAGAAGGTCAGGGTGCGGTGGAAGAAGCGATCGCATTTTTGCGGCAGCAGTCTCCGGTTAGCCCGGTTAGCCTCTCGCCAGTCGTGGCTCAGGCGGCGAAGGCACTCGCGCAAGATCAACGCGGCGGTGAGATTGGTCATGTTAGCTCAGATGGCACTAGCTTTTTGCAGCGGCTCAGTGAGTTTGGCGTAGAAAGCAGCAGAATTGGCGAGAATATTTCCTATGGCTCTACTAGCGCGGAAGAAGTGATTATGCGGCTGCTGGTTGACGATGGCGTGCCTGAAAGAGCGCACCGCCAAAATCTGTTTTCTTCCGCTTGGACAAATGCAGGTGCAGGCTGTGGTACTCATGCCACCTATCGATCTGTCTGCGTGATTGACTACGCGGCAAATTATTAACTGGCCAGCTCACTGACTAGCTAATTGGCCAACTAACTGGCTAACTAACTGGCCGCTAATCCGGCCAGCACCGCTTCTAAAGTTGCGGTCCAACCAACGATGCCACCCTGGGCGCGAATCATTTCTAGGGTGGCTTTTTTAAAGGCTGGAAAATAGCTGGCAGTAGCGTCTTCTACTAGCAAACATTCGTAGCCGCGATCGTTGGCTTCGCGCATGGTGCTCTGCACGCACACTTCGGTTGTCACGCCGGTAAAAATCAGATGGGTAATTTTGTGCGATCGCAATATCCGATCCAGCTTAGTTTGATAAAACCCGCCTTTGCCCGGTTTAGCAATCACCACTTCGTTTTTCAAAGGGGCCAGCGGCTCAATAATCGCGTTCCCTGGCTCGCCCAGCACCAAAATTCGGCCCATAGGGCCAGCGTCACCAATCGTCAGCCTGCTTTTATCGTCGCCTTCACCCGTGCCAACGCCTTTTCCTCGCGCCCGTTTAGACGGTGGGCAGTCGTAAAGGTTAGGGCTGTGGCCTTCTTTGGTTTGAATAATGCTGAGTTCTTTTTCTCTAAAAGTAGTTTGTAGGGTTTTGACGGCTGGAACGATACCGCTGAGCTGTGAGACATCATTACCTAGTGCTTCGCCAAATCCACCTGGCTCTAAAAAATCTCGCTGCATGTCAATGATGACAAGCGCAAGCTGACGAAGGTCTTTGGGGAGTTCATAGTCGTAGGGCTGGGCACGGATACTGGGCATCTCATTTTCTCCTACTAGCGTCTGGCTAGTGTCTGGCTAGTGTCCGGCCATTTTTTGGCCAATTAGGGTGAGATTGGCCTGGTCAATGTTGCTTTCGTACACTAGATTACCGTCACTGATGACAAAAATGCGATCGCACATCTCCAATAGCTCATCGAGGTCTTCGCTAACCAGCAAAATCGCCACGCCCCGATTGCGTGCCTTCTCAGCGCACTGTGAATAAAGTCTACTGCTGAAAAGTCTAGGCCAAAGCAAGGGTTAGCGGCAATCAACAGCTTTACTGAGTCATCGGCTAGCTCACGGGCCAAAACTGTTCTTTGCACATTACCACCAGACAGGTTGCCGACAGGCGTTTCTACTGAAGGCGTCTTGACCGAAAAAGTTTTGACTAGGGCCACAGCGCTACGACGAATAACGCCCAGCAGCAGCAGCCAGTTCCATTTGGCCTGCGGCGGGCGATCAAAGGTGCGCAGGGCCATATTTTCTGCCACGCTCATATTGGGTACGCAGGCGTTTCGCAACGGCTCTTCTGGCAGGGTACACACCTGATGGCGAAACATCTCTGTGCGGGTCGCCCCGTAGGGTTCGCCGTTGACAATAAGCTGTCCGGCAGTCTGCGATCGCTGCCCCGACAGCACCTCCACCAGCTCTTTTTGCCCGTTCCCAGAAACGCCCGCAATTCCCACAATCTCACCAGCTTGCACGCTCAGGCTAACGCCTTTAACGGCCAGCAATCCATTTCCGCCTTCAGCCTGAATGTTTTGTATAGAAAGCGTGGGCTGTGCTTTCTGGCTGTCTGTTGGTTTGAGTGTTGGTTTGCCTGTTGACTCGTCTGTTGGTTTGAGTGTTGGTTTGCCTGTTGACTCGTCTGTTGATTTGCCTGCTGGTTTGAGGGGGGTAATATCAGCCGTCTTGAGATCGTTTTGGAGAGAATTTGCTGGCTGGGTTTGTGCGATCGCCTGCTGCTTGCCCGCCTGACCCAGCATCATCTGCGCCATCTCTTCTACCGACAGCTCGCTCACCGTGCCCTGACCTGCCAGCTTACCCTTGCGCAAAATGGTCACTTCATCAGCAAAAGCCTGTACCTCTCTAAACTTATGGGTGATCAGCAGTATGCTCAAGTTACCGCTGACCACTTCCTGGCGCAGCAGCCCTAGCACTTCGTCGGCTTCGGCAGGGGTCAGTACAGAAGTTGGCTCATCTAAAATAAGAATTCGATTTTTTAGATAAAGCTGCTTGAGAATTTCTAGCTTTTGCTTTTGACCCGCCGCAAGCTGCGCAACTGGCGTATCGAGATCGATCTGAAAAGGAGAGCTAGCGATAAACTCGCGTAAAGCCCGAGATTCTCTTTTCCAGTTGATTAGCTGCTGCGTATCGGGACGAGAGAGCACCAAATTTTCAGCAACGGTCATTGCCGGAATAGAAGTGAAGTGCTGGTACACCATCCCAATGCCATAGGTATGAGCATCTTTAGGACTTTTTATCGCACTGAGGGTTTGATTGACTTTCACCTCGCCTGCGGTAGGCCGATAAAAGCCCATAACGCATTTGACCAGAGTGCTTTTACCTGCGCCATTTTCCCCTAGCAGGGCGTGAACGCTGCCGGGTTTTAAACTCATAGAAACGCGATCTAGCGCGGTAAAGCTGCCAAAGCGCTTCGTCATGGCAACCACATCGAGCTGAGGTGGCGACGAGTCTACAGGTGTTGAAAGAGGCGCAGTGGTCATCATCTAGTCATCATCTAATAAAGGGCAGCTAGAAGGGCAGCTAGGCGCAGCGTCAAGAAAAAGAGACGGGAAAAAAGATGTGTGGGTGCTAAGTGCATAGCAGCGCTATCATACCGTTTGCACTGTCTGGGAATAGTTTTCTGGTTACTTTAGGGCCATGACTATGCTTCAAAGATCTTCAAAGGACAGTATTAGCTTGCGCAGGAGTTTAGAGAGCGCTTCTTTTTCTGACGGGTCTAAAGCTTTGAGTAGACTGTGCTCGTTGGCAACATGTGCGGTAACAGCGCGGTCGATTAGGTCGAAGCCTTTGTCGGTTAGATGAATCAAAGTGCCTCTGCGATCGCTCGGATCGGGAATTCGCTCTACCAGCTCGGCCTTTTCTAGCCGGTCAATTCGGTTGGTCATCGTGCCAGAAGAGACCATCATCGACTTAAAAAGTTCAGTCGGTGAAAGCCGATACGGCTTGCCCGAGCGGCGTAGCGTGGCTAGCACATCAAATTCTCCTAGCTGTAAGCCAAACTCAGCAAAGGTTTTCCCGATAGCTTTGCGAAAATGACTCGCCAGCCGCGTAGTGCGACCAACTAGGCCCATCGGAGAAACGTCCAAATCGGGGCGCTCTTTTGCCCACTGCGCCAAAATTTTATCGACCGGATCGGTAGGGCCTAAAACCATTGCAGGTAAATACCAGCTAAACACTTTGATCTAGACAGCGATGCTTTTGCACCAACAATTCTTATGCATCAATAATCTTAGCATCGAGATATCTCAGCTTGTCTTGTCAATAAGTATCTCAACATCAAGATACTTGTGCTAGAGTCTCTGTGTAAAGTATCTTAGCGTCAAGATAAATTATGGCTGCATCAACTTCTCGCTTGTCAGATATCTGTTTGACTGCGATCGCGCCGATTAGCTGGGGAACGACCTATGTGGTGGCTACTGAGTTTTTGCCAATAGGTCACCCGCTGCTAGTGGCAGCACTGCGATCGCTGCCCATCGGTCTACTGCTCACGCTTGGTCTTAGAAAGCTGCCGCAAGGCATTTGGTGGCCACGAATGCTGATTTTGGGCGGATTGAATATCGGCGTTTTTCAGGCACTGTTATTTATAGCAGCCTATCGGCTACCAGGCGGCGTAGCTGCTACAACGGGCGCAATTCAACCCTTGCTAGTGGGGCTGTTTGCCTGGGCGATCTTAAAAGATAAGCCCTCTATTCTTTCTGTTTTGGCAGCAATTGTTGGCTTCATTGGCGTTGGGCTACTGGTTTTAGGACCCGGTGCACAGCTAGATGCTATCGGCATCGTTGCGGCCCTCGCGGGTGCGGTCACTATGGGCTTGGGCATTGTCTTGGTAAAACGCTGGCATCCGCCGGTTTCGCTAATCGTTTTTACCGCGTGGCAGCTCGCAATAGGCGGCCTGATGCTGCTACCGATTGCACTAGTCATCGAGGGGCCGTTTACCACGTTTTCTAGAACAAACCTATGGGGCTTTATCTACCTCAGCTTGATTGGTACTGGTCTAGCCTATGCGCTGTGGTTTCGTGGCATAGAGCGGCTAAACCCAGGCGCGGCCTCGTACTTAGGCTTGCTTAGCCCAGTGGTGGCAACGCTCATCGGCTATCTCTTTTTGCAAGAGACCCTATCAATTGTGCAAATGGCAGGCGTTGCCATTGTCCTAGCCAGCGTATTCGTCGGCCAGCAATCTACCGGTGAGTTATCTACCGATAGATGACTCACGCTATCAACTCTGTTAATTTGTCCACATTCATTCACGCCATTTTTGATTATGAATAAACCCGACCTTACGCCCGAGCAAATCCTACAAACGCTCAAATGGCGCTACGCTACGAAAAAATTTAATCCAGACAAGAAAATCCCAGACGACGTTTGGCATGCCTTAGCGCAAAGCTTGGTGCTAGCGCCTTCTTCGTTTGGCCTACAGCCTTGGAAGTTTTTTGTTATTCGCAACGCCGACCTAAGGCGGCAGCTCGCCCCGCACTCTTTTGGTCAGCCCCAGGTGGCTGACGCTTCTCATTTAGTGGTGCTGGCAATCAAAACAGGTATGGGTGCTGACGACGTGTCTCCTTATATTGAGCGGCTAAAGGAAGTGCGCGACCTGCCAGAAGAAAAGCTAGAGGGCATGGCGAATATGATTAAGGGCTATCTCAAAGAGCCGCCTTTTCCGCTAGAGCCCGATAAGTGGTCAGCCAAGCAGGTCTATCTTGCGCTAGGTTTCTTCTTGTACAGTGCGGCTTTGCTAGGGATAGATACCTGCCCGATGGAGGGCTTTGTTCCTAGCAAGTATGATGAAATCCTGGGACTGACTGAAAAAGGCTATTCAGCAGTCGTGCTTTGCACCGCAGGCTATCGATCAGAAGAGGATAGAACTGCTGATATGGCTAAGGTTCGCTACGAAACCGAGAAAGTAGTGCAGTATATTGATTAGAGTTGTATTCGCTTGTCTAAGGTAAAAATTTGTCTGGGCTGAAAACTTGCCTAAAAACTTGCCTAAGGTGAGCAAAAAGAGAGCTGTTGAGAAAATGCTATGCCAAAGTCACGTCCCTATCAGCCCTTAATTTTTCGACTGGTCCATGCGGCTAATGGTCTGCTGGTGTTGGCTTCTATGGCGACTGGCTTTTGGTTATACAACACATGGGACTATCGCTTTGGGCGACTGCCGCTACCTGATGCGGGTAATCGCTGGCTGGATATTCACGGTCAGATTGGTGAAATTGTCAGCGTTTGCTTTGCGGTTTTTCTGTTGTACAGCCTGTTTGCGGGCCGAAAACGGTTGATTCAGCCTAAGTCGCTCAAACAATTGCCTCATCTCAATCGGCCCTCTGGTCAGTATGCGCTGCTGCACTTAATCAACACAGGGCTTTTAGGGATGCTGCTGCTGTCTGTGGTGTCAGCGCGGCAGTTTGGCGGTGCTAGGGCCCTACTCAATAGCGAGTGGGATAATGTTTGGTATAACCTGCATGTGCTTGCCTGGGCTTCAATGGTGGTGCTAGTCATTGCGCATGTGACGCTCTCTTGGAAGGCAGGCGGTATACCGCTGCTACAGTCGATGGCAGATCGCCGCATTCGGCCGGGTGACAGTCCTTTACGGTGGCCCGAGCGCTTGCAGCGGTGGGTAAAAAGCCTTTCAAACAGTGCCTCAAAGTAGGTTAGTTAATAGGCTGATTAGCAGGCCGATTAGATAGTTGATTAGCAGGCCGATTAGATAGTTGATTAGGTAGCTGTCACAAGCGTAGAGAAAAAGCGGTCAATCGGCTGCTTTATAATAGTAAAGCTGAACTTGAAAGATTCGGGTTCAGCTATCTAGTTCAGTGACCTACAGCCGCTGCTGTGCCAGAGGAATCCCATGCCTATTGATATTGCTTTTTCGCTGAATCGGTCGCTGGTAAAGCCTTTGACGGTGGTGATCAATTCCATCTTGCGTAATACAGAGCGCAATACAGCCCGCAGTGTGGCGCGGCAGGATGGGGGCGAGCCGCTGCGGTTTAATGTGGTGGTGCCAACGGGCGATCGCACCTTTTTTGAAGAGGCTCTGCTTTCTCCATTTGGCGCAGATATAGAACAGGGCGATGCTATTTTCCGCGTTCAAGAATATGAGCCGCCCGAATACCTTAAAGACTATTTAGATAACAAGTTTAAAGAGAGTAATCCTCAGCGTCGCCTGTCTCGCTATATGCAGTATGGGCGGTTATTTTTGCCGTCTATTTTTCCAGATATGCGTACCGTAATCTATCTAGACTGCGATACGTTGGTTATTGGGGACGTGCGATCGCTCTACGCCCAGGGCGAAAAGCTCACCCCTAGCCGCTATCTGGGCGCGGTTCCTCACTTTTTCCCAGCGGTTCTCTACTTCAGCAATCCTTTCAAGCTGTTGGGCGATTTGCGAAAGTTTGAAAGCACCTTTAACAGCGGCGTTCTACTCACTGACCTCACGTATTGGACAGAAGCGACTTACGATTTACTAAAGCACTACCTGGCTTTGGACGCAGAAAACAACTATCGTTTGTTTCATCTAGGCGACGAGACTGTTTTTAATTTAATGTTTAAAGATGCTTATATTCAGCTAGATGGCAGATGGAACGCCTGCGGCTATGGGCAAGGTCATCTGATTGCAGGCATGATGCGTCGCCCACTAGAACAGATGAGTATCATTCACTGGAGCGGTGGCCACCACAAGCCTTGGGAGAGCGATCGCGTCATTTATTCCGACCTCTGGCGACAGTATCAGCCCGCCGTTTAAAGAAACGATCTAAAAAAGCGCTCTAAGCTGATTGTACGTATTCGTATCGGTGTAAAAAGCTGTGGTAAAAGCAAACCCCGAGGGCTCAGCTCTCGGGGTTTGCACTTCCATCTCTTAACGCTAAACACGTACCTAACTCTCTTAGGGCGCTTTCAGCAGGAATGCCCTAAATCGAGGCTCTAAGCTTCGCCCGTAATTGACAGTGCCTCTACCCACACGCGAGGACACACCCCACCTGGCGTTACTTCTGCTTCAGGCTCAATGTGCGTGATGCTTTTTAGTACGTCGCGAAAGTCTCCTGCAACAGTTGCCGATTCCACGCTAATCCGCTTACCATCTTTTAGCAGCCAGCCGTCAAAAGGCAAAGAAAAAGAGCCTTGTAACGAATTGACCCCGGCATGGAGTGCCTGCAACTCATCAATCAAAACAACGCCATCCGCTGTATTGAGATCATAGGCATCGTCAGCCGATTCTCCGGGCAATACTTCTATGTAGTTGAGCCCAACGCTGACCTTTGCCCCAATACTGGCGTGGCCAGTCGGCTCCGCATTCATTCGCTTAGCCGTACCTGCGCTGTGAATAAAGTTCTTCAGCACGCCTTTTTCAATTAGGGCCAGCCGTCGGGTGGGGGTGCCTTCTCCATCAAAGGTCTCAGAAGAGACATTCTCAGGGTGCAGCTCGTCGTCATAAACCGAAAGTGAGGGGCTTGCAACTTCTGTCCCGATAGACTCAGCCGTTGAAAGAGAGCGATTGTCTAAGATACTCTGAGCGTTGTACATGTTCGAGAAGGCGCTTAGCAGGCTAAGGAAAGCTTCGGCGGAAAAGACAACTGGATATTTGCCCGAAGTGATTTTCTCGTAGTCGAGGTGGCTAATTGTTTTTTCAGCGGCTTCTTGAACGCAGCTGTCTACATCTAGCTGAGCAATGCCAGTTTTAAAGCGCATGGCCCCTGCGGCCCTTGGCTTTCGGCCTTCTTGCGCGGTTTTACCATAAAGATAAACAGACGCGTAGGTGCGCTCTTCACTGCGCAGTGCGCCATCGCTGTTGAGGTAAAAGCGTTCGATGTCGCGCTGAGCGATGCCATTGTAGGGCACAGAGACTATCGCCTCGTGCGCCGCCAGCACGCCTTTTTCGGCATTAACCAGAGTCTCGATTAGCTCAGGGACAGGGGCAGGCGCTGCCTTTGTAAAATCTACTTCAGCGGCGGATGCTTTGGCCTGGGGGCTAAAGTCCGGCGCGTTCTCTTTAACACCAAAGGCGCTAGCTTCGTAGGCAGTTTTTAGCGCCATTTCGAGGCCGATTTCGTTGGTATCAGTCGTGGAGGTAACGCCAATCTGATTTTGGTCGTTCCACACGCGAACAATCACACTAGACCGGTTAGAGGCTTTTACCTGTTTGGGTTTGCCTTTATCTACTTGAACGCTGGTTTCGTCTACGGATGAGCCATAGATGTCGTATTTAGCGATGCTGAGCTTTTGCGCGATCGCCTCAGCCTGCTTTGCAATCGTTTGAATATTTGTCATAAGAAATGAAGAGTATTTAGAAATCTCGTCGAATAGCCCTCTCGCCTGTCTCCTCCCCCCCGGTTGGAACAGGCGTCCCGCCTGTCCCCCCGTCAGAACAGATACCTCACCTGTCTCCCCCGTTATCCGAACAGGCGAGACGCCTATCCAACCGGTAGCCAACAGTAAGACAGTGGCCGCTTATCGCCCACCAACAGTAATATCATCTACCCTAATATGAGGCTGACCGACCGTCACATACACACTGCCGCTCACCGAGCCGCAAAAGCCAGGGGCCAAACTGATGTCGTTAGAACACATCGAAATCTTGTTCATAATCCCGGTTGCTTCTCCAATTAGGGTTGCCCCCTTCAGCGGCTTAGTAATCTTGCCATTTTCAATCAGATAGGCTTCGTCAACCGCAAAGTTAAACTGACCGGTTGGCCCAACGCTGCCGCCACCCATCTTCTTGCAGTAAATGCCCTTGTCAACCGAGGCAAACAGCTCTTCTACCGTATGATTTCCTGGTGCAATATAAGTGTTGCGCATTCGAGACGCGGCTGCATGGGTATAGCCCTGTCGGCGACCGCTGCCCGTACGTGGGTGGCCCGTGCGCATTTCACCGGCTCGATCAGAAATGAAATTCTTCAAAATGCCATTTTCAATCAGCAGCGTCCGCTGAACAGGCATTCCTTCATCATCCATATCAATCGTACCAAAGGCTTCTGAAGAGAGCCCTTCGTCCCATGCCGTCAGACTTTCATGGGCTACCTTTTGCCCCTTTTTGTTCAAGAAAGGCGTTGTTTCTTTCTCAATTTGGGTGGTTTCCAGTAGGTGACCACAGGCTTCATGAAAAATCACGCCGCCAAAGTGGTTGGCCATAATGACCGGATAGTTACCAGATTCCACATAGTCCGCATACAGCATTTTGCCAGCGGCTTCGGCCACCTTTACAGCCGTTGCAGTGTAGTCCCAGGCGGTTAGGAAGCTGGGATCGCCAGTGTTACCTAAGCGCTCGCTAATAGAGGAGCGGTGCTCGCCATCAGCGCACAGCAGACTGAAGCCAACAGACTGGGTTAGGCGAACGTCGCGGGCAAAGGTGCCGTCGCTAGAGGCAACTAGAACTTCTTGCCAGTCGCGGAAGTAGGAGGCGCGGCGAGCTTGTATATGCTCGGCTTTTTGGCCTAGAGCGGTGTTGGCTTCTAGCAGTACTTCGCCCATCGTTTGCATAGAGGGGCAGCTAGCAAGCCAGTTATCTTTACCGCGAGTAACGCCATAGTCGCGCAGTGGCTCTAGGTTAATTTCGGGCACGCTAGCGCTGGCCGCTGGCATTGCCAAATCCATGATGGCCAAGCCTTTTTCCACTGCCGCTTTGAGACCGTCAAAAGTGAGGTCGTTGGTGCTGACATAGCAGTCAGAGCTGCCCTTAAACACGCGTACGCCTGCTCCAGAGACCAAACTCGGCGCAATACTAGTAATAGCGTCGTCTTCGGCAAGGCAGCTGATGTAGTTTTTACGCTCTAAGAAAAACTCAACGAAGTCAGCGCCAACGGCTCGCCCTAGCCCTAGCAAGGTAGACAGCGGTGCCCGCCAGGTTTCGTCAAACTTATCGGTAGTGGAGGTGTAAGTGAGAGACGGGATCTGCTCTAAGCGCAGGGGCTGTTCAAATGTAGCGGCTGTCATACCGAACCAATTCCTTTTGATATTCTGCTGGCTCCTAGTTTACCAAATGTGACAATGGATGTGCCTGCGACAGAACTGGCGGTTTCCTCTACTCTTCTTTCTTTTCTTTTGGCCTTTCGCTGCTATTTCCTTCCTTTTCTATGTCGATCTCTTGCTTCAGCCTCTTCCCTGTCGGTATATTATGTCGGCATCTACAGCTTATAGCTAACTATTTCGTCTCAGCTAGGCATTGATTTAGACATCAACAAACAGATCTTCGCCTTCCTGCGTAACTGGAAAACTAGCCACATCGGTAGGAGTTTTGCCCATCGCCATCATCTTTTGGGCTACAGCGGGTAAAGGGATGCCAACAAAAGACTCCACCCATTCCACGTTTTTGCCCGTACACATTTCAAACTTGGAGCCGTGAAAAGGGCAGGTAATTACGCCGTTTTCTAGCTTTCCTTTAGCCATTGGTAGACCTAGGTGTGGGCATTTGTTTGCGATCGCACAATAGCTATCTCCCACCTTGGCTACTAAAACTGACTGACCGTTAGCGCTAGCCTTGAAAGCTTTTTCTGGGCTGACAGTTGACGTAGTGGCAATTTTTGTTTTAGTCACGGTAAGAGACACCTATATATGGATTAGAGACAGATTTTATAGCTAGTAAAAATCAATCTTCCAATACTACAGGATGGATCGATTGGCAGCAGTCTATGAGATTTTTCGTAAGATTTAGTCAGCTTTTACCAAGCTTTCAGCAAGCTTTTACTTAGCTTGCAGCTAGCGACTTGGATTAGCTCACTAGCTAGTCGTCTATAACTAGTTGCCTATAATCAGTTGCCAATCAGTTGCCGACGATAGAAGGGGCCGTTGACAGATTTAAGGCACCTGCTTTCATTTTCTCAATATCTGCTGGTAGCCACGCTCTAGTAGCCTGGCAGTGATGCGCTACCAATAGGCCCCACAGTCCCTTCTCGGTCAAAATAGGGACAACTAGATTGGCCTGCACGCTAAGATAGCGTAAAAAATCTCGATGACAGGGGGCAATCTCCGCAGTTTCGATGTTTGCGATCGCCCGGACCCGACCGTCCAAATACAACGCTGCATACTCCTCGTTAAAGCACTGATCGGGCCCAGTAGACCCCAAAATAGAGAATCTTCGGTCGCTCAGTGATTCAAACGTCACCCTTCCTTCCCATTCTTTATAAAAGTAGTAAAGCACTACGCGATCAACCTGAAGGAAGGCTCTGAGCTCATCTGTTGTCTGCTGTACCGTTCGATCATGCTGCATCTTCTTTTGCAGCCGCTGCATAATGGTTTGAATCTGAGAAACTTCCGACTCGTCGCGATTAAGGTGAATATCAGGATTAAATTGAGTAGACATGAAAAACTGAGTTTTAGGGGTTAGACGTACTCTTATTTTCTCAACTTTGTAAACGACTGCTGCAATATCAATATACAGATAACTCATGGTTCGCTGAAAAATAGTGGAGAAACCGAAATAGTTGTCGCCATAATGAAGTCAAGTCAGATCGAGGATCTCAGCTATGGCAGAGCTAATTGGCAACGAACGAGTTGATGATATTCCCCTGCTACTAAGCCAGATAAGGAAACTGAATCTGAGCGGACTGGTAGACGAACATCTTCAGGGGCATAGGAACTGGCAAGGATTGAGTATAGGTAAAGTGCTAGAGGGCTGGTTATCGTATCTACTCTCGCAAGGCGACCATCGACTCAATCAGGTAGAAGCGTGGGCTTCGGGAGTGAGCAGCACGTTAGAGCATTGTCTAGCGCCGACGGTTAGAAGCCTGGACTTCAGTGATGACCGTCTAAAGCGAGCGCTCGACCGATTGAGCGATGATCAGCGGTGGGATGCATTTGAAGGCGCGTTGAATGGTCATACGGTGCGGGTGTATGACTTGAGCGTATCGTGTGTGCGTCTGGATACCACGACAAGCAGTGGATACAGGCCAGTCGAAGCCGAGGGGTTGTTTCAATTTGGCCACAGTAAAGACTATCGACCCGACCTACCCCAAGTGAAGATATCGCAAGCGGCCTTAGACCCGTTGGGGCTGCCAGTGAGCACCACGGTGGTGAGTGGTAACACCGCAGACGACCCGTTGTACATTCCAGAGATAAAGAAAGTACAACAAAGCGTCGATTCGAGGGGATTGACGTATGTTAGGGACAGCAAAATGGCGGCGATAGAGACGCGGCGTTACATCGCCCAAAGCCAGAACTGCTACTTGTGCCCGTTGCCTGAGAAGCAGGTTTCAAAAGTTGACCTAGCTGAGCTGCTAGCGCCTGTTTTTCGAGGAGAGGAACAGCTCACGCCCGTCGCCTCTCCCATTCAAAACGCTCACGCATCTGAGGCAACCGCACAGATACCAACCGAACCTGACTTGATCGCTGAGGGGTTTGCCTTGACGATGCCACAATCGGTTGAGGTCGGAGCAGAAGCGTTGAGTTGGCGAGAACAGTGGTTCGTGGTGCATTCGTTCAAGTACGCAAGGCGGCAACAACAAGGGTTAGACAATCGCATCGAGAAAGCCGCCGCCGCGATCAACCAACTAAACCTCACCGGGAGAGGCCACAAACGCCTCTCCACCGAGGAAACCGAAGCTGCCGTCCATCGAATTCTCCAACACTACCGCGTCAAAGACCTTGTCCAAGTGACCTACGAAACCAAGACTGAAACGACGCACAAACGCGCCTATCGAGATAAACCGGCCAGGACGATGACAGAAACTACCGTGACGGTGACACCCACGCTCGACGACGACGCTTATCAGCACTGCTCGCTGGGCTGGCGGGTCTACGTGAGCAACGACCTGGAATTGTCACTCACACAGGCCGTCTACGGCGATCGCAATGAGTATCTGATTGAACAAGGTTTTGGAAGATACAAGGGCAAGGCGCTGGGGCTTCGGCCGATCTATTTAGCCTCTGACGGGCGCGTCAAAGGCTTGGTTCGGCTGTTGAGCTTGGGTTTACGGATTCTCTGCCTGCTCGAATTCTCGGTGCGCACCCAGTTGGAAGCGCAACACCAGACACTGTCTGGGCTCTATGCGGGTAACCCCAAACGAGCCACCCAACAGCCCACCGCTGAGCTACTGCTCAAGGCGTTTCGCGGCATCACACCAACTATTATGGACATTAACGCAAGTCAGACAACGCTTTCTCTCACCTTTGTCGGAGCTACAGCAGCGCATACTACAGTTGTTAGACAGTGCTGATGATATCTATCTCTCGCTGACTGGCTAACTGTTGCGAACTCCCTTTTTTATCCGCGAACCATGAGTGATAATCAAGATGAATATCGTTTCCCTGTTTTTGCTGGGTGTAGTCGCTAACCATCCCGTGCAGCAAAACTCTGTCTTCAGCAGTATTAAAATCTTTGACTAGGGCGTAATCTTTATCACCGCCACCGAGGTAATAAGCTTGGTTGGCGTTGCTTATCACAAACGTATCAGCACCACTGCCACCAATCAGAATATATCGCTCTAAGTAGCCAGCCGCGATCGCATCGCTCCTATCCAAAATATCATTGCCAACACCGCCATAGATAGTGTCGTTGCTAATACCTACCTTGTAGGCTCTTTATCGCTTTCTTATCGTTTTTGCTAATGGAATCTGCTTCTAGATAAGCTTGATAGACACCATAGTTTTGTTCGGGGAAAAGCGAAATGGCACCGCCTGCTGCTGCGCCGCCGTCTCCAAGGCTGTCACTAGAGGCGATATGAAAATTAACAACAACGTCATCAGTCAAATAGCTAGCCCAAATCATTGAGGCCAGTTCAAAGCCGACACGCTGCTCGAGTGAAATATTGGGATCGTAAGTAAGATTGAACTGAGCCATAAGTATAAAAAGCTTTTAGCCTTACGAGGACTAGTACTGTTTTATACTTGTAGCTTTCCGCCCTCGTATGTAGCTGCACGGGCTGTGTACAAAGCTTTGAATAAGATGTGGTAGTGAACAGAGCGTTCTGTTCATGTTGGTGCTGATCTGCGGAGATTGGTCCCCGTAAATACCGCAGGCGCTGCAATAGATAGCAGATCTCAACACAGCATATCTGTTCGGCGTCTTCAGCCAGTACTGCCTACGCTTTTACGTATTCTTCCAGCCGTTGGCAAGACAGCTTTCTGAATGGTGAGCTGTGAATGAGGATGCTGCCGAATTAGTGTCTAAGACAATATCACCATCATCATTGAGCGACCAGGATTGAGTTTCTACAATAGGCTCAGAAAGAATTGTTAGACTGGCTTGCGATGGCTCTCTAGTATCAATAGGCTCAGTATTAATAAATCCGTTCTCAGTGGTACGTTCGCGGTTATTGTTGCTATTGCTGTCGGCAACGCTGTCTGTGCTTCTTATGAAGCGAAAATCATTCCAAGCGGACTGGTCAGTAACAAGTTGACTAGGATTAGATGGCAGGCCCCCTCGCCCAGTAGCGACAAACGTATTGCTCTCTAGTTGCTCGCAGGCTGCAACAATTTTTTCCGCTGATGAGAGGCCTTCTGGTAGGTCTGAGAGTCCTTCTGTGGGGTCTAGTTGTGGTGTGTTGAGCTCCACAGTACCGCCAAAGGCAGGCCCTAATGCTGACGAGGCTGTGATATCGCTTTCTGCTGTCAACTGGTCGCGGTAGGCGGTGCCTATTATTGTTTGAGCGTTAACAATGACGCGGCCCCCGAAGTTATCGTCAGCATTGGCGGTAATATCGCTGTTCTCGAAGGCAAGCAGAGCTGTTGTATCGATGCTGATGTTGCCGCCAGTCGCTGTGCCTGTAGCATTAGTGGTGATATTGCTGCCACGCCGAAGGACAAGACTGTCGGATTGGAGGGTGATATTGGCGCGATCGCCTGACACGGTATCTGTTGTAATCAAGCTACCGTCTTTAAGCGTAATGGCGGTTGCCGAGACTTCGATATTGCCCGCTGCCCCCGACCCAGGAGGAGGCCCAGATAGAGTGCTAGCGAAATTACTGGCATTTATAGTTGCCCCTTCTAATAGAGAAAGTCGATTAGTGTCGACTTGAATATTGCCGCCTGTACCCGTGCCGATACGACTGCTTGCAAACAGTCCGCTGCGACCTGCCGCTGTGCCCCCTCTTAACTCAATAGAGTCTGACGCCTCAATCCTAAGATTACCGGCTGGGTTACTGCTGTTTGTGGCAACAGAAATCTGCCCACCCTCAGCGACCTCCAATCGGTCAGTGAGAATAGTTAACCCTCCCCCCTTTCCGCTCCCATTTGGAAGCAAAGGCGGAAAGCGAGGTGGACCGAGTACAGGAATTTCAGAAGCTGACACAATGCTGCTAGGGCTTCCAGGGCCACTTGCACTCGCTGGCCTAGCACCTAAAACTTCAATATCGTTAGCCTCTATGGCAATATTACCTGCGTTGCCGGGGCCAAACGTGCTAGCGACGATTTGTGCACCATCGGTTAAGCGAAGCTGGTTCGCAGTGATATTGATATCGCCGCCCTGCCCAACCGCACCTGGTGGCAGGCCAAAAGGAGGACTTAAAACAGGCAGCACTGCTGCAAATATGCCGCTAAAAGTTGCGCCTGAGCCGCCATCTAGTGCAATTGTCTGGGCACTGATGTCAACGATGCCGGAGGTGCCGCCACCTGCAATACCAAGACCAATCTGTGCGCCTGATTGTAGAGTAAGTTGTGGCGTGGTTACCGTTAACTGACTGCTGCCATCGCCCATTGCACCCGGTGTGATCTCAAGATAAATACTGGTAGGCATAGGCTCTGTCGCAGAAAGCTCTACGCCAGTCATGTTAAGACTCTCTGCGACATTGACAAAGATTTGGCCACCGCCACTTGTTAATGTTTGGGCAATCAGCGCCGACCCCTCACTAATGTTTATTTGCCTTCCCTGCATTTGCAACGAACCAGCATTATTTCCACTGACATCTATGGAAGACTGCTGCGAGATCTCAATATCTTTAAAGGCGTTTGACCGCGAGTAGTCGAAGCTGTTGTTGAGATTGCTGCCAAAGCGATCTGAATTGAATTGAACAAACGCGTTACCGCCAAGGCTAGCCACTTCTATGTGGCCAGAGTCTGATATTAGGTTCGCGCCCTGCATCACAATGTCACCCCCTAACAGAGCTAGCGTCTGACCGTTTGGAATGGTCAGACCTGTAGTAGGGAGGCTTCTAGCGACAGTACCCTCAAATTCGTCATATACCAGGCTATGGCCTCTTCCCTGAAGCGTAATGGGCCTTGGCGATGCGCCAAACTGTACGCCTAGAGGCACGTTGACAGTTAACAGTGAGGGAAGTGATGAGGGGTTTGCGCTAAATTCTATATTATCGGCAAATACGATGCGATCGCCCGTGCTGGCGAGGAAGGAACCTTGCAAGTCTAACCGAGCATTTTCACCAAAAGTAATGCCATTAGGGTTGAGCAAGAATAGGTTGGCGGGTCCATCAACTTTTAAAGTTCCTTCGATTGCAGAAAGCGTGGACCCGGTCACGCGGCTGAAAATATTCTCAACGCCTGGATCGGTAAATGTGACGCTGGCGGACCCACCAACATTGAATAGGCTAAAGCTATGAAATAAATTAGGGCCGCTGCCATTGCTATCTCTTAGACCACCTTCAATAGTGCAATCAACCGCGCAGTTTGCCCCACTTAGCTGAGTCGCGGTTGAGCCATCAACTGCAATAGTCTGTGCCAAAGTAGGTTTCGCGACTACAACCGCACCAATCGCTAGCCACTTGCTTACGTTTTTACTGACATGATAGAAAGACTGAAACGGATACTCTTTGATTGAAGGCGGGGGAATATCATGCATCAGTTCTAACGAGAGATAGAGGTTTTAGAAAAAATCAACGGATCTTGTTGCAGTAGTTTCAAAACTTCAGCTACTAGCTCTACTGTTCCCTTTCCCTACCCGTTTCCCTGCAGTTTTAAAGGTACGACAAAAATACCAATCCTCCGTTCGGAAGATTGGTATTGCTAAGTAATGATGGATTTCTAGTCGAAATTTATATTGGTCAGTTTCAACGAATAGTCATAGTCTATCCAGCTCTTTATGACCAAAGCTGACTGACTGCTTCGACAATAGCCGGAACAGAGTCTACTTTCTCTGCATCTGTTTTCAAGAAGCCCAAATTAGGCTGAGGTGCATCTCGATTGTTGACAATCAGCAGCGCCAAGCTAGCAATATCCACCAGGCGATCGCTATCTGAGCCAAGCAACCCTCGTAAATCAGGCAGTGCCGGAACCGCCTGTCTTCCTAGATAAGTTAGGCCTAGCGCAGCTAGCTCACGCGTTTCTACACTGCCATCGGACAATGCTGAGACTAGCGTTGGCAAAATCAAGCTGCTGTCTTCTGTCAATATCCAGATGGCGTCTGCGGCATACAGCCGAGTTAGCATGTCGTCGCTATTGAGCGCTGCTGTTAATCCAGGCACCGACTGCTGGCCGATTTTGGTCAGACTGCCAGCAATGGTTTGGTTCACGCCTGAGTCCGAGCCGAGTAAGGCTCTAGAAAGCGCAGGAATAGCCGCATCTGCCAGCGGGCCAAAGTCACCAAGCGCTTCTGCCGCGGCTTTGCGCACCTCGCTATCGCCGTCACCGAGCGTTTCTGCCAAGACCGGTACAGCCGAGGCCAAAACCAAATTATCAACCCGATCAATCTGGCTAATATCGCCGATCAGCGACGCGGCTGTTTTTTTTACGAGGGCATTAGTCGCCTCGTTTTCTAATAGGCCACCCAACGCCGGGATCGCATCAGCACCAACGCTCACTAACGCATCAGCTGCGATGCCTTGCACTAGCCTAGATTCACTCTGTAGGGCAGCCACTAGCAGATTTACTAAAACAGGCTGGTCTAGGCCTACCTTAGACAGGGTGCTAATTGCCAGCGCCCGTACCAGCTCGTTATCATCTTGCAAAACTTCTAGCAAAATAGGCGTCGCTGCCGCTGCCGCTGGGCCGATCTCGTTGAGTGCGTAGGCTGCCGCTGCCCGAGCTAGCACACTGTCAGACTTTAAAGCTTCTGCTAGCTGAGGAACCGCTGCCGCACCGCCTTTTACTAAGGTGTCAGCCGCCACTTTGCGTATGTTTGTATCAGCGCTACTCAATGAGGCGACTAAATCTGAAAAGTCATCGATGGGGACTTCAGCCGTCGGAGGCACGGGCACTGGCTGGGTAGCGATCGCAGGCACATACTCAGAGGCGATCGCACTCGCATCTCCTCTATACACCAAAGCCTGATAGGCGATCGCTGCAATCTCTGCTCTGGTCGCATTTTGCTGTGGGTTCAGCTGGTCTACCGCAGGGTAGTTCACCACCAGTTGGTTGGTCGTTGCCGCTGCGATCGCCGCCACCGCCCAGTCCGGAATTTCACCCCTATCTGCAAACGCCGCTAGCACTTCACTATTGGCCCCAGAATTGGCCCCAGATGTCTCAATGCCCAGACCGCTGGTCAAAGCCAGCAGCACCTCTAAGCGTGTGATCGGCTGATCTAACCCAAACGTCCCGTCCGGATAGCCACTCAAAAAGCCTCTTGCATAGGCAGTAGAAATCGCACCCGCCGCCCAGTGATCGGCTGGCACATCGCTAAATGTAATCGGCTCA
>CAWHWK010000011.1:0-614832 GCA_963833005.1 uncultured cyanobacterium | reverse complement strand
ATATTCACGCGGAGGAATTTCTTTGCGAGGAAGCGAAATCACAAAATTTGCGGTCCTTTGAAGAACCAGTCGTGCTGATGGTCGATCGTTTGGATGCGATACATGACGTTCATCCGGGGGAGATCCATCCCACGCCAGCCCATCTAAACGACGACTACTATCTTGGTGTCACGGAATCCAAGCACGGCGATCTGATCATTCTGAATTTTAATCAACTCATCCACTGCATCCTCAGCGACGTTCAGGAACTATCCAAATGACTCAAGCAACCATCGAAAACGAAGTCCGCGGCAACTATCGAAATTTCATGACCGAGTCGCACCGTCGATTCCATGACCGGATCGTCGCGGACCTCAATGGTATCCTGCCGATATGCAATCAAGGAAAATGCACGGCCGCAGATATCAGCACAAATCTGACTGAGCAACAGCAGATCACGGATCTGATGCAGAAAGTTGAACATTTGTGTGTTCACCTTTCAGAAAGCGTGACCGATCTATTCGCGCAGTACTACCGCGAACGCGGTCGATTCTGCGGTGCCGCGTATTGTACGACTGCTTACATCAAAGTCAATCTGGTCGATCGGACATTGCAAGATCGAGCGACCGATATCCGCTGGTGGGCCAAAGAACCGTTGCTCGCGGCGAGTGTCGGTGGGCTAAAGAAAATAGGCTCGTCGCTAACTAAAGACTTCAAAGAGCTATCAGCCTACCTGGAAGCTTCGGTTGCCACATTCCGTATTCCGACATTGGCCACTGGATGGACGTCGGTCGATTTGGCAGAGAATGTACGACGTATCGAAGCCTTCTATCCGAACGTCCGAGGGCTGATGTTTAATCAACAGGTCCGCGCTCAATTTGAAGCCGAGCTCAAATCTGTAACCGATTTAATGTCAAAAGGTGAGGGTCAGCAAGCTACAATTAAGTATATTGGAAAAGTAATCACGAAGCTCGCGTCGTGCGACCAACATGTCAACGTTGCTTGCGATCAGCTTGAAAAGATATCGTCCACATATCCAAGTCTCTTCGACTTAGTCGTCACCGACGACGATGGCTTTGTGATCGCCAATGCGAAGGTTGCTCGTCGAGACGGCCTCCTTGCTTCAAATGTTAGCGATCAAGTTTGGTATCAGAAGGTCGTGAAGTCCGTTGCGGGGCAAACGCATATCCAACAAGACGAATCGAGCGAGGATGGATCGCAGCGGATCGCATTTGTGACCGCAATCCGTAACTCCGAAGATCGTAATTCGGGAACGATCGGAACCTTGGCGGCGCTATGCGACTTTCAAAGCGAGGTTCAATCGATGTTGGAAGATTACATGCCTCGGGATGACAACGGTAGCGTTTGTGACGGTTGGTACTCATTTTTCACCGACCAACGCGGAGTGGTCATATGCTCCAGTGATCCGGCGGTTGTCTGGCCGGGTTCGCAATGTGAGTTGCCGCGCAGTCATCGCGGCATCGCTCCCTGTGAATCATATTGGAGCCACGCGGTATTTAAAGGCCAAGAGAGTCTCGTTTTTTCAGCTCGCAGCGACGGCAGTCAGAGTTTTGCGGGCAGCGGCTGGATCTCACACTTGGTCGCACCGGCGAGCGAAATCATGCAGGCCGAGAAAAAGAATAGTAGGATTCAGATCAGTCGAAGTCACCTGATGCAGTCAAAGCTTGTTCCTGAAATAAACAAAGCAACCTATCTTTCGCTGCAGGATGACCGACAAGCCATCAAGCTAATTTCGTTGAATGGAATTCTGTTTGCTTCGCAACTCGGCAAACGGGGGGCGGCGCTCGCACCCGTTTTTGATAAGATTACAGTCACCGGCGATTCAGCGACCAGTCGGATGGAGGCAATGTTACATGAGATGGCGAGTTCGGAAATCGAGCTCAATTTACACTCTCTGGAAACACTGTCCAAACAAGCGGTCGACTTGATGGGACAGAAGATTCACGAGCGATCTCATGCCTTACGATTGTGGACGCTCAACTCGGGTTTGCGGTCGGCTCTTGCATCGCCACAAGAAGCTACCATTGAGGAAGCGAATCAATTGCTGCGGATGATCAACGATGATTACCCAGTTTATAAGAATATGTTTTTGATCTCAACCGGCGGCGAGGTCTTAGCTTGCTCGAGACCCAAGAAGTTCGAGAGCAGCGAAGCCGGTTGCGTTTCCGATCATGGTTGGTTTTGCGCTTCGCTGCGAGATTCCCGAGATCCATCAGTGCGAGTTTTTGAATTAAACAATGATGAATTTGGCGACGCTTCGGTCAGGGGAAAGCAAGCGTCATTGATTTTCTCCTGTCCGGTTTCTGGCGACGGAGACGGAAAGCAAGCCGGGGGAGTTCTGGCATGCTTATTCTCCTGGCGCAACGAGGCGGCGAATATACTTCGCTCGTGCCTGCCAAATTCCGCAGCAAATCGTGTCATTCCGGGCTCTTTAGCATTCTTTACCAACTCGGAGTCTCAGGTACTAGAATCCACCAATCCGTCCATCGCGCCGGTCGGACAGCTTTTCAGTTTGCCAGATGAGCACACTACTGCAACCGCTGGTAAATCGATCGCTGGAACTTTTGAATTCGGTGATACGACCTATATTTTATCGACATCGAAAGCGGATAAGCGACGCGGATTGGGAGAGATGGCTTGGTCGGCACACGTGATGCGACCACTAATCTAACGGAGAACGCTAAGTTCTGCTTTTACAAGTCAGAAATGGAGCAAAGGAATAAAACGCTAGGACCCAGTTATAGACTCCAGAAAACCAAGACTGAGCCCAGTGATAGCCTCCTTGCGTCGTCCCTGGCGGGGGAACTGAACGGAGGTACCGAGGCTGCTCCACCCGCCGAATAAAAAGTTCTAGGTTTAACCGAAAGGCTTGATGTATGCCTGCAAAGCGAACCCGAAATCGGTAAGCAACTGACCATCAGGCTTGCGGACGACCAAGTACTTCATGGACTGGCAAACACGATTGCCAGATTGTTGGGTTAGTGATCAGAACGTCAACTATTGATCGCTCCGAGTCCTTTCGCGACGATCGCCCCGAGCTTGACGATCACTAGCCGATCCACGATTAGTTCGCGAGCTGTTGGTGAACCGTTGCCGATCTTGCGGACGGGGCAGTTTAATTGTCTGACCATCGAAATTGACTTCCTGAGCAATCAATGCTTCTTGACCATTGATACGTCCCTGCCGCACAAGCAACTTGACCTGTGAGCCTTCTTCGATATCGACATTCGAGAATTTGGATTTTGGTCCCATATTGACCGTTTCGGTCTTTCCGCGTTGGGTCTCGACGCGAGCGATCAGATGAGGCTCATCAGCGTTTCGAAATTTGACAGTGCGAGTACTTTTGACTTCCGCCTTGACCCGTTTCATCTTGCTGCGCTGTTGTGTCTCGGGAGAAACAGTCGTTCCATCATGGGTCACCTGTTGAGCCATCAGTACGGTTCGATCATTCACCCGAGCCTTTCGGCCTCGAACTTCGATCTTATCACCTTCGGATAGTTTAAGTTTAGATAACTCTTGCTCGGTTCCCAAGCAGACCGCCAACCTTTTTCCGTCCTCGGTCTCGATCTTGGCGAGCTGATGGCGTTGATCCATACCCGCCATCTTCGCCGATTGAATCGAGTTGATATCACCGGTCACCGATATCATCTGTTGATTTTCTTGCCGATTATTTGACATTCGTCGCCCTTCGGACTTACGCTGATTGCTGCTTCGCCTCGCCTGCTCTAGATCGTAAACATACAGCGTTTCGACCGCATCAAAAACACCATCATTGTCGTAGTCTACCCTCATCGATACCCAGCCCTGGGGAACAATACGAACGTTCCTATTTTTTTCCGATCGGTTGGACTTCGATTCTTGCTGACGATCGGACTGCTGGCTCGATTGACCATCGCTGCGATCGCTACGCTGCGATTTATTGTCTTGCGCAAGAGCCGGAATCACGCAAGTAACGGCCATCAAAGTCATCGCCGCGAGATGCTTCATTTGTAGTTTCATTTGCTTGTTGCTCAGTTTTTAAGGGGTTAAAGACTTCATCATAGACGTGAAAAACGGGACTCGATCCAAAGCGTCGAGATCACCACCACCCAACTTAATAGGTGTCGTACCAACCGTCGAAAACTCCACCGTCGTCGTACCAGTCATCGGTGTAGTAATTGTCGTAGTAGCCGTATTCATAGTCGTCGTATTCGTCGTAGTCGTAGCCGTCGTCCAGACCATAGTCGTCGCCGTAGTAGTCATCGCCATAATCGTAGTCGTCGTCACCGTAGTCGTCGCCATAATCGTTGGCGAGCGAGTCGGCGTCGCCATCGTAATAGTCTTCAATTTCGACGTCGTTTCCGTCAAACCAATCGCTTGGGTCATACCATTCATCTTCGGCGATGTAACCCGCCCCCGGCACGTACTCTTGGGCTGTTACACCCAACAATGCGATCGGGCTAATGATTAGCAGAGTAGCCGCCAACCAATGCTTTAGTCCAATTTTCATCTGCTGCTCCTTCTGGAGAGTTTTAGGGAGTTTGATGTGGGTCGATACATCTAGGAGTGCTCGGCCACGAACTATCAAACGCCGATCGCTACAACCGGTGCGCCACTCGTTGCTCTAATTAGTTAAGAAATCGAAAAAATATTTTGAAAGGTTGCTGCTAGCCTTAAAACATACGTTCGTTGCGATTATCTAGACGGACGATTAGATGGTCCGATGCAATCGCCTATTCAATGGGCTGGTCGCTGATCGAGCAGAATGGACAGCGACCTAATCACAAAACCCGTAAGTTTTGTCCAGTTTCGTAGCGGATGTCGCCAGACTTCCGATTCTTTGTGCACCAATTCCTTAATCTCAATTTCAGCAGCGAAGCTGCGGCATCTTTGACCGCCAGCTTACGCAAGCGGCCTCAACGATGCCACAGTTTCGCCGCTAAAAGACTACATCACCCAACCGTGAAACGGTAAAAGCTTTTAGCCGCTTCCGTGAGCGGACGGTTTCTAAGTTGACTTTCCTGAGTTCATCAACCGCGAGGCTGTGAATCAGGTGTCGCGGCTTCGCCGCTAATTGGGGTCAGGGGCCGCGGCGTTGACCGCCAGCTTACGCAGGCGGCTAAAAGTTGTCGCGGCTTCGCCGCTGAAAGACCGAGTCACCCAACCTTGAAGCGGTGGCATCTTTTAGCCATTTAGGTGAGTGGGCGATTTCGCAGGCGACCTTCCTGAGTTCATCGGCAGCGAGGCGGCGGAACAAGTGTTGCCTATCGTTTTTGTGAAAGCAGTAGTCAAGCGAAACTATACCCGAAACGATATCCCTCACCTTTCCACTTTCCTAGTTTCACGGTTCGCGAATGAACGAACTACCGGAATGATCAGACCGGAACCTTCGACTGTACAGTTAGCCACTCTAAGGTATTTGGCGACGATGCTTGCCTAGTGGTCCTATATAAAATTCAGTACGGCATTTTCCTTAATGGTTGCTCCATTAGGAGAACAGCTATATCAACTTTGCTTCACATCTGATTTAAGTGCGAGGTATTGACAACTGATTCCGCATCGTAGCGTCTTGTTCCAGTTCGCTCCACATCTTCAGTCACACCTCGCCTCGCGAATACGCGATGCCGGCTTTTTGTTTTCTGATTGCTAACGGTGGCCAAGGTGGAGTAAACGAATCCACTCGGCATAGCCTGAGAAAAGAACCGTAACCCCGGACACCAAGCGATCGTTTAGTTGCAACGTATTAATCGCTGTTTAGGCATCAAACGCGAACTGTACTAGGTGCATCCGTACGCAGACTAAACGTGAGCAATATTTTCGTCACAACGTCTACTTCTAAGCGACCGAATGGTAGACCATAATGGACTAATACGAGTCTGTTTGGGAATTTCCGATTTATGCGGAATGAACGAGTTCACTCAGCAAAAGAAAGTTTTTGATAGTTTTTAACTATCAATTTGGAACAAATAAACCGAATGAAAACCTACCCATTATCGCTTGAAATCGCTCGCGCGTCGGCGATGTGGACACGCCCGGACACCGGTGACGCTCCCGTCAGCTACCTTGCCCCCACTTATTCTGCGGCGAAAGGTATTTTTGAGTCGATCTGCTGGCTTAAATCGGCGGTCGTTCAACCGACGCGAGTCGAGGTTTGCGCCGTGCCGGTCTGGCACACCTACACGACCAATTACGGCGGTCCGCTTCGCAAGTCGAGTTCGGTCAGGGACGGCAATAGTTTCCAGTTGCTTGCGACCGTCCTGGTCAATGTATGTTACCGAATCTACGGGGAAGCCGTTGCTGTCGATCATCACCGGGGACAAACGGAACGTAGTGAGGTACACCGAAAAGCAAAAATCAACGGTGCACACGCGTATCAGGAAATGTTCCAGCGACGTCTAGCCAAAGGACAGTGGCATTGTACGCCGTGCTTGGGCTGGAAAGAATTCGTTCCAAGCTACGTCGGTCCGCTCCGTGAGCAGACCAAGCCGTGCGAGATCGTCAATGCTTGTCTGCCAAGCATGTTGCAGTGCGTATTTTCCGATCCTAGCCACGGCACCTACTCGCCTCGTTTTCGCCAAAGCGTCGAAATTCGCCAAGGGGTTCTTCATTATGCTTAACGAACTCTACGATTTATCTAGAAGTCTCGAGCGTCTTGGCATCGAGGTAACTTCTTGGCACCGGTTCTTAAAAGAGTGTCCTCGGGGAAAGTCGTTTTTCGTCGACCTGGACGCCGATTCTCATGTCGCCTCGATACGTCCAATCACCGATCCGGATCGGTTCAGCGAACTGCGAAAGTACGAAAAGGCCGCTGGGTACTCGTTCCCTTCGCTCAATATCCTGCCGCTTTGGCAATTCGATGATCCGAAACTCGCGGAAGCGGCGGCGAAACTACGAAAGGGTCTGGCGAGTAAAAAACCACCTTCCCGCGACGACGCCGCGCGTGAGGTGAGCGAGCTTTTGACTACCGCCCGCTCGTGTTGGGTCGATCTCAAAAAGAAAAAAGGTGGTCGCGACGCCATGGACAAAGTGAACGGATGCGTGGGTGGCGTCGTCGAAGATGTTGCGGGCATCGTCGACGGTGTCGCGGGCAAAGGTTCGTCGTCATTGGCGGCTTTGATTCAGAGGGTTCAATCCATCGACGGTGAAAAACTTCACGAACGGCTAACGTCGTATCTGGTCGCACAGTTCACAAACTCTCTGGATGACTCAGTCACTTGGTTCGACTTGCTGTTCTTCGTGAGCGGTAAAAGTCCAAAAGCTGTCTCGATCGTTCTTGAGCTAAGCGACCAGCATCTGTTCGAGTATCCGGTCAACCATCCCGTCGTCTACCAACACCTCAACCGATGTCTGCAAAGCGGTGATGTGTCGGCGGACGCTCGAGAATTTAAGCCCGATGCGTTTGATGCGACCGATGGAGGCCGCGATGAAAGCTTTCCCACGGTAAAAATGTCGCGATTTGGCAACATCAATTTGCGAGCGATGTCACGAGAGTCTTTGTGTCAAGTTCGGTACGGAGTCGCGGAATCAAAATCGTTTCCGCTAAGCCAATCCATTCGGCAGGAATGCAAGAATGCACTTGAATGGATCTCGCGGGATCAACGAAAAGACGTGACTTGGTGCGACATTACATCGGTCAGTGGATCGCCATCCGTGTTGTTCGCCTACCCTGCTAATCTTCCGGAACAACCGCCAGCGTTAGCTTATTTGCTCAACGGCGATGAAGACGCATCCTCAATCCAATCCGAAGGCCAGTTTGAGGCTTGCGCCGAGACGATCGCGAAAGCATTGTCGGGACGCAAGGCTTCTGCGGAACTTCAGGAAATCGTCATCTTTGTGCTCGCCAAGCCAGATGGGTTTCGTACCAAAGTGCTTTACAGTCAGCGTTGCAGTGAATCTCACCTGATCCGATCTGCTGAAGATTGGCAACAAGGTTCAACAAACATTCCGGCTATCCAAATTCGACAGTTTGGTGCGGAGAAGGGAGACAAGCCACGATGGCGAACGACGTTGACCCCATTCACGACCGAGGTTGTCGGATGCCTCAACACCGTTTGGCTGCGTCAAGGAACTCACGCTAGTTCTTGCAAGACGGTTGGAATTTCGGACACGCTATCATTGTTGCTCGACGATCCGCAAACGGTCCGACGAACAGCGTCGAACTTGCTCGAAGTTACCTTAAAAAACACGACCGGCTTACTTTTGGCAATCGGGCAATCCAGCGCGATCGGCCGAGTCCATGCCGTCGCTCGAAATCAACAAAAACATCAACTTCTTATCCCACGAATCCTGGGCCTGTTGCTCTGGAAACTCGGTATTTCCAAAGGAGACTTTATGAAGACCCCGGCTTTTTGGGTTGGTCGTATGCTTGGCCTCGCCGACCAACTTCACCTGCAATATTGCTACCAAGTTCGCAAAGGTGACATTCCACCTCAGCTTGTTGGCAACTCGCTGATGTCAACGGCGCTCAGTACCCCCGAACACGCGCTGTCGGTTTTGGCCGAACGCATGCGTCCATACCATGCGTCGGCGCAAACGGTTCACACCGGGGAAAACGTTGGCTTGGCGAAGTATCTGCTATCCCAATTGAGCAACGTTTCGACTCAATTGGCCGATTTGGACATCCCACAGCGCACGAGTGATTCTGATCGAGCAACGATGTTGCTCGGTTATCTGTCTCGCCCTGAAAAATCAACACCCACCACCGAGGAGAACGAAGATGACAACAGCAACTAAAAACGACGTGCAGCGGATCACTGGACTACTGGTGATCGAGGTCGTCAATTCCAATCCCAACGGCGACCCCGACCGCGAAAGCGATCCCCGCCAGCGGCCTGACTGGCGTGGTGAAATATCACCCGTCTCGTTCAAACGCAAACTCCGAGATTTGGTCGAGGACAAAGATGGCATCGTTTGGAATCAATTGTCCGGCGATCTAGGGATCAACGCAGACGAATTCGGGATTCTCGAATCGCGTGGACGTGACCGCAAGGCGATCGAAGGTCAGATCAAAGATGGCACTTTCAAAGATGCCTATTGGGATGGTCGAGTTTTTGGGAATACTTTTTTGGAAGAAGGTTCGTCCGGTTCGATCAAGACCGGCGTTGTTCAGGTCGGACTTGGCATCAGTGTGGCTCCGATCGAAATCAGTCGGCACACGAACACGAACAAGTCGGGCGTTCAGGAAGGCAAGGACCGTGGTATGGCTCCGATGGGGTACCGCTTCGTTCCACACGGCGTCTATTGCATGCCGTTCTTCGTCAATCCGTCGATGGCACCTAAGTCGGGATGCACACAGCGAGATATTGAATTGATGAAGGCTTTAATTCCTCACGCTTATTCGCACACACGTTCGCATGCCCGGCCCATGGTCGAAATCCGGCACGCTTGGGTGATGACGCATAAGTCGCAACTCGGGTCGTGTTCCGACTTCGCACTTATCGACTCATTGACGCCCGTAAAGAAAGGCGATCCTGAAAAAGCATCGACATCGTGGAGTGATTACGAAGTACCGACATCTTTGCCGAAAGAACTAGCCGAGAAAGTGTCGCTGGAAGATTTGGTCTGACAGTCGCTGAAGCAAAAATGTCGCTCCGCGTAGTGGACCAGGTTAGAAGTCCGTTACGCGGGGACTCGTAACCTCATCCACTACGCAAGTCATTGCGATTCGCACATGCTTTACGCTCACAGTCCCAAAGTCACCGCTGGTATTGTCGCTCAAACTTATCGCGATCATATACTGGCGGTAATTGCCGGTGCCCATCGGCGTGCAGTTGATTCTTGCGACGAATCGGGACTGTTTTGTGATGCGGTTCGGTTGGCGGCAGAGTTTCATGACTTGGGAAAGCTGGATGCATTGAATCAAGCCGTGCTGTCTGTGGAAGGGAAAGGTGGGCTTCCTGTCAACCACGTCGACGCCGGGGTCGCGGCAATGCTCACGCAGACGTCTTCCAAAGCAGCAATGATTGCGGCGTTGTTGATTTACTCACATCATCGTGGATTGCCAAACTTTTCGGAGATACAGCAAAACCAGTTTCGCGACATCGCACCTGACGAAAGGATCGGTTCCACCAAAAAGCGAACGGATCGGTTCCTCCGCGAGTACTTGGATGCTCACGCCGCTCAACTTGCGTTGCCGAAGTTAAGCGGCACCAAGAATCATCAAACGCACGGGAATAGTCAACCTCTTGCAAGATTGGCGTTGTCGTGCTTGGTCGATGCCGATCATTACGATACGTCCGAGAATTATCGGCAGGCTCACCCTTCGCCTCCGGTGGATCTGCGAGCGAGCGAGCGACTGGCTCAATTGGATCGTTACGTTGCTGGCCTTCCCTCGACCGACGACAATGAACGCAACCAACTTCGCAAACGTGTCTATCAGTCGTGCCATGGATCTAACGTTGATCGTGGAATGGTCGCTTGCGACAGTCCGGTCGGGTCCGGCAAGACCACCGCCGTGATGCGCACCTGCTGCGGATCGCCAGCGAACATTCCATGCGACGCATCTTTGTCGTGCTTCCGTACACCAACATCATCACGCAAAGTGTCGATGTGTATCGAAGATTTGTTGTGCTACCGGGCGAGGATCCCGAAAGAGTCGTCGCCGCTCATCATCACCGGGCCGAATTCACCGATCTCCAGTCGCGGCATTTGACGTACTTGTGGGAAGCCCCCATTGTCGTCACGACGGCGGTTCAATTTTTTGAAACCCTGGCTGCCGCTCGAACCGGATCGCTTCGCAAGTTGCATCAAATCGCTCGTTCGGCAGTCTTTATCGACGAATCGCACGCCGCCCTTCCGGCGCACCTTTGGCCGCAAGCGTGGAAATGGCTGACGAGTCTCCGTGACGATTGGAATTGCCATTTTGTTTTGGGTTCCGGATCGCTGTCTCGGTTTTGGATGCTGCCAGAGTTTGTTGATTCGCCGCAGCCGATTCCTGATCTGGTGGATGAGGAACCCAGCGTGGCCAGCACCGAGTTCGAGCAGCAACGGATTCACTATCGCACCCACACACAGCCGTTCGACTTAGAACAATTGATACCATGGATTAGCCAGCACGCGGGTCCAAGGTTGTTGATCGTCAACACCGTCCAATCGGCCGCCTACATTGCGATGCACCTGAAGGAAGATTCAGGACGGCAATCCGTCGAGCATCTGTCGACGGCGCTGGCTCCGGTGCATCGCGAAGCGACTCTCGATCGAATTAAACTACGTCTTCAAAACGAAAGCGACAACGACTGGACGTTGGTCGCAACATCCTGCGTCGAAGCCGGCGTTGACATTTCATTTCGCACCGGATTTCGCGAACGCGCTTCGCTCAACAGCTTGCTGCAAACGTCCGGGCGAGTGAATCGGTCAGGGGAACATGGAACCGCTGACGTCTGGGACTTTCAACTCGTCTTCGATCATCGACTGCGAGCAACATCCTGCCTTCGATGATTCAATCGCTGTACTCGGGCAATTGTTTGAAACCGATCCCAGGTACTGACTCTGGTACGTTCGACTACTTCACTGAAGAAGTCAATGGTGAAGAAGGTGCTAGCCGTGGTGACTACACTGCTAGTGAAGATGACAACGTGATTGTGAACGGGGTTGAGTCTTCTAACGGTGCGCTTGGTTACTTTGGCTATGCCTATTACGAAGAGAATGAAGATCAGCTCAACGCATTAGAAGTTGAGAATGAAGCGGGTGAGTGCGTAGCGCCTTCTTTTGAAACGATCGCAGATGGTTCCTACAATCCAATGTCTCGTCCCTTGTTCTTCTACGTAAAGAAAGAGTCTTACGATACAAAGCCTCAAGTCGCGGCTTTTGTTGACTACCAGCTCGATACTGCAAATGGTGAGCTAGTGAAAGAAGCAGGCTATATCACACTGCCTGACGAAGACCTAGCTGCGTCCAAAGCACGCGTTGATGAAGGTCAGTTGGGGAAAGATCCTAGCTAACTAGAAAGTGGGCATACTGGTCCGCCTTTAGGGAGATAAGCTACTGAGATGTGGCTCTGTATGCCTGTGTTCAATGCGATCGCTCTTGCGTGTAATCGCATCGAACAGCTCGCACGCAGGGCCACTTTCCATTTCAAGCTTGAATCTTTCAGATTGTCAGCTAAGCGTTTTGTCGTTAAGTGTTTTGTCTACTCAGTTTTGTCTACTCAATAGCCAAGAAAAATAGCTAAGGAACCCACATAATGACGGCCAACATGACAGGGGATATTGCACCGGGCAATTGGAACCCGAAGCGCGATCGCGCCAAAACTATCCAGACCATCGTCAAAATCATCTTTGGTGGATTTGCGGCCATTTCAATCGTTACCACCATTGGCATTCTCGGCACGCTAATCTTTGAAACGATTGCCTTTTTTCAAGAAGTTCCAATCGGCAGATTCTTAACTGAAACCCGATGGACACCGTTATTTGCCAGTAAGCAGTTCGGCATTTTCGTGCTGGTCAGCGCTACTATCATGATTTCGGTCATTTCTATTTTGGTAGCACTGCCTTTGGGCCTGCTGTCAGCCATTTGCTTAAGTGAATACGCCACTCCTCAGCTACGGCGAATCCTAAAGCCTATCCTAGAAATCTTGGCAGGCGTGCCCACCGTGGTTTACGGCTACTTTGCGCTGCTGACGGTCACACCCTTTCTCCAAAAGTTTTTACCCAACCTACAGGGGTTCAACGCGCTTAGTGCTGGCTTAGTACTCGGCATTATGATTACGCCCCTCGTTGCATCCCTCAGCGAAGACGCGCTTTACTCCGTTCCTCGAAGCCTGAAAGATGGTGCCTACGCGCTAGGCGCAACGAAGCGAGAAACTGTGATTTCTGTCATTTTGCCAGCGGCACTCTCAGGAATTGTGTCTTCCTTAATCTTGGCCGTCTCTCGGGCCGTCGGCGAAACCATGATTGTGACCCTTGCCGCAGGGGCTAACCCCACGCTCGGGTTTAATCCTTTCGTGCCCGTCATGACGATGACTGCGTTCATCGTACAAATCACAGCCGGAGACGCGCCTCACGGGACCATTGCATACAAGACGCTGTTTGCGGTCGGCATGACGCTGTTTTTAATGACCTTCGCTCTGAATATCTTTAGCTTTTGGTTCGTGCGTCGCTTCCGCGAAAAATATGACTAAACCAAACAGCTCAGCTAAACAACTCAGATGGACGAATAAGCCAAACGACTAGGCCAAACGACTAGGCAGAAAAAGCAAACTAGAACTCTCAAGCCGAAATTAGACACAGCGTCAAGGTTATCAAAATGGAATCAAACATCTCCTCTCGCCCGGTAGATACCAGTGTCAAAAAAGGAAGTAATTTCAAAGCTAGTCTCAGCAGTCGCTATGCCATAGACCGAATTTTCAAATTTGCCGCCTGGGGCGCTACGATTGTCTCGGTTATTATCTTGGTTTGGCTGCTGTTGACCATTTTAATCGACGGTGTTGGCACGCTCAATTGGAACTTTATTACCAGCTATCCTTCTCGCAACGCCGAAAGAGCAGGTATCATCGCAGCTCTGGCCGGAACCGTATGGCTGATGGCACTAGTTGCGCTCTTTTCTTTCCCAATTGGGGTGGGCGCGGGTATTTTCCTGGAAGAATTTGCCGAAGATAACTGGTTTACTCGGTTAGTAGAGGTCAACATCGGCAACCTAGCCGGGGTTCCTTCTATTATTTACGGCCTGTTGGGTCTGGCGGTTTTTGCCAGAATAATGCAGCCCATTACCGGTGGACGTAGCGTCCTTTCTGGCTCGCTGACGCTGTCTTTGCTGATTCTGCCTGTGATCATTGTTGCCACCCGTGAGGCCCTGCGCGCCATTCCTGACAGCATGCGTTTAGCGGGCTACGCGCTAGGAGCCACCCGCTGGCAGGTAATTTGGAGCCACGTACTGCCCGCTGCGATGCCTGGTATTTTGACTGGGGTAATTTTGGCGCTTTCTCGTGCCATCGGAGAAACCGCACCTTTGATTGCAGTCGGCGCAGCGGTCTTTATCTCCTTTTTGCCAGAAGGTCTGACCAGTCAATTTACCGCGATGCCCATCCAAATCTACAACTGGGTGGGTCGCCCTCAAGAAGAGTTTCATCACATCGCCGCCTCTGGCATCATCATCTTAATGACACTTTTGCTGATGATGAATGGCGTAGCCATCTACTTACGTAATCGATTCCAACAGGTCCAATAGAGCAGGCTGATAGGCCCCAAAAGCTCTTAACGGAGAAAGCTCTCAACAGAGAAAGCTGGAGCTTTTTCTCAATCTCCTTAATCACTGTTATTTCACTCTGGGTTTTATTATCATGGCTTCGCCCTCTCCTTCTACGTCTATCTCAGCGGTCGCCGATTCTAAAGCGATCGCGCTCAAAGCTGAAAAAGTTTCCGTTTACTACGGCAACAGTCTGGCGGTTAAGGATGTCTATCTCGACATTCCAACAAACGAGATTGTCGCCTTCATCGGTCCTTCTGGCTGTGGTAAAAGTACAATTTTGCGCTGCTTTAACCGCATGAACGATCTTATCCCTAGCGCTAGGGTCGAAGGCAAAATTTTGTTCGACGGGGAAGAAATCAGCGGCAAGCGGGTAGACCCTGTCGAGCTGCGCCGTCGAGTTGGCATGGTATTTCAAAAGCCCAATCCTTTCCCCAAGTCTATCTACGACAACATTGTCTTTGGGGCCAAGATCAACGGCTATCAGGGTAATTATGATGAGCTAGTGGAGCGCTCTTTACGCGGCGCAGCGCTGTGGGATGAGGTCAAAGACAAGCTCAAAGAGAGCGGCTTAGGTCTATCGGGTGGTCAGCAGCAAAGACTGTGTATTGCGCGGGCGATCGCAATCGAACCCGAAGTCATCCTGATGGACGAGCCCTGCTCCGCACTCGACCCCATTTCTACCATCAAGGTCGAAGAGCTAATGCACGAACTAAAGTCCAAGTACACCATGGTGATTGTGACGCACAACATGCAGCAGGCGTCTCGCGTGTCTGATCGCACCGCCTTCTTTAACGCAGTCGCCACAGATAAAGGCGGCAAAATGGGCTATCTGGTTGAATACAATCACACGCAGGAAATCTTCAGCAATCCTAAAGAAGAGTACACTCGTGACTACGTCTCTGGCCGCTTTGGTTAAGCTTTAGCGCCCTGTTAGCACTTTACTGGTTAGCACTTTACCAATTAGCGCTTTAACGGTCTGACCTTAAAAGAAATCGAATCGCTATCTGTTGAAATAGCAGATACCTGAGCGACTGGCTGATGAGAGCCAGTCGCTTTTTGCGGTTCACCAACCGCCTGCTGCCTTGCTGGCTCAGTCCCTTCGGTCGCGTCTTCGGTCGCAGGCTTAGCCACAAAAATTTTAGACAGATGGGCTGCGTTGCTGAGGGCCGCTAGTCCCATCCCACCCAAAATGAGCCAGCCTCCTGTTGGCTGCCAGCTGCCTAGTCCTGCTAGCCATTTCAACAGTTCTGCGATCGCAAACAGCATCACAAAAGCGCTTAGCCAAACTCTAATTGACAACAGCTATCCCTCACTATTCCATCACCACCTACTTATCACGGGCTCACCTTACCTATAACAGGCCCACTACGGCAAATCTTAGCAGGCAGCCCTAAATTTGAGGGCAATGACGCTAGAGTAGAGATAGACCTCACTATTTTTGTACGCAAGCCGTGGTAAGAAAAGAAAACGAAAATGCCTCCTTTAAAGGAATTACTCTACTCTCTAGTCGTGAGATAGAGGCCATGCGTCCGGCCTGCCGCCTTTCTTCAGAGCTGCTAGATTTTCTCACACCAATGGTCGTGCCTGGCGTTAGCACCTTAGCGTTGAACGACGCGGCTGAAAAATGGACCCAAGCGCACGGTGCGACGAGCGCACCTTTAGGCTATCCGGGTGCCCAGGGAGCGGAAGACTTTCCCATGTCAATCTGCACTAGTGTCAATGAAGTCGTCTGCCACGGTATCCCCAGCCCAAAAGAGATTCTTCAAGACGGCGATATTATTAATATTGACGTAACCCCGCTGCTTAACGGCTATCACGGTGACAGCTCACGCACGTTTATGGTTGGCAACGTTTCGCCAACAGCTAAAAAGCTGGTAGAAGTCACTCAAAAGGCCATGTGGAAAGGCATTGAAGCTGTGAAAGTCGGCGGGCGAATTGGCGATATTGGTGCGGCTATTCAGACTTATGCCGAATCTGAAGGGTTTTCTGTTGTCCGCGACTTTGTCGGGCATGGCGTGCACCGCACTTTCCACGCTGAGCCTCAAATTCCTCACTATGGCGTACCCGGCAAGGGCAAAAAAATCCGCCCCGGCATGGTATTCACCATTGAGCCCATGCTAAACGAAGGAACGTACGAGGTTGATCTGCTTGAAGACAAGTGGACCGCCGTTACCCAAGACGGTATGCTCTCGGCGCAGTTTGAACATACGCTGGCAGTCACCAAATCAGGCGTAGAAGTCCTGACGTATCTACCTGTTGCCGTCATGGTCTAGCCATCTGTCGCTAAGCCGTCTGTCGCTAAGTCTGTGACTGAGTTCGTAGCTTAGTCTGTGGCCAATACAGACAGAATCAGCATATCTTTGTAACCTTGCGAGTGCTTGTAAGCTTCGCGCAGGGTGCCTTCTATGACGAAGCCTTCACTGAGATAAAGCTTTTTCGCCCGCTGGTTGCTGGCAACCACATCTAGCCAAAGCCGATGGTAGCCGAGCCGATCAAAGGTGAAGGTTTTTACCCATCGCAGCATTTGCCGACCGTATCCTTTACCTTTTTCAACTGTGACGATGCGTCTTAGCAGCAGGGTCTGGTGTGGATCTTGTAGTCCTGTCAAGATTGTGTAGCCAATAGGTGAGATGGCTGGCAATTTCGAATCTGTAGTTTTAGCGATTTCAGCGATGAAATGCCCCTCGTCGGGTGAAGCGATCGCACGCTGATGCTGTTCAATCGTCCACTGATTGATATAGGGCGCATTGTCAGGGTGCCGCTCTGCCGTCAGCACAAAGTCCAAATCTGTTAGCTGTGTCGGGCGCAGATGCACCGATAGATCGGGTAGCTCAGGCAACGTCATAAGCCTGAGTCCGTATCGTCTGCGGCCTCGTCTGCACTCTCTTCTTCAATCTCCTCAATCAAATCGTATTCTCCAGCCCAAACCGCTGTTAACAACGCTAGCCCCTGCTGGGTTAAGGTAGCTTCGTCACCGTGTATTTCTGCATCATCTGGGGCTCCCCCTGCCGCCTCTATCAAATCGCTCATCCAGATGTAGCAAGGCGTGGTTGCCTGCCGTAATAAAGTTTCTAGCCGGGCCTGCTTGCTTAAGGGCAGTCGCTGCTGCAACAGCACGTACAAAGGCACGTTAGTGCGGTGCTCTACGCCACCGAGTACCTGTTGCAAATACCAGGCAGCCTGACTCGTTTCTAGTTCGTTTAGTCTTTGCTCAATGCGAGTGAGGATGCGACCTACAAAGTCTATTCCCAAATAGCTATTGAGATATTCTGCGGGTAGGGCCGGGTCAACATCCACGCGCCGACAGATACTGGCCCAATCAATGTCTGGGTAGGCAACCTTAAGCTTTTCAAACGCGCGATCGCTGATCTGAGCTGACTGGGTGTGCATGTCATAAGAAAAATCTTCACCGGGTTTAGCCCCCGCTTCTACCAGCATTCGGAACAGTTGAACCGCATCGTCTGCCATAGTTGCCTCGTCACTTTGCCGCTTTATACGCCGCATACACCGCGTTCACGTTATACCAGTTGAGAAACACTCGGCTCAGCTCCTGCGAAAGCTGTGGGTAGCCCTGGTCTATCAGCCAGCGCAAAGTTGGCCCTAGCGTTTTTTCATTCAACAGCCCGCCCAGAGAAAGCACCCCCCACAACACTCTGTGTAGCCAGGTCATCTGAATCATCAGCCGCACGTTCAGCGTCGGATGCTTTTGATAAAAGACAACGCCCATCCGCGCCCGCTGAATTTCTTGATCGATTAGCTTTGGTAGCGATTCCACAGAAAAAGCAGGATGCCAGTGATACCCAACGGATTCTGGGCATTTGATCAGCGACAGCCCGTTATTTTTAAGCCGCACGCCCAGCTCCAAATCTTCCCAGCCATACTGCGTGAACTGAGCGTCGAATAAACCGGCTTCAATCAGCCATTTTTTAGCGATCGCCACATTCCCCGTCGCAAAAAACGCCCGTGAATAGTCCGTTACCTTAAATGGCTCTGAGGTTGGCGCGTCAAAATTGCAGGTGTTCACCACTCGCCCATAGGTAAAAACGCGCGCATTCCCTCGCTGGTATGCCTGATTGAGCGCATCGGCATGGTGCTGCAAAAAACTGTCTAATACGACCAAATCGCTGTCGATAAAGATAATGGTGTCACCTTTACTTTGCTCAACGCCAAAGTTGCGGGCGATCGCAGCCCCTTTATGGTTTTGCTCATAAAGCGCCACATGCGGAAACTCATCTGCACTCGCCCGAATCCATTCCACCGTGCCATCAGTAGACCCGTCATCTACCAGCACAATCTCATAACCTTCAACCTCATAGCCTTCAACTGTCCCGCCCGTCGGGCCATCGGCGCGGAGGGTTTGGTTCTCCATAGCCCGCAAGCATTTTTCTAAAATCGGCTGGCGATTATACGTGGGGATGACAACGCTGAAGAACATAAAGCAGCAAATCTCAGGCAAATTCAATCAGTATCAACCTCCATACTATTTTATTTTTAGGCAATCATTGCCAACCTTGTTTTGGGTTTGCTGTCGGTCAGCAGCGAACTTCTGCGATCGCCCCTTGCCTGCCATAATGTGAAGCTGATCACTTCGTAATACGGACAAGACCAGCTATGGGCCGCGCAGATAAAGTTGTTTTGGCATATTCGGGTGGGGTTGATACCACCGTCTGTATCCCCTACCTCAAAGAGCACTACGGGGTTAAAGAAGTTATTACACTCGCCGCTGACCTCGGTCAGGGAGATGAACTAGAGCCTATTCGCAAAAAAGCACTCGACTGTGGTGCGTCTGAATCTGTCGTTACCGACGTTATCGAGCCCTTCATTACCGACTATGCGTTTCCGGCCATTCAGGCAAACGCGCTCTATGAAAATCGCTATCCGCTTTCCACGGCATTAGCCAGGCCCCTCATTGCCAAGCTGCTTGTCGATACAGCCGAAGAGTATGGCGCAGACGCAGTCGCACACGGCTGCACGGGTAAAGGGAACGACCAGGTTCGATTCGATGTTGCGATCGCTGCTCTAAACCCAAACCTCAAAGTACTTGCCCCCGCTCGCGAATGGGGCATGAGCCGCGAAGAAGCGATGGCCTACGGCGAAAAGTTCGGCCTTACCTTCCCTGTCAAAAAAACCTCACCCTACAGTATTGACCGCAACCTACTAGGCCGCTCAATCGAAGCAGGCCCCCTAGAAGACCCGTGGAACGAGCCCAAAGACGACATCTTCGTCATGACGCAGTCCATTGCCAGCGCGCCCGACGAAGCCGAGTACGTCGAAATTGGCTTCGAGAAAGGCATACCCACTAGCCTCAACGGCAGCGCCCTATCACCCATTGAGCTAATTACCCAGCTCAACGAAAAAGCCGGTCGTCACGGCATCGGACGTATCGACATGGTCGAAAACCGCCTAGTCGGCATCAAGTCGCGCGAAATTTACGAAGCCCCCGCGCTACTCGTCCTCATTGCCGCTCACCGCGACCTAGAGAGCCTCACGCTCACCGGAGATGTCACCCAGTACAAACGCAACATTGAGCAATCCTACGCTCAAATGATTTACAACGGCCTCTGGTACAGCCCTCTCAAGTCAGCGCTAGACGCCTTTATCGCCCAAACCCAAGAGCGGGTTTCAGGCACTGTGCGCGTCAAGCTACTCAAGGGCAACGCCATCCTCACCGGACGCAAATCGACCAACGCCCTTTACTCAGAAGAGCTAGCCACCTACACCGCCGACGACCAGTTCGACCACAAAGCAGCAGAAGGATTTATCTACGTTTGGGGCTTGCCTACTCGTATTTGGGCTCAAAAAACTCGATAGTGGTCCGCTGGATACAGTCCGTTAGTCCCCGTCAGTTCAGTCTGTTGGTTCAGACGGCAGCGGTCTAGTCTAAAAGGCTTTCTCGTAACACGGCTTTCTCGTAACACGGCTTTCTCGTAACAATGACCTAGTGGTTCTAAGAACTGCCCGGAGTCCGCGAGAAAGCCTTTTTTGTGTCTGTTTTTATACCTAACTATGTAAAAAAAGGTTGCGAAAGTTAACAGCTATTTTCTTCGATGAAAAATTTAGTACTCTCTATTACTAGCGTCTACAAAAACAGAAAACTTGTACAATTACCCAGTCACAAACTTGTCTAAGAACTGTTCTTAGGCCTCCCAAAAAAAGAACCTCATAGACTCTTCGCAAAGGCTTTTTTGCAATTTTCAAGGTGGCCAGCTAATGGCTGTATGTATCTGTACCAGAGCGCTAACCGGCTTTCAATGATTAGCGATTCCTATGAAACACCCGAACCAAGATTGATATGATATCTTGGGAAATACTTACAATCACACACTTGAATCCGACGGATAGTTACCGCTTTTATCCGATTGAAGTAGGCTTTGTTTTATTCACTCTGTGTCTGCCGTAACTTATCTATACCGCTAAGCAAGTTTACTAGACGCTTAGCAAAAGCGATTCATCCTTAAATTAAAAATCTCATTTTATTGGAGAGCCAGCGGGCCATGTCAATTTACGTAGGCAACTTGTCTTATAGCGCCAAAGAAGAAGACTTAGAAGGCGTGTTTTCTGAATACGGAAAGGTTAAGCGCATCACCTTGCCCACTGATCGCGAAACCAGTAGACCCCGTGGATTTGCCTTCGTAGAGATGGAAGAAGAATCTAATGAAGACAAGGCCATCGAAGCGCTTGACGGTGCAGAGTGGATGGGCCGAGAGCTACGGGTTAACAAAGCAAAGCCCCGTGAGCCGCGTAACCGCACCTCTGACAGTTGGAACTAACTACTTTCATTAGGCAACCTTTCTTTAGGCACCTTTTTTTAGGCACCTTTTTTTAGGCACATAGTACAGACAGATACCCCGATGTTGGATTCACCATAGGCTCCAATATTGGGGTACACTGTCTTTTCGGAGCACTATAGAATTTTTAAGGAGGTGAGAAACACATGGCTCAAGTTGTCCTCGGACAAGATGAAAATCTCGAAGCAGCCCTACGACGTTTTAAGCGGAAAGTAGTGCGAGCAGGTATTTTCCAAGACATCAAGAAAAACCGCTACTTTGAGACACCTCCCGAAAAGCATAAGCGTAAAGCGCTCGCTCGTCAGCGTCAGCGTAAGCGCCGTTCTCGTCGTTAAGTCGGCTGAACCCAAAATGTAGGTCAGACAAATGTAGGCCGGACAAATATAAAAAGGGGAGATTTTGCCACATTGTGAAATCTCCCCTTTTTGTTAGCTAGTCTTTTACAAACCTAGCTGTTAGCACATTTTCTCATCCGCTAACTTCCGAACAGCCAGTACCTAAGTAGCTAGTACCTAGACAGCCAGTGTCCAGATAGCTTATCCACGAAACATACTGCTAACTGAGCTTTCTTCATGAATACGCCAGATGGTTTCGCCGAGCATATTTGCCACTGAAAGGACCGTAAGCTGCTCAAACTGACGGTCGGGCACAATGGGAATTGTGTTCGTCACAATTACCTCTTCAAATAGCCCGCCTGACAGTCGTTCCACTGCCGGAGGCGAAAACACCGCATGAGTCGCGCAGGCGTATACGTGCTTCGCGCCATTTGCTCGCAGCACTCGCGCGCCTTCGCAAATCGTACCCGCTGTGTCAATCATGTCATCAACTAGGACAGCAGTTTTCCCTTCGACGTCGCCAATTAGGTTCATCACTTCAGCGACGTTGTGTGCCTGTCGGCGTTTGTCAATAATGGCTAGCGGCGCATCGTCCAGCATTTTTGCAAACGCACGGGCACGGGCCACCCCACCGACATCTGGCGATACCACCACGAGATCTCCAATATTCTTGCTAGCTAGGTATTCAACCAGTACCGGCGAGCCATATACATGATCACAGGGAATATCAAAATAGCCTTGAATTTGGGCCGAGTGCAGATCCAAAGCTAGTACACGATCAGCACCAGCCTGCGTAATCAAATTAGCAACCAGCTTGGCAGTAATAGATTCGCGCCCTGCGGTTTTGCGGTCGGCTCTAGCGTAGCCATAATAAGGAATGACTGCTGTAATCTGACGGGCGGAGGCGCGATGGCAGGCATCAATCATAATCAGTAATTCCATCAGGTTGTCGTTAACCGGATGGCAGGTTGGCTGAATCAGGTAAACATCGCAGCCGCGAATGGATTCTTGAATTTGAACGTATAGCTCTCCATCAGCAAAGTGTTTGCGTACCATGGGGCCTAGGTCAGTTCCCAGATATCGAGCGACTTCTCTAGAGAGTGTTCGGTTAGACGAGCCTGAAAAAAGCTTCAGACGGTTATTGGTTTCGATGCGTGAGAGCACCGTTTTTAGTGGCAGCGTTGCAGAACGAATCACAGCAGCAGAGCCTCGAAGCGTAGTAGTGGGAACAGATCATAAAAACCTTAACACCTGATTACGGCTGAGTCCTTCAGAAAATACATCGCTATCGAAGCAGCCTATGCGACAAACCGCTCGCGATCGCTTCGAGTGCTGTTTTTGAAAGTGGAATCAGCGTAGTCTGCGGTTGAATACACCAACTGCAAACTGCACGTAGCTCATCAGTATCAAGTAAAGAAATTAAGTAAAAGGGCAGTGCAACGATGAATTAAACAGAGCAGTATTAAATCTTCTATTCTATAACCTAGCGTTTGCTGTACAGTCATTATTTTCTATACAGAGACTATAAATCAGACTAAAAATAGCGATCGCAGTTAGTTTTAGCAGTATTAACGATACCTCACCATTAGGCCTCGTCTAGCAGCCATTCAGATGCGCGTGAGCCTAAATCAACCGGGATGCTGACGGCTTTGCCCAATCGAGGGCGCTCAGTTGTTTTGGTAATAAAGGTTTGAATTTGGTCGGCAGCACCCCAGGCGTTGAGATAGGTAACAACTTCTGCCAAATGGGCAAAGTAGTCAGCTTCACTCATCGGGAAAGAAGCCTGCTCTAAGTAGCGCCACATTACCTGAAAAAACACCTTGCGCGGGCGGCGGCGCAGCTGAACATCGTAGGAATATCCCCACTTTTCTATGAGAAGGCTGTGCAAGTCTTGAGCAGTCATGAGCTATCTACCTACGAGCGAGGGTCTACAGGCAATGGTCTACGGGCGATAGTGTCTAAGAGCTGGGGTGTTTATGAGCTAGGGCGTTTATGAGCTAAGGGGTGTAATCTCTGTTTTTGTATTTACATTTGTTTACAAAATGCTGCTCCCTATTTTAGGGGGTTGCGCTGTGGCTGTAGTGTGCAAATCTTCAAAGCAAAAGCACCTTTCTCTACGCTGTCTAACTTTACTAAAACCGTTGTAAACACTAGCTTACAGATACTTATAGAGGGGCAATCTGCTGACACAAAACCAGCCGGATCTCGAAAGCAATGAGCCAAAATTGAGGATTAGTTTAGAGACTGCACCTCGGTAGAGGTTCTCAACAATGTAATAATGTTGAAAGAAACTGTAACCTTGCTGTGACCGAAACCTTCTGTAATGAAGGGATTTCTGCTGCCAGACAGCAGAAAATATCACCCAGTTTTGAATCCACCCTATTAATGTAGCGTTTAGACAGCTGACCTATGACTCAAGCTTCTGGAAACCCCGATGTTCCTGATTTAGGGCGTCGCCAATTTATGAACCTGCTCACCTTCGGGACCATTACCGGAACCGTTTTAGGCGCTGCATACCCGGTAATCAAATATTTCATTCCCCCCAGCAGCGGCAGTGCGAGTGGCGGTATCACAGCCAAAGATGCACTCGGTAAAGACGTAGATATCACTGCATTTTTAGATGAGCACGGCGCGGGTGATCGCGTTCTTGTTCAGGGACTAAAGGGCGATCCCACTTATTTGGTCGTCACCGATGAAGGTGGCAGCATCGAAAAGTACGGCATTAACTCGATCTGTACTCACCTGGGCTGCGTTGTCCCTTGGAATGCCAACGCTAATAAGTTTATGTGTCCCTGCCACGGCTCCCAGTACGACTATCAGGGAAAAGTGGTTCGAGGACCCGCGCCACTGTCTTTGGCACTGACCCATGCAGATGTTACCGAAGATGACAACGTCATTTTGACAAACTGGGAAGAAACAGACTTCCGTACAGGCGACAAACCCTGGTGGTAAGGTTTCCGCTCAGATTTTCTCATTTGTGTCTTATAGAACTGTTCACTTGCTAGCACGCACGCATGAAAACACTATTTTCCTCATTCACCTTTTCTAAGCTAGAAGCGCAGCTTGGAAAAAGCTTTTCTACAGCAATTCTCTCAAAAGTACTCAAAAGCACGGGCATTTTTCTAGCCGCCTTTTTAATCTTGTTCTCTAGCAGCTGGCTCATGCCTCAGTCTGCTGCTGCCTACCCCTTCTGGGCCCAAGAAAACTACGAGTCTCCGCGTGAGGCCACAGGCAAAATTGTCTGCGCCAACTGCCACCTCGGCGAAAAGAAAACAATTTTAGAAGTGCCTCAGTCTGTTTTGCCTGACACTGTTTTCAAAGCGATTGTTAAGGTGCCTTATGACCTAGACGCGCAACAGGTACTAGGCGATGGCAGCAAGGGAGGACTCAATGTTGGTGCGGTCTTGATGCTGCCCGAAGGCTTCACAATTGCCCCTGATGATCGCATTCCTGAAGACATCAAAGAAGAGGTGGGCAGTACCTACTTCATGTCTTACAGCGATGATGAGCCTAATATTGTCTTGGTAGGGCCAATTCCTGGCGATCAGTACCAAGAGATCGTCTTTCCTGTGCTGTCTCCCGACCCTGCTGCTGACAAGAATATTCACTTTGGTAAAAACCTTGTCTTTGTCGGCGGAAATCGCGGTCGCGGTCAGGTCTATCCTACGGGCCAAGCGTCTAACAACGTTCAGTACAATGCACCTACAGCTGGAACTATCTCGTCTATTGAAGATACGGGATTCGGTTACACCGTAACAATTACAAAAGCTGATGGTGAGATAGTAACCGATGAGATTGCAGCTGGAGCCTCTTTGCTAGTAAGCGAAGGTGATGCAGTAGAGGTTGGTACGCCACTTACCACAAATCCTAACGTTGGCGGCTTTGGTCAGACCGAGCGTGAGCTAGTGCTCCAAAACCCCAATCGAATTAAGGGCTTGATTGCGTTCTTGGTTGCCATTAGCCTTTCTCAAATTCTGCTGGTGCTTAAGAAGAAGCAGGTTGAGCGGGTTCAAGCAGCTGAAATGAGCTTCTAAGTTCGTTGCAGACTCAATTGAGAAGGCAGGCTCTTTGATTAGAGCCTGCCTTTTTTCTGTCGCTATTTGATTATTCACCGATCAACTGTCTGTACTATTCGTTCAGGTTTGCTGACTCATGATTTGTCTTTGGCGACGGAATCTGCATGTTTTTTGGGGTCGGTAATGCGCAGCAGCGCTACGGATTGAATGATGACTTCAGGCTGATCGATCCAGACAAAGTGATGCGTTAGGAACTTTCAGCACCTATCTCTGTTGGCAGCTGAGTTTCCTGAACTAAACAGAAGGCAACTGAACGGCGGATAAACAGCTACAAAGGCCGATACGTTCGGTAGTTGATATTTGGAAAGATGTTGTCAATCTCCTCCACCTTTTCTAACCAGCCAGCGTCCACTTTCTCAGCGCGAATATCTTCCCACAGCTTGTTAAAGCGCATCAGGTGTCCGCGCGTACGCCGAACCGCATAGGGCACCATAGTGCCAGTGCGCATAATAAAGGCCCAGTCAGAAGACTGTGCCAGCAGCAGCTCGCGAGCGGCTTGGTTAAGCGCTCGCCACTGTAGCTCATCGGCAGGCTCACGCTTAGCCAGATCAACCATCCGTTCAGCCGCCTTATGCAAATGCGGGTACACCCAGGCATTGGTTTCGTTTAGCCAATATTCGTGGAAGCCTTTGTAGCCCCAGCTAGACTGAGAGGGGCGAGCCACCTGCTGAGTCGGGTTGGTAGCCATATAGTCGGCTAGGTTTGTCATTTCGTACGTTCCTTGGTCGTACCAGCTCTTGCGGAACAGATAGTCCAAGAACCAGGGGCCTTCATACCACCAGTGACCGTATAGCTCCGCATCATAGGGCGAAACTACAATTGGCTTGCGCTGCATCAGGCCGTTCAAATTTTCAATCTGACGCTCTCGGTTGAACATAAAGTTTTGCGCATGTTCTGCCGATTTTTCTCTGGCCCAATAGGGATCGTATAGCGCTTTATCAGACAGGCCCAGACCTTTGCCAGTAATTTTGTGGTACTTGATGCCTACGTTTTTACGCTGACCGTTGGGCATGACGTAGGGCTTGATGTATTCATAGTCGGCATCCCAGCCGAGGTCACGGTAAAACTCGCGATACTCAGACGCCCCCGGATAGCCCACCTGAGAAGACCACACCTGCTGAGAAGATTCGTGGTCACGGCCAAAAGCAGCCACCCCAGCTTCGGTATAAATCGGTGCATATGCGCCATAGCGAGGTCGCGGCCTAGCATACAAAATGCCATGACCGTCAGTGAGAAAATAGCGCAACCCGGCGTCCGCAAGCATCCGCTCTAGACCTTCGTAATAGGCGCACTCTGGCAACCAAATGCCGGTAGGACGACGACCAAAGGTTTCTTCATGGCTTTGACAGGCCACTTCTATTTGCGCCCACACGGCCTCGGGATACATCTTCATCAGCGGCAAATACCCGTGGGTCGCCCCGCAGGTCATGATGTCTAGGTTGCCGCTCTCTAAATACTGACGAAAGCCTTTGGTCAGATCGCCGTCGTACTTCTCCCAGACCTTGCGCACGTCGGCAAATTCTTTGGCATAGTACTCAGCTAGGTACTTAACGTGACCGTTGTGCTCGTTGCGCGCTATCTCTCTTTCTAAAAGCTCTTCTAGCTGCGTTAGGTGAACATCGTAGCGCTCTTGCAGCAGCGGATCGCGCAGCATGGATGACAGCGGCGGCGTCATGCTCATGGTCATTTTGAAGTCGATACCGTCGCGCTTTAGGCCCTCAAACATCGTGAGCAAGGGCACATAGGTTTCTGTGATCGCCTCAAAAAGCCATTCTTCCTCTAAGACAAAATCGCTCTCGGGGTGACGAACGAAGGGAAGATGAGCATGGAGCACGAGCGCGAGATAGCCAATCGACATGGGAAAAGACGCCTACTATAAAAGGCCTGCTATAGTGTTTTGCCGCACAGCTTGTAACCCGGCTAAAGGCAGTCTCCTCTAGCAGACAAGACTGTGCAAATAGCGAAAAGCGTCTAAAGCTTAGCAATTTTGTCCTACGCCGAATTTTACGCCCTGCGCTTTAGTGATTGTACGGCAAAAGACTAGTCGAAGATAAGAAAATCTTTATATTTCGAGGCAGGAAGAGATCATGGGGATCGCTCAACAGCAATGGATAGCGCTGGGCTAGGTTAACCGCAGCAAGTCTCCTAGCAGCTTTGATCGGGTCGATACCACACGAGCGCTGCGCCTGCTTCCTGACGCCAGCGCATCCAACCTTCGGTGGTCGTTGCGCCAGTCAGCGGGGTGCACTCGGCAACGGGGCGAGTTACGCGCACGCGCATCCAATCGCCTGCTATGTCGAGGGGTTCTATGAGGCTGTCGGCACTGACGAGACTGAGCATGTTGTTGGCTAGTTCGGGGCGCGATCGCAGAGGCTGCGCATTCCCCCGATCCAAAAAATAAACCGATGCCTGAGACGCTAGCCGCTCTGCCCAGGTTTCTATGACGAGGGGCGTTTCACCGAGCGATAGCTGAGAAGTATGCGCCCAAGCCGTGCCGCCCGTGGTGTACTGCATACGGAACCAGCCATCTTCACGAACTTCCAAAACGGGAAAGGTATAGAGATTGTCATCAGATTTCACCATGGCAAATCCGGCGTCGCGGCCAATGGCGAGATACGCCTGTTCGCCAGGAATCAGCCATCCTTGATAAATCCAACCCCAGTGGTCACCCCCAGGTGAGCTATAGAGAGGCAAAATTGCCGATTCTAGCCAGCTAACCCCATCGCCAGCTTCGGTAGCGGCGGTAGGCTGTGGGCGCAGGTGTCCAATGCCCAGACCGCTGCCAGCAGTTTCAGTTGTTGAGAGGTCGGTGATACCCGCTAGGTTTGGCGAAAAAGGGGTTGGTTTTGGCGTGGGGGCCGCAGGCGGCTCAATACTTTCCGCAGCTTGCGCTTCTTCTGTGCTAGCCTCTGGGCTCACCTCTGGGCTCACCTCTGGGCTAGTGATCACTTGGGCATAGGCCGTACCCGATACTATGCCAGCGAGCACAGCGGCGCTTATGACTGTTTTTAGCATGGTGGGTAGTGTGGCGCTTGCCGCGCGTGTAGGGAATTGAGTCGCAGAAGAAATTGAGCGCAAAGCCATCGAAGATTTATTTAGGAAAGCATAGTGTTAACACTATTCACGTGATCGCATCCCAATCCATAGAAAAATCCAGAAAAATGTAGTTATTTTTACACCTGGCTTTACGCACGCTTTGGGCTATCGAATTTTGCTCATCTCGCTTACGAGCATTTGCTGCATACGATTGAGGTCGTCTTCTACTGATGTCAAGGCGTCTTCTAGCTCTTTTCTTAAACTGTTAGGAAGCAGCTGTGAGGCTGTGACTTCGGCATCGTCTCGTAATAACTTTCTAAACGCCAGCAGCTGAGCTGTTTTTAGCGATAGCTCTATCGGCACCTTAAAGTCGGGCAAGACACCGCTATTTTCCCAGTTTTCGCTCGTCACGACGCTGACGGCCTGACCAGTAGGGATAAACATCCAGAAATGGTCGTGCAGCCGAAAACCCGATCCGGGATTTGCGCCACCTGCTGTAGTTTCACCCACAATGACGGCTCGCTTTAGGTGTTTGAGATTGTAGGCAAACTCCTCGGCAGCAGAGAAGGTGTCTGGGCTAATTAGGACGTAGACAGGTTTGTCTAGATAGCGGGGGCCGTCTACATGCGGCAGAGTCCAAGACTGCTGAATACGGTCTTCTTTAGGCCAGTGCAAGTCTGTGAGGTGAATGACCGGATAGGCAGGTAGCAAGTAGCTAGAGAGTAAGGCCACCATGCTTGCAGAGCCACCCCGATTATGGCGCAAGTCAATAATGAGGGCGCTAGTATTAGCGAGAAACTGCATAGCAGCAGCAGCCGTTTTTCCAGCAAACTCAGGCGGCTCGAAGCTAAGCAGCTGTAGATAGCCGACGTTGCCGCGCAGGCGCTCTACCTGGTTGAAGTCAAAGTTTCTCAGCTCACCTTGCTGTCGCTGCAGCGCTAGCTCTTCGGGCGGTATCTCTGTTTGAGGTACTAAGTGGGGCAGCACGGCGGGGCTGAAGTGAACTTTTAGATGCAGGTCGTTGCTGAGGGTTTGCAGCTGCGCGGTTAGAGTTTCGGCTAGCTGTGAGCCGCTTTTAACGTCTCGATAACCCTCGGCGGCTAGGCGATCGCGAATATCCGCCTGAATTTTTGCAGCCACCGCTGGGAAGGCATACTCATCTAGCGTGTCGGCGATCGCACCTAAGACTTCTGTGCGCATCGGTGCTGTGAGCGGCAAATCGTAAGACGTGTTGTCAGCCGAGGTTGAGGGGCCCATGAGGTAGCAGACGTTGAATAGTCAATCAGTTAAGTAATCTAAGCTTATCTCACTGCCTATATCACCTAGCAATCACACTAGTCACTCAGACCAATGACGCACGCGCTTCGCCGGGGCGCACAAAACTTTTCGACAATGCGAACAAAAATTTCAACCCCAACGCCCAGCGCTGTCTCATCAAAATTAAACCGAGGATGGTGATGGGGATAGGCTAAGTCTTTATCTGTATTGGCAGAGCCTAAGAAAAAGTAACAGCCAGGAACAGCCTGTAAAAAGAAGGACACATCTTCACCCCCCATGGTTTGACATTCGGGCACAACGCCCGCTGGCGTTTCGACCACCGAGAGGGCCACCGACCGCACCAAGTCAGCGATCGCCCGGTCGTTGATTACGGGTGGGTATAGCTTGTGATAGTCCAGCTTATAGCTCGCCCCGTGGGCTGCACACACGCCCGCAATCACCTGCTCTAGCCTCTTAGGAATCAGCTCGCCATAGTCCGGATCAAAATAGCGCACGGTTCCACTCAAAAAGGCCGTATCGGCAATGACATTAACCGCTGTACCGGCTTTGAACTCACCCACCGTCACCACAGCAGATTTCAGCGGATCGATATTGCGAGACACAATCGTTTGCAGCGCATTCACGACCTGCGCCCCCACCACTACCGCATCGACAGTCTGCTGTGGAATCGCCCCGTGCCCGCCTTTACCTTGAATCGTGCAGTGAAAAAACTCGGTTGCGGCCATCATGGGTCCGCTGCAAACGCCCAGCGTTCCTAGCGGCAGGTTGTTCCACAGGTGTAGACCCACTAACGCATCCACATCTGGATTGGTGAGAACACCCGCTTCAACCATCGGCTGGGCCCCGCCTGGGCCTTCTTCTGCGGGCTGGAAAATAATTTTCACCGTGCCGCAAAACCGGTCGCGGTGAGCTTGCAAATACTTGACCGTGCCCAGGGCGATCGCAACATGGCCATCGTGGCCGCAAGCGTGCATTTTGCCCTCATGCACAGAGCAATAGGGCACTTCGTTTAGCTCTTGTACGGGTAGCCCGTCCATATCCGCACGAATGGCGAGGACAGGGCTTGGGCCATCTGCGCCTTTTCCTTCGGCTTTTCCTTTGATGGTGACAACAATGCCTGTTTTAGCGACAGCGCGTTCGTAGGTGACCTTCCATTCTGCGAGGCGATCGCAAATAAACTGCGCCGTCAGTTCTTCTTGAAACCCCAGCTCTGGCCGCTGATGTATCTGTCGCCGCCAAGCGACTAGATCTGCCTGCAAATCCTGAATTTCGGGACGTAAAGCGGAAAAATCAGTGGTCAACGGCTGAGAAAGCGTCAGCATAGCGGCTCCATATCATACTCAATAGTATATTTTGGCAGATTTCTCTGGCCAGAGCTTTATGCCCAGAAAGCTTATGCCCAGAAGGCCTTCGGCATCAGGCGCTCTAGCTCTAGCTGTGCGGCAGCCGCAGCGAGCGCCTCAATGTCTTTCACCTGCTTTAGGTGAGGCAACACGCCCAGCACGGGCACCCGCGTCAGGTTTTCGATCATCCAGACAGGGGCCCAGTTTTCTAGCTGCCCTGGCGTGCAGGGCTGGGTGCAGCTCAAGACGATGCCCCTTAGATTGACTTTTTTTTGCTCGGCGAGGGCGACGTTGGCCACAATTGCGGCGATCGCACCTAGCTTTACAGGCACTACCAGCACCGCAGGCATTCGCCACTGCGTCGCCATATCTGCCACCGTCAGCTCAGCGGTTATTGGCGAACCCAAGCCGCCCGCCCCTTCTACTAGCACCCAGTCGCGCTCAGACTGGAGCTGAGCAATCACCTGCCAAGCCTTGGCCAAGTCCACCCGCTGACCTTCTAGCGCGGCGGCCAAGGGCGGTGCAATCGGCGTCCGATACCACAGTGGATTGAGCTGTTCGGGCGTTTGCTTTAAATCAAATAGCCGGGTGTAGAGTTCGCGATCGCCCGTCCCCGACTGCACTGGCTTGCAGACCCCTAGCTGATGCGCCCAGCAATATTTCTGCCAATAGGCAATCAGCGCTGATGTCAGCACCGTCTTGCCGCTGTCTGTATCTGTACCTGTAATCAATAAAGCCGACAACGCACTCTCAACTTTCAGTTCTCAACTTTCAATTCTCAACGCTCAATTCTCAACGCTCAATTCTCCATTCTCGACGCTTAGCCCTCAATGCTCAGGTCATCCATCACCACGACGGCACTTGCGCAGTTGCACTAATCTCTAAGGTGAACTCAGAGCGCTGATTAGATCTAACATCCACGCTGTAGTCGCCGCCTACCGGCAAAAAGCCCTGCCAGGTTTGTAAATTGGCCGCGTCTGCCACTAGCTCTCCGCCTGGCATCAGCAGGTTAAACGATACCGGCCCTTGGGACTCAAGTACTCGAACCGTCAAAATTTGGCCTTCTTTGGCATTCACCCGATATCGCTTGATCTGCCCAGGGGCAACGTTATTGGCCACCCGAATAGAATCTGCACCCGCCGGAAAAGACACTCGCCTCGCCTGTACATCTGGATCAACCGGCGCTTCGGAAGGGGCCGGGGAAGGGGCTGGTGAGGGGACTGGGGAAGGGGCCGGTGAGGGGGCCGGTGAGGGAGCTGGGGAAGGAGCTGGGGAGGACGGCAGCGGAATTTCGCTAGGGGGTTCAACTGGCGGTTCGGTCGGCTCTGGCTCTGGAATCGGCTCGGGTTCGACCGGTTCAACGGGTTCCGGCTCTACTGGCGCAGGCGGCGCGCTCAGCGTAACCTCTAGGCGATAGTCACTGCTAGAAACCCCGCGCGCTGGGCTCAGTTGAATGCTATATTCGCCCGTCTCTTCTAGGCTGCCTTCCCACTGTTCTACCTGGTTGGCCTCACGGTTAACCGGCCTACCCTCTGGGCCCAAAACGCTAAGCCGCATATCCTCTGGCGCGATCTCAACCGTTAGGCGCTGACCCGCTTCGGCCACTAGCGGGTAGTTGACCTTGTCACCGCCGCGTATGCTGCCTTCAACCACTTTAGTCACGCCAGGCTCTAACGCTAGCGGCGGCTGCTGATATTCGACCGGTTTGGGAGAAACTTGGGTCGGATCGGGGCTGCTGCTCAGCGGCGGCAAAGAGGTGATAGTTGGCGTAGGGGTAGGCGAGGAGTCTAAACCTTTAACAACGGCCCATCCGCCAAAGCCAGCAACGATAGCTAAGCCAACGGCCAGCCCCCCAACGGCTAATGGATTTTCTAGCAGCGAGGAACTCTCCGGCGGTTCGGCGGGCACCGCCATTCGGGTGCTGCGGTTTTGCCCAACATTTCGACCAGCATTCTGGCCAGAATGTCGGCTAGCATTCCGGCCAGCATTCTGTCCGACGTTTTGGCCAACAGTAGTGGGGTTGTTAATACGAGTCCCGTCTTGCCCAGCGGTTCTATTGGCGTCAGGATAGGCGCGGCCTACGGCGACTGTTTTCATCTGTGAAGGGGGCGGAACCGGCGCGGCAGGTCTAGCGGGGCGCTGCGGCACGGGTGGCGTTGGGGTGTGGCGGGTGCGATCGCCGATTTCAGTTTCAGGTACAACACCGCCAGCAGCCAGCGCCTTGGCCATTTCGCTCACAGATTGGAAGCGATCGCCTGGCTTATAAGCCAACGCCTTATTCAAAATATCGGCAAAGCCAAAACCGACAGTCACCGAGTCCTGCCAACGCCAGGCAAAGTTCACATCGTCAAACATCGTCTGGGGCTCTTTGCCACTCATCAGCACAATGCAGGTCACCGCCAGCGCGTACAGGTCGCTACTAGGGTAAGCCCGACCCGTTTGCATTTGCTCGCTAGGCGCGTAGCCCGCCTTGCCAACCGTTGTCGCGGGCGTTGCCATGCCTTCCAGCTGCATCCGCGTCACCACTTCTTTCACCACGCCAAAGTCAATTAGCACAGGCAGCCTATCCTGCTGCCGCAAGATAATATTGTCTGGGCTAATATCTCTGTGAATGATGCCCTTAGCGTGAATATGCGCCAGCACCGGCAATATCTGCTTCAAAAACAGCTTGACTTCAGCCTCTGAAAATACCTGGCCTTGCTGTCGGCGCTGATTGAGCACCTCGTGAAACGTCGGCCCGTCCACGTAGTCTTGCACCAAAAACAGCCGTTCATCTTCTTCAAAGGTTGCTCTGAACTGAGGAATCTGCGGGTGGCTAATTTGGTAGAGAACAGACGCCTCTCTTTTAAACAGCTGAGTGGCCTTATCTGAAAAGTGGTCTTCGCCTTGAATTGGCACGAACTCTTTGATGGCACAGCGCTCGTTAAATCGGCCCTGATCTTCGGCTAAGTAAGTACGGCCAAATCCGCCCTGTCCTAGCAGCTGCACTACACGGTAGTGATTTTGTAGAAGGGTGCCGATGGAAATAGGGGGTTGCATAGCCGAAACCGTTTTAAAAAAAGGTAGCGTTGAGTTTTGCTGGCGCTGAGTCAACCGACTCATTCGCCTCATCCATTTGCTTCATCAGTTTAGTGCATGTTTCCGCAGGTAGGCTTCTATCGGTATCTGGCGGTATCTGGCGGTATCTGGGTAAACAATCTAGGCAAATAGTCTAATTCATTAGGCAAATAGTCTACTCGAATCGTCAGCAAACATGTGTACCAGCAGCCAAGGGGAACCCTTTATATGCCTAAGGTTCTGTAAAGCTACGGGTTGAGTTTGAAACCCGCCAGGGAATGATGAAATTATACACAGCCTTTTCTATGCACCACGCATGATTTACGGGACTTCTAGCGACGCAAAAGAACCGACAATAATAGACGGATCTACTCAGGCACGGCTCTCTTGCTTATTGGAAGGACTCTCTCCAGCACAGCGAGATCTCGCACGGGTCGAAACAATAGCGGCACTTCATCTTTCAGAGAATGACACCGTTCCCGTTTTTGAAGAAGCAACACAAAACATTTCTCGACTGATGGCGATGCCTATTTGCATCCTCAGCATCATGGACGCGGATACACAGCGATTTAAGTCTGTTGTCGGTCTATCTAGCTTGGGGCTGATGAATCAGCTAGCCGCCGAGCGCAGTCTACCCCGCGCAGAGTCTTTTTGTACCCAAGTTATCGACAGTGGCAAAACGTTTGTGCTGCCAGATGCAACGGATCATCCCGCATTTTCACGTAGTCTATTAGTCCAGCAGTATGGCATTCAGTCTTATGTAGGTGTGCCGCTAATAACAACCGAAGGCTGCTGTATCGGGACGCTGGCGGTGATGGACTTGCTGCCGCACGAATTTACACAGCAGGAGGTGGCACTGCTGGAGCTAAGCGCGCGTTGGAGCATGAGTGAGTTTGAACGGCAGCAGGCGCTTAAAGCGAAGAACGCGAATGTTTTGACGCAGCATCCGTCTACCGCTGGGCCAGAAGCATCGCTGGCATCACGTATTAGCCAGGTTCGCTTTGATCTAATTTTGCAGCTCACGCAGGACTTGCGTAATCCGCTTACCTCGGTAACGGGGATGGCGAGTATGCTCAGCCGAGAGATCTATGGACCGCTGAGCGAAAAGCAGCAGGAATACGCCAAGATTGTGCTCAGCAGCGCTCAGCAGCTATTGGCAATGGTCAATGAAATCATTGAAGTTGGCAATTTGAAAGAAGGCAGCTATCGGCTGACGATAGCCACTGCTGATATTGAGATGATAGGGAAGCAGGCGCTTTCTGAGCTGGCGAACATCGCTAAGCAGCAAGATTTAAAGCTTAAGCTAACAATAGAACCCGGCGCTCACCTATTGATTTTTGACAAGCGCGTTGTCAAGCAGTTGATATACCACTTAGTCTTTAGCACTATCAAAATGTCTACGGCAGGCAGTACGATTCGCCTACATATTTCTCGTAAAGATGAGAGTATCAGTATTGCTCTATGGGTGTCTAATCCTTGGCTAGGCGAAGACCTACCGCAGGCAATCATCGCGTGGGATCGAGACCACACAGCACAAGAGAACACCCAGGCCATCGCTTCACCTATGGACGCCATGGCAGACTCTATGGCGACGGGGCGCTCACAGCCAGCGCTCTCTTCTTCTCAGAATCTGGTGTCTGCGCAAGCGGTGCCTGCTAAAACAGATGCGCAGAAGAGTGAGGCTTTTGAGGCACTGGCCACGGCCCAAAAAGTTGACGCTTCGCGCCAAGAGCTAGGCTTGCTGCTCAGTCGTCATTTGACCCAGATGCACGGCGGCAAGTCTCGCGTACAGGGATCTGGGGCTTCTGGCTATCGGTACATTATTACCTTGCCAATCTTGCCACTCTCCTAACGGAATCTGTAGAAGATCTGTGAAAAGCCCACGAGAACAGAAACAGTCTACCAAAGATTTCTAGCCTGAATAAAAATTACGAAGCTAAATCCATTTTCTTTACAGAGAGTGGATTTTTGTTCTTTTATATTCTTTCGTTTTATTTTCTTCTTTTTATCCGGATTTCTGCACCGGTTCTATCGCTTGCCTTTAGATAATACGATGCGAGCAGATAAAGAAAGATCTACAGGAGAACAATCGAGAGAATAGCGTCTCGCTGTAAAACTACTGTCAGCAGGCACACAGTAAGCACGGCAGCAAAGCAATTTTTATAGTTCAGTAGATCAGCTTAGTGAAAGGGTAAAACCGCTGGGCAGTATAAGCCTGGGGCAGTACACAAGCGAAATTGATAAAGCTCTGTAGCTAAATGTCTATCGCTCAAAACAAAACCTATTAGAAGAAGAAGCAACACTTTTTCTAAGAAGACTTCACAGGAATAGTCTTTGTAGTTGAAGCAGGTTGGCAGATTGCTTTCTAGCTGAGGATGCTTTCGAACTAGGAAATTATCGATTTTTTGGGAATCGATTTTTTAGGAGAAGTATCCTGTCGATTGCACTGCGTTCAACACAACAACTGATGCTTACCGGTGATGTTTAGAAACCTTTCATCTGGTTCCACCTACTCTAAAAGTGAAAATTTAGCGATCGCAACAATGGTAAAAACTAAAAAACAGAAAGCCTTCCGCCAGCTAGCATACAAGCCACTGCTGGCAACTGCATTAGCCTTTGCGGGCGTTTTCAACATGATGAGTGTCGTGTTGGCGGAAGGAACTGCGGCTGATACTGACATCAGCAACACTGCAACAGCGACTTATAGCGATGGCACCGACGACTTTGATGCAACCTCCAACACCGTTACAATCAAAGTTGCTGAAATTGCAGGTTTGACCGTAGTCGCTCGACCAGTCCTAGATGCAGACGGTGGCGCAATTGAAGCGGGTGACGACCTCACCTATATCTTCGATGTTACCAACGTAGGTAATGCCACAACAGATGTCTTCATCCCTGGTATTAATAATCTCGTAACTACTAACTTTACCCCTTCTGCTACCGATCCTGTACAGGTGTTTGCTGCTGATGGCACCACCCTCATCGGGACAGTTGACCCGGATGGAAGCACCATTGTCGCGACTTGAGTGGAACGCCTATTCGACCCAGATGCCAGCTTTGTTGTCAAAGTGACCGGTACGCCTGCGGCCAATACCACCGCAGGTGACGCTGTCAGCGTCAGGCTTGGTAACACTACTGACAACGTCGATGAAGGCCCAGACCCTACTCAAAACCAGCGTGACAACAATGTTGACGGTGATAACCAGTTACCGGCTGCTGACGCTAATGACGACGATTTACGTACAGAAGACATCGAGATTACACGTCCACCGGCTAACGGTGAGCGTGAGGCGGAAGCTACTGCTTCGGCGTTATTTGCGTCTTCTGTGCGGCCTTTGGCACTCGCTACCCTTCTCAAAACTTCTAGCCTCTCAACGGCTGGTACGCCTGCTAACCCGGCTGATGATCTCATCACCTACAACCTGAGTCTGCGCGTAGAAAGTACCTCTCCTAGTCCTTTGTTCCAACCTGCTGCGTTGGAAGGTACTGACGTTGTCACAATAAATGGTGCAACGGTCAAGCGCATCTTAGTTTCTGATGCCATTCCGGCGGGTACTAATCTGGCCTCTGTCAGTACAGCTTTGCCCGCAGGCTGGACGGCTGTTTATACAACAGATACAACAGGTGCTGGTAGCGATCCGCTAAATCTGGCATGGACGACCGTTCCGCCAACAGATCTCAGCACTGTTACTCGCGTTGGTTTTGTCTTTAACAGCACCATCGGTGCAACGGGCAACACGATTACAGGGCTTAACTTTACTGTTGTCAACAATGGCTTAGTGACCGGTGATACCGTTGAAAACATCGCTCAGGTATTTGGTCAAACGGTAGGCGATCCTTCGCCAACGCCTCAGGTCATTTACGATGAATCGGGTGATGCTGATCCTAACAACTTTGAGGGGCCAACGCTTCCTGATGATGTGGGTGCTGGCGGTGATGGCACCGGTAGTGAATATACGCCGGGTACAGACGACGGCATTGCTAACTCAGCAAATGATGGCATTGATGCTGGTAACAACAACACTGGTACAGGCCCACAGGGTGAAGTTAACGTCGTCACGCTAACACCGGGCGATGACATTCTCAATGGAACAGCAGGACTACGCCGGGTGCAATTGGCCCTACTAGCGACAACGACGACTTTACCAACAAGTCCACATCCACGCCTCCGGCTGGCACCGATCCTGCGGATATTTTCGATCCAGATCCTGTCACGTTCAACAACTCGCTGAGTAATCCTGCCCAAGCAGGCTTCATTTCTTCAACGACTATCGAGCCGATTTCACCTAGCCAAGCCGAAGCTGCGGGTGGTGTTGCGGGTGCTTATGGAACAGACGCTGATATTCCAGATGGAACTACAGTCACGATTAGTGCGACCGTCAATGGTGCTCCGGCTACTGCAACCTATACCTACAACTCGGCAACTGGATTTACTACTTCTGATACGCCAATCAACGTCGGCGATGTCACAGCAGGTACTGTGGTTCCTTATACAGTCGATATCGACCTTCCGTCTGGCATCGACGCGAATGGTGATGGCATTGCCGATCCAGGCAGCACCGTACAGCTAGGCGAGTATGCAATTCCTATCATCGTCTTCCCCGATGATAATCCTGATGAATTTCTAGCCGATGGGACAACGCCGAATCCTAACCGTGGTTATAGCGGTGAAGTGACAAACAACATCACCGTTGATCGCTTATACACCGGCTTTATGAGCTTGCTGAAAGAAGCTCAAATTGTGGATGCGGATGGCACAACAATTATCGAGCCGTTTACCGCTACGCCTACGGCAAATGCGGCACCTGGTCAGTTCATTGAATATCGTCTCACTTACCAAAATATCTCTCAGTCTGCGACAGGTTCGGGTAGCATTACCCTCACAGCTAGCGACTTCGTGATTCTTGAGGATGGCAATGCAGGTGGCAACACTTGGGCACCCATCACGACGCACCAGGCAGGTGCAACGGCGGCGGCTGGCAGTAGTATTCGCTACTACACAACCAGTACGAGCGCACCCCCTGCGGCAACAAGTCCTGCCAATCCAGCAAGCGGTACGCCAATCGAGAAGTACGAGAACGCGGTGCCTTTGGTTGCTCCACAGGCAACAGGGACTTTCCAATTCCGCCGCGTTGTTGATTAACTGCTTTCAATCAAGTGCTGTTGGCTAATCGTTAGTGATTGATCAACAGCACGTTCAAGAATTTACAGTCATTCTTTACAAGGTTCAATAAATTATGAAACGCAAGTTCATGTTTGGTCTAGGTATTGCCGCTTTGGTGGCGTCTGCTCCGTTTGCTGTTAGCACGCCAGTATTCGCAAGTCTGCAAGAAATGGGTACGGCCATTGCTCAGCAGATTATTCAGCCAGAGGTAAAGCTGGTAATGGGTGTAGAAAAACAGGTGACAGTGGTTGACGCTGAAGGCAAAGAAAAGCTGGAGTGGCAGGCACTAGAAGGCGAAGCAACAGTGCTGCCGGGCGACGTGTTGCGCTACGCGGTAGAGTCTTCTAACGCGAGCGAAATAGCGGCTGAAGACTTGGTGATTACTCAGCCTATTCCGGCTGAGATGACCTTTATAATCGGCTCGGTTAAGGGTGCTACAGCAGCGGATGCGCTCTATAGCATTGACGGCGGGGCGACGTTTGTAGCTGAGCCAATGGTAGAGGTGACACTGCCCGATGGCACGGTAGAAATGCAGCCTGCCCCGGCAGAAGCCTATACGCACGTTAAGTGGACGTTCGACGAGTCTTTGGGCGAAGACGAAGCGGTCTACGTTTCTCACGAAGTTACGGTTAAGTAAGTCTTGAATAGGCGATCGCTACTTCTCTCTACTTCTCTCTATTTTTGAGATAGAAGCGGCGATCGCCTTGCCTGCTTGAGCTTTGATAAAAGTATCTACCTGTATGCAATCAATCACACCACCAACCGCGCCACGAAGCTTTTTAATAGCTAGCTATACATTGGTGAACTAGCTCAGATAAGCATCAGTGGCAACACCTGATATCGCAAAAAATGTCCCCCCCTCCTCAGAATAAGCGTTGGCGACTTCCTTCTCGATGGAAGCGTCTGATTATACTGCTGCTTGTCAGCATTTTTCTCCATCCAGCTACCAGTGTCTATGCGCAAGAATCTCTCACGCTTAGCAATCGGGCAACTGCCGCCTACAGCACGCCGCAAGGTGAAATCAGCATTATTTCTAATCAGGTCGATACAGCCGTTACTGACAATGAGTTGATTGATCCGGCAGGTGATATTTTAGGCTGTGATGGCCAGCCGCTAGATAGCTACGCCGGATTTTCTGTTTTACTCTACGAGCCCGACGCCAGCGGACTAGACATAGGCGAATTGGTCACGCTTACACCCACTAGCGGCGTAGACAGCATTGCCCCCAATACCGGCAACGTAAACCCTTTTGCATTATCTGCGAGCGAGGGTTTCTACAACTTTTTGTTTGACGATAGTCGTTTGTTGTCGAGTGCGATCAACGCTGGGCTGACGCAAACAGATGTGGGAGCCCAGTACATATTGGTTATTGATCCGCCCGCAGATTCTGACTACGGCGAGCGCAGAGTCTTGATCACGATGGTGGGTAGCGTTACAGATGCCAGCAGTACGACCATATTGAGCTACAGGGCAACTTCTCTAGACGGTCAGCCGATTTCAATTGACGGTGCAACCGAGCTGATTCAATCCGTGTCTGTGGGCAATGCTGCGGTTCAATCTCTGACCTTCTTCCAGTTTGCTCTGGAGACCGTTATTTGCGAAGCGGAACAAATCAGTATTACCAAGTCTGCTGACAGATCAGCTGCTCAGCCTGGGGATCTGGTTGTTTACCGGATCAATATTAAAAACTTAGCCAAGGTTGAAGTCGATTCTGTGGTGGCGATTGACACGCTGCCAATCGGGTTTGATCTGGTTTCAGAATCGGTCACAGGACAATTAGATGGCAATCCTGTTGTTGTTACGCCTACTGCTTCATCGGCAAGTCGCAGCGTGGGCTTTAGTGTGAGCGAGGCGATCGCACCTGAGCAAGCTCTCGACATCATTTACGCTACTCGCATTACCCCAGACGCTATTAGAGGAACAGGTCGCAACAGCGCCATCGTCACCGCTCAAAGAACAGACAGCGGCTTTAGCATTCAAGACGGACCGAGCGTTTTTCGGCTCACGCTTGATCCTGGTATTCTCTCTGACTGCGGGACGCTGATTGGCCGCGTCTTTGAAGATAAAAATTTCGATGGGGAACAACAATCTGGCGAAGCGGGCATTCCCAACGCAGTCATTTTCTTAGATGACGGTAACCGCGTGGTCACCGATGCCGACGGGCTCTTTTCTGTGCAAAAAATGCTGCCCGGTCAGCGCACCGGCACGATAGATCTTAGCAGCTTACCTGGCTATACGCTGGCAACCAATTTGTATTTCAACGAGCGCAATAGCGACTCCCGGTTAGTGAATCTTGCACCCGGCGGTTTGGTGCGAATGAACTTTGGCGTGACGCCCACTTTTCAAGAGGAGCCGGAGTAACCATGCATGACAAGAATAAAAACAGGTCCTGGAGCCCTTGGCTGGCAGCGGTATTTTGGACAATCTTGATATTTATCTCTAATGTCGCCAAGGCACAGGATTCTCCACTGGTTGCCATGACGCTCTCAGAGGAAATAGCTGAGAATGAGGAGGAGCTAGATACCGCTGCTGTATTGCTAGCGTTAATGACGGCAAGTCAAACACCGGATGAAGCACAGGCAATACGCAAGAGAACTCCTTGGTTGGCGCGATCGCTTGCCGCGACTGAAACAGAAGCCGAAACAGAGACTACCTGGCTTGCCCTGCGCACACCTGAAACAGAAGCCGAAAAACAAGCGGCCCTCTGGCTAGCACTGGCACCAAGTGAAGAAGATAGCCCCGGCCAATCACCAAAAGCCCCTTGGCTCGCTCGCTCTGCGCCAGAGGAAAATGACAACCCAAATGGCAACCCGAATGGCAACCCGACCCAGGCCGATCCGAATGCGCCCAGCATAGCGTTCAATCCTGCACAGCAAGAGGCAAAGCGTCCTACTGACTGGGTTTCTCTGACCCCGACTGAACTAACCCCACCGAACCGCTCAAACGTTGCCATTAACAACCCTGCTGCCAGCAATCCCGCTGAACGATACGACATTAGCGACCTTAGACAGGTGGCGATTACGCCTACACCCTTGTCAGAAACCGATGAAGTTGCGGTTTCAGTGGAAGCCAATCAGGTAGAGTTCCTCAGTCCAACAGCAGGCGCTTTTCTGGATATTCCAGCAACTTCGGTAGCGTTGCGTTTTCCAGTCGGGGCCAACATTGCACTGCTGGTCAATGGTCAAATCGTGGATGCTAGCCTGGTTGGCAGAACTGAAACTGACAGCACAACCCAGCTACGCACCCAGACTTGGTATGGCATTACGCTGAGCGCTGGCGAGAATATTTTAGAGGTGATCTCAACGGATACCGGAGAGGTGCTTCAGAGTCTGCCGCTGACGGTAAGAGGACAGCCTGAGAAATTGGTACTGCTTTCTAACCGCTCGGTTCCTGCGGATGGTCGATCGACTGCAACTATTCGCGGTCAGCTGGTAGATGGCATCGGCAACATTTCTCGCTGGGATTCGGTAGTGACGCTCAGTGCTAGTGATGGTCGCTTTTTGGGAGCCGATCTCAAGCCTGATGCCCCTGGATTTCAGGTAGAAGTTACTGACGGTGAGTTTGTCGTTGAACTACAGTCGTCTTTAGAAGCGCATCTGGTACAGATACAGGCAAGTGCCAATGGCTTTGAGGCGTTTGGTCAAGTTCAGTTTGACACGCAGCAGCGGCCTAGTTTGGTTTCGGGTGTTGTTGATTTGCGTCTGGGTGCTAGAGGGACTGACTTTTACGATAGCTATCGAGATTTTTTGCCGATAGATGGCGATAACCGCTATGAGCTGGATGTAGATGCGGCTGTGTTTGCGACGGGCAATTTGGGAGAGTGGCTGTATACCGGCGCTTATAACAGCGATCGCACCCTCAACGAAAACTGCCGAGGCGAATCAGGACTGTTTAGAGCCACCGACAGCGACTGTACCAATGTGTATCCGATCTACGGCGATGACTCTTATACAGATGTCATCGCACCTTCTCTCGATAGCCTTTACCTGCGATTTGAGCGCAACTCGCCTAGCAACAATAGCGGCACTGACTATGCCATGTGGGGCGACTTCAACACCGAAGAATTCGCAACAGCCGCTCAGCTATTTACCGCCACCAATCGCCAGCTGCACGGCTTTAAGGCCCACTACAACTTTGGTGATTTGGCCGCAACCGCGCTGTATGCCAACAATGTAGAAGGCTTTCGCCGAGATGCGATCGCGCCCGATGGCACCAGTGGCTTTTACTTCACCTCAGAGCGCAATATCATACCGGGGAGTGAAACGGTTTACTTTGAGCTAGAAGAGTTAGAGCGACCCGGCAGCGTCTTAGAACGGCAGCAGCTAAACAGAGGCACTGACTATGAGATTGACTATGACAGAGGCACGCTGCTATTTAACGATTCGGTAGCGCGAACGGCGGTTGATCAGTTTGGGCAACTGCTGGTGCGCCGAATTGTGACCACCTATCAGCATGAGGACGGCAGCGATACCAACATTTTGGCGGGTCGCTTGCAGTATGGTCTCAGTGAAGAACAAGGTCAAGAGTCTTGGGTGGGCACGAGCTATTTTAATGAGAGTCAAGGAACAAGAGACTTTTCTCTGTATGGCGCGGATGCGCAAATCTCGCTGGGCGAGTCTACTCAGCTCACGGCTGAGGTTGCCCGATCTTCTAGCAACTTTGAGACCAGTAATTTTGAAACAGGCGGCGATCGCGTTAGCGGCAGTGCCTACCGAGTAGAGGTTGACAGCGCCATTGGTGACATAACCGGGCGGGCTCACTTTCGCAGGGCAGAACCGGGCTTTACCAATACGGCAACAACCAGCTTTATACCGGGGCAAACTCGCTATGGCGCGCAGGTAGCAGGCCGAATTGGATCAAGGACTTCTATTCGCGCCCAGTATGACCATGAAGATAATTTTGGCACTGCGCCGCGCATTTTGACGGACCTGTCGGATATTTTTGATGGGCCCAATATCGCGCCTGCTGTTCCGCTTGATAATTCGCTGACGACCTATTCTGTTGGCATTGAGCAGCGCTTTGGTGAAGTGTTAGCAGCCATTGACTGGATTCATCGCGATCGCAGCGATCGCACCAACAGTCTCCCCAGCGTCTCTTCCGATCAGCTCAGAAGTCGGCTTACCTACCCCATTGCCGATAACCTATCCCTAGTCGCTCAAAACGAGCTAAATCTCTCTTCTGACGTTGATCCGATTTACCCTAGCCGCACGCTCATCGGACTAGACTGGCAGGCTATGCCCTGGCTAAATGTCGGTGTTAACCAGATCTTTTACGGCGGTGGCGGCAATGACAGAGGCAGCGCCACCAGCCTTGACGTTACCGGAGAGCATACCTTTGCCTCGGATACAACCATACGCGGACGGTTTTCTAGCATTGATGGGCGGCAGCTTGGCGGCAGCATTGGGTTAGAGCAAGGCATTGTCTTAGCACCCGGACTGCATCTAGATCTGGGCTACGAGAAAGTCTTTGATACGTTTGGCAACCAGACGGCGGCGGGCACTCAGGTCAGTCGGTCTATTGTCACAGGTCTAAATGCCGCAGCGCTAGGGCTCTCTGGCGGTGAAAGCTACAATGTGGGCCTTTCTTATACAGACAGCGCCGACTTTCAGGGCAGCACCCGGTTCGAGCATCGCCGATCTTCTAGCGGCACTAATACCGTCTTTAACGTGTCGGCAGTCGGACGCTTGAGCCCAGCGTTTTCTATCTTGGGCGACTATCGGTTGGCAAACACGGCCAACCGCAATTTGACCGGGCTAGGCAGTTCTAGTTTGCTAAAGCTGGGGCTGGCGTATCGTGACCCCGCAAACGATCGATTGAATGCACTCATGCGCTACGAGCATCGAGTCAATCCTAATGCCTTGCCCACTACCGCGAACACGGGCACCAGTACAGAAACACAAGAGCATTTGCTAGCGGCTGAGGCAATCTATGCGCCCAACTGGCGGTGGGAGCTGTATGGCAAGTATGCGTTGCGCAACAGCAGTACGGACGTAAGCACGGCTGGCAGCACCTTTTCTAATAACAGTACGGTGCAGCTAGCGCAGGCTAGGGCGACCTATCGGCTGGGCTATCGCTGGGATGTGGTGGGCGAAGCCCGATGGATTGGCGGTAGTGGCTATAGCGAAACGGGCTATGCGTTAGAGGCGGGTTATTATCCGCTGCCAGACTTACGACTGTCGGCTGGCTATAGCGGCGGTGCGACCGATGTGGATTTTGGTAATAACCGCAGTGCGGGCGGCTTTTATCTGGGGGCGACGGCCAAGCTAGGTGGCCTCTTTGGTGACTTTGGAACACAGCCGATAGCACCGCCGCAAGCGCAAGAGTCAGTGCTTGAAGTGCTTCAAAACGATGCAGCCTTCGATTCTGCTATCGACGAAGAGGTCACTCAGGAAGAGATCACTCAGGAAGAGATCACTCAGGAAGAGATCACTCAGGAAGCATCTACTACCCAAAACCGTGCAAATGAAGAACTGCCAGCGGATGTTGAGCTATAGAGCCAGTTGGCTTTGGTTAGGGCTGACTGTAATGGCCTGCTACTCTTCTTTGTTGTTTTTTACCTGCCCTTATTTGTCCAGCAGATTATGCATAAGCCTCCGTCAAGCCTAGAGTACTCAAACCTAGAGAACTCAGATCTAGAGAATTCAGATCTAGAAAGCATTGCTGCGATCGCACCAACCAAAAGCGTCTCGCAGTGGCAAATATTCGCAACGTGCGCGGTGCTGAGTGCTGTTTTGCTGCCAACGATAGGCTGGGCTCAGGCGATTGCGCTTCCCCCTTCTATGCAAATCACAGTAAACAGCCCTGCCGATGGCCCAGTTCAAGCTGATTCGGCCCTTACTCTGCGCGAAGCGATTGAAATTACCAATGGCACCTTGCCCATCAGCGCGCTCAGTGAAACAGAGCAACAGCTAGTGGTTTCGCGCGAGGCTACTTCAGAGATTCGGTTTGACTTACCCACTGGGCAAACGACAATCGAACTAGAACAGATTTTGCCTGCGATCGCCCATCCCGGCACCATCATCGACGGCACCACCCAACCGGGCTACGACCCTGAACGCATCGCCGCCACAGAAATCCCGATTCCCACCCCCGTTGTCACCCTGCGTCCGCAGGCAAACAAAGAGATTTTTCGGGGCCTCACCCTATCAGCCGACGACATCACCGTGCGTGGATTGAATCTTTATGGATTCAACGCCGCTAGCCGCATCACCAACACCACACCGCCTGCCGATATTTTTATCACCCATCGGCCCACGCCACTCAACCGAGAGACCCCGCTGCCCGCAACCGGTCAGGACACGGCCAATGAAAATACACCGCCAAAAGGCATCGTCATAGAACAAAACTGGCTAGGGCTAACGCTAGACGAAAGCCTACCCGATACCGCATCTGGGTTTAGCGCATCTGGGTTTGGCGTTTCTGTATTCGACAGCTTAGGGACAACTATTCGCCAAAATCATATTGCCTATCACAACGGCAGCGGCATTATCACCGGCAGACAGGCGGATAATCTTCAAGTACTCGACAATATTATTGTGGGTAATGGTTTGGCGGGTATGCCCGATGCCATTCGCATGGACGGACAGGTAAAAGACGGGCTCATCTCTGGCAATTTGCTTTGTGGCAACGATGGCAGCGGCATTTTCTTGTTTAAGCCTGATGGGTCAGTGACAATTACAGAAAATGACATTCGCTATAACGGGCAGCGGCTACGGCGAGCAGCGGTGTACGTGATGGGCGACAACCACCAGATTACCAACAACACCATTACCAACCAAAAGGGGAGCGGCGTGGTGGTAACGGCCTTTGGTCAGGGGCCGAATACACAGAGCCAAAACAATGTGATTACAGGCAATCGTTTTGGCAGTTTGGAAGGGCTGAGTATTGATCTCAATGCCAGACGGGGCCGTACGCCGCAGGGATTTCAAACGGGTGACGGGCCAAACCCTGTGCGCAATTCGCGCAATCGTCGGCAGGATACGGGCAATGGGGCGGTGAATGCGCCTCGTTTTGTGAGCCCTGAGTTTTTTGTGATTGACGGCGAGGCGATTGTGAAAGGGCAGGCCGATCCAAACAATGAGGTGCAGCTATACCGGACGACTGGGGAATCCGATACAGTTGGGCAGCTGATAGAGCCGATGGAAACCGTTATTGCAGATGCAGAAGGAAATTTTGAGTTTGTGTTGACGGATGTGGAGGCTGGAGAAGGATTGAGCGCGATCGCAACTGACCCGCGCTATGGCACATCCGAACCTGCGATGAATACAGTAGTGCGATCGCTAACCAACACAACGAAAATTCCAACTATGCGATCGCCAGTGACTATGCCCCAGTGCACAACGCCGCCAGCCCCACCAGTTGTTTCTGCGCCACCGCCACCGCCGCCGATTCCTGAAGAAATTCCTGAAGAAATTCGCCTAGAAGTTCCCCGCAACATTCACTATGGACTCGATGAAGACTTCATCAACGCCGATAGCGCGGTGATACTAGATCAAATTGCAGCGGTCTTAAAGCAGTATCCATCAATAGTTATTGATTTGCATGGGCATACTGATTCGAGAGCGAGCGTGGAGTATAACCAGGATTTGGCTCGGCGGCGAGCTGAAAATGCGCGCCGATATCTAATGCAGGCAGGTGTAGCCCCTGAGCGGATGACAATTCGCTCTTTTGGAGAGACTCAGCTACGAGTAGAGGAAACAGACCGGGTGAACTCTGCACGCAACCGCCGGGTGGAGTTTGTCTTTAGCGAAGTGCAAGGTGCAGAGATCACGTTTGTTAATCAAGAAAGCGACCTACAGATTGAGCCATAGGGTCGCTCATCTGTAATATCTCTATTTCTCAACATCCAAAAAAATATTCATGACATCCTTTCTGCGACGTATTCAATCAATTCAACAGCGATCGCCTCGACGCTCCTGGTTATTTTCTAGAGTTGCTACCAAAACAGCGATCGCAGGGCTGGCATTTTCACTGAGTTTGTTTGGCAATGCCAAGCCAAGCACGGCTGCTACAACAACGCTTTCATTTAACAACACTCCAACCCTAGTGAGCGGGGCGGCTCGAACGCAGGGGGCTGTCTATCGCTTTGCGAATGTAGCGCCAGGTGTCGATGCACTGGTGCAGGTTGCAACGATACAAAATGCTCAGTTGAAAATATTCGATGACAATTCAACTTTTCCTAGTCGCTTTCAGCCGACGATTGCGCCTTCATCGACATCGCTGAAAAATGCTACGTCTTACGTCAGATTTAACTTTAAGCTGACGCCTTCTTCGACTCCGGGTGGCACTTCGTTCGTGGCTGCGCCAGCGGCAACAGCAACCAATGTGTATTTTAGTGCACAGGATGTAGATGGTAATGGAGCGGACCAACACAATTCGCGAATTTGTAGAAACGATTGGTGTGACTACCTCATACGTTGCTAACCCAACACTTTTACAACAGATGGCAACGCTGCCTGTTGCAGGCGGTATTGGCTACCAGCAAATCAACTCCCAAAATGTTCAAACTGGGATTGGCACTGACGACAGATATGAATTCTATAGCTTCCTAGGAACATTCCGTCAGCGAATTCTCTGTCATTGGCGGAAACATTACGGGTTCGGCGGGCTGTACTCTCAATAATACTGGATGCGATCGCCAAAATTCTTGGACATTTAATGTCGCAGATGTGCAGAGACTTGATTTTGGTGATGCACCAATTGGTTATGGTGATGCCTATCATCCTGTTCCACCGTCTCCTGCTGTTTTTTTGGGCGCTTCGGTAGAAGGTGATGATGGCCCAAACTATACGGCTAGTGCGGATGGCGATGACATCACTGGCGTAGATGATGAAGATGGCATTGCCAGTTTTCCGGTTCTTTTGACCAATGCTACTAGCTATTCACTCAATTTGACCTGCGTAGGAACTAACGCACCTGTCACTGGCTGGATAGACTTCAACAAAAATGGCACCTTTGAGAACACAACAGAAAAAGCCTCGGGTACTTGTAACGGCAGCACAGTAACGCTCAACTGGACAGGCTTAAGCGGACTGACTGCGGGCAATACCTATGCTCGCTTTCGAACAGCCAGCATTGCCGCTGAAGTCACTAATCCAACCGGGCAAGCCTCTAATGGTGAAGTAGAAGACTATCAGGTTGCGATCTCACCACCCAATAGTGTCTCCGGCACGCTGTTTGAAGATAGAAATAGAGACGACTTGTTGAGTGGTGGTGAACCTGGGCTGCCAGCAGGTGTTGTAGTCCGCCTGCTTGATGGAAACGATCCAAACATCGAAATTGCGAACTACGACAGTAAATGCCAGCGGTCAGTATAATTTTCCTAATGTAGCCAACGGCAGTTATATAGTGCGGGTGGATGCTGCAACTGTCCCGGCAGGCTATCTGCTCGGCAGTACTAACAACAATTCGATTACAGTTGCTAGCGCATCTGTTGTTGTCGATTTCCCATTCGATACAATCAACATTGCCGGTACTGTTTTTGAGGATTTCGATGGCAACAATATACAAAACGGCTCAGAATTTGGGTTGCAGAGCGTCACCGTTAGCCTCTTTCAAGATCTCAACAATGACGGCAGTCTAAACAGCAGTGACGATACTAACGCCGATGGCAGCATAGATAGCAGCGATAGTGTCGCTATTACTGTCACTGATTTTGATGGGAAGTACGGGTTCAACGTAGCTGACGGCAATTACTTAGTGCTAGTGGACAGTGCCGACAGCTCACTGGGCAACCGCCCATATGGTGGAGTCACCAACACTCCTAACAATCCACTTAACAACCCTCGTAATGCTGACGTTAGCGGGGCTTCTGTTGCGACTGGCCTTGATTTTCCCTACGACGTTGGCTCTCCACCTGATATCTGCAATGGTGAGGCGTATACGCCTTTGTTCTTTAACAATCCAGCCCTAGTTGAGGGAAGCGCGCTGGCGCTTAACGCAGTTTATCGGTTTCCAAATGTGACTTCTGGTTTAGATGCGCTCGTCAAAATAACAAGTTTTAACAACGGTGCTATTCTCACCGAAATAGATGGAACAGGCGGCGAAGTATCCGCGCTACAACCCAGCCTAGATCCTTCTCCCAATACAGACTCTAGCGTTGATTTTGAAATAACCTTTGTCGCTGCGGGCACAACTGCTCAGACGGCTATCAGCAGTTTCTCAGCAGCCGGACTGGACATCGATGGAGATGGAGATGCGGCAGGCAGCGGGGCAGCAGGTTTGCTAAGAGAATATATCGAACTCACAAAATTTTCGGCGTACCGATTAGAAACGCCGACTACGCTAACTGCCTCCTATACGCCACCGACTGGTCGCTTTGAATCTACGACAACACTGTTCCAACCCGGTATTAGCGTTGCCGTGAAGCAGGCGATCGCTGTCGGTGATTTTGAGAATGTTTCTCAGTTTCGCTATCGTGTCGGTGCCATTGATTCGGCCAATAGTACAACGCAGATAGACTCAATTCCCTTTTCTTCGGCTGTATCGAATTCGACAATCAAAACACAGCAACGACTGCTTATGCTATTAGCGGAACCTTATACAGAGATGATGACGGTAACGACAGCTTTAACAATGGTGAATCGACTTTGCCAGCGGGTATCACCGTTGAGTTGTTAGACGGGAGCGATGTGGTTGCAACAACAATCACCGACAGCAGTGGGCAGTATACGTTCACGAGTGTGACGAACGGCACCTACTCAGTGCGAGTAAAAACCGACGATGCCAATATCCCTAACGGTACGCTCTTGGGAACGCCTAACGATGTTTCCGTCACCGTTTCCGATGCCAATTCTCTACCCGTTAATTTTGGATTTGATACGGTTCCTGTCGCTAGCGATCCCAATGTATTGCTGGTAAAGCGGATTACGGCTATTAATGGCGATCGCACTCAAAATCCTAACGATGGCACTGCACTAAATCAATTTGTTGATGATACGGTTAGCCCACAGTCAGATGACGACAATGACGCTAATTGGCCTAGCAGCTATCTTCTCGGTGCGATCAATGGTGGTAGTGCGAAACCTGTAGTAATGATCCAGCAGATACTATAGAATACACGATTTATTTTCTCTCGGCAGGCAATGCTGAAGCAAAAAGTGTGCTGTTGTGCGATCGCATTCCTACAAACACCACATTCATCAGTGATGCCTTCAACAGTAGCCTTCCAGCCAGTCCTGGCGCTGGCGTTCGTGGTCTACTCCTGGGCTTTGACGGTAGCGAAGTCGCGCTAACCAATGCCAACGATGGCGATGAAATTGCTGAAACTGGTGGTAACAACAACGGCATCGGCGGTTACTATTTCTCTGCTGGCACAGAGCCTAGTACGCTTTTCCCGAATATCAACTGCGGTGGCAGTAATGACAATGGTGCGATCGTGGTTGATCTCAGCGACATTCCGAATGCCACTGGTGAGGGAACGCCTGCAAACTCGTATGGCTTCATTCGCTTTAGAGTCGCTATCGACTGAAACCAGACTGAAAAGCCAGGTTAAAGATCGAGCTATCAAAAGGATCAGTGACAGTGCTTAGGGAAGACTGCTCTCGTTGATTAGTTGTATTACATGACTTTAAACAACAATCACTATTGAGTAGCGAATAAACCTATGACTGCTTACACTTTAGCTTTTCTAACTGCGCTTGGAAGTACTTTGGTATTGGGGGCCTCTGATGCGATCGCTCAACCTGTCGCCCCATCTGCTGACTATGGCGATGCGCCAGCCTCCTATCGGGATGCCAGTCACGAGGTATCGGCTTCCCCAGATTTGTATTTAGGAAATATTGCCCCCGATAGCGAAGCCAGTACTCAGCTCACCAGCTCTCCATCCGCAGGCGATGACGACGATGGCAACGACGACGAAGACGCCTTTGTCGTTTTACCCAATATTCCTCTAGCCGATCCGAGTGTCACTAGCCTTTCCATCGGCAGAAATTATCACCTGACGGTGCCCGTCACAAACGCTACTGCCAGTGATGCAACGCTTCACGCCTGGATCGACTTCAACCAAGATGGAAAGTTTGAAGCAGAAGAACATCAGATGGCCACTGTTAGCCCCGGACAAACCAGCGTCAGCTTGGATTGGGATTTGCAAGGCATCTTAGGCCTTTTAGATCTGTTGAACTTGCCGCTCACGACTTTTGTGGGCGATACCCACGCCCGCTTTCGCCTCACCAGCGATACCTTGATCGATAAGACAGGACTGCTCGATTCGATTGCTCTACGTGGCATTGACGAGCGTGCCTACGGCAATGCCACCGATGGAGAAGTCGAAGACTATCCTGTGTCTGTAGCTGTTCCTCTTTACGACTATGGCGATGCGCCCGATGCCAATAGCGGCACAGAACCTGGAGACTATCAAACTACTGAGAGCGACGGCGGGCCGAGCCACATCATTGTGGATACCCTTGGCCTGAATTTGAGCCTGGGCAACAACATAGATGGCGATGATGGCAGCCTGCAAAATATTAACGCCGATGCGGACGATGTCGATGGCACTAGCGTTGATCTGCTCAATACTCTGCTGACTGGCGGCAATACAGGACTTAACGATGAAGATGGCGTCGATATCAGCAGCTTGCCTGAGCTGACGGCTGACCCCGGCCAAACCTACACTGTACCGGTCACGGTTCGCAACAACATTCCGCTGTTGAATGCATTTTTGGTGGGCTATATCGACTTCAATCAAGATGGCGATTTTGATGATGCTGGCGAGAAATCAGTGACAGTCACTGTTCCAGCTTTGAGGTTAGGGGCTGGTTTCTTTAATGACGAGCTCAGAACCGTTGATGTTACGTTTACGACACCTGCCGATATTCTTCCAGGTGAAACCTATGCCCGCTTTCGCTTGGGCAGCGTTCAGGCAATTGTTGAATCTGCAACGGGAGCATCTGTCAGTAGCAGCACAGGAGAAATCAACAATGGAGAAATAGAAGATTATAAAATTGTCGTAGCCGAAGCAACTGGTGGAGGTGGAAATACAGAGCCCTCTGATTACGGCGACGCGCCCGATTCTTATGGCGATGCTAGCCATGATCTGGCTGCTTCTCCTGAGCTTTACTTGGGCAATGTCGCCCCGGATGGCGAAGCGGATACGCAGCTCACTAGTGCTGCATCCGCAGGGGATGATGACGATGGCAACGATGACGAAGATGCGTTCTTTGTTCTACCCAATGTCCCTTTATTCGATCCAACAGTCACTAGCCTTTCGGTGGGCCGAAACTACTATCTCACCGTGCCTGTGACGAATACGACTGGCGCTAATGCGACGCTCCACGCCTGGATTGACTTCAATCAGGATGGCAAATTTGAGGCAGAAGAACATCAAATGGCGACTGTTGGCCCAGGGCAAACCACTGCAAGCCTAGACTGGGACATGGACGGCATTTTAGGCTCCCTAGATCTGTTGAATTTTCCGCTGACGACTTTTGTGGGTGATACACACGCCCGCTTTCGCCTCACTAGCGATATCTTAACAGATAAAACAGGGCTGCTTGATGGCCTCAATATAGGGATTGATGAGCGGGCTATAGGGCCTGCTACCGATGGCGAAGTCGAAGATTACCCTGTCTCGGTAGCTGTACCGCTCTACGACTATGGAGATGCCCCTGATACTGGCACGGGCACGGGCCCCGGCAACTATCAAACGACGGAGAGTGACAGTGGGCCGACGCATGTGGTGATAAAAGATCCGCTAGGATTGTTGCATTTGAGCCTGGGCAACACTGTAGATGGTGATGAGGGTAGCCTGCAAAATAGCGATGCGAATGCAGACGATGCGGATACGAGAGATGTTGATCTGCTCAGCACAGTTCTTAACAATGTTGATTTAGGGCTTGATGATGAAGACGGCATTGGCAGCTTTCCGCCTTTGCCCACTACAGCCGGTCAATCCTACAGCGTCCCCGTCACTGTTAGAAACAACATTCCGCTGCTGAATGCATTTTTGGTAGGCTATATCGACTTCAACCGCGATGGCGACTTTGACGATCCAGGAGAAAGATCCGCGACGGTTACCGTCCCTTCGGATCTGCTGACGATTACTTCTAACAGTCTGACTTTAGACACGACGGGTGCGCCGAGAACATTCGATGTCACCTTTACCATTCCGGCAGGCGTGACGACGGGAGATACCTATGCTCGTTTTCGCTTAGGGAGCATTCAAGAGATTGTTGAATCGGCGACAACAGTGGCTGTTAGCACCAACAATGGCGAAGTGAACAATGGCGAGGTAGAAGATTACAAGATAACGATTGGGTCTTCTACATCCTCCGCTTCTATTGGCGGGCAGCTGATTGACGATGTGAACTATAACGGCATTCTCGATGGAGAAGAGACTGGTCAAGATGGCGTTACGATCAGACTGTTCAATTTGCAAAATGAGCTTCAGGCTACGACAACGACAGCTAATGGTGGCTTTTATGACTTTGGTGACGCGATCGCTTCTGGCGAATATTATGTTGAAATAGAGCCACCTAGCAATACTGTCTTGAAAGGAAACAGTGGCGGCGCTCAGCCGAGCTTTAATCGTGTGACTAATCGCAGCGAGCCGTTTGTTTTTGAAAGCGGTACGCCGCTGACGCTGGATGCAGCGATCGCACTAGATACTGATGGAGACAGGATTGCCGATGCAAACGAGCAAGGCGATCGCGACGGAGATGGTGTGCCTGATTATGAAGAAGTTGATCCGGCTGGTTTTTTCTATGATGAAATCACAGGTAAAATTCTCCCCGGTGGCTCGATCAGCGTAACCGGGCCTAGCCCCGATTCGGTCAATCTAGTTGACGATGGCGCGGATGGCTCTTACGAGTTTTTGGGTAGAGAAGACGGGCTATACACAATCAGCATCAACTCGCCGCCCGGCTATGAACCCAGCACGGTATGCCTAGAATCTCCTGGTCCCTTCGATCCGACAGGTGGCCCCGATCCGACTTCCTTAGGCAGCGGTGAAAACGCTTCAACCGGATTTTTAGTCGATAGTGATTGCGCTGACAATCCCTTCTACCTTTCTTTTGAGCTAGAAGCAGGCGATCCCTTTGTGATAGACAACAACTTACCCTTTAGTGCGATCGCCTCTCCGCCTCAATACTGTGAAGGAACAACCGGTGGCTTTACCGATGGTACAGGGGTTACGCCGTACATCAGCGCAGAAGTCGGCCCAAATGGTGTGACTAACCGCAATGCTGCTATCAGCTTAGACGATGATTGGCGAGCAGCCGCTGGCACAGCAGGCTTTGACAGTTTTCAACCCTGGATAGAAACCGGCCCAGATATCTCCATCAGCAGCCCTTACCAGCTCTTGAGCACTGCTACTGGGGCGAGTGTAGATGTCCAGGTTTCCTCGCTCGATATGTTCGATATCAATCGCTGCTTAGGGACGGTCACCTCCTCCGCAATTCAGCTCTCCGACAGCGACACCCTCCAAGACAACGCCCCTCGTCCAGATGCAACCAGCGCTGATCCAACACCTGACCTCTATGAACCAACGGATCAACCTCGCTTTTGGAGTCAAACAGGGGGTGATAGCAATAGCCGCAACGCGATCTTGTTTGAATTTTCCTCTCCGGTAGGTGCCTTTGGCGCTTGGTTTGCCGATTTAGAAACCCGTACGGATGGAGGTGTCCCCGCTATTCTTAGGCTGATAGATAGTGAGGGCAACCCGATTGGCGAAGACCAAATTATCGAGCCCGATCCAAGCTTTTTTACGACTCAGAGCGACTGCGGTGGACTGAGCGGCAGCGATATTACCGGCTGCGGCAACAGCACCACCCGCTGGATCGGCTTTGTCGATCCGCTCGCTCGCGTCTCAAAAATGGTGGTCATTGTAGGCGACGATGACGCAGGCGACGATGGTAATTCAGAGAAAATGAGCTTCATCGGTGCGACCTTGGCGGCTACTAGCAGCTCGCCCGATCTGCTATTGGTCAAACGCATTACCGCCATCGACAATAGCTCGCTAGAAAACCCGGATGACGGAACCGTGCTCAGCGATGTCATTAACGACAATATCGCCAATTCATCCGACGATCATCCCTACTGGCCCAACGATTATCTAGTTGGTGCTCTTGACGGTGGCGCTGTTCGACCGGCTACGGATGTGGAATATACCATTTACTTTCTCTCTTCTGGTGGGATGGCGGCTGAAAGCGTGCTGGTGTGCGATCGCATTCCCCCTTACACAACTTTCATAGGCGATGCCTACAATGCTCATCCAAGCGCTGGCGCAGGCGATCGCGGCATTTTACTCAGCTTCAACAACGCAGAAGTCGCCCTGACTAATGCTGCGGACGGCGACGAACTTCCTGATACTGGCAACCAAGACGGCATCGGCGGCTACTACTTCCCCGCTGGCGTAGAGCCTAGTGATACCTTCCCCGACCTCAACTGCGGCGCTGCCAACGATAACGGCGCAGTTGTTGTCGACTTGAGCACACTTCCTCATGCGATAGCTCAAGGCTCGCCCGACAATGCCTACGGCTTCATTCGCTTTCGAGTCGTTCTCGATTGAGACTTAACCGCTCGCCAGCAGTACACTTGGATAGAAAATTTCTTGCAAGATGACATGGCTACATTAGCGTTGAGTGAGCTATATATCTACCCGATCAAGTCGGCGGCAGGGATTGCGGTAAACGAAGCGCAGCTGACCTCGCGCGGCTTGCAATACGACCGGCGGTGGATGGTGGTAGACGCGCAGGGCAAGTTTATGAGCCAGCGGCGCTTTCCTCGGATGGCGTTGATTGGAGTCAGCATTGCCGATCAGCATTTGCAGATTACTGCGCCAGGAATGCTTGAGCTGTCTGTGTGCATAGATGATTGCTTAGGCTTGGATTCGGGTGCGCACAATGAGCCTTTCGCTCGGCTGATGGTGGAGGTGTGGGGCGATCGCACTGAGGCCGTTGCGCTTGGCACTGACAGCGCCCGGTGGTTTAGCGAGTTTATTGGCACTGACTGTCAGCTTGTTTATATGCCAGAGCGATCGCACAGACCCGCCGAGCACGGTCAACTAGGCGCTGATCAGCTAGTGAGCTTTGCCGATGCCTATCCGTATCTCTTAATTTCTGAAGCCTCTTTGGCAGGGCTTAATGAAAGGCTCTCGGCGAAAGGACAAACCTCAGTAACGATGGCACGGTTTCGCCCCAATCTGGTTGTGAAAGGCTGCGCGGAGCCACACGAGGAGGATAGCTGGCAGCAAATTCGGATAGGTGAGGCCGTGCTGGATCTGCCGAAGCTGTGCGCTCGCTGCTCTATACCCAACGTAAATCCGGTGACGGGCGATTATCCGAAGGATAGGCACGGCCAACGCGGCAAAGAACCCGCTCAAACCCTATCGACCTACCGCTATTGGGACAAAGGCATCTGGTTTGGTCAAAACTGCGTTCAGGTTAATAACGGCGACCAAAACACCACGCTGCGCATCGGAGATCCCATCGAAGTCATCAACGAGTAAGCAGCAACACAAAGACAACGTCCGTTATTGTGAGATCATAAAGGGCAATTACTGAGACATCCCTTTATTAAAATGGCTATCAAAACGGTTTCCACCACTCCTTTTGACGACCAAAAGCCCGGAACTTCTGGTCTGCGTAAGCAAGTTCCTACTTTCCAGAAGCCCAACTATCTAGAAAACTTCATTCAATCGACGCTCGACAGCCTTGACGACTATCAGGGTAAAACTCTGGTGCTCGGTGGTGACGGTCGCTACTTCAACCGCCCCGCTATCCAGATCATATTGAAAATGGCCGCTGCTAACGGTGTTGGCAGAACGCTCGTCGGACAAGGCGGCATCCTCTCCACGCCCGCCGCTTCTTGCCTAATTCGCAAATACGATGCGATCGGCGGCATCATCCTCTCAGCTAGCCACAACCCCGGTGGACCCGAAGGCGACTTTGGCGTTAAATACAATGTCTCTAACGGCGGACCCGCGCCGGAAAAAGTCACCAGCGCCATCTTTGAGAACAGCAAGTCCATTAGCGAATACAAGATATCCGATACCGAAGATATCGATCTTGACAGCCTTGGCACCAGCGAGATTGAAGGCATGAGCGTCGAGGTAGTCGATTCAGTAGCAGACTACCTTGAGCTGATGAAAAAGCTATTTGACTTTGACCAGATCGCGACGCTGCTGAAGGGTAATTTCAGTATGTGTATGGATTCGCTGCATGCGGTGACTGGTCCCTATGCCAAGCAGATTTTTGAGCAGGCGCTAGGGGCAAAGGCGGGTACAGTGACCAATGGCGAGCCGCTAGAAGATTTTGGCGGTGGGCATCCGGACCCGAATTTGGTCTATGCGCACGATCTCGTAAAAACGATGTTTGCTGACGATGCGCCTGATTTTGGAGCGGCTTCGGATGGGGATGGCGATCGCAATATGATCCTAGGCAATAACTTCTTCGTCAACCCTAGTGACAGCCTGGCCTTGATCGCCGCAAACGCCACGCTAATTCCCGGCTACAAAGATGGCCTTTCGGGTATCGCCCGCTCTATGCCGACCAGTCAAGCCGCCGATCGCGTGGCCGAAAAGCTAGGCATTGACTGCTACGAGACCCCCACTGGCTGGAAGTTCTTTGGTAACTTGCTGGACGCAGACAAGATCACGGTTTGCGGGGAAGAGAGCTTTGGCACCGGGTCTAATCACGTCCGTGAAAAAGATGGCCTATGGGCGGTGCTGTTCTGGCTAAATATTCTGGCAGAGCGGCAGCAGTCTGTAGAAGATATCGTGGTCGACCACTGGAAGACGTATGGTCGCAACTTTTACTCACGTCACGACTATGAAGGCGTAGATAGTGCGAAGGCGAACGAGCTGATGGAAGGATTGCGATCGCAGTTTTCCACCCTGCCCAGCAGTACCCTCGGCGACTACACCGTCGACTATGCCGATGACTTTAGCTATACCGATCCGATCGACGGCAGCGTCAGCCAAAAGCAAGGTATCCGGATCGGCTTTACCGATGGCTCCCGCATGGTCTTTCGCTTGTCAGGAACAGGAACGCAGGGTGCAACCGTTAGGCTCTACCTAGAAAGCTACGAACCCGATTCGGCCAAACACAACGTCGATCCTCAAGAGGCGCTGAAGCCTCTGATCGTCATCGCCGATCAGGTCTCGAAGCTTCAAGAACTTACCGGGCGCGATAAGCCAACAGTAATCACGTAGACAATCACAATAGAGAAACACGTCAGAAACGCTATATCTATATGCAAACAACTGCTGACTATACCTGCGCTTTTTGCGGTGAATCTAGCACCACCTTTGTCGATCTCAGTGCCGGTACGACGCAATCTTACATTGAAGACTGTCAGGTTTGCTGCCGTCCCAACATTCTCTACATCAGCTTTGATGAAGACACCTTAGACGTGACTATTCAGACTGACTATCAAGAGTAAGTGCCGCTTGCTGCTGTCCGTGCTGCTGACAGTATATAACAACTGACCGAGTGCGTTTGGCCAGTTGTTATATACTGCTTTTAAAAGAGCTATAGAGTGCTGGCACAGATATTTGATTGAAAAGGTGTTTGCTCAGAGCATTTGCTCCAGAGCATTTGCTTAGAGTGTTTACTTAAAGTATTCGCTTAGAGGATTTACTTAGAGTATTCGCTTAAGAATGTTTATTTAGAGCTAGTTAGGGCACTCTTGTTTAGAGCAATAAATCAATCAAAGTTAATTTAATTAGGCTTGAAGTGTATTGCAGTGATCTGAAGCGAGCGACATGAAATACTGGGAATTCCTGATTCAGAAAGAGGGCGACAACACCTGGCTACCGTTGGAAACCCAACAGGTAGAAATTTTGGAAGGTCGCTATCGGGTCGTGGGTCATACCGATCGCCTCAACACGCCCGTGGAAATCTGGGTAAGCCAGCTCGTCACTAGCGAAATGCCCCCTCGCAAGCGGGTTCGCAAGCGCACCGCCGAAACCAACGATGCGGGTTTAGTGGTACTGATGCCCTATATGTACCTCAATCCGGGACAGTGGGAAATAAGGTGCAATGGCGTTGGTGATAGCCTCAATTCGACAGATGCTGACTGGGATTACCAGGTGCAGCTTCAGGTCTTTGCCCAGACAGAAGAAGACGGTTCATCGTCAGAGTGGCCGATCTCGACAGCAGAGACCGCTGCGATCGCGAGGGAAGAAACGCCAGCTGACGAGACGCTAATGGCGCGGACACAGGCACAGCTCCAAGGCAATTTACAGCGTTTAGGCCAGTTTGACGATATCGCGGTAGCTGTACAAGACTCACCCTACCGAATCTCTTTGCGACAGCGAGCGTTCTTGGCCAGGCGCGATCAGGCCATGACAATTGCCGGACAGGTTCAGTCGATTTCTAATGGGTTTCCTATGCAGGAAGCCATGCGGCAAGACAGTCAGCTCTGGCTGCGGCTGCAAGACCCTGAGACAGCAGCCGTCATTATGGAAGCCCATCGCCCGCTGGGTTTAGATCGCTTGCCTGCCGACTTTAAAGTCAAAATTCAGCTCCCGGCCAGTCTCAAAACGCGAATTGTCTTAGGTGAGGTCTCTCTGCGCATTGCCGACAGCCCACACGTCACTGATGACGCAGCTGACGGCACAGATAACGGCACAGCGCACGATACAGAGTACGAAAAGACAGCACAGGTCTTGAGCATTGCTGCTTTCACCATCACGGCAGGTATCGACCAGCTGCTAGACGAGATGGCCAACGCAGACATCAGCAGTTTTGAAGAAGACGCTATCGAAGAAGAGGCTATTGAAGAAGGGGCTTACAAAGAAAATGGAGATAAGGGAAATGGATCTGCGGAAGATAGATCGACTCTCGCCGCCGCTTTGCTCAATCCGACACTGACAACGCCCACGCCGGCGGTTGGTGTCGCGTTACCCCACCAGCCGCCGCTAATTGTAACTGAGGGTACAACCGAGCGAGCGGCAATCAATTCATCCCTTAGCGTGCCGCTGCATTTAGCCTCACAGCATTTAGCGTCACAGCCCGCGCTATCACAGCCGCAAGCGTTGGAAGAACCTCAAAAACCAGAAGAACTCAAAAAACCAGAAGAACTCAAAAAACCAGAAGAAACTCAAAATCTGGAGGAATCTAAGCGCTCCCCCGTCTCGCCTGTCCTAAATCTGCCACCGATGGTCGCTCAGCCAGCGCAATTTATGAGCAACAGCATTGAAGATGATGACTTAGAAACGTCACAGATTGCAGCGCTGCTAGAAGATATTGATGGTGACCTCGCTTCGCAGGCAGGAGATATGTCTACGCTAGAGCCGCCTGGAATTGAGGCAGCTTTACCCTCAATAGCCAGCCGCCCAGCCGCGATTCATTCAAGCCCTGAAAACAGTGATTTGGACAGTGAATTAGACGCGAATTTAGATCCTGATTGGGACAGAGAAACCGCCTTTACCTACCAAGATGCTCAGGCGCTAGACGACAAGGATAACGAACAGTCGCGATCGCTTCAGCAAACCAAAGCCAATCTCGCCTTCAAATCACTCAAGCTCAAAGATCACTTTTGGCAAAGGCTCTCTAGCCTGACGCACGAAAGCCACGATGAAGCCCGCCAGCTAGCTGAAGAGATGAAAGCAGCGGGTGTCAGCCGAACACGCAGTCCTGAAAATAGCGCCCAAGGCAATGCCCAAAAGAATGCCCAAGACAATGCCCCAGGCAATGCCCAAACGCTTTCCTCAAACAGAACCCACAGCCGAGCCGAAAGCAGTTTAGGTGAGTCTGCATCATTGCCCCCCTTTCCAGCTAGCCCCTCTCCAGCTAGCCCCTCTCCAGCTAGCCCCTCTCCAGCTAGCTGGAGCGACGGCCTACCTGCCAATAGCGAAGTGGTGATCTACGACTCAGCGCCGCCAACTCATCAGCCGCCCCAGTCGCCAGTGGCACAGCCAGCCTCCCCTTTTTCGTCTTCTTTTACAGCAACGTCACCGCTGCGAAATGCAGATTTGCCCGAAGTAGAGCTGCCGATTATTAGCGTACCAGCAGGCGATCTGATCGCAGGCGGAAGCGTGACGATTACTGTCCGCATCCGACCGTCAGTCTATAAGCCGTTTATCAAGCTGTGGATGATTGATCGCCAAAGTCGAACGCTAGTCGGAGAGCCGCAGCTACTGACTAGCCTCAGGCCAGATACTCTAGGCTATTTAGAAAGTAGCACCGATTTGCGGGTGCCAATGGGCTGTTTGGATGTACAGATTGCTGCGATCGCAGTTGACATGGCCACCCAGCAAGAAAGCAACAAAGCCATCGTCAACCGCCACGTTGTTCCTGCGAATCAGGGTTCAAACTCGTTGCGAAACTTCAATATCTAGCAGCAAGCAATTATCAGCGATCTTGCCAAAGCATTATCACGCTTTAGCCTGCATCCACTGACGCTGTGCTAGCCAATAGCCCACAGAAATACCAACTAGGCTGCACACCATATCTCCAGCATCCAGCGTACGGTTAGGCGAGAACCCCTGAATCAGCTCTTCTGTAATGGCAAAGAGGGCGAATAGCCCTGGGAAAACAGGCAGCCAGCATCGAAAGTGCTTACCGCCACATAGCCTGTGGCCCAAATAGCTAGGAATGCAGTACAAAATTAAATGGCCAAGCTTATCGGCATTGTGGAACCGAGTCAGCCAGCCAATCGGCAAGATACCTTTATAAGCAAGAACCAGCATTGCCACAAAGAAGAGACCATACCCGGCAGATAAAAAGACAACCGGCTTGGAAGGACGATGATGAGAGAGATAGCTAGAGGAATGAGTGGATGAACCGGTGTTGCAATTAGTCATGATTAAACGCTGGCCGCTGTAGGAGACCGTAAAGTTAGGAGACCGCAAAGAAGACCGCAAAGAAGACCGCAAAGTTAAAAGACCGCAAGCAGGCGCGCCTCAATCTAAAGGGCGGTATATCTGCGTTCTCGATAGATACAACCTCTTGTTACCCACATTCCTGACGGACACAGCAGCCAGCCTAAGCGACTCAGCAAAGGTATCAGCAAAGATAATAGAGTCCGAGCGCCGTAGAAGAGACAGAACAAAGCCGCCCTGCTGCTATTTGCTCGTTTAAACCGCGCTTAATCCGGTAGAGACGGTAAACTCTGGTTATGTTGAAAGCTAGTGAACTTAAACGAAATTATCAATGGAAGTCAAATCCGCCCACACTCGGCTATTTGTTACAGATATCGGAGCTTGTGCCGAGTTCTATCGTGACGTGCTCAAATTTAAGCCCATAACCGTTCAAATTGAAAAAGGCTATGCTGAGTTCGAAGTCGCAGGTCTGCGGCTATCTTTATTTCGTCAGCAGGAAATGTCTGAAATTTTGCGCACGAGCGATCTGCCTTCAGGAAACAACTGCCAGGATAAGGTCGGTCTCATTTTGAGCGTTCAAAATATAGACGATATCTATCATGAGCTGCGCCAAGCCGATGTAAAGTTTGCCGAGCCACCAACTCAAAACCAGGAGTTTTCGCTTAAGGTTGCCTATTTTCGAGATCCTGCAGGCAACCTTATTGGGTTATTTGAAGCCGTGATGTAGCTTTGTAGCCGCGTGCAGCAGCCTCCAAATAGCCCTCTATCGTGCATAGCCTCGTGAGTTTTTGCTACTTGGTTTCGCTGCTGACCCACTGAACCAGCATTCTAACGCCGTAGCCAGTCGCACCGGGGCTGTTGTAGCCGTTCTCTTTATCAGTCCAAACGGGGCCAGCAACGTCAATATGTGCCCAGGGCGTCTCTTTGACAAACTGCTTGAGAAAGAGCGCGGCGGTAATTGAGCCACCTGCTCGAGGTCCGGTATTTTTCATGTCGGCAACGACAGATTTTAGCCCTTCAAAATACTTCTCTTCCATGGGCATTTGCCACATTTTTTCACCCGAGAGTGAGGCTGCTGAGTTGAGTGACTTTGCTAGCTCTTCATTGGGGCTAAAGAGAGCAGCGATATCATCTCCGAGCGCGACTACGCAGGCCCCTGTAAGGGTGGCCAGATCGATCATGGCGTCGACACCAAGCTTGTCGGCATAGACTAGGGCATCAGCTAGGGTAAGTCGGCCTTCGGCGTCGGTGTTGTTGACTTCGATGGTTTTACCGTTAGAGGCGGTCAGGATATCGCCAGGGTGCATCGCGTGACCGCTAATCATATTTTCGGCAGCCGCGCTAATAAAGTGCACTTCTACATCGGGCTTGAGCTGGGCTATTGCCTTCGCGGCTCCTAACACAGCCGCAGCGCCTCCCATGTCAATTTTCATCAGCTCAATTCCTGAGCCGCCAGTCTTTAGATTCAATCCGCCTGAATCAAAGGTCAGTCCTTTTCCAATAATCGCAACTTTACGCTTAGCAGTCCCCTTGGGGCTGTAGGTCAGATGGATAAACTTAGGCGGCAGATCAGAGGCTTTGGCAACCCCCAGATAAGCCCCCATGCCTAGCTGCTCGCAGGCGGCACGCTCTAGCACTTGAAGCTTTAAACCGTAGTCTTTAGCAATCTCGGCAGCAGTATCGGCTAGCTTTTCTGGCGTTACCACGTTAGGCGGCGCGGCCACCAGTTCGCGAGCTAAAATAACGCCTTCACAGATCGCTTCGGCCCGCATAATTGAGGTTTCTTCACCCGGAAAGGCAATGAGGTGGATTTGGCTGAGTTCAGTAGTGTTTTTGGCAGGCTCAGATTTGAAGCGACTGTCCTTGTTCAGTGCCAAAATAACGCCTTCTGTCAGCGCCTGTACGGTCAGCGACTGGCCATTGTTCCACACTGGAAAGCTAATGCCCAAAGAGACAGACTTGGCCTTTTGGGCGAGGCGAGCTGCGATCGCGGCCCCTCGGCGCAAGCTTTCCAAATCCATAGCATCAGAGCTGCCAAGGCCCACAATTCCAATCTTCTTGATCGGTGAGCCTACCCTCAGCCGGGTAATGGCGGTCGTCCCTGCTTTACCTTCAAAGGCTTCTTCTTCTATGAGTGTTTGCAGTAAGCCCTCTACCTTGTCGTTCAGCTCTGACAAAATACCGGTGAGCGGCAAAGACTCTTCTAACAGACCGACTACCAAACAATCCCCTTGCCAATTAAGACAAGACTGATCTGACGCTATAAAATCCATTCCCTATTCGCTAATCTCCTACTGTTCTTACTTTTTCTCTGGTTCTATAGTATCTACTGATTGCGGTGTTTTCGTACGGAGTCTGCTTCGACTTTCGTAGCGCTTTTGTATCCCTGACGTTTACATTGTTTTTTTTGGCTTCCAGATCCCGCAATTTCCCTCTGACCATTTATCGTTTTTTTTGGTAAAACTTCAAAAGAGCGCAGTCTGTTTCCGCATAAGTACGTAATAAGTACGTATAAGTCACCACTTCCAAAACCGGTAAACAGCGGCCAAAAAAGTTAAAAGGACCGTAAAAAGACGGAAAGCGCTATAAACACTGAGGCAATAAATACCGACCTATCTACGCTGCCTTATCTATGAAACACTCAGCAGAGCAACCTCCAATAGAACAGTCCCCAGCAGAACAGCTCCCAGTAAAACAACCCTCGGCAGAACAACCCTCAGCAGAACAACCCAGTGAATCAACCCGTGAGCGCAACATGTTGAAGACACTCAGAAATAGGTGGCCGCTAATAGTACTCGTCGCTATCAGTACCCTTTCTATTGGGTTGGTGGTGGCCTTACTCAAAACTACAGATGCCTTTACCACGGCAGATCAGAGCGCAGAGCGGCGCGAAATCGAAGCGATTCAGTCAGCGGAGCGCTCTACCGTGCTAGGTCTAGTCAATTTGCCTGAGGCAGAGCGGGCGGCAACCCTCTTGCCGATCGCGCAGGGAGCAGCCGGATTGGAGCGCGATCGCGCCCGCTATATGCTAGCGACAGACTATATCAATCAGGGCAACAGCGAGCAGGCGCTACCCCTATTAGACGGGCTAGCTGACAGCTATCAGCCCTTGTCCAGCTATGTCTTGTTGAAGCAAGCGCAGGCTCAAGCCGCCCTTGACCAGCGCCCAGCAGCCATTAAAACTTGGAACCAGCTCACCCGGTCGTATCCAGAAAGCGCGGCCACTGCTGAGGCGCTTTATCAGCTTGGACTGCCACCCGTCGCCAAGGAATCGTCTACCGCAGAGCCCGTTGCCGATCCGAGTGCCTGGGCAGCGCTACTCGAAAGGTTTCCAGCGCATCCGCTGAGCATTCAGGTCGCCTTTCGCCAGCTAGACAATCTACAGCCAGCAGCTAATGAAGGGGCGACGGCCCTGCCGCTACTGCGCAATATCGCCTACTACGGTTTAGAGCATCCCCAGTATTTACAAGCGCTCAATCGCCTGGTAGACCAGTACGGCAGTGCGCTGACCCCAGAAGACTGGGCCGCCGTAGGGTTTGGCTATTGGGAAACGCAAAACTACGCCGAAGCGGGTGACGCCTATGCCAAAGCCACAGGGACACCCACTTCTCAGTACAGAGCAGCGCGAGGAAAAGAGCGCGGCGGTAAGCGAAAAGAAGCGATCGCCTATTACAAACAGCTCAATCTTACCTTTCCCACCGCGCCCGAGACCGCCAACGGCTTGCTAAATCTAGCCGATTTACAGCCCAACGAAGAAGCGATCGCAACGCTCGACAACCTCATCACTCGCTTTCCTGACAGCGCCGGAGAGGCCCTCGCCAAACGCGCCGAAATTTTAGACGCGCTCAAAAGCCCAGACTCAGCCAAGCAGGCCAGAGCCTCTATTCTCTCTCAGCATTCAGACTCGGCTGCTGCCGCCAAAATTCGCTTTCGGCAGGCCGAAGCCAACGCCGCCGCCAGCAACTACGGAGCGGCCATTAGCTGGGCCAAACAGCTAGTAGACGCTGCGCCTAACGATGAACTGGCCGCTGAAGCTGGGTTTTGGCTAGGAAGGTGGACGCTCAAACAAAATCAGCCAGATGCGGCCCGCCAGGCTTTTGAACAAGTCATCATCAATCACCCAGAGTCTTATTACGCATGGCGCTCAGCCATTTATTTAGACTGGAATGTCGGCAACTTTGACACCGTTCGCGCCTTTCAGCCCGAAATCGAGCTACCCAGCAGACGGACGCTACTACCGACCGGTTCCGAAGCCCTGCAAGAGCTGTACCTGCTAGGCCATAATCAAACCGCTTGGAACCAGTGGCAAAACGAATTCATCACCCCTCAGACCCCCACTGTCGGCCAGCAGTTTACCGATGGCGTGCTACGACTAGGCGTCGGCGACAATTTAGAAGGTCTCTTCATGGTCTCTAGCCTAGCTTGGCGAGAGTCACCCGAAGAAATTGCCGAATACGAAGCCATTAAAAATCAGCCTAGCTTTTGGCAGGCGCTCTACCCTTTTCCCTTTCCAGAACTCATTCTAGGCTGGGCCCAAGAGCGCGCCCTTAATCCGCTGCTGGTCACAGCCCTAGTCAGGCAAGAATCTAGATTCCAGGCCGATATTCGCTCGGTTGTCGGCGCGGTCGGCCTAATGCAGGTTATGCCCGCGACAGGCGAATGGATCAGCGACCAGATTGGTCAAACCGACTACACCCTCGATCAGCCTGCCGACAACGTTAAGTTTGGCACCTGGTATCTCGATTTCACTCACAGAGAATATGACAATAACTCGCTGTTTGCCGTTGCTAGCTATAATGCGGGCCCTGGCGCAGTGGCCCAGTGGATAGCTGAAAAGGACTTTACCAATGCCGATGAATTCGTCGAGCAAATTCCCTATCCTGAAACCAAAGGGTATGTAGAGTCAGTCTTTGGCGGCTACTGGAACTATCTACGTTTGTACGATCCTGCGATCGCCGCTAAAATAAATGCGCTGTGAGATCCCCACACTAGCAATGTCATTCCCTAGCTTCCCAGCTTTAATAACACCCTCTAGCCAAATCATTGGCCAAATCATTGATACGATGGTAAACCTACGGTAGTCATTGGTTCATGGAGTATTGTGACTAAATTTAGTGCTGCTCAGCAAAGTCAACTGGCGCAAATTGGCGCTTTCCTGCGTGAGAACAGGGAGGTTCAGGGTAAATCGCTAGAAGATATTGCTATTCATACCTATATTCGGCCACAGCTGCTCAGTGGCATTGAAACCGGCAATCCAGACTTGCTGCCCGAGCCTATTTTTGTACAAGGCTTTATTCGTCGCTATGCCGACAATCTAGGGCTAAAAGGAACCGAGCTTTCTCAACAGTTTACAGTCAACTCCATTCCGTCTACGCCTCGGCCTGTTCGCCCGCTTGAAATGCCAGAAAGTTCTTCGACCAAGCGCATCACCCGCAAGGTTTCAGAAACAAACGGCGCGGCGGCGAATGGTTTTGGAGTCAATGGCGCTGCGGCTAACGGAGCGGCTAACGGCGCAGCTAACGGCGCAAACGGAGCCGTCGCTGGTAGCTCACCTTTACCAACGGCTAATCCGACACCGTCATTTTCCGTCAGTAGCCTTTCAGCCGATGCGCCTCCCATTATTGACGATACTGAAACAGCAACAGCCACATTAAGGCCAGACGCTTCAGGGCTAGACATATCAGGGCTAGACATATCAGATTCGGAAACATCAGAGCCAGTTAGCGATGAAGCCCCTGTCATTTCAGGCGAGTTTGAGACTGCCGTAGAAGATCCCGCTGCCGCAGATGATTTCTCCAGCAAGGTCGCTGCATTTGATCAGACCCATCTAGAACCGCCTGCCACAGAAGAGACTGCTGGCGTAGAAAGCTCAAGCCCAGAAGAAACCAGCCTAAGAAAAACAGCCTCAGAAGCAGCGGGCCTGGAAGAATCAAGCTTACAAGAAACGACCCTAGAGCATGACAACTCAGAAGAACCTGACCCAGAAAACTTCAGACTAGAAAACTTCAGCGCAGACAACACTAGACTAGAGCCTCTACAGTTCAACGATGAACTGCCAGCACCCTTGACCGCGGAGATAGACCCCACGGTTAGAAGCGAGGCTCCAAAAATGACTCCAGAACTAACCCCAGCAGCAACCCCAAATAAAAACATTCCTGGCGTAGCCTATTCACCTGAACCAGTTGGCGCTGAGATTGGATCGGCAGGCGGTCCTAATCTAAAGCTATTAGCTATTGGCGCAGTCGTTATCGCCGCTGTTGCAGCAGGCGTCATCCTAATTGCCAATATGCTAGGCGGCGAGCAGCAACCATCCGTTGCCGATGCGCCAGAAGCAACGACCGAACAGCCCGTCGAAACACCTGTAGAGGAACCTGCGGCACCAGTACCACCACCCGTCAGCATAGCCCCAATATACGTAGAGGCAACGGCCACTGGTGAAACCTGGGTCAGCATCATTGCCGATGGCAACAGCCTTCTTTTTGAGGGCACACTTAATCCTGGTGACACTAAACTATGGGAAGCGCAGGAAACGCTTAGCGTCTATTCTGGAAATGCCGGGGCGCTACAGCTCGCACAAAATGGGAAAGCACCTGAAGTGATGGGCACAGGTAGTCAGCCCCAAGAGAAAATATTTAACCCAGAATAACCTTCGCACAGGCGTTTTTCTCAACAAAACCACAGCCCAAAAATTACAAGCCCAAAATCACATCCACAAAGCCACCCGATACAATAGACAGCAGTTACCTCTTAGACCACTCAACTTTCGCTTATGACGCCTCCTTCTGATCTTGAGAGCGCACCTGCTACCAACCTCTCAGTGCTAGATGCGCCGAGCCGGGAGACTTTTCTTGATGAGCTTCCAGGCGATGTTGAGATGTCGCTGTTCGATCATCTCGACGAACTCAGATCGCGAATTCTGTACGCGCTTGTAGCTGTTTTGGTAGGTGTCGTTGGCTGTTTTACCAGCGTTCGGCAAATTGTAGAGCTGCTAGAGGTTCCTGCTCAAGGCGCTAAGTTTCTACAGCTTTCGCCCGGAGAGTACTTCTTCGTGTCTATCAAAGTTGCGGGCTATAGCGGCATTTTAGTAGCTAGTCCGTTTATTCTCTATCAGGTTATTCAGTTTGTGCTGCCGGGGCTTACCCGCCGAGAGCGGCGGCTGATTGGGCCAGTGGTCATTGGCTCTAGCGTTCTCTTTTTTGCAGGGCTAGCCTTTGCCTATATCGCGCTCGTACCGGCTGCGCTCAACTTCTTTATCAATTACGGCGCGGATGTGGTCGAACAAATGTGGTCGATTGACCGCTATTTTGAGTTTGTACTGCTGCTGCTGTTTAGTACAGGATTAGCCTTTCAAATTCCTGTCATACAGCTACTTTTAGGGCTCTTAGGGATTGTTAATTCCAAGCAAATGCTCTCTGGATGGCGATACGTCTTGCTAGGCGCAGCAATTTTGGGGGCCGTGTTAACGCCGTCTACCGACCCAATCACGCAGAGCCTGCTAGGCGGCGCGGTGCTGTTTCTTTACTTTGGGGGCATTGGCCTAGTCAAAGCAATTGGAAAATAGTACTTGGCAATTAGTACTTGGTAGTTAGTGTTTGAATCTGGCCTCACTAGCCAGTAGTTCATGCTCGCTTTTGCCGCTTAGAAGCTACTAAAAAGCGGTTGGACAGGCTCACTAACGAGAGGATCCAACCGCTTTTTATGTTGACTTTGCTTGCTCATTTTGACTGAAACCAACAGGTTAACTACAAAGCCAATATTTTAATGACTACAGTCTGAATGAGCGAAGTGAATTTGTACTAGGTGAAGCCTTTAGGGAGCCTGTATTTTTTATCAGTAGTTTCTATCAGTTTTCGGTCAGGGAAAAGGCGAAGGAGAGAAAAGAAGGATTAAAATTGAGTCCGTCGTGGCGGACAAATAAGTAGGCACTCAGAGATTCGAAGGAATGCTTTCTTTACTCTTACGCTCGGGCTGCTGACCAAACAGACTGTCTAGGTAAATGCGGCTAACTTGCCGGTGGGTGACGCCATTTTGCATCAGAAACAGGGAGAGCGCCGCGCAAAAAAGTCGGTCCTGGCTCCACCCAGAATGGACATCTAAATACTGTTGCACAGACGTATGCAGCTCTTCAGGAATCTCGACGGATAAACTAACAGACTTTTGTACCATAAGGGCCTTTTCCATTCAACACGTTGACACCTCAAAAAATCTGCACCTCCTGTACCTAAAAAGATCTCAAAAAGACCCTTGTGCAGGCAGCTAAACAGTTAGGCAAGAAGGCGTTCGTTTTGTGTGTATTTCATTGTGGAGTATGGGCCTAGAAATAGCAACGGAAGCGGCAAAAGACTCGCTTTTCATGAAAAATTAATGTCGTTAAAAAGACATGTTTCATCCCCTTTTTTGTTGCATAGCGTTACATTATTGCCGCTTAAGCGATCGCACAGTGCATCCTCTGAATAATCCACAAAAGTGGGTGTAACTACCCGACTACGTTCTAGCCTGTGGAAAACATCTAGGGCAGCTGTGGAAAACCTGTGGAAAGCCTGTGGAGAAGCTGGCTGAAATACTAAGAATTGCTAACTTTCTATTTTGGGGGGCTGCTGCTACTTTTGTAGATACTTTTGTAGTTTTGTAGTACAGGCTGTAGTTACTTTTGGGCTAATGCCGTGGCTGTTGTCTCAGCTGCCGAAATGATTTTCGACCTGCGCGATTAGATCCTTAATTTCGGGCGGCAGGCGTCGAACGATTTTGCGATCGCTCACAGCCACAGTCACCAGACTCACCTGCGCGCTCACAAAGAGCTGCGGCGTCTCTTCTGCTGTCTCAATCTCATAGCACCAGTTCAGCCGAATGCCCTTCATCGGTGCCAACCGAGTCTTGACCACAGCCTTCATGCCTAGCGTCAGCGGCTGTCGATAGCGAATGTCTAGCGCCACCACAGGCAAATCGTAGCCAGACTCGACGAGCCGCTCAAAGGGTACCCCCACTGCCCGCAAGCATTCTATTCGAGCTGATTCCATCCAGGTGACGTACGTGCCGTGCCAGACAACGCCGCCATAGTCGGTGTGGTGCGGCTGCACGCGAATAGGATATTCAAACCAGCGAGGGGACGTTTCAAGTAGATTGCTCATAGCGCTGTAGGCGGTAGCGAAGGACTTATAAAGGGTCTTTGTATAGTTTCTTATCGTGTCAAGAGGGCAAACGATAAGTTTGTTGCTATTTAGTACCTTTTCGCCTGCATTTGTTTTTAAGGTTTAAACAGAGGCGTCTTTGGTTCTACCTGCTGGCAATCCAGCTCGGTGATTCATAGGCGAAAAAGTGGCTAACCGGAGTAACTCAACACCATGATTCAAAATATTTTGCTGGCCGATTCTGGCATTGGAAATACCCGAGACATGATGAAGATGCTGATGCAGATCCCCCGGATTGAGCGATCGCGCCTAACCATTCTCCACGTAGTCCCCTCGCAAACGTCAGCCACTGCCATGACCGAGCGCTGGGAAGAAGGAGGCCGAACGCTAGCCGAAACGGTTACCCAGCTCAATTTAGACCCGGCTCGAGTAAATGCAATCTTGCGAGAAGGTGAACCCAAAGATGTCGTCGGCAAGGTGGCAAACGAAATCGATGCTGACTTAATTGTCATGGGCTCTAGAGGGCTAAAGGGCTTGCAGGCCATACTGGCCAACTCTGTCAGCCAGTATGTTTTCCAGCTATCTTCTCGGCCTATGCTACTAGTCAAAGACGATTTGTATGCGATTAAGCCCATCAGACGGCTGCTAGTAGCACTAGATAAATCTGATTCGGCCAAGGCCAGCCTAGATGCAGCCATAGAACTGGCTCGCGATATCGAGGGCAGCGAGATCATTTTGGTACACACTATCTCTAAGCTGCGCGGCAAGCTTGACGATGTCATTCGAGAGTCTCCTGGAAAAGACCCTTTACTTGCCGAGGCGGCTACGAAGGTTCGCCGAATGGGCATCAACTATCGCTGTGTTGCGCCTGAAGGTAAGCCAGGGGCCCGCCTTTGTGAGCTGGCCGATCAGCTCAACGTCGATTTGATGGTTTTAGGCTCGCCCGATCGCCGCCCGACTATCGCCAAGGCCATGCCCGATTTGGACAAGCTTCTGGGGGAAACCCTCTCTGACTATATACGGGTCTATGCGAACTGCCCGGTGCTGCTGACACGGATAGAGGTTTAGGCCCTAGATTTCAGGCTCCAAAGTTCAGGCACCAGATTTCAGGCCCTAGACGCTTACACTTATTGACTAGCACCCACTTATCAGTCGGCAGCTACTAAGTTGGCGTCACTGTCACTTAATCGAACTTGCAGGTGCGTTGAATTGCCTCCACTAAGGTCGCTTCGTAGACGGCTTGGTCTACTTCAAATGCGCCAAAGCGAGCAAGGTGGGGGTTGATGATTTGGGCATCGAATAGCTGGAAATGACGCGATCGCAAATGATTTACCAGCATCACCATCGCCGCCTTAGACCCCTCTGGAATCCGATAAAACATCGACTCCCCAACAAACACCCCCCCAATCGCAATCCCCAAAAAGCCGCCCGCCAGTTCGTCTCCCTGCCAAGCTTCAAAGCTGTGAGCATAGCCTGCCCTATGCAGCTGCTGATAAACGGCCTTCAGCTCCTTTGAAATCCAAGTCGTCTCTCTATCTGCACAGCCCGCTAATACCCCTTCAAAATCACGGTTGATCGCTGGGCTAAACCAGTTTTGATTTAACACCCGCTGTAGCGACTTAGGATAGCGAAATCGCTCATCTAGCGGAATTAGCGCCCGCCGACTGCTGGAATACCAGTTCAGCGCATTGCTATCTTCTGCCGCCATCAAAAAATAGCCCTGAGCATAGCACTGCAAAATCTGCGGGATAGAGTAACTCATAGCGACTTTCGACCTTTCGATTCAATCTTTCGATAAGTAATGACAACTTTCGTGCCCAAACCCACCACAACCTCTTAGCCTTAAAATTAGACTTCGCCTTAAATTAGACTTCGCCTTGAATTACACGGCCACAAAGCAATAAGCTGGGCGTTAGCGTCTAATTTCTCCTGATGCCTGCTCCTGATGCCTGCTTAAAAACGGACAACTGCACCTAACATGCCTGACCCGTTAGATTTTAATTCACCCAAATCTTCAGAGCCTAACGTTCCAGAATCTCAAGTTCCAGAACCAATAGGATCTATCGAACTTCCGCCTCCCGAAGACGCGGTGCAAGAAGGCGAGTGGCTCAAGTCTACCTTGCACAAATGGCTAGACGAAGAGTTTTTACCAGAAATTATCAACGAGCACATTGCGGCGAGAGCCTCGCAAGTATTCGTGCGCCAGCGCATTGAAGGTGAAAACAACTTGAATGCCCTTGTTTTAGCAGTATTGACCGAAATGCAGGGCTACGACTTTTCGAGAAGCTTCTACAGCGAGTTTGCGATCGCCAATGCGGTTGGCGATCTTCTACTAGACAGCCTTGGGATTGAACGCTGCTGCGGCAACTAAAGCGGCAGCCTCTCTACAAAAGACCAAATGAAAAGAGGTACCCCCTAATTTATGGAGGCACCTCTTTTTAATGCTTATGTTTGTAGATTTTGTATAGATTCTACTGTACGGACTCTACGTCTAGCGCCTGCCAGATACTACCAGCTAGACTTCACAACGCCAGGTAGTAGACCCTGGTGAGCCATCTCACGTAGCGCATTGCGGCACAGCCCAAAATCACGGTAGTAGCCACGCGGACGCCCCGTCTTCCAGCAGCGATTGTTTAGGCGAGTGGGCGCGCTGTTGCGAGGCAGCTGCTGAATTTGGCGATGAATTGCCAGCTTTTGCGACTGGTTAGGTGCCTCGTCAAATTCTTTTAGCAAAGCTTCGCGCTTAGCGGCGTACTTTTCAACGAGTTTTTCGCGCTTCTTCTGGCGCGCAACCATGCTTTTTTTAGCCATGAGGCGAAGTTATATTTATTTCCGTTACACAGTCTCTAATCATATCGGCATTAATCGGTTTTGTAAACGTCAAACTAAATAAACCGGGCAGCTCAGCAGTTCGGCTTTACAACTAGGCTTTCTGAGCTTTTTTGACCTTGCGCTGCGCAGCCTTGCGTTTCGCTTTTTCTTTCTCTACTTTTGCCGCTTCTTTCTGAATTTTTGTCGCACCGGGGCAAATATCTAGCAAATCACATCGCATACAGGTTGGGCTGCGCGCCGTGCAGACCGCTCGCCCGTGATAGACCAGTCGAATCGACCAGTTCTCCCAGTCATCGCGCGGCAACAGCCGCATCAAATCCTGCTCAATTTTGACTGGCTCGGTATGCTTAGTTAACCCCATACGCATTGAGAGGCGCTTGACATGCGTATCGACTGTTACGCCTTCATGAATGCCAAAAGCATGAGCTAAGACAACATTCGCCGTCTTTCTGGCCACACCCGGCAGTGTTATTAGCTCACTCATCGTGCTAGGTACTTGGCCCCCAAACTCTGTAACAATTTTGCGGGCAGCCGCCTGAATGTTCTTGGCCTTATTGCGGTAAAAGCCAGTTGAGCGAACGAGTTCTTCTAGCTCGGCGAGGTCGGCACCCGCTAGTGCGATCGCATCTGGAAACCGCTCAAATAGCGACGGTGTCACCTGGTTTACCCGCGCGTCTGTACACTGCGCAGCCAGCATCGTCGCCACCATTAGCTGAATCGGCGTCTCATAGTCTAAAGAGCAGGGAGCCTGCGGATAAATCAGCTTCAGTCGAGAGAGAAACGCTAGCGCTCTAGGCTTTTTATTCAGCTTTTGCAAGGGCCGTTGAGGCGGTGGCGGCAGTCCTGGCAAAGGCAGCGGGATAGCCTCATAGCCATTTGCAGAAGTTGGTCCTTCGTATATACCCACGATTGTTTACCACTGCCGTGTACCACTGCCTTCTGTTGACACAAGCTATTGACACAAGCTACTGACGCAAGTTTTGCAGCACTTCGAGCTGAGTGGTATCTCGGATAATCAGAAAAATACCTAACCCTAGCAACAAGAAAATACCTGTTTGCATCACGCTCTCTTGGAAGCGCATAGGTAGAGGTTTGCCTCTGACCGCTTCAATCAGCAAAAAGGCTAGCTGACCACCATCTAAAGCGGGTAGCGGCAAAATATTGATAATAGCGAGGTTGATGCTGATGATGGCCGCAAATGGAAACAGGCTCCGGCCATCTTGATTGGCCAGTCCTGCCCCTTGCTCCACAATTTTGACCGGGCTACCCACCTGCCCAGCTATCGAAGAAAAGTCAGTAACCAGAGAAGCCATTCCCTGAGCAACGCGCACTGTGCTGTCTTGAAACGCACTCGCTGCCAGCGTCACAACTTCTACAGGGCTCTTTGCGCGGCGATAGACGACGGTGCCATTTGGCTGTAGCTCTACCCCAATCACAGCCTTTTCACCAGGCTTACTTGCTTTTGGTGTTACCGAGATGCTCACCGCTTCTTCGGCTCGCTGAAGGGTCAAGTTCACAGGCTCATCCGCACTCGCTTCAATGACTTTAATCAAAGACTGCTGCGCAGTGATGCCTTCATCTAGCGGCTCACCGTCGATCGCTAAGATGATATCTCCCGGTTCAAGACCCGCCACCTTCGCAGGCGTATCGGCGAAGACTCTAGGAATAAAGACCCCAGGCTCAAGGTCAAAGCCATCGGGAATACCAACGCTGCCAAACTGCAAGACAAAAACCAGGTAGGCAAAAATCATGTTTGCAATTACGCCCGCGCTGATCACAACTGCTCTGTCCCACACGGGACGGTTGCGCAGCAAGTTGGGATCTTCTGGCGGAATATCGCTCTCGGGATCGTCATCAGGAAAGCCAACAAAGCCACCTAGCGGCACAGCGCGCAGTGCATACTCTGTCTCTGGGCCGTCGTAGCTCCACAGGATGGGGCCAAACCCAATAGAGAAGCGGTTGACATGGATGCCCTGTAGGCGAGCTGCCATGAAGTGACCTAGCTCATGAACAAAAATCAAGAGGGCGAGAACGCCGATGACAGCCAGTACGGACATAGAATCGAAGCGTATAAGTTAACTTTTGTTATTGTACAGGCCCAGCAGATTGAATGTATGGGCCCAAGGGTAGGGAGAACACGACTGGGACGTTGGGGTTACCCGCTTTTCCTCAGCTTTTTTGGGCTTGCTGAAGAGGTTGGCGGCTTCACCCGATTGTCTTGCTGCCCATATATGGCTGCAGCACGTCAGGAATGTTGATAATGCCGTCCGGCTGCTGATAATTCTCTAAGATTGCAGCCATCGTACGCCCGACAGCCAGCCCTGATCCGTTTAGCGTATGGACGTACTGGGTGCCTTTTTTACCGGCTGCTTTAAAGCGAATGTTGGCGCGCCGCCCTTGAAAATCTACGCAGTTTGAGCAGCTAGAAATTTCTCGATATTTGCCAGCAGAAGGGAGCCACACTTCTAGATCATAGGTTTTTGCAGCGCCAAAGCCTAAGTCGCCTGTGCATAGCTCAAGCACGCGGTGGGGCAGCTTTAGCTGCTGCAAAACATCTTCGGCATCGGCAGTGAGTTTTTCAAGTTCGTCAAAGGAGCTGTCGGGATGGACGAACTTGTACATTTCAACTTTGTTGAACTGGTGCAGGCGGATGAGCCCTCTAGTATCACGGCCATAGCTGCCAGCTTCGCGGCGAAAGCAGGGGGTATAGGCGCAGTAGTTGATAGGTAGCTGGTCAGCGCTGAGGACTTCGTCGCGGTGCAGGTTGGTGAGGGGAACCTCGGCGGTAGGGGTAAGCCATAGATCGTCGCGATCGCACTTAAACCCGTCTTCTGCAAACTTCGGCAATTGCCCTGAGCCCTGCATCGAATCTGAATTCACCAAAATTGGCGGCAGCACCTCGGTATAGCCCACCCCCGTATGCCGCGCCAGCATAAACGAAATCAAAGCCCGCTCTAGCGCCGCACCCGCACCCATCAGCGTGACAAATCGGCTCTGCGCCACCTTCACCGAGCGCTCAAAATTCATAATGCCAAGCTTTTCACCAATCTCATAGTGAGGTAAGCGCTTGGCATCGGCCTCAGCGTCAATCAGCTCATCGCCCCAGCGTCTGACTTCTACGTTGTCATCTTCGCTTTTGCCATCGGGCGTAGTGTCACTTGGCAGGTTCGGAATCGTCAGCAAAATCGACTCAATCTCAGCATTTAGCTCGCGTTCTTTCGGCTCTAGCTCACCGATTTCCTGCTTTAACCGATTGCCCTCATCACGCAGCGCTTTGACCTCATCTCCCTTAGGATCTGCGCCCTCACGAATTTTTTGCCCGACCGACTTACCCACCTCATTGCTGCTAGCCTGCAAGTCTGAGCGGGTTTTCTCAATCTCTCGCTGCTGAGCATCTAACGCGAGTAAAGCGGTCAAATCATACTCGCCGCGCCGTTCTAACGCCGCTTTTACTTGCTCGGGTTGATTCCGAATCAGCTTAATATCCAGCACAGTCTTGTCCTAACTTTTTCAATAGCAAGGGTAACAGTCAAAGGGGCGGTCAGAGTTAAGCCTCTGCCGCCCCTCCTGCCCGCTTAAGTGAGCAGATTGTGTAATCCAGCCAGTGAAACTAAACCACCTGTTGAATTTCAGCAATCTCAGGAATAAATTCCCGCAGACGACGCTCAATGCCCATACGCAGGGTCATTGCAGAACTTGGGCAGCTACTGCAAGCACCGTTCAAACGAAGTTTTACAATTGGTCCATCAAGTTCTACGAGTTCCACATTACCGCCATCTGCTAGCAAATAAGGGCGCAGCTCGTCTAGAACCTTCTCAACGTTGGGCTCGGTCAGTGCCAGGGTAGACATTTTTATCTCCTTCTAAGTTAATGCGCGTCTATGGGTACAGTTTAGCGGTTCTATTGGTCAATTAACTGAGCTAGATTGAAACGCGATCGCTCTAAAATTCGTCAAGATTCGTCTAGCCTTGAAGCTCATCTAGCTTAGCCAAGACTTCTTGGCTGTGAATAGCAGGGCGAACGCCCAGAAAAATTGTTTTGAGCGTTCCTTTTGGGTCAATCAAATAGGTATGACGCATCGACATCGGCCTCATCCAAGAGCCATATGCCCGACTAACTATGCCGTCTGGATCGGATAGCAGTGGAAATACCAGTGATTCCGCATCGCAAAATTCCGCGTGCGAATCGACATCATCAGCGCTGACGCCCAAAACTTGAGCATTGCGAGCCTGATATTTTGGCAAATCACGCTGGAAACGCTGGGCTTCTAACGTGCAGCCGGGCGTGAAGTCGCGGGGATAAAAGTACAGCACCACCCACTGACCTAAGTAATCTGACAGGCTAACGTCACCGTCGCTGATAGTGCTTGGCAACGTAAACGCAGGTGCAGGCTGATCTAGGGCAGGCTGCGGTCCCCCAAGGGCATGAGCTGCAGGCGTTGGCAACGTCAGCACTGTGGTCAGCACTGTGGTCAGCACTATGACTAGAACGATGAGTGTCCCCAGGCACAGTGCCAGAACTCGACTCGAGAATGTGCGTAGTGATTTAATTCGCTCTGACATTAATCTCTCTGACACTGAACAGCGCAGCAACATATCGGTTATTTGGGAATGACTTTTGAGAATGACCGGTCAGTCAAAGGGATCTTTCTCAGTTTATAGTGGGTCAGCCTCACAAAAATACATAATTTTATGATTGCCTTTAGCCCCAAAAAGTACTGGCGCGAAAGCTGGGCGGTCGCTCGCCGAATTCTGACAGAGCTTTTTCGGCGGCGACGGAGCTTGATTTCTTGGCTAATTTTTCCAGCGCTGATATTGATGCTCAATGGATTAATTACGGCGGAGCGCGCGGATACGAGTGTCAGCACGGCATTTGAGGTGGCCGCGCCGCCAACGCTAGTAGGCGCAGCTTTGTTTTTTAGCTGTTTGGGCGGCGGCGTTGCGACGGTTGTCTCAGAGCGAGAGCAGCAAACGTTGAAACGACTGTTTTTGTCACCGCTGAGCGGGGTGTCTTATTTTTTAGGAATTTTTTTGGCACACAGTGTGATTGGCGTGGGGCAAACGCTGGTCATTTTTGCGATCGCCCTGATTGCTGGCGCTAATTTCACCGGAGCCGCTTGGCCTTTAGCCATTCTCATTATCTGGCTTAGCATCTTGGCCTATGTTGGATTGGGCTTCATGCTGGGCACTCAGTTTGCTCGGCGCACAGAAGATGTCAGCGCGCTGATTGCCGCTTTTGGCGTTCCGCTAATGGTGCTAGGCGGTGCCTTTCTCCCCATTTCTCTTTTCCCAGCGTCTCTTCTAGACATCGCCCGGTTCAATCCGATTTACCACATGACCGAAGCGCTCACCAACGCGCTGCTAAATGCAGATAGTCCGCTAGGTGAAGGCGGCCATTTTTGGTTTCTATTGATATTTGCGGGTGCGATGGTTGGGGTCGGCTGGTTTTCTTACCGGCAAATGCTGGTGCAAGAGCGTCAGCTTTAGAATTGGAGTCATTAGAATTGGAGTAACCAATCAACCGACCTAGAAAACGACAAACCATGACAGAGAAAGGGGTAACCGAAAAGGCGATCGCACATTCATCTACCGAAAGCAAGGCGATCGCAACCTTTGGCGCAGGCTGCTTTTGGCACACAGAAGCAGCTTTTCGTCAGTGCCCTGGCGTTACTCATACGTCTGTCGGCTATATGGGCGGCCACTTCAAAAACCCCTGCTATCTCGATGTGCTCTCGCGTATTACCGGCCATGCCGAAGTCGCCCAAATTCAATACGACCCCGAGCTTGTCTCGTACGAACACTTGCTCAATATCTTTTGGGAGGCTCACGACCCCACGACTCTCAACCGCCAAGGCCCCGATCGCGGCGAGCAATACCGTTCAGTCATTTTTTACCACTCACCCGCTCAGCAAAAGACCGCTCAGCGCGCCAAAGCTCAGCTAAATATTAGTCAGACTTATTCCAACCCTGTCGTCACCCAGATTTGCCCGGCAGGCGACTACTGGCTGGCCACTGAAGATCATCAGCAGTATCTATCGAAAAAAATCAGTCAATTGCAAGATAAATAAATTGAGTCGGCCTAGCGATCGCCGAGACGCTGCAGCCGAATGCGGCCAGCCACATACCAGGGCCACTGATGAAACTCAGCCAGTAACCAGCCCGAAATAATAGCGTGGCTCACACCCGTTAGCGTTACCCAGCTCAACACAAAGTTCAGCCCGCCAGACGGGGGAAATACATAGTTGGAAATCGCAATTAGCAATACAGGAAAAACAGTCAAACCAATCGCGAAGGCCCAGACTAAGGAAACCGCCGTGTCGCTTTGATGAGCGGCTCGCCAGCGCCAGCCAGTCCACTGCCAGGCCATTGGCTGCAGGCTGTCAGCCAGCTGCACTGACTGAGTTTGTAGGTTGGCAGTAAACATATGCCGACAAAAATCACAGGCAAACACATCCATTAGGGCGATCGCACTCAGTTCACCACTGGCACAGGCCGGACAGCCATAAACTTGGTGATAGTCTAAATCTATTGGCTGCTGAAGACGTGTTTTTCCCTTTCTCGCCTCTGCTTTACCGACATTACCGGCTGATTTTTGTCTATCTTGCTGCTTCAAATGACTCATCTCAACTAATCGCGATCGCTGCATCGAACACACTCGAAACAGCTATTCTTAATTTGTATCGTAAGACAATTGGATAAAACAAATCCAGCTAGCTTATCAATCAATTCTTAACAGGCTCAGACTAAAGTCTAAGCTTATCTCTTGGCCACTCAGTTACTTATAGAGGCTTCTAGCAATCAACTGCCCGTTCAACACTGCACTACTCAGAACTGCTCAGCACTGCCTATTCAGCGCTCTGGGCACTATTCTGCGATGAATTACGCCTGATGCTGCGATGAATGACGAGATCGAGCCGTTTGAAGCTTAATTATCAGAGCATCGGCCTCTGCCTGCAAATGCAATAGTTCAACCTGATGGTCCGGCTGATAGGGGTAGCTTTTGACCTCAATCCAGCAGACTTTATCTGCCGTCGCCACCGAAACGGCAGCGCTATCTATATCCTTGCGAGCAAACGCGGTCTCGGATACTGGACTCATGGATTTAGTCAAAGGCATGATGCTACAAACTCACTCACAACAAATGAAAACGGGTTTAGGATATTACAGCCTTACGGAGTGAGCACAGTATTTCGGCAGCTATGCTCGAACCATACGTACGCTCAAATTTAACCAGGGCCGCCCCGTACACAGCTCGACTTAACTAGCTCAATCTAGCTAGGTATTGGTCTAGCTAGTAGGTTAAGCAGTTCTAGTAGGTTGAGTAGTTATTTATACCCAATCAAGGAAGTGCAAAGGCATTGTAACCCGAATGTCAAAATTGATATTAGCGAAACCCTAATTCCTTTTTGCTACCGCACTGTGGCGCTTTACTAATTGGGCAGACCTAAACTAAGTAAATCTCAAACTAGGCAGACATAACGAATCCAACAGCCTACAGACGGGCACCTCAGCATCAAGGGGACGCATCGTATCTAGAGCTGCATCAAGGTAAACTTGAAGAGTCCAGCCAAAATTCCTGTAGTCGGCGAGTTCAGTCGGCGAGTTCTTCGCGGGCCTTACTTAGTTGCTAGCGGCTAGCGGCTATCCTTTGCCCACTACAGTTGGCCCATACATTTGGTAGTTGGAAAAAATATCGTGACTCTCAGCCTTACCCCTCCCCATTCGAAAAAGCTAGATGCCGAGCGGACGAGCGATCTGCCAGGTAGGCAATCGGCCACTCAGCACCGAGGCTGGCCAGGGCTGATCGAAACCTATCGCCAATATCTTCCGGTTAGCGATGCAACGCCTGTCGTCACGCTCCATGAGGGGAATACGCCCCTGATTCCTGTCCCTTCTATCGCTGAGCGAATCGGTAAGTCTGTTCAGGTATTCATCAAATATGACGGCCTAAATCCCACCGGTAGCTTCAAAGATCGCGGCATGACGATGGCTGTTTCTAAAGCTAAAGAAGCGGGCGCAGAAGCAGTAATCTGCGCGAGCACAGGAAATACATCAGCCGCAGCCGCAGCCTATGCTCGTCGGGGCGGGCTACGCGCCTATGTTGTCATCCCTGATGGCTATGTAGCTATGGGGAAGCTGGCTCAAGCACTGCTTTACGGCGCAGAGGTTTTAGCTATTAAGGGAAATTTTGATCAGGCCCTTGCCTCTGTGCGCGCTGTAGCCGATCGCTATCCCATTACGCTGGTCAACTCGGTTAATCCCTACCGTATCGAAGGGCAGAAGACCGGGGCCTTTGAGCTAGTTGATGCCCTAGGCGATTCTCCAGATTGGCTGTGCATTCCAGTGGGTAATGCGGGTAACATCACCGCCTATTGGAAAGGGTTTAACGAATATCAGCGGCTAGGAAAATGCCGAAAACGGCCTCAGATGATGGGCTTTCAAGCAGCAGGCGCAGCGCCCTTGGTAGTCGGTCATCCGATTAAATCGCCAGACACGTTTGCAACGGCAATTCGCATTGGCAATCCAGCGAGCTGGGACCAAGCCGTAACAGCCAAAAATGAAAGCGGCGGGGCCTTTTATCCGGTCACCGATGATGAAATCGCGGCTGCCTACAGCTTGCTAGCTTCGTCTGAAGGAATTTTCTGCGAGCCTGCGAGTGCGGCTTCGGTCGCAGGGCTAATAAAGGTTAAAGACCAGGTGCCGGAAGGCGCAAAAATTGTTTGCATTCTCACTGGGAACGGGCTGAAAGACCCCGAGTCTGCAATAGAACGCAGTGGCAATCAGTTTCAATCAGGGATCTCGCCCGATGCTGACAGATTGGCAAAGGTGATAGGCTTTTAAAGTTTTAGGATTTTAGAGTTTAGCGTTTCAGGATTCTGACTGAGGCCGCTGCGTTGCAGCAAGCCTTTCTTTGGCAAGCAGGTCTACGGTATCGCCCAATGCTGCCGTTAGGCTCTCACGCGTTTGTGCGTGGGCTTTTTCTTCTGATTGGAGCGATCGCCTGAGCTGATCGCACTGTGTTTGAGCAGCGATTAGCTGGCGCTGCAGCGTCTCGACTGGCAGGCTTTCAATCGACTGATGAGATGAAGCGTCAGACCTCTGGGGTGCGAGGTGCGATCGCTGATCAGTCTGCGGTGAAGTTTGGCTGGGCTGCGAGCCCTGATTGCGAGCTACCGCTTTCAATTCATCGATCTTTTGGCCATTGGCAGCAGCCTCTCTTCGCCGCTGTTGGGCCTCACTCTCATACAGTCTCCGCCAATTTTCAGCACTCTGATAGGCTTGCTCTCGCTCGTGCTGTAGGCTGCTGACCTGCTGCTGGAGCGATCGCACTTCAGCCAGCCACTGGGCTATATTTTCACTCATGCTTTGCTACCCCCTTTGTCTACTGCCCTTTATCCTGTTGCCTTTTATCCTGTTGCCTTTTAGCCATCGCTCGTCATCTATCCCCTGGTTCTGTTCAATCGCCTTATTTCGTTTAGAAGAGCAAGCTGCTTAGCGCTGGCGGGGCAGGCAAAATAATCAGCACCAGCAGCGCCAGCGACATCAGTCCCAAAAAATCACGCGGCCCATTGAGTTCGCTAACGTCATTTAAAGCAGGCTCTGCGGCTGGAATGAACAGCAGTAAAAAAGCCCACAGCAAAAATTCTCGGTATCTATAAGCCAAAATCAACATCAAAATACGGGCGATATAGCTCACAACAGCAGCTGTGCGCTGACCGTACATAGCATGGACAATATGTCCGCCATCTAACTGCCCAACGGGCATCAGATTCAAGGCAGTCACAATCAGGCCCAAGCAGCCTGAAACGGCAAATGGATGAAGGCTCAGGGCGCTGTCGGCCAATAGCTTACTGCCCAAGGCCAGCTTGCTAATGACTAGCAAAAGGACCGAGCGGCTAGGATCAAGCGCCTCGAAGCTAAGCAGCTGTGAGGATTCGCCGAGCGGCACAACCGTAGAGTGAGCCAACCCCCAGCCTAGCAAGGGCAAGCTAACCAGCAGTCCAGCTAGCGGACCAGAAATACCAACATCAAACAGGGCACGGCGATTAGGCATTGGCGATCGCATCTGAATAAAAGCACCCAGCGTGCCGAGAAAAAATGGCACCGGAATAAAGTATGGCAGCGTTGCCCTTAAACGATGATGGCGCGTCGCTAAGTAGTGACCAGCTTCGTGCACACCCAAAATTAGCATTAGCGATAGGCCGTAGCTCAGTCCTGGCAAAAGCAGCCTGGGATTTTCTGCTAGCGCATCCCAGCTTGAAACATCGCCAAATAAGGTAGCACCGATGTAGGTCGTCGTCAGCAGCGTCAAAACGGCTAACAGTAGCGCTAACCCAGGTCGCGTTAAGACCTTTTGGTTGAGCTGCTTGATGCGCGCCACCTGCATTGGTGTCGCTGAGTCTGGAATAACCGGCTCTTTAGCCTGTGGATTAGGCACCAGCGCAAAAAAGGGCATCCCGTTCAGCCCTTCTTGAAACAGGACTAAAAAGCGATCGCCAAACTTGCTCTCAACATTTTTCTGGACCGTTTTATAAGCCTTTCCCGGCGTGCTTTTGAGCTTGCCTTTGCAGATCATCGCCTGGGGCAAATATTCAATATTCTGCAAATAGTAAATAGACCAGGGAAAGCACCGCTGAAGACTGGTTTCTTCTTCTCGGCTAATCGGTTTAGTTGATGGCTTAACCGGCTCACCCACCGCTTTGACAGCTGCTTTATCAATACTCGCCTGCTTAGAATTCGGGCTGTCACCTTTAGCCGATTGCTTTGCGCGTAAACTGGCCGTCGTCAGAACCGCATACAAAATCAGTGACGACAGGATCATGAGGCCATATAGCAGCACCGTTGGAGGTGGCTCGCTAGTAATCAGCATCCACAGCGTAAAGGTGAGGATCGGCGTCATCATAATCAGCCACAGCACCCACAGCGGAATAGAGGTGTTGCTAGCAATGCTGCGACTAATTACCCAGTAGGTGACTAAACCTAGAAATAGTGCGAAAAGGACGAGATACATGAACACGGGGTTGCCAATAAGGCAGTTGTTAAAAAAGCGTGCAGGTCAGAAGCGGGAATAGTAAAAGCGAAAGCAAATCAAACGGCGGCAAGCAGTTTAACGACAATTCTAACGGTAGTGTTGCTATTGTAATTCAGCACTCCTTTAGCGTTTCAAATTCCCTTGATTGCTTCTGTCGGGTTGCTCAGGACACGTTTTCACACAGGTTTTTTCCGATGTCGGTAGCATCCACACCGTTAGCGGCCAAACAGCCCCAGCTGGTTTTCGAGACTATTTTTGCGTTCTCGCCCAACAGAGAAACCCTAGGCGGAACGGCTTACTTTATACAGGAGAAAGACGCTGCGGGTCAAAGCGCTAACATTTTAGTCGATTGCCCGGCTCTAAGCGAGGTAAACCGTACCTTTATCAATGATCGCGGGGGCGTTCACAGGCTGTTTATCACCCACCGGGGCGGCATAGCCCAGGTCAAAGAATGGCAGGCTAGTTTTGGCTGTGAAGTGCTGATTCAAGAGCAGGAAGCTTACCTGCTGCCAACGCTATCCCCCCAAACCTTTCATCGCGATCGCACGCTTTCTCCCACCAGCCGAGTTTTTTGGAGCGCCGGTCACTCTCCTGGGTCGGCCTGCCTCTATCACAGCCGCTATGGCGGCGTCCTTTTTACAGGCAGGCATCTGCTACCCATCAAAGGCGGTGCGCCCAGCCCACTAAGACTCTCTAAAACCTTCCACTGGCCCCGTCAGCTACGCCACGCTCAGCAGCTAGTCGAAGACTTTACGCCGCAGACGCTCAGCACCCTTTGCCCAGGAGCCAACACCGGCTTCTTGCGCGGCGAAAAGAAAATAGACAACGCCCACGCTCAGCTACAGGCCATTGACTGGCACACGCTAGCAACCGCAAAGCCAGTTCTCTAGATTCAGTGATTTATAGCCAGCGCGCTAGCTATAAGCTCCCCAAGCGCCTACTATCTCTTCTGCGACCGGCAGGGGACACAGCCCAACTTCTACTTCATGGGGATAAATTAGCCAGGTTCTTTGGGCGGGCTCTGTTAGCGTTTGCACCAAAGGCGATAGCTGGTTGATATCGACTAGGCCCCGCCTGGTCTTGATCTTTATGCCTCGCTGATAGACGCTGTAGCCTTTACTCCAAGTGTGCTTAAGGCCGCTATAGCGGGCTGCATCAACGCCTTCTAAAAGTAGCTGTTGCCGAACATTAGCCAGCAGGCTTTCTTGCTCAGCGGGCGTCGCGTAAGTAACTTCCTGCACTTTTAGCAGCCGACGATTGAGAAAGCGCTGACAAAAATCGGATAGGACCGGGTCTGAATGGTGCTGCCAGCACTGTAGGTGATAGGTAAAAACAATGTCATCACTGGCCAAATAGTGTTGAAGTGAAAGCCGTTCGTTCGGCTGGCTCAGCCAAGCGGTCACCGTCGGGTCCGCAGTAAGCTGTGCTTGCCTCAGCAGCTTTCTAGCCCGATCAAACGACTGCTCTAAGATCCAGGTGGCTGAAAGATTTTTAGAGTGATTGTAAATCTGCGCATACATAAAAGAGCGAACGACTAGATAGTGCTCAATCGCTGCTAAGCCCTTTTTCTCTACGATCAGCTGCTGGCTGCTAGGGTCATAGTTCAGCGCTAGGACGATGCGATCTAGATCGAGCTGACCGTAGGCCGCGCCAGTAAAGTAGCTGTCGCGCATCAAATAGTCAATGCGATCGCAATCTAGCTGACTGGTCACTAGCTGCCATACGCAGGGCACCGGATGCTCATGCCGATAAACCTGAATCAATTTTTGCCACAGATCCTGATCGAAGGCGTCTAGCAGCCCTCTAATATCTGGCGAATGCTCAACGATGGTCATCGTCCAGCGCTCATGCTTAGAGCCAAATACTTCCTCCGCCGTGTGGCTAAAAGGACCGTGTCCAATGTCATGTAGCAAAGCGGCGCACAGCACAGTGGCACGATGCGATCGCAGCTCCTCATGCTGTTCAGCTAGCTGGTCAAACGCCCGGCGCGCCACCGCCATCGCACCCAGCGAGTGGGTAAAACGAGACATCTCTGCCCCATGAAACGTCAGGCTCGCGGGGCCTAGCTGACGAATTCGCCGAAGCCGTTGAAAAGTTGCTGTATCAATCAGCGCGGTCAATAGCGCTTCTACCGGATCGTTGCGCTCTAGCGTAATCGCACCGTGCAGCGGATCGTGATAGGTGCGCTTAGACATTACGGCTGCGCAGCCACCACAGCGTCTGCAAACAGCGCCACCGCCGCTTGATATTGCGCATCTTCTTCGGTGCCAAACTGCTGCCGCCGCTCAACCGAGCTTTCAACCGCGTAGTCAGGCGCGATGCCCAGCTTATTAATATCCCTGTGATTAGGCGTTTCGTATTTGGCGATGGTGACCGCGAGCCCAGAGCCATTGGGTAAGTCAAACAGCGATTGAATCAGGCCCTTGCCAAAGGTCGTTTCACCCACCAGCTGGGCCCTACCATTATCCTGCAAGGCCCCCGCCAAAATTTCACTGGCGCTAGCGGTGCCTTTATTGACTAGCACTACCAGCGGATCATTAGTAATAGCCGTCCCAATTGCGTCATAGCTGCCTAATGAGCCTTGACGGTTTACGGTGTAGACTACCGTGCCTTCATCCAGCCACATTCTGGCCACCTCAATGCCTGCTTGCAGCAGCCCTCCCGGATTGTTTCTCAAATCCAAAATGTAGGCGTTTGCCCCTTCGTTTTCTAAGGTTTGCAGCGCGGTCTTGAACTCGTTAGCTGCGTTGCCGTTGAACTGGTTTAGGCGAATGTAGCCCAGCTTAGACGTTCCTGTAGCGGGTCTCAGCTCCGAAGAAACAGGATTCAGCGTAATGCGATCGCGCGCCACGTTGACATCAAAATCGGATGCCGCCTTGCGTCCAACGTCAAAGTCACCTGAGTGCCGACCGTGCCACGCATCCGGGCAGCAGCCTCGTCTAGAGTTAGCGTTCTAGTCAGCGTCCCATTAATTGCCAAAATTTCATCTTGAGGACGCAGCCCTACCGCTTCAGCAGGTGAGCCTTCAATGGGCGCAATCACTCTCAGCGGGCTGTCTTCTTCGTCCTTCGCGATTTGCAAGCCAACGCCCGTCAGCTCGCCATTGGTGTTCGTCTGCAAGCTTTGATATTGCTGCGGCGGTAAAAAGCGCGTGTAGGGATCATCCAAGACAGCCAGCATGTCCTGAATTTCTGCATAGGTTTCCTTCCAAGTCGGCAAAGACTTTCGCAGTACGCGCTGCCGGGTAGACCACCAGTTGGTGTGGTTGAAGGTCTCATCTACATAGCTGCGATTAACAATTCGCCAAACCTCCATCACCAGCTGCTGCTGGTCACTAAAGGCCAGCGCAACCCCTGAGCCATCAGGAATAAGTCCACCTATCCCAAAGGCCCCTAGCCACACTGCGATCGCTAAGCTAGTCGCTATCACCGTCCGAAAAATTCGCTTTCTCACAGACCCTTTAAGCATCCTTTAACCTACATCTCCGGCATTGTTATTGACATTGTTATTAGCGATCGCATCATCAACCACACCTGATCGACGCCTTGTAAGCAGATCTCTTGCTCAGCCATCCCTTTCCAACTCCCCTGTCCAACTCCCCTGTCCAACTACTAAGATACCGCTTCTGCAAGGCACTCAGGGGTGACCCTCAGCGCATCGCCACGCAGCCCTTTGTAAAGCTATGTAAACTATATGAAATACCAGCTTTTCTTAAAGTTTCTAGCAAACGCTGAAAATGCTCCGCTCACAAGTGCTACATCCAAAGTAGATAAAGAGATTCAAGATTTGAGAAAGGTGCCTTAAGCGCTCAAAACAAATTTAGGCGTCAATTTATTCCTACGCTCAACGCCTAGCTTCTCGTCCGACCGCTATAGAGCTGTGTTACATTTTTTAGTAATGGTCCACAACCCTAAGACATACAACTTTTTGCTTCATGTTTACTAAGCAAGTCACCGACTCTTCAACCTACAAATGGTTCGACGAACGGCTAGAAATTCAGGCACTCGCCGATGATATCTCTAGTAAGTACGTCCCTCCTCACGTCAATATTTTCTACTGTCTTGGTGGGATTACGCTCGTTTGCTTCATCATCCAGTTCGCGACTGGATTCGCAATGACGTTTTACTACAAACCAACTGTTACGGACGCATTTGCTTCCGTTCAGTACCTCATGACCGACGTCAACTTCGGCTGGCTCATTCGTTCCGTTCACCGCTGGTCTGCCAGCATGATGGTGTTGGTGATGATCCTCCACGTTTTCCGCGTTTACCTCACCGGTGGATTCAAAAAGCCTCGTGAGCTAACTTGGGTAACCGGCGTAATTCTAGCGGTTATCACCGTATCCTTCGGTGTGACAGGCTACTCACTGCCTTGGGACCAAGTAGGCTATTGGGCTGTAAATATCGTTTCAGGTGTGCCGGGTGCCATCCCGGTTGTCGGCGGAACTATTGTTGAACTCATGCGGGGCGGCGCAGGTGTCGGTCAAGCAACCTTGACTCGCTTCTACAGCCTGCATACGTTCGTGCTTCCTTGGTTCATTGCGGTCTTCATGTTGCTACACTTCATCATGATTCGTAAGCAAGGCATCTCCGGTCCTTTGTAACCCCCAGTTGCCAGCAGCTAGCTGTTGGGCAGTTCTTATCGGTTCTCTTATAAGCCTGCCCAAACACAGCAGCTAAGCCTGCCCAAACACAGCAGCCCAAACGTAGCAGCATTAGCCGCTACACTGTATATTCAGCTATCGGTACGTCAGCTATCGGTGTCATTATTTTAGGAAGTTAATCGATGTCAATTCTCAAGAAGCCAGATCTTAGCGATCCCATGCTAAGAGAGAAGCTAAAGAAGGGCATGGGCCACAACTACTACGGTGAGCCCGCTTGGCCCAATGATCTTCTCTACGTATTTCCCATCGTCATTATGGGAACAATCGCTTGCTGCGTAGCCCTAGCGGTTCTAGACCCTGCGCTCATAGGCGAACCCGCGAATCCTTTCGCAACCCCTCTAGAGATTTTGCCCGAATGGTATCTCTACCCTACCTTTCAAATGCTTCGAGTACTGCCCAATAAGCTTTTGGGAATTGCAGCCATGACGGCCATACCCTTGGGCCTCATTCTGGTTCCGTTCATTGAGAACGTCAACAAGTTCCAGAATCCTTTCCGTCGTCCCGTTGCCACAGCTGTGTTCCTTTTCGGCACCGTTGTGACTCTATGGCTAGGAATCGGCGCAACTTTCCCAATCGACACCTCTTTGACCTTGGGTCTTTTCTAGATCACATGACGAGGAGGCTAGCTAGTTCAGCAGTATAAAATCTGCTTTCTCAGCAAAACATTCCAGTAAAAACGTTCAGACCTCTGGGGATCTGAACGTTTTTATTCTTTAAAGGCCTAAAACTATTGTAATTATCAGCAAGTTCTCTAGCAGTCATAGCGTATGATGTTGCCGTTAGTTCGCAGCTTTTACGGGCTACATAGAATGAACTGAAGGGTTTAGAGCATCGACTGAGGCATTATGAGAACGCTACTTACTAGCAGGCGAAGTGATAGATTGAGTGAGTGGGCGAACCAATGGTTCTCGAATTTAGGTAGCAGAGCCAGTGTTGAACTAAACATGCTTGAACGAGATCGCCTAACGGTGAGTAGCTATTTAGAAGAGTTAGCCTCTGTTCAGCAGTGGTTTAGAGCGCTCATTTCACGGCTAGCCGAAAAAAACCCTTGGATAGATGATCAGTTTGACCAGCTAAACTTGGCGCTAGCAGAAGGGTTCACAAATGCTGTCAGACATGCCCATGCGGACCTTCCTAGTGATACCCCTATCGAAATTGAGCTGGTATTACAGCCCGAGCGGATAGAGATTTGCATCTTTGATCAGGGTGCTCCTTTTGATCCAGATAGTTTGCGTGAGCCCAAGCCTGGCGCGCTGCGAGAGGGTGGCTATGGCTGGTTTTTATTACGTAGGCTAGCTGACCAGGTTACCTATAATCGAACCGCTATTACGTCTTCTATTACTGCAGACAGTGACCCAAGCAATCAACGAAACTGTTTAAGAATTGTGAAAACATCGAGAATGGTGTGATTTTTTGCCAATCAGGCTAGCTTATCAGCTACATCCGCAGAGATTTTCGACAGTCGCTATTGTATATTCGGCTAAACCGAAGAGATCTCTATGAGCAAGACTGCACTCATCACTGGTATTACTGGCCAGGATGGTTACTACCTCAGTAAATTGCTACTTAGCAAAGGATACCGCGTTGTTGGCTTAGTGCCGCCTGAGCGGCAGAGCAGTGTGGCTAAGCTAGATGAGCTAGCCGAAAAAGTCGATATTCACACTGTCGCTCTGACGAGTGCAGAAGCACTCACTGAGGCAGTTGATCAGCTGCGGCCTGCCGAAATTTATAATTTGGCAGCACCCAGCTTTGTCCCGGCTTCCTGGGATGACCCGCTAGGGACGTTAGATTTGATTACAGGAACAGCAACTCGCCTACTTAGGGCGACTCGTCAGCTAGGGCTTAGCACCCGTTTCTACCAAGCAAGCTCTTCTGAAATTTTTGGAGAGGTGCGCTCTTCGCCACAGACCGCGCAGACACCCTTTAGACCCAAAAATCCGTACGGTGCGGCTAAACTTCATGCCCATTGGACGATGGTGCATCACCGTGAGCGATATGACTTATTCGCCTGTAGTGGCATTCTTTTTAATCATGAATCGCCTCGGCGTCCGCCTCAGTTTGTAACGCGAAAAATTTCGCTGGCGGCGGCGGCAATTAAGCTGGGTTTACGCGATCGCTTCTCAATCGGTAATCTACAGGCCAAGCGGGACTGGGGCTTTGCAGGCGATCATGTAGAGGCGATGTGGCGCATGTTACAAGCAGATAAGGCCGAAGACTACGTCATTGGGACGGGTGTGCTGCATACGGTAGAAGACCTCGTCGCCACGGCGTTTAGCTGCGTAGATCTCGAATGGCAAAAGCACGTAGAGATAGATCCAACCTTAGTGAGAGCCGACGAGCACTTTCAGCTAGTTGGCAACCCGGCCAAGGCCAAAAAAAATCTTGGTTGGCAGCCGCAGGTCAGCTTTGAGGAGCTGATTGAAGCTATGGTTAAGACCGATATTTGTCGTTTGAAAGCGGGTGAGATTACACCGGCAGGAGTTGCTGCGTGACTAGACATGCTTTTGTCTTTATTGAGGTTTTTGGCTGTGAGGGCGGTATCCAGTCTTACATTCAAGATGTGCTCGGTGCTTATGATCAGGTTGCACCTCGGCTAAATGCGACGGCTGACGTTTTTTTACTGCGCGATCCAAAAAGCGACCATGCATTGAAAGGTAGCAACCTCAAGTATCACTACCTTAAAAATAGCCGAGCAATGGTGGAGCGAGGGCATCTCACTGCGGCTCTGGCACTATATTTACTGCGTCACCGGCCTGATCACGTCTTTTGCGGACATATCAACTTGTCATCAATGGTCAGCTTGCTGTGTCGCCTGCTCAAAATTCCATACACCGTGCTGACCTATGGCAAAGAAGTTTGGTATGAGCTGCCTATAGCGGAGAAAAAAGCGCTGAGCGCTGCCGATAGCATTGTGTCTATTAGTCGTTATAGCCGAGATTTGGCCTGTAAGGCAAATCAAATTGCCCCTGAAAAATTCACGATGTTGCCCTGTGTTGTCGATGGGGCGGCATTTACGCCAGGTGCCGATGACCCCACCTGGATTGAGCGCTATCAGCTTCAAGGGGCCAAAGTACTAATGACGGTGGCAAGGCTCTGGCCAGGTGATATCTATAAGGGGGTAGATGTTACGATTCGCGCTTTGCCCCAAATCGCCGAGGCGTTTCCCAATGTGAAGTACGTCGTGATTGGCCGGGGCGATGACCAGCCTAGGCTAGCAAAGCTGGCTACAGAGCTAGGTGTAGCAGACCGGGTCGTCTTTGCCGGGTTTGTACCAGATGAGGCATTGGTAGCCCACTATCGGCTAGCAGATGTATATGTGATGCCGTCTAAGGAAGGGTTTGGCATTGTGTACTTAGAGGCGATGGCTTGCGGGGTGCCGGTGATTGCTGGAGATGACGATGGATCAGCAGATCCGCTGCAAGATGGGCGGCTAGGTTGGCAAGTACCCCATCGAGACGCCGACGCAGTAGCGATCGCGTGTATTGAAGCTTTAGGTGGAGACGATCCGCGCTGTGACGGTGCGTGGCTGCGATCGCAGGCCCTAGCGAGATTCAGCCCGCCAGCGCTGGTCAGCCAGGTTAGCCAGCTATTAGATCAGCTAGCTACGCACTAATTTTGTCATTAGCTAAGCTGTATAACCAAATTTCTAGCCCTGTTGTTTTCACATTAGGATAAAGAAAAGCGTAGATCAAATATATCAAGACAAGATGTATGAGCGATTCCGCTAAAGCTAGCTAGTTAAAACTTAGCTAGAAAACGGAGGCTCATTTTGATGATTTAAGGGAGAGTGCCACGGTGAACCAAAATTTTAATCAGCTTAAGGTTCGTTTTCCCGGACTAGGCTGCTGGGTATTCATTCTGCTGACGGTTTGGATAGTGGGTGCAATCGGCATCACTGGCATCCTCAAAGCGACTTTGGCACTCGTTTTATTTTTAGTCCTTGCGCCCGTATTTGCATTTCTGGGGCTGCAGTTTTGGATTAAGCGAAACTTAGTTCAGGATAAATGTCCGGTGTGCGAGCAGCCGTTGACAAGCCTAAAAAATATGAAAACAACTTGCCCTAGCTGTGGCACGCAGGTAACAGCGAATGATGAAAGATTTGAGCGGGTCGCCAGCGACGGTGTAATTGACATACAGGCGGTAGACATACAGGCCACTGCGGTCAGTGCTGACGATGATATCGAGCAGTCTGCAACGGTGATTGACGTAGAAGTTCAGCGACTGCCAGAAGGCGAGATTTGAACAAAAAACGGACGCAGTACTTGCGTCCGTAGGTCGAGAGGTAAACCGAACTGTAGAAAGGAAGAGGGTCAAAGCCAGCAACGAGCAGACTGACCTCGAGGCGATACTAGCCTCAAAGTACTACTGGCCTCCAAGGTCTCGAAGCACTATTAGCGATCAAATATTACTGGCTAATCGACAGCGTGTAGGGATGCCTTTCACCGCTGCGATCGCCAACGAAAATCTGATACTGACCTTGATCTAGTAAGCCGGGTGCTTGAATTACACCGCCATCATAGTTATTGGCAAATACGCACTCTCTAAAGCCATTGGGCCCAGTAATAAGTAGCGTATAGTCACCTTCGCTTTCGACTTCAAAACTGAGAGAGGCAAAGGGTTCTGTCACGCGAATGGTCTGACCATCGCTACGGCTGATATTGCCGCAGGCCGATGAGTCACTGCCGCCGGTTTGGCCAGTTACTTCGAGGGGTTCGCCAAGAGGGGTAGAAATAGTTTGCGCCTGAGCCGCAGAGCCGATGGCAAAAAGGGTGACTAGCGGCAATAAAAACAGAGGAGAAAATCGCATGGAACCTCCGAGTAAAAGTCCGAATAAAAGAAAAATGAGAAAATGATGTTGGCACGTAACCTGAAAGGTTCAACAATCTAATACGAGCAGGTGAACCTTGACCAGATTTGACCGATGATATGTGTTTGAGAAGAGTAGCTTGCACGGCTTGTTTATATTCGTAATAGTAGCGCTGTGCAAGGGCTCGTCGTTATAGAAGCTGTGACACTTCACACAATGGCGTTAGCAGTCATAAAGACACAGAATTCAGACGGTGGATAAGCCTTTGTAGACAGGACTAAAAGAGGATTTTTTCGATGCAAAGAACTCGACTCAATACGCTAACTGCTCAGGCAACTTTGCAGTTTAGGCAGTGGGTTTTCAACCCTTGGCGACGGCTTTCTGTGATTGTCATTAGCCTGCTATTTGGCAACTTTTTTGCGACAGCTATTTCTGCGACAGCAGGCCAAGCAGCCAAATTAGATGTGACCATTTCAGCGATTTTAGTCGTCTTTGTTGAGACGGTTAGCTGGGCCTATTATCGGTTTGCCCCAAAGCGACGCTTACGCGATCGCACTGCCAATACTCTACCCACTGATACGGCGCTGATCTCTTCTAGGACAGATCCGGCGATAGGCGGTGGCGCAGACCCAAACCTCAGTCCAAGCTTTGAGTCAAGTCTAGATTTAGGGCCTGTGCGATCGCGGTCCACTCTCGCCGAGTCGCTCAACGCGTTCAAGCTAGGCATGATTTACGGTCTATTTGTAGAAGCGTTCAAGCTGGGCAGCTAGGCTTTTTGTCAGACTTGGTAATCAGGTCGACAATCAGTCTGATGGCAGGGTTGATAATTGGGCTAGTAGGTGGCGCGATCGCGATTCAATCGCCGCCCAATCTTGCCGCTGAACTTCTAATTTGGGAAACAGGGCTGAAGACAAACCGACAGCGATCGCACCTGCTGCCATCAGCTCAGGGGCGCTTTCGACCGTGACCCCCCCGGTCGGGATTAAAGGAATAGGGCCTAGCGGTATCACCAAGCTGCTGATATAGCTGGCATTTCCTATCGCCGCAATCGGAAACACCTTCACGCTAGCTGCGCCTGCTTTCCACGCCGTCACAATCTCAGTAGGGGTCATTGCCCCAGCAATCATCGGCAAGCTGTACTTTTGGGCAATAGAGAGCATTTCATGATCGATGTGGGGGGTAAAGCAAAAGCTAATTTCAGCAGCGATCGCGTCATGCAAGCTGCTAGCCGTTAAGATTGATCCGGCCCCGATCACACAGTGAGGCAGCTCTTGCCGCAGGCTCTGGACCATTCTAACAGGGCTAGCATTATGGGTCCAGGTCACTTCAATAAGACGAAAGCCCCCGGCAGCGGCAGCCTGTGCCATTGCAACGCCTTGGTCTAAAGTGCTAGCTCTAATAATTGCGATCGCCCGATGCTTTTTTGCCAAAGCCAGCCAGCTTTCTCGAACATTGGCTTGCCGATTGGCCATTCATAGTTGCCTACGCCAGTCGCTTACGCAAAGACTCTACTCGGCGCTTAGCGGTTTCATTGGCAGGCTCAGTCGCGAGCGACTTTTCATACGTTTCTAACGCCTGTGGCACTAGCTGCTTGCGTTCGTAGGTATGCCCTAAATTATTAAGCGCTGTCACATAGTCTGGCCGAATTTTAAGTGCTTCGTTGTACTGGCGAATCGCCAGATCAAACTGATCTTGGGCGAAATAGGTATAGCCCAGCGCGTTGTGAATTAGGACGGCATTTTCTGACTCTTCTTCAGAGAGTTCTTTTAACGCTTGCTTCAAATAATTACTCGCCTGCACGTACAGCTTTTTATCTAGCAGCAAACTGCCTAGCTCGTAATATTCTAGGGCTGACCCTTTCTCTTTCAAGAGCTTAGTTTGCAAGTCTGAAAGCGTGACTTCTGTACGCCGGGTCACCCAGACCTGCCGCACAACAAAAAAGGCCGCTACGCTAAGAAGCGCCAGCAAGATTCCTAAATAAACAACTAAATAATTGCCGTTTTCCATGCCAATGTTCATACAGAGGGCTTATTGACTAAGCCGCTCGTTTGCTATTTTTGTGACTTTTTACGCTGTTGGCATTTTATAGCACTTAACCTCGCAGATGAACCAACAGTTAGCTTTATTCATCCGCGGCTTCAGGTGGATCTGTTTCTAAATCTGTCTCTAAGAAAGACGGCAGCACGCCCGCAGGGAGTGACCAATACTCAGCCCTTTCTTGCAGCCATTCTTCGGCATACCAGCGGCGGATCGACTGATTGATCGCAAGCTGCAGGTCGTTGTATTGAACCCCTTTTGGCAGTGCGATCGCCAGCGGTTCTACCGAAATGATTTCAGGCAATAAAAAATAGCTAGTCCCTTGATCTTGCTCGCGCTGCCAGCCCGTTAAGACTGAAGCATCACCCGCAAATGCATCGACTTGACCGTTTGTCAGCAAAGATTGGCCCTCCGCATAGGAGTCAACGCCAATAAGATTTGCTGCTGGCAAAATATAGCGAACGTGGGCCACTGAGCTAGAGCGATTGAGCAGCGCAATTTGACTAAACCGCAGATCTTGCAGCCCCTGGATATCGACAGACGACTGTGGTAGCGTCGCTTCTGGCAAAGTCGATGGCAGTTGGGGAAGATTTTCTATCCCAGATATATCTAAGCTAGCCGCATTAGAAGATTGAACAACAAATGCGGTGCCATCGAGGTAGTAAGGATCGCTGAAGTTAACTAGGCGGCGACGGGGCTCGGTGATGGTGAGCGCTGCGATCGCCATGTCCACCCGATCTTCTATGACCGCGTTGAGGCGATCAATATTGCTGACAGGCACAAATCTAACCGCGTTCTCATCGCCTAGCAGCTCAGCCGCCAACTGGTGGGCAATATCAACTTCAAACCCACTAAGCTCACCCCTTTCGTCAATGAATCCGAGGGGCGGGCGATTCGTTTTGACCGCAACAATAAGGTAGCCGCGATCGCGAATGTCAGACAGCTCAGCAGCGATCGCGACCTGGGAGGTGCCAGAAAGCGAGCCAAGGAGAGAGCTGCAAACAAAACAGCGCTCAATAAAAACAGGGGGCAGCAAAACCTGCGTCCCCATCCATAGACTTAATCCTGCTAGCAGCCTGCGCAGCATGGCATCGCAATTAACCGTTCGCTTTTTCCACTACTTTAACGAAGCTTTCAGGCGCAAGCACTGCTAGCTGGGCCAGCATCTTCCGATTTATTTGAATATCTGCTTTCTTCAGATCGCCCATCAAACGGCTATAAGTCGTACCGTTCAGACGAGCGGCAGCGTTGATCCGCGCAATCCATAGACGGCGGAAATCACGCTTCTTGCGGCGGCGATCGCGATAGGCATTCCGCAATGCCTTCATTACCTGCTGATTGGCTATACGAAACAGCTTGGAGTGAGAACCCCGAAAGCCTTTTGCAAGTTTAAGAACTTTTTTGCGGCGTTTGCGAGCTACATTACCGCGCTTAACACGTGCCATGATTTAGTTTTCCTTTAGGTTGAAATCGAATGATTTTTCAAGAAAAGCTCCTTGAGAGTCGGCCTTTTCAAAAGAGTCGTCTGAAAAAATCGCCTGAGCTGGGTGACGTTACAGGTAGGGCATCATCAGCGCCACGTTGGGCGCATCCGCTTCGTGCACTGTCGTCATTTTAGAGAGCTTGCGCTTACGGTCTTGGTCTTTGCGCTCTAGCAGGTGGTTTTTAAAAGCTTTACGACGCATGATTTTGCCGCTTCCACTGCGGCGGAAGCGCTTGGCAGCGGATCGGCGCGTTTTTAGCTTAGGCATAATAGAGTTTTGGGTAGTTTTTTGTTGATTAGGGCCAGCAGGCTCTTAGCGTATTTTTTTCGCAGTCTTCAATTTTACACCACAATTGACGTTGGTGCCCGCTGGATGTCTTCACGCTGAGGGCAAATCTCTGTCAAAATAACTTGTACAAATCATCTCAAACGATTTATGGCTATTTCCCATCTCCACTATCGCGACTTTCAGACTGCGCTTGACAACGGCTGCGCCCTAAAAATTATCAGCGGCTTGACTAATCTCAATCAGCGCAATGTGACTGATGTTGTCAAAGCCGCCCAGCAGGGCGGGGCGACCTTTGTAGATATTGCTGCTGATGCGGCGCTAATCCGTTTGGTCCGCAGCCTGATTCAGCTACCTATTTGTGTCTCGGCAGTTGATCCCCAGAAATTTGTCTCGGCAGTTGAAGCCGGAGCTGACCTGATTGAAATTGGTAACTTTGACACCTTTTATGCGCAGGGTAGACGGTTTGAAGCGCCTGAGGTACTGGCCTTGACAAGAGAAACGCGATCGCTCTTACCTTCTATTACCCTGTCAGTCACAGTGCCCCATATTCTGGCCTTAGATGAACAAGTTGCACTCGCCGAAGCACTCGTCGAAGCCGGGGCAGACATTATCCAAACAGAAGGCGGCACCAGCAGCGCACCCGCTCACAGCGGAACACTAGGACTAATCGAAAAGGCCGCACCCACGCTAGCGGCTGCGCACGCAATTTCTCACGCGATTGGCGTACCAGTCCTATGCGCCTCTGGCATCTCAAATATTACCGCCCCAATGGCACTAGCCGCAGGCGCGGCAGGTGTCGGCGTTGGGTCTGCCGTACACAAACTAAATGAACCACTCGCAATGGTTGCAGTTGTACGCAGCCTCGTAGAATCGATGCAGACGCTCAAAGCCGCTAGGGTAGCTTTCTAGTATCAAGCCTACCGAGTTCTTGAGTACGCTTTAATCTCTGCGATGGTGAAGATAGGACGGAAGGCTAGGCCCTCTTTTTCGTAGAGGGCCTGTCCACCTTGCTGCCGATCAACCAGTGCCAAAATATCATTGACCACATAGCCCGCATTGCGAAGCCTTTCCACTGCTTTCATGGCAGAAGCACCCGTGGTGACAACGTCTTCTAAAATAACCACCGCACTTCCCTGGGGCAGTTCTGGCCCTTCAATGTAAGCCCGCGTGCCATGGCCTTTAGCCTCTTTACGAATGATCAGCGGCGTTACTGGCTGGTTTTCGTATGCCCCGGCAATGCTAACCGCGCTTACCATTGGGTCCGCGCCCAGCGTTAGGCCGCCGATACCCACTGTTCCGGTTGGTAGCATAGACAGTAAGAGCCTAGCTACCATTAATCCGCCTTGTGCATGTAGCGTTACCTGCTTGCCGTTGATGTAGTAGTCGCTCTTTTTGCCAGAGGAAAGCGTGAAATCGCCCTCTTTGTAAGCAACCTGGCAAATGAGTTCGAGGAGCGCTCCGCGTAGAACGCCAAGCTCAGCAGTCGGGAGATCGGCAACGGCAAGTGTGGTCGGAATCATAGGAAGGTGTTTCAGAGGGAAGTGATTGGGATGGGAAAGCACTTTGGGAGTACCTTCCAAGGCTTGCCTAGTGTATCGGGTATCTATGATGCTGGGTACTCTTGGGAAAATGTTTGATGCCTATTTTTGAGGGAAATGCATAGCTATGGCTACTAAATCGGCTATTAAATTAAAAGACGGGGCAGTCGTTGGCCTCTCGACTGGCCTTTTAAGTGCGGTGGCTGCGATCGCGGTAGTTGCGGCAGTCGCGGCCTTATCACCAGCGGCTAAGGCACAAGAACCTGAAACCGTTCTAGACGCGGTAGAACGCATTAGCGAGCAGCGCTCAGGTGACTATTATCAAAACCGTAGCTTTTCTTCGCGGCTTAGCTTCATCACAGGGATTGGTGGATTTCCCGAGCACAGTCTCAATCGAGATACGGCAGCACTATCAGGCACTGTAGAAGAATTATTCATCCTGCAAGCGCAAAATACACCGACTGTCCGAGTCCCCGATTTACCCAATCCTTACACCACGTCAGTTCAGCTGTTGCCAACCTCCCAGTTCAACAGCCGCGTTGTAGGCAGTGAGCTAAACTTTGAACCCTTGCCGCGACGGTAGAGACTAGGTCAGATCTCGTTTCAAGCCTTGTTGACGACTACTTGATGATGATGGGTAAGTGCCAGATAACTGAGCCAGATAACTGAGCGCCAGACAAATCGGGCACCAAAGATTCGGGCACCAAAGAAAAAGGACTCCAGCGGGTCCTTTTTTAGTTTGTTTATCTGCCTGTTCGTAAGGCTGTCAATGAAGAATCCAGGGTGCAGGAGTTGAACCTGCCTGGGGCGAATTATGAGTTCGCTGCCTAATCCGCTCGGCCAACCCTGGTTATTGAGGTTAATATACTATCTTAGCTGGCTGAATGGTGTTGGTATTCTCTAAAAATATTAAGATAATTCCCTGAAGAGCACTCAAGTAAAGAAGAAAGAGCACTGACGTACGAAAGGTTCTCTGCACACAGGAGCAAGGCGTATACAGGAGCAAGGCATAAGGACAAGGCGGTACGTTTAAAAAAAGTACGTTTTTTATTAGGCTCATCGCCTCAGTAGGCTCATTGCCCCACCTCATTGCCCTAGAGATCTAGAGAGTATATCCACATATAGCTGTTTAAACGTATCGAATTGGCTCAATATCGGGTAGACTCCCAAAATAATGTGTCTAGCTCATGAGCATACACTCCCTATTTTCTCTTGCTAATTCCCTATGAGAATTAATCCAGCCGTTGCTTTTACGCTCATTTTACTAACCATGATGTTTGGAGCGGGCATTGTCAGCTCGTCTTGGGGGTATGCCATCGGTCGGCAGGCGCTAACAGGTGTTCGGCAGCCCGAAACTCGCCCCTCCAATGCGGCTACCGCAAATCGTAGCGGCGATCACCATACTGGATTAACGTTGCTAGATGAAGATAAGATAATCGATGATGTCGAAGCTCGCATGACTGACAGCAGTAACTGAGCCGTTCTTAAGTTTTTTAATTCATCGGTTAGCTCTACCTTTTGTCGTGCCATCAGCTTTATTGCTTCTGCCTCAACCCTCGCTTACTTGGCCAGACATAACCACGCGGCTATTATCGGTGGTGACGCTGATTTTGCTGAATGCTTTTTTTGTCACGGTAGAGTTTTCTATTGTCTCGGTACGCAGATCGCGCATTAATCAGCTGGTATCGGCTGGCGATGTACAGGCCAAGACCGTTCAGCAACTACAGCAAAAAATCAATAGCTTGCTGTCAACGACGCAGCTAGGTATTACGCTCTCTAGCCTTGCACTCGGATGGATTGGAGAGCAGACGATGGCCGCATTGGTTCGGCATCTGTTCTCTAGGCTGCCCGTTTCTGCTGACGTTGCTCAGTTTTTAGCACACTCGGCGGCAGTCCCGGTGGCCTTTTTGTTGATGGCCTACTTGCAGATTGTACTAGGTGAGCTTTGTCCAAAGTCAGTTGCGCTGAGCCATCCCGAGCGTATTGCTCGCGTATTAGGTCCATCGAGTTTGACGATTGCCCGTTTGCTACATCCCTTCATTTGGCTGCTTAACCAGTCGACGACTTTGCTATTGTCGCTTTTGGGCATTAAAGACAACAGTGCTGGCGATTACGGTCGGGTGACGCCTGAAGAATTAAGGTTACTAATTACGACTTCGACAGAAATCCCAGACCTTGAGCACGAAGATCGAGAAATTCTCAACAACGTCTTTGAGTTTAGGGATGCAACGGTCGAAGAAATTATGGTGCCGCGAACGCGCATTTCGGCGTTGCCGAGTCGCGCGACCTTTCAAGACTTACTCAATGAAATTGTAGTCTCGGGTCATTCGCGCTACCCGGTGATGGGAGAATCACTCGACGATATTTTAGGTATTGTTCATTTCAACGATCTGGCACTGGCGCTTTCTGAGGGGATACTTCAGCCCGATACGCTGATTTCACCGTGGGTGACGCCTGCTCGCGTGGTGCCAGAATCATTACCGCTTAGCGAGCTGCGAAATCAAATGCAGCGATCGGCTAGAGAAATGGCGATCGCAGTCGATGAGTATGGGGGAACCGCCGGGCTAGTAACCTTCAGAGACTTGGCCGCAGAGATTATTGGCGATGTCGGCGGTATCGATCCAGATGCTCAAATTGTAATCAAAGATAGCCAGACTATTATTTTTCCAGCACAAACCGATCTCGAAGACGTGAACGAGCGACTCTCGCTAGCTTTGCCTACTAGCGACGCCTATCTTACACTGGGTGGCTTTGTGATTTATGAAATGCAAAAAATTCCTACGGTCAATGACAAATTGCCCTATCAAGATTTGGTTCTTACAGTGCTGGCGGCTGAGGGGCCCAAATTGACCAAAATTCAGATCCGTCGGACAGGAAAAGCTTTGGTACTGAGGAAGTCTGGGATGCCTGCAGCGCTGAGAAAAGCGGTAGATAAGTAGTCAGGGCTAAAAAGCGGCACAGACGATCAGTCTACGGTTCGTCATCTTTATTAGTATTTCTATAGTACTGTTTACATTATTGATAGTTCTAAGTAGGATCACGATTGCTTTTATGCACTATTGCTTTTATACACCGTGACTTTTATACGCTGTGAACTGAAGCAGGCCACTGCTAAAGGCCAGTTGAGTAAGCCAGTTGAGTAAGCCAGTTGAGCTAGCTGAGCAGGCCAGTTGGGTAAGCCCGTTGAGTTGAAAGACTGATGTTGAATAAAGCCAATTGACTGCGCCTTGTCTTTAGCTATCCTGCTGCATTGAATTGAATTGATATTAAATTGGCCGATACGCTCTAGCTTTGGCAACTTGACTAAAGCTTTACCAGGTGTAAAAAGCTTTAGTCGACTTGGAATCAGCTATCCATCTGCCTATCAAAATTGCCTGCTCATCAAATATTGTGTAAGAGGTGTGAGATCGTGCAAAGCCAACCTTTATCCATTTCCAACCCCAAGCCTTATAGCGGGAACCGGCCTGATCCGGTAAGGCTAGGGGTAATTGGAGTCGGAAATATGGGACAGCACCATGCCAGAGTACTCTCCCGATTAAAAGACGTACAGCTAGTCGGAGTTGCCGATGTCAACGCGGAGCTAGGAATTGAGACAGCGAGTAAGTATCAAGTTCACTATTTTGACCGGTATCAAAAGCTGCTAGAGCATGTGGACGCTGTGTGTGTAGCTGTGCCTACTCGTCTGCATCATCAGGTAGGTATGACCTGCCTAAAAGCGGGTGTGCATGTCCTGATCGAAAAGCCGATTGCGGCTAGTATCGGTGAAGCCGAGTCTTTGGTCAACGCAGCAGCTGATTTGAACTGTATTTTGCAAGTGGGACATATTGAGCGCTTTAATCCAGCATTTAAAGAGCTGCACAATGTGCTTAGGACTGAAGAGGTGCTAGCGATTGAAGCTCGCCGGATGAGTCCGTATTCTAAACGGGCAAATGATGTCTCTGTTGTGCTTGATTTGATGATCCACGACATTGATTTGATTTTGGAGCTGGCGGCTTCATCGGTAGTAAAGCTGACGGCTAGCGGCAGTAAGGGAACGGATTCGCCTTATCTAGACTATGTCACCGCGACGCTGGGCTTTGCGAATGGGATTGTGGCAACGGTGACGGCTAGCAAAGTAACCCATCGTAAAATTCGAACTATTTCGGCTCACTGCCGAAATTCGCTGACAGAAGCTGACTTTTTAAACAACAAGATTGAGATCCACCGTCAGACGACAGAAAACTGTATGGCGGCGTATGGTCAGGTAATGTATCGCCAGGATGGCTTGATTGAGCAGGTGTACACCAGCAATACTGAGCCGCTACATGCTGAGCTAGAGCATTTTGTGCAGTGTGTGCGAGGGGGCAATCAGCCTTCTGTTGGGGGAGAGCAGGCATTAAAGGCGCTGAGATTGGCCAGCATCATTGAGCAGATGGCGTTAGATGGCAAGGTTTGGCACTCATCTGCCGATTTGAGACTGGCTTTAGAGCCGATGCAAGCGGCGATGATGGGTCGGTAGAGAATTGCCTAGTAGCTAGCGAGTGACTATCGAGTCGATCAGTCGTCTTGGGCAACCGTCAACTGAGCCGTGAGCTGGAAAAATTACGGGTTGGGCTAACCGGGCTGGCTTAGTCTGACTGCGTTAGCTCGGTCGTAATAGTTTGGGCAGCTAGTTTTCCGACTAGCAGGTTGCCGCTTGGGCTGAGGTGGATGTGGTCGCGGTAGAGACTGTCAGCATCGGTAATTTCCTGAAAGGTGGACAGCAGGTCCAAGTAGGAGACGCTGTTGTCTGTGGCCCAAGATTGCAGCCTTTTGCGGGCAACGAGTTCGTAGTCGCGGGGGCCGGGAAGTTCGCGCTTTAGAGGGGAAAGAATCAGGATAAAGGTTCCGCCTGCGGCTGTGGTCTTTTGCTGGATGCCGCTAATGGCGCTTAGGTTTTTGCCAACGCGATCGCCCCCTTCATCTTGAATCGCTTTGAGTCCAGGGATGGGCTGGTTTTTTTGAGTAAATCGACTGAGTATTTCGGCAAGCGCAAAGGGATAGTTTTGGCTAGGGTAGCTGCGATCGCGCCCCACCTGCAAAGCGGTAGGCTCTGTGCCAAACAGGTCATCCGTATTGAGCAACAGCACTAGCACTTGCGCCTCAAAAGTGCCATAGCGCTCTAGGTAGGCCAGCTCATTTCGCGGCCCCCAGGAGTTGGCAGAGGCATTAAGCGCTTCGATCTGGGTATAGCCAACGGGCAAGGCGGGCTGAAGCTGCTCGGCGATGAGCGCTGATAATATGTCGTCTTGGTCGGTCCACCAGTTGCCGTTGGCTAAAGAATCACCCAGCAGGAAAAGGCGAAGGGTGTTCGGGTCAGGAGTGGGTGCGATCGCACCTGCACGCATAGAATATTGATTGATCCAAATACGATTACCCAGACGCTTTACTTTTTGGTTGGGGGCTAGTCGATAGCCCATAGTGTCGTCGGCGACATATAGCGGTGGCCGCCCGAACCCAAAACCAAAGCGTAAAACCAGCTCTGCAAGTAGCAATATCACTAGCAAAGCGCCTATGAGCGAGCCCGACACAAGTAAAAGTTTCATGCGCTATTTTTTAAGTAATCTTTTGAGGGTCCCTTTTGATTGGAAAATCCTATTACCCATAGGCCAATACCCCGTAGATAATAGGGTGAATTGGTAGTTAGGTAAAAACGATGGTTGATATTTTGTACCCGCTTCACGTTGCTGTGCAGGTGAGCGACCTGGCCGCAGCCGATGAGTTTTATTCACAGGTCATTGGCCTTAGCAAGGTAGATCGGCAGCTATCTTTTCCGGGTAGCTGGTATCAAATAGGCGATTTTCAGCTCCATTTGATTGTTAGCCAGTGGGCTAACAATCCAGCGAAAGAAGACAAGTGGGGACGGCACCCGCACATTACTTTTGCTATCAGTAACTTAGCAGAAGTAAAGCAGTCTTTAACTGATACAAACACGCCTTTTCAAATGAGTTCATCTGGTCGCTTAGCCTTATTTATAAAGGATCCGGACGGTAACGTAGTAGAACTGATAGAGAGTAATAAATAGAGTCATTTTCAGCAAGTTTACAGACAAGTAGCCCGGTTTAAAATCAGTTCTATACGGTCGAAATACTGAGGAGCTAGAGAGTCATAAAACGGTTATTCATCGTCGCGGCTTGGGCTTAATGAGAGAGCGATCAGCCATTTATGGCGATCACTAGACACACCCCTCATCTTCCTCAAAGGCGATTCTCTCTTATGAGCAACATCAGCCCACTGACCCTGGCGAGCCATAAGCCCTCTAAAAAACCTCGCATGCTGGTTGTCGACGACGAACCTGACAACCTGGATTTGCTGTATCGAACGTTTCGTCGTGAATTTAAGGTTTTGCGGGCCGAAAGTGGTGTTGCGGCGCTAGACGTGCTGTCTGATGAAGGCGAAGTCGCGGTCATTATTTCGGACCAGCGAATGCCTGAAATGAAGGGCACAGAATTTTTGAGTAAAACGGTGCCTGACTTCCCAGATACCGTTCGGATTATTCTGACCGGTTTTACAGACGTAGAAGACCTGGTCGAGGCAATTAATGCTGGTCAGGTTTACCGCTACATTACAAAGCCTTGGGATCCAGACGAACTCAAGCATGTGGTTGATAGAGCCTCAGAGACCTATGACCTAATCAAAAGCCAAAATCAAGAGCTGTATCTGGCAGAAAAGCAATCGAAGCTAATGGTGGCTGTGGGCCAGATTGCGGCGCAAGCGATGGAAAAGGCGGAAGCACTCACCTTTTTGGCCGAGAGTTTTGGTCAAATTTTGAATGCAGACGCCTGCTCGCTACTGCTGGCTGATGGGCAGGTAGCCAGTGGGGCTGACGGTAGTATTGACAGTGGTATTGACAGTGGAGCGATCGCGGCAAATAGCCTGGTACAGTCAGTGCTCACAAGCCAAGCTGCACAGTTCGCGATCAACGTGCAGTCCAACCCAGATGCTGTGAGCGAAGCGCTTTATGCCGCAGGCACCGAGTGTCATTTAGCCGTTCCGGTCATTTACCGAGGTGAATTACTAGCTGCGCTTTCGCTTCAGTGGAACACCGCTTACAACACGCTTGACGATGTTTCTCAGCTACTGAGTTTAGTTGCACCCCAAATAGCGTTGAGCCTAAAAGCAGCGATTTTGTAGCCGCTGGGCATTGCTTGGGCAGCGCTTGGGCATTTTTGTCGCGACTGTTTCGCGGCGGTGAGGAGCCAACTTGTGTGTAGCGTGTTGCCCGAATGGTGGTTATTTACAACTACCATTCGGGCTTTTTTACTGTAAACGCTGAGGCTGTCAACTCTAAGACTGTAAACTTTAAGAGGGTTCTCCAACATTTTCAAACTCCAACATTTTCAAACACAACATTCTCAAACATAGGTCTGAGCAGAAATAGCACAGGCATCACCGCCATGACATCGCCGCCAATCGATACGGGCCATAACAATACGGGTCGTGGTTCGTTAACGGCTTCGGTTCAACCAGAAGCCGATCAAATTCGACAGCTGTTTGATCGGATTGCGCCACAGTACGACCGGATGAATCGGGACATGAGCCTGGGATTACATCTGGTGTGGAAGCAAATGGCGGTGCGCTGGAGCGGGGCAACATCTGGCATGGCGTGCTTGGATGTGTGCTGTGGCAGCGGTGATTTGGCGCTGCTGTTGGCTAGACGAGTGGGGCCGACCGGTCAAGTGACGGGAGCAGACTTTGCGGCTGAGCAACTGGCGATCGCAGCCCAACGCAGCCCGCACCTACAAAACCGGATCGCATGGATTGAAGCCGATGCGCTAGCGCTTCCCTTTGCCGATAGCAGCTTTGACGCAGCAACGATGGCCTATGGATTGCGCAATCTGACTAACATTTCGCAGGGACTAGGTGAACTCAAGCGGGTATTGAAACCAGGCGCAACGGCTGCGATACTCGACTTTCACAAGCCCACAAATCCACTGGTCGTGCAGTTTCAAAAGTGGTATTTGGAAACGGTCGTCGTACCCACTGCCGAACGAATGGGGATGAGTGAAGAGTATGCCTATATTGGGCCTAGCGTTGAGCGCTTTGCGTCAGGGCCAGAGCAGGTAAATTTAGCCAAGGCAGCAGGCTTTGCCCAGGCCGTTCACTATCCGATTGCGGGCGGCATGATGGGTGTTTTGGTGGCCTCTAAAGCCCCAGCAATAGACGAAGGCATATAGCGAATATGAACACAGGAATAAGTCTGTGGATAGTATTGCTGCCGCCGATTTTGGGCGGGGTGATTGGCTACTTTACGAACGATGTGGCCATTAAGATGCTGTTTCGTCCGTATGAGGCGAAATACGTGTTCGGCCAAAAGATTCCGTTTACGCCGGGGTTAATTCCAAGTAATCAGCAGCGGCTGGCCAAAAAGGTGTCGGATGTGATTATGCGATCGCTCCTCACCCCAGAAGAATTGCAAAAGCTAGCCCGCCGCCTGCTAGAAACCGAGCGCATCGAAAAGGCAATTAACTGGCTGCTGCGTCTGGCGCTAGAGCAAATGCAGGGAAACCAAACGAAAAACAAAACCGCTCAAATTCTGGGCAATATCCTGCAAGATTTAGTCGGGCAGTCGCTACCTCGATTGGTCAGAGTTTGGTCGCGGCAAGACGACTTTTTAGAGGCCCAGATCAACCAAATTTTTGACCGGGTGCTGCTTGACTTTCAGCTCGCCGAAGAACAAGCCGCTCAAGTCTCTGACTGGATGATCAATGGTTTGCTGCCGCCAGATCGAGTGCGTCAACTGCTAGTCGATTTTTTGAGCGACTACAACATTCAGGTCATTGATGAAACGCTACGCGCCAAAACCAGCGGCACCTACTGGGTCGTTGCCAACATTTTTGGCGTGCGCAATGCGCTGACCCGTCTGCGGGCAGTCTGTGTAAACGAGCCAGAAAAAAGCAATATGCGGATTGCAGAACTGACGGCAGGGCTAGGCGTCAAGGTTCGTTTGCAGCGGTGGCTGGTGCAGTTTTCACTACAGGAGCTGCCCGTGGCAACCGTACGCAAGCTGCGAAGTACGCTGCGGCAGACGATTAAGACGTATTTAAAAGAAAACGGTGGCAGCTTGCTCGAGTCGGTGAGTGCATCTATTGATTGGGAAAAGCTAGCAGCGCAGCTATTGGGACGGCTGCAGACGTCGCCAGTGATGAGTGAGTCGCTAGAAACGGTGAGTTATGAATTGGCACTGATACTAGAGCGCTATTTGGAGCGGGATTTGGAAGCAATTGTGATGCAGGCAATTCCGATTTTGAACATTGATCAGGTCATTATTGACCGGGTGAATGGAACGTCGCCCCAAGAGCTAGAGGGCGCGATTCAGACAATTGTGCGCAGTGAATTGCAGGCAATTGTGAATTTGGGTGGAATCTTGGGGTTTGTAATTGGGGGATTGCAGGCAGGATTTTTGCTATTGCAGCGGTAGCTTTGCAGCGATAGGTCTATGACATTTAGGCGTCTAGCTCTGCGGCGTCTTTGATTTTGGGCTGAGGAATTTTTTAACGCCTTCGCGGATGACCTTGCGCGGTGTGAGGCGTGGGGAAAACGCCAGGAATTTGTTCACAATGCCAGGGACGGCGATGACTTTTCCTTTTTGCAGACTGGCGTAGCCGTATTCGGCCACTTCGGCAGCGGTCGGCAGCTTATCGGTAGTGACGTTGCCCATGCCAGCGATTTGGTCCATGTTGGAGGCATTAATAAAGTTGGACTGGGTAGGGCCAGGGCAAAGCGTGGTGACGGTAACGCCGCTGTCTTTGGCCTCGGCTGCGATCGCTTCGCTAAAAGAGAGCACATACGCCTTGGTCGCGAAGTAGACCGCCATCATTGGACCGGGCTGAAAGGCCGCAGTAGAGCCCAGGTTAAGAATCTTACCGCTGCCGCGCTGGATCATGCTGGGAAGAAACAGTCGGCTGAGATGGGTTAGCGCTAAAACGTTGAGCAAAATCATGCCCTGTAGCTTTTCCCAATCGCCGCTTGCAAATTCGCCATAGTCGCCATAGCCCGCGTTGTTAACAAGAATATCTACCGTGAGATTTTGTTGTTCAATTTGTTCAAAAAGCTGTTTAACGGCAGCAGGCTCGGTTAAGTCGTGGCAAAAAACAACAACGCTAATACCGTGTTCTTGGCTGAGTTCTGTTTGAATCTCTTTTAGCTCATCTTCGCTACGTGCCACGAGGATAAGGTTGTGATTTTCGCGAGCAAAGACGCGGGCAAAGGCAAGGCCAATGCCTCTAGATGCACCGGTAATAAGGGCTGTTTGGGTCATAAGAGAAGAGAGATGCCAAGAACAAGGTTGCTTAGTGTCTATTATGCCAAATGCGGTGGGGGCTTGCCGTACCTAGACCGAATTTCGGCTTTTGCTACCGAGGGGTGGGGTTTCTCTCACTACGCGATCGCCTACCCCAATTGGCATCATAGTGACATCGAGATTTAGGAGATAAGCAATATGCTTGTTCGTCGTTATTGGCAACCGTTTTCTGAAGCAAATGTAGTTAAGCAACAGTTAGATCAATTATTTGATGAGCTGACTGCTGCCCCTAGTGCACCGACTACCTGGACACCTGCGGCAACGCTGGTAGAAAGTGAAGAGGCATTAACCTTGCATGTACAACTGCCTGGAGTAGAGGCTGACAAGATTGATATCCAAGCGAGCCGTGAAGTGGTCGCAATATCCGGTCAGCGCCCCGCGCTAGAAGTTGGCGAAGGTGAAACTTTGCGCCGTAATGAGTTCCGCTATGGTGCTTTTCGTAGAGTGGTGTCTTTGCCGGTTGAAATTGAGCCGACAGGTGTAAGCGCTAGCTACGAAGCGGGCATTTTGGTGCTGCACCTGCCCAAGGCAGAAGATGTGCGCAATAAGGTTGTAAAGGTGAGCATCGCTGGAACTGCGCCTGCTGCGATCGCTGACTCAACCGACTCAGTTGAAGCAAATGCTGACAACGCCGCTGAGTAGCCGCTGAGTAACACTGCTCAGCCAATAGCAATCTTGCCTTTAACCGTAGGAGCGGGCCAAGGGCAAGATTGTACTCTGCTCTCTCTAGACAAGAACTCTGCTCTCTCTGGACAAGAGACTTGTTTAGACAAGAGACAATTGTGAGACAAATTTAGGTACATATTTTCTGTGGGCGATCGCTTTAGGGCGATCGCCTTTTTTATTAGCTTTATAGACTCAGATCTACAAAGCTCAGCGCCAGATTAGAAGCAGGGCTGACTCTAGAATCTTTTATGCTGTTATGGCAAAGCAAGAATATAGTCTTAATCAACCTGGAAAACACAGCGATGGCAAGCAGCAACGTGCCTAGAAAAGAAAAGTCTGATCTGCCCTTGGGGGGAACTGAAATCGGGCTGTTCTCGATGGTGCGGCTCGGCGTTTTTAATATGGGCGTGGCGATCATGTCGCTGCTGACGCTAGGCGTGCTCAACCGAGTAATGATCGACGAGCTACGCGTCCCGGCATTAGTCACAGCCGGGGCGATTTCGGTCTATCAGTTTATGTCGCCAGCGCGGGTTTGGTTTGGGCAGCTGTCGGATGTAAAGCCGCTGTTAGGGCACCATCGCAGTGGCTATATTTGGCTAGGTGTCGCAGGCATGGGCGTTAGTGCATTTTTGGCGGTGCAGGTAATGTGGCAGCTAGGTGAGCAAACAGCGATCGCAGGCTGGGGGCCAAGCGCCTACCCGTGGGCCGGTTTGCTCGCAGCAGTGTTTGCCCTATACGGACTGGCGCTGGCCGCAACCACCCCTTTTACCGCACTGCTGGTAGATGTCTCGGATGAAAAAACCAAGTCTAAAATCGTTGGCATTGGCTGGTCTATGCTGATGCTGGGCATTGTGGCAGGCGTGGCAATTATTAACGGAGTGCTAGGTTCAGTAGATGAAGCCAGTACGATTGCGGAGCTAAAGGGCCCGATCAACCGGCTGTTTATAGTCGTTCCGGCGATTGTATTTGCAATTACGCTAGTGAGCACAGTCGGCATAGAAAAACGCTTTTCTCGACTAGAGCAGCGTTCAGCCGCGCGCAATAGAGAAGAGCGCATCACCTTTGCCCAAGCGTTAAAAGTGCTGACAGCGAGCCGTCAGACCGGGCTGTTCTTTTGCTTTTTGCTAGTCCTAAGCCTAAGCTTATTTACGCAAAATCCGGTGCTAGAGCCCTATGGCTCGCAGATTTTTGGCATGACCATTAAGCAAACGACGACAATCAACGCCTTTTTTGGCATGGGAACTTTGGTCGGCATTATCACAACGGGCTTTGTACTAATGCCACTGCTAGGCAAAAAGCGCACGGTAAAACTAGGCTGCGCGATCGCTTCATTTTTTTTGGTGGGACTAGTCGCAGTAGGGCTGACAGCAAATCCGATGGCGTTAAACGTGGCGGTGGGACTGTTTGGCTTAGCCTCCGGCGTACTGACGACAGGATCGATTGTGCTGATGATAGACCTAACAGCCGCTGAAACGGCAGGCACCTTTATTGGCGCTTGGGGGCTAGCACAGGCTATGGCTCAAGGGGGCGCGTCGCTTTTGGGCGGGGCAATATTGTCTATGGGTAAGCTGCTAACCGGGGCGTCTGCGGTGGTAGCTGCGGGCGCTGAGCCGACGGCAGCGCAGCTACTGCCCGCTTATGGTCTGGTCTTTTTGACGCAGGCAGTAGGGATGTGGGTTGCGATCGCTCTAGTCAGCCGAGTCGATATTGCCGAGTTTCAGCTCGATGCCAAGCAAGCAATCAGTGCGGCGCTAGAGAATGATTTAGACTAAGTTGCCAACGTCAGACTTAAACGAGCCAGACTTAAGCGAGCCAGACTTAAGCGAGCCAGACTTAGGCAAACCAAAACTGAATGGGAAATGGGAGCAAGGAATTGGGACAAGACGCCACGACAGCAGACACCACGACAGCAGCAGCATACTGGAAAAAGGTCACAGCCTTTGCCCAAAGTGCAACCAACGAGATCGGTGCGCATTTGATGGCGGCCTTTGGCAAAGCGACCGCAGAGCAGAAAACAGACGGAAGCCTAGTCACTCAGTACGATAAGTGGGCTGACGCTGAGCTGCGCGATCGCATTGCCAAAACCTTTCTAGATCATGGCGTCCTCACCGAAGAGGTCGAGCACATTTTCCCCGACACAGACTGGTGCTGGGTAATTGATCCTATCGACGGCACTACCAACTTCGCTCGTGGCGTTCCACTCTGGGGCATTTCACTTGGCTTGCTCTACAAAGGCACCCCTGTTTTTGGCCACGTTTACATCCCACCGATTGCACAACACTTTCACGGGTTTTTCCCTGGAGCCTCTGGACTAGACATGCCAGAAGGAGCCTTTGCCAACAACCAGCCCCTCTGCATCGGACAAGACTGCCCCAATAGCACGCCCTCAAACACTCGCTTATTTAGTCTGTGCGCCCGCAGTCTAAAAGTGCTGCAAAATCCATTCCCCTGCAAGATTCGTATGCTGGGCGTAGCGACTTACAATCTTTTGACCGTAGCCTCAGGTGTGAGTTTGGGCGCGGTAGAAGCAACGCCAAAGATTTGGGACATCGCGGCGGTTTGGGCGATTACGCAGGCGGCAGGCGCAAGCTGGATAAACCTCGACGGGCAAGCTGCCTTTCCACTCAAAGTTGGCAAGGACTACAGCACGCATCCCTTTCCGACTTTAGTCACTAGGCCAGATTTAGTTGAAGAGTTTGAGCCGCTGGTAAAGGTGATTTTGTAGAAAACCGATTTTATAGAATAAAGATTCTCAGGCAGCTTCGAGGTCTCGCGGCGTGAACTCAAAGAAAACAGCAGGTGAAACGTTGAAGAATTGAGACAGATTTTGAATGTGTTCTACAGTCAGACCTCTCTTTTGATTGAGAATCTCTGAAACAATAGACTCTGTTTTGAAGATACTTACCAGATCTTTTTGGCGAAGATCGCGTTCTTCAATAAGTACCTTTAGCATCTCCACTCCGTGAATGTCTGGAATCTCTACAGTTCTATCCTCATACTCATGAACCAGCGCCCCTAAAAGGTTCAAGTAGTCTTCAACGTCTTCTCCAAGCTCACCCGCATCTAAAATCTCATCAATCACCTGCTGAGTTGCCCAGAATTGTTCTTCTGTAGTGATGGGTCGTGGCTGAAATGCCTGAAGTAGTTCTGTATATGATGCGTGCTCACTTGAATCAAGAATCATTCTTCCAGTCCTCTTTGTCATACTCTGCGTGGGTTAACACCGCTCTAATAAATACTTTTTTATACTTGTAGTCTACTCGCGAAATTAGGCGATATATGTTCGCAAATTGCAAATTCGCGTCATTGAATCTGATTATCGCAAGGCTTTCTATGGCGGCAGCTATTCGTTCGTCGAAACCCATACCCACCGCCTCGTACTAGCAGCGATGAGTAAGCTCAACTGTGCCAGAACAATGCTTGGCCCGGTTGGCCAGTTCAAAAGAGCTGAGAAAAAGATGCCAGCCGTGGCACTGAGCGCGCCAAGCGTTGCCGAAAAGATGAGATAGCTGTTGAAGTTGCGACTGAGAAAGCGGGCAGCGCAGGCAGGAATAACCACGAATGCACCGACTAGGAGAACGCCGAGCGCCTTTATAGCGGTGGCAACGACAAGAGAAAGCAGCATCATAAAGGCGACGCGGTGGGCAAATACATTAATGCCGCGGGCGATCGCAAGCGACTCATTTAGCGTCAATAGCACCTGAGTTTGTAAGGTTAACCCAATAAACAAACAGGAGATTAATAACAGCACTGCGCTCACTACCAAATCTGAGTTCTGAATAGCCAGAATGTCGCCAAACAACAGATTATTTACACCAGTTTGATACGTGCCTGAGAGACTTAACAAAATAATTGAGATAGCTAAAGAGGCTGAATAAACAATGTTCAGCAAGGCGTCTGTCCACAGATCTGTTTTTTCAATCAGATAGGTGACGCCAACTGCAAAGAGCATTGCAAAAGGCAAAACAACCACTGAGGGACTAAGGCCGCACAAGACACCAATGCTGACGCCTAGTAAGGCAGAGTGGCCGAGGGCATCGCTAAAAAAAGAGAGCTGACGGACGACTGTAAAGCTGCCGAGGATGCCACCCGTGAGCCCAGTGAGAATGCCGCCAATCAGGGCGCGCTGCATAAAGGGATAGGTAAAAAGATGGGCAGCGGCAGCAAAATCGGGCATGAGGGTGCAGAAAATCAACAGGCGTGACGGTTGTGATGATAGCGAACGAACTGCGGGCCGTAGGTGGCAGATAGATTTTCGGGGGCCAAGGCGGTTTCAGGTACACCCTGGCACATCAAACGGCGATTGAGACAGATAACGCGATCGCAGTGCTTTCTCACCATGTCCAAGTCGTGAGAAATTTGTAGAATTGTCCAGCCTTCTTCAGCCTTCAGCTCATAGAGCAAGCGGTAAAAGTCAGCCTCGCCACGAACGTCCAGGCCAGCAGGCGCTTCGTCTAAGATCAGGAGCTGGCGCGATCGCACCAAACAATAGGCCAGCAGCACCCGCTTTGTCTCTCCGCCTGACAGCTCACTGATAAATTTACGGCCCAAATGTCCAGCATCTACCCGCTCTAACGCCTTCTGCACCGCAAGCTTACGCGCTTTTGCATTGGCCCAAGGAAGCTGCAACCCCAATCGATCCCATCCCAACGCCACCAGCTCTTCAACGGTAAGCGGCAGCCGCCTATCAACCAAAAAATTCTGCGGCAGATAGGCCACCTGATGCCGCACCGAGGCTGGGATTGAACCCTTTTGACCCAGCGTTTGACCCAGCAGTTGCACAGTGCCCGTCTCGCGCGGCAAAATACCCAAAATTGACTGCACCAGCGTGCTTTTTCCGGCCCCGTTCGGGCCGATAATCGCCACGTCTGTCCCCGCTTCTAGGCTGAACGAGATATCTTGCAAAGTAGTCTGCTGGCCGCGTCGAACCGTCAGCTGATCGATGAGCAAAACAGGCGGCGTCGCAATTTTAATCAGAGCTGGTTTCATCAGGGCTGGGCCGCTTTGAAGGCGGCGGCTAAGTTCTCTAGGTTAGCGGTCATTGTCGTCAGGTAGTCATCGGGCTGAGGATTTGCTGAGCGGCTGCTTTCCATTGGGTCAAAAACACTGACACTGATGTCTAGGTCGGTAGCGATCGCACCAAAAGCCGCTTCATCCTGCCGCGGTTCGCTTAGCAACGTCTTTAAATTTGAGGCCCTTACCGTCTCGATAACCCGCTGCACATCTGCCGGGGCTGCATTGCTTTCAGGAATTCCAACCAAGTGCTCTACCTCTAGATCGTAGCTATGCGCAAAATGCGCGGCAAAGTCGTGGTACGTCACAAAAGATTGCCCGGCATAGGCCAAAAGCGTCTCACTAATTTCTACATCAAGCGCTCGAATATCGGCAATGTAGTCATCTGCATTAGTGGTATAGACGGCTTTTCCTTCAGGGTCCACAGTGATTAGCCCATCGCGAATATTTTCTACCTGCTGAATTGCTTTTTTAGGATCTAGCCAAAGATGCGGATCGTACGCTCCGTGATCGTGGCCCTCATGATCGGGGCCTTCATGATCATGATCGTGGCCATCTTCTTCGCCTAGCACCTCAATTCCCTTACTAGAGTCAACGATGGCCAAATCTGGATTATTCGCGTTGGCGATCAGCGGCTCTAGAAAAGCTTCTAGACCTAAGCCATTTTCTATGAGGGCATCGGCGGCGGCTAGGCGTTGAATATCTTGAGGCTTGGCCTGATAGTCGTGCGGATCAACGCCTGGGGGCAAAAGCTGAGTGACGATAGCGCGATCGCCTGCCACGGCCTCTGTAAAATAGGTCATTGGCAAAAAAGTGGTGACTACTTGCAGCGGATTGCCAGCATTTTTCGCCTTGAGGTCAGCGACATCAGTCGAGGCAGCATCTTGGCTAGCAACATCATTCAATACAGTTGGAGCACTGCAGCTAGCCACTAGTGCGGCCAGCGACATGGCAGTAGCCAAGGAGGAAATTAGTGGAAAGCGCGTGGGATTAGCCATCCAAGTAAAAAAGTAATTAGAGAAAAGTAATTAGAGAATAAAGCGACTGAAGAATAGAGCCAGAGAACTTAAAGCTCAATTAAGTTAACACAGAATGAGAATCATTATCAATCTCAAGAAACAAGCGTAGAAGCAGGCAAAAAACAGACGTTTGCAGCGCAGTCACTTTGCAAAAACACACCCTCGTCAACCGCTAACCACCGGCCTCTAGCGAGCGATCTCCAGATACGTGAGGGTCTCGGTATACAATTTTTTCAGGCAAAATCCCTCAACTAAATCTAACCCCCCTCGCTTATGGCACTTGTCCCCGGAGATCCTGCACCAGATTTTTCAATGCCCGATGCAGACGACAACACAATCAGCCTGAGCGATCTTAGAGGGCAGCGAGTCGTTTTGTTTTTCTATCCTCGCGACAATACCCCTGGCTGCACCAAAGAAGTCTGCGCCTTTCGCGATATCTACAGCGATCTGCAAGTCAAGAACGTTGCCATCTTCGGCGTCAGCACCGACAGCGCCAAGTCTCACACCAAGTTCGCGGCCAAGCACAGTCTGCCGTTTCCGCTACTTGTAGACACAGACGGCGAAGTGGGTACTCGCTATGACTGCTACGGCCTCAAAAAAATGTACGGCAAAGAATACATGGGCATTACCCGCAGCTCGTTCATCATCGGCCCAGACGGCACCTTAGAAAAAATCTATCGCAAGGTAAAACCTGAACCCCATGTAGCTGAAGTCATGGCTGACGTTGAAAAATTGACGGGCGATATCTCAAAAAGCGATGTTTCAAAAGGTAATGTTTCAAGGAGTAATGTTTCAGAGAGCGACGCAGTAACGGGCACTGAGTAGGGAATTTTTTATGCGAATCATCTCCCGGCTTCGACGCATCTGGCATCCGGTCCGAACACTTTTACAGCTCATTCTCCGTCGCCCGTTGGTCGCGGCCAGCGTCATTGCCATACTGCCAGACGATCGGCTAGTACTTATTCGGCGGCGCGATAGCGGCCTTTGGGGTTTGCCTGGTGGGCTAGTAGACTGGGGGGAAGACGTGCAAACAGCGGCTAAGCGAGAGCTATTAGAAGAGACTGGGCTGACGCTGATTTCGCCAGGGCGGCTGGTGGGCGTCTATTCTGCGAAGGAACGGGACGAACGCTTTCATTCTATTTGCGTGGCGCTAGCGGCAAAAGCTGAAGGCTTAATGGATGGATTTGACCCAGATGAAGTGCTAGAAGTAAGCGCATTCTATCGGCATGAGCTGCCAACTGAGCAGATGGCACACGACCATAGGCAGCAGTTGCAAGATTACTTTGAAGGAAAAACAGTTCTAGCCTGAAGGCAAACAGCTATTAAACGGTGGCACTTTGAGCGGCAGCGTCTTGACGATTGCGATCGCGTCTAGATTTTACGGTAGACGGTTCTACTATTGCGATCGCATCTTCTAAGGCCATCACCCGCTTGGCATGCGTTTGAGTATTTACCTGGTAGACCACTCCCTGGTCAATATCTACCGCCGTTAGCCAGCCGCTTTTGGGATGGTAACCGCCCGTATCAATATCTAACCAGCCAGGGCCTTGGGCAATCTGGCCTGGGTCAACACCGGGCAGCGTAAACGTAATAGTATGTCCAGTCACGATGCGCTTATCTGGGAAGTAAGGCGTTGGATGTCGGTGAAAATCGTCTCGAATCCAGCAGAGATCCATCTGCGTTTGCTGAGCTAAAGACTTTTTTGGATTTAAGCCTGCGTGAACCAGCAAAATATCACCCAAATCTAGGTAAAAAGGCAGCGTTTTGAGCCAGTCTACATGCTCTAACAAAGCCTCCGTACTGGGGTAGCTCGTCAAGGTAGGCTGGCCGCCACTGTACAGCCAGCTGTGAAAGGCACCTAGGTTTGGATCTTCATCTGGAAAGGCGTTGAGCAGCAGATGCTCATGATTGCCCAGCACGCAGGGGTAGTTATGCGTGCGCACAAACTCTACAACCTGGGCGCTCCGTGGTCCCCGGTCAATCAAGTCACCCACAAAATGCAGTACGTCAGAGGCAGTAGGCATCACCATTTCCACCAGTCGCATTAGTCCAGTGTAGTGACCATGGACATCTCCTATAAATATGCGACGACTCATGCGGTTTCAGGGGAGCTAGTTGTTTTATTATGCCTACTTGTTCTCCTAGGCAAACATGCTATTAAGCGGCGATCTACAATAACTAGCACGGTTAAATACTAACGACCAACGCCGATAATCTCAAGCGTAGGTTAACTCAAGCACAGGTCAACTCAAGCGCAGGTCAATCTGCAAGGTCAGTCACTTTGACCACCATAAACTGACTACGGGCACCGCCGCTAGAGCTAACAACTTGCCAAAGCACCATATAGTTGTTGTTTTGATCAACGTCGGTGGGGCTTTCCCAATCGGGAACTTCCTTAAATCTCAGATCGCCGGTTTCTTCGTCCATGGCGAACTTATCCATGTCCTCACCGTCTTGTAGACGATAGATAAGCTGACTACCAGGAACATCTTGCGCTTTGACCTGAATAACCTGTTCAGAATTTTCGGCGACCTGAATCAGCGTGTTGTTACCAGGAAGTGTATTAGCAGGCGCAACAATAACAAGTTCGCTCGGGGCGTACACTTCAGCGGTGTTTAGAACAGTAGGCTGGGGCTTTGTCTCTGCGTCGGAACTCAGCGCGCCTGTAAACTGCTGACAAGCACCTAGACCAGCAACTGTCGCCGACAGCACTGCCAAACTTATTGTTTTCTTTAGTTTACTAGAGCCTAAGCTGCCAGGACCTGAGCTGGCTGCTCTGCTGACCAAACCGATAACTGCTCTGGGGACAACTGCTCTGCGGAATCTACGAAGGGCAGCGCGCGAATTGGATTGGCTACATAGACGTGTAGGCCGTCGACTGGTGAACAACATTACTGGACCGGATGCACTTTGTATCGAACTTGCTTAGTATATTTAGTCTATTAAGTTCTATTGATTGTTCCCGCTTTTTCATTGTTTCTCAGGAGATATCTTTTAGTGCCTTGTAGCATCCTCTAAGACAGCATCCTCTGAGACAGCATCCTCTAAGACAAAGCCAGCATCGCGAATCATCGCAAAATCTTGCTGAGCGGCCTGCCCTGGTGTGGTGAGATAGTCGCCAACAAAGATAGAGTTAGCAGCATATAGACCTAGCGGTTGAAGCGATCGCAAGTGAACTTCTCGCCCTCCGGCAATCCTAATTTCTTGCTGCGGCAGCAACAGTCTAAACAGACACAATATTCTAAGACAGCGCTGTGGCGTCAGCTCATCGCGATCTGCAAAGGGCGTGCCAGGAATCGGAATGAGAAAATTGAGCGGGACGCTAGTGACGTTGAGCGATCGCAAAGACATCGCCAGTTCTACAATATCCTCATCAGACTCACCCATGCCAAAGATGCCGCCCGAGCAAGTAGTGAGCCCAGCCGCCTGTACCGCCTGCACCGTAGAGAGCCGATCTTGAAAACTGTGTGTTGTACAGATATCTTCGTGATGAGATTCGGCAGTATTGAGATTGTGATTAATCCGGTCTACGCCAGCCGCCTTAAGCTGCTGTGCCTGGTGCTCATCTAGTAGCCCTAGCGTCGTACATACGCGCATGGAATACTTACTTTTGACCGTACGCACAGCTTCTAGCACACCGTCAAATACTCGCGCAGACGGACTTCGCCCAGAAATCGCCATACAAAAGGTACCGGCCTTCATCTGGTAGGCTCTATCAGCAGCAGCCAAAATCTTGTCAGTGGCCATCAGCGGATATTTTTCAATCTCTGCCTCTGATATTTTCGATTGGGAACAATAGTGACAGTCTTCCGGGCAGAGCCCACTTTGCGCATTTAGCAGAAAGTGTAAACGCACCCGATTGCCCCAGTAGTGACGACGCACGCGATAAGCAGCCGCTAGCTGGTCGAGCATCACAGCATCAGGGGCAGCGAGTACTGAGAGTGATTCCAGGCGAGTGAGGGGGTCGCCTGCTAAGGCTTTGTTTGCTAGCTGTTGCCAATCAAGTTGCCGATCAAGTTGCCGATCGGGGTGCTGGTTAGAAGGCCAGTCAGCATAACGATCAGGAAGGTCTATCTTTTCTTTAGCCGTATTCTCAGCAGATTGCCCAGATGAGGCTGTAGAAGGCGAGGGAGAAGCCGTGTTCACCATAGAGTCTTGTGCGCTATTACTGATGCAAATTTTACGTCATAATGTCAGCACGATTACGCTGATTCGGCACGGTCCGCCTGCTGTATCGCTAAGGCAGCGAGTGGCGGGCCATCAATTTCGGCAGTTTGTAGAACGCTATGACGCAGCTAGAGTGGCGAGGGCGTCTCGACCGCCTCGTTTGGCACAGCAGGCTGTGGCGGGGGCCGCTCGGGTGGTTGCTAGTCACCGCCCTCGAGCCACTCATACAGCAGAACTGCTGGGGGCTTCTACGCCAGATTTAGTCGATGCGCGGTTTCGAGAAATTGAATTTCCGGTCGATTTTTCTAAGCACGTTTGCTTTTCGGCGCTGACTTGGACAATCATCGCACTGTCGCTGTGGCGATTAGGCTATGGCGATCGCTGTGAGTCTTTTGCGCTGGCCCGACAGCGAGCAAGGCAAGCAGTCGATATGTTGGAAGACCAGACTAAGCAGGGGGCAGTCGTCCTAGTTGCGCACTGTGGCATCAATAAATTGATTTCTAAAGAACTGCGGCGGCGAGGCTGGCGAGGGCCCAGAATACCGGGTATTCGGCATTGGGACTGTACTACCTACTGCCGGTAGCTGCCTACTGCCGGTAACTGCTGCGGATAAGCATGTTGATGGCAATTCTTTTGCCTTTTTGTTTTCTGCTTTTTTGTCTTCTGCCTTTTTGTTTTCTGCTTTTTTGTCTTCTGCTTTTTTATAGAGGCGGATTCCAGATGGATCGTCGATAATGAAGCAAATAAATTATCGAGAGTATAAGTATTATTGCTATGCCTGAGTCTGCGACCTCTGAATCGACACCAACCACTAAGAACTTGTTAGAAGTGACGCTCTCAGGGGCGATCGCACTTGCTAAAAGCGGTGACAGCTATGGCCAAGCGAGTGAACAGTTTGAAGCCCTGCTGAGCCAAGTAGAAGCCGAAAGCCCAGCGGCTGCGCCTTTGCTAAAGCGATTGTGGCAAGAATATTTGTCAGTTCAGCGCTCTGCTGCTTTTTGGGAAGTGATGAGCGACGCTGAAAAAGATCTATCGGACAAAATGAGCGCCACTACTATTCAGCTCAAGCAAAATTACATGCGGCTAATTCAAGAGCAGTAGTATTTCAAGGGCAATAGTATTTCAAGAGCGGTGATCTAGCCCTAGCGATTAGAGTCCCTTGATAACAATCTGTCCGTCCACAATCTCAATACTCTCTGGGGTTAGCCCTTCTTGTTCGAGCACGGCATTAAGCTGCTGCTCGATATCGGTCTGTGAAACGCCTAGCTGACTAGCCACGCTAGATACAGGCAGCTTCAGCGGGCCAAATCGAATGTTAGTGTCATCGAGACTAATTGCGCCATCCACGATTTGAGGCCGACCTTCGACGCCGATATAGACATCGCGCTCAGATAAAAAGGGAAAGGTTTGGAGCAGTTCGCTGACTGCTGCTTCTGCTTCAACGGGCAGTTCGTTTAGCGGCAAGTCATTTAGGTTTATCGTCAGGCCGCTTTCAACGCGATCGCCTTCAATAGACGTTTCTACGCCTTTAGAAATATTGATGATAGGTGCGATCGCTGGATCAGAAGCGATCGCATCATTCACCCTTTGATTCAATTCGTTTTCTGAAATCACCACATCATTCGGTTCAATGCTGCGCGTTTCTACATCGCGACTGTCCGCACTACGGACTTCTGCGCTCCGATAAGCCGACGCATCTTGAGCAGACCCCGCACTGGGAAGATCGCCCGTTTTCAGAGACGCATAGCCAATGCCAGCGCCTACAGCGGCAGCAACGAGAGTAATTCCAGCTAATAATACTTTCATAGCAGTGTTGGCTCAAAGATCGAAAAATGCGTTTTCATCTGTGCGTTTATCTATACAGGACAGGATTATCTGCACACGCTTATCTGCGCACGCTTACCTACACACTAGAAAAACCTTATTCCGGTAAAGGCGCGTTCGACGACGCTGGTTGTGACAGTTGCTGTGCCAACTGTATGCAAACCTTCAGCGGCGCAGTGGTCTTAATAGACTGAGCATCAATATGCGTACGGGTTGCTTTGAATCCTGCTGCCTGTAGCTGCTGTAAGAGCACGTCCCTAGGCGGAATATCCATTTTGCCTCGCCTGCCAATTTCCGCTAACGGGTAGTAATACGGCGGCAAGCCACTTTCAGCTTGCATAATGCCGAGCAAACGCTGACTGTCAGCCCAAGTATCTGATGAACCATCTGATGAGAAAGCAGCAGCAATATTCGCCATCGCCATCAAATCTGAATGCCCATGCAGCGGTCCTAGCCACATAGGCCCGCTTACAGATAGTGGTATTTGGGTTTGGCAACTGCACTGGGCAACGCGGCCTAGTTTTTTCCAGCTAACTGTCTGAAATTGGCCGCAGTCGTGACAATAGCCCAAAAAACCATAGTGCTGCGATCGCCAGTTTGAGCGCCGGGTAACCCGCATCATGACGCGGTTTACCTCACCGTAATGCCAGGAAAAGACTGGCTCAGCGCCTAGCCCTCTAGCCGCTGCCTGCTGAACCGCGCTGCCGATTAACAATCGTAGGCCCTGCTCGTGTACAGCCGGGTGGCTGCGGGCATAAGCGCCGTAGGTCTGCAAACTTTTATTGGGGGCGTGGCCGCTCGTTGCGCGGCCATCGGTGCTGGTGAGGTATACAAGCCCACCGAGCTTAACAGCCCATAAGCTAGTAGGCAGGGTCGGCATAGGGCTGCCAAAGCTGTCGATGTCAATCAAATCGTAGAAGTCTTGCCGCTGGTGGCAGTCAAAGAAGATGGCGTTGGCATCTCGGTGAGTAATGCGGTAGCGATGAGCGGGCAGCGTGGTGCCAAGGTTAGCCTGAAGGGCGCTATGTAAATCGGGGTTGCCTTCGTTGGCCCAAACAAAATCGGCGTTGGCTTCTAGGGCATAGCGCAGAGGGCGCACGCCACAGCCAGTCATTGCGTCAAGTATTCGCAGTTTGCCGTGGGTTTGCCGATAGGCACTAGCCGCTAACACCGCCAAGTCTCTCCCTAGCTTGCTGCTAGCGCGAAAAAAGGCATCGCCCACACAAAATTGGGCCGCGCCTTCTGTTTGCCAGCGTTCAGGATGGCTTAGCCTAGCAGGAATAAGATTATCCATATCTAGTAGGTACTGTCTTAGCGAGATCTTGCCTTTTAGATCTCGCTTCAAAACGTTAGTGATAAAGGCTAGGACAAGACTTGAGCGATCGCACTTTCCAACTCAGCCTTACTTAGGTCAGTAACGACGAAAACTTCCTGCGCAGACTTACGGTGGCGAGCAATCAGCTTGTAGCCGCCAGTGATAGGCACCGACACCTTGAGCTTGAAAGTGTGTGAGTTAGACCTCACACGAGAGATCACAGCAGGCGTAATGGTTTTAATTCGAGGATATTTGACTAGTTTTTCTAGCGTATGGATTAGCTTAGGCAAATACGTAGAATGGGTAATCACGACGCGCCCGGCACTAACGGTTTTACCGCTGCCCAGATCGTTTTTTGAGCTCTGAGCCTCACCTAACGGCGCTTTTGAGCTTGCTGAGCGATCAGGTGTAGGCTGATTCGAAGCTTTCTTGCGTTTCTTGCCCTTTTTCCCCACGAACCTCTTCGCCTCTTGCCACCTGAATAGCTTACGCTTTTTCTAGCGGTGCCATGGTCAGCCCTGCGCGAATGAGCTGCGAATGGTATAGCTCGGCCTGCTCTAACGGCCCTGTCCACACAATGGCTTGACCTTCATTATGAATTTGGTCGGCTAGTTTCCATGCCTGGTCGTTATCAACGCCAGGGATATAGGTCGTCAGGGTTTTGACGACATGTTCAAAGGTATTGAAATCGTCGTTGAGGACGATAATTTTGTAATTGGGATATTTTTCTTTAACGACGCTGCGCGATCGCTCCTTTACCGCTGAAGGAGAGGCAAAGGTAGCTTGATTTTTGGGTGCGATCGCAGATTTCATGGTCCTGAACTGAGTGGGTTACGAAGTTACCTTATAGCTTAGGCTTTCAGATGAATATTAGCTCAAACTAGTGCAGCGACATGACTAAGAACGAGCCATTGCCATTGCGCTGGGGGCGACGCTAAAGGTTGCTATAGGACTACTCTTCTTCGTCCTCATCTAAGATTGGCATAGCGGAAATATCAAACAAAGAGGCGATCGCGTCTCTCGACTGGTCTAGCTCAGAACTCGTCAGCCGCCCGGTCTCTGCATCATTCACCACAAAAGAACTCTGCTGTCCTTTACCTTTTTCTGTTGCAGTCACCGTCAAAATGCCGTTGAGATCAAAGTCAAAATGGACTTCTATTTGCAGCGCGCCTGCTGGTTTGGGCGGTAAGCCTTCCACTTTAAAAGCGCCTAGGGGAACGTTTTCTCGGGCGATGGTGTTCTCTCCTTGGTACACCTCTAGCTCGACCGCCTCTTGCTGATCCACCATGTTTCTGTAGACGTGCGATCGCGACACCGGAATCACACTGTTGCGCGGAATAATCACACTAAACATATCCGGTGTCAGGCCAAACGCTGTCTCCATCACCGCCGCAATTCCCAAAGAGTGCGGAATTACATCGACTAAAATAGACTCTACGGCTTCACCGGCTAGCACCCCAGCTTGCAGCGCGGCCCCCAATCCCACACATAGATCGGGGTTAAAGCTATTTACCGAGATTCCTGGCAGGTGGTTTTCTACGAGGCGCTGCACCAGCGGAATCCGAGTCGAGCCCCCAACTAAGATCACCCGATCTAGCGCGTTGGGCTCCATTTTGGCATCGCTAAGCGCCCGGTCGATTGCCGCTAGCGTTTCTTTAAGCAAAGGGGTAATCAAGCTCTCAAAGTCTTCTCGGGAGAGTTCTGTTTCTAGGTGAAGCGCAGTTTTCCCTTGGCTAGCCAAAAAGGGCTCACGCACCGTGGTAAAGGCGCTTTCGCTGAGAGCTACTTTGGCCTGCTCTGCGGTGCGCAACAGTCTCGCTTGAGTGACATCGTCGTCAGGAATTTCTATATCGTGAGTTTGTAAAAACCGATCCGCTAGGTGCCGCTGCAACTGCCGGTCAAAGTCGTCACCGCCGAGCCGATTGTTGCCGTGACTCGCTAAGACCTCGGTGACATCGCCCGTCATCTCTACAATCGAAACGTCAAAGGTGCCTCCCCCAAGGTCATATACCAGCACATTTTCTGTTTCCTCTGAGCGATCGTCAAATACCAGAGCGGCGGCAGTCGGCTCGTTGAGAATTTGCAATACTTCCAAGCCTGCGATTTCTCCGGCTTCTTTGGTCGCCTGCCGCTGGGCATCGGTAAAGTAGGCGGGGACGGTAATTACAGCCTGGGTAACGTCTTCGCCTAAGACCTCCTCGGCTCGCTGCTTGAGCGATCGCAGCACAATCGCTGAAATTTCTTGCGGGCTGTATTCCTGATCGCCTAGCGTCACCCGAAAGTCTGTCCCCATTTGCCGCTTAATCGACTTCACCGTACGCTCAGGCGCAGCACTATACTGCCTAAGCGCTGCGCGTCCAACCAGCAATTTTCCAGCTTCGCTGAGCCCAACAAAAGACGGCAGCAACAGCTCTCCATCTTCGTCTGGAATCACCCAAGGCTGCCCCTCATCTAAGGTGGCCACCAGTGAATTTGTGGTTCCCAAGTCGATGCCTACCACTTTACTCATGAACAATTCTCCTGTTCTTCTTTTGTAGATTCTTCTGTTGCTGCTGCTGCTGACTTGTTGGCACTGACCGCTACAATCACCTGAGCCTCTCTCAGCAGGCGATCTTTCCAGCGATAGCCGCGAACCACTTCTTGTAAAACGGTGTTGGGAGAAGCGATCGCATCTGCCTGCTGTCCTAGCGCGTGCATTTCTTCCGGGTCAAACGGCTGGCCCTTAGCCGCTAGTGGCACAACCTGATGCTGAGTCAACACGCCCAGCAGAGTCTCTCGAATCATATCAATGCCAGTGCGAGCACTACCCACCACCGCCATCAGCGATTCGGCGGGAACCGGCTCAGTAGATCCAGCAAGCCGCTGAAGCAATTGCTGCCACCAGCTCAGCGTTGGCGCAATCTGCTGCGTTTGGCTTTGTTCTGCCTGCTGCCAGTGCTCAGAGGCGCGGTCTAAGGCATCCATGACAGTGAGCAAATCGCTCAGCAGTTTCTCCTGCTGCTTGCGCAGTTGAATCTTTTGGCTAGCTAGCTCTCTTGGAGAGGATCTTGTCATCTTTTTACCGGCTAAAACGTCATCACAATCAAATCTTCTAGCGAAACAGACACCGCCGCCATAGCCTGCTGCTTTAGTGCCGCCAGCAGCTTAGGATCTAGCTCAGCTTCGACTGGCTTAAGTTCTAAAAAGTCGTCTTTTCTTTGGGCAGGCGGGTGCCTTAGCACTTCGTACGCGGCTCGAATAGCCTTAAAGTCTTTAGGATGACTGTGGGCTGGAAACGCCTTTAGCTGTTTATGGTAGGCCGCTTTAATCTCAGCAGGCGTAGCATCGGCAGCAACACCGAGCCGCTCATGATGTTCTGACATGATGTGTTCTAGTAAGGTTTAAGATTTCTCGTAAAGTTTAAGATCCACGCTTTTTCGAAGACTTTTTGCGACTAGATCGCTTCGGTAATGACTTCGGTCGGAATATCTCCTCAAAACTGGGCTCGTAGCTGTTTTCTTCTTCTTCCTCGAAAAATTCGCCAGCAAAGCCCCCCATCATCTGGGCCATCAGCTCTGGCAGCATCTGGGCCATCAGCTCGTCAGGAATCTCACCCCCAAACGCTTCTTTGGCCATACGCTTGACTAGCTCCAACATATCCATCGGGTTAGGATTGTTCAGCATATTTCCCATGTTTGGCCCCACAGCGCGACGTGCCATATCCTGAGCTATCCACCAGTCTTCTTCTCGGAACGCTTGCAGGGCTTCAGCATCTTGCAGGCGGCGAGCAATCTCAAATCCTTTATCGCACAGAGTTTCGTACGGTCTTGTCTGTCGCTTATGCGTGGTTGCTGCCGCTAGCAGCAGCAATGGGTTCTGAGGCTCTTTTTTAAGCCAAGTGTCAACGAATGATTTTAGGGGATAAATGAAATCGAATCGGCGGAGGGCAAGCTGAGCGCGGGCAATCAGCAGACCAGGCTGCACTGAGCGGGTCAAGAGCGGGTCGGCTACAGCGGCGATCGCACTAGATCCAGCGATCGCCTGTAGCATAATATGACCGACATCTGCCCCGGCTACTTGAGCCGCAGACAGATCCGCCATTTTCTGTAAGTAGCTTTTTTGCAGCGCGGCCATCCCTTTTTTGTTGCGTCTAGCGTGTTGCTGCACGATTAGATAAACGGCCTGCACAATCTCAACCTGGACCTCGGGTGGATGCGAGGACAGCAGCGCATCCCACTTCGGCAGCGCCTGCTTTTGATTGAGCGTAACCTTTTGGCCGCTGCTAGGCGTATCGTCTGCCGAGTCTAGAAAAATTTGGTAGGCCGCTATGGGCGGATCTGCCTTTGAGGTGTCACGAACAAACTGCTCCATGACGGTGTAGTTCTTAAATCCTAAGGCCTCTATCCATCGGGGCATATCTACTTCGGCTTCAGCGCCCGCATCGCCAAAACGCTGGCCAAACTTCTGCCGGATCTCCTTTAGCGCGGCGGGCTCGTCGGCTAGCGCCTCCGCTAGTGACAGATAAATTTCCTCAAACTGACTGCCGCCTTCTAATGCCTGAGTTAGCAGCGGAATTGCGGCGGTGTTCTCACCTTTGTTAAATAAAACAATTCCCTGACGACCGATCACTTCTAGATTCTCTGGGGCTAGCTCTACAGCCGTTTCAATCGCTTTTTCTGCCGCACGCGATCGCCCCAAAATCGTCAACGAATCCGCTCTCCAGCATTGCATCACGGCCAGTGTGCGCTTCACTCGCGGTGCTGGCCAGTCTTGAGGGTTTCGAGCGGCTTCTTTTCGTAGCCAGTTGGATAGCTGATCTAATAGCTCGATAGCTGCATCTGCATCGCCAATGGCATCAAATGCCTTGTGCAGATTGAGTACTAGGTTTGGCTCAAACTCAGCTGCGATCGCCTCTTCCCAAAACAGCGCGCTACAGCTAAGCTCCTGCTGCTGACGGGCCTGCTCACCAGCTGACAGCAGAATCGGACGCACAAGTGACTGGAGCGCTGGATAGTTAGCTATCAGGCTCTCTGGCAGATCGATGACCACATGGGCCGCGTCATGTACATTGTCTTGGTCAATCAGATTGAGCGCTGACATGACTATTCCAGCCTCGTTTCGACTCGGCAGATCGGTGAAATGCCGATGTGAAAAGCTGCTGGGCGCACGGTTGGTTACGGCCACCTGATACAGCAACAGTGCCTGTGTCGCGAGATGCTGCGATCTCAGCCCAAAGGTGTTTTTAGGGAGAAGGGCCTCAGCCTCAGACCAGTTCTCCATTTGCTGATGAGCATGGATGCTCCAGACAACTGCTTGATCATCGGGGCTAACTGGAGTCTTTAGCTTTTGGAAATGAGAGAGCGCCGTTTTGGGCTGACCAGATTTGAGCGCGATCGCCCCTCTTAGCCAGTACAGTTGCGCCGCATAAAACCGCTTCGACTGAGACATCATTAGCGACTCGGCTACCGCTGTTTGATCGTTCAGCACCAGCAGCTTCAGGTAGCAGCCGCCTAGGTCTTTGGGCAAATCCTTGCTGTCAAACGCCGTTTGCAAAAGGTCGAGTGCCGCTGCCGCATTCTCTTGGGCGAGCAGGCATTTCGCTATCCAATAGTAAGCATCCTTTTTCAGGCCCATGTCGAGCGCGGTGCGCAAAGCGGCTTCTGCCTGCACATATCGACCGCTCTCAAACTCATGCTGGCCCAGAGACAGCCAAATATCAGCCTCTGTAACCGTCAGCACCTGATCCGGGTTGCGCTTCAAACCCTGTTGAAGCTTACGGATAGCCATCTGATGCTTACTTTGCTTGATTAGGCCCTGTACCTGTTTTTCTAGCGCATTCCCCGTCGCGGCTAGGCTCGATAGCTGCTGTCGAATCCCTTTTCGCTTAGCCAAAGCAATCTCCCTGCCGTCTTTTGTGCTAATGGTCGTTTTTTAAGAGTAGCGTAGTTGGTTTTGCGAAGAAACAAAAAAACAAGACGAGGGCGGCTAAGACAAACAAAAACTCCCTAAAGAAACAAAATTCCTTAGGGAGCTATTCTGTCTAAATCGACTTGACCGACTAGCGCTTTGACTAACCAGCTGCTGAAATCTAGACAGCCGCAGCCGTCTTCACTTTTGCGTCTAGTTCACCAGCAGCGTACTTAGCCGCAAAGACTTCAACGCCAACTTGCTTGATCTTAGAAGCGTTACCAGCTGTGCCAAACGCTTCATAGCGGTCGGTACAAACCTGCTTCATGTACTTGATAGAAGGCTTGAGGAAGTGGCGAGGATCAAAGTTCTTTGGATCAGCCGTTGCCGCTTCGCGGATAGCCGCAGTGATAGCCAAGCGGTTATCCGTGTCAATGTTCACTTTGCGAACGCCGTTCTTGATGCCTTTTTGAATCTCTTCGACGGGTACGCCGTAAGTTTCAGGAATCGCACCGCCGTGAGCATTGATAATCTCTAGCCACTTTTGGGGCACAGAAGAAGAACCGTGCATGACCAGGTGAGTGTTGGGCAGGCGCTTGTGGATTTCTGCAATCCTGTCAATGGCCAAGATTTCACCCGTTGGCTTGCGCGTAAACTTGTAAGCGCCGTGACTGGTGCCAATGGCAACTGCAAGGGCGTCTACCTGAGTGGCTTCAACAAACTGAGCGGCTTCTTCAGGATCAGTAAGGAGCTGATCTTTGTCTAGCTTACCTTCAAAACCGTGGCCGTCTTCTGCTTCACCTTGACCGGTTTCGAGTGAACCGAGGCAGCCTAGCTCGCCTTCAACGCTCGCACCAATGGCATGAGCAACTTTCACAACTTCACGCGTGACGTTAACGTTGTATTCGAAGCTAGCAGGTGTCTTGGCATCTTCTTCTAAAGAGCCGTCCATCATGACGCTAGTGAAGCCGTTGCGAATCGCTGAGTAGCAAGTTGCAGGCCCGTTCCCGTGGTCTTGGTGCATGACAATGGGAATGTGAGGATAAGTCTCAACAGCAGCCATTACCAAGTGGCGTAAGAAGTTCTCACCTGCATACTTCCGCGCGCCGCGAGAAGCTTGCAAAATAACTGGGCTGTCAGTCTCATCAGCAGCTTCCATGATCGCCAGGATCTGCTCTAAGTTGTTTACATTAAATGCCGGAATCCCGTAACCGTTTTCGGCTGCGTGATCAAGCATCAGCCTCATAGGTACAAGCGCCATTCCATATCCTCCTAATATTTTCTGCCAGATGGCTCACCTACGCGCTGTGCTGAAGTGTTACCTAAAGTTGCGATAGGTGTAGGTTTTTATCAGTTTAATAGTAAGTCAAAATACTGACCTGTGGCGATCTGTTTTGCCTGAGCGCGGCTTTGGCAAAGGCCAAACAAGGCGGTAGCTTAAGGGCTGAGCCGCATGGATAAAGGCTATACCGTTGCTTGCAGTCGTGTTTTTGTTTTTTCTTTTGTCGTAGGTATTCATCTAGCAAAGGTTAGTCCTGGTAGCGGCTAACGTGCTTTAGCTAGGCTGGGTAACGAGGCCACGGGCAGTGAAGGGGGCAACGTGTAGCGCTAGGTCGGTATCGTCAATTTGCTGACGCACGCTTTGCCAAATGTTGTCGGCCTGCTGGCGAGTAGCCGCTAGGGTAAAGACGGTGGGGCCAGATCCAGACATCATTGTGCCTAGGCCGCTGTGATCTTTGGCGGCTTGGATCATGGTTTCTTTAAGCTGGCTGACTTTGGGGTGGGCGGGCAGGACGACTTTTTCGAGGTCGTTGTATAGATGAGTGCCGATTTTGGTGGCGTTGCCAGCGGCGATCGCTTCAATCATTTTGCCGGAATGAAGGCGATCGCGTCTTTCTATCAGGCTGGCGCGATCGCCCAGGTTCAGATACGTGTGCTCGAACTGCTGCCGGTAGGTCTTGTAAGCCCAGGGCGTAGACACCGAAATGCTGTTGTATTTGGCGAGGACGGCAAATAGCTGGGGAGTGTGACGCAAGACGTCTACTTCTTCGCCGCGTCCGGTAGCGATCGCACACCCCCCGGCTAGGCAAAACGGCACGTCCGAGCCCAGCTCTGCGCCCAGCTCTTGCAGCCCCGTGCGAGTGAGCCCTAGCTGCCACAAAACGTCTAGCCCGAACAGCGTTGCCGCCGCGTTCGCTGAGCCTCCTGCAAGCCCTGCCCCCACAGGAATTTTTTTATCGATGGTAATTTCCACACCGCCGCGCTGATTAGTGCGGTTAGGGAAGCGCTTTTGCACTAGCGCTACGGCTTTGTAGGCAAGGTTGGTTTGATCGGTGGGCACCTGCGGATGGTCGCAGTGAATCTGAATAGTGGGTGTAGTAAGTGGCTTTAGCGTAATTTGGTCAGCTAGCGCCACGCTTTGCATCACCATCACCAGCTCGTGAAAGCCATCTGGGCGACTGCCGATAATTTCTAAATAAAGGTTGATTTTGGCGTTGGCAAGTAGGGTCAGCATGTCAATTTACTCCAAGGGCATCTCACGCCCAATGGCATCGCTGAGTGCGACCCATTCTGCCACGCCCAGGCCCTCGGCTCGGATTTGGGGGTTAATTGACAGGCTTTCTAGGATAGAAGTCAAATGGTCTCTCTTGAGGATGCCTTGCAGGTTGTTGCGCAGCATTTTGCGCTTTTGGGCAAAGCCGAGTTTGACCAGCTGGCTAAGCTGCCCAGGGTCTTTGGCGGGGGTAGGACAGGGCCTAGGCCGCAGACGAATAACGGCAGACTCTACCTTGGGGGCAGGGTGAAAGGCGCTAGGCGGGACAGGGCAAATTTCTTCGCACTCGGCCAGGTACTGGGCGCGGATGGTGAGCGCACCGTTGGCTTTGGTGCCAGGGATGGCGCAGAGGCGATCGCTAATTTCTTTTTGGACAAGCAGTACGATGCTCTCAAAAGGGTGAGGGCTAGGCGATCGCATCGTCCCCAGCAGCTTTTCTAAAATTGGGGCGGTAATGTAGTAAGGAATGTTGGCGATGACTTTATTCGGCCTTTCTAGATTGAAGTCAATGAGGGCCTGGTCAAAATCTAGCTGAAGAAAGTCGGATTCAATTAGGCGAAACTGGCCAGCGGCAACGTCAGCAATGAAGCGATCGCTGAGCTGAAAGCAAAGATCGCGATCAATTTCGACGGCCAGTACTTTGGCCGATGTGGCTAGCAGTCGCTGGGTCAAAACACCCTGACCGGGTCCAACTTCCAAGACATGGTCGGCGTCTGTTAGCTCGCCTGCACTGATAATTTGATTGAGGATGCGATCGCTTTTGAGCCAGTGCTGACCAAACCGCTTGCGGGCTCTGTGACTAGTTCTTTGGCCAGTGCTTTGACCGGCTGCCTGTCTGGCTCCACTCGCAGCGCCTTGCATGTTTTTTGGGGCCACGGTGTTAGGCATCCTGTAAGAAAATCGCTGGTTTACTGAACTTGTTTACTGAATAAGTTGAAGAATAAATGCAAAGGTCCGTCCAATGACCCAATGGCATTTTACTTTAAAGGGAAACGGATAAAGAGAAACACTAAAGAATTGCCCCATGGAACAACCCACTCAAACCAATGACAAGACTAGCGATGACAGTTCTGACACCTTAGCTAGCCTCTCAGAAAAATCGTCAGCAACACCGCTACGATGCTTTACGGGCGCGCTGACAGCGGCAACGCTTTCGCTGCTAGCCTATCGGCTAACGCTTTCTGTAGCGACCAGTTTTGCCAATAAACCCATCGTTTCAGAGAACCCGATTGCGGTAAATATTTCGGCGGCAGTGCGGACACTGGTGATGGGAATGGTGGCGCTAGGCGCTGGGGTGTTTGGCGTTGCGGCGCTGGGACTAGTGGCTTTGGGCATTCAGCTTTTGTTAAAGCGTCAGCCTAAAAAGGAAGCGAAGTAAGATATCCTGTCGTGGATTCAGTCTCCGGTAAAATGCTCTAGTAAAACCGAATCTAATCAAAGTCAAGACGATCTAGTAAACAGATACTCGCAAGAAGCATTCAATGGCACAGATTTTTATCTCGGCAGGGCACGGCGGTATTGAAAATGGCGTTCGCGACACGGGCGCGCGGGTTACAGGCACGACAGAAGCGCAGGAGATGATCGCACTGCGAGACTTGGCTGTGCCAGAGCTGCGATCGCGTGGTTATGACGTGCTCTCGGTTCCTGACGACTTAAGCCTATTGCAAAGCATTGACTGGATCAACGCCCGTGCCAAAACCGGCGCAGTCGCGATTGAAATCCACGCCGAATCGTTCTCAAATCAGGCCACTCGCGGCGCGACGGTTTATCACATTTACAACAATCGCGATCGCCGCGATCAGGCCGAACTGATTCTGCTGTCTCTGCTCAAAGAAGTGCCTGAGCTACCCAGCCGAGGCGTCCGGTCCGACTCCGCCGCCGCTACGGGCCGACTGGCCTTTTGCCGCCAGACCGTGCCGCCTGCGCTGGTTGCCGAAATCGCCTACCTCACCAACCCTCAAGACTTTGCGCTGCTAACCCAGCGTCGCCGCAACTTTGCAGTGGGCCTCGCCAATGGCCTCGCGGCCTGGAGCAAAGCCATCACGGGAAGCAGCCCCACACCGCCGACACCCACTGAAGTCAGCTACCCCACTATCAATATCGAAATCAACGGTGGCAGCTACCCCGAAAAAGGCATCATCATCAGCGGCAACGCCTACATTCCAATCGATCTGGCCGACCGCCTCAGTGTCGATCTGACCCAGTCTGACGCCGTCAGGCGCGTTCGCTATCGCGGTGTCGTCTATGTCAAAGCCGTCGATCTCAAGCCTTTTAGCATTGCAGTCGGCTGGGACGCCAGTACTCGCACCCTACAGCTACGCCCGGCCTCAGCGCTCAACATCTGCCCTGGCACCATCGACTTAATCATGAGCCACGGCAGCACCACCGAACTAAACCTCAAAATTTTCCTGCGCAACGAAAACGAAAGCGGCCTTAATACCTTCTCAGATTTGCCCAAACTCTACCGAGAAGAGGCCACGATTGAAGGCGTTGACTACGACATTGCCTTTTGCCAAATGTGCCTAGAAACAGACTTTTTGCGCTTTCCTGGCCTCGTGCGCCCCTCGCAAAACAATTTTGCGGGCCTAGCGGACGGGGCCGGTAACTTAGCCACATTCCCGAGTGCGGCCATTGGCGTTCGAGCCCACATTCAGCACCTCAAAGCCTATGCCAGTACCGAACCGCTCGCCCGCCCACAGGTCGATCCGCGTTTTGATTTTGTCAAGCGTGGGGTTGCGCCGCTAGTCGGGCAGTTGAGCAATCTATGGGCTGCTGATGCGCTGTATGGACAGAAGATTTTGGCGCGGTTAGAGGAGCTATATAAATCGGCAGGGCTGCTGTAGCAAAAACAGTAAGGACGACTCACAAACTGCCACTAGCGGGGTTTGGAAAAGGTCAAGTTTTGGAGATGGTTGGGAAAGCTGGAAAATAGCTCAACCAAATTTGATTCGATTTAGATCTGGGGCATTTGGCCTGTATCTCGGGCCCATTCACATTACGCACACTCACTCGCGCTGATTTAAGTCTGACGCTTCTAATATGACTGCCTCTACGAATGCCTCTGTGACTGGCTCTGTGACTGCCTCTGTGACTGGCTCTGTGACTGGCTCTGTGACTGGCTCTGTGACTGGCTCTGTGACTGGCTCTGTCACTGATAGTGGGCCATCTTTAGCGAAAACCTGGCTGTATGCCTTAACGCATTCTAAGCAACACGCTGGCTTGTCTTGGGGTCTGCGGAGCCTGGGTGGAATGCTGCTGTGGCTAGTGTTGATGCTACCGGCACAGGCGGCGGTAGAAATGCGTATTGGCCTATCACAGGCGGATGATGCCATTAGCATTGGTAGCTCGACGGCGGGCACCATTCGCAATGGCAACGGAGAAGCGCTCTATCAGCTCCCTGGCCTGCAAGGCATTGTGGTGGAAGCAGATGGAGCTGAAGTAGATTTGACCAATGGTGGACAGACGCTGGCCGAGTCGAGTTCTTTTTGGCTAGAGCCGTCTGAGGATGGCTTTGTGTGGATTGGGGATAAGTGGTATCGGGGCCGGGTGATGGTCACGATCGATCAAGGCGAGCTAATTGCGGTGAACTATGTTGATTTGGAAGAGTATTTGTACAGCGTGGTGGGCAGTGAAATGCCAACAAGCTGGCCGCAGGCGGCGTTGCAAGCTCAGGCAGTAGCGGCCAGATCGTACGCGCTGTATAAGCGATCGCGCTCCACAAACCCACTGTTTGACTTAGGCGGTACGACGACCTATCAGGTCTATAAAGGGCTTGCCCAAGAGCATCCCAACACCTTGGCCGCTGTCAATGCGACTGAGAACAAAGTAGTGACCTATAACGGTCAGGTAATTGAGGCGATTTTCCACTCTTCTTCTGGTTTAAAGACCGAGAACGCCAGTGAGGTATGGAGCAGTGATGTGCCTTATTTACGAGGGGTAGAAGACTTCGACCAAAGCTCTCCGGTCTCTCGCTGGCAAGAAACGTTTAGTCTGTCCGAATTTAGTCGCAAAATTGGCAACATCGGACTGGTTCGTACGATTGGGACGCCGCAGTATACCAGCGGTGGCCGAGTCTCTTCTATCAGTTTTGCTGGCGACAGTGGCACTGAAACTTTGCGAGGCCGAGATGTACGGACGGCCCTTGGCCTGCGCAGCACGCTGTTTGATATTGCGATTGATGGCGAGAGCGTAACAGTCACTGGTTCCGGCTTTGGTCATGGAGTTGGCATGAGCCAGTGGGGCGCGCGGAATCTGGCCGACCAGGGATGGAACTATGAGCAGATTTTGCAACACTATTATCAGAGCACAGTGGTTGCGCAGCTTGAAAGCTAGCGCTGGGCTTTTTATCCGCTGGTCTAGGCTTGCTGATAATTTGAACGTCTGCATCAGGTTATTTAACCCTTGATCCTAAATCTCATTCAACCTGCGTATGAAATCGGACTCTAGCTGATCGCTCTCTTGCTCAAAAAGATCTGTTTCGGTGGTATATACGGCCTCATTTTCTTTAAGCACTTTTTGACTGGCAAACTGCTGCGCAAAAGCCAGCTTTTGTGTAAAAGCCGCACCCAGTCGGTTTAAGACGCTTGCCCGCTCGGCGCGCTCGGCGTTGCGGCGCTCAATTTTTGCGTTTCGCCACTGCACCCAGTAGTAGCGTATAAGCGGAATGGCCAGGAATGCGACGCCATAGATCATCAAAACGCCCAGAATGGACTGAGCAAAGACGGCGGCTGCGGGAAGGACCACGCTTTGCGCGATCGCATCTTGCAGCATCCCCTGTAAAACGATTGCCCCGATAATGTTCGCTGCGCCGAGGCCAATCGAGAGCATCACCTGCTGCGAAGATGCCTGCGTAAACTGACGCTTAGTCTCTTTCAAATAGGCGCTGACCGCTGCCTTACCGCGTTCTACCGCAGACACCTGCAGCTCTGGGAAGTAGTAGACCATATCTCCAGTCGGGCTGACCTCGGGCTGACCATTGAAACGGCTCAAGACTGGCAGCATATAGTCTTCGTATTCTTTTTCCCAGCCTTCGCCTAGCTCATCGAGATAGGGCGCGACCTGCTCGGCTGCGATCGCCCCGCCATTATTGGTAATCACCGTGCCAATTGTCTGCCATCTTCGATCTTCCAAATTCGCATTTGGATCGCCATCGCCAAACAGAAAAGAGAATATAGCCTCTAAAAACTGAAGCTTTTCGCCAGATCGTCCGCCAGATCTAGCGCCAGACCAGCCGCTAGATCGACCTTGCTGATACCGATTGGGATAGCGACGACGGCCCCGACCATAGTTAAAGTCGAACAAATATAAAATATTAAAAGGAGAAAAGCCAAAGCCAAAGCCACCGCCGCCACGCCGGTTGTCCCGGTCGCCACCACCTTGACTACTCGCTGCAATCATTAAGGCGATGATAGCGATCGCAATAATGGCAATACTTACCAGCAGCATAATGCCAAAGGAAATCCGAATGACATAAAACACCACCTGCCAAACCTTTGACAGCAGCTCTTTAACCCTTAGCTGCCAGTACTTATTGCGCAGCACCCCTCGAAAGCCACGCGAAAACTCATACGCAATCTCACCCGCTTCCGACACCTGCATATGGCCCTGCGTCTCCGACGCCAGCGCCAGCAACCCCTGCTGTGCCACCTCTACTTTTAGCCCTGCGCGTGCAGCTACGTCCCCAACAGTCACTCGATACCCAAGGGACTCTACTGCTTGCATTACATCTTGGTTTAGTTCCACTGGCTGTGCCTCGTATGCTTACTGGCTTGCTTGCACCATATCTTGAGTAAGCGATTATTTTTACTGCGTTTACTCCAGTATAAGAGCCAGATCTGTGCGGTGACAGGCAAAGACAGGTTCGGATTTCATACCTTATTTAGCTTTGGCAATACTTGTAGGAACACTCAAAAGCCGCTACTCCCGTCGTGGGAATAGCGGCTTTCTAACCAGGGCTCACTGGTACATCAAGCTTTATCGCAACTAGGATCAAAAGCCTAAGAGATTAAAGCCTAAGAGATTAAAGCCTGAGATTGAAGACCCAGAGATCAAAGCTCAAGAGATTCTGAGCCCGAAAGCTCAAGGTCTAGCGATTAAAGCTTGGAAGCTCGGCCCAAAACTTGCTCTTTCAGCGCATTCATTTCGCTGGCAAGCTCGCTGCGGTTAGACGCTTTGTACAAATAGCGGTAGACAAACCAGCCGCTATACAGCAAGCCAATCAGCTCAAACATCGGTGCTAATACCGGCACATCGTTGATGGCTTCTAGCACCGCTAGCGTCAGCTTGATAGCAAGAAAAAGGCCAAAGAAAAGACCTAGCGCAATCAAAGGACGCTTGTACTCCTGGAAAAACTCGCCAAAGTATTTGTCGAGGTAGCCCAGCTTGTCCACCACCTGAGCGGTGACTCGTTTCATTTGCTCAACCGTTTCACTGGACGGTTCATCAGAAGCTGTACCTGTGGCAGTTGCCGCAGGCATTTCCACCTCGGGTGTACTGCTTTCAGCGTAGGCGCTGCTATCTGGTTGGGTATCAGTAGCCATAGTATTTACAGAGAATAAACAACACGAATACTCTAAACCGGTTGAGAGGATAGCGAAGCCGTTCCTCCGATGGAAAATTCAGTGGAAAATAGCAAGCGCGTCATGAGCTACAGAAGGCTCACGAAAAAATAGACGATTCAGCAAATACTTTGAATACTTTGAATCGATATTTAACCTTGCTAGCAACCGGCAGAGCGGGAATTAAGGCACCATGATAGCGCCTCAGACCGTAAGGTGGCTAGATTCAGACGAAGGAGTTTGGCAACCGTAAAAGTACTCGATACACAACCGTACAGTCTGCTCACCAAGAACATCTGCCTTGACCCATTAAGCAAATACAGAAACCCATAGGGCACCTGTGCCTAAGCCACCAAAGAGCGTACTACATTTTGTACTATCAGGCCGCAGCAGCCCACCTACAGTGATTGGAGAGCACTTAGACTGTACTACCTAAACTGTACTACCTAAACTGCGAGGCCCAATCGGTTGGCAGTATTGCAACTAGATATCAGCAGTGGATACAGACTTAATTAACAAGTCATTTCACATTCTTTGTGAAATTGAATAATCCGATTGCTCATGACAGGTAAAGTTTTGATGTAACTTCTCTAAAGAATTTGATCAGATTCCTTGTAACCCCTTAGTGTCCTAGGTATAAAGTTGATTTTTTCAGTTCAGTAAAACAACTTAAATCAAATCGCATCAGGGCTTTCCAAAAATTCTACGCATCGCTGAGCAATGCAAGCTAATAAATTGATGAGAGAATTGTCGTGATAACTCAATTAAAGGCACGCCACACAAAAGCACTATCAGAAAAAGCGCAGTCGACAAAGGCGCAGTCGTCTACAGTACAATCGACCAAACAACAGCTAAAAGCAAGCTGTAGAGAAAATTCCCGAGTCCTAATATGGTCATTGCGAAACATTCAAAATTTTGTCTATAACGCTTGCCTGTACGAGTTTGAAGACATTATCAGCGATATCGACGATGCCGATATTGTGGCCCCACCTTCCTATAACTTGTTTAGCAGAGTTATTAACAAAACAATTGTTAGTAAGACGCAGCGATGTAAACCCTTTTCTCTGATGTCTGTCAATCCATATGGCCAGTCTATTGACCTATGGTATGAGTACGATATTTACTTCGTTGTTTTAGATTTCCCTTGGTATGTTGCCTCTGTAAATCTGTTAAAAAACTGGCGAAGAAAGTGTAGATTTGCAGTTTGCTACATCATTGAAGTATGGAATACAGACATACAAAAGTTATCTAATTTTATGGCGTTTTTTGATGAGTTTGACCTCATCTGTGTAGGGACTTATCACGTATTAGACGCCGTCAAATCGTTGGCGAACTGTCCTTGTATGTTTTTAGCGCCTGGCATTGACACGCTAAAGTTTTCGCCCGATCTCAATGCGAATGCGCGGTCGATAGACGTTTGTAGTTTGGGACGACGGTCTCCAGTGACGCATGAGGCTTTGCTGGCGATCGCAGAGCAAGAGCCGTTCTTCTACTATCACGAATTAACTAGCGGTTCAGTCGCACGCATTAATGACCACCAGGCCCACCGAACGCTGGTCGCTAATCTGCTTAAGAACAGTCGATATTTCATTACCAACCACGCCAAGGCAAACTTACCAGAGCTGATTGCAGATGACCATGAGATTGGCTATCGCTTTTTTGAGGGCGCGGCGGCGGGTGCCATCCTAATTGGCGATCCGCCTAAGGGTGAGCATTTCGAGCGTCACTTTGACTGGCCAGATGCGGTAATTCCTATCAGCTACGATGAATCCAATATTGCTGAGATCCTTACGGAGCTAGATTCTCAGCCAGGCTATTTAAAGCGGGTTCGCGCCAACAATACGATTAATTCTCTGCGCAAGCACGACTGGGTATATCGCTGGGAGCAAGTTCTTGAGAAGCTAGGAATGCCCTCAACTCGGGCGATGACAGCGCGTAAAAACCGCCTACAGGCGTCAGCGATCGCAATCGAATCGAGCGTTCTACCAGACCCAGTAAAAGCAAACCCAGTAAAAGCAGACCCACTAAAAGCAGACTCAGTAAAAGGCAACGAGCGGAGCTATCGGCACACTGCGCTAGAGCCCGCAGCGGCTCTTGGGGCGATGCGATAAGGTTGCCGCCTGCATTTAGGGCGATCGCCACTGATCTATCAGCGCTCTGGGTCAGACCTCTTGATCAGCGCTCTTGATCAGCGCTCTTTGCCAGCACTCCCAACTAAGACTAGGAAAGATTGGGAAGGCGATTAAGATAAGAAGGCGCTGCACAATTCCAGAGGCATCTTCCCATAGAGAAAATTTACGGCGAGCTAAAAGGTCTAAAGTCAAGTCAGCTTAAGGCGCTAAAGCGAATCTACCATCAGCGGTTACCGGTAGATCGCATTACAACGCCCGAGTTTGCCCAGCGGCTAGCAGCAGTTAGTACAGACATCAATCAAGCTGTTTGCGCCTATGTTGATCGGCGCGGCCATGTGATTCGAGTCGGCGTTGGCAGTCCTCGGCGTACGCAGATTCCTGTGCTGGAGCTGCCGCGCTATGGGGCCGAAAGACTGTGCGGCATTCGCTGTATTGCCACACAGCTCAAGCTAGAGCCGCCTAGCCACAGCGTGCTAACCGCGATGGCCATTCAGCGACTAGATGCGATCGCCCTGCTCACCCTAACCGGCGCGGGCTTCACGCGTAAAGGCGGCGCGGCCACTGGCTATATCAAAGAAGCCTACCTGTCTCATCTGGTGCCCGACCCTCGGACGCAGTGGACCGTTTCTCAGCCACTAACGCTAGAGGAGCTTGACCAGCAGGACTTTTTAGACCTCGCAGAGGGCCTAGAAGAAGAGTTTCGCCGCGAATTTGTGGCGCAGCAGGTCGATAGCAACCACGACCGGGTGCTGGTAGTGGGCTTATTAACAGACAAGATAGAGGAGCGCGTTTTTCAAAATGGGCTAGCGGAAATTGAGCGCTTAGTCGAAACGGCAGGCGGCGATGTGTTGAACATTGTGCAGCAGAAGCGATCGCGTCCCCATCCACAAACCGTCATCGGCGCTGGCAAAGTGGACGAAATTGCCCTTGCGGTTCAAACCCTAGGGGCCAACCTCATCGTTTTCAACCGCGATCTGTCCCCCGGCCAAGTTCGCAATCTCGAAAAACAAGTCGGCGTCCGCGTTGTAGATCGCACCGAACTCATTCTCGATATTTTTGCCCAGCGAGCTAAATCTGGCGAAGGTAAGCTGCAAGTAGAGCTAGCCCAGCTAGAGTATCAGCTTCCTCGGCTCACCGGACGCGGACAGGCGATGTCTCGGCTCGGCGGCGGGATAGGAACCCGAGGCCCTGGAGAGACCAAGCTAGAAACCGAGCGACGCGCTATTCAAAAGCGGATTAGTCGCCTGCAAAAGGAAGTCACTCAGCTCCAGGCACATCGGGCCAGACTGCGCCAGCGCCGACAACATCAGTCCGTGCCGTCTGTGGCTATCATCGGCTACACCAACGCAGGCAAATCCACCCTGCTCAACCAGCTCACAGATGCCGACATCTACGCCGCCGACCAGCTATTTGCCACGCTAGATCCCACCACGCGCCGCATTACCATCAACGACGAAGCCACTAACGACGAAGCCAGTCACGAAGCCAGCCACCAGACCAGATCGCTCGTTCTCACCGACACCGTTGGCTTTATCCAAGACTTACCGCCTGCGCTGATGGATGCCTTTCGCGCCACCCTAGAAGAAGTGACCGAAGCCGACGCCCTGCTCCACGTTGTCGATGCCTCGCACCATGCCTGGAAAGATCACATCCATTCTGTAATGAAGCTACTAGGCCAGATGCCGATTGCGCCCGGTCCCATTTTGCTGGTGTTTAATAAGCTCGATCAGGCCGACACCGACGCGCTAGAGCTAGCCAAAGATGAATATCCTCAGGCTGTGTTTATTTCGGTAACGAAAAACTTGGGCATGAATACGCTGAGGCAAAAGATTTTGCAGCTGGTCGACTATGCGATCGCCAGCTAATCGGGTGCCAATATGCCTATTAAAATTTCCACTACGGCTTGTAAATCGTTTGGAAAAGACTAGCGAGAAGTCTCTCGATACATCTGCCGAGCTGCGACATCAAACCGAAACCCTGCTGATTAATCAGTCGGACAGTTAATCGGCTAATCAGCTAGATACTTCTCAATAAGCCGGACTAACCTCGCCGCTCGCGTCTCTATCTTTTTCGGTCGCAACAGCCCCCTCAAATCCAGATAGTCGGGCGAGCTTTGGCAATGGCTGAGCACCCAGATAGTATTCGTCTTCAATAATCCAGGTTGGGTAGGCCGTTATTCCCATTTGCTGGCACAGCGCGACCTCGTTATTGATGCCCTCCGGGTCGCACTCAACATAGGGGACACGCCCGACTGCGCCGCCAAAGTAGTCTTTTTGAATCGCGCAATGAGGACACCAGTATGCGCCGTACATTTTGGCCCCGCTTTCGCTGAGGTGGTCGGCTAGGCTAGCCTCGTAGGCGTTGGGTAAACTGCTACAGCTGGCGATCGCACCCGAGATAGCGCCACCGATTACGAGCCACAGGCCGCAAGAGACGGCAGGTCGTTTGCAGTATCGCAGCCAAAGCCCAGACAATTGCATATCAAGATTTACAGAACATTACTTTCAAACTTGCTAATAATAGCTGTAGACCGAAGCTATTAACCAAGGTTAATAACCAAAGCTAATGGCTGTAGACCAAAGTGCCTATGCGCGCAAACCGTACCTGGTGGCATCGTACATCCGCACCGCAAGGGTTCAAAACCACCTGTCAAAATGAGTCTAAGGACACTTGTACTTTGCTTGTGAGCTATCTTACGAGCACGATCGTTTGCTGAAGAGAGACTTTTCAGTTGAGAGAAACCCCTATGAATCTTCTGCCCAGCCTGACACTCGTTAGTACGTTCTTTAGGCGGATTGCATCGATTGCGATCGCACTTCTGCTCACCAATAGTCTCTGGACACTACCAGTTCAGGCCCAGACGGTTCAGGCCCAGACGGTTCAGGCCCAGACCGCTACCGCTACGCCGACTCAACAGGCGACGCCAACGACCCCAGCTACCGGGCAAAGGCCCGGACAGCCTCTAGCCGTTAGCACGCTGTCACCTCAGAGTTTCGTCGCTGATGCGGTCCGTTCTGTCGGGGGCGCGGTTGTCCGAATCGACACAGAGCGGACGGTTACTCGCAACGTGCCCGATTTGTTTTTTGACGATCCTTTCTTTCGGGGTTCGTTTGGCAACAGGGGCAGAGGCTTTCAGAACATTCCGCAAGAAGAACTGCTGCGTGGGCAGGGCTCGGGTTTCATTATTAGTGAGCAGGGCGATATCTTGACCAACGCTCATGTTGTTCATGGCACAGATCAAGTCAGCGTCACGCTCAAAGACGGTCGCTCGTTTGAAGGCTATGTAGAAGGCATTGATGAAATTACTGATCTAGCGGTTGTGCGAATCGATACGGCAGGAGAACGGTTGCCGGTATCAAAGCTAGGCGATTCTGATGAGGTGTCGGTCGGTGACTGGGCGATCGCAGTCGGCAATCCGCTTGGCCTAGACAATACGGTTACCCTCGGCATTGTTAGCACTCTCAAGCGATCAAGCGCCGCTGTTGGCATTCCAGATAAACGTATCGACTTTATTCAAACCGACGCGGCTATCAATCCTGGTAACTCTGGTGGCCCATTGCTCAATGCCCAAGGTGAAGTCATTGGCATCAATACCGCTATTCGCGCGGATGCAATGGGTATTGGATTTGCCATTCCAATTAATAAAGCCAAGGCAATTCAAGCGAGCCTAGCTCGCGGTGAGCGCATTGCGCATCCTTACCTAGGCGTTCAGATTGCAACGCTGACACCCGACATGGCAAAGATGAACAATGAAGATCCCAATAGTGCAATTCAGCTACCGGAAACGGATGGGGTACTAGTGGTTCGTGTTTTGCCCAACACACCTGCGGCTGAGGCTGGGCTGCGCCGAGGCGATGTGATTACTGAAATAGCAGGAATGCGGGTGAAAAAGGCGGATCAGCTACAGAGCCGGGTGGATCGTGTCAAGGTGGGTGAGGCGTTGCAGGTGACCTTACGGAGAGGCGATCGCACCCAGAGCCTCTCAGTCAAAACGGCTGACCTTTCTCAACAGCCAAGCGCATAGCCATCAGCTGACATAACCATTAGCTAGCCTGACTCTTTCAGCGTGACGGCTACTTCTGGTTTAAATAACCTGTAAAATAGTGAATATTAATCTCTGTCTGAAGGCTTGTTTAAAGACAGCTTCATTTCATTCTGAAGTTAGTTAATAGAGTCAGGTCAAAACTATACACTCTAGATTAGACTGGAGCGAGTTTTGCGTTGTCTACTCAAACAGTTGCTATCAGCTTGTTATATCTGTCACTTGTGTTCCTAGGGTTCCGATTTAATTCATATCCCCATGAATTAGATGCTGGTCCGAGAGGAATAGCTTGGTAATACTGAATTGAAGTAGGTCCTATTTCAATTCAAATTTCTGAGTACACGGCGGGAAAAAAGCCCGGGAGAAAGTCAACGCCTAAGCGTCTTTCCCCTGGGCTTTTCTTGGGCCTTTTTTACCCATCACACAACTTTATGAAGCTTATCAACATTGGATTTGGAAATAGCATAGCGGCAGACAAAGTCGTGGCGATCGTGAGTCCTGAATCTGCGCCTATTAAGCGAATTATTTCTGACGCGCGCGATCGCGCCCAGCTCATTGATGCCACCTACGGCAGACGCACCCGCGCCGTCATGATCACCGAGTCAGGCCATGTCTTGCTATCAGCTATTCAGCCAGAAACCGTTGCCCATCGCTTTGTTCACTAGAGCCCATCTAGAGATCGTACATATCCAAATTGACCACATAGTGACCAATTAAAGTGATACGTTCGTAAGACATTGGATATACATGCAGCAGGTTCTCATCAGCCAAATCGCGATGCATTACCAACCCATTAATTCCAATATCTTTGCGATAGTCAATTACCTGGTCTGCCTCATCTAAAAGCACGCTAAAAAGCGGGCTAAAGGCAGGCGGATTTGCGACCAAATCATCATAGTTTTGTGTAAACGGTGTCCCAAACCCTAGTGGCATATATATACCCTCTGAATAGTCAGCACTCTCTAGCTTTGGCACTTGATCCCAATCAATGCCGCTAATGACCAGCTTACGGAGTGCTCCGACCTCACTTTCAAAGTCGATTTCTACTTCAAGCAAGGAGATCTGATCGAGCGATTCTAGCGGTAAGGTTGAAGTTATTTGCCGACCTGTTGCACCTACAACTGTCGCTAGCTGAGAAAAATCAGACTTCCATAGCCGAGACTCATCGTAAATGCCTGGTGGCACAAAGCTCTGAAACTTTAAATCGGCCTGTCGAATGTCTTCCCAGGTGCGCATGTTTTCGCCATTCGTCCCGTCTGCATACACGATTAGATTCTGTTTTTTAACCTGCTCATCGGCGGCAATAATCTCTTCTGTTTTGAGATCGGTCACTGGCACCGCTGTTTCAGCCTTTACCTGCCGCAGTGTCTCTAGCGAAAACGGCAGCCCGCTAAGAAAGCGAAACCCTGGCCACGCCTCCATTGTGCGAGCCTGCTGCCAGTAGGCCGAAGAATTTAGCCAAGCTACTATTTCGGCATAGACGCCTCTAGGAAAGGTAAAATATCCCTGATAGATTTTTTCACTGCTACCGTCTTCACCTACGACAGAAACGGCTAGCTCCCAATAGCCTGCCCCTAAGCAATTGTTGGTCAATGCGATTGAAAGATCTTCAGGGTCGTAGCCTGCTAACTCGGCTGGCAGGTCTTTGCCCAGATCAATATGTGGAGACCCCGGCTCAAAAATAACGCGCTGTCGGTTGAACTCTCTTTCTGTTAAAAACCATCGTGTCAGCGCTTCGTTGCGTTGCGCGTGGACGGGCACTTCCGGCATCAGTAGCGTCAAGTCAATATCGCGTAAGACAAGCTGGGCTACGTCATCACTATTCGCTGAAGCGTTATTAGCCTCACCTTGAGAGAGACTAAAAGAAACGTCGAACTGGTCACCCTCTAGCTGCTGAAAGCTGATGCCTTCACCGGCCCAAGCATGGCCATCTACGGCTTCTGTGAGCAGGGGGATACGGCTGAGCGCGCGATCGCGATAGCGATTATGAATAACTGCTACGCCGCTAGCCACACCCAGCGATAGTGTCAATCCGACCCCGATGGCAACTTGTCGCAAACGGCGTCGAGATAGCCCTCGCTTTACATGCCTGCGCAGCTCTTGCCATTTTTGCACCGGCTGACGAACTTGCTTTTGGGTGCCTAAATAATCTACAGACTCGGTCACGACTGCGCTACTAGAGGTGCTTGAGCCAGTCGGTCTCGAATTAGTCGGGCTCAAACTATTCAACTGTTGATCTAAACTGTGCACGAGAGAATGGCTCCGTAAATGAATAGATAGATCATGCTGGTGAAGTTGCAATGATCAAAATCACAATTAAAGCGTGATCTGCATCACGTACACAGTGATATCAAGAAAGTCCGATAAATTCTGTACTTTTTGACTTTTCTTCTAGAAATATTTTCGAGAACTGCATGAAAGCAATTCTATTCTTGCAGTGCAGGCTCCGCAGGCGGCGTATCCGTGTCAGAAAGCTCAGGAGCCGCTGTGTTCTTCGATACTGAAGCGGTCCCAACAGTTGCCAATGCCTCGGCAAATCGTTGACCAATCACTCGATAGCTGTCTGCCGTAAAGTGAATGCCGTCCATCGGCAAATCTTTCGTCACGACCATTGCGCCATCTGAAATTTGCAGGCTTTCTTGCTGTGCCTGTACCGCTTCCCAGTTAGGCAATCCTTCCAAATCTTCGGGCTGGCCTAGCTGCGCATACAGCAGCGGTAAGCCAGGATTGCCAATATCTGCTCTGAAGTTGTAGGCAAAGGTCGCGAACTTTTCGGCCCAGGCAGCAGCGTCAGGGCGTAAAGACGGAAACTGCTGTGGATCAATCGCGTCGGCTTCACCCTGAAAAAACAAAATTCCGCTGACTGTACCCATCACAGAAGCAGCGCGCACACGCTTGAGGCAAGAACCGTATAGAGACTGATCGCTAGGGTCTTTCTCCCAGTCAGTAATCGAAGATCCGCTCTTGGCACAGGGAATAAGTCCAATGACCTGGTTGTTGTTTTGGGAAATTAGCGCTTGTGCAAAGGGAAAAGCAGGCCCGAAGCCTGGGGTGTCGTCGGCTGAAACTAAGTCCACCTGATTGAGGCTGCTATCGATTGGTTCTGTTGCAATTCCCCAACGATAGTCGTTCCCAAAGGTAAAAACATTGGCACTGGTCGCCACGTCTGCTGGAATCTCAGCTTCGCCCACCATATTCGACTGACCGACCAGCACATAGAGACTCAGCTGACCCTGAACATTGGGCGAAATCACCGGCTGGTCTAGCTGTGCCTGTAGGCGAATCGATGGCTCAGCAACATACTGATATAAACCAACCCTTCGCAGCAGGTTAGCAACCTGTTCACTCACGTTCAAGTACTTTTGCAGGCCAATGCCAATGCCAGCACCGCAGACGAGCAAGAAGGTAAAGGCAGCGATCGCACGGAGCGGTTTCATAGTTAAGTAAAGTCGTAGTGAGTACGCATTAGCAGGCTAACGCGCTAGGCTAGATTCAAAACTAATATCGCAGACTATGGCTCATCTAAAAGACCGTCGGGTTCAAAATGTAGAGGGTGATTTTTATGTAGATACTAGCTGTATTGATTGTGATACTTGCCGCTGGCTATCGCCGGATATCTATAGCCGCAAAGGCAGCCAGTCGGCTGTGCATTATCAACCCACCAGTGAGGCCGAGCGCACATCAGCGTTAGAAGCACTATTGGCTTGCCCGACCGGATCGATTGGTACGCAGGCAAGGCCGACCGATATTCAGCAGGTGCAGCAGCGCTTTCCGCTGAAAGTAGACGACAACGTATATTACTGTGGCTACCACTCTAAAAAGTCATTTGGAGCCGCAAGCTACTTTATTCAGCGGCCTGAGGGCAATGTGCTGGTCGATTCACCTCGGTTTACGCCGCCGCTGGTGAAGCGCTTAGAAGCGATGGGCGGCGTGCGCTATTTGTATCTCACCCATCGAGACGATGTGGCGGACCATGAAAAGTTTCACGAGCGGTTTGGCTGCGATCGCATTCTCCATACCAAAGACATCACCGCCACCACCCAAAGCGTTGAGATTCAACCCACCGGCACCGAACCTGTCGAGCTAGCCCCTGATTTGCGCATCATCCCCCAGCCCGGTCATTCTGCCGGGCACACCGTCTTGCTCTACCAAGGCAAATATCTATTCACAGGTGACCATCTTGCCTGGTCCGCTAGGCTCAACCAGCTCTACGCCTTCCGTAACTTCTGTTGGGATTCCTGGCCGCGTCAAATCGAATCAATGAAAGCATTGGCCCACTACACAGACAGCTACCGCTTTGAATGGGTGCTGCCCGGTCACGGTCGTCGCTTTCAATCCGCGCCTCAAGCGATGGGGCAGCATATGCATCAGTGCATTCAGTGGATGGATTCAGTTCGCTAAGCGCTGTCAAAATAATTCTGTCTCAAAAGCCCAAAAAAGCCCAGTCATATTGACCGGGCTTTAGGGAATCAGTATTTTGTTTATCTGACTAGCTGTTTATCTGACTGGCTGCTTATCTGGCTGGCTGCTTGTCTAGCTGGCTGCTTGTCTGACTGGCTGTGACTGCCTAGCTGACCTATGCGGCCTGTGCCCGCTTGCGACGACCTGCAACTAGCACCCCAGCTACAAGCGTGCCAAGACCCAGAAGCGTAGAAGGTTCAGGAACCGTTGCCGCGCCGCCTACAACCTTAAAGTCGGGCCCGTTGTAAGTGCTTTTGCTAGAAATCCGCAGCGCACTGATGTACTCAGACGTCAGACCCAAGTCAGCCATGCTGATACCGATAGATCCTACCTTTTGAGCGCTGTCAATTTCTTTAGTATCGATATTGAAACCGGCATATTCCCAGCGGTTTGACGTTAGCTGCAACAGACTACCGATAACTTCATTTTTCGCATTTAGCGCCTGAATATCTAGGCGGCTGTTCATACCCCGCTCCCATAGGAAGATGCGGTCAACTGCCTGCTCAAATTTAAAGTCTAGGACAAAGCTTCCTGTGTCTTCAGTATCAATAATGTTGTTGAGATTCAAGTTGTTCATATTGATCTTGGCACTCTCTTCAGTGAGCGCTTCTTGACGAACGCCAGTCGTCGCCAAGTCTCCGATATCAGCACTAGCTGCGCCGGTGTTACCACCTGTATAAACATCGTTTGATACAATGCCCACAGCGTTAACTAGCGAAAAATTTTGAATAACTTTACCGTCTGCTAGCGTCACAGAGTTTAGAAAGATGTTGCCTTTGGCTGCACGGTTGCCGCTGAGCGTCTGCGTGTAGTTAGTTGTGAAATTAAAAGCCTGAGCGGGAGCGGAAAGAGCGATCGCACTACTTAGAACCAATCCGGTGGTAATAGCAATTTGACGAAGCTTCATATTGTTTTTATATGGAGAAAAAATGTAATTCCATGAATCTACAATGCACCCTGCAGGATAGAGATGGCAGCTTTCTACCAACAGCTTCGTCAGAGATTTAAAGGTCCCTCTCTAAATATGTTTTATATGTGATTTGCAGATAGAAAGTACTGAGAAGAAACAGATTTTTTCCAATTTGTTTTTTCCACGCTAACGCACCTGGCATGCAGCCAATGCTTTTCTACTTCGCGTCCATCCAGTTTTTACCCGCGTGAGCCTCCACCTTCAGGGGCACCGCTAGCTGAACGGCATTCTCCATAGTCTGTTCAATTTTGGGCTGAAGCACTTCCCACTCGTCCGGCGGCACTTCAAAAATCAGTTCGTCATGCACCTGCAACAGCATGTTTGCCTGATAGCCTTTGAGCAGCTCATGTAGACGAATCATTGCAACTTTAATAATGTCAGCGCTTGACCCTTGAATCGGCGCGTTGGCGGCGGCCCGTAGTGAGCCCGCGTCATAGCCGTTAGTGCGCAGGCTGCTGAGGTCTATTTCGCTCGGATCGCTGCCTTTGAGGGCTTGCAAACTGCGAGTGGTGAAGTTGAAATAGCGGCGACGCCCTGCGATGGTTTTGACGTAGCCGTGAGCAATCGCCTCCCGCTGCATCTGCTGCAAGTACTCAAACACATTTGGATAGCGTGAGTTAAACCGATCAATAAAGCCCTTTGCCTCTAGCCGATGAATACCCATTTCTCTAGCAAATCTGGCGGCTCCCATGCCATAAATCACGCCAAAGTTAATCACCTTGGCAATTCGCCGCTCGTCACCCGTAATCTCCTCTTTTGCCTTATCAAACAGTAGTGTCGCCGTCAGCCGGTGCACGTCGTCATTCTCCCGATAAGCCTTGATCAAAATTGGCTCCTCGCTCAGATGCGCTAAAATCCTCAGCTCGACCTGCGAGTAGTCAGCTGCGACGAGCTGCCAGCCTGCTTTAGGTAGAAAAGCCTGACGAATCTGGCGGCTAAAGGCCGTGCGGATCGGAATATTTTGTAAGTTGGGATTAGAAGACGATAGTCGCCCTGTGGTCGTTACCGCTTGGTTAAAATCGGTATGCACGCGGCCCGTATTGGGTCGAATCAGTTCGGGCAGGGCATCTACATAGGTAGACTTCAGCTTTGATAGGGTGCGATACTCCACCACGCTATCGACTACCGGATGGTCACCTTGCAGCTTTTCTAGGGTTGCGGCATCGGTAGAGTAGCCGGTCTTGTTTTTACGAGATTTGCGCTTGTCGAGTCCTAGCTTTTCAAAGAACAGTTCGCTGAGCTGCTTGGGTGAGCCTAGATTAAATTCTTCTCCAGCGGCCTCGTAGGCGGTTTTTTCAATCCCGGCTAGGTCACTTTCTAGCTGTTTGGAAAACTGGTTTAAATAGTCTTTGTCAATCCGAATGCCTGTGGCTTCCATATTGGCTAGCACAGGCTCTACCGGCAGCTCAACGTCTCGGTAAAGGGCTTCTAGCGCCGGGATTTCTTTTAGCTCAGCCGTAAGCAAGGGCACGAGGCGATAGGTGGTGTGGACATCGCTGCCGCAGTACTGGGAAACTTTTGCGATCGCAACTTCCCCAATCGTCTTTCCCTTTGGCACCAAATCGGTATAGCTCACCGTCGCTAGCTCCAAATAGCGCAGCGCCAAATCAGCCAGATTATGGCTACTTTCTGGGTTGAGCACATAGCTCGCCAACATTGGGTCAAACACCACACCCGCCAGCGTTACCCCCGCCCGGCGCAGCACCAAGCGGTCGTACTTCGCATTCTGAAACGCCTTAGGATACTTCGCATCTGTCAAAATCGGCGTCAGCACTTTTAGCACCGTCTCAGCAGTGAGCTGTTCATCAATAAGCTGCTCGTCAGCTACGTGCCCTACCGGAATATAGGCTAGATCTGCGGGCCCTTCTCCCCAGCAGCAGCCAATCCCCACCAGATCTGCTTCCAACGGGTCAATCGATGTCGTCTCTGTGTCCCAGGCCACTGGCTTTTCAGTGTCCGTCTGCTGCATCAGCGTCTTTACCAGCGTCTCCAATTGCTTAGCGGTTGTTACCACTAGCGGCTGAATCGTCACATCGCCCAGCCCCAAGCTCTCAACCGCGTCCGTTTCTGCTGCTGTAAAAAACGCCAGGTCTTCATCTTCAAAATCATCTGGCACTGACACTGGCTGCGGCACAGATCTTGGCTGATAGTCCGACTCGCCCCCAAAAGACGCCTGCAGCTTACTCAATCGATTGACAAAGTGCTGCAGTTCTAGTCGCTTCAAGGCTGGAATCACGTCTTCTGGATTAAAGCCTTCTAGCTTGCAAGTCTCCAGATCCGTCTCTAGCGGCACATCTGTCTTAATGGTTGCCAAGAACTTCGACTCATCGGCATCGGCTTTTCCCTGTTCTAGCCGCTTCTTAACCGCCCCTTTTAGCTCATCAATTGAGGCGTAAATAGTCTCTAAATCGCCGTAGCTTTCTAACAGTTTCACCGCCGTTTTTTTCCCAATGCCCTTTACCCCCGGAATATTGTCAGATGTATCCCCACACAGCGCTTTATAGTCAACCACCTGGCAAGGCAAAATGGATAGCTTTTCATGGACTTCAGCGACGCCATACTCTTTGGTCGTACTGCTTTTGCTGCCAAAGGTCGTACTCAGATACATCACCTTAATATCTTCGTCTTGATCAATCAGCTGAAATAGATCTTGGTCTCCGCTCAAAATCTTGACGCGACAGCCCTTTGCTTTGGCTCGCACCGCCAAAGTACCAATCATGTCGTCTGCTTCGTATCCAGGCAGACAAAAAATAGGAAGCTGAAACGCCCTTAGCAGCGCTTTCAAGTTTTCAACATCTTCTGTAAACTCTTCGGGCGTTTCGGCTCGCCCTGCCTTGTACGATTCGGCTCTTTCGTGGCGAAACGTTGGCTCCGACAGGTCAAATGTAATCGCCGCGTAGTCTGGTTTTTGTGCCTCTAGGTTGTCCATCAGCGACTTTAAAAAGCCAAAGCACACGCTAGTCGGAATCCCTGTAGAGGTCCTTAGGCCCCCGTCACGACTGCGGGCAAACGCATAGTAAGAACGAAAGGCCAGCGAGTGACCATCCACGAGCATTATGAGGGGCTTATCAGCAGAAGAACTCAAAGCGACATCTGGGCGAGCGACCCATTTATTATCAATCGAATGCCACCAAAAAAGCACATAAGGAAATAGCGTATAGGAAAAAAGATTTTAGAAAGCAGCACATAAAAAAGCACTCAGAATCGATTCTGAGTGCTTTGGGTTGATTTCTAATTTGGCCTCAAGTTCTAGCCTTTCTGGCCTTATTGATTCTCTCAATAGGGAGGAAGCTGTACTGCGCACTCCTATACGACAGTCAAAACAAGAAAGCTGATTTGGGCGAAAGGCGCGCTGGCAGCGGACTTGCAACTGGCAGATTTGGCCTGCCTAGCTCTTGGGGAATAGTGTATCAATAATTACCATTTTTTGGTAACAATTCTTTACTGGTTTTTGTCTGTGAGATGAAAAATGATCGGCCAGCGCTTGAGCGATTAGTAGAGATCTCTGCCACTTCTCTGCCACTATAGATAAGGCGTGTCAAAATTTTTGAAGCTTTGCAGATTACTTTTTTAGGAACCAGCTCTGGTGTGCCCACGCGATCGCGTAACGTCTCTAGCGTGGCCCTTCGGCTGCCACAGCGCGCCGAGGTATGGCTGTTTGACTGTGGCGAAGGTACACAGCATCAGTTTTTAAGAAGCGACTTCAAATCTAGCCAAATCCGCCGGATTTTTGTCACGCACATGCACGGCGACCATATTTTTGGGCTGCCAGGGCTATTAGCGAGCTGTGGCATGGCGGGCACCGGTCAGCAGCAAATTGACATTTACGGCCCCACAGAGCTTGGCAAATATTTAGAAGCCTGTCGGCGCTATTCTAAAACGCAGTCGTCTTACCCGATTAAGGTGCATGTTACAGAACCGGGCACTGTCTACGAAGACGATGACTATAAAGTTGTCTGCCAGCGGCTAAAGCACCGCATTCCTGCTCACGGCTATCGCATTGTAGAGAAAGATAGAACAGGCCATTTTGATGTCAAAAAGGCTGCAAGCTTAGGCATTTCGCCAGGGCCTGTGTATGGTCAGCTTAAGCAGGGTAAAGCTGTGACCTTGCCCGATGGGCGTGTGATCAACGGCGCGGACTTGTGTGGACCCACGATTGTGGGGCGTAAGCTCGCCTACTGCACAGACACCGTATTTTGTGAAAGTGCGATTGAGCTGGCACAGCAGGCAGATGTTTTAATTCACGAAGCGACTTTTTCCCATCAAGATGCGGGACTCGCCTATCAACGAATGCACTCTACTTCGACAATGGCCGCGCAGGTCGCCCTAGAAGCGCAGGCCAAGCAGCTGATTATGACTCACTTTAGTCCGCGCTATGCGCCTGGTAACGTGCTAGAGCTTAGCGACTTGCTAGAAGAAGCCAAAGCCATTTTTCCTAATACGATTATGGCTAGGGACTTTTTCACCTGCGATATTAGCCGCCGCGATGCGGTGACTGCTGCGGGGTAGTCGAGCAGGGTCGTCGAGCGGCTTAGTCAAGTGGCTTAGTCAAACGGCTAGCGAGTAACCGCTTTAGTCATTGCCAAAGCTAGACTTTAACTTTTCGTTCAGGTTGAATAGGCGCTGCTGGCTATCGACGGGTAAGCGGGGTTTGGGCAGTTCTTCGTTGGGCCAGGTTGGCAGATCGTTACACGGACATAGAACCTGGTCTAGGATGACTTCAGGCGTTGGAACTAGCATGTCGCAGCGGGCACAGTTAGTAACCTCCCAAGCCGGTGAAAGCAGCTCGTCGATGGTTTGATCGGTGCCTTCTAGATGACAATTTTTGCCAGAGGCGCTGAGAATATCGTGCCAGCACTTTTCAAATTCGGGGCTAAAGCGACCGCCTTCAACGACGGTTTGAGGCTTGTAGAACGTTTTGCCATCGTCTGCAACCACTTGCTTACCCAATTGAAACCAGTAGGCTAAATAGTTTTTTACCTGTGTACGAGAGGCCATGCTTCGAGTCAAAATCTGCTAATGATTATGGACCGATTTTAGTCTCCTACTTTTTAGAAACCAGCTTTTCAATGGGAACAATTAAGAATCTCTGTCATTTTACCCAAAAGCTATACAGGCTGTCCTAGTGTCGATAAGTTCAGCGCATAGCCGCCTGTGACGAGATAAACGTCATCGGCAGCCTGGCCAACTGCGCGGCTAAGTGCGCCGAGGCGATCGCGAAATCGTCGCCCTAGCTCATAGGCGGGTACGACGCCCCAGCCCGTTTCTTCTGCCACCATAATCACGGTTGCTGTCGTTACACTGAGCGATCGCAATAGCGCTTGCTCGGTCATTGCCCACTGCTCAGCGTCTTGTTCTAGCAAGTTGGCTAGCCAGGTTCCCAGCGAATCTATCAGCAAACAGTCGGTAGGCTTAGCCTGGGCGATGGCCTCCACCAGCGCCACTGGCACTTCCTGAAGCTGCCAGTCGGCGGGGCGTCTTTGCTGATGCTGAGCAATGCGATCGCTCCATTCCGCGTCCGCCGCATTGACCTGCGCCGTTGCCACATACACGACCTGTCGCCCGTCTGTGGCCAGCTTTGCCGCCAGCTGCTCTGCCCATTCACTTTTACCCGAACGGCTAGGCCCGGTCACCAAGACTATCGTCATAGAAAATTCTGAGCTGTGCTAAGCTACTAGACTGTAGGTTTACCCTAATTTTTAATTTAAGTTTAGGAATGAAAATGGAGGTTTTCGCTTGGAGTCTGTAGAATCTGTGGCTACTACGCCTGAATCGGATGCCCGATTCATATTAAAAGTACTTTGGTTAGACAAAGACGTCGCCCTGGCAGTTGATCAGGTTGTGGGTAAAGGCACTAGCCCGCTAACGTCTTATTTCTTTTGGCCCCGTAACGATGCCTGGGAACAATTAAAAACTGAGATTGAATCTAAATCTTGGATCACCGACGAAGAGAGCGTCGAGCTGCTTAATAAGGCAACTGAAATTATTAACTATTGGCAGGAAGAAGGTAAGACCAAGCCAATGACTGAAGCTCAAAGCAAGTTTCCTGAAGTGGCGTTTACAGGTAGTTCATGACCTGTCGCCAAGAACGGGGTTGATTAGGGATTGCTTAGTGAGTTCAGTAGCTTGGTTAGAGCAGCTCGGTTAAAGCGGTTAGACCAGAGCACCCTTTCGAGAAATTAGGAGAGCCCTTTTGTACGCATTTACGTACAAAAGGGCTCTTTTTTCGTCTTTTGAATCTACTTCGTCTCTGTAGAGCTCACATCTGGGCATTTGGGCATCGCTGAGATGCGATCGCCCTCGGCATACTATAGCCCTGCGCCAACTAGCACCTGCGACTTGATAGCAAATATTTTCTCAATCACTTCCTGAACAGCTTTATCTGGCGTAGAGGCTCCTGAGGTGACCCCAACCGAAACCTTGCCTGTGGGTAGCCAGTTTGCTTCTGTGCTCAGCGATTTTGTATCCAGCGGTTTGTGCTTGATGGTGTTGCCAGGGCCAATGCGCGCAGCGCTATCAATATGAAAAGAAGGAATATCGCGCTCTACCGCTATTTCTTGCAGGTGAGTAGTGTTAGATGAGTTGAAGCCGCCAATAACCACCATCAGGTCAATATCGGCATCGACGAGGCTAAACATGGCATCCTGGCGCTCTTGGGTGGCGTCGCAGATGGTGTTGAAGCTGTGGAAGTGCTCATTTAAATCTAAGGGGCCGTGCTTTTTGAGCATCGTGCGTTCAAACAGCTTGCCAATTTGTTCGGTTTCGCCTTTGAGCATAGTGGTTTGATTGGCGATTCCGACCGTGTCTAAATCTCTATCTGGGTCAAATCCGACGGAGTAAGCATTGGCAAATTTGCTCAAAAATTGAACTTTATCGCCGCCGTTAAGAATATAGTCAGCAACATATTCAGCCTCGGCTAGGTTTAGCACTACAAGATAGATGCCCGCAAAGGAACTCGTCGCGACGGTTTCCTCGTGCTTATACTTGCCGTGAATAATGGAAGTAAATTCTTTTTTCTTATGTTTTTCTACGGTATTCCAAACCTTGGAAACCCACGGACAGGTGGTATCTACAATGGTGCACCCCTTATCGTGCAGGTACTTCATTTCCTGTACGCTCGCCCCAAAGGCAGGCAAAATCACCACGTCCCCTCGGTCTACACCTGAGAAGTCTTTTTCTTTGTCGATCAGCTCAATGAAATGGACATCCATCGCTTTGAGCTGCTGGTTCACTTCAGGGTTGTGGATAATTTCGTTGGTGATCCACAGCGTTTGATTTGGGAAGTGGGCTCTGGCTTCGTAGGCCATTGCAACCGCCCTTTCTACGCCCCAGCAAAAACCGAATGATTCGGCTAGGTGGATAGTCACATCGTCTTTGACAAGAAGATTGTTATTGGCTCTAATCGTTTGAATCAGGCTGCTTTCATATTCCGAGCGCATTTGCCCGGCGACATCTTCTTTCTGGCCAAAGCCCTGATTGCGGTAGTAGTTTTCGGAATGGTTGAGGGCACGCTTAAAGGCTTTGGTATCCATAAAGTCGCAAAGATCTCCAATCAATAACAGCTCAATAACAGCCGTGTTTCCCTCACATTGTAGATTGGGTTGAGTGTAGATTGGGTTGAGTCGGTTAGGTTAAGTCTCTGCAAGCCAGCATCTAGGTCGTATAAACTGGCAAAACCGCTATTTTTATTCAGGCGCTACTGAAGCTCTAGCTGCGCATACAGTGCGATCGCACTTCGCCAAACCAAATATCCCTGCCGGTTCAAATGCAGCCCGTCCGTCGTCAGGTCATCGCGCAGGGTGCCGTCACCCGTCACAAAAATCGGATAGAGATCGAGATAAAACGCATCATTGTCATCGGCAATTTTCTTGAGGGCATTGTTCATATTGACAATGCGATCGCTTGGCAGCGCCTCTAGCTTATCGCGGCTCTCCCAGGTCGAATGCTCTCCGCCATGCGGCAAAATCGACTGCACCACAATCTGACTATCGGGATGCGATCGCTTGAGCTGCAGCACAATCGCCTTGTAATTAGCCAAAATTTCCTCATCCGGCTTACCCCAGATCAAGTCGTTGATGCCAATCATCAAAAAGACCGCTTCAACCTCGTTGTCGTCTAGATAATTCAGCCGATTGAGCAAACCCTGCGTCTTTTCACCCGAAATGCTTTGGTTGATCCAAACGCGTCTGCCCGGCATCAGCTCACCGGGGAACCACAGGCTCAAAGAGTCGCCTAGCAGCACCGTTAAGTGAGCGGGCTTTTGCGCCGCCACCGCTTTGGCATCAGCAGAGAGTACCGCTAGCCACTCGGCATAGCTGCGCTTGACGCCGCCACTTGGGTGCGGCAATTCTGACCCATCGGCAATAGCCGCGTCCGCGATCGCCGCATCCGCATCTAATGCATTCGAAACCAAAGCATCGCCGACCACCGCCGCATCAGAAACCCCTGCGGCCACTAGGCTAGTGTTGCCCACAGCCGAGGTCTCTTGCGACGACACCGCGAGTAAAGTAACAAACAGCAGTCCATTCATCACCAAGGAAAGCGCTGCCCAGTTCGGAATTTTCGAGAACCAATTCATTACGGAAAAATCAACGCGAAGGGACTCAAGCGAAAAAATAGGTTGCACAACTGCGGTGGGCGCACTGATGCATGCGCCCACTGCAAGTCACTTTGTTCGATGCCATACAAGGCTTTCAGCCGATAGAAGGGCATTCAAACAAAATGACCACCACTATAGCTAAGGCAGATCTTAATCTCATCTGTTCCCTGTGCCTAGCCTAAAGCTCAAGTTTCCGTAGGAATACCAGGCTTCGGGGCATCATAAAGCACTCCATGAAGAATTACAGGTAAGCGTCTAACAAAAAGCGTTCAAAGAGGGGTTTAAAAAAAGCGTTTGAAAAGACTATACCCAGCCAAAAAGCGCTATACGTTGAAGCGAAATAGCATGACATCGCCTTCTTTAACGGTGTATTCCTTACCTTCGCTGCGAACTAATCCTTTTTCCTTAGCCGCGCCCATAGAGCCATTAGTGACCAAATCTTCATAGCCAACGGTTTCAGCGCGAATAAACCCCCGCTCAAAATCGGTATGAATTACCCCGGCGGCCTGCGGTGCTAGCATCCCGGCTTTAATTGTCCAGGCGCGAGTTTCCTCCGGGCCGGTTGTAAAGTAGGTGCGCAATCCCAGTAGGTTATAGGTGGCTCGAATCAGAGACTGCAAACCGCCTTCTTCCACCCCTAGCGCTTCCAAAAAGTCCGCCCGCTCATCAGCAGGAATCTCCAGCAGCTCAGCTTCTACCTGCGCCGAAACGATGACGACTTGAGCCTCTTCGCCTTGCGCATGGGGCCGGACTTCTTCTACCCAGCTATTGCCCTCTGCTAAGTCATCTTCTGAAACGTTCGCAGCGTAAATGACAGGTTTACGCGTCAATAGCCCCAGTGGCTTGATGATGAGGGCCTCGTCGTCAGCTAGCTCAACTGTACGCGCCGCTTTGCCTTCGTCTAGCACGGGTCGAATTTTTTCCAAAACGGTCAGTTCCGCCTCAGCTTCTTTGTTGTTACGGGCCTGCTTGCGAATGCGATCCATTCGCTTTTCTACTTGCGACAAGTCTGAAAGCGCTAGCTCCAAGTTGATCACTTCAATGTCACGCAGCGGACCAATCGAGCCAGAGACATGAATAATATCGTCGTTTTCAAAGCAGCGCACGACGTGAATAATTGCATCGACTTCACGGATGTTGGCGAGAAACTGGTTGCCCAAGCCCTCTCCTTGACTTGCGCCTTGGACTAGCCCCGCGATGTCGACAAACTCTACCCTGGCAGGCAAAATTTCTTTAGAGCTAGAAATATCTGCGAGCACCTGAAGCCGCTCGTCTGGCACTGCGACAATACCCACGTTGGGCTCAATCGTGCAGAAGGGGAAGTTGGCGGCGTGAGCCTTTGCATTTGCGACGACCGCGTTAAACAACGTAGATTTTCCGACGTTGGGCAATCCAACAATTCCGGCTCTGAGCATAGGGATAACGTAGCGATTCGATAAGTGAGTGTTTTTGAGATCAGCGTTCTATTGAGCTGTCTCCAGCATAAAGGGAATAGGCCGTATTTCGGCACTTCGCCTTGAGAGTGATCCTATAGCGACGTCAGAGTGATCCTATAGCGATGTCAGAGTAATGGCAGAGTAATGGCAGGGCGATACATCCGCAGGCTGGCTATACTTGCGCGATCGCTCATAACCTCTGGTATGCTTTGGCTAACGTTGGATGGGCGGGGATAGGCGCGATGCATAGGAAGGTGAGGTATCAGCTAGTAGGCGTTGCCCTGCTCGGGCTGATAGCGATAGGTTTGGGCGGATGTTTTGGGGGCTCGTCTGAAGATACGGAGACGGTGGACGCCATTGGCCAGCCGCTAGAGGGCCCGTCAAGGCTAGAAAATCGGCAGCGGAACGTCGCGATTACGGTGCCCGCTGAGTGGACGAAGGCCGGAAATTCGCTGAGAGACAGCGCCGATATTTATGCTAGCTACCCGTTACAGGCTATGTACGCTAGCGTTTTATCTGAAAGCTCGGACGTGCTGGACCAGTTTTCTTTAGAAGACAATGCGGATAAGTATCGCTGGCTGATTGCAGAGGAGCTGAGTACTTATGATGGGGCAACCAAGACAGAAGTTAACCAAATCAATGGCGATTCGGCGGTGCAGTATGAGATTCGAGGACGTGTAGACGGTGTACCGGTGGTGTATTTGCACACTACGATTGAAGGGGCAGGGCGCTTCTATCAGGTGGTTGGCTGGACAACTGCCGAGCGTTATGAAGAGAATAAGGCTGGGCTACAGGAAGTTATCCGTAGCTTTGAGGTGATTTAAGCTCACCCTAAGCGCTGAGATGAGGTGCTAGCCTCAGACTATTAAGCTAAAGTGGCGAGCCGAAGTAACGGGCCAAAGTAATGGGCCAAAGTAACGGGCCGAAGTAACCCAGTCGGAAAACAATGTGAGATTTATGCTTGTTCAATTTTTTCGCAGGCACTTGATGGCACTGGGCCTAGTGCTGCTAAGCGTTGCCATGATGACTAGCCTGTGGAGCACCCCGGCCTGGGCCGGACTAACTGATGATAATTATGACGGCAATATCTTTGCGCTGTATGCGGGCAACGGCTCGATTGTGCCGCCTAAATTTACGCTGCCTCAGGCGTTGAAGCAGGATAAGCCGACAATGCTGTTTTTCTTTGTAGATGACAGTCGCGATAGTAAAAAGTTTGCTTCGGTGGTTTCTCAGCTGCAAGCGCCCTATGGCAGAGCGGCTAATTTTATTGCGATCGCAGCCGACTCTATTCCGGTCAAAGATAGCTACGAATCTACTGAGCCTGGCTATTACTTCAAAGGCTTTGTGCCCCAAACGGTTATCTTCAACCAGGCCGGAGAAGTCATCTTTAACGAAGCAGGCCAGGTTGATTACGAGACCATTGACGACAAACTGCGCGACGTTTTTGATCTGTTGCCGCGTGAAGAGTCCTTAGATCTACGCCGCCGTTCGATCAACGAGGTCAATAGTGAGCTTGTTCCTGAGTAGCAGCTGGAAAAGTTGGATGTACCTTCGGCCAAGACATTGATGGCGTTGTCGATCAAAGTTGTTGATCAAATTAGTCCATACCTGGTTTGGCTCGCTGCCAAACACCACGATTTTAGGCAGATGATTTTGGTGGTGCAGAGAAAAAAGCAGCGATCGCGGTGCGAGAATCAGTGATTCGTGCAATGTGTGAGAACTATCTAGGCGAGATGTCAGCTACGATGCGGAACGCTCACCCATACGAGCTAGTCCACAGGTGTTCCGCAGTCAGTCTACGGTTAGGCCACGGTGGCATAGGTCTTGATGTGCAGTTCGCTATCTATACTAATCAGTTCACTTTGATTATAGGGTTGCCAGTTGTCTTCAAACAGCTTTTCTGACGACAAAATTACTGAGTTAGGAAAATGCTCAGCGTTCTTTAGCAGATAGAAAGACGGCGCTTTTTGCTGGTTGTCGTAGCGCAGCGCAATGAGCCGATTGCGAGTAGACAAAATGATGTTGGCTGCGACTCTTACACCGGCTGATTTTGCCATTTGAGCGATCGCTTTAATTGTTTGATGCAGCGCCTCTGCGAGATCAATACCAGGCTGCGTTTCTAAGTAGTGAACAAGTAGGGCAAAGATATGCTCTGAATCGGTAATGCCTGTGATTTGCTTATAGACCTGGTCGCAAAGCTTTTCACGAATTGGGCGGTGCAGCGAGTCGAAGAAATTTTCAATCAGGCCATTGTGCACAAACAGTATGTCGTTGTAGACAAACGGCTGACAGTTACTGATATCAACAGGCATCTTTGCCGTGGCGCTACGCAAATTCACCACAAAGGAGCGGGCCTGAATGTAGCGGCACAAGTCTTCTAAGCTGCGGTCATTCCACATGGGCAGCACGTTGCGATAGACAAAGGGCGGCTCTTCCGGCTTGCCATACCAGCCCAAGCCGAACCCATCACCATTGAGCACAGCCGCCTCTAGTTCTTTGGGCTTATAGCTCTGTACCAGCATGGAGTGTTCTGGCTTCAGCACCAGCTGATCAAGCGAAATCTGCGGACCCAAATATCCCAAAATTCGACACATATGGCGTCCTATAAAATTTGACTGGTTTGAAAATTTAGCTGAATTTAGCTGAATTGATATGACCGCTTTTTCTGGCTGCTCGCTTGGAACGACTAGAACAACTTGGCCAAGACAGAGGAACTAAGATAGAGGAACTAAAACAGCTTGGCACTCGATAGCGCTAGCACTATCCATCCAGCAATAAACGCGACCCCACCAAGTGGCGTAACCGGACCGAATGCTTTGATGCCCGCTAGGCTAAGGCCGTAGAGACTGCCTGAGAATAAAACAATGCCTGCGACAAAGCACCAGCCTGTGATCGCTAGACCTTTGATATCTGGATATTGAGCAATTAGCATGGCGACCAGCAATAGCGCGATCGCGTGATACATCTGATAGCGCATCCCGGTTTCAAAGCTGCCTAGCGCCGTTTCTGTCAGCTTTCCTTTTAGGGCATGGGCTCCAAACGCGCCGCCTGCGACGGACAGTGCGCCAAGGATAGATGCGATCGCCAAAAACAAACGAGCCATAGTTGTTTGGGTGTTCTTTTGTGAAGGGTGCTTAAAATGAAGATCTGACTACACATTAAAGCAATAAACAATCACACCCGCCTCATCAATATTAAACTCGGCATTCATAGGCCCGGCCCAACTGTCTAAGCAGTGCTGTGCTTCGCTCAAAGAAACCTCGGCAATCATCGCGAACTGAATCGCGTTGATCCTGCCGCTGTTAGCTTTGAGGGTTTTATAAAAAAGACTCTGAAGGCGTTGAGAATAGGCAAGTTCATGATTGCGCTCTAGGGTCTTTAGCATCCAGCTCGCACCTACCGTTGAAGTGACGCCTAGTAGCAAACCAGCCACTACCGTCTCCCGCTTTTTTTGCTGACTAAGATCTCGATTCAAAGCCGCTTCTCCTGCTCGGCCCAAACACAAAAATCCTAGCGCTAGCCCAACTGTAGAGAGCCCTATGCCAATGATGCGTTTTGCAGAGGCCATAGCGATTTGCCGTTACTAGAGACTGCCGTTACTAGAGTGCCGATACGTTGACTAGCTAACCGGAAATAAATATACCAGCGCGCCCGAATCAGTTACTTCAAAATTAGCATCAAGCGATTTTGCCTGATGATTTAAAAAGTCTTCTGCTTCATCTATAGAGATATTGGCTGCGATCGCAAACTGTATAGGCGTCAACCGTCCTTTGCTAGATTGGATCAATAGATACAGTGCTTGCTGAAGTTGTCGCTGTTCTGCGAGCGCTTTTTGCCGCCGACTCGGCTGTCTGCTAGCGCCTATCAAGCCGCTGCCCCACGCTGTAGACGGAATTCCGATAACAAGACTACCCAGCAAAGTATCTAGTTTTTTGTCTCTAGAATCAGTGCTAAGCAGCGTCACAAACGCAACCAATAAAAACAGTCCACCGAATGATACCAACAGATAGCCTGTCCCTTTCTTCAGAAAGCTGATCATCTGCGCTAAGCCTCCGCTGAGGTCTGACTAAACTCTGTTCAATAGCTACAGCCCTCGCCACTATAAAATCCGACCATTTGTTCCGACCATTTCATTTGTAAAGAGTCGGCAGTCTAATCAGCCGAGTAGCGTCGGCTTGAGATAACACTATTTTCAGCCAGCTCTTGTTTAAGGTTAGGTTTTTAAGGCTAGATTTTAGGGCTAGATCGAGTGGCCTCAAGCAGGCGAGAGAAATAGAACGGGGCTTTATTGAGCGATCGCCGCCCGATCTGCCAGCCATTTGCCTCAAGTGCCTTCACCACATCAGACTCTCTGTGTAGATAAGCGCGAGTTGCTTTGCTAGGTCCGGGGAAAAAATCACCCACTTTTTTTAGCGTGGCATAAAAGCAAGTTTTCGGGGCAAAACTAATCATGATTCGGTCAGTTGCCAGCGAACTCAGATGCTTGATCATGCTATCTGCCTGCGCTTGTGGGTAGTGAATCAGCACGTCTAGACACACCACCGTGTGATAGCTACCCTCAATCGACTCCAAATCTTTAGCCTCAAACTCAGGCATTTTCTCCGCGCTCAGCTCATCGGCTAGCGCTGCCTTGGCTCTTACATCGGCTTCAGCCGCCATCTTTTCAGAAATATCGCTGGCGTAGACCTTAGCCCCCATTTTTGCCAGCGGAATGCTCAGGCTACCCACACCGCAACCCGCATCGCAGACGGTGATATCAGCAATATTTTCGTCTTCAGCAAACCATTCGAGCACGTTGTCAATCGTTTTCTGGTGCCCGGTGCGAATGTTGGCCTGCACCTTATTCACTTCACCATCGCCGTAGATCCGCTGCCAGCGATCAAAGCCTGTCGCGTTGAAATACTCGCGAACAATTGTCTTTTCGTCAAAGGTGGATTGGGTCATAGCCGCTGGTAATAGTGCCTGTGCTGGTTGCCTATACTGGGGGCTTAGTCAAAAGCCTGCGACCTAGATTCTATTACGTTTGGCGACTGCAAAGCCACTGGCCTTTTTTATCCAGTGAGCTGTGTCTGTGCCCTTGTTAGCTCTTCTGCTGTTGGCATGGGTGGTTTTTCATCAACCGCTTCATGCGCTTTTTCAGTGGCTTCAGCGGCTTCAGCGCCTGCCAATGTCCACTGGTCAGCCGGTAAAGCACTTAGCGGAGCCTGATACGCCTCTTCAAAGTCTTGGATATCTTGCGCAATCTCAGCTACTCGCAAAGATTTGTCGGTATCTGTCGGTGCGGTTAGCTGTGGCATCCCGGCATGTTGCAGCTTGCGCCCTAGCAAACGCCGCTCATCGTCAGACATTGCCAGCACAATCTGCGCCACTGATTCGACTAACCGCTGGTTCATAAATCCTCGCTGCTCATATTCAATACTTTACAAGGAGATATAGCGGTATCCAGGGCTGATCGTCTAGTTGTCTGTTAGTCCATAAGGGATGCGATTTCTTAGCTCTGCACTGGCATGGCTTTGACAAAGCGAAAACGCTGCTGATCGCCTAGTAGGTGTTTGCATGAGAGACAGCCTGACACAGGAGAAGAAAGTTCTTTCAGCATCTCTTCTGCGGCACTATCTGTTATGACGTGGCTGATACTTTGCATTGTGGTGCGCCCGAATTTCTACAGCAACGAATGCCTTTTTCGACGGTGTGGAATCGTTTGCGCGGAAAGCTCTTTTAGCGTTTGAATAATCTGTACACGCGGCTGCATGTACTCAGACTTGCTTTTTACATCTGGCTGCGCACTCCTCAAATATCGATTTGATGTGGGCATCAGCCGCTACACCAAAAGGGGGGTCACTCAGATAGTCCCTTCAAGTCAGATAGATATATCACATGCTCGTACTTTAGTACCAGTTCTACCAGTGCTTGAACGGTCTCTGGCCGCAATATGTTCATCTGATGACCTACCGCAATTTTATTAGAGTGAGTTGTCAAAGAGCCAGCGGCAATAATCAGTTTCAAACTCTTTTCATACTGGTGGGGTTCCAGATGCTTAAACCCCAATTTGTGTAGCTGAGTAGCCGGGTCGTCTTTCACTTTTGGGGTTGCAGTTGCTTTGCACTCGCCGACGATGGAATATGGCTGGTCAGCATAAAAATCTAGCCCACCTGCCCCACCTGTGGCTTTTGGGTCGATGCTCGCGGCTGGTCTATCTTGAGAGTTGCTAAAACCCAGTTCGCATCAGAGCTTTCCGGATCAGTTTCTCAAAAGTATGGCCGTCGCTAGAGTTGCCAAATTCAGATATTTTTGAAACCCAATCAGGAGACTCTAGAACATCATAAATAGCGGGTTCAGGTACTGGATTTGACGAGTTTTCGGGACTTTTGAAGTCGCCTTTATCGGATGCCGGAATGTCTTCAACAGGCTCTAGAAAAGCTGTTTTTGCAGCAGCAAAGTCTGCTTTACTGAGCAGCGCTGCTTCGTTACTTGCCTCTAAATATTGCGTAAGCGGCACAAACTTGTAGAGCTGTTCTGGGGCGGGTGCTGACTTGGTGGGTATGGCTGTCGGGAGTTTATATATCTGCAAAATAGATAGGAAAAGATGCTCGCGATCGCGCCAAAGTTCTAGCAGGGCCGCTTCTGTCCAAATCGTTCGGGCGGCAACCGCTGCGATCGCCTTCTCATCATCAACCTGCTGACAAAACGCGCACTGGGCCCAGTGCGTAATCTGATCTACGTCAAGAGATTGCGTGGCAGCCAGAACTTTTGGGCGATACCAATTGCTAGCGATCGCACCGGCTGCTGGCAAATTACGACTCGGCAGCAGCGCAAATGACTTGTCCGGCAAAATAAAGCGCTTGGTCACAGCGACGATAGAGCGCTTTTGAGTCAGCGCCGCAACATCGACTTCAGGCAGACAGAGCGAAACGTTAAATAGGCTCATGCGCTGATTGCTTCAACAACGTCTTCTAAGCTAGAGCGCATTTCCGTCTCGTCTAGCAAGGATTCATCCGCAAGGGCTTGCGATAGTTCGATCTCGATAGTTTCGACGCTTGCGCCCTCATTCAGTCGCTCCAACGTTTCACCTTCTAATGCATCTTCTGCGACTGCGCCAGTCGGACGGCTCAAAATTTCTTTTAGCAGTGAGTTACTGGTCAACAAGTCACGAGTAAATGCAAAAGAGTTTAGACGCTTAAGTGTGAGATCAAACTTTTCGTGATGCTCGTAAACGTATTGAAGCGCTAGCAGCGGCTTGATCTCTTCGATCACCAAATCGACCCATTCCCCGCCGCTAGCAACGAGCTGTTGATAGTACTCGAACGAGTCCCAGTAGCGTTTTATTTTGCGATCGCGCGATCGCACCAGACAGCTTCTAGAAAGCCCAAAGGTTTCTGTATCAAGCAGCCGCCGAAAGCCCGCGCCGACCGGACGCCCGGTCGTATATTGCAAAGCGCTAACCCCAATTGTCACCGGCTCACCGTTCTCTTTGCCCACCACCTTAAATTGAATCCAGCCGCCGTTTTGACTCTTAGGTGTAATGTCCTCAACGCTTCCGATAACCACCCCTTCAATCGGCTGATCCTTTAGCCTGTCAATCTCAGTTATCTTTTCGAAGCCAAACCTCAACGCCGCCGCAATTAGCTCATTGTCTTCAAGCTCTTCAGCGTCAAACTGCGATAAAGCGTTGTCGTAAGCATCTTTGAGCCGCTCTGTTGGGGAGACGGATACAGGTTTTAGGATCTTCAGCTTTTCATTAATTTGAGCGGCAAACCAGATAAGCGCTTCTCGCGCATAAGGACGGTTTTTTCCATACTGGGCTAGCTCTTCTTCTTCAAAAGGATAAATAGGAGTAGCTGGCGTCAGTCCTTTTTTGCGGTAGAACTTCTGCAGCGTTGCTGAGGCTAGCTCACGTACCGTCTCTGCACTCAGATTGTTAAGCACAATCGGCTTTCCATGAGACGATATCTTTTCTTCAGAGGCTATTTTCGTTTGTCGAACAGTACGCCAGATATCGGGCAAAACAACCGTCAGCAACACAATGCCTTTGCTAGTTACAGTAGGGCCAATTGAATCAAACAGCCGCTTAACCAAGTCCAATATCACAATCTCTGTGGTGTATCCATCTCGATTGCTAGCGTGGGTATCTAGCTCATCAAAGCAGACACTCACGGATTTGTACTCGCTAATCAAAGACAGAATCTTGGTGATACGAGTCAGCGCGGAAGCGTCTCTTTCACCTTCGCTCTTTTCCTGTTGAGGCAGGCGTAAATCAGCCGCATCTTGCCTATCGAGCTGCTCGCCTGCTAGCCACTTAACGGCAAAGGAGCCGCGCTCTTCCGAAAGCGTCCAAATGATCGCCCGCAGAATATACGGATCGGTATTGGGTCTTTTTCTGCGAATGACCTTAGCCAACTCGCCAACGAGATCCTTCTGTTTGTTCTGTCGGCTATTCTGCCAAGCTTTATCAAACTTACCGACTAAAGCTTGCGCAGCCGGTAAGTTTGCATTGGCATTACTAGTGCTGAGGGCTTCTGCCACCATCAGCGTGGCAATCTCTTGCCACTGCGTCACGCCTGCACTGCCGATCTGCTCTAGGCTCTCGGCCATAGACTGCTGAAAAAGAGCGTTGATATAGTCCAATTCGCCATACTTATCGGCGCTCGCATAGATAAGAACGCCTTCTTCACTGGCTTGCAGTCGCCGTCGAATTCGTTTGATGACATGACTTTTGCCAACTCCACGATCAGCGATCAGCACGATGGAGGCGACCTTATCAAACGTAGAATCAGCAGAGCGGGCCTTTTCTAAGGCTTCAAACACAGTGTCAGAAGCGATCGCATTCAGCGCAGGGACATCAGGAAAAGATTCTCCCCAGATGTTTTGGTCTTTGACAACGGGTGGTTTTTCAAATGGATTATTTGCCTTTAGGGCAGCGAGAATATCAGACTCTGTAGAGGCTTTTTGGGAAACTGACATGAGAAAAGCAAGGGCTGAAGGGTGGGTCAAAAAAGCAGACTATAAGCACGAGACCAAACACAGACCTACGCTGGCTGTAGTCGCTTTACATAAAAACGAGTTCCACCCCCTGGAATCGCCACCGAATCTTCTAACTGGTCTGCGGTGACGTTAGGCAGCTCACCACCCGTCAGTTGGACAAGATCGTTAGCCTGAACTTCGAGCAGCCATTCGTTGAAGTCGCGGCGAGAGATGCGATCGCCTATTTCCCGACGAATCCGATAAATCGGCACCAAATCATCCAGATTGTAATCCTGGTTTAGCTGGTCGTAGGTCTTGAGCGCAGTTTTCGTGAACTCTTCGTAAGAGCCAATTGCAGGCGAAGCGCTATCGTATTTGTCATTATCAGATGCAACTGCAACGGTTTGATCTACGTCCCGAACCGCTGGCTGATTTTGTCTAAACCATTTCAGCAAAGCGTTGGTCACTTTTGGCCCTGCGATCGCGCTAAAAGCAAAGTCATCATTTTCGAGCCCTGCTGACAGCTTTTGCTGACCACCTTCAGTGATGGCATAGACATTCGTTCTTTTATTCTTGGGCGTTTGGACTAAGAAGCCCTCTTCTACTAGCTGATGTAGTGCGCGGCTGTAAGCACTAGTTCCAGAGGGTACAAAATTGGACTTAGAAGCAGGCGTCTCATCAAGCGACCACAGCTTTAAAAGCGTAATCGTCTCAGCGTAAAGCGGCGTGACTTTGCGAGCCATTGTAAATCCTTAAAAAGTGAGAGATGTTTTGAGCTGCTATCTTTCGAGCTGATATCTATCTACACACACACTCCGTAAAATCCGTATCTTCGAACAGACAGCAACCAAAAAGTTTGCGTAAAGAGTACCCACTAGAGCTTTTAGAGTTACAGCGACAGCCACTGCCAAACAAGTTGATTTTGGGCATCTTGTGACCAGCGAATTAGCTGCGCGGGTGACCCAACAGACAGGGCAGGCAGGCCAATGGCGCGGCGTGGGGCGGCGGTGACGAGTGCGATCGCCTCTTCTGCATCACACAGCCCCCACCTCACCAAATTCGCCGCCCCCTCAATCAAAGGCAGCGTCGTGCCTGAAAGCGTGCCGTCTGCCAATCGCGCCGTTCCCTTTGTCACCTCAATCTGCCGACTATCCCAGGGATAGACCCCATCCGGCAGCCCTAGCGGCGACAGCGCATCGCTGACTAAAAACAAGCCTCCCATCTGCGCGTCGCGGCTGCCACGGCCTACCCTCAGCAGCAAATCCAGCATCGCTGGGCAAATGTGCTGACCATCCGCAATAAACCCACAGAAAACCCTCGAATCGCTCAAAGCCGCGCCCAGCAATCCTGGCTCGCGGTGGTGCAATCCGGGCATGGCATTAAACGCATGAGTCACCATCGTCGCGCCCTGATCGAACGCTTGCTTGGCCTGCTGTGCTGTTGCCAGTGAATGCCCCAAGCTCACCGTAATACCCTGAGCACTCAGCCACGGAATCACCGAATCGTCTCCCACACCCTCTTCCATGCCCTCCACGGCTTCCTCGGGCGCTAGCGTCACAATGCTAATGGCATCGGCAAACTTGCCAATAACTGTTTCAACCGCTGAGCGCGTCAATGGCTGCAAGAACTCAGCCGGATGGGCTCCGCGCTTAGCCCGGTTAAGAAACGGACCTTCTAAATGCGCCCCCAAGACCCTGGCGCTGTCGGCTTTATCGGCGTATGCTTGCTGCTGTTGAAACAAGCGAATCGCTGCCAAACTACCATGAAAATTCTCTAACGAAGTGGTTACTAGCGTCGGGCAAAATCCACTGACGCCTTGCTGCCACAGCAGCTCACAAATTGACTGTAGCTTGCCCAAACTGTCTGGTCTCAAGTCAGGAAACGCCAGTCCCAGCGCGCCGTTAATCTGCAAATCTATAGCGCCTAGCGTAATCCAGTCACCCTCTACATCTATTGCCGTTCTAGGTGGTGTGCTCAGCGACTGGCTTAGGGGCTGAGTTAGCGGCTGACTTAGCGACTGATTCAAGAGCTGATCGGCAGGCTCAATTTTGGTGACTTCGCCCGCTTGTATCGCGATTTGATACAGTCCTGAGCGCTGGGGCAAACGAGCATTGAGAATGACAGTACTATCAAACATAAATCAAGCGGACATAGATCAAGCAGACAGAACTCAGAACAAAAAGATTAGACCAAAACACCCACAAACGCTTCTACAGAAGCACTTCTATAGAAGCACTTCCACCGGCACATTCCCACACATTCAGACGTATGACATTCCCTCTTCAAAACGGCCAGAACGGTAAAGTCGATGTTGGCATTATCATGGGCAGCGACTCAGATCTCCCCACAATGATGGACGCCATCATCGTCTGTGAAGAATTTGACATTCCTCACGAAGTCGCCATTGTGTCTGCACATCGGACACCACAGCGGATGATTACCTATGCCGAAACCGCTCATACTAGGGGGCTCAAAGTCATTGTTGCGGGTGCAGGCGGCGCGGCTCATCTACCTGGTATGGTTGCAGCCCTGAGCCCGCTGCCAGTGATTGGCGTGCCGATCAAAACCAGTACGCTTTCTGGTATAGATTCGCTTTACTCCATTGTTCAAATGCCCCGAGGTATCCCAGTTGCCACCGTCGCCATCGGCAACGCCAAAAATGCGGGCCTGCTCGCGGCCCAAATTTTGGCCGCCTATGATGCCACTTTGCAAGACAAAATTCTGAGCTACCGTCAACAGCTCAAAACGATGGTGAGCGACAAGCAAAATCAACTCTCTGCCTTAGGGGCTCGGCAGTATCTCAAGCATATGATCAACACTTGAAACGGCAAAAGTGACGAAAGTGGCGAAAGTTTAATCGGGGCAAAGATTTAAGCAGCGAAGTTAAGAGAGCCTTCGATTTGTGAGAGTTTTCATCTATCAGGGTTGACTGAAACCATCTGATACCAAAGAAAATTGATGTTTAGAAATGATACAAATCAATTTTTTGAGGGCTCAAAATCCGGTCGCTTTGTAAATTTTTACCCAAACTTGTGAGAAAAAGAATCGTCAGGGTAGGCAGTCCATTATTAAAAGTATCAGGCGATACAGAACGACTTGCTCAGACTTGGTGGAATGGGTGCCATCAGTTCGACAGGGATGTGATGGGCTCAGCGCATCACGCTAAGCACTGATATTGAGCTGTGAATTACTGTCGAAATTGCGTAATTAGGAACACCAGACAAAAATGTCTAATTTTACGATGAGAAAAAGAAAGCAGGCTAGGCGATCGCCCTCGCCGTGGTCTGCAAACGTCCCTCCCTTTACAGAGATGGCTAAGCGCGCCTTAAACCGTGCATTTGGTCGTCGGTTTGCTTGGGGCTGGTTGGCCTGCGTTCCCTTAGCCTTTGTCATTGTGGCTACTTGGGGATTTGCGGCTCACGCTCAAGACGAAGTTACCGCTGCTGATGTTCAAGTCATCTTAGACAACATCTGGATAGTCATTGCCTCCGTGCTGGTCATTTTCATGAATGCGGGCTTTGGCATGCTAGAGACCGGCTTTTGCCGTCAAAAGAATGCGGTCAATATTTTGACCAAAAACCTAATTGTGTTCGCGTTAGCGACCGTTTCCTTCTGGGCGATAGGGTTTGCACTCGCTTTTGGTGAAGGCAATGCTTTGCTGGGCTTTAGCGGATTTTTCTTGGCAGGAAGCGATCCGGCTGAGCCCGCATTTGGCACACTCACAACGCCTGTATTCTTTCTGTTCCAAGCGGCCTTTGCCGGAACGGCTGCGACTATCGTTTCGGGTGCGGTTGCCGAGCGGGTCAAATTTTCCAGCTTCATCATCTTTAGCATATTGCTCACTGCCATTTCCTACCCCATCACCGCGCACTGGGTTTGGGGCGGTGGCTGGCTCTCTGACATGTCTTTTCTCGGTGAAGGCGTAGCCTTTAGCGACTTTGCCGGTTCTACCGTGGTTCACTCTGTTGGCGGCTGGGCGGCGCTGATGGGGGCTATCTTCCTCGGCCCTCGTATTGGCAAGTACCAAAACGGCACGGTTAATGCGATTCCTGGCCACAACATGAGCATTGCGACTCTTGGCTGTCTCATTTTGTGGATTGGCTGGTTTGGGTTCAACCCTGGTTCTGAGCTAGCGGCTGACTTGGCTGTGCCTCAAATTGCCTTGGTCACTAACCTAGCAGCAGCAGCAGGCGGCATCGCCGCGACATTTACAGCTTGGGGCCTCAGCGGCAAGCCTGACCTTTCTATGGTGATCAACGGTATCTTGGCCGGTCTGGTTGGCATTACGGCTGGCTGCGGCGGCATTGGCTACTGGGGCGCGATTATCGTCGGCCTCATTGCTGGCGTTATTGTGGTTTTCTCAGTCGGCTTTTTTGACAGCATCAAAATTGATGACCCAGTGGGCGCAACTTCGGTTCACCTAGTCTGTGGTATCTGGGGCACGCTAGCGGTTGGCCTCTTTGACGGAGAGGCGGGTCTCTTCTTTGGTGGCGGTGCCACTCAGCTGATTGCTCAAATCATTGGTATTGTGGCTATTGGCCTCTTTACTGTGGTGGTCACGTCTGTTCTCTGGGTAGTGATTAAGTCCCTGTTGGGCTTGCGCGTTTCTTCTGAAGAAGAACTCAAAGGGTTGGATATTGGCGAGCACGGTATGGAAGCTTACAGTGGCTTCTTGAAGGACACTAGCGATATGGGTGGTATTATCTAGTCGCTTTTTTCCTTGGCTTATATCCTTTGTAAGCCATCTGGTTTGACTAGCGAGATCTAGCCTTAAATTGCAAAATCGGCACCGGGTGACTTGTTTCATCCGGTGCCGATTGCTTTTGGTGGTGCTGTAAATGCGATGATTGAATAGATGATTGAATAGAGGGACGGTGCAGGTCACTTTGACCGCTGCTGCGATCGCTCGCATTGCTTTTGATGAACTTCTACTACTGTGTCGCCAAATTGCCTGCTATTGTGACGATACTTAGAATTTTCTTTAAACGCTGATTCTGTTCAATATTTTTAGATTTTGTCCATACAAAAAACGATAAAAAGCGCTCACAAACTTGTTTTGAGCCGTCTGTTTTAGGTTGAAACGCTAGGTCAAAGCGCACGCTATTGACACGGCTTTTGCTGGCTTTTGCTATAGATAACGCGAACTTCGCATGGGTAATCCAACTTCCATTGTGGAAGAAATATTTGAAGCGCTGCCTGCTCTGCGGTTTCAAATGTATTTCAAAACGTCATTGACGGCGCTCTCTCATGCTATGGAAGATCAGGTTTTATCTGGCTTCGAAGAGCAGCCGTTGATCATTGCTAGCTTTCAGCAAGAGCGATTTTATCGGCAGGAGGCTCACCGCTACGTGCGAATTGGTGAGGTGAGCGATCAGGTCTACGTTTTGTCTGCGGCAGAAACGCAGTTTAACGAGGAAGAGCGTGACGAGGGGCAAGGCTACGAAAAAATAGATTTTGATGACGAAGATGCCCTGACAGAAGAATGGCATCTGGTTGTGATTGCAGAGAACTACAGCGCGGCGCTAATTTGCCGGGAACATCAGGCGGCTGAAAAACCCCACCACCTTGTGACTGACAAGGTGACGACCGCCGCGACCCATTTAGACCAAAGCCGTCGGTTTGAGGGCATATGGACGCTCGATCGGCAGGTCAGTCTAAGGGCAGCAGATCTGTTGCTCGATCGGATTGAGTCCTATCGGCCAGCGCTAGCCGACAAAATTCAAAGGGCCCGCGATCGCTTCATTCCCGCCGTCCTTGGTAACGATTTGGAGGTTGAAAAAGATCCCTTCGCCCAGCGGCTAATTACCTATTTGCAGGCCGGACAGTACAAGCAGCTAAAGGCGTACCGGGCAATTGCCCTGCAAGAACAGCGCGCCAGGCTCGTGAACTCGATTACCGCTGCTATTCGCAAATCGCTTAACCCGTCCGAGATATTTGCGATCGCTGCTGCCGAACTAGGCAGTGTGCTTGACGTAGGCCGCTGCATCATCTATCGCTGCGCTGACCACGACCTAGATGCCACTATCCATCACGAATATCGTCAGCAGCACCTCAACTCATTAGAAGGCGCAACCTGGCCGCTCAAACACAATCCACTCTACCAGTGGGTCAAAGACCGACGCAGTACGCTAGCTGTTGATGATATCAACAGCCCTATTATTATCAGCCCCAGCAGTGCTAGCGATACCCGTCGTGATACCCGCAGTTCAACGCTGGACAGTTCAACACCGGACAATTCAACATCGGACTGTTCAATACCGGACTGTTCAACATCGGACGAACTCGACCTTTCTCACGCTCGTCCCCGCTTACAGCGCTGGCAAATTCACGGCTGTCTGCTCGTGCCGCTCATTCACAAAAGTCGCCTGCTCGGTATGATTGAGCTGCATTTAGAAGACAGCACTGACCACCGCTGGAGCGATGACGAAATTGGCCTGACCGAAGCGATCGCCAACCAGCTCAGCGTTGCCCTCATCCAGGCCGAAGCCTACGCCCACCTCGAAGACTTTAACCAGCAGCTCGCCAATCTAGAGCGCACCCGCAGCAACCTGATTGCAATTACCGGACACGAGCTGCGCACCCCACTCTCCACTATCCGCGTCTGCCTAGAGAGCCTGCTGACCGAACCCGACATGTCCAACGACATGCGTCAAGTCATGCTTGACACCGCGCTCACCGATGCCGAACGCATGCGCAAGCTCGTCCAAGACTTTTTGACCCTCTCTCGGCTCGAAAGTCAGCGCGTAGAGTGGAACCTAGAATCGCTCTCCCTGTCAGAGTGCGTCGATCTTGCCCTGAGCAGTCTGCGCTGGCAGCACTCTTCTGACACCGCGCCCGCCATGCAAATTGAAACCAACCTTCCTGAAGACTTGCCCTTTGTCCGAGCCGATGGCGAGTGGATTGTTGAAGTCCTCTCCAAGCTGCTCGACAACGCCTGTAAGTTTGCAGAAGCCAACAGCCAAGTAACCATCAGCGCCGAACTCAAAGATAAGCAGACCGTCGAAGTCATCGTTGCAGATACCGGCAGGGGCATCGAAGCCGACCGGCTAGAGACCGTTTTTGAGCGGTTTTATCAAGAAGAAGGTGCCCTCAGACGCTCCGTTGGCGGTACGGGTCTAGGGCTTGCTATTTGTCAGCAAATTATTGAAGGGCTGGGCGGCAAAATTTGGGCCACATCTGGGGGTAAAAACCAGGGCACTCAAATCCATTTCACCTTGCCATCTGTTAGCAAAACAGGCCGCTATTCGGGCCAGAAAATCAGCGACAAGAAGACCACCCGAAAAAAAGCAACTGCGAAAAAAGCCACCACGAAAAAGGCTATTACGAAAAAGACCGCTGCCAAAAAGCCGCCGCTCAAAAAATCCCCTGCTGCCGGTACGCATGAAATCTCCGTCAAAACCGCCCGGTCTGACCACAGCTAAAGGCTCAGTCCAAGACTCTGTTAAAGAACTGTTACGCTTCGCAAAGGGCTTGTTAATACAGTGAGGGGACGATGTTACGATTTGGTTCATCGAAGGTTGAGAGATATCATTCATGGCACTAACTGGTTCAATGCCTAAATTCGGAGGCAGCACCGGCGGTCTTCTAACTAAGGCTTTTGTTGAAGAAAGATACGCAATCACCTGGACTTCTGAAAAAGAACAGGTTTTCGAAATGCCCACAGGTGGCGCAGCCACTATGAACGAAGGCGAAAACTTATTAGAGCTTTCTCGTAAAGAGCAGTGTTTAGCCCTCGGCAAGCAGCTCAGAACAAAGTTCAAGCCCAAAATTACTGACTACAAAGTCTATCGCGTCTTGCCTAGCGGCGAAACTAGCCTACTGCATCCCGCAGATGGCGTCTTCCCCGAGAAGGTGAATGAAGGTCGCGGCTACGCGGGCAAGAAGGAACGTCGCATTGGCGAAAACCCCGACCCTGCAACCATCAAGTTCAGTGGCAGCGAGCCTTACGAAGTTTAAGTCACAGCTTAAGCCACACGTCTAAGCAACGCATTTAGACCTCTTTGCACAAAGCATCTAAAACTTGCACAAAGCATGGAAACAAACGGGCAGCTCTAGTAGTTGCCCGTTTGTTTTTGGTCTACTTACTTTTTGTTGTAGCATTCACTCACGCGCTTCTTTTGCCGCGATCGCACTCATGATCTTTCCAGACTTTGCTACCTTCTCGAGCCTCGCTAAGCAGGGAAACTTCGTACCGGTGTACCAAGAATGGGTTGCCGATCTCGATACCCCTGTTTCAGCCTGGTACAAAGTCTGTGCAGGTCAGCCTTACAGCTTCTTGCTCGAATCGGTTGAAGGGGGCGAAAGGCTAGGACGCTATAGCTTTTTAGGTTGCGATCCGCTATGGGTTCTAGAGTCTAAAGGCGCTGCGACAACCCAGTCTTTTCGGGACGGTAGCCAAACGGTCTTAGAAGGTAATCCCTTTGATGTCTTGCAAACGTGCTTATCGACGCTGCAGCCCGTACAGCTACCGCAGCTACCGCCTGGCATTGGCGGGCTGTTTGGCTTTTGGGGCTACGAGCTGATCAAATGGATTGAGCCAACGGTGACCACGCACGAGCGCAGCACCGCCGATTTACCTGATGGCTTATGGATGCAGGTAGATAATCTGCTGATTTTTGATCAGGTGAAGCGCAAGGTGTGGGCGATTGCCTACGCCGATCTGCGCGACCCGGCGGTGGATTTGCAGGCAGCTTATGATATTGCATGCGATCGCGTTACCAATCTCGTCACCAAACTTCGCGCCCCCCTAAACGAAAAAGATACCCTGCTAGAGTGGACCTCGCCTGAAACCAGCACCGCACCGCCGCTGGCCTACACTAGCAACCGCACCCGCCAAGAGTTTTGCGCTAGCGTCGAAAAAGCCAAAGCCCACATCCGCGCTGGCGATGTTTTCCAGGTGGTCATTTCCCAGCGGCTTCAGGCCAGCTACAGCGGCAATCCCTTTGATCTTTACCGCTCTTTGCGCCTGGTTAACCCCTCTCCCTACATGTGCTACTTCAACTTCAACGGCTGGCAGCTCATCGGCTCTAGCCCCGAAGTCATGGTCAAAGCCACCCAAACTGGTCCCAACACGCCCATGCAGGCTACCCTGCGCCCTATCGCCGGTACTCGGCCTCGCGGCAAGAACGCGGCTGAAGATGCCGAATACGCCGCCGACTTGCTCGCTGACCCCAAAGAAATTGCCGAGCACGTCATGCTAGTAGACCTAGGCCGCAACGATCTAGGCCGCGTCTGCACCAGCGGCACCATCGAAGTTGACGAACTGATGGTGATCGAAAACTACTCTCACGTCATGCACATTGTCAGCAACGTTATTGGCGATCTGGCCCCTGACAAAACCGCCTGGGACCTGCTCAAAGCCAGCTTCCCGGCGGGCACTGTCAGCGGCGCGCCCAAAATCCGCGCTATGCAAATTATCAAAGCCCTAGAGCCTGACTACCGTGGTCCCTACTCTGGGGTCTATGGCTATTACGACTTTGAAGGCCAGCTCAACAGCGCCATTACGATTCGTACGATGGTGGTACAGGCCGATGAGACAGGCACTCAGACCATCAGCGTGCAAGCTGGGGCGGGATTGGTGGCAGACTCAGTGCCCGAAAGTGAATATCAAGAAACGCTCAATAAGGCGAAAGGAATGTTAGAAGCGGTGCGCTGCTTGAAAGGATAGCGCCGGGCATAGCGACGGTTGGTCGCACATATCTTTAGTCGCACAAATCTACAGGTGAGCCTCGCGATCGCTGTTCATTTTATCGCGGCTCGTTTTGTCGCGGCTTGTCTTGTCATATATACGACCGCGCCATTGAATTTGGGTTTGTAGCGAAGATATCAGGATTCGAGTGACTGCAAGCGGGTCGGCAAGCGGCGATAGCCAAAAAAACTGGGCAACAGAAAAAAGCTTTCGCGGGCGATGGTACGACGCGGCGATCGCACCCTGCATTCCCCACCGTACCAGCAGCAAAAATACATTCAGTCCCAAAGCCATCTGAACAGTCAAACTACCGCGATCGCTTTTCTCAAAAAACAAGAGCAACGGCGTAACCAATATGGGCAAAGCCTGAGCGCTAATCAGCAGCGCCAAATCCCCCCAAAGTTGCTGAGGCGTTGCGGCGTCTTTAAGATCGAGCGATCGCCCCCACTCCTGCCAGGTCTCAGCCATCCCCTCATACATCCGAACGCTAATCACCCGCGCCCCGTCCAAAAAACCGACTCGGTAGCCTACCGCCGCAATCTGCCGCGCCAATGTGACATCATCACAAAATGAATTGGCCGCGCCCGTATAGCCATCCACCTGAGCTAACACCGAGCGCCGACACAAAAAGCACTGCCCATTGGCCATCACTCGCTCTGGCCGCGACGCACCCACACCCGCCGAATCAAAGCGGTAAATCAGCGTCATCAACAGCGCAGGCTGTAGCCACCATTCCCCCGCAAATCGCAGCCTAAAACGCGGCGACAGAGAAATCAGATCGTACCCTTGGCTTTCAGCCTCAGAGATTGCAGCCGCGACTAGCCCCGGCTGCGGTTCCGTATCAGCATCTATGCCCAGCACCCATTCGCTAGCAGGCGAGCTAGCCAGATAGCCAGTATGTAGCGCCCAGGGACGACCGACCCAGCCGGATGGCAGTGGCTCATCAGTCATCAGGCGAATGCGACTGTCACGCGCTGCAAACGCCTTCACCTTCTCAGGCGTACCGTCTGTCGAGCGGCTATCGACAATGATAATTTCTCTCACCGCTTTACCCTGCCGAGAGAGTCCTTGTAAACAAGGCGTGATGCGATCCGCCTCGTTTAGCGTCGGAACAACCACGCTAACGCTGTTGATCTGATCGGCAGTTGCCTTTTTAGGGGCGATTGGCTTTTGCCGTCGAGCGCCCCTAAAAAGCCGAGAAAGCAGAATGGCTGTAAAAGGAAGCTGAAAGAGTAAGAGCCCACAGGCGAGCAGCGCTGGCCACTGCGATCCGAGCAGTTGAGATCCGAGCAGTTGAGATCCGGGCAGTTGAGATCCGGGCAGTTCCGGCAGTGCATTGGTCAATACTGCCACCAGCACTCCTAGTACTGAGGCTAGACTCATTCAGCCCCTTTCGACGCAGCAGAAGCTACCAGGGCACCCGTATTCCTTTCCCAATTTTGGGGCCATTGAGATCCATAGGCAACTCTCTCGGCCTTTGTAGCAAGGCGGTAGAGCCACACTAGGGGCAGAACACCTAGCAGTAGGCCTAGGAAAATAGGCGGATAGATTTCACCATCAATGCTAATAAGCATGGCGAAGACAAAGTTGCTGATGTAGATATTTAGCGGCAGCTCTAGGGAGATATTATCGGCCCACTGTTTCGGCTGTAGCCGCCATAGCAATGTTGCTACGCTCATAAAGACAACGCCAGTGCCGAACCAGCCTGCGAAGTTTTGGTAGGGCATCCCAAAGAAAGCGCCGGGCTGATCCCAGGCCCAAAATGGCATCGTTGTTTGACTCATCGCGGGGTCAAGTACAAAGTCCCAGGCGGTTAAAAGCAGTGCGCCTATAATAATGGCACCTAGCTCTGAGAGGCGATCGCTCACTATTGTCTTAAAACCCATATAGGCAATAAGGTAGGCACTAAAGCCCAGATAAAACCAGGAAAGCGGAATTGTAAACGGCACCAGCCCAGAAATTTTGTAGCCCAGCCCGGTGAGGTAGTGATACGCGCCAAAGGGAAAGCCGGTGCTAGTGCCTAGCAGCTCAGCGCCTAGAGACACGCCCAAGGCAGGAATCATAAAGCTGAGGCAGTGCCATAGCCCAAGCTGACGATAGGCATAAATTCCGACAGCGATCGCGCCCGAAATCATATACAAAGCGCCACCGCCTGCCATCGATAGCTGAAATGCCTCTTGGCCAATTTCAGGTAGCTGCGCGACAAACCCCGCATGGGGAAGGACTATCAACAAACCCGCTAGTCCAAAGACAAGCGCAGCAATATGCGTAAAAAAAGCTGCCTGCTGACCAGCCGCCAAGTTGACTCTTTTGAGAATCGTGAAAGATGCCATAAGAATTAAAACTCGTTTGAAAAATAAGTATCGGGAGAGAAAGTTGTGATATAGCATACACAGCGCGAAGATATCTACGCTGTAGCGACAATGGCTCGGTTGAGCGACTACTCAACCGAGCTCAGTAAAATCGCTAATGAACTTTACTTTTTATGAACTTTCTTTCAATGCTCAAATGTAACAACTTTTGAGCAGTCAAAACTTAAGTCAATATGATCATCAATTTAGCCATAAGCACAACAGCCTAGAACGGCCAGAAGCAGCTAATTTGCTAGCCGTTTCGCGATTGATTCAAGACTAAAGGCTAAGAAGAAAGCTAAGAAAAAGGCCGAAGAAAAAAGCAAATAAAAAGGGCCAGGAAAAAAGAGCTAGGAAGAAGACCAGCGCTCTAAGGCACGTTGCCCTCCCCAGCGGGCGACGATTTCATCATCATAGTCGTCAGCGATACGAATCACGGTTGTCACTGAGTGCTTTAGCTCTATTTGGTCACAGGTAGAGCCAACTAAGCTGTGCTCGAACACAATGTCATTTTCGCCGTCTAGGGCGAAGCGGCCAAAGTGGATGCCGTTGTTGGCGCGCAGCAGGTAGTAGCTCAGCTCTGGGGTAACGGTCAGATCGGTCACAACAAAAGACCGACTCGTGATCAGTGCATCGTTGTCGCCCCAGGGGACAACGCGGGTAGAGGCGACAGCCGAGCCGATAGTAATGATGATTAAGGGCTCGTCTTCAAAAAGGACAGCGGCTTCGCCGAATAAATCTTCCATCCAAGGCACGATGCGGTTATAGCAGGCCCGCTGGGCAGTACTCTCAAACTCCATAGGCGCTCATAAAGGGTAGGGATTGCATTTTATTCTCTCACCATTTGATATTGCTTCGCTAACGTATTCATCAGCAGCGATCGCACCTTTTCTGCCCAGCCGTCAGAATCAGTTTGGCAAAATCAGTTTGGCAAAAAATCATCTAGCAGAACGTAGTCGGGTTTACCACACCCAGCTTTCATATCAGCCCAATTATCCTATAAACAGCGGTCATCAGCAGTGCAACTAGTTAGCGCCTGCCGCCCTCAGTAATTTCATGTCTGACTTAGTCTCTTCACAAGCTGTTTCGACAGATGTTTCGACAGATGACCTGCACTATCAGCAGGCGATCGCGTCTATCACCCACCTGATTGACCAGCTCGATCTATCTCCACGAGAACGCACGGGCTTAGAAACCGATATTAACCACCTGCACGGCGTACTCGATAAGCTCATTCACCAGGTCATTCATATTGCCGTCTTTGGCATGGTGGGTCGCGGTAAATCATCTTTACTCAATGCGCTGGTGGGGCAAACTATTTTTGAAACCGGGCCTCTGCACGGGGTGACCCAGCAAGCTGAAGGTATTGCCTGGCAGATCGACGAAGCCGATGAAAATATTTATAGAGCTGAGCTATCAGGCGAATCGGCCTCGCAAGTAGAGCTGATAGATACGCCGGGAATTGACGAGGTCGATGGAGAGCAACGGCAGGCGATCGCGCACAAAATTGCCCGTCAGGCCGACCTCATTCTGTTCGTGGTCGCAGGCGATCTTACCCAGCTAGAGCACAGCGCCCTGCGCGAACTTTGCCAGGCAGGCAAGCCAGTTCTCCTCGTGTTCAACAAGGTTGATCAGTATTCGACGGCTGATCAGTCGCAAATTTTGGCTAAGCTGCGAGACGAGCATTTGGCTAATCTATTGCCACCCGAGAATGTCGTGACGGCTACGGCTGCGCCCATTGTAAGGCAAGCGCTCAGGCAGGCTGATGGCAACCTAACGACGCGCAGCGCTAGAGGCACGGCAGATGTCAGTGCGCTTAAGCTCAAAATTTTAGAGATTTTGCACAGAGAGGGAAAGGCGCTAGTGGCGCTGAATACGCTGCTGTATGCGGATGATGTCAATCAGCGAGTGGTCGATCAAAAGCTGCTGTTGCGCGATCGCGCAGCCGACGACACCATTTGGAAAACCGTCATCACCAAATCCATCGCCGTTGCCCTCAATCCCGTGACCGTAGTCGATCTACTCAGCGGCGCAGTGATTGATGTGGCCTTGATCATGGCACTTGCTAAGCTGTACGGATTGGAAATGACCCAGCAAGGGGCTACTCAACTGCTCAAAAAAATTGCGCTCTCGCTAGGCGGGCTCACCATTAGTGAGCTAGCCATTACCTTTGGGCTCAGTGGGCTCAAAAGCGTGCTGGCAGCAGCGGCGATTCCAACGGGCGGGCTAACAGCGAGCCCTTACGTATCGGTGGCGCTCGCTCAGGCGGCAGTTTCAGGCGTTTCAACCTATGCGATCGCTCAAGTCACCAAAACCTATCTAGCCAACGGAGCCACCTGGGGCAAAGGCGGACCTAAAGCCGTCGTCAACGAAATCCTCAGCGACCTTGATGAAGATTCCATCATGCGCCAGATTCGCCAAGAGCTATCCGCCAAGCTCGATCTTAAAGCTCACTTTCGTCAGTAGGCGCTTATCAGCCAGCAAGACGCTTAGCCACCAGAAGTTCCGCCTAAGCTGCTATCAGAATTCACGAAATCTGTCGGGCCTTCATATCCAGAGGCTTCTGCCAGGGTTTCCAAGCTTTGCGAGCCTGATAAGAACTGACCGTTCACATCCCAAGTGGGGAAGCCTGTTACTTCTGGAACACTCTGGCAAAGCGCGGTTTGAGAATCTTTACCATCGGGCGCACATTCAATATAGGGAATATCCTGATAAGCCTCTTTTCCAAATAGCTGCTTTTGATCAAAGCAGTGAGGGCACCAATACGCGCCGTACATCTTCGCATCTGTATCCGTTAAGTGCTTGGCCAGCGCAACTTCAGCCTCACCGGATGGGTTGGTAATAGGTGCGGTCACGCCTGCTTCTGTTCTGGCTGCTGCCTGTGTGCCAGAGCTTAGCGGCCCACCGGGCACTGCGTAGACACCCAGCGTCCCCACGAGCGCAACCACAGCGATAATGGCACCCGAAAATAAAAGCTGGCCGCGATCATCCCAGCGCCGACCAAACAGCGTCAGCAAAAACATCGTGACGGTGAACAGCGCTGAAGCGATGCAATAAGGACAGACGGCCTTGATTTGGGTCGCCAGCAGATACATCAAAAAGGCACTGAATATCATCATGCCAGTGGCACCGACAAACAGTAGCGGCCAAGTCAGACCCTCTAACTTTACGCGCAGATCTTTATCTTTTTCTGGACTGACAAACAAAGGCGCGATCGCTAGCACCAGCATCGACAGATAAGCCAAGCAGCCAAACAGTGTTAGTGGCAGGCCAAATATGGTCGCCCAGGCGCTAGATAGCACTTTGCCACAGCCGCTACCGCAGGCCGCCGAGGTATTCATCAGCCTCATGGCCGTGAGGTAGCCTGTACCGGAGGCTCCCACAGCAGCGATCGCACCAATAATGGGGCGCGACCATTTATGAATCCAAAGCGTTTCTTGGCGACGACGTCTCATAGTAGTAAAGTGCCTGTTTGAAAGTGCCTGTTTGAGAATGCCTGTTTGAGAAGGCTCGCTTGAAGAGACCTATCTGGCGGTTCTGGTTGAGTCTTTGTCTGGGTAAGTCTTTGTCTGGTCAAGTCTTTGACAGCCGCTTAGACAAAAATACCCTTAAATCAAGAAAATTTGCCATAAGGAAACCCCTAATCGCTACCCCGACTTATTTTAGCTAACTCCTCTCTAACCAACTACGGCAACTGCAACAACTGCGGGCCAGTTAATTATGGGCCAGTTAATTATGGGCCAGCTAATTAACATGGCCAGCCACGCTTCTATAGCTCTATCCCAATCTCCTCAATCTCTATCCAGCAACCACAGAATGATTCTCAGCGACGGGCGGCAATGAACGCGCAGCGAGCCCTTCGCTAAGTGCCGTTACAAACTGCCGAGTCCGAATCGGATCGATTGGCTGCTGAATGTCGCCCTTACGTTTCAACGAGCTAGAGACAATGACCCCGTCTGTAAACTGAATCAGGCGAGGAATATTCTCCCAGTTAGCGCCGCTGCCAATCAAAATGGGAGCATCGCCCGCCGCCGTTCGCGCCAGCCGTAGCTCGTCTAAGCTGGGCGGGCTCCCGGTCATGCTGCCCGATAAAATCACCGCGTCTGCCAAGCCTCGCTGAAGGGTCTCCTGCACAGCGGTGGCAATGTCTGGCTCACCAACAGGCTGGGCATGTTTAACCAGCACATCGGCAAAGATTTTCACATCCGTGCCCAGCTCTCGTCGATATCGCAGCAGATCGTGTGCGACCCCTTCAATAAAGCCTTGATCAGTGGCCATAACGCCCGTAAGCACGTTCACTCGAATGAAGCGAGCACCTGTACAAGCGGCGATTGCGATCGCGCTTTTTGCATCATTACGCAACACATTTATGCCAATCGGCAGCGGCACCAGCTGAGCCAACCGCTGCACTATCACCGTCATCGCACTGACTACTGCCGGGTCTACCTCAGACTTTGGGAAAGGGGCATCGAAGAAATTTTCGACAATTAGCCCATGTACACCGCCTGCCGCTAGCGCGGTGGCTTCTTGCTCGGCGCGGGCAATCACAGATGCCAAATCACCCTGCCAGCGAGGCGATGTCGGCAACGGCAGCAGGTGAATCACACCAACAGCTGGATTAGCTGTCTGAAAAATTTGAGTTAAGTCCACGGGGGTTTATCTCGGACTGTTGCTATGAATAGGTCCTATGAAGATCTACCTTAACAGTCAACGCTGAGAGTTTGAGGAGTGAATTCCTATGCGGCTAGCCCAATGTTTGCGCCTGAATGTTTGCGCCCAGATGTTTGCGCCCAAATGTCTGCATAGATATTTACTCTAAATGTTTGCTCTAGATATCTGCAGTAGAGCCGCAGTGCTGGCATAGGACCGCGTTGATGTCAGCTGATGTCTTTTTCTCTCATCAATTGTGTAGTTATGTTATGATTCTCGGGTAAGAGATGTGATTTCTGCTCTAGTTTCTGCTTTAGGTTTTCCTGTTTGTCTAGGTTCTTTTTATCTAGTTTTTCTTTTCTAGATTTTAAAGTGAGCGGGATTCGGCTGCGGGATTTTGGCATCTCATAAGGTATCTGGTATCAGTTTTATGGGACACAAACCCACGATTGCGATTTCGCATCTAGGCTGTGAGAAAAATCGAGTAGATAGCGAGCACATGCTTGGGCTACTAGTAAAGGCAGGCTATGGCGTAGATGCCAACGAAGAGCTAGCTGACTACGTCATTGTCAACACCTGTAGCTTCATTCAAGCGGCTCGTGAAGAGTCGGTGCGGACGTTGGTCGAACTAGCCGAAGCAAACAAGAAAATTGTGATTACAGGTTGTCTCGCTCAGCACTTCCAAGACGAGCTGCTAGACGAAATCCCAGAAGCGGTTGCCCTAGTGGGGACAGGTGACTATCACAAAATTGTAGACGTGATTGAGCGCGCAGAAGCCGGTGAGCGGGTGAAGGCAGTTTCTGCTGAGCCAACCTACATCGCAGATGAAACGGTGCCGCGCTACCGTACGACCTCTGAAGGGGTAGCCTATGTACGTATTGCCGAGGGCTGTGACTATAAGTGTGCGTTTTGCATTATTCCTCACCTGAGAGGAAAGCAGCGATCGCGCCCCATCGAATCCATTGTGGCCGAAGCACACCAGCTCGCTGCTCAAGGCGTCAAAGAGCTAATCTTAATTTCTCAAATCACCACCAACTACGGCGTAGACCTCTACGGCAAACCTCAGCTTGCCGAGCTAATTAGAGCCCTTGGCGCTGTCGATGTGCCCTGGATCAGAATGCACTATGCCTACCCCACCGGCCTCACACTCGCTGTCATCAGCGCCATTCAAGACACCCAAAACTTTCTTCCTTATCTAGACTTGCCCCTACAGCACTCCCATCCCCAAGTGCTGCGCTCAATGAACCGACCCTGGCAAGGGCAGGTCAACGACGAAATCATCCAAAACCTCAAGGCCGCGCTTCCCGACGCCGTATTAAGAACCACCTTTATCGTCGGCTTCCCCGGTGAAACTGACGAACACTTCGAGCACCTTAAAGCCTTCGTCTTGCGCCATGAGTTTGACCACGTAGGTGTCTTCACCTTCTCTCCCGAAGAAGGCACCGCCGCCTACGACCTCCCCAATCCGGTGCCGCAGGCAATCAAAGAAGCCCGCCGAGAAGAGCTGATGCTGACTCAGCAAGAGATTTCCTTCCGCCGTAATCAGGCAGAAGTGGGACGTACGGTAGATGTGCTTATTGAGCAAGAAAACCCGTCTACTGGAGAACTAATTGGCCGGAGTGCTCGCTTTGCCCCAGATGTGGACGGGTTGGTCTATACAAAGGGCAGCGCCGCTTTGGGGCAGATCGTTCCGGTCACTATTGAAGCAGCCGACACCTACGACCTGTTTGGCGCTGTCGCATCTACCGACAGTCAAACATCTCAATCAAAAGTTGTCACTGCCGTTGTTTAGTGTCGTCTAGTTAAGGAAGAACAGCTCCACAAAGTGCTGTTCTCTCCAGTTACTGCCCTCATATCTGCACGCTATAAAAAATATTTTTTCCATTTTCAGTCTTTTTCCCTCGTCTAAACCCAAATGACCTCTTCCTTTGCCGATCTCGGACTGTCCACTGTTCGCGTTAATCATCTTAGTAAGATGGGCTTTGAAAAGCCTACCGCCGTCCAGACACAGGCGATTCCTCAATTACTTTCTGGTCACGATATCGTCGGACTAGCCCAGACCGGCACCGGAAAAACAGCCGCTTTCTCTTTGCCGCTCTTAGAGCAAATCAGCACCTCTAACCGATATGTACAGGCGCTGGTGTTAGCGCCCACCCGTGAGCTAGCGATGCAGGTCGCTAAAGCCATGGAAAGCTTCAACACCGATAAAAAAATCTACGTCACGGCTGTATACGGTGGACAGTCTATTGATCGCCAGCTGCAAAGACTGCGGCGAGGTTCGCAGGTGGTTGTGGGCACCCCTGGCCGCGTCATTGACCTCATCGATCGGGGCGGCCTCGTACTCGATCAGCTAAGCATGATGGTGCTTGACGAAGCCGATGAGATGCTTAACATGGGCTTTATTCAAGACGTTGAGAAAATTTTGTCTCACACGCCAGACGAGCGTCAAACCGCCTTTTTCTCAGCCACGATGGACCCAGCGATTCAGAAGCTATCGACCCGCTTCTTAAAGTCTCCCGTCACTATCAGCGTTGAGTCGCAGAAAGCCTCTACGGCTAGAATCAAGCAGATCGCCTACGTGGTGCCCGCTGGATGGAGCAAGCCCAGAGCGCTGATGCCCATTTTAGAAATGGAAGATCCTGAATCGGCTATTATTTTCGTGCGCACTCGTCGGACTGCCGCAGAACTCACCCGTCAGCTTCAGTCCGCCGGGCACAGCGCCGATGAATATCATGGTGATCTTACCCAGTCTCAGCGAGAAAGACTGCTGCAGAGATTTCGCCAACGTCAGGTGAGATGGGTTGTTGCGACTGACATCGCCGCGCGGGGCATTCATGTTGAAGATCTTAGCCATGTGATTAACTACGAGCTCCCTGACAATTCGGATAGCTACGTACACCGCATTGGGCGCACCGGTAGAGCCGGGAAAGAGGGCCGCGCGGTCTCTATCGTCACGACGCTGGAAAAATACAAAGTTTCTCGGATTGAAAAGCGCTTTGATAAAAAGGTGGAATACTGCAAAGTGCCGACCCAGGCGCAAATTGCGGCTCGCCATCTAGAGAAGTTGCAGGCTAAGGTGCGTGAAGCGGTGACCAGTGAGCGACTGGCTTCTTTCTTACCGATTGTTTCTCAGATGAGTGAAGAGTACGACATTCGCACGATTGCTGCTGCGGCTTTGCAGATGGCCTACGACCAGGCGCGACCCGCCCACCTAAGAAGTGATGAACCTGCGGGCTATGAAAGCAAGCCAACGCCAAAACCCCGTCTGCTGCCCAAGCTGCAAAAGGACACGGATAATTCGTCTGATAGCTCGTCTAACGGTTCTCTCCCGGCTGAGAATTCGATCAGAACCTCTCGGGGTGTGTAGTACCCTATACAGATTCTCCTGGTGGGTTGCCTAAGATAGAAACGCTCGTCTATTTCGGGTGATGAACAGAGATTTAGTTCTCGAAAATCTATCTTGGACCTAATTTCAAAGGAGCAGTGGCCTATGTTAGTTATCTTGATCGATAACAAGCGGGTGTTGCCTGGAGCAATTTGTCGAACCTGCCCAATGGCCAGCCAAAGCGGACAGCCTCGGTGGCAGGCTGGTCAGTTACGCTGTGGCCGCCCTACTGGCAGAGAGCTAGCAGAAAAGGTGACGACGAGGGACTGCGATCGCATTGAAGGCTCAGACGAGGGATCAGAGAGGGGCTCAAAAGAGGGCTCCAAAGATGCTCGCACTCAATACGAATGCATAATGGGCTTTCGGATTGCTGAGCTATTGACGCTCTCCCCCTAACCCTACGGGTATAGTCGGAGATTCCTAGATTGCAGGGGAGACAGCTCTTAACCCCTAGCTAGGCATCTTGACGGTGCGTCCCACCGCTGCACAGCCGCGCTGCATAACTACCTGCGCGGCTGCAATATCTCTATCGGTTTCGTAACCGCATTCGTGGCAGGCATGAACCCGTTCCGACAGCGCTTTCTTCCCTGTGTGTGCTTGGCAGCTAGGGCAAGTCTGAGAGGTGCCGTTGGCGTCCACTTCGAGATACAAAACGCCTCGTTTCCAGCACACCCACGAAAGGATGCGCAAGAACTCACCGTGCGCGGCATCTAGCGTATGCTTCGAGAACATTCCCCTGGCCCACGCTTTGAAGTTCAGCTTTTCAGCAAACACCATGCCGACGCCATCACAGAGCTGATGAGACAGCTTGTAAAACCAGTCTTGGCGACAGTTGCGGATATGTTCATGCAGCCTAGCTATCCTCTGATGGGCTTTGCGCCAGTTGGCTGACCCCTTGTTCTTTCGGCTTGCTCTTTGTTGCAGCAATCGCAGCTTGCGTTGGAGCGTAACGAAAAACTTAGGGGGCTTCACCAGCAGCCCGTCAGACGTGGCTAGGTAACTTTGCAGCCCAACATCTATACCTAGCGCTCTACCATGCGACTGAACCTCAGGCACCTCGACATCTGCTTGCAGCGTCAGCATTACATACCAGCCAGAGGCTTTTTTGACGACTTGCGCTTGTCTCACCTCGAACCCATCGGGAATCGGTCGAGACATTCGCATTCCCACCTTGCCGATGCCTGGCAGCTTGACGACATCCCCTTGCAGCGGATTAGCGCCGAGCTGTGGAAACAACATTGAGCGCAGTCGCCCTGGTTTCTTGAACCGGGGAAAACCGTGCTTTTGTTCCCACATCGAGACAAACGCTTTCTCTAGTCGTCGCAGCACTTGCTGCAACATCTGAGCATTTGCACCTGCCAAAAACTCAGACTGCTTTCGCGCCTGAGTAAGCGCCTTACACTGACTGGCAAACGTGGGGCGCTTTGCCTCTGCAGGCATGATGTATTCGCCCTTGAGCGAGCATCTCTCTAGCAGGCAGGAGCGTGACTTATACCAATCCTTGCGCTCACCTAAGGCGTAATTCCATACTCTGCGAGAGGTTTCTAGCCATTCCTCGCAGAGCAGAATCTGAGCCTTGCTAGGGCGCAGTCGATAGGTGTAAGTCAAGTTCAACATGATTCAATTGTACCATTCTAAAAAGCTGCTTGTACGTTTTTAGAATGAAGATTGTTCGCTGTCACTCACCTGGCTTTCACTACCCCCTAAGCTGCGCTATAGGCGGAGCACTAGCCGACTTTTGGTAGATTGAGCCAAAAATCGCGCGATCGCTCACAGGTACGAGCTGCCATCAGGCTATCTCTTGAGAGTGAGACTGATGTCTCGGAAGAGTCAGTACGCTATGCTAGATCCAATGGCTACTAGCAGGCTTTTTCGCCTGATATTATGGCGCACACCCATCACAAAGCCCACCCTCCCAAAATCCAATCACAAAACTATTAAAAGGAGTCTGTTATGAATGGTTCCGCAACCGCTCTAGATAGAGCCTTTGCCGCCTTGGCGTATGTTATGCCGTTAACCTCAGCGATCGGGGTAGGCAGCGCTTTCTTCGGTTTTTTAGGCGCACAGGCACCTGCTGTCCTCAATCTGTTTTTTCTGCTGCTATTGCCATTGACGCCCTTTATCTGGATTGAGACTCAGCCTTTTCTAGGGTTGGCAGTCTTTATTGCGCTGTTTGCTTTTGTGGTCAGGAATCCGAACATCAGCCGGTTCATTCGCTTCAACGTATTACAGGCTATTTTAGTCAGCTTTGTTATCTCGATTGGGGGGCTAGCCGTTTCGATACTAGGTCCTCTGACCCAGGGATTGCTAGGTGAGACGTTCTTGAATGTCTTTTTCTTGGGCGGGATGGCAGTCGTTGTTTACAGCGTGGCGCAGTCGATTATGGGTCGCTACGCAGAGATTCCAACGGTGTCTGAAGCGATTAATATGCAGCTCTAGTATGCAGCCCTAAGAGCCGCCTTATGGCGTTGAGTTTTACGGCGCTGTTTATGGTGCTGGATTGGCTAAGCTGAAGCGAGGCTACATCTTTAATCAAAGTCAGGCTTTTACTGAAGCGCTGGTCTCTTGACGACTGGCGCTTTGCTTTGATGCCTTTTTAGCTATCTTTTTAGCCTGTACCGTATTCTCCAAGCTGCCGATGCCCTCAATTTCGATGCGGATGCGATCGCCCACAGATACTGGCCCTACTCCTTCAGGCGTACCTGTCAGCACCACGTCGCCCGGCAGCAGCGTCATCGTTTGGCTGATATAGCTAACCAAATACTCCGGCGAAAAGACCATTTCTGCAATAGACGCTGACTGACGCGGCTGAGCATCACCATTTATAAAGGTCTGGAGCTGAGCGCCTACCGGTACTTCTTTGACAATCCAGGGCCCCAAAGGACAAAAAGAATCAAAGCCTTTTGCCCGTGTCCACTGCCCATCTTGCTGTTGCAAATCGCGAGCGGTGACATCGTTGGCAATGGTGTAGCCCCATATCTTATTTCTTGCTTCTGCCGCTTCGCAGTTGTAGCAGCGCTCACCAATAATCAGGGCCAGTTCGCCCTCGTAGTCTACGCGCTGCGACTGCGCCGGATAGTAAACTGCCGCATCGTGAGCAACGACTGCGGTTGGCGGCTTCATAAAGAGCAGAGGGCGCTGTGGAATGTCATTATTCATTTCAGCCGCATGTTTGGCATAGTTTCGACCAACAGCAATCACCTTGGACGGTGCGCAGGGTGCTAGCAATGTGTATTCAGCAAGGTCCAGTATTTGCTCGGTGCTTTGTCCGCTTCGCCAAGGCGGCGCATTGAGTACCTGAACGCGGCGATCGGGCTGCAGCAAACCGTAAAAAATCTGCCCCGATGACGATTGAACTCGAACGTAGCGATGCGTCATGTGTTTTAGGGGGTCAGTATGTTGGTATGATTGTAAACCCTTGCTTTTATCTCCGCTATAGCCCCGTCGAATCTAATCAAGATTCACGCTGCTGAGGTAAAGGCCTGATGACCACAAGGATTTTAATTTTAGAGTTATGCCTACGCTTTACGAAACCATGTACATTTTGCGTCCTGATCTCGGTGATGAAGCCGTTGATCAGGCAATTAGTCGCTATCAAGATATGCTCACCGAGGCAGGCGCGATGGATTTAGATACCCAGCACCGTGGCAAACGACGTCTGGCTTACGAGATCAATCGTCACCGTGAAGGCATTTATATTCAGATGAATTACGCAGCGCCTGGAACCGCAATCGCGCCTATGGAGCGCGCCATGCGCCTCAGCGAAGACGTGATTCGCTATCTGACGATTCTATTTGAAGAGCCGCCAGAAGAGAGTGAGTCCGGTTCGATGGATGATGAGCCCGCTGAGTCGGCTGCACCGCTAGGGTCTTAGACATTTAGCCTTTTTCTGTTCTTTCCACTTAGGTCTTTTTTGAATACTTCTAGGCATCGCCTGTGGGTAAAGCTAACCATCTTTACTGATAGGCGATGTCTTTTTTGTCATGACTTATCTCCGTCTTCGCCAGGTTTCGCCCAGCATTTTATCCGTGATATACCCGTATCACGGCCTCATCCCATTAGCGGTTAGGAGAAAGAATCTAAGTGTCTCAATCTACGAGCAGTCACGGTCTTAGTGCACCTTCAGAGGTGGCCAGACTTAGAGAAGAACTAGAGATGAGAGACCAGCTGGTGCAGCAGCTATCTCAAGAGCTATTTCGGCTAGTCAAAGGCGATCAAAACTTTTTGCCAATGCCAGAAGTAGCTGAGCAGCACCAAGAAGAAGTGCGATCGCTCAGGGACCAAATGCACCACTTAGAAGAGCAGGTCACCTTCTACCAGGCGCAAATCGAAGAGCGAGATGCGGAGACCCATCATCTACGCCAAACCACCCAAGCGCTCACCGACCGCACCCGAATGCTAGAGCAAGTTGTGCAAGAGCTACCCAGAATCTATAAAGAAAAGTTCGCTGAGCGGATGAATGCAGTCAAAGACCGGGTAGCCAGAATTCAACAAGAAAACCGTGAGCTTCAAGCAGAACTGCAAAGTACTAGCTACCGTCTCGCTATGCGTAGTCGCCAAGGCCCCAGCCATCTTGATCTGCCCACCTTCCCCAGCGAGATGCTGGGCACCAACTCCATGGCCAGCTTTGCAAAGGCCGCTTCATCTTAGCCACAAATCTAACGTCAGAATCTATACGCCAGCTTTGTATCTTATGATGCGGTCGGCAGCCGAACAGCTCCTCCAGGGAACCATAATAGAAATGTCGTAAGCTTGAGAACCGTTAGCACCGAGCGTCATATATGGATGAGCTGATCTCAATAGATCTGTTACAAGATATTGCCCGTGAATATGGCTACTGGGCAGTATTCTGCGGAATTTTGTTAGAGAATATGGGCATTCCCATTCCAGGGGAAACTGTCACACTGATCGGCGGTTTTTTGGCAGGCAGCCACGAGCTGAATGTATGGTACGTTTTTGCAGCGGCGACGGTAGGCGCAATTATCGGCGATAGCGGTGGCTATCTGCTGGGCTATTACGGTGGATGGCCGCTGCTGGTCAAAATTGGGGGCTGGCTGAGGATATCAGAATCTGGCTTGGAAGAAGTGCGAGACCGGTTTAGTCAGAACGCTGGTAAGGCTGTTCTACTGGGCCGATTTGTGGCGCTGCTAAGAGTTTTTGCCGGACCCCTCGCAGGCATTACCCGTATGCCTTATCACAGATTCTTGGTATGTAATGCCATCGGAGCCGCAACTTGGGCCGCCACGATGGTGAGTCTCAGCTATTTCTTAGGGCGAATTGTCCCACTAGAGCGTTTAATCGAGTGGGTCGCTGAATTTACGGGCATTGCCCTGGCAGTTGTGATTGGCTGGGCAATTGTTGCCTGGTGGACAGACTCTAGACGACACGTCACTTCCTAAGCTTTTGCTACGGCTTCACTAAGTATTCAGAGTCAAGGGGTGCTAGCACCCCTTCGCCGACCAACGCCTGATAGATAATGGCCGACAGCTCTGCTCGAGTCGTCGGTTCATTTGGGTTGAGATTAGTCACATTTGGATAATCAACAACTAAGCTGCCTGCAGTGGCTGCGGCAATTTTTTCGTTAGCCCACTTTGGAATGGCATTGGCATCAGCATAGCGATCCAAAGTGGCTTGAATATTCGTGGGTGCCGCTATCCCTAGCCCAGTAACCAGCGTGGTAAATGTCTGTGTCCTGGTGACTGGCTCATTCGGTCGGAAGGTATCGTCTGGAAAGCCGGTCATAAATCCGCCTTGCACGGTTTCTCCGATCGATTCTCTAGCCCAGTAATCTGATGCAACATCAGAAAACTCCAGGGTCTCTTTGTCTACGGTCAGATCAAATGTCTTCGAGACAACATTGGCGATTTGAGCGCGTGTAACAGGCTGATCTGGCCGGAAGGTGCCATCGTCGTAGCCTGCGATTAGACCTCGGCTGCTGAGGGCATCAATATAGGGCTCTGCCCAGTAGCCGTCTGGAACATCATTAAAGACAATCACATCTTGAGGAGCTGAGATAGCGGCTTCGGAAGGAATTGCGGTTCCGATATCAGGCACCTGTGTACTAGTGCCTGCGGCGGCAGTTTCTGTCTCACCTAAGGTAGTATCGGCGGTCGCGTCCGCGCCTCGTGTAGCGGCAGTTACACCGGCTACTCCAGCTGCGGTTCCGACCATTCCGTCTCTAACATCTTCCCAAATGGGCGCTCTGCGCGCTAAGCGCTGACGCCTAGCTGCAGCCCTGTCCGAGAGCTGATCCACTGCGGATCTACGGGATGAAAGCTCCTCGTCTCCGGTTATCGCGGTGGCAGATGCTGCGTCCAAGCCATCATCAAGGCCTACTCGTTCTGCACCCGCAACGCCCGCAACGGAGCCAATGTCTCCGGGGGCTGCTTCAGTAGGGATAGGTGCGATCGCCAGTGGAGAAGATTCGCCAAATAGGTTCAGATTTCCCCGCGTCAGGCCCCAGAACAGCACGCCGCCCAACGACAAAAAGGCGACAAAGAGCGCTACCATCTCGTCAAAGCTGAGGGGACGAAGTGGCCCGGTAGTAGGTGGTTGCTGATCGTCGCGTCGGGGGTCGTTGGGGGATTGTGTCACAGGAGATACTCGCTTAAATAAACGGAGAGATAGATGCAGCCTGCTCTATAGTTTTGGTCAGTGTTTTTTGGGTGGAGGCTACAGGTGCATTGATTCTCAAAAATAAAGCATTTCGGTATAAAAATCAGCACCCTAACGATATTAGCCTGATTAATATTTATGTCTTGGCCGTTACGATAGACTGCCAAGAGTTGCTCTATTACTACATGTTCCTATGGCTAACCGACTGGCTCATAGCAGCAGCTTATATCTGAGAAAGCACGCTGAGAATCCGGTTGACTGGTGGACTTGGTGCGATGAAGCCTTAGAGAAAGCCCGGCATGAAAATAAGCCGTTTTTTTATCGATTAGCTATTCTAGCTGCCACTGGTGCACGGTGATGGAGGGGGAAGCTTTTTCGGATGAGGCGATCGCGGCCTACCTGAATGCCCATTTTTTGCCGATTGAAGTCGATAGAGAAGAGCGTCCTGATATCGATAGCATCTACATGCAAGCGCTGCAAATGTTGACGGGCCAGGCGGCTGGCCGTTAAATATTTTTCTGACGCCGGATGACCGGGTGCCGTTTTACGGGGGACTTACTTTTCGGTAGATGCTCGCTATGGTCGACCCGGTTTTCTACAGGTGTTGTCAGCGCTGCGCGAGATTTTTGATACCAATCCCGACAAAGTTGCTTCGGTAAAGTCGCAAATTCGAGGTCTTCAGCAATCTGCGCAGCTATCAGCAGGCAAATTAGATATCGCCCAGTTAACAGTGGGCATCTACGCCTGTGCTAAAACCTTGATGCCCTTTGATACCGGCAATCGGTTCCCGATGATTCCCTACGCTAGCCTGGTACTACAAGGCGACCGTCTTTTGAGCGCCACTGAGAAGGCTGAAGAAAAGACTACAGACACAGAGTCGCCGCCGATTGGTGGACAGCATTTGACCTTTCAAAGGGCTTTGAGCCTAGTTAAAGGGACCATCTTTGACCATGTTGCAGGTGGGTTTCATCGCTATACCGTAGACCCGACTTGGACCGTACCGCATTTTGAAAAGATGCTTTACGACAAAGGGCTGATTGTGGAATTTTTGTCGGACTGCTGGCAGTTTGGGGAGCGATCGCAGGCGATCGCGCGCGCGGTCGATAAAACGGTGAACTGGCTGAAACGAGAAATGCGCTCACCTAGCGGCTTTTTCTACGCAGCGCAGGACGCAGACAATTTCACAAGTGCCGATGCCGTTGAGCCCGAAGAAGGCGATTTTTATGTATGGTCGTACGCTGAGCTGCAAAGTCTGCTGAGCAAGGCGGAACTGACGGCGCTGACCCATGCGTTCACTGTGAATGAAAGCGGTAATTTTGAAGGCAAAAACGTTTTGCAGCGGCGAGAGGGCACGCTGCTGAGCGATGGCTTAGAAGCCGCCCTAGGATCAAGGATTTAATAAGATGCGCAAGATCTGATTCCCTCGGGTGAGGGCTAGGGTGAGGGCGGCGAGCAGTAGCAACTTGATCAGGTTATTTAATTCTTGATCCTTAGACAAACTGTTTGTCGGTCGATATGGCACATTGCCTGCTGATACGCCAACGTTTGCACCTGCGACAGATGCGCAGTCAGTCAAGGAAAATAATTGGCCGCGGCGAATTCCGCCCGTGACCAACACCAAAATGATTGTGGCCTGGAATGCGCTAATGATTTCAGGACTGGCCAAGGCCGGGGCGACGTTCGCTTGCATAGACTACCTCGCGCTGGCGATAGAACCGGCTCGCTATATTCAGCAAAATCAGCAGATTGAAGGCAAGTTATATCGGCTCAATTACGATGGTGAAGTCGCTGTTTTGGCGCGGGCAGAAGACTATGCGCTGCTAATTAAAGCGCTGATTGATATTCAGCAAGCCTGTTTAAAGTTTGATGACTATAGAGGGCAAGCGGCAGATTGGTTAGCGGCGGCGATCGCCCTTCAAGCCCAATTTGACCAAACGCTCGGCAGCGCTCAAGAGGGCTATTTCAATGCCAGTAGCGATCAGCTGATTGTGCAAGAGCGGAGCTATCAAGACAGCGCAGTGCCCTCGGCAAATGGCATCGCGATCGCCTCTCTAGTTCGCCTCTTTTTACTGACTGAAAATCTGGACTACTTTACGCAGGCCGAAGCTGCTTTGGTTTCTTTTAGCCATGCGATCGCCAAGGCCCCGCGCGCCTGCCCAAGCTTGCTGAGCGCTCTAGACTAGTTTGTACATCCTACTTTGATTCGCACAAGCGCAGACCAGCTAGCGGATGAGTCATGGCAAAAGCTACCTACGGCAGTGATTCGCATAGAAGACGACCTGAAGGAAAGCCTGCCGTCAGGCACGGTGGCATTCGTCTGTAAGGGACTGCTCTGCCAGAAACCTGCTACCTCAGTAGAAATGATGCGATCGCAAATCAAACAGAGCCAGAAATTTGCCTAGGCGGGTTTCTCTGGCGCTGCGGCGAAGCGAATTTTGAGATAGTCATCTTCCATTTTGGCACCCGATGGATTCAAGGCTGCTAGCGCCTGAGGCAAAACCAAATTACGGCGATGATTCCCAATCCGAATATTGAGTTCGTCAGCCGTCTTACTCAACTCTACCTGATCTTTAGGAATGCCCGGCAGGTAGACTTCTAGGCTGTAAGCATCGTCTTGCTGAACGACTCTGAGGGTGGTTTCTTTATAGTAAACCTGCGTCGGATCTTCGTCGCCGTATAGCGTCTCTTTCAGACGATTGAGTGCGTCCATCCCGCACATTTCTTCAGAATACAGCGGCACTTCTTTCACCGGCAGCGGGTGAAAATTCGCATGAATCTGCTCTTTGTAAACTGCCTGCTGATCTTTCCAACGCTGAAAGAACGGATCGCTCACGCTCTCAGGAATGATTCGGTTCGCGACCACCATGTCAGTGCCCACGTTGTACAAGCTAAGGTAGGCATGCGCTCTGAGCGACTCTTTGATTACCATCTTCTCTGGATTGGTCACTAGCCGCACAGACGTAATCGTCGGGTCAGAGAGAATTTTCTCTAGAGCCTCTAGCTGTTCGTAAAATTCGTAAGGCGCATCCATCACCTCTTTAGTCGGTAGAGAGAACCCGGCCACGGGCCGAAAGAAAGGCTCTACCAAAGGCCGCAGGGCAGTCGAAACGGCTTGAAAGGGCTTGTAGAGTTTGCGCATGTACCAGCCTGCGACTTCGGGCAAGCTCAGCAGGCGCAGCGCGGTTCCGGTAGGTGCAGAGTCAATGATAAGAACGTCGAATTCAGCTTCGTCGTAGTGACGCTTCATTCGCACTAGACTAAAAATTTCGTCCATTCCAGGCAAGATAGCTAGCTCTTCTGCTTCGATGCCCTCTAGGCCTCGCGCTTGCAAAACCTGGGTGATGTAGCGCTTCACTGCGCCCCAGTTACCTTCTAGTTCTCGCAGAGCATCGAGTTCTGCGCCCCAAAGATTGGGCTGAATCTCTTTAGGGTCGTGGCTTAGCTCGGTGTCAAAGCTATCGGCCAAAGAGTGAGCCGGATCGGTACTTAAAACAAGCGTCTTGTGGCCTAGCTCTGCGCATCGTAGCCCCGTTGCCGCGGCGACAGAGGTTTTGCCCACTCCGCCTTTTCCTGTCATTAAAAGTACGCGCATAGCAACCAGGCCCGTGATTAAGAAAGTTAACGTTCCTTTACTTTAACCAGTTTTGTATAAGCCTGGGCAGCTTTTTTACGCTCTAACCTGTTTAGAGAAGCGCGTTAGCAACAATATCCACCAGCGTCAAACTGCGCCTAAAATCAAAATTCTATCGAACGTTGAGATATTGCAGAATACCGGCTGTAATACCGTCAGCAATCGTGTTCACCGCTTCGGGATTTCGGAATCTAGCGGCGTCTTCACTGCCAGTGACGAAGCCAGTTTCAACCAAAACAGCGGGCATAGAAGTATTGACGAGAACGTAGAATCTGGCTCTTCTTACGCCGCGATCGCTCAAGTTAGTGCGCTGCAAAATATTGTTGTGAATTGTCTGCGCTAGGCTCAGGCCCGAAGAATAGTAGTAGGTCTCTAACCCGTTAATATCTGGGCGACTAAGGCTGATAGCGTTGGAATGGATACTGACAAAGACATCCGCATCTGCTCGCTCGGCAATATTGACCCGAGGCTGAAGATCCAGCTCACGGTCATCGGCGCGAGTGAGCACAGCGTTGATACCTCTCGCATTTAGCGACGCTTGTACTCGCCTAGCGACAGTAATATTGATATCTTTTTCGCGCAGGCCACCGATACCGACCGCTCCTGGATCTCTCCCACCGTGACCTGGGTCGATGACGACAGTTAGCTGCCCTTGTCGGGCCCTAGGCACCTCAGGACTTGGTGAGGTAGAAGGCGGTGCAGCGGCAATTGGGCCAGAGCCTTCGATAATTTGGGCTGGTAGGCGAGCCGCCGATAGCTGGCGCTGCAGCTGCTCGGCGCGATCGCGCTCACGAAAACGTCCCGCTTGAATTACACTCTGACCATTAACGGTCGTACGGAAAGCACCAGATTCAATAGCATTGACGCGATCGCGCGTATCCGACCCGCTCTCCGGCACAATGACCTGATAGAACGTCTCGCTACTCGGCGTAGCCCCAGGGGGTGGCGTAGCCCGCTGCCCTTCAATCACTTGAGTGTTAAGGCCCTGACTCGATAGCTGCGCAACTAGCTGGTCAGCGCGCCCTCGCTCTTGAAACAGCCCGGCCTGAATCACGCGGCTGCCGTTGACCGTCGTGATAAAAGCATCGGAGGCGACCTGACGCACACGCAGCCTAACGAGATTAGAGTCGCTGGGCACAATCACCTGATAGTAGGTGTTTTGGCCACCAGCGCTGGGCGTAGAAGGACTAGGCAACGGCGAACCGCCAGGACTAGGCAACGAGCTACCGCTTAAAATAGGCGGCGTAGAAGGGGAAGGCGTGGAAGGGGAAGGCGTAGCCGCAGGCGGTGTTGGAACTGGCGTTGAAGGCGACGCGCCACCTGCCTGGGCAACCACTGTTTCTAGGCTTTGACTATTAGAAAGATAAACATGACCTTGCGTCTCACCGTTGAGCGTGCGGCGAGACATCTGCCAGCCTGGATCTAGCGTCAGCTTAACAAAGTCATTGGCAACGCCATTACTTCGAGCAATTTCTAAAACAGGCAAGTCGCCGCCTCGTCCTGGCAGTGCCCCCGGCAAGGCAACTAGCACTAGCTGATCGCCTCGGCGCGTGACTTGCAGGCGGTAGCGACGGCTAAGATCTTCACCGCCAATGCTGACAGAGTAGCCATTACTATCAGAGCTACGCCCGCAGATACCTGTAAAGTCAAAGTTTAAAAGCAGCGGTTCGACAACCGTTGGGCTCCCCGACTGCTCAGAGAAGCACGCACGCTGATCGCTTAGCTGTTGGAGCACAAGCAAGCGATAAAATCGGCCATTGGAAACCGGCTCAGCCACAGCAACTACTCTGTTGTCAGCTATCGGCTGCTGACCATAATTTTGAGCTAGTGCGCTAGTAGATGCGATCGCACTTCCGGCTATGGCAGCAGCGGTGAGCGCAGTTAGTGTGGTGAGGCGACGAATAATGGGTTTCATATCTTCGGCATTTGAGCGGTGGAGCGAACAAGCTTTCAATAAACCAAGCTTTCAATAAACATTGTTCCTAAGCCAACAGGAACTATAGCAGGTGCCCTGAAGTTATTAACTTCGAGGTTATAGAGGCGACACTAGGGCGGATGCACTGCCCCCATTGAGCGGGTTTTCAGATTCATCAGGTTGTATTCATGTGACTACTTTTGATTTGTCACATCCTTTCAGCGGCGGTAATCAAACGATTTGGCCAGACAATTACTTACGACTCATGACGCGCCAGAGAGGACGCACCCGACAGATTTGAATCTATTACATCAGTGACTTTACGCAGGCAGTTTTCAGAAAAGCTACAGACATCATTCATCTTCTCTTCATACAATTCCCGTATTCTTGCCGAATCTATTAAAGAAAGATGTTTGCAGCAACATTGCTTTGGCTATAGCCAAATAGGCAGCCAGTTAGCTGAAGTGATCGCCTTCAGCTATGGTCGAATCAGCTATGGTCGAAGCAATAGGCAACTATGGCAGTCAGCCGCAAAGTTTATAAGCTCTCATAAGGTTGAGCACAAAGTCTAAAGGGTCGCTAGACTTTAAATTCAGTCACTTAGCGTAACCTATTCACCGATGACGGCATTCAACCAGCACCTTCCAGGCAAAACTATCGTTCGCAGGATTTTAGTAGGCTTAACCGCGTTGCTATTGAGCTGTGTAATGTTGGGCTGCACAAGCGCCAGTAGCTTAGTTGCAGAAGAGTCGGATTCAGTCAATTCTTCAGAAAACGCTGCATTAGAAGCCTCAACAGCATCAGAGACTTCGGCAATCACGATAGGAACCAGCTCAGAAACTGCTACGGCGACTTTTGCAGGCGGCTGTTTTTGGTGCATGGAGCAGCCTTTTGATGTGCTACCAGGTGTTAGTAAAACCACATCGGGCTATACCGGTGGCAGCGTCGAAGATCCTACCTACTATCAGGTTTCGGGGGGTGACACAGGCCACGTTGAAGCAATGCAAGTGCAATACGACCCCGCACAGGTCAGCTACGAAACTTTGCTAGACACCTTCTGGCACAATATTGATCCTTTAGACGAGGAAGGACAGTTTTGTGACAAAGGTAGCCAGTATCGCGCCGCTATTTTTTACAACACGCCTGAGCAACAAGCGTTAGCCACCGAAACAAAACAGACAGTCGCCAACAAGTTCAATCAGCCCGTCGCGACTGATATTTTGCCATCGGTTACGTTTTATTCTGCCGAAGACTATCACCAAGACTATTATCAAACCCGCCCTTTGCGTTATAAGGTCTACCGGTTTGGCTGTGGTCGAGACCAAAGGCTCTCTGATCTTTGGGGTGCCGATGCCCCTAGCCATGACTAGCTCTACTGCTGTAAGACCAACGCATACGAGGCCAATACAGCATCATAAGCAATTGTTCTTGTAATACCGTTGAAAAATCATAACTTTACACGCTGGCAGTGTTTTCACTCAATTTTTCTGTAGGCAGTGGCATAATGCTGATACCACAAGTAGGGTGACAGTGTTGTGATGATGTTACATAAAGAGCCCTTTCAACAGTAGAGCAGACCTTATATGTAGAGCAGACCTTATCTATAGCTGGGTCTTTCTATGCTGGCTACAGAGTGAAAAGACCAGAGTGCAAGGACCAGAGTGCAAGGACTTATGAGCATAGCGTTGACCTGGATGCGCAGAAAAAGAACGTGGGCTGGGCTTGTAATCGTGAGCTGTTTAATTGTATTAATTTCTCAGCTGCCGCTATCACTGTGGCTGTCACAGGTTGACGACTGGCTTGCTGGGCAGGGCGTTTGGACAATACCTATATTTACGCTCGCCTATGTCACTGCTGCGGTCTTTGGCTTACCCAATATTGTGCTTATCTTAGCGGCAGGAACCTTATTTGGGCTAAAAGACGGCGTTATCCATGCCTCCTTTGCCGATACGCTGAGTATTGCGGCCTGTTTTGTTATCGGTCAAAGGATTGGGCGAAAACGGATTATCACGTTCTTGCACAGCAGTCATCGACTGCAAAAGTTGGACCATGCCTTTGCTCAAAAAGGCTGGAAGATTGTTTTGCTGACTCGACTGTCTCCTGTTTTACCGTCTAATATTCTTAACTACGGCTTTAGCGTTACCCGCATCAACTTTTGGGAATATCTCTTCTTTTCCTGGTTGGGAATGCTGCCCGTTATTTTTATGTATGTGTATGTGGGCGCATTTGGTGGTGCGGTTTTGACCCTGAGTCAGGAGCCTAAAACAATGGCGTTTCAGGCATTGGGCTTGCTAGCGACCATCGGCGTAATGATTTATACCACTAGGCTGGCAACCTCCGCGCTCAATCATCCTGACTCGTAGCGCGGCTATCAGTTCGCTAGTGTCCTTGACGCTCTCCCCCTAACCCTACGGGTGTAGGCGTTAATTTGCAGGCTCTAATCTATGGGCTTTAGTGCGCTCGGTTTGTGTGCGGCTTCTGCGCCTGTGCTGTCACTTTTAACCAAATACTGCGGATCTTCTTTCGAGGCTTTGGCCGTATATCCTTTGATGTCGGTTTCTGAGGTGAGCTTTTTCTGGATGGTGCCAGTTGTTTTGCCTTGAGCGGTTTCCCACTGGACGCGATCGCCTGTTTGAAAGCTGTTTGAGCCTTCAGACCCAGAATCTTTAGAACTATCTGCCGCCGACAGCGTCTCTGGCCGGTGACCAGTCACAGTGCCCGTACTGCTGTTTTTTACGAGGTAACGAGGGTCATCGCTAGAGGCGGAGACGGTTTGGCCTTCTACGGTCTGCTCTTCGGTTATGCATGCTTCTATCGTCCCAGTAGCTGTGCCCTGACCAGAAGACCACTGAACGCGATCGCCCTTATGAAATTTTTGCTGACTAGCCATACTTCTATCTCCTTAATTTCCATAGCAATTTCCATAGCGAACAGGGTAGACAGTAAAGCAAGCGTAAAACCTCTTCCTATTTTCAGGTTTTAGGGCCTGCATCCGTAAACCTTTGACAAAATCTCCAAAGAGACAGATTGCCTTATCCCCTTTCGGTTAGAGAATGAGTTTACCTACCAATAATTTTTAATAAAAAACACCGCTTCAGCAGTTCAAATGTACTATAAAACAAGTGCACAGCTAAAGTCGGAATACACAGCGTTGGTCATAGCCATCTGCAATTTTCATGAGTACTTACCTCCAGCCTGGAAAATTTGTCCGCTTAAAAGGACAGCCCAGCGACCTACCTGACTTTGTTCTAGAGCGATACCTTGGCACTTTTTGCTGGATTCGACAGCAGACCTGGGGACGATGCGTACAGTGGAAAGTAGATGTAGAGAACATTGAAAACGTTCAGCTGGGCTGACTTTTGTTTCGCTAAGCTAGCCGCTTTTTCTAGATGAAGCCTCTGGAGATGAAGCCCTTGGAAACAAAGCGTTTGGTAGATGAAGCATTTGATGGATGAAGCATTCGTCTATTTGCATTAAAATTTAGGCAAGAGAGTTGCAAATTTAATGCTTCTATTCTTTGTTGTCATCTTGAAGAAACTATGACTGCTCTCCAGGTTTCCGCCCGTGAAATGGTCCAAGCTGCCTATGAAAATCGCTACACCTGGGACAAGGCCTTTCCGGGATACACCACTGATGTGACGTTGAAGCTAGGCGACGAGACCTTTAGCGGAACAGCGCGGGTGAATCCTGATCTGTCGGCAGAAGTGTTTGGGATAGAAGACGAAAATGCCCACAAAACCATCAAAGGCCAGCTTTGGGAGGTGGCTATCCACCGGGTGAGTCGTCCATTTGATAAAACTCACGGCGAGAATACGTTCAAGGCTGATGGTTTGGATGAGGATGGCGCAACTAAGATTGCAGTAGGCGGCAAGGCAAAGGTGACGCCTACAAAGTCAAAGACAATGAGTTTGTCATGGTTCATCGCCACATTCATGGTGTGGTGGTGACAATCAATACGTTTAGTTCTTATGACACGGGCAGCGGCTATCTATCGCACACCTATGACTCTGTGTATCACGATCCTAAAACGGGTGAGCTAAAGCAGGGGCGGTGCGAGTTTACAGATGACTACATCAAGGTGGGTAACTACACCATTTTGGCGAAGCGAACAGTGACTTCGGCAGATGGGCCTGATATGGAGATTTCATTTTCTAACATTGAACTGCTTGCATAGCGCATGAGCACTCTAGATTGGCGCAATGTATCAGGGCGCAATGCATCAGATAGCTCATCGCAGGGGCTGCCCAGAAATCTGTTAAAGCGAGGGGACCGCGACTGGCCGCTATGGCCTATTGTTCCGATTTACCCGTATGGTCAGCGGCAAACCCTGCGCCGAGAGATTATTCCTGGCAAGCTGTGGACGTTTGAGCAGGTGCAGGGGATTTTTTATGTGGTGGTGCCTATTCGCATGACGGTGATTAAGCTGTCGGCGGGTGGACTGTTTGTGTTTTCGCCAGTGGCTCCGACAAGAGAGTGCGTTCGGCTGGTGCGTGAGCTAGAGGCTGAGCACGGTGAGGTAAAGTATGTGGTGCTGCCGACGGTGACTGGGGTTGAGCACAAGTATTTTGCTGGGCCATTTGCCCAAAAGTTCAAGCGATCGCAAGTCTACGTTGCGCCTAATCAGTGGAGTTTTCCCGTAGATCTGCCGATGAGCTGGCTGGGGTTTCCGGCGCAGCGAACGCACACACTGCCCGCTGACGCTAGTCAGACACCTTTTTATGATGAGTTTGACTACGAGATTGTCGGGCCTATTGATCTGAGCGTGAAGCCGTACACAGAGGTTGCCTTCTTACACCGGGAAACGCGATCGCTTTTGGCGGTCGATACGATTCTTTCTATCCCACTCGATCCGCCGGAAGTAGTGGTGCAAGATCTTTTTCCGCTGATGTTTCACGCTCGCGATCGCGCTACAGATTTACTGGTCGATACGCCTGAGGCTCGGCGCAAAGGGTGGGCACGGATTGCGCTGTTTACTTTTTACTTTCAGCCGGAGCGACTGGCAGTGGCATCCATAAAAGAGATGTTGAAAGCAGCAGAAAAGGCAAGCGATCGCACACGCAAAAACTACTTTGGCCTCTATCCATTTGACTGGCAGCCTGGCTGGTATCAGTCGTTTGAACAACTGCGTCAGGACGGGCGATTGATTGTCGCGCCGATTCTTCAGACGCTGATCTTTAACCGGGCACCAAAAGCCGTGCTGGCCTGGGCCGATAAAATTTCGCAGTGGGAGTTTGATCAGGTCATTGCCTGTCACTTTAGCGCCCCTATCAAAGCGACACCCGCAGACTTTAGGCGGGCGTTTGACTTTTTAGAGCGGCCTAATTTACAAAGCTGGACCGGATTTGACCATGCGGTGCCAATGGCCGATTTGAATACGCTAGGCCAAATTGACCGCAGGTTACAAAAGGCGGCGATCCCGCCCCCTGATGTTCTCAAAGGATCCTCCTGAGTCTTCGCAGGTTTCCGAGCCGAAAGCTCTAGATTTGAAAGCGCTAGATTTAAAAGCTCTAGATTCAAGCTAGAAGCTAGATGGCGCTTTTCAAAATCGTTGCCTCGACCGGAACGACGCCGACACCATCACTTTCTAGGCAGTCGGCAGCGGCTTTAGATAGATCTAGAATGCGATCGCCCACATAGGGCCCTCGGTCATTCACCCGGACAACGACTGTCTTGTCGTTAGTCAAATTTCTGACCTGTAGCTGCGTTCCAAACGGCAAGGACTTGTGCGCGACTGTCAGGTCATTTTGATTGTAGGTTTCGCCGTTTGCGGTTGCGCGCCCGTGAAAGTAAGGACCATACCAAGACGCCTCTCCAGATATTTCGAGCCTGGAGTCTTCTAGATTATTTAACCCTTTGAGAGTTTCGCCCACAGACAGCGGCTCGACGGCTAATGCTAGTCGCAGATTATTTGCCCAAGCGATCGCAGCCCAGTCTGCTGAATAGCCGACGCCTTTAGCCATAGCGTCATCTACAGAAAATAGCGGCTGATCGGCTGTCCCGACATATGCCTCGGCGCTGCTCACTATCGAATCTTCGGCAATGGGGTAGGCTGCGATCGCTTCAGGATTAAAAGAAGCCTGTCGAACTAATCGCTTCAGCTGCTGAGCGAGCAAGTAAGCGCGGTTTTCATTGGCCACATAGCCAATCGTTTGATCCCCAATGCTGACTTTAAAGTACGCGCCATCTTTGATCTGCCGTTGAGCCTGGGGCAGACACTGCTTTGTCAGCGCTTCTGACCAAGCGTGGTTCTCCAGCTGGGCAATGAGCGTAGTGGTCTTAACCCTTTTTACCTGAATATCTACCGGCAAAACGTTTGCTTGCCAGCGATCGCGGCTAGCCCACTGAATAGGCACAGTAGCGCTATAGCGCGGCTGACTGACAATGCTGCCGCCAGAATAAATCCCAGCATGGGCCAGCCGCCACACTTGGCCAACAAAGCTAAAAGAATGGGCCATGTCGGCACCTGACAGAAAACCAGCCGGTATCGCAGACACTTTATCTAACCCTGCAATGCTGACCATCAGCGCGGCGGGCAAAGGCTTAGTCGAAGGCCCAATGGTTTGTAACGCCAGAGACCGAGACGAAGCAAGCGCCGAAGACGTTGGTAAAAAGGATAGCTGAACGGTTGACTCATCGGTTGCCGAACTAGCTGCTAGATCAGTGCTTGGCGGTAAATCTACTGTACTAGAGACAAGGGCAGGAACAGATTCTTGAGAAGGCGGCAGCGCTGGAGCTAAATCCATTTATTCGAATGAATGACAACAAACTTGGAAGAGATTTGTCTGTCAATAGCGATGACGCTACTGAGCAAACGGTGCAGGCAAGCAATAAAAGAAGGCAGTCGAATAGTTCTTTCCCAGTCTTTTTTTACGCTTGTCTTTTGATCGTCTTCTGGTCACTTTTCGGTATCTATTCGCCTTGCGGCGGTAGAGCGGGGCGGTAATCGCCTCTGCGTACAAAACAAACCCGGAGGTTTTGTATCGACGCTTACAATTGTATAGCCTTAACCCCTTATAAAAGTCAGCCAAAAAATCAGCTTAAGCTATGACTGGTGGGCGATCCCCTTTTTTATGGCTGAGCGAAGGGCTAGAAGGCTTAGCTAACCAGCTCTCTGCCGTTTGCCCTCTGTTACTTGACCGCTTAGAAAAGTTTTAGTTTGGAAAAACTAATCTCACTCATTAGTTTTTTCTGTCAAAGTATCTGCGCTAGGTTCGGCTTCATCTCCTAGAACTTCGTGTCCTGAAACTGGTTCCACTTCGTGTCCTGAAACTAGTTCCACTTCGTGTCCTGAAACTGGTTCCACTTCGTGTCCTGAAACTGGTTCCACTTCGTGGAAGTCCGCAAAATCGATGTAGCGAGCAGCGCCGCTGTTATGGGTATCTTGGGTGTCGGTGTTTTCGTTGGTGCCGGTGTCTTTGTGAGTGTCTGTACGTGTGATGGTGTGAATGATGTCTTTGAAGCTGTGGTGCCAGAGGATGTCATTTGCGTAATAGGTGTGACGGGTATGGACAGATTGAGCGACCGTCTGATCAATACCGCTGAGGGAGACTAAGAGAGCGGCATTGCTTCGGACTAAATCTTGTGTTGATAGGCCGTAGAGAGGACTTTTGGAATTGATGGGGTGGAAGGCTGTCCAGGTCAGAAAAAAGCTAGGTGTGCGATCGCGCAATAGGTCCAGCTCATAAAACCGCCGCATCATCTGAGCGCTCTCAACCTCGTCTATTGTCAGATACACCCGCATTTGAGCCTCTACGATCTGGTTACGGCGCTCATTAGCGGCGCGAAACATCAGCGTTGGCGTACCTTTAAACGCGCTAACAACCGCGACTTTGCTAAATAACACCTGTGCAGTCGGTCTAGCAAAGCGAGCATAGGCTAACCCTGTGAGTACCGCGATACCCATAAGGGAGATGATGGCCTCTAAGGTAACCAATACGTGCGCGTAGGCATTTCCTGGCGACATAACGCCATAGCCAATGGAAGCAGAGGTTTGTACGCTAAAGAAAAAGGCATCGGCAAATGAACCCGGCTGGGCATTGACGATAGTGCCTTCACCGCCTAGCAAAAACAGAAACCCGGCAAAGGCATTGGCCAGTGCATACACACCGACTGTAATTGCCAAAAAGCCCTGCCAGGGAACTGTCAATAGCAAATAATAAGGATCGCGCCAGTACGAGTACCAGCCGCCCACACCTAAAATGTGAAAGCGTCCGTTTTCTATGTGAATGCGCACCCGAGAAAGCTGGCGTCGAGGCTTGCGGTTGGTTTTCATAAAAGAAGCGAATTCATCATGGGGGCAAGTGCAGGTAGTGCCAAGAAAGAGAGTGCCAAGAAAAATAGTGCCAGAAACCGTGCCAGAGATTGTTCAAGCGCTAACAGCACATCTCCAGTCTTTGGGCGGACCTAGAGATCCCTTTCTCGCGTCCGGCGCTCATCAGCTAGCCCAGCACTATATTCGCTCACAGCTAGGGCTTTGGGGCACGGTGAGCGCCCAAAGCTTTGAATCTAGGGGCCAAGAATACTACAACTGGCAAATATCAATACCTGGGCAGCAGCCTCATCTGGCACCTTTTTTAGTCGGTGCTCATTACGATACGGTTCCTGGCTCGCCTGGAGCCGACGATAATGCCAGCGGGGTTGCCGTCATGCTGGCACTCGCAAAATTACTATCGCAGCAAAAGCCCAAGCGATCTATCCACTTCGTAGCGTTTGATTTGGAGGAATACGGATTAGTGGGTAGTACGATCTGTGCCCAAAGCTGGCGGCAGGCTCAGAAACCGCTGCACCTAATGCTGTCGCTAGAAATGCTGGGCTACTTCTCTTCGGCCCCCGGATCGCAGCAATATCCCCTTGATGTGCTCAGCCGCTTTTATCCAGATGCTGGCAACTTCATTGCGCTCATTGGCAATGAGAAAACGCTGGTCAAAATGATGGCCTTAAAGCGTCAGCTAAAGCAGGCGGGTGCGCCGTGCCAATGGCTACCGGTGGTCAACGGAGGCAAACAAATTCCACCGACGCGCTATAGCGACCATGCGCCCTTTTGGGATATGGGCTATGCGGCCATGATGGTGACCGATACGGCCCACCTGCGAAATCCGCACTACCACACCGCTTCAGACACTATTGAGACATTGAACCTGGAAAGGATGGCCAGCATTACCTTGGGATTGGCTGCCTATCTGCAAGCAGGATAAGGGTAAAGATGGCAAGATCGAGATCAGACAATCGCTAGAGCTATATGACTAGCGCTATATGAAAGGACCGCTAAGAAAAGTGCGAATAGGACCGTTGCAAGATCCGCTGGCAAAGCGCCTGACAGAACGACTGACGAAGCGCCTGACAAAGCAATTTCATCAGCGCATGAGCACAGTCGTTTGCTTTAGCGCTTTGACTATGGGGCTTTCATCCTGTCAGATTTTGGGCCAGACGACTGAACAACTAGGCGCGTCAGAAGCTATTCAAAAAGCGATCGCAGCGCTGTCAGGAAAAGCCTACGGGTCTGAGGAAATCTATACCCGAAACATTCCAATCAAAGAGCTTGAGTTACCGGCTGATGTAGGAACCTATTTTGCAGCGATCGCAGGCGGTGGCGCACCTAGCTACAACGAAGTGGCCTTAGAAAAAAACGTTTTGTACTTTCAGCGATCGCTCAGTGAGCTTGGCTTCTCCGCCACCTTAGCCAGCCTATTTTTCGCTAGCAGTATGCCCGCAGAAGAGACCGTCCGCTATCTGGATGAGAATGGTGAGGAGCGCTTCAAGTCTCCTGACATCCCAAATTTAGACGGCGGCGCAACGCTAGAGAGTACTTATAACTGGTTTAGAGCAGTAGCTAAGGCAGAAAAGCCCTGTCCGTCTTTTCTCTACTTCACAGGTCACGGGGCCTACAACGAAGAGAACCCAGACAATAACTGGCTAATTCTGTGGGAGGAAGCCTTTGTCTCAGTGCAGGAATTTACGAGTTGGCTAGCGCCGCTACCTGCCGATCAGCCCTTTGTCACGATGATGGCTCAGTGCTATTCGGGTTCGTTTGCCAACATGATTTATGAAAACGGCGATCCTGAGCAGCCAGTGGCTTTGCAGACGCGCTGCGGTTTCTTTGCAACGATCGCGTCGCGGCCATCGGTGGGCTGCACGCCTGCGGTAAATGAGGCCGACTATAAGGACTACAGTTCTAGCTTTTTTGCAGGGCTGACAGGGCGCGATCGCATTGGCAACCCTGTCTCCTCAGCCGACTATAACCAAGATGGCAAGGTGTCTTACGCTGAGGCCCACGCCTTTGCCAAAGTCGATGAAGAGACAACTGACTGGCCGATTTCGACGCTCGAAGCCTGGTTGCAGCGACAGGTTTCTGAAACAGAAGTAGCTGCTGTTATGGCGATGCCGATGGATGAGCTAAGTGCGATCGCCCGCCCCGAACAGCAATATGTCATTGGCTCCTTAGCAGAACGCATTGGCTTCGATCCCAACTTGTCTTATACAAACAATCAAAATCAGACAGCGCTTCCTGAACCCAACACAGTAGAAGAGGCTTATCATGTCCGCCTACAAATGGAGTTGACCAACGTAGGTGCAGAAGATCGAGTCAAAAATTTGGCTGCATCAGACCAGGCTGCATCAGATCAGGCTGCATCAGATCAAACAGATATATTGACCAAGCTCGTCAGTTGCGAAGCTGGTCATTGGAAATAACAACACCTACAGCGTCTCTAAAAATGCCAGCAAGTCAGCCATATCTCGTTCATTGGGCTGAAATTGAGGCATCGGCGGCGTCTGACCGCTAATCACCTGCTGAATTAGCGCAACTCGGGACTTGCGCGCCGACACATCGTGCAAATCTGGCCCGACTTCACCAGCCTCTTCTAGTCCGTGACAAGTTGCACAGTTTAGCTGAAAGATGTCGTGCCCTCGCTCGGCATTTCCGGTTAGCTGAAGGACACTTTGAATATAAGGATCGCTTGGCCGCAGCGAGTACATTCCCCACAGCGCCAAACACAGCAACAGCAATAGCCCAAAAACCATCGTCAGTACGCGTTTTGCAGAGCGACTTATCGTAGTCTCACCAACCTCGTGACTGTCCTCGTAGCTGTTTGGTGCCTGCCGCTCTCCGCTTTGATTCGGCACTGCTTTTTCTTGCATACCCTTGTCTTCACAACCCAGCATTCCGAAAGATATCTTAAGTATACATACCTTAATATTTTTACAGAGAATAATTCAAGCGATCTCTTTTGAAAACAAACCCAACTGCGCTCTGTCCAATCTCTTCGACTCTTTGAACTGAGCGCTTTGAATTCTGAGAGAATCATTCATCCTGACCTTCTATCCTTTAAGATATTGGTAATAGAGATTAGGAGAATTACTGTGGTAGAGCCTTTATTGTCTGGCATCGTTCTGGGTCTTATTCCGGTTACCTTGGCTGGTTTGTTCGTAGCGGCCTATATGCAGTATCGCCGAGGCGACCAGCTAGGTGGCTAGACACAGTCTAAACATTGCGTTTAGGCGTCTTCGATAAAGTCACTTCGATAAAGCTCAGTATAGTCAGGCCCTGCCGAATGGTCATTCAGCAGGGCTTTTGCACAAAATAGCAACCTGAGTTAGCAGTTTGGGATGACACTTCGGTAAGCGCTCAGCCCTTCTAGCGCGAGCTTGGCAGTGCCGTAGGCCGCTTCTGTTTGCGCTGCGCTCAGAACTGGAATGCCTAAGCGTTGCTGTCTTAGGGCTTGCCATGCGGTATTTTGGGCCCCGCCACCTGCTGTATAGACCTGTCGCACGGCAGGCGAGCCCAGAGCTTGCAGTTTTTCGTAGCCTTTCGATTCTATACGGGCGATCGCATCCAACATTCCATACAAAAAATCCACATCACGTTCAGGCCGAGGCGTCAGCCGGGGCGCGTAGTCTGGGTCATTAATCGGAAAGCGCTCACCCGGTGAAGTCAGCGGGTAATAGTCTAGTTCGCACGGTTTAGAGGAGTCTATTTGCGCGCTGAGAGCGGCAATCTCCGTGGTAGAAAAATATTGCTGAAGAACCGCGCCGCCCGTATTCGACGCACCGCCGACTAGCCACAGATCGCCTAGACGATGGCTATAAATCCCAAATGTCTGATTGTCGATAGGAACTGGGCTCAGCAGCTTAAGCACGAGCGTAGAGCCTAAAGAGGTGACCGCGTCTCCCGATTGGTTAGCGCCGCTGGCCAAAAAGGCGGCAATGCTGTCGGTTGTTCCTGCGTGAATCTGACAGGTTTCAGGCAGGCTAAAGCGTTTGGCAATATCTGGCGCAACAGGAGCGATCGCCTCTCCGGGCACTTTCACTGCGGGCAGCCAGCTAGCGATAGGTAAAGCCGTCAACCAGCTCGGATAGGTGAGCGATCGCACATCGTACCCCAGCTTTAATGCATTGTGATAGTCGCTAACAGGGGGCTGCGCATGCAGTAATCCTGTTAGCCAGTCGGCCTGGTGATAGAGCCTAAACACTTGTTCACGCACCGCTGATGGCAGTGTTTTATGCCACCACATCGCCTTTGCCAAACTAGAGGTAGCGCTAATCGCCGGATTGCCTGCTGGTGCAAGATTCTGTATATCGGCGATCGTACCGCGGGCAGTCGAATCGTTGTACAAGAGAGCTGGCGTAAGCGGATGGGAATGGCGATCGCACAGCAGCACAGTGGCCGAAGTGCCGTTGATGGCAATGCGTGAAATCTTCGCTAGCACAGACGAATCAATCGCTGTCAACAAATGCCAAAGCACCTGCTGCCACGCCAGCGGATCGCAGACCTCTTCTGGTGCAAAGCTATGCCGTGCCTGAGCCACGATTTGCCCAGCCGGATCACTGGCCGAATCGATTGCGATCGCCCGCGCCCCAGACGTTCCAAAGTCGATGCCAAGCACAAACATAGCTAGCTCCTCACGCTCACCTTTTATGCATTCAAACTTTATTCACTCAAACTATCGCTTTCTATTCATCAAAAAGCCCTTCCCCAAGCTTGAGGAAGGGCGATATTTTTTTGACCATTAACCTGACACGTTTAGACGAATGACCTAGCCAGCGTTCATCTACACAGCGTTCATCATTCATCTACACGCTGACTTCGCTGACTTCGCGCGAGATAAAGTCAAACGGCTGATCGATGAAGGAAACGTCCTGGATGCCTGCGGCGATCGCTCTTTCCTTAACCATCTCCTTCATAATTTGGATGCCTTTTACCGTAGGCGCAATCGGCACGCCTAACGAGTTGTAAGTCTCACGCAGCCCCTGAAGCACCCGCTCCATCAGCACGTCAGTGTTACCGGCAACCAGCGCGTAGCTGCTATAGCGCAAGTAATAGTCCATATCGCGCAAGCAAGCGGCATAGCGACGAGTGGTGTACGCGTTACCGCTGGGGCGAATCAGTTCAGGAACTTCTTCAAACAGCTGCTTACCGGCTTCTCTAGAAATTTCAGCCGCGTTGGCGCTGATCATTCCTGCAACCTTGACCCGATCCATTCCAGTAGTGAAATACGACTGCAAAGAATCTATGGCATTACGATCGAGGTAACGACCCGCAGTGTCGTAATTGCTAATTAAACTTGTGACCGTATCTCGCATTAAATTCTCCCAACGTTGATGGCTCTGAAAAGCGCAAGCAGCAAAGGCTCTAGCATCTTGTATGTGATGAGTTTTAGTCTACCATGACAGCTAATTGCCCTTGCTTGGAACCCTGAGAACATGAGGGGTATCGAAGGAAAAGTTTACAATTCACGCCGCAAAAGACATACTTTGAAACGTTTTGACAAGGAAGTATTGGGTGCGATCGCAATTCTTTCAACAGGGCCTCGCTGAGGATATTACGCAGATCGGTCGTCATCTTTGCACCTCAGATTTGCCTATTTTTGCCTAGCGGGACCGCTAAAGAGTCAAAATTGCGCTCATATGCCAGTCTCAAATGACTACAGAAAAGACGGTTCAACGAAACCTGTTAGATATTTAGTATACGGGTATACAAAATATGCCCAACGCTATCCATACGATTGTTAACGACCTTCGATAGCCTGCCCCTAAAAACTATAGGAAAGACAATATGACTGGAAACGAGTCGCGCGCGCAAGCCATTTACGAAATTACAAACAAGCAGCCAATTGAGCCTAAAGCCCCCGAGAAACTAGAGGATATCTGGGCCTCGCACGTCTTTAGCCTGAGCAAAATGCAGGCCAGCCTCCCTAAGGACATTTTTAAGTCACTTAAGAAAACTATCAAGACTGGCGAAAAGCTTGATCCAGCGGTTGCTGATGCGGTTTCTGGGGCGATGCGCGACTGGGCCATGTCGATGGGTGCTAGATTTTATGCCCACGTCTTCTACCCGCTCACGGGCCTAACGGCTGAAAAGCACGATGGCTTTATTGCACCTCAGAGCGATGGTGGCATCATTTCAGAATTTTCGGGCAAGCTGCTGATTCAAGGCGAGCCAGACGGATCTTCTTTCCCGAACGGCGGCATTCGCGACACCTTCGAAGCGCGTGGCTATACGGGCTGGGATGTAACTAGCCCTGCTTACATTTTAGAAACTGAGCATGGCGCAACGCTTTGCATCCCGACCGTTTTTGTATCTTGGACAGGCGAAGCCCTCGACAAAAAGACGCCTCTGCTGCGCTCTATTGCGGTAGTCGATAAAGCGTCTAAGCGCCTGCTGAAAATGCTTGGTAACAGTGACGTGTCAGCCGTCAACTCTAGCTGTGGCGCTGAGCAAGAGTATTTCTTGGTCGATTCAAACTTCGCGAGCGTAAGACCTGACTTGCTGATGGCAGGCCGTACGCTCTTTGGCAAAGCACCTGCTAAAGGACAGCAGTTTGACGATCATTATTTTGGGGCAATTCCACCGCGCGTGCAGGCTTATATGCACGATGTAGAAGAAAAGCTCTATAAGCTGGGCATTCCGGCTAAGACCAGTCATAACGAAGTGGCTCCTGGTCAGTTTGAAATTGCGCCCGTATACGAATCTGCCAACGTGGCTAGTGACCATCAGCAGCAGCTGATGACGACCTTGCGCGATACCGCCAAACAGCATGGCTTTATCTGTCTGCTGCACGAGAAGCCGTTTGCGGGCATTAATGGCTCTGGTAAGCATGTCAACTGGTCGATTGGAAACTCGACTCAGGGCAACCTGCTTGACCCTGGCGATACGCCAGAAGAAAATCTCCAGTTTTTGGCATTCTGCGGCGCGGTGATTCGCGGCGTTCATCTGTATGGACCGCTGATGCGGGCAGTCATTGCTACGGCTAGTAATGACCACCGCCTGGGTGCCAACGAAGCGCCACCAGCCATTATGTCGGTATATCTAGGTAGTCAGCTCGAAGACATCTTCAATCAAATCAAAGACGGTAACCTAACTGGCTCTAGCCACAAAGGTCAGATGCACCTAGGCGTAGATACGCTGCCACCTTTGACGAAAGATGCGGGCGATCGCAACCGCACCTCTCCGTTTGCTTTTACAGGCAATCGCTTCGAGTTTCGCGCGGTGGGCTCTAGCCAGTCAGTATCGGGGCCATTGATTGCCCTCAATACAATGATGGCAGACTCACTCACCTGGATTGCAGATCAGCTAGAAGGCAAGCTTTCTGGCGGTAGTGACATTGGCGATGCGGTCCAAGCGGTTCTAAAAGACATCATGGAGAAGCACGGTGCGGCTATTTTTGGTGGCAATGGCTATTCTGAAGAATGGCACAAAGAAGCGGTTGAACAGCGTGGGCTGTTAAATATTCCAACGACGGCTGATGCGCTTCCTTACCTGAAGTCTGACAGTATCAAGCAACTGTTTGAGAGCACGGGTGTGCTGTCGCCAACTGAGCTATCGAGTCGTTATGAGGTGTACGCCGAGCAGTATGTTCTCTCGATTGAGGTTGAAGCTAAGCTGGTGGTTGATATGGCGAAGACGTTGATTTACCCGGCTGTGCTGCGCCACCTAAATGAGGCCGCAGGTGCGATCGCTAACCTCAGCGACGTCGGCATTGATATGGACAAAGCACCGATTGAGAAAGTCGCAAGCCTAGCAAAATCTTTGCTAGAGAGTGCCAGCAAGCTAGAAGAAGCTAGCAGTAAGCATGACTTCGGATCTACTGAAGACCATATGCAGTTCTGTGCGGGCACCGTTCGCGACTTGATGAACGAAGTTCGCGCCGCCGCCGACTCCCTAGAAGGTGAAATCGCAGACGATTTATGGCCCCTGCCAACTTACGAAGAAATGCTCTTCATCAAGTAAATCGCAACTTAAGTGGATCGCGACTCAAACAGATCACGACTCAAGCAAATAGATAGCGACATAAGTCAGTAGATCCCAAAGCCGCCCCTTGTACAGAGGCGGCTTTTCTCTGGCTTTTTCTCTCTAAGGTCGTATTTTAGTCGTATTTTCTGAGCAGACCCCACCGTTTCTGTAACATTCCTTTACAATAGGTAAATAATAGTTCTATGTAGAAATCCAAGCTCAGCCAACCTCAAACTCTATGCCAGACACGCTTATCCCCGCTCCTCTCACATCTGATTCGCTGACCAAAATTGCGTACGAAACCTTTCAACAGGGCAAGCAGGTTTTTGGCTTTGCCCACAAAACGCTCAGCACCCAGTTTTTAAACGCACTTTCCCCAGGAAGCAAGCGCGAAGAACCCAATCCGCTCAATCCTGAAATGCTTCAGCTCATTCAAGATCGCATCAAAGATCTGCTCAAAGCCGACTGGGAAGACGCTGAGAAAAACGTTTATCCTAAGCAGGCCCTTTTTGAAAATCGCTGGGACGATTTTTTCCGCTACTACCCAGAGCTGTGGCTAGATTTGCCGAAAATCTGGGACCGTGCCACCAACAAACGCCACCAGGAATTTAGCGAAGGTATTGATACAAACGGCTACCCCACCTACTACGTCCAAAACTTTCACCACCAGACCGACGGCTACTTCAGCAAGATCTCCGCTGATATGTACGACCTTCAAGTAGAAGTTCTTTTCAACGGCACTGCTGCCCCCATGCGTCGCCGCATTCTAGCGCCGCTAAAGCAGCATCTGATGTCTATGCCCGTAGACACCAGCAGTTCTCCTCAGTCGAGAAAAGTTCTCGACATTGCCTGCGGTACGGGCAACAGCTTGACGCTGATTAATCAGGCTATCCCTCAGTCCGCTCTATATGGTGTTGATCTTTCCCCGGCATACATCCGCAAAGCGAGCGAAAACCTGGCCAATGTTAAGGGCAACGTTCCCGCACAGCTGATTCAAGCCAATGGTGAAGCACTGCCTTTTGTCGATGAGTTTTTTGAGGCGACTACCAGCACCTTCCTGTTTCATGAACTACCTGCCGATGCGCGGCAAAACGTAATTGATGAAGCTTTCCGCGTCACCAAGCCCGGTGGCATCTTTGTCATCTGCGACTCTGTACAGGCAACGGACTCGCCTGAGTTTGCACCGCTGATGGAGAACTTCCCCGCGATGTTCCACGAGCCTTACTACCGCAACTACATCAGTGATGATTTGGTGGCGCGGTTGGAAAGCGCTGGGTTCACAGACATCAAAACCTTTAACTACTTTATGAGTAAGTATTGGGTAGCGGTGAAATAAGGCGAAGGCCTATTGGCTCGCCGGTGTGCTCAAGGCTGGCCCACTAAAACCCGAACGACTAAAGCTAGACACCTTCGCAAATAAGTTTCGCACCTTTTCCATATCCTTGTCTCCTGGCGACCTCTCTACTCCACTAGAGAGGTCAATGCCGTTTGGAGATAGCTGAGACAGCGCACTTAGCACGTTGTCTGGATTTAGTCCGCCTGCTAGAAACCAAGGGCAGCTTGGTGAAAAAGACTGAAGTGCCTGCCAGTCTAGGGGTTTCCCCGTACCTCCGAGCTGATCTGGATGGTAGGCATCGAGCAGTAGCATGTCAATGTGGGGCGTATAGCGACAGACTTCCTCAAGGTCAGACGCGCCGCGAATGCGTAGGGCCTTGACGAGTTGAACGCTAGATAGCTCTGACATTTCTAGGGCGTCGCGTAGTAGCTGGCACAGCGCTGGAGTCTCGTTGCCGTGGAGCTGGAGAGTGGTGAGGTTCGTGCTACGGGCGATCGCGATCATTTTCGCTATCCCCTCATTGGCAAATACGCCAAAATGCTTCACCTGTGGGTGTTTATCATTGACTGCAGATATGATGGAGGCAATATTTTCGGGCGTAACATATCGCGGCGATTGGGCCACACAAATGTAGCCAAGTGCAGCAGCGCCCGACTGCGCGATCGCGATCCCTTGATCCACCTGTGTAATTCCACAAATTTTCACCTGAAGCATCTTCGCCACTCCCAAAACCAATCCTCTAGAGCAACCCTCAAACCAACCTCAAACCAAAAAGTGCCTGACAGCTCATAGACCGTCGGGCACTTTTTAAATAGCTGGCTTAAGTAGCCACAGCTCGATGCGGATGAAAGGACTTGAACCTTCACGTCACGAGGACACTAGAACCTAAATCTAGCGCGTCTACCAATTCCGCCACATCCGCTCATTGCGTAACAATAGTAGCAAGAAACGACGAGTAGATGTGCTTTTTTAAAGTATTCGCTGTAGCAACGCCTATGATGAAGGGATTGATCAGCTGAGTCTGTACGATGTAGGCGAAGATGTTAGAAGCATCGTTCTGCGATGCCCGGTGACGGTCAGGCGACAAAAACACGAAGCGCTTATGATGGGGGAGATATCAGGCCAGCGCCACTAAGTCAAAATGTTCGCCTAGCATATTCGGCTTCTGATCGTAGATTTTTGAGTATTTGCAGGTTTTGAGTATTTGCAGATGTTGAGTATTTGCAGATGTTGAGTATTTGCAGATGTTGAGTATTAAATAGAGGAGAAACGCTTCGCATGGGTAAGGTAGTTGGCATTGACCTCGGCACGACCAATTCTGTGGTCGCGGTGATGGAAGGCGGTAAACCCGTCGTGATTGCCAATGCAGAAGGGATGAGAACAACGCCATCGGTGGTGGCTTTTAGCAAGGAAGGCGAAAAGCTGGTCGGGCAGATGGCCCGCCGTCAGTCTGTGCTCAATCCCCAAAATACTTTTTATGCGGTGAAGCGGTTCGTAGGCCGCAAGTACGACGAGCTGTCGCCAGATTCTAAGCGAGTGCCCTATACGGTGCGGCGCAGTGAGTCAGGCAACGTAAAAATACGCTGTCCGAGGCTAGATAAAGACTTTGCGCCTGAAGAAATTTCGGCGATGATTTTGCGCAAGCTGGCAGAGGAGGCGTCGCAGTATCTGGGTCAGCCGGTAACGGGCGCGGTCATTACGGTTCCTGCTTATTTTAACGATTCTCAGCGGCAAGCGACCAGGGACGCAGGTCGAATTGCAGGTCTAGAAGTAAAGCGCATTATCAATGAGCCGACAGCGGCTTCTTTGGCCTATGGACTAGAGCAACAGTACAACCAGACGATTTTAGTGTTTGATCTAGGTGGCGGCACGTTTGATGTGTCTGTGCTGGATGTGGGCGACGGTGTGTTTGAAGTGCGATCGACTAGTGGCGATACGCAGCTAGGCGGGCTGAATTTCGATAAAAAGATTGTCGATTGGCTAGCCGAAGATTTTTTGGCGAAGGAAGGGGTCGATTTGCGGCGCGATCGCCAGTCACTCCAACGCCTAAACGAAGCCGCCGAGAAAGCTAAAATTGAGCTGTCTGGTGTTCCTGTCACTGAAATCAATTTGCCGTTTATCACAGCGACAAAAGATGGGCCAAAGCACATTGAAACGAAGTTAGAGCGATCGCACTTTGAAGAACTCTGTGGCGACTTGCTCAGCCGAATGCGAGCCCCGCTAAAGCAAGCCCTTACCGATGCAAACGTTGCCCCTAGTCAGGTAGATGAGGTTGTACTGGTCGGCGGTGCTAGCCGGATGCCGATGGTGTTAGAGCTAGTGTATTCGGTGATGAACCGACCGCCTAGTCGAAACGTCAACCCAGATGAAGTCGTTGCTGTTGGCGCAGCGATTCAGGCCGGTATTCTCAGCCAAGAGATCAAAGATATTTTGCTGCTAGACGTGTCGCCTTTGTCACTCGGCCTAGAGACCGTTGGCGGCGTGATGAAAAAGCTCATTCCTCGCAACACGACCATTCCCGTGCGGCGCTCGGATACGTTCTCTACCTCTGAAAATAATCAGACTGTTGTAGAGGTACATATTCTGCAAGGCGAGCGGGAAATGGTGGGTGATAACAAATCGCTCGGGCGCTTCAAACTGATGGGCATTCCACCTGCACCTAGAGGCATTCCGCAGGTACAGGTGTCTTTCGATATTGATGCCAACGGCATTTTGCAGGTGTCAGCGCTCGATAAAACGACTGGTCGGCAGCAAAGCATTACGGTACAAGAAGCTTCTAACCTGTCTGAAGCAGAAGTTCAAACCATGATTCGGGAGGCTGAGGAAAATTCGGCGACGGATCGGTTGCAGCGCGATCGCATTGAAAAGCGAAACCGGGCCGAAGCCCTCACCTTTAAAGCTGAGCGAGTGCTCAGAGAAGTCGCGATTGATTTTGGGATGCAATTTGGGCGCGATCGCCGTCGTCGCATCGAAGGGCTAGTACAGGAACTGCGTGCCGCACTAGAACAGCAGAATGATCGCACTATCGACGTAGCCCAAGCAGACCTGCAAAACGAAGTATACGAGCTAAACCGCGAAGCCTATCTATACGATCTTGATGACGATGGCGATGGCATTCTTAGCCAGATTGGCGACACCCTGAAAAAAGCCTTTTCTGGCGAAGATGATGACTATTACCGCACAGGTGACTATGGCTATAGCGCCGGAAATAGCTACGCCAGCTACCCAAGCAATCCCTACAGCGCCCAAGCTCAGTGGGACTCTCCAAGCTGGAATCGAGGCAGCCCATCGGCAGGTAAATTAAGCAGTTGGGACGATGACGACTGGGGTGACGATTGGGAGAGCAGCCGTCGCCAGTCCCAGCCTGCGCCTGGATATTCTCAGCCGTACGACCAGGGCGGCTCTCCGCGCCAGCCATATCCTTCAGAATACGACCGACCAGCTGACAGTAGACCAGCCAACAATAGACCGGTTGACAACAGCCCCCAGCAATCTGGCTACGGTCGAGATAGCTACGGTCGAGATAGCTACGGTCGAGATAGTTACGGTCGAGATAGTTACGGTCAAGACAGTTACGGTCGAGATGCCTACGACCAGACTGGCTATGGTCGAGATAGCTACAGTCAAGGTAGCGAACCTCAGCGTAGTTACGATCAGCCCAAGTACGCTGAAGATGGCTATCGCCAGTCAGACTATGCACCCAACCAAGACTATCCGCCCGCCCAAAACTATCCGCCACAAAATCAGCTAGGTGGGGCGCAGCAAGGTTACGATCAACCAGGCAGCTACCCTCAAGCAGGCTATTCGCAAAATCAAGACGACTACTCACAAAATAATTACGCTCAACAACCGAATTATTCTCAAGACAGCTACCCACAAGATGGCTATCCGCGAAATGGCTACCCGCAAGATAGCTACCCACAAGATAGCTACCCACAAGATAGCTACGCCCAGAGCAGTTATTCTCAAGAGAGTTCGCCCCCTAGCGGCTATCCTCAAGAGGGCTATCCTCAAGAGGGTTATTCACAATCTGGATATCCTCAATCTGGGTATCGGGAAGAACAGTACGATCAGGCCAATCTTGAAGGGAGTGCTCCTGAAGGGAGTGCCTACCGAACAAACGACGCTACACCAGAGCGACGGACCGGTGAGCAGGGCAACTACAGTCGTGAGCAAGACGAGCGAAAGGATAGTCAATCTCGTCCCCGCCCGCAGCGACCTCGCCCTAACAACGACGATGATTGGTTCTAAATCGAAATTTTAAGATACGCATTCGTCCATGCAAAACTTTCGGGACTATTACGAAATCCTAGGTATTCCTAAAACGTCTACACCTGAAGAGATTAAACGCGCCTATCGTGGCCTAGCTCGGCAGTATCACCCCGACGTCAACCCTGGAGACAAGGCTGCTGAGGAAAAATTTAAGCTACTTGGTGAAGCATATGGCGTGCTTTCTGATGCTGACAAGCGTAAGCAATATGAACAATACAGCCGATATTGGCAGCAGCAAAGTGTAAAAGGCAGTGCAAAGGGCTGGGGCAAGTGGTCTGGCAAAGGTTCTGCCGTCAAAAGTGCTGACTACAGTGCCTTTGAAGATTTTGACAACTTTGTAGAGCAGCTGCTGAAGCAGCATCAGTCTGATGGGCGTCAGGCAGCTCGACAGGCAGCGATAAAGACAGCTGAAACGTCTAACTTCTCTCGATCTCCGAGTCAGCGAGCCAGCCGAGCGACAGCTCAGCGCTCTTCAACAGCTACCCAGCCAACACCGCCCAGAGAAAAAAACGGAGAAAAAAACGGAGAAAAAAGCCGGGAGAACAGTGTCAGAAGCCCTGAAGAAAAAAGCAGACAAAAGGCTCCTCGTAGTGGCTACCGCAAACAGCCGCCGTCTTCATCGCGACGAGACGCAGAAGCTGACTTGACGGTGCCGCTAGAAAAAGCGTATGCCGGTGGACGAGAGCGCGTCCGCTTAGAAGATGGGCGATCGCTTGAAGTCAACATGCCATCAGGTATGGTCACCGGACAGCGCATTCGACTAAAAGGTCAAGGCATTGATGGCGGCAATCTATATCTGCGAATTGAGGTAGAGCCGCACGCTTACTTCACGCTACAAGATGGTGATATCTATTGCCGCCTGCCGCTAACGCCTAGCGAGGCCGTACTCGGTGGAACGATTGCGATGCCAACGCTAGGCGGGGCGGTCAATATGATGATTCCACCGGGCGTACAGTCTGGTCAGCGGTTAAAGCTCACTGGAAAAGGCTATCCCATTGGACCAGGACTCTATGGCGATCAGATTGTAGACATTGAAGTTGTCATGCCAACTGTGCTTGACGATGAAGAAAAAGCGCTTTACCAAGAGCTGCGAAATATCGAACGATTTAACCCCAGATTAGACCTGCCTTTTAGCGGATACTAGCGCTCCTACTTGTCTTCCTTAACTCAAGTACGCTCTAACTCAAAAATAGTCCTTATCTCAACTAATTTTATGCAAACACTGACTGTCAACGTGCCTCAATCACTGCGTACCCAGCTACAGACCTATCAACAAGATCAGGCTATTGAGCAGCCTGAAGCCGCGATCATAGCAGCGCTAGAAGCCTACTTCCAAACCTGGACACCAACCCACAAAGCCCCGCCTCTACCGGCAATGTATGACGCAGAGGACGGGCCTTGTGAAGTAATTAGCTCATTTATTGAGTCTTAGATAGCCGGGTATACAGACACCTTTTATGCGCCACCTTTTATGCGCCGAAGTAGGCCGGTTCATTACCTGGGGCCCACTTAATATTGCAGCCAATGCTAGGCATCTGGTCAGCGGGAATAGGCTGCTCAGAAATCAGCTGATCGAGCGCGGCTCTTAGGTCTTTTCCGTTTACTGGTTTTTCGTTGCCAGGGCGACTGTCATCAAGCTGCCCCCGGTAAGCTAGCTTCAGATCGCCATCAAATAGAAAGAAGTCGGGCGTGCAAGCAGCCGTATAGCTTGTGGCGACCGCTTGACTGGCATCGTAAGCATACGGGAAGTTGAAGTTTGCCCGTGTCACTTGCTCACGCATGTTGTCTGGGCTGTCTTGAGGGTGCGTTTCAATGTTGTTGGCACTGATGGCCAAAATTCCTATGCCCTGCGAAACGTAGTCTTGCCCAATTTTACCGAGTTCGTTTTCTACGTGTTTGACGAAAGGGCAATGCTGACAGATAAACATCACCAGAAAACCCTTTTTGCCTTTAAAGTCGCTGAGGGTAATCGTTTTGCCCGAAGCTACATCTTCTAGCGAAAAGCTGGGGGCAACGGTGCCTAAAGGCAACATAGTGGATTCAGTTCTGACCATTTGCTTAGCCTCCTGCGCTCATACCGGCCATGACAATGACTGAGAGCAGGAGTCCTGGGCTAAGAAGACCAATCAAAAGAAAAAAATCGTGGAGTTCCATTGGGTTGTCCTATGTACAGTCTCTATGATGGCGAATTACAAGCGAAAATATATCGATGTTTCTTGAAAGATAGTAACGATTTCCCAAAAAACTACCTATTGATTTTTTTAAATTTGACGTATCCTTACATTGAATTTTATTGGTGGAAGCAGTTTCATGGCCAAGCAATTAGGGCGCAGTAAACGGCTAGGCTTTTCTCTACCAAAGCGATTACTCCCAAAGCGATTACTCCCAAAACGATTGCTCCCAAGGCTATTAATAGTAGTAACGGCCCTGAGCGCTCTCAGCAGTCTTCCTGCAAAGGCTGAAGCGTTAAAAGACTGGGCGTACGATGTGCAGACGCGATCGCTAACGCTCTCTCTCCCTGACGCGGTTACCCCACTTGTTTCTGTCATTGCACCCAACCAGCTTTTGTTAGAGCTGCCAGATACACAAGTTGGCACCGTTATGAGTCAAACCGTACAGGACGGCTTGGTAGAACGCATCACGCTAGAACAGGCTACACCAGAAACCGTTTGGGTTGTCATGGAATTTGTCGCAGGCACTGTGCTGTCTGCTGCCCAGGCCGCTGTGCCGCTAGCCGAGTCGCAGAGCGGGGAACAGCAGTGGCAGGTTCGACCCACGATAGCAGCAGCTAACCGAGTCGCCGATCAAGACGTCAGCCAGGATATCGGTGAAGAGATCGCGCCTTCAGAGGATGTCTCGGCTGCCAGTACCTCTGCCAGTAGCCTACAGATCCCAGCGGCTGAGATTTCGCAGCTACCCAATTTTTCAGATCTGCCGGTACTTGAGCCTTCAGCGCCGCTAAACCAGCCTGTCAGTGTCCCTGCTCTCGATACAGTTACGCCTACTGCTTTGCCTCAGCCCTCATTTGAGCCCTCATCTGAACCGGTAGCAGACATCCCTGTGAGCGAATCACCTTCAGAGCCTCCTTCACAGGCAGCAGTCGCCGAAGACTCTCTACCATTTCCGAGTGCTGCGGTTGACGGTGACTCTGCGCTGGCAGAACCAGCCCCTATCGCGGACGCAGATAGCCCAGCAAGCGCCTCGCCAATCTCTACCGCTAGCGATCCTCTGAGCGATCCTTTGGCTCTCGACCCGCCGTTTATTGATGCGGCAGATCCTAGTAGCGATGAGCCAACGCTTGTCGAAGGGGTGCCGGAAGTGCCAGAAGCGATCGCAGCCGATCCGGCTTCAGCCATACCCGCACTAGACGACAGAATCGCCAGTGAACCAGACGTGCTTGAAATGACTACCGAGCCTGAATCAGTTACAGACAGTCAGATTACAGACAATCAGGCTGATAGTGAGCCGCTCGCTGATGAGACAATTCGGCCTTCTCGCACCAGTCGCTGGCCCGAGCCGATTCCATTTGGCCAGCCTTTACCTCGATAAGTACAAAAGACAGCTTCTAGTGCTACAAAAGAAGGCTATCCCTTGGGGGCAAAATAGCGTCACAATAGCAAGGTGACAAAGCATACTTCAATTTTGTCCGTGCTAGATTTGCCTAGCCCTACTTTTGTGAAAGCCACTGTCTGTGAAAGCCACTGTGAAAACTGCCCTTAAATTTCCAAAGCAGTCATTGAGCACCTTACTCTCTGATGCACTCACCGTTTTTTGGGGAGACTGGTTAGATCTTCGAGTTCGTATTCCGCAGGTTGCGGCGTCGGGCTTAGTGTCACCCCTGATTTACATTCTGGCATTCGGATTGGGCCTAGGCAGTTCTTTAGATCGCGTTAGCACACCGACCGCAGGCGATACCTACCTAGAATTTATTTTGCCAGGAATGGTTGCCCTCTCTTCGATGGTGATTAGTTTTGGCGGCACGACTTTTTCAATCTGTGGCGAGCGTCTTTTTTCTAAGACGTTCGAAGAAATGCTGCTATATCCTGTGCATCCGCTGGCCTTGCATTTAGGCAAAATGCTGGCGGGAATTGTGCGCGGTTTGATGACAGCTTCTGCGGTTGTTTTGGTCGCCGTTTTGTTTACGGGTAAGGTGTGGAGCTTTCTCAATCCGCTGTTTTTTTTGCTGGTAATTTTGAACTGCGCTGTGTTTGCTGGACTAGGCGTCATCGTTGGGCTCAACGTTAAGTCGTTAGAAAGCGTTGGGCTATTTAATAATTTTTTGATTGTACCGATGTCTTTTTTAGGCGGCACGTTTTTCGATCCGACACTGCTACCGGCTGCGCTAAAACCCATCGTGTATGCCCTACCGCTCACTTACACAACGATTGGCCTGCGCTCGGTGGCCTATAAGCCACTAGCTGAGTTTCCCTGGCATACCCTCCCAATCTTGCTGGGATTTGCGATCGCGCTATCCTGTCTCGGCGCATACCAGTTCTCAAATCAGCAAGACTGATCAGTAGTCTAGTGGGGCACTACTAATAAGCAGTCCAAAGCTTCCAAGACTCTATTAGGACTCCACCGGGACTCTATCTCTACTAAGGCCTTTACTGGATGGCACTCATCAGGGGTTGCCAATTTTTGACGGCGTCTAAAATAGTGCAATAGCCAAGGGCGTTGGGATGAATACCGTCGCCGCAAAGGCGGTCGTACACCCATGCTTCATTTTGCTGCTCCCACTGCGCAAGCAAGTCTAGATAAGGAACCCGATTCGCTTCGCACAGCCTGCGCATTACGTCTCGGTAGCGGCGCTGCTCGAGGCGGTTAAAGTATAAAACGTTGGCAAAGGGCATGGCCGATTCGTTGATGGGCACCATCCCAACAAAATAAACCGGGCACAGCGCACATGCCTGCTGCAACAGTCTTAGAAAGGCTAGCTCAAACGTTTCAAGGTCAGTCACGGGGCGACCATTGGCCCGCCCGGCACGAGCAGAATCGTTTACGCCAAAAGACAAAACGAGAACGTCGGGAGTGCGATGACGCAGCTCGCCGCGATCGCAAAACTCCCGCTCTAACCGCTTGGCAACCTGCACAACACCATCGCCACGCACGCCCAGGTTGTAAAAAATGGGCCCTGGCATTTCTGGGTCCATCCAACCGCGCCGCAAACGTTCGACCCAGCCACCGCCTTCGCTATCGCCATATCCATATATCAAGCTATCGCCAATCGCAATCACTTTTTTGGGGCAAGCGATAATTCTTGCGCTCGGTGCCTGAGCCGTCTGCGTCGAAGAATGCGAAAAAGTCGCCGTCATAGAAGCTGTTAAAAAAAACTTATTCAGAGATAGCACGAACTCAAGCGTCTTCGCAAATCTTCACAAATCCACTTGAGACCTAGATTTGAAGCCTTACTAAGGGGCTGGGCTAGGCACTAGGTTCAAGTCAAATGCTGCGAGACTCGGGCCGCCAGCGTATCGGTCCAGTGGTCTACTAGCTGTGAATTGGCGGCTTCTACCATGACGCGGATCAAAGGTTCGGTGCCTGATGCGCGAACGAGCACGCGGCCCTGGTCACCCATTGCCGATTCGGCCTGAGCGATCGCAGTTTGCAGCGCATCGCAGGTGTGCCAGTTGCGGCGAACTTCTGAATCTTCAACCCGTACATTCTCTAGACGCTGAGGATAGGTCTCAAAACTCTGGGCTACTAGCTCTGGCAAAGAGCATCCCGCCTGCTTCAATAGATCTGCTAAATGCAGCGCCGTGAGAATACCATCGCCGGTCAGGCTGTAGTGATGACACAAAATATGGCCAGACTGTTCGCCGCCTAGCATGGCTCCTTTGTTAACCATCTCAGCGTAAACGTGCTGATCTCCAACGTTCGTGCGTACCAGCGTGCCGCCCAAAGCTTCCCAGGCTCGCTCAAAGCCAAGATTAGCCATTACCGTAGAGATAATTGTATTGTTGGGCAGTTTGTTCGCCTGCTGGAGCGTTTTCCCCCAAAAATACAAAATATAGTCACCATCAATCACGCGGCCTTTGGCATCGACAGCCATGACCCGATCGGCATCACCATCAAAGGCAAAGCCAATGTCGGCTTCTAGCTCTGCAACGGCAGTTTTTAGTACGCTTAGATGAGTAGAACCGCAGTTGACATTGATGCGATCGCCATCTGGCAGTCCGTGCAAAATCACTACGTCTGCGCCAGTTGCCTCAAATACCTGCTTAGCTACCCGCGTGGCCGCGCCCCAGGCTAAATCGAGCACAATTCGCATACCGCTTAGATCTGGATGAGGCTGAAAAGGCTGGTGTAAAAAGCTGATATAGCGATCAACCAAGTCGGGGCGCTGATAGGTGCGGCCCCATTCTATCGGTGCGACCAGGCTGGGCGTGGTGCTGGCTGCGATCGCCCCAGGTGCGTTTGTTGCTGGCAAGCGACTGCTGCGCACAGCCGCTTCAATTTCTTGCTGAATCTGGCTAGAGAGCTTAGTGCCTTGCGAACTAAAAAACTTAATACCATTATCCGCAGGCGGATTGTGGCTAGCCGAAATCATAATGCCACCCGCATTACCAATCGCCAGGTGAGCGACAGCAGCCGTAGGGCACAGCCCCAAATTCCAGACCTCTAAGCCTGCTGTGGTCAGACCAGCCGCCAGCCCCGCCGAGAGCATATCGCTAGACGACCGGGAGTCTTGCCCAATAATGATAGGGCCCGATTCACCGTGATGACGCAGCACTTGCCCCGCCCAAAAGCCGACCTGCGTCGCCAAAGGAGCCGTCAGCAACTCTCCAGCCTTGCCACGGATACCATCTGTTCCAAAGAGCGGTGTGTTTGGCAAAGACGCAAGCAGACACCTGTCTGCTGAAATAGTCGTGAATATCTCTTTCTGCTTAGGCAGCGTTTTCTGCTTTAGCTGATCGCTAGTCTGACTACTCACCTTCTGGCTACTTGCCTTCTGACTACTCGCCTTAACTGGAAAACTCACCATTGATATCCACTCCCTACACTAAAAACTAACCGTGCTCTTTACATCACCCAGTACTTAAGTGTGGAGGATATCACCTTAAACTTAATATTGCTGCGTAATGTTGCCAGTACTCGTAAAACTGTATGACTGGCTCTTGGTCTTGAAAGTTGCCTTTTGTGATGGACGCTTCAACGGTCGATGAGTCCTATCAACAAAAATTGAACATGCAGTCGTTCCACTATGCCCACCTAGTCTCGAAGCCCACCTAGTCTCGAAGCCCACCTAGTCTCAAAGCCCACCTCATCTCAAAGTAATCAGTTCTGTGAGTAACTCTCTTGATAATGTTCAGCATCAAAATTTTCAGCGTGGCATTGATGAATTCAATTCAGGTCAGTTCTACGCCTGTCACGACACGCTAGAAGCCATTTGGATGGCAGTTGACTATGCAGAAAAACCCTTCTATCAGGGCATTCTTCAAGTTGCAGTCGCTTTCTATCACTTGGGCAACCTCAACTGGCGAGGCGGCGCAATTTTGCTCGGAGAAGGAATCAGTCGCTTACGCTCATTCGAGCCTAGCTACCAAGGTGTCGCGGTAGAAGACCTAGTTGACCAGTCTGTAGAGTGGCTAGAATGGGTACAGACGGCGGGAGAAAAGGGCTTAGAGAGTCTTATGGCAGATCGATCAAAACGCTACCCTCAGATTAAGCCTCACAGCTAAGCGATATAAGGCCAGTCACCTAAAGTTTTTTGATGAAGTCTGATAAAGACAGATGTTGCAACGTTTTTTTGCTTCTGTTTGGCGACAGCACAGCTTAATGTGGAACTATCTACTGGTTGCTACGGACTGTATCTGTTCAAGGATCGCTTTTTACCAGTTCATAAATCGGTCAATCGCCCTTAATAGGTAGCGCTCAACCTGATTACTATTATTAATAAAGCGGCTGTTCCTCCGCTTTTAAAAGAATGATATATCGGCCAAAAATACGGCATCAGAGACGTCTCGTGATGATAAACCAGCGCTGGTTTCGTCGAGGCGTACGCGGGGCTGCATTGGGCTGCGCGATCGCACTTCTCCTCCCGCTCCTCGCACCGCCCCTACTACCTGCGCCCTTATCTCAGGCGGTTGCTCAGTCAGGTGGCGCAATCCAGCTCAAAGCCGCTCGAGTAGAAGCCAACTCTAATACAGGCGTAGTCACAGCTATTGGCAACGTGCAAATTGACTACCCTAGCCGCCAGATCTTTGCAACTTCTGCCCAGGCACAATACTACAGCCGAGAGCAGCGAATCGTACTCAGCGGCAATGTAGATGTCATGCAAGAAGGCAACACGCTGCAAGCTGAAACGGTTACTTACCTGATTGCCGAAGGTCGATTCGTGGCGACCCCAGGTGCAGATAGCCAAGTAGAGGCTGTATACCTGCTGCCAGACGATCCGGCCCCGGCCTCAGGTTCTGCCCCTGCCGCTGCGCCCCCCCCCCTTTTGCTGCCGACTCCCCCCGATGAGCTACCTGCTAATTTGAGTTCATTATCGGTAGAATAGCTAGCCTGTCGAGAGTACCTAACTTTTGTCTAACTTTTTTATTGATACCTGAGCCGACACCCGCGCTGCTATGTCCCGTTCCTTGGTCAATTCCGAGCCGATAGATCTATCTTCCGCAGCAGCGCCTCTGAAACTGGTGCTCGAAAATGTTCAAAAAACATACGGGAAACGCACCGTTGTTAAAAGCGTTAACCTATCGGTTGCACAGGGGGAAATTGTTGGGTTGCTAGGGCCCAACGGGGCAGGAAAAACGACAACCTTTTACATGGCAACAGGCTTAGTGCAGCCAGATGTGGGCACAGTGTCGCTCAATGATAAAGACATCACAAACTTGCCGATGTACAAGCGTGCACGAATGGGTATCGGCTACTTAGCCCAAGAAGCTAGCATTTTTCGCAACCTGAGTGTTCAAGATAATTTGCGGCTTGTGATGGAGCAAACAGGTGTGCCTTTCCATGAGCGAGATCAGCGAATTGATCGGCTACTGAAAGAATTCCGGTTAGAAAAAGTAGCCGACTCTTTGGGGATACAGGTGAGCGGGGGTGAGCGACGACGCACAGAGCTAGCGCGGGCGCTGGCATCGGGAACGCATGGGCCCAAGTTTCTTTTTTTAGATGAGCCGTTTGCTGGGGTGGACCCCATTGCGGTATCTGAAATTCAAACGATTGTGGGCGATTTGCGCGATCGCAACATGGGCATTCTCATCACCGACCACAATGTCCGTGAGACCCTCGAAATCATCGATCGCGCCTACATCATGAGCGAAGGACAAATCTTAGCGTCCGGCAACGCCGATGACCTCTCCGACAATCCACTAGTGCGTCAGTATTATTTGGGCGACGACTTTAAGCTATAGCAAAGACAAATGGCTAAATAACTAAATGACGAAGTATGCCCAGTGAGTACGCCTACTGATGCTTTCCCACCGATGAAATCAACGACTCCACCGACGCCCCTCCAAAAACTCTCTAGCTGGCTCCCTCGGCTGTCTATCATGGACCGCTACATTGCCCGTGAGCTGACGCTGCCATTTCTCTTTGGGGTCGGCGCATTTTCTTCTATTGCAGTTTCTATCGGTGCACTGTTCGAGCTGATTCGAAAAGTCGCTGACGCCGGACTACCCGCCTCACTGGCCTTTGAAATTTTTCTACTGAGCCTACCGACGTTCACCGTACTGGCATTTCCAATGTCAACGCTGCTGGCAACCATGATGACCTTCAGCCGCTTTTCTAGCGACAGCGAGCTGATTGCGATGCGCGGCTGTGGGGTCAGTGTCCGGCGAATTGTGGTTCCCGCCGTGGTGCTGAGCCTATTGATTACCGGGTTGAGCTTTGCGGTGAACGAGGTCGTCGCGCCTGCTAGTACAGAGCGGGCGGCACTGCTGTTGGCTAGAGCCTTAAACGAAGAGAAGCCGCCTTTTAAAGAAGGCAACATCACCTTTCAGCAGCAGGAAGGAGATCAGCTGGTGCGGTTTTTCCATGCAGAAAGCTTTGATGGCACCGTGATGAAGGGGATTACGGTTGTCGATTTTTCCCAAGATGAGGGGGAGGATGGGCTTAAGCAGATTGTTAGCGCCGATGCCGCTCAGTGGGACTTTGCCCGCAATCTCTGGGAGTTCACAAACGGCACTATCTACGCAGTATCACCCACCGGCTCTTTTCGGCAGATTATTCGGTTCGTCCGGCAAGATTTGCAGCTACCGCGAACGCCTCTAGATCTCGCTAAGCGGCCCAAAAAAGAAGAGGAAATGAACATCGCTGAGACCCGAGAATATATGAATATTCTGGCTCAGACCGGGGATGAGAAAGAAGTGCGGAAGCTGGCTGTGGCCATTCAGCGCAAGTACGCGATTCCGTTTGCCTGCGTAGTGTTTGGCCTAGTCGGCTCGGCGGTGGGGGTTCGCCCGCAGAGAACGGGGAAGGCCACGAGCTTTGGCATCAGCGTTGTAATTATTTTTGGCTACTATCTGCTGAGCTTTATTACGTCGGCTATGGGCGAAGCAGGTGTAGTAACGCCTTTTATCGCAGGCTGGCTTCCATTACTTTTGGGCCTGAGCGCCGGATTGTTTTTGCTAGCGAGTGTCTCTCGGCAGTAGCGACGTCAAGCCTACAGTCAGCTCTATAGTCTGGGCTCAATTCGCCAAGGGCGGTAGCCTGCTCGAATGCACTGGTCTAGGGCGGTATCGACGGCGGTTTCAGTGGCATCGACAATATCGACAACGCAAGTGCCGTAGCGCTCTGGCATCAGGCTGCGTCCGCAATTTTCTAGCACCTTAGTCGAAGGGCTATCTAGCAAGGCGTCGTGGATATCAATGGTGCAGTTAGCGACTTCGACCGGGCGACGCGATCGCTCGCACATCAGCAGCGCACTGGCGGCAGCTAGTCCTGTAAATTCGTTAACATCTACAACACAGGCTCCGAGATCGTCGGGATATCGACTGGCAGAACAGGCGGCGATCGCAGAGTCTTCAGCAATACCTGCTGCCACCATATCTGTGGTACAGCCGAAAAAGTCATCATTTGCCGAGGCCGGAGCTGCCAGTAAAGTTATGCCGAACGTGACACCACTAAACAAGGAAGCCACCACTACGCGAGTATCAAAACGAACAGATGAAATGTCAGTCGTCAAAAAAGGTTTCATTGGGAGCCTCAATGCTTGTGTGCGCTCTGATCTAATCTACAGTGAAAGAGTGAAGATGAACGATACGTATACGTTGGTAAGAGAGGATTTGATATGCATCTGAGCGAAATTACGCACCCTAACCAGTTGCATGGTCTGCCCATCAGTCAATTAGAAAAAATTGCGGCGCAGATTCGAGATAAGCATTTGCAGACTATTGCCGCGAGTGGTGGTCACTTAGGCCCTGGGCTTGGGGTCGTGGAACTGACGCTAGGTCTATATCAAACCCTTGATCTTGACCATGACAAAGTAGTCTGGGACGTTGGCCACCAAGCCTATCCGCACAAGCTGATCACAGGTCGCTATAAAGATTTTCATACCCTTCGCCAGCAGCATGGCGTTGCGGGCTATCTCAAACGCTCAGAGAGCCGATTTGACCACTTCGGTGCAGGTCATGCGTCTACGAGTATTTCGGCAGCGTTAGGAATGGCGATCGCCCGCGACCTCAAAGGCGAAAACTATAAGGTCGCAGCTATCATCGGCGATGGGGCCCTCACAGGCGGCATGGCCCTAGAAGCAATCAACCATGCGGGCCACATGCCCAAAACAAACTTGGTCGTCGTCCTCAACGACAACGAAATGTCGATTTCTCCCAACGTCGGGGCGATTCCGCGCTATCTAAACAAGATGCGTCTGAGCCCGCCGATGCAGTTCCTTACCGATAACCTCGAAGAGCAGTTCAAGCAGCTGCCATTCAGTGAGACCCTCACACCAGAGCTCAGCCGATTTAAAGAAGGCGTCAAACGTCTAGCCGTCTCTAAAGTTGGTGCGGTCTTCGAAGAACTAGGCTTTACCTATATGGGCCCTATCGACGGTCATAATCTTGCAGAGCTGATCAGCGCCTTCAAAGAGGCGCACAACCACGGCGGCCCTGTCCTAGTGCATGTCGCGACCGTAAAGGGCAAAGGCTACGAAATCGCCGAAAAAGATCAGGTCGGCTACCATGCGCAGTCGCCCTTTGATCTGGAAACCGGACAAAAAATTCCAGCGAACAAGCCTAAACCCCCCGGCTACTCCAAGGTATTTGCAGAGACTCTAATCACATTGGCAGAGAAAGATCCGACTATTATTGGCATCACCGCAGCGATGGCCACAGGCACTCGTTTAGATTTGTTACAGGCTAAATTACCTAAGCAGTACATTGACGTGGGCATTGCCGAGCAGCACGCTGTCACCCTAGCCGCAGGACTTGCCTGTGAAGGCATGAAGCCAGTCCCGGTTATTTACTCCACCTTCCTACAGCGCGGCTTCGATCAGATCGTGCACGATGTCTGCATCCAAAAGCTGCCGGTCTTCCTCGCGTTGGATCGCGCGGGTATTGTTGGCGTCGACGGCCCTACTCATCAGGGCCTATACGACATTGCCTACCTACGCTGCATTCCTAACATTGTGCTGATGGCTCCCAAAGACGAAGCGGAGCTACAGCGTATGGTCGTCACTGGCATCAACCATGACGGCCCAATTGCAGTTCGCTATCCTCGCGGCAGTGGCTACGGCGTACCGCTGATGGAATCTGGTTGGGAGAGCTTACCGATTGGCAAGGCAGAAGTTTTGCGCCAGGGTGATGACGTCTTACTTGTGGGCTACGGCTCGATGGTATATCCGGCAATGCAGACTGCTGAAATCTTGAGCGAGCACGGCGTAGAAGCAACGGTAATTAATGCCCGCTTTGCCAAGCCGTTAGATACTGAGCTGATGCTGCCACTGGCAAAACAAATTGGCCGCGTCGCTACCCTAGAAGATGGCTGTATCAAGGGCGGATTTGGCTCGGCCCTAGCCGAAGAGCTGTTTGATGCAGGCATTACGCCCGCCCTTATTCGGTTCGGGGTTCCAGATGTTTTGGTCGATCATGCCTCGCCCAGTCAGTCTAAGGCAGAGCTAGGTTTGATGCCCGCCCAGATGGCTGAGCGGATGTTGAAACAGTTTGAGCTAGGTGAGTCTCAACGGGCGCTAGCCACAGAGCAAGTTTAGGCCGCAGGTTTAGGTCAAGGAAAGCTTAAGCCTTTAGTTCAACGGAGCAGATAGTTCGGCAGATTTTTGGGACGTACTGACATTATCTAGCCGGGGCCTCCGGCTGCGCCACGGTCTCAAAATCTGCCTTGAAATCTGCTGGATGATCTGAGCCAAGCTGCGTCCTAGCGAGTCACTATTGCTATTGCCCTGGGCAAAATCGACCAGCACGCAGCCGGTGCCAGTGAGCAGTCCGGCTGTGCCGATTGTAAATAGCAGCAGTGCGGCGGGGATTAGGCCGTCGAAGGCGAGGAGCGATCGCAATGCCAAAACAAATAAGCTTGCGCTAAAAATCAAGACGGCTGCATGTAGCGTCAGCAGTCCGACTCTGCTCCATTGATACTGACAGCTCAGGCGTTGACGCTGCTCTCTGACTTGCTTTAACTGGTGAGCGCTGATCATTTTTCGAGGTTGGGCAAGCTCTACGGCAGACGGTACAGCTGAAGACGATACGGCTAATATTGTGGTTGATACTGTGGCCGACACGGGTGCAACCTTTTCTTGGCGCGTTAGATAGTAATAGTGCGATCGCGCCTGTCTAAGTTGTCCAAGCAGCGTATTTTGCCTGAGCCAAGCACCCCCCAATAAAAAAGCAGAAAGCAGCGTCATCAATACTGAATTCAAGATAAGCAAAATAAGCTGGCTGGTCTGTTCAATACTCATAGGTAAAGCCACGCATTGCACAAAAATATAGTTCAAATGTACTTAATTGCGCGCCAGAATTCAAGTGATCGCCAGACCTAGCAATCATCTTGCAACCACAGTGTTTTGATACAGTGTTACAACACTGTTTGATCAAAGACGTTGATTTGCCCATGCCATTCGAATCAAAGAAATCACGCGTCGCCTTATTTTTCGCCATTGGCTTGGGGCTGGGCCTGTTGATGGCAGCACTAAAAGCTGCGATCGCTTTGGCGACGCACACCTATCTCTATTCGGTGCCTTGGGTCGGTGGCTTCCTAAAAAGCATTGAGCTTACTGAGATTTCCAATCTTCTGGTATTTGCGATTTTGGGCGCAGGCATTGGCGCTGCCACCGCACTGCTACCGCGCCGCTGGGACCATCGGGCCAAACTTGCCGTGCTGCTAGCGGTCAGTCCGTTCGTCTTTTGTGCCAGCTATATGATGCAGCAAAACCTATGGATTCAGCAGGTCGCCGCAACATCAAATCTGTCTTACCGCAACGCTAGGGATTTAACTAACGATTACCTTACGCGCGAAGTTGGCAGCGGTGGTTTTTTCGGCTTTTATCCTTTTAGCACTCAGCTAGCCGAGCTGCCGGTCCAAGCAGAAAGCCTTCGATCAGAAGGCTCGTTAAATCCCAATGAGCTGCTAAGCGAAGAACTCTCTAGCTACAACGATCCTAGAGCAGACTTCGCGGCGTATGTTTTCGAGCGAGTAGGCTGGCTCATTCGATTCATGTACATGGCACTTGCCGCCCTCACCGCCATCATCTATTACTTCAAAGGCCACGCATGGGCTGAAAATAGACCCCAACCCAGCGCCTCGGCCCCCCTCAACGCTGCTAGTACCAAGGCTAATATAAAGCAAGGTGCTTCGGCTACTCCAGCCATTACTCCGGCTAGTCGTAACAAGGGTAAACCCAGTCGAAAAGCGACTAAGACACCCGTTAGCTATCCCAACAATCAGTCCCAACAGCAGCAGCAGCCCAAGCGCTTGCCCAATCCATCGAGGCAAAAGCCCTCAAATAGTCCCCTCAACGCAGCCTCGCGAAAAGATAACAGTCGTGGCCTGCAGGCTCGTCATTTACCTGAGCCTGCTCCAGATAAGCCGGATACTGCTGCATCGCCGCCGTCTGCTATTCCCCCCATCAAGCCTGAAGACGTCTGAAATCCGCTCTAATAAAATTTGATCTGAAATCCAAGCCCAAACGTGAGCACTTCTTCAGTTTCTTCTCGTTCGCTTTCTTCTCGTTCGCTTTCTTTGGGAGTCATCATTTTAGCAGGCGGCTACAGCCGTCGCATGGGCACAGATAAAGCCCTGCTGATTTTACCTAACGGTCAGTCCTTAATTGACCACACAGCTCAGGTCGCCCAGAGGCTCTCTTCAGAAGTCTTGGTCGTTACCCCTTGGCCTGAGCGATATCAGGCTACATTACCCGCTTCTATTCGCCTCATTACCGAGGTTCATCCGCCACCAGACCCAGCATCCTCCTGTCAGAGATCTTCTCAAAAGTCATCTCAGAAGCCATCGGCAGGCCCCCTAAGCGGATTTATAACTGGGTGGCAGCATCTATCTACAGACTGGTGCCTACTGTTGGCCTGCGACTTGCCATACTTAGAGGCCACTGTACTGCAGCAATGGTGGGCTTGGATTCAGGCTCAGTCAGCGTTGGGATGGCCTCTACTGGCTTCTGCCCCATTAGCGTCGCCAACATCAGGTCAGCCTATGGCTTCTCTAGTGCCTATGCTCAAGGGTCGTCGTAGCGGCTGGGAACCCTTGTGCGGTTACTATCACCGCAGCTGTTTATCGAACCTAACACAGCAGTCGTCAGCTCGCCAACGCGCGTTTCAGCCCGCATTTCAACCTTGGCTGTCAACGCTATGCATTGCTCGCTATGACCACGTTCCACCACAGATGCTGCGAAACTGTAATACCCCCGCCGAATGGGCTGCGGTGAACCATTCAGACCATTCCATATAGGCTTGCTCGGACCTAGCGCTGGGCGATCTAGTCGCAAAAGCTGGGCTTTATCAGGACTATGTTTCAAAGTATGTGGTTTCTTGTCGCAGCGATAAATATGTGGCTTAAACCTTGGAGAATAAATTGGCAAAAAAGCCGTTGAAACCTTTATTAAAGTAGGCTTGGCAAAATGTTACGGTGTGTAATGATTTTCTCAGACTACTCCAGTCGTAGGCACCGTCTCCCCTATGATTGGTAAATATCATTTGCAGCTGTTTACAAAAGTCTGGAGACTCAAGCGTGGCTCTTCCGTTATTGAACTATCCCCCAAAAAGTCAAAATCAACGGGTTGAGGGGTATACAGTCCCTGGCGATGACCAGCCCAATATCTACAGCGCTGAAGCTCTTCTTGAGTACAGCGAAATGACCGATTTGATCAGCGCGGCTTACCGTCAGATTTACTTCCACTGCTTCGATGCAGACCGTGAAGTCTTTCTAGAGTCTCAGCTTCGTAATAGTCAAATTACCGTTCGTGACTTTATTCGGGGCCTTTTACTCTCTGATACGTTCTTGCGTGGCTACTATGAGCGCAACAGTAACTATCGCTTCGTAGAGCAGTGCATTCAAAGAGCGCTGGGCCGCGATCCCTACAACGAGCGTGAGAAAATTGCCTGGTCTATCAAAATTGCAACCAAAGGGGTTGCTGGATTCGTTGATGAGCTGTTAGACAGCGACGAATACATGGAGAACTTTGGTTACGATATTGTGCCTTACTATCGCCGCCGCATTTTGCCGGGTCGTGAAGAAGGTCAGCGTCCTTTTGATATCAAGTCTCCCCGCTACAACGAGTACTACCGTGGCATCTTAGGCTTCCCAAGAATCAGCTGGCAAGAAGAGGTCCGTCGCTTCAAGCCTCAGGAGAAGAAGGCAACGGCTGGCAATCCCGAGCTTTACCTCGATATGGCTCGCAGCGTCAGTCCTCGTCCTGCATCAGCACCTCGGGTCAACACGGCGACTATCAATATTGGTTCGACGGTTCCCTTCCGCAAGCTAGGCGTTCCAGTTGCTCCCGAGCCTACTTCCAAATTCTAGATTCAGGATCTAGTTCTTTGTTGAACTGTTATGACCTCTGGTAATGTCGTCTCGGTGATGACAGAGGTTTTTATACAGAAGCTGTAGTAGCTCGTTTGTTCTTTCCTCAAAAGGTTATCAGCCGAAGTGGTTTTCCACTTCGGCTTTTTTTAGAGCTGAGCTTATTAGACTCGAAAGCGGACTGGGCTAGCTATTGCTGGCGAGATTTGGCCTGTGTCAAGAGCTTTGCCCAAACAGCAGGTAAGGGGGCTTCTGCTGAAACTACATCGCCTGTAATAGGGTGCTCTAGCGTCAACCGAAAGGCATGAAGCGCTTGTCCAGGCAGTTTTACACCTAGCGATCGCACCGATCCATACGCCGCATCCCCCACAACGGGCAAATTCAAATAAGCGCTATGCACTCTAATTTGATGGGTGCGCCCAGTTTCTAACTGAAAGTGCATCAGGGTGTAATTGCCAAATCGCTCTACCGTTTTCCAGTGCGTAATAGCGGTACGCCCTCCCTGCTCTACTGGAATGATTGCCATTTTTTTACGATGCTTTGGGTGACGGCCAATAGGCTGATCGACGCTGCCCTGAGCTGTTTTAGGTGCGCCATGCACTAGCCCTAGATATTCGCGCTTGGCCGTTTTGGCCTGAATTTGCTTTTGTAAATGGTGAAGTGCCGTTTCCGTCTTGGCGACCACGATTGCACCTGTCGTATTCTTGTCGAGGCGGTGCACAATTCCAGGTCTCTGCACACCGCCTACCCCTGTAAGCTGCTTTCCGCAGTGACCAAGCAGCGCATGAACTAGTGTGCCTGTACTGTGGCCAGGCGCTGGATGCACGACCATACCAGCAGGCTTATTGATAATAAGCAGCTGGTCATCCTCGTACAGAATATCGAGTGGGATATGTTCGGCTTTGAGTTCATAGGGGATGGCTGCTGGAATTTTAAGCGCAATCCGATCGCCCTGACTTACCAGTGCTTTTTTGCGATCGCACACTTCCTCATTTACTTGCACCATACCCTGCGCTATCAGCTTTGCCGCGCGGCTACGTGAAAGCGACACAACGTTTTCAGCAAGCCAGGAATCTAGCCGCGCGGCCTGCAGTTGATCCACCGTCTTATCAAAAGTCTCTTCAAAAATATCTTGTCCCTCAATCCTTACCCTAACTTGCCTACTAAAAGTCTACCGACTTAGCAGAGCGGTGATCACAACGAGTTAACCAACTAGCTAGGGTGCTGAGTCACTAGCCAGTGTTCGTTTTGTATGGGGGAGATGGACGATAGACGCGAGTGTAAGTTGACTACCTTGCCGATTACTGCGATCGCTGGGGCCTCAAACCCAGTCGTTTCTACCTGAGTCACAATATCCGCTAAAGTTCCAATCAGCTCCGACTGTTCTGGCCTCGTACCCCAGCGAATCAGCGCAATCGGGGTTTCTTTGCCTAAGCCTGCTGCTATCAGAGCCTGAGTAATATTCTGGAGGTTGTGCACACCCATGTAGACCACAATCGTTTCAGCAGCCTTTGCGATCGCGCCCCAGTTGACATCAGGTCGATATTTCCCCGCCGACTCGTGCCCGGTCACAAATATCACCGAAGAGCTGTAGCCCCGGTGCGTCACCGGAATGCCTGCATAGGCCGGAGCCGCAATCCCTGCCGTAATTCCTGGCACGACTTCTACCGATACGCCCGCCAAAAGCAAGTCGTTCATCTCCTCACCACCGCGGCCAAACACAAACGGATCGCCCCCCTTCAGCCGAACTACGACCGCATGTTCATGGGCTTTTTCTAGCAGTAGCCCAGTAATTTCCGATTGAGAAAGCGAATGTCTGCCTCGACGCTTACCGGCATAAATACGCTCTGCCTGTGGGCTAATCCAATTCAAAATGGGCTCACTCACCAGCGCGTCATAAACCACCACATCCGCGCATTCTAGTAGCGACTTTGCCTTAACTGTCATCAACCCAGGATCGCCAGGACCCGCACCCACCAAGTACACCTTTCCCAATGGCTGAGCACTAATCTGGGCGCTGCTTTGGGCATTACTCTGGGCACTACTCTGGGCGTCATTCGACGATGTGTAAGTGGTCATCGGCACCTCCAACTTAAGAACCTCAAAAGATACAGCACCCGCTGATAATAAGCCAAAGTGCGAAACCACCATTCAAGCAAGCCTGCCTAGGTTAAGCTGCTATTTGCAATACCGCCTCTCGGTAATCCTTACCTAGTATCTGTTTGCCTAGCTCGTTTACTTAGCGGTGGAACTAAGCGACTGTTCTTTATACATTCTCAGCGAGATCAACTACCAAATCGGCCACCTCAGAGGTTGCACCTAAGGTGGGCAGCAACCGAAATTTCACCTTGGGAAAACGTTCTGCTAGCTCTTCGGTCCGATGAGCGATCGCGTCCGTAATTCCACCCGCAAACAAGAAATAAGGCAAAATTGCCAATCCTTGGCAGCCCTGCTGCATCAGTTCAATTGCCTGCGTCTCAATATCTGGTGGCACTGACCAATACGCTACCGTCGTCTCTAGGTTCCTTGCCAAGACCTGAATCTTTCTATTGCCCTTAGGACGACGACTCCCGTGAGCCACTAGCAGAGAACCCTCCGTCGGGACAGACTCTAGTCGCTTAGCTAAAACCATCGCAATCTTAGGATGGCTACCTAAATGAGGACAGCTAGTCAACCGGATTGCCCCCCCCAAACGCTTTCTAGCCGCCGCTATCTCCGCAGGAATATCTTCCATCACATGTACCCCCGCCATCAAAAACATTGGCAGCAGCTTCAGCTCCTCTACCCCCGCCGCAACTAGTCGACAGCCCATCTCATAAATCTGCTCACTCAGCGGCAGCGCAGCAAGCTCTAAACAGGCCGTTTCCACGATTATTTCACTATCTGGTATCTCGCTATCTGGAACCTCACTCAGCCCGGATTCAACCGCCTGTGGGCAAGGCTTTGTCAATAGCGAAGTTTGTTGACTTATCTGCCGCTGATCTGGCAGTTTTGCCTGTTCTGTATATCCTGGGCCTAGGTATTTGGGATTAAAACGATTGCGCCCTTGCACTCGCTGTTGCCTATCTGTATCAGGAGGATTCTGGAGGTGCGATCGCTCTAGCCGTTCGCGCACCAGCCCAGCCAACCGGTACATAGCTGCTTGCGGACGAGGATCTCGACTGCCATGAGAAATTAGTAAGTATGCAGCTGAAGCGACTACAGGTTTCAAAAAGACCTCTCAGTAAAAATGCTAAATAGCCCAGTTCCATTAATATCGAACTTAATACTGACCAGGACAACTAACTAATATAAATTATTCAACATCTCATTGACAAAACGATGTATCCAAAGTTGCACTTTCCTTAATGATTTCAAAGTTAGAGCCATCCCCCTCATCCTTGCAGATAGCTAGTAACTTCCTAGCTATCTGACAGTTCTCCCTGGTACTAGTAAAAAAGCAATGCTATACTAGCCAATGGTTATGGCGAGCGTAGCCAAGTGGTTAAGGCAGTGGATTGTGATTCCACCATTCGCGGGTTCGATTCCCGTCGTTCGCCCTTCTATTAAGAATATCTTCTTCAAACAGACGATCTCATATCTAAGTCAGCTGCTCGTCTGGTCTGACTTAGATATGAGCACTTCGCTGCGATCGCGCATTGAGTTATTGACAACGCACAGCATATGTGGTGTACCTATTCATCAAATGGGCACGTTTAGTCTATCTTGCGCATTAAATTTGACGGCTTAGAGTTGACCGCTTAGAGTTGACTGCTAGCTGCGCTCGTTCGTTTGCTTATAAAACTGTTTGACACTATATGAAGCTAACGCCATAAAGCCTACAAAATATGTGAAATTTTGCATAAGCGCGGCTATGTTTCCCGGAATAGACTCTAGCAAGTTTACAGAGCCTGCTATTTTTGTACTCAGTGATCCACATGCGGTGAATCAAGCTCGCTGTATATGGATTCACAATGTCTCAGCCCACACGGGCTAAAGCCGCTAGAATTTTTCATAAGATAGCGTTTTATGATTTTCCAATAGTTTATCTCTACCGGGAAAATCAATCAGAAAATAAATCATAAGTGTGACGCCTACCCTTCCCTATTCTTTCTCTTAGGTATAACAATAGGATAGGGTTTTCTCTACCTTTTATGTTTTCTTTGTAAGGTTCTGTACTATAGCTTTCCATTTGGGTTTTGCTCCTACTAGTTGGATCGCTTTCTAGCTTAATCCCTTAGAAAACAGCCAGAGAAAGTGACCAAAATCACTTTCTCTAATACAAACAAAGTTATAGCCCATCGCGATAATACTAATATCTATCTTTCTACTATTTCCCAAACCATAACTGTGTAAAAACAACCGCACTTATGACAGAAGCTTTGGTAGACTAAGGGAATTTCCCAAAGTCAGTATCTTGCTGAATAATTCAAGATAACCGCTCAGAGTCAAAATGCAGAAGAAGAACGATTAAGATATGGTAACCCCCAAAAAGCTTTCGATTCTTGGATGCCGAGGAATTCCAGGAAACCACGGCGGATTTGAAACTTTTGCGCAGAGATTATCACTTTCCCTAGTAGATAGAGGCTGGGTAGTTACCGTTTATTGCGAAGACTACGAGCGCAGCAGCATTTCCGAAGAAATCTGGAACGGCGTTCGGCTAGTTCATGTTCCAGTACCTTATCCAAGCGCTAAATCAACAATACTGTTCGATTGGAAGTCTACTCTCCACGCAGCCAAAGAAGACACTTTGGTTTTAACCCTCGGATACAATACCGCTCTCTTCAGCTTGCTCTACCGACTTAAGGGTATTCCTAATCTCATCAATATGGATGGGCTAGAGTGGAAGCGTCAAAAATGGAACTTTGCACAGAGGAGCTGGTTGTACATCAATGAAAGGCTAGGGTGCTGGTTCTCTGACCATCTCATTGCAGATCATCCAGTGATTGCCGACCATCTGGCGACCAGAGTACCGCGAGAAAAAATCACAATGATCCCCTATGGTGCGGATCCTATCAAGCAGGTCGAGGCTTCTTTAATCGAGCCGTATGGCTTACTGCCCAATCAGTACGCAATTGTCATTGCAAGACCTGAGCCTGAGAACAATATTCTTGAAATTGTTTCAGCTTTCTCTACGCGTCGTCGCGGATTGAAGCTAGTTGTTTTAGGCAACTACTATCCTGATGTAAACGACTATCATCAAACGGTTTTAGACACCGCGAGCGATGAAGTTATCTTTACAGGTGGCATCTACGATCAGCCTGTCGTAGAAGCACTTAGAACCTATGCCCAAGTGTACATTCACGGGCACGCAGTAGGTGGAACAAATCCTTCTCTAGTTGAGGCTATGGCTGCCAGCTCGCCAATTCTCGCGCATGATAATCACTTTACTCGCTGGGTCGCTGGCAGTAAGGCCTGCTTCTTTGACGACATAGCTAGCTGTAGCGCTCAGTTTGATCAGCTTCTAAACAACAAGTCTAAGCTAGCAGAGATGGGCCAATATAGCTTGCAGCGATACAAAGAGACTTTTTCTGCAAACCAAGAGCTATTCGCTTACGAAGATCTTTTTATATGGGCTTTAGATAAATACAAACCTGTTATTCCTCAGACTAAAAAAGCAGCCAGTACATCTCTTTTCAGCACATACAAGCGCTAAGCCTTTTTAGCTAGGATATCTAAAGCTAGCAAGATATCAGGCTAGTGAGATATCAGGCTAGTAAGATATCAAGACTAGTTTTACTCATAAGACAATATGTATGTGTATCGCCAGCGGAAGCCCTGATAGGATTTTTTTGCGCTCTGTTCGGCTTTTAATGTCTGGAAAAGGCGGGCTATTTCAACAGTAGATTACTATGTCAGATATAAATACAAATAGCAAAATTATATTTGTAGTAGGTAATTCTCGAAGTGGAACTACCTTAATGGGGAGCATTTTAGGGAGTGGCCCTGAAATTTTCACCTTCGAAGAGCTTCATTTTTTCGACCACGTACTACCCTCAACTTCATCTTCAGGCAAACTGTCTCGCAGTGAAGCTACAGCATTAGCTGCTCAGCTTTGCTCAATTCAAGCGAGTGACTGGCTCACGCCCCAAGATCCGAAGCTCTTCGCTCAAGAAGCACAGGCGATCGCTCTGAGTGTTGATGACGAACCAATAGCACCTGCAAGACTATTCGAGAATTTCTTAAACTTTAAGTCTCAACAACATCACAAAGTTATTCCCTGCGAACAGACACCGCAGAATGTCTTTCATATTCAAGAGCTGTTAGAACTATATCCGAACTGCCGCATCATAAACATGGTGCGTGATCCAAGAGATGTTCTTCTATCACAAAAATATAAATGGAGAATTCGTTTCTTAGGCGCTTCTAACATTCCTCTTTTTGAAACATTCCGCGCTTGGTCTAACTATCACTCGACTATTATCTCATTACTTTGGAATTTAGCGATTCAAGCAGCGGCATGCTTTAAAGATCACCCTAGAGTTAAAACAGTTCGGTTCGAGGATTTGGTCTTAGATCCTGAGTCAGTGACAAAGAGCATATGTGAGTTTGCAGGCGTCACCTTTAGCCCTCAAATGCTGAATGTCTCACAAGGTGAAGGAGGCGTGTCCTCTCACAAAAAAATCTCTCCGTCAGCAAGAGGAATAGACCCAAGCGTTGTTAGCAAGTGGGAAAAAGGTGGCCTGTTAAACTCTGAAGTTCATATTTGTCAATCTATCACCCACAAAAATATGGTGGAGCATGGCTACCTGTCAGCGCCCATTACTCGGCTAAATAAGTGTCTATCGGCCTCACTGTTTATACTTTTACCGTTTAAGCTTTCTCTTGCTCTGTTACTGAACTTGAATAGAGTCGGCAACTTACGCGAAACCGTCAAAAAGAGATTTTCTGCTCGACGCCACGCATGAAGTAAAAGTGGATAAGAGGCCTTTAGGCAAGACGTCGCTTTACGGCTTCAGCTAAGTTTCGCATACGCTTCAGACTAAACAGTATGGCTAGGGAAAGCTTGACCGGAAAAAAGGCCGCGCTCGCAAAGAGTAGTGCAAGGTTAGGTGATATGGCTTCAGTTTCATAGCTGTGGCTATCCATGACAGTGCCGTTAATATACTGGCACCAAAACAGTTCTGTTTTACTAAGCCCACCTTTTTTCCAGCTATCGGCTCTATCTTTATTGATTCCTTTTTGTTCTGGCTGATCTTGTTGACTAGAAGAATTCACCTGCGGAACATCCAGAAGATTCGCAGTGTATGTAATACCTACAAAGTGGCAAACTTTTTCAACCTCTGTTGCCGGGTTCTGAAGCAAATCTTCGTAGCGCAGAACATAAACTCTCTGATCGTCTATGAACTGATCGGCTGTGCGAACATTAGCTTTCCAAAGCTGACTCATCGTAATCGGATGATAGTTAAGCCAATAGCGAATCGCTTCCTTTTTAGGAATGCTCTCAGAGAGGAAAGGCCGCTTCCATCTATTTTTTTGTGAGAGCAGGATGGCCCTCGGGTCGCGCACCATATGAATTATGTACGCGCTGGGATAGTGCTTTAAGATCTCTTCGATATATAGAACATTCTGAGGCGTTTGGTCACAGGCTCTCTGTTTACCCTGAAGCTGCACCTCATATTCTAAAAAGGCTTGAAATGTTTTGGCCGGAGATAGCGGTACTGGCAAGCTTCTCACGAGTGCCTTTGACTCTTCGAGGAATTTATGCCAATCATCTTTTGTCAGATATCCATTACGTTGGATGTCGAAAAGACGAGCCGCTAAGACAGTCGCTTCTTGCTCAGAGCAGATCGCCTGGTCGTTTGTAGCGCTCCACAGCTCTTCAAAAAAATGTAGCTCTTCAAACCTGAAAATCGATGAATGGCGACCCAAAATCGTTCCCATTAGGGTTGTTCCACTGCGGCTGTTTCCCACTACAAAAATGGGACGAAATTCCTTCTCTTCGCTCATCTCATGTGCTCATCTCGTTCGTAGTTTGTTTATTGGCTAAAAGCGTTATTTTACAGATTGCTCATCAGAGCTGAGCCGATGACCGTCTATCGCTAAACGCCGGTCGCTAAACGTCAATCGCTAGCCAGCTACTAAGTAGGTAGACATAAATAAACGTAGCTATAGAATTCTGCAACTGTAGTGTCTGCGGCATTCTGTCGATAAAAACTTATGGCCACCTACTTAGTCTTTGATGCTGAATTTATTTCGTTACTCTATCTGTAGCCAACTAGGCAAAGTATAGTAACCATAATCGTTTAGATGTTTTGCTAAGCGCTGGTTATGGGGTCGATAAATTGCCCGAATTCTCGATAGCGTTTCTTCATTAACGCTATCTTCGTAAGTCTGTCCATTGAGTGTGTAATAAACTTCTCTAAATATAGATTTTATCTTTTGGTGCGATCGCCAAAATTTTTCAGCTCTACTGTTTATGTAAAGCGCAAGCTTCTGCATTCGAGCATTTTTATAGCGAATGCTCTTGTTTTGAACGGTAAAGTCGAGCGTTTCAAGGAATGTAGTGTCTAGTTCTAACCACTGACAGGTTTCCTCTACAAAAGCCTTGGAGTCAGCCTTTAAATCATCAAAAAAGGAAACTTTGAGAGAGTCACCAAATACCTCGAACCAATCGGGAAGGTAGTTAGCATAGTAGCCACCTTCGATTCCCCAGTATCGATCATTCTCTTGTTTGACTCGACACTCATGGGGCATGACTTGACACTGCTGAATGTAGCTTTCCAAACTCAGATGATCATCTAGTTCCACCATACTCTTTTTATATTTCCAAAAAGAAACGAGCCGGTCTACAGGATCTCTCAAAACAATAAGGACTTTCGCATCTTCGCCCAATGTTTTTTTGATACTATTAGCAACATCAGCACCCCCTTCAAAATAGCCAGGCGTTGCCTCCATAACATATTTTTGCTGTCGACAGTGACAGAAATAATCCTGAAATTGATCGAATGGTGCGACAGCGTTTTCGTATCTAGAGTCAATTTGACCATATCGATACATGGAAAAGTAGCAGGTCTCTTTGACAGTAGAACAGCAGACGTCAGGATGCTCACAGAGATAGCTGTAAAGAGAAGTCGTACCACCTTTAACAACGCCAGCAATGACTAAGTTAGGCAGTCTTTTCTCGGTCAACTAGATACCTCCTTCTATAGAATTAGCCTAAAAATGTGATTAGCCTGAAAGTACGATTAGCCTGCAAATGTGGCTAGACAGGTATCTAGATCTACTTAGCACAGATACTCAATCGTCAACTGGGCTTGATTCTATCCTTTGGCGTTGATGAGTATTGTAGGCATTGACCACCAGTCCAGCAAACAGCCAAAAGTATAGACTAAAGCCTCTAAGCTCAAGAATACGTTCGATAAAATTGTATAGAATTGTAAAGATGACTAACGTGCAGAAGATGACACCAAGTCGTCTATATTCTGGATCTGGGGAGAATTTGATTAGCCATCTACCAGATTGAAAGAGCCGCCAGATGATAACGGCATAAATTCCCATGCCAACCACACCGAAGTAGGCTAGCATGATCAGCCAATAGGTGTCTTCAAGTGGACCCATCGCTATTATTTTGGCCCTGTCCGAACCATCGACAAGGACATCGGCCATAAGTTGTCTCATTTGATACAAATCGGGGCCAAAGCCAAACCAGCTGCCGGACTTTGTAAGCGTGTGGATTGTGGTGCCAACGACCCATCCACGCGACGTTTCAGAAGAGTCCTCCCAATAGTTAGGATCAAAGAGCTGCAATACGTAAGACCCGACATCAATGGATTCTTCTCTGGCCTGAGTGCCTTCAAAAGAGGTGTCAAAACTCGTTCCCTAATAAGGTGGTGAGCAGTACAACGCTCAAGGCAACTGCTGTATAGACCCAAACTGTTTTGACTAGCCCTTTGGACTTTCTGTAAAAAATTAGGACTACAATCGGCACTAAGACAGCTAGAATCCAAGCTGCTCGTTTTTTGGTGGCAAAGAGGCCAAAGAATATGGTGCCGATGCCTGATAGCTCTGGTAGTCTAGACATCAGAGCACCCGGTGTTGTGAAAAAGTAGGTCATTGAGATAATTAAAATGACCAGAAGAAAAGCGGACAGTACGGCGGGCGCGGCAAAAAGGCCAAAGACAGCGCCTACTTTGGTTGTCCCAGCTTCAGCATGTGAGACTCTCGAATACCCAGCTATCTGCACTCCTTTTGGTGCAAATAGTCTCAATAGACTGTTCGGCAGAAAGAACTGAACTGAGGCGATCGCCGCTTGCACAAGACCTGCTGTTCTAAGGCTTGTAATAATTAAGCCTAGCCGACTAACCGAGATGTCTATGTTCACCACTATGTAAAAAACACTGAGATATCGCCAGAGTGATCGCAAGTTAAGAAAAGAAGCTTTAAGGCTGCTGTCATTAAGTGCAATTGAGATCAGGGTCGACAGCAAAAAGAGAACGAGTAATAGATCTATAGGGGTCGGCTTGAGGTTGCGTTTAAAAAAGCGACTCGTCAACACCTGGGCCATCAGCCCGTATAAAAGAAGCTCTGGGACAAAACGGGCAATGCCTGCTAGCGGTCCAAGCCATTTGATGACAAACTCTTCAAATGGCGTGTAAAGTGCAATCCAAAACACAATCCAAAAAGGAATCTCTTTGGCCGCGTGAGCCGCTCGGTACCTATCGGCTACACTGTGAATAACTTCGCTAGGTTTCGGGATCATTGCGATGCCTTTGGGAATGATGCTGTGTTGACGATGCTTTGCATGAAGGCCACGTTGAGCTATTTGCTGATTCACTTAGCAAGCAAGCAGACTTGGTAATCAAGCAGTGTAAGCAAGCAGTGAATAAGTCGTTTTGAGTTTAGTCTTTCTAGTTTGCTATGTTCACTTTGTCATGTTCACCTTGCTATGACAGTTGCTATTATTGCTAATTACCTAGGGCCTAAGCTTGGTATTGGCCAATACATTGATCAGCTTATTCAACCGCTTGTGCGATCGCTCAGAGAAAAATCTGTTGACGTCATTATTTTAGGATCCCCCAACGCTGTTAAGCACACACCTTCTCTTCAAAAGCTACAGCTTCAGGCAGAAAAGACGCCCTCTTTATTCTTTCAAGTTCTGCCTCAGCTAGACGAAGCGCCCGCAAAAAGATACGCCTGGTTCACACTACGCTTTACCAGCTACTGCCGACAGAAAGGGATAGATCAAGTTGTATGGCTCTCTAACCCTATTGTAATACCCTGGCATCCACCAACTCTAGCTGTCATTCACGATGTTAACGAATGGAAAGCCGATAAAAAGTACGGCAGTCGACTGAAAACAGCTTTGAGATCTTTCGTCTACCTAGACACCTCCTTAAAGTGTGCTCAAAAGATCGTTGTTATTAGCAAAGCGACAGAAGAAGACCTTTCACACTTTCGGCCCAGCTCAGCGCTCAAGCGTAAGTTGAAAGTGATTCCCAATGGCGTAGATTCTCAGCTTAAAAAACTATCTCCTGTCCAGATTCCTTATCCTCAAAACCCATTTGTCCTATCTGTAGGACGCATTGATCCCGCAGCAAAGCGTTTGCCTGAAGCAGTCAACTTAGTCTCTGCCATGCGATCGCTAAGCGAGATACCTTGGGAGCTTCATATCGTTGGTGGCATGAACACCTCTACGCGCTCTGCGGGCACTGCTTTTTTAGAAACCCTCGAACCGCTGCCCTGGGCTCACTATCATGGACATGTAAACGATGCGGATTTAGCAGAGTGGTATCGGCACACATCAGCCGTTGTTTTCCTCTCTGACAACGAAGGGTTTGGCTTCCCTATTGCTGAAGCCGCTTCCTTCAACCGGTGGGCAATTGTCAGCGATAAAAACGCAGCGAGTGCGGAGGCAGGCAGCCATGCTTTGATCACCGTAGACGCCGACACACCAGAACAGGCTGCAGCTGCGGTGATTAGTCAGCTGCACCAGGGGCCCCCGCCTAAAGTTTCACTCTCGTCATGGCAAGAGACTGCATTTGCCTACGCAGAAGCCATCGAGACGCTGTAGATCATTTACAAATAGACTCTCCTATGGTTTTCCTCAATAGGAAATTTGTGACATGGAGATCACTTACTCAGAACTATTGCTACAGAGATGCTACAGGAAGACTTTTTCTTTAGCCTTCTGGATCGTCCAAGGCAAAGACCTTCCCAACATGTCTTCTAGCAATTTCACATCGTCTTTGTAGTAATCGACAAGCCTTTCACGAAGTGCAGCAGGAATCTCGACTTTCTCCATACTTTGACCGTTGAGCCGGTAGTAGAGAGGATCTGTCCATAGCCGAAGCTGCCGCAGACCTTTGTGAATAGGTAAATTATGAGTTCTTTTTCGTATGGTTGAACGTAAGCTATCGTAGGCTCTGTTGAGCTTCGCACTCTTCATTTTTCTACTGCGGTTAAAGACCTTGAAGTCGTAATCATTGTAAAAGTCAGAAGAAAGTGAGGTGAACCGACATAAATCCACAAGGATCTGCTGGGGATCTTCGCAGAGATCTTCATAGCAGTAAACGCTGACTTGGTCGGGGCCGAGGATGTCGAAGTAGTTTTTCAGATAGCTGGCATAGCGCCCATGCTCTAAAGCACAAAAGAAATAGGCGGGTGGAACAGCAAGACCAGTATCCTGTTCCGTGTCACTGTAAGCTTGATCTAGTTCAAGTCTGTGCTGCTTTGCTTCGTCAAAATATTCGTGGTTTAACTGCTTTTCGGCATATTCGCTAAAGGACATGCCTTCGGGTATATCAGCCCTTTGTCTCGCATATTTGTACCAGGACACCATTCGAGTGATTGGATCGCGAAGGAGAAAGACGACTTTCGTATTGGGTAGCTTGTCTTTAATTCTTTGAGGCGTTCCAGTCGAATAAAGATAGTCCGGCGTAGCTTCTAATCGATACTTTTCCGAAGTGCTGCCAAAGAAAGTTTCATCGAACTTATCTGGATCTGTTGCCCATCCTATCGGACTAGCCGATTGCACAGGATAATTTTGATCGATGAAAAAGCGGGTTTCTTTCATCGTTGAAGGGCAAATATCTGGGTGAGCTGCCAAATAGTAATACAAAGACGTAGTCGCAGCTTTGGTAGTGCCTCCAATAATGAGGTACTGCTGTGCTTGTGTCTTCGATGCATTCATTTTGGTAATCCGTATGTAGAAGAACAGGGGAGAGTAATAAGGGGATAAATAGTGATTTCTTTAATTTTTAACGAGGGAAAACAGTGATCTCTTTAATCTTTAACGGTGCGAGAACTACTGAGTTCGAAGGCGCTGTTCATTCTATACACCAAATTAATATTAGGCGGTGACGTTCAGCGTGCATCGCCTAATATTAACCGAAGATATTTGGATGAATGCCTACTTTTCGATAGACCCAAAAGGTGTTGACAATCCCGGAGGCTAGCATAGCAGCAGTCGTCGCGATCGCTGCGCCATTGACACCATAGCGAGGAATTAAGACGAGATTGAGTACAACGTTAATAACTGCGCCGATTAGGCCACTCGCTGCCGTAAATTGAGCGTGACCTGTCATACTCAAAACCATCGGCGCTAACCCGACAAACACATATAAGACCTGACCAACGCAAAGAATCCTCAGCGCCTCAATTCCCTGCGTAAACTCTGGCCCAAATACCAGCAAATACTGTCGCCCCAAGCTCAGCAGGATGACGGTTGCAGCTGCCGAAACGAGAAGACATACACGAGCCGTTTTGATTAATATTTTTTGTAGCTCTTGCTTTTTCCCATCTGCATAGAGACTGGCTATCGTAGGTGAAAGCGGGCCATTAAACGCCATCAGGATAAACACAATGAGCTGAGCGCCCCGGTTAACCGGCGCGTATATTCCAGCAGCCTCAAGACCATTGAGCGAACCCAACATCAGAACATCAGCGCGCGCGTTGAGTACGTAGATGCTTTCTAACAATACGAAGGGCCATGCCTGCACCAACCAGTCAAAGCGCTGATAACGCGGGAGTGCGGCCTTAGCCTCTGAAGGCAAAGATTGATTGAGGAGTATCGTACTTAGCACTAGCGTGATGCCGCTGGTTACCGTGTAGGCACCTACGGCCCAGCTGGCTGAAAAGCTTTCCTGCAACCACACAGCGGCAACTCCGATGAATGCAAGCAGCAGCACAGGCGCAACCAGCATTTCTGGAATCAGCCCTATCACAATCTGATGCAAACCTCTCATTGAGCCGCGACGAATATTACGCAGCCCAACTAGTGGCAAAGAAACCATTACCAGAAAAAAGCACAGAACGAGCTGTGGATCACTTCCCGGCTTCCCAGACATCAGTGCCGCTATGCCCGTTCCGATGATTGCGATCGCAACAGAAGAGCACAGCACCAGTATATTGGCCCATCGCAGCAGTCCTCTTAGGTAATCCCAAGTAGATTGGGCCTCGTAGATAGCAACCTCTCGCCCGACTAACCCGTCAAACCCGAGCGTAGCAGGAATAGCTAAAAGGTAGGCCCAAGACGTTGCGTACGTATAAGTACCAAATCCGGACGGGCCTAGTAAACGTGCCATCACAACGCTTGTCACAAAAGTCGAAAGCGTATAGAAGACTCGAAGACCTAGCGTCCCCGCAGCTCGCTTAATCAATCGCTTCATAGAGAATCGCTATTAGTTGCTAAAGTCTCTGATGGATAGCGATCGCGATTTTCATACCAGAGCAAGAGCAAACCAAACGTAACGACAAAAGAGCCTGCTAACCCCGCTAAAAATATCGTTTGCGAGCTCGGATTAGTGCGGTCGTCTTCATTGGGAACAGTAGGCTCTGTAACCAGCTGAATAGGCGGATAGATTGAATAGATATCATCCTCACTGAGGTCTAGCCTAGCGACCGTAGAAGCAAAAATAGTCTCTGCAAGCTGAAAGTCTCTTCTTAGGCGATCAACGGTGAATTTATCCTGCGATAGCTGATCTAGCCGTGCCTCCATCTGACTAATCTCTTCGCCCAGCGACTGATTTTGAGAAATTAGCCTTTCTCTTTCTGCCTGGTCAACAACAGTTTCTCTAAACAAGTCTCCCCGGACTACAGCAACTTGCGGATCAATCCCCAAAGGGGCAATTCTCACCAGAGTTGACTGATCAACGGGTCTCCCCAAAAGAAAAGTGCCCCTTTCTTCAAGCGCCGACTGAGCACTTTCTAACTCAGCCCGCTTTGCCACAACTAAAGGGTGCTGTGAGCCCAGTTGACCAGACAGCTCAGAAAACTCTGCGCTCAAACGACCGTATGCAGCAAACTGCTGTTGATAAACAGGATCACCCTGAAGGCTGTACGAATCAGTCACATCTTGAGATGAAAGATCTACATCGTCGTTTAGCTGTGTAATGCGACCACTAAGCCCGTCTGCTTGCACAGCATACTCAGAGCTTAATTGCCGGAGCGATTCTATACCATTTGCCAATCCCTGTAGCTGCTCATCGGAATTAAACTCCGACGTCGCTAAATAGTTCGCTAGCTTGTCTTGAGCGGCATCGATCCGCTGACGAGCTCTTTGCAGCGCAACTTCGTCCTCTTGTGTACGCCGAGAAATTTCAAGATCGCGCAGCTGTTCGACTCGCGCATTCAGGGCTTCATAGAGGGCGTTAGCCTTAGTGTAGGCCAATTCTGGCGTGTTAGCCTCGACTGCAAAAGACATAATTGCAGTATCATTATCAACCGTGATGTCAGGAGCGCCAAACTCATCGCTCTCTACACCAGCCTGTCTAGCCGCCTCCTCTACCACACCCTCGCTAGTTGCAATGTAAACATAGTCGCTTCTAGCATTTTCATTTGACCTGCCCGTATCAGTCGAGGCGCTAGCACTCCCAGGCAAACTCACGTTAACACTCGAATCACCGTCCAAGACAAGCACGCCCCATCGACTAACGTAAGAAGGTTCTGCTCTTTTCAAGTAAAGCAGGGTTCCCCCCCAGACGATAGCATTGAGCAAAATTCCCATGAACAAATAATTGAGCCCAGAGATATTCCACTGTCGGTTCATTTTTCGGGGTTTGTTTTTTGCTAGAACGTCAGTCATTTAGTCAAAGAGATTACGTAATAGGTTTAGTGGGCTAATGAAGTTGCCGATCGTATCGAACAAACTTCGAGCATTGACAAGGCCTGAGTCATAGCAAGCAATTGCATCATTTGGCATTAGCAAAGGTGCTTCGTCAGGGAACTCTGCGGCTCTGTTAACAAGATCTTGCACAGCGTATTCCGAGGTGTCTAGCTCTCCAGAAACTGTATCCGTTTGGATCAGCAGCGCCTTCCTGTTTGCATTAGTAGAACGGGTTCCGCCAATACACTGAGCGGCCACTAAAGCTTGAAGCAGGTTGGTCCCATATTCAAAGGTAGCTGCGTTGATGTCACCTCTACCTTCCAAATTTCTGCCACCGGGCTCTGTGATGTTTGAGACGTAAAGCTGCACGGTATCAGGCGTAATTTGCGTCGGCCTAACAAGATCTTCTTGAAAAACGCCTCTACTTGGCACAATGACTTGATCGCCAGCGACAAGTGGGACGTCGTCTATTCTGTCACCGGTCAATATGCCAGAAAGATCTACGATGGTTGACTGAGTGCCCCGTAAAATCTGCACCTGACTAATATCGGCTGTTGGTTGTACGCCCCCAGCTAGTAGCAAGGTAGACGTCAAATAGCGCTCTAATGGGTAGTCACCTGGAAACTCAATCGCTTCACCGCTCGCGGTTGGCGTTTCCTCAGTTCTAGCCACTAATAACCTTCCCGGACGAAAGACTGCGCCTGTGACAGAAACTTGTATAGGCGAATAGTCCAAGACCTGTACGCTCACCCTCAGGAGTTCTGGTCGAAAAAGCTGCTGATCGAGCAGAGTCGATCTAATCTGCTGTTCTAAGCCTGCAGGCGTATAGCCAACGGCAAGAACCGGCGCAACGTACGGTAGCTCTAGATCGCCGCTTAAGTTAACTTCGTAGGTGCCGTTAAATTCCTCTCCACCAATGCCTGGAATAGTTAACCTAACGCGGTCTCCAGGAGATAGCGCTAGCGGTTGCCTAGCAACAACGCTGCTAATTGTATTAATAAAAGTGTCAGCAGGCACTGGCTCAGTAGACGGTTCGGTTACTGGCTGTGGATGCCTAAGAGAGGGCAAATCTGTATCTGCGGCATCGTTGTTCTGAGCCGGTATTTGCGCTGTGTGGGCGCGTGAATCTCTAGTCGGCATTTCAGTTGCCACTGATGCACCACATAGAATTAGTCCACTAGCGACAGATAAAGAGGATATCCCTACTGTTCGCGAAGAAAACATAGATTTCGATGCTATCCATGCAGCTCGATAAACGTTCATGTCTTCACAAAGTCATTTAACAATTACAGGTCTTAGAAAACAGGTCTTAGAAAGTTCTGAGACACTGATTTTGTAAATCCTACGACATTTAGCAAAAGCGGTTGCAGGTAAAACCACTGTAGTTGTATATATGCAGCTGTATCAAACATAATCAGCATCACTCTCGTTATATTTACGATTGTTTAAAGTTCTGATACCTGATAGCACACGTGACACCTAGATGCTTGGTAATACGGTGTATGCACTATCATGTAGCGATATAAAAATTCGCTTTTTTGGGGTTGTTTTTTCCGGAGCCACTGTTTTGATCGCAAGTACGTACAGACTTAATTACTCAATTAATTGAGTTCTAATCAAAGGTTTCCCACTAGATATTTCTGAATGGAAACGTTGGCAAATATCATTTTGATTATGGCGTGCTGCTGAAAACTTGAGGAAGAAAATTAGGTTCTGGGCTTGGGTTGTCTCGTTGCTGTCAAACGGGTGAAAACTAGCAACTACTGGACAGGCTGTGCCCACCAAGCTAGCGAATAGGGCTGGGTTTCTGACTCATTTGCCTGACTTTGCACAACTCTAAGCTTGTAGGTTCCGGTGGCCGGAATGGGAATAAAAATGTGCTCTAAGCTATCTTCAGGACTAACTGATGACCAGACGCTTTGAGAAATATCATCTGCATCAGCGGGCATTAGATAGAGATCTAAATTGCTTAAGGAATACCCCGTGAAACTTTCTCCGATGTCGAAGTACTCGTCATCAGAATTAAGGTCTACTTTTCGCTCCCACGAAAGGGTCGCGCTGATGTAGCTACCACCTTTGAGTGGTAGCTCAAAGACATAGTCTTCAGAGGTAGCACTGTTGACCATGCTGCTGTAGCTCCAGCCAATGGCTGGAATATTACCGGGGGTCCACTGTCCACCTGCTAGCTGCTCGTATGCGCGAAAAGCGTTGAGATGTCCGGTGCCTAGTTCCGCATGTAATGGAATAGATTGACTGGTATAGGCATCAGAGTAGGTCCAATCTTTGCCACTTTCGTCTAAGAGTGTGCGCGCCATGCCAAGTATAGAACCGTCGCCGGGGTCTTCTAACTTGTCAGCAGCGTTGAGAATAACTGATTTCATCACGAGCGGTTCTCTAGAGTCTAGGCTCCAGTTGCTAGCACCGCTGCGAAACTGCCGATCGCCAAATTCTTGGAGAAGTGCAACTGTTGCAACTACATGAGGGGCCGCAAAGCTAGTCCCGCTGCTAATGGTACGGCTACCGTCGGGATTGAACATCTCGATTTCGCTGCCGGGGGCTACTAGGTTGATAGAGCGGCGAACACCCACATTAGATTCGCTGCCGGAGCCTCTAGTCGCACTTGGGGGTGGCTCGCTAGTTAGGTTAGCAGTATCAACGCGAACAAAGCGGCCATCGACCCGTCTTGAGTAAGCGACATTAAGCCCATTGAAGTTGTCGGTAGGGATAGGAATACCGCCTCTGCCTTGATTGCCAGCAATGACGTACAGCAGCTTGTGTACGCGCGAAGACCAGTCAATGCACTGGGTCAGCAGCGCGTTTCCGTCTAGCGTGGCATTGGGCCGAGCGTCACGGCTAAGCGGTTCTCCAAAGCTAAAGTTAGTTGCCCGAACATCACCGCTGTTTTGCAGGGCAACGTGTTGGGACGCAAGACACTCCTCTTGCTGACCTGTAAATTCGGTCAGCGTGCCGATTGCGGCTGAGTAAAGAAAGGCATCTGGCGCGACGCCTCTTAGCAACTTATCGTGGCTGATCATGACGCTAGCGACGTTGGCAGCATGCCCATCGACGGATTCATCGGCGATCGCAGGCCCATCTAGCTCAAAAATTCTACCAACTCGCACTGGTGCGTTTTCATTAGCAACCTTATCAATCCCAAATTGGCCAGGCCTGCCAATTTCGACCTGACCAATCGCAATCTTTCTACCTGTAATGTTGTAGGGCACTTCATGTAGGCGGCGCGCATCAATACCATCGCCATCAACAGAGCTAGAAAGGGCAAATGCAGGTATGCCTATGGCAAACACACTAAAACCTAGACCCAAACCACCTAGTTTCCAACCACCTAATCTTCCACTACGCTCTATCGGGTCACGTCTGGCGGTGCCCTTGCTGTGCCTCTTCAGAGCCTTGTCTACAGAGTTCGCCATTTACACTCAAAAAATTAGAGACAATAGAGCAACTTTAGCTTAATTGACGGTTATGAGCGGACACAGCCGTCAAGAGATACCTGCGAACTTGAAGCAAAAATACATTCGTGGTTTTACAGCCTAAATATTTTGTTACAATTACTACACACTTTATAGATTCTAATCTATAGAGATACTTACCTATTCTGTGGATGTATTCACCTGAATAACATCAAAAGAACTATTTAGAGAGGCTGCTTACCTATGGCAAAAACAAATAAGTCCACCGTTATCTCACCGTCGATTTTATCGGCTGACTTTGGCCGATTAGGTGAGGAGATTCGTGCGGTTGATAAAGCGGGTGCTGACTGGATCCATGTGGACGTTATGGATGGCCGCTTTGTGCCAAACATTACGATTGGCCCAATGATTGTTGACGCGGTCCGCCCACATACAGAAAAGCCCCTTGATGTTCACCTGATGATTATCGAGCCTGAGAAGTATGTGGAGGACTTTGCCAAAGCTGGCGCGGATATCATCTCTGTGCACTGCGAGCACAATGCCTCTCCTCACTTGCACCGTACGCTTGGCCAAATCAAGGAGTTGGGCAAGCAGGCTGGCGTTGTTCTCAATCCTGGTACCAGCCTAGATATGATTGAGTACTGCTTAGAGCTCTGCGATCTGATCTTGATTATGAGTGTTAACCCTGGATTTGGCGGCCAAAGCTTTATTCCGGGCGTGGTGCCTAAAATTCAAAAGCTGAGGGCTATGTGCGACGAGCGCGGCCTAGATCCTTGGATTGAAGTTGACGGTGGGCTGAAATCTCACAACGCCTGGCAGGTAATAGATGCAGGCGCTAACGCAATTGTGGCTGGCTCCGCTGTATTTAAAGCAGACGACTATGCGACAGCCATTGAGGGTATCCGCAACAGCCGTCGCCCTGAGCTAGCGGCAGTTTAGGCAGCTAGAGACTTGTGAAATGCGTAGATAGCTCAGTTGGCTAGCCAATAGCTGAAAACAGGCTGCATTAGAGCAATCATAAAATAACGCCGCTTTTTCACGCGTGGATTCAAACATCTCACGAGCAAAAGAGCGGCATTATTACTTATTCCATGTTCTCAGAAAGCCCATGACGAGGATTGAACTCGTGACCTCACCCTTACCAAGGGTGTGCTCTACCACTGAGCCACATGGGCAGGCTAAAAAATGGTGGGCCAGGCTGGATTCGAACCAGCGTAAGCATAGCTAGTGGATTTACAGTCCACCCCCATTAACCACTCGGGCACTGACCCTTGCCACCATTTCTAGCTTATAAAATGTAGCATACGATGCGCACGGGTGGGCAGGGTTTTCTGCATGATGGCGAGACCCATCTTTAGTGCTTTCGACACCGTCAGTACTTTTAATGACCGCTTTGGTTTTGCTATCTAGAAGCTGCTGCTGAGCCTGTTGAAGTTGATGGGTATTTGTGTAAATGCGCAGAAAATAATAGAGCAGATAAAGTTGCTGGAAGAGTCTGAAGTGGACCCTAAAGACTGCTTACTCGTGGGGGCGTCAGAATTTCAATGTTGTTCTTTCTACGGTTTGTTCTTTACGGGAGAGGAGCAGCCACCAGTAGATAAAACAAAGCCCTAAACCTTATACAAGTCTAGGGAAAACTATAGCTGAAAATGTCATTTAAAAATGCCAGGAGGCGGACTTGAACCGCCGACACGAGGATTTTCAATCCACTGCTCTACCAGCTGAGCTATCCCGGCTTGCGCTTTTTGCGCTTAACCAAGGTAACAAAATAAGGGAACGGTAGCAAGGCACTTCTGAAAAGATATTTATAAGGGGAAAAGTCTGCCACTGTTGCTTTTACAAAAGATGAATACCACAACTTAAGATTACATACCTGTCAACTATCTAGATAAAAATAGCTAACAGGTGTTCGTTCGCCAGTACTACACCCGGAGAATCTAAATAGGGCGTAGCCGCGCAAGCTTAATAGTGAAGAGGCCTGCACCTTCACCCGCATAAGAACGGACTCGAATAGTGTATTTACCGCCCTCACTTATCCGAGCGAATAGCAGGGAGTTAGTACTGCCGTCGGGACCATCGTCATTTTCGCTGACGGTGATGCCGTTTGCATCCATGAGGGTGACGAGGGTGTCAAATTCGTCGGAAATGGCGTCTATAGTGATCTGATCGCCTGCTTCAAGATTGACAACATAGTCTTTAGCAAAGCCTCCAAAGCCGGTAGGGATGTCGGAGACGGTAAGCGTATCGCTGACTTCTTCGCTGCCGAGGGTTGGTGGATTGTATAGCTGGGCGGAGGCTTTACCAACGCTAAGACCTGTTGTGAGTAGAATCGCAGGGACAGTCAAAGCTAGGAATTTGATTGGTTTCATAGGATTTAGGAGGATGGAAATAAGAATGTGCTGCGCAGCTTACTAGTAAAGACAGTACTGACGTGTGTGGCCTGAGAACTGTTAGCCCAGTACCAAAATTAGTTCAGCACCCAATTAGTTCAGTATCAAATTAGCTCAGCACCAAAACTGATGTTGGGAGACTGATGGCAGTTTAGATGGTCTAAGCATGCCCCTTTGACAGTTTTTTTAGATTCTTACTTAGGATGGCTGAAGGGTAGTGTATCTGGCACTTGGTTTGAGCCGCCTATGAGCGGTCTTGTGTGTGCGGCCCTGGTTTTACCATCTATGTTAAGCAAGTAATCTTGGATCGTCGTAAGCGATCTGCTCTGTAAACGATTTAGCGATCTGATCTTCTGATCTGTAAAGATGTAAGCGATCTGAGGTAAGCGATCTGATGTAAGCGATCTGAGGTAGGCGATCTGAGGTAGGCGACCTGATCTATGGAGATGTAGGCTGAGCGGGGATCTAATCTATTCATCAGACGTACGCTCGAGAATGTATCAGGCGTGTGCTTAAGAAAGATTGGGTTTAGGTGCATCTTTGTAGTAGTCATCTGCGCTAATTGATTCGTTTTTCCCCTGCTCGTTGATACATCCGACTTTTTTATTGTATTGACAGACTCTGGCCCATAGTTTGGCACGGGTGCCTTGTGGTCCAGTTGAAAATATGACGCGATCGCCTGCGGCACCCCCTGGGACAACTGTGACACCGCAAATTGGACAAGTCTGAGCGCTAGAGTCTGCCATGTAGATTAGAGAAATTAACTAAAACAATAAAAGTCGAGACATTCATTAAAGTCTTAGCGTATCAAAAGGTTGCTTGGAGATTATTTTAAGAACTTTGTACTGTTCTTATTCTTTCGTTCTTTTTCTTCCTTATCTTTGGGCTTCCTTATCTTTAGAGTGATAGTTCAGCGGAAACTTTGCGCTATTGTGCCTGATACACAATAAAGTTTCTCTTGGCTTTGCTATGGTCCGTCGCCGTGCTCCTAATACTTCATCAGGGACCGTTTCGCCCAGGCTTAGACGGCTTCAGCAGGTGTCCCATGTATTGGATAACGCTATCCCAATTCCAGGATCCAAAATTCGTATTGGGATAGACCCGATTTTGGGCTTACTGCCGGGTGCTGGCGATACGCTGACGGGGTTGATGTCGGTGTATATCGTATTTGAGGCGGCGAGGATGGGGGTTCCTGCTGCAACGCTAGGCCGCATGGGCTTGAATATTTTGTTTGATTTGCTGACGGGGACTGTCCCTGTACTAGGCGATTTGCTGGATGTAACGTGGAAAGCAAATAGTCAAAACGTAGCGCTGTTAGAAAAGCATGTGGCTAAGCCAGCTCCCAGTCGTGCAGCAGATAAAGTGTTTGCGATCGCAATCATTTGTATTTTGATTGCTTTAGTACTTGGGATTGCAGCGCTCTCGCTATGGGTCTTTACCCAAATACTGGGCTTGCTGAGCTCGTCGTAGCGTATCGTTTTCGCTCGGGGTGTTATATGGCTGTGGCATAATAATGCGACCCCATAAGATAGGTCGGCTGCGATCGCCCGAGAATTTGAGATGACAGCTGAGCAGTTTACGGTAGATATCTCTGATGCTGACCAGATGGTCGATCTGGGAATCGCAGTGCCTGAGGCAGAAAGCGATCTTTCAGACTACGAATTTCAGAAGCGAGTGGAAGTCGCCTGGCAGGTCTGTGACCGGTTTGATTTGCAGACTGATATTTGGCGAGGACGCATTTTAAGGGCGGTTCGCGATCGCGAAAAACTGGGCGGCAACGCAGCTAGCAACGGGAATAGCTCAACAGGCACCCTAAAAGACGCCCTAAAAGACGCAGAGAACAACAGCACTAGCAGTACCGCTATCGGTGCAGGCTTTTTGAACTGGCTAAAAGACAGAGACATTAGCAAAAGCCAAGCCTACGTGCTAATTGACCTAGCCAATAGCGCCGATCAGATGCTGCAAAACGGCCTGATTGAGACTAAAGACGTCAATCGATTTAGCAAACGCGCTTTTATAGAAACGGCGCAGGCGTCCCCAGAAGTGCAGCAGATTGTGAGTGAAGCTGCCCGCCGAGGCGATCAGATTACCCGCAAAGAAGTCAGAAATTTAACCGACGAGTGGACCGCGATGACCTCGGATCTAGTACCCGAATCTGTACGGGCAAAAGTTTCTGATAATACGATTCCGACTCGCTATCTCACCCCGATGGTCAAGGAAATGGCAAAGCTGCCACCTAGCCATCAGCAGACTTTGAAAAACGAAGTTGATGAAAATCCCAACGTCGATATGCTCAAGCAGGTAACCGCTGAAGCAAAATATCTCTCTCGCTATATAGAAGCGGCTAGCCAGGTACAAACGCTAGAGCTGGCGAATATCGATTTGGAGCTAGCCTTAGATGAGGCACTTAGGGTGGGCTGCTTGAATTCGGCTGCGGATTTGGTCAACCAGGCAACTCAGCTAGAGCAGGCAGCCGTCAAGCTCTATACCGCCTGGAAGCGCCTCAATAAGCTCTCAGACCGGGTATATGTTGATAGTGGCGAAAGCACACCTCATTTGCGATCGCTGCTGAGCGCCCTCAATCCACTGTGCGGTGAGCTGATTGAAGTTCACCTAGGGGAAATAGGCAGTGCTACCGCTAGGCATATTCGGCTAAAAATGCTGACAGATGAAACAGCCTTAGCGGATCCGACTGAATAAAATCCTCAGAAGGGCCCGTCTGTCTCTATTGCCCTGCTGCTGGTGTTCTGCTTACTGCTGCTATAGGCAAACATCAGATCAGCCTGTGCCAGTTAAATAAGCTGTGCCAATGGATAGAAGGCTGACTGATTTGCCTAGACATGCGCCCCTTTCTCAGGTTGATTCTGATAGGCTATAAGAAAGATGAATTGGTAAGAACTATTAAGAACCCTTGAGTGTTTGTCATCAGGACTCTTTTAGATCTACCTAGTTCAATGCAACCTAGGACAAAACAATTATGCCGACCCTTGAAGCCAGCCCACTGATGGACTTCCAGAGTGAAACCTATAAAGATGCCTACAGCCGCATTAATGCGATCGTCATCGAAGGTGAGATGGAAGCCAATGATAACTACAAACAGTTAGCAGAACACCTCAATGGGCACAAAGACGAGCTAATCAATTTAGCTCGCATGGAAAACCGCCATATGAAAGGTTTTCAGGCTTGTGGTAAGAATTTAAGCGTTACGCCTGATATGCCTTTCGCTAAAGAATTTTTTGCGCAGTTGCACGACAACTTTCAAACGGCCCTAGCTTCAGGCAACATCGTTACCTGCTTGCTGATTCAGTCTTTGATTATTGAGACATTTGCGATTTCTGCTTACAACATCTATATTCCAGTCGCAGATGACTTTGCCAAGAAGATTACAGAAGGCGTTGTGAAAGACGAATATATGCACCTCAACTTCGGTGAGGAGTGGCTCAAAGCCAACTTTGAGACGGCTAAGGCTGAGCTAGAAACGGCCAACCGTGCGAACCTACCTCTGATTTGGAAAATGCTAAATCAGGTAGAAGATGACGCGGCTGTACTAGGCATGGAAAAGGACGCTCTCGTTGAAGACTTTATGATCACTTATGGCGAAGCCTTGGCAAATATTGGCTTTACTAGCCGTGAGGTTATGAAGCTATCTGCTCAAGGTCTAGCGAGCGTGTAGCAATTCTCTGAGCGCGGCGATCCAAGTGCTGACAACAAGTGCTGACGATTGGATCGCTGCGCTTAATCGACTGCGCTCACAAAAATATTTCACTGCTTGAACAATCTACGGTGCCACCTACCATTTTTGTGCCAGTTCCAAAGTAAGGGTTGTGCAAAGATAGCGGGTGTCGATTTTATTCAAAAATTCCCTCAGCGCCTCAGGCGTTAGTAACCCCGCATGTTTGGTTTAATTGGTCACTTGACAAGTTTACAGCACGCCCGTAAGGCATGTGCAGACATGGGCTTTGAAGAATTTTCAGAGCAGGGTTTGGACTTTTGGTGCAGCGCGCCGCCGCGTATCGTCGATGATATTAAAGTAACAAGTGCGACCGGACAAACGATTGAAGGGCGCTACGTAGAGTCTTTCTTTTTACCGGAAATGCTAGCAGCTAGGAGAATTAAAGCGGCCACTCGCAAGGTGCTAAACGCGATGGCTCACGCCCAGAAAAACGGAGTAGACATCACAGCGCTAGGCGGATTCTCTTCGATTGTTTTTGAGAACTTCAAGCTTGAGCAAATCAAGCGAGTACGCAACCTAGATTTGGATTTCAGTAAGTTTACAACCGGCAATACGCATACAGCCTACGTCATTTGCAAGCAGGTGGAAGAAGCTGCACCCAAGCTAGGAATCGATTTGGCAAAGGCGACGGTAGCCGTTTGCGGTGCAACCGGTGATATTGGCAGCGCAGTCTGTCGATGGTTGACAGCCCGCACAGGTGTCAAAGAGCTCCTGCTGATTGCTAGAAACCAAGATCGCTTGAACGATCTTCAAGCAGAGCTGGAGTTTGGTCAAATCAAAACGCTAGAAGAGGCGTTGCCAGAGGCCGATGTGGTGGTGTGGGTTGCCAGTATGCCTAAAGGTGTCGAGGTTGATCTAGAGTCTTTGAAGCAGCCTTGCCTGATGGTGGACGGCGGCTATCCCAAAAATATTGACGTGACCTTCGACCATCCTGGCGTAACCGTATTGAAGGGTGGCATTGTAGAGCACACGCTCGATATTGACTGGCACATTATGAATATTGTCAATATGGACGTGCCGGGTCGTCAACTCTTTGCCTGTTTTGCTGAATCGATGCTGCTGGAGTTTGAAAAGCTGCATACTAATTTTTCTTGGGGTCGCAACCAAATTACGCTAGAAAAAATGGATCTAATTGGGGAAGCGTCTCGTCGTCATGGGTTTAGACCTTTACTGACTTAGTGCCCAGCGCCTGGCCTAATGTAACAAGGGCTACAAGTGCGGTACGCTAGTAGTCTCACTGTTCACTACGCCCTTCACTCCTTATTCCCTCATGGCAACGACTGAACGTAGGCCAATTTTGCTGGATTTTGAAAAACCGTTAGCTGAGCTAGAGTCACGAATTATCCAGATTCGTGAGCTAGCAGAAGACAACGATGTCGACGTTTCTGCGCAAATTCATCAGCTAGAATCACGGGCTCAGCAGCTACGGCAGGAGATTTTTACGAGTCTGTCGCCCTCGCAGCGAATCCAGGTAGCGCGGCATCCTCGCAGGCCCAGTACGCTGGACTACATTCAGGCGATCAGTGACGAATGGGTAGAGCTGCATGGCGATCGCCGCTCGGGCAAAGACGATTTGGCTCTAGTGGGGGGCATTGCGCGGTTTCATGGACGGCCAGTGGTGATGATGGGCCATCAGAAAGGGCGTGATACGAAGGACAACGTGGCGCGTAACTTTGGGATGCCAGTGCCGGGGGGATATCGCAAAGCTATGCGCCTGATGGAACATGCCAATCGCTTCGGAATGCCGATTTTTAGCTTTATTGATACGCCGGGCGCATGGCCGGGTTTTGAGGCTGAAGAGATGGGGCAAGGGGAGGCGATCGCATACAACCTTAGAGAAATGTTTCGTTTAGATGTGCCAATCGTCTGTACTGTAATCGGAGAAGGTGGTTCGGGGGGCGCGCTTGGTATTGGAGTGGGCGATCGCCTGCTGATGTTTGAGCACTCGGTGTATTACGTGGCCAGTCCAGAAGCCTGCGCTTCTATTTTATGGAAAGACGCATCGCGCTCGGCGCAGGCAGCAGAGGCACTGAAGGTAACCGCCTGGGATTTAAAGAAGCTAGGCATTTTAGATCAGCTGCTGCCAGAGCCGATTGGGGGCGCACATGCTGCGCCGATTGAAGCCGCCGATACCTTGCAGCAGGCGCTTGCCCAAAATCTCAACAGCTTATTAGAGCTCAGCTCTGAACAGCGCCGAAATCAGCGCTACGACAAGTTTCGCCAGATTGGCGTGTTTTCGGAGTAGTCGTCGTTTTTGGAGCAGCGGTATAGGTTCGATGGCTGAGCTTTCGAGTATTGAAAAGGGTATTGATAGGCGGAAAACGGCCTTAGTGACAGGCGCTAGCAGTGGTATTGGGAAAGCGACTGCCCAGGCTTTAGCTCAGGCCGGTTTTGATGTAGCACTAGTGGCGAGATCCCAGGTGAAACTAGAGGCTTTGGCCAGTGAGCTAGAGGCATTAGGGGGGCAGGCCAAGGCGTTTGTGATCGACCTGGCTGAGGTGGATCAAATCAGAAAAAATATTGAAGGTGCGATCGCGGCGTTTGGTCCTGTTGATGTCTTGGTGAACTGCGCTGGGATGGGCTATACCGGTGCGCTTGGCGATATGCCCTTGGCTGATTGGCAGGGCATTATGGCACTCAACGTGACCAGCGTTTTTCAGGTGGTGCAGGCCGTGTTACCGGGAATGCGCGATCGCGGCGTTGGCACCATTGTAAATATTGCTTCAATTGCGGCGCAGCAGTCTTTTGCTGACTGGGGAGCTTACGGGGTGAGTAAAGCGGCGCTGGTGGCACTTTCAGATGCGATCGCATCTGAAGAATCCGCGCATGGCATCCGAGTGGTCACGATATCTCCAGGCGCTGTTGATACCCCCATTTGGGACAGCGATACGGTGAAAACGACATTTGATCGCTCACTCATGCTCAGCTCTGACACAGTGGCCCACACCATTCTTCAAACTGTTTTGATGCCACCTGACGCGGTGATATCTCATCTCATCATCACACCTAGCAAAGGGGCGCTATAGCACCGCTACGGCCACCACACCCAGCACGACTCGCGTGACAATAGAGTTAGCTGCGCTTGCGATACAGAAAAAATTCCATCCTATTTTTATTCAGCTTGCTGAGGGCTATCTTATGACTGTTTCAGACGGAACTCCTGGTAACAATGGCGCTGATTTGACAGAGCGCGTACTCAGCGAGAAATCTGCCAGTAACAATGACAGACTCCTGAACCCGCAAGTACGCCCAGATCGACAAACAAAGCACGGGGCTTCTCGTCAGCCTTCTAAGATTAGCCCGAGCGAAGATAACGGGCCTATGATGGAAGCAGTTCGCACCATACTGCTCTCGGTTGGAGAAGATCCAGAGCGTGAGGGTCTGCTGAAGACACCCCACCGAGTAGCTGAAGCCATGCGCTTCTTGACGAAAGGTTACGGCCAATCGTTAGACAGCGTGGTGAATGATGCCATCTTTGATGAAGGCCACAACGAAATGGTACTAGTGCGCGATATCAACTTTTTTAGCCTGTGTGAGCACCATATGCTACCGTTTATGGGCCGAGCGCACGTTGCCTACATTCCCAATCAGCGAGTTGTGGGCTTGAGCAAGCTCGCTCGCATTGTAGAAATGTACGCACAGCGCTTGCAGGTGCAAGAGCGGTTGAATCGACAGATCGCAGAAGCTGTGCAAGAAGTACTCGATCCATTAGGGGTGGCGGTTGTGATGGAGGCAAGTCACATGTGCATGGCCATGCGTGGCGTACAGAAGCCAGGATCTTGGACTGTGACCAGCGCTATGGTAGGTGTTTTTGATAAAGACGCCAAAACCCGTGAGGAATTTTTGAGCTTGATTCGTCATCAGCCAGGGTTTGCCAACTATTGATTTAATCGCGAACATCTGCCTTTGGTAGTAGCGCGCTTTCCTTTTGACAACACCAGCGATAAAGTTGGGATATCAGCGACTCCTATGTGAATTTTTACTATGTCAACCAATGCAACCGCGATTGAAACGCTCCCAGATTTTTTAGATGGAGAGGACGACGAATCAACATCCTCTAACTATTTAGAAGTGATTGAAACAGTCATCTCTAGCTTGGAGCAGGATGGAACGGCAATGGTAAACCGTTCAGAAGAAGGGCATACGTGGAAGTTTCAGTACGGTTCGGTTGATGTGTATGTACAGCTGACAGGTGAAACCGAAGATGACACCCTGACAGCTTGGTCTCCGGTTCACAAATTGCCCGTACAGAATGAGTCAGAAATGATGCGCAGGCTGTTAGAGATGAACTGCGGCAATACGTTTGAAGCTTGCTTTGGCCTGATTGATCAGAGCGTAGTGGTATTTGCTAGCCGTACGCTCAAAGACATCAATCCCAGTGAAATTTCTCGGCTGATGACGATTGTGGCGTCTATCGCAGATGAAAACGACGAAGAACTGCTGAAAAACTATCCGGCGACTTAGACCCGGCAGCTGAGATCTATGGGCTGGTTTTTGCCGCTGGCTAAACTTCTTAATTTGTCTTTCGATAGGCTCGAATGACTGAACTTTGGCGCTACATTTCTTTCGTAGAAGCCTCTGGTGATGAGCAGATGGCCATTGATAGCTGGCTGCTCGATCAGCACGTAAAAGGCTTGCAGCCGCCAAGTCTGCGGTTTTATACCTGGGCGCAGCCGACTATTTCTTTGGGCTACCACCAAAAGCAGTTTCCAGCACACTGGAACAATCTGCACTACAAAGGCCAGCGCATAGACCTTGTCCGTAGACCAACTGGTGGGCGCGCTGTCTTGCATCAAGGTGATTTGACCTACGCACTGGTCACTTCCGGGCTAAAAGGTTCTCGCCGAGAGGTTTATCAACAGCTCTGTCAGTTTTTGATCAAAGGCTGGCGGGAACTAGGTGTCGAATTGAGCTTTGGGGGCGCTAGGCAGAGCTATGCCAAGAATCCGAACTGCTTTGGGACGGCAACTGCTGCTGATTTGGTAATAGGCAGTGGCCATAAGCTGATTGGTAGCGCTCAGGTGTATCGAGAAGGCTGCGTTTTGCAGCATGGCTCTATTCAGTTGCGGCCAGATAGCGAACTATTCTACTTGGTTTTTGGTGAAAAGATGTCGCCGCCCAATTTGGATATCGATTGTCTAAATGCCAATTGTCTAGATACGGTCATGAATTCTTTGGTTCAGGCTGCTAGCAAAGAATTTGAGGTAGCATTTGAGCCTCAGCCACTGACTGCAATAGAGCTTGGCAAAGCCGTTTCTTAGTTTAGGCTTTATCAATTTTAGGCTTTATCGATTGACTGGGCGATCGCACCCAATTGCAGCCCCGCCGGGTAGGCCCCTTCTTCCTTTATTTTTTGAATAATAGCCTCAGTAATCGGAAACTTCAACTGCTTGGCCAGTGCACGAACGATATCACCACGGTCTAGCGTCCCTGCAACGGCATCAGCAGGCGTTAGCACAGTCAGCCGAGACAGCTTCTCTTCCTCTAATAGCTGAATGGCTTTTGTTAGCGGCGTATTTTCGCTGACATGGGGAACATCTAACAGCGGGCGAGCAATACTGTGCAAGTTGCGATGTTCCCACTCACTCCGCTCTACCTGGCGGAGCCCATCAAGAGAAACTAGACCACGATAGCGACCGTCAGAAGCGGCAAAATAAACAGGCGCGTTTTTCTTGTCTTCTAACAAACACTCGTCTGCAAACTGACGAAGCGTCATATTGGCATCTAGCACTCGAAAGTCACGAATGGCCGCGTCGCCCGTTTTGAGTTTAGACAGCTCTTCTTGCAAGGTGTTCATTCGGTTGTAGGCACCTGCATTGCGCAAAATAAACAGACCAATTAGCGCTGGCCACAACCCTAGCAAGCCACCCCCTGGCGTCAGAAAGATAAGGACACCAAAGCCAATTCCACCCCAGCCGACGACTTGCCCAGCCCTGGCTGCCCAGCGAATGCCAGTGGTTTTGCTATTGGTCGCTTTCCAAACGGCAGCTTTAAAGATTTGGCCACCATCTAAGGGCAAGCCTGGAATCATGTTGAAGAGTGCTAGCACTAGATTGACTTGAGCAACTTCGTTCACAATTAGATCGGCGATGGCCGGGAGATTTGAGACTTGGCTCAAAATAGTGAAAATAACGAAGAGGGCAACGCTGACAGCAGGACCTGCGATCGCCACTCGAAAGGCTCCTCCTGGTGTTTTCGATTCTTTCTCAATCGAGGCAACACCGCCAAACAAAAAGAGCTTGATAGAATTTACCTTGATGCCTTGAGACTGGGCGACTAAGCTGTGTCCTAGCTCATGCAGAAGCACGGAGCCAAACAGTAAAAGCGCATACAAAAAGCCAACCACCCAGGCCCCTGACGGTCCCACCAGCTCAATCCGACTCGGATCGCTCCCACTCAAGACGGTAATGAGGATGACGATTAAAAACCAGGAATTGTCGATGAATAGTGGGATGTCGAAAAGGGTGCCCACTCGCCAACCAGTTTGCATAGCGATTACCTTATGTGATGGCTCTATTGTACTGAATATGACAGACCAGCTTCGAGTCAGGCGTTTGCGGATAACCGATCTATGCGCTTAGTTGGGGCGTTTAGATTGGAGCGTTTAGTTGGACTCTACTCAAAATACTTCGTTTCAGAAAATATCTGGCCCCAAATATCTGGCCCCAAATACCTTGCCCCAAATACCTTGCCCTAGAGAGAGAGCGGGCAAGACACAGTCAATTTATACTTTCCCAATAGACCAGTCCGCACTTTAAGTGCGCAATCAATGTAATCAAGCCATTTGATTTCTCAAATTTGGGCATAAAATCGTCGTCTCTAACACAGTTTTAAACGCCCCTATATATAAGGAGAGAAATCTAGAGCTTTGCGTTGATAAGTCCGCTAATAAATTTGGGCTTAGAATAGGTCTTTCCTCAATAATCGCCGATCATATTTCAAAGGATATCGCTGTGCTGCTATCGAAAGGATTTGAAGTTGAGATGTATACCGGCACGCCTGCGGGAGAAGTGGTCGGATTCTCAGACAAAATCGTTGCGACCCTGGAGGGATTTGTTCGGGAGCCTGATGCTCGCAATGTGGAATACACCACAGCACCCTTTACACGCTACGAACATTTGCTGTGTGAATTGTTAAAGCCCAGAGTTCGCCTTCGGGAATATTTACAGACTTTAGGCGACTACACCATCATTCCGGGCAGTACGCTGCCCCTAGGTGGTGCTCAAGAATTTCACCGCTCTGATCCACACAACCCGTATCACACCTACATCGAAAATACTTACGGAACTGATGTTGTCACAGCTAGTATTCATATCAACGTCGGCATGAGTGATCTAGAGCAACTGATGCGAGCTTGCCGATTGATTCGACTAGAAGCGCCTTTATACCTAGCGCTCACCGCGTCTTCACCTTTTTTTGACGGCAACATTACCGGGTTTCATTCTACGCGCTGGCAGCTCTTTCCACAGACGCCTGCCCATGTTCCCCTTTTCGAAAGCCACCTGCATCACATTCAGTGGGTAGAAGATCAGCTCAAGCAAGGCAGCATGCAAAGCGTTAGGCATCTGTGGAGCTCTGTTCGACCCAACGGCGATCGCCGCCCTTATAATCTCAATCGGCTCGAGCTACGCATTTGCGATCTGGTTAGCAACCCTCTACATTTACTGGCTGTAACTGCGTTGCTCGAATCAAGGTTACAGCAAATGCTTCAGTCGCCCGCACTCGATCCGTTAGCAAGCAGCCAGCTAGCAGCAGGAACCCGCAGTGAAGATTTGGTTGAGATCGCGCTCGAAAACGAAAAAGCCGTTGCCAAAGACAGCCTAAACGCGCAGCTACGGCACTGGGAAACCGGCAGCTTCATCACAGCTAAAGACTGGATCAAGCAAATCTATGCCGATGTAGAGCCCTTTGCAAAACGATCAGGCATCAACTGCTTTCTTACGCCTCTCAAGCAAATTTTACGTGAGGGAAATCAAGCGCAGCAGTGGCTGGCTCAGGCCCAAACCTCGACACCGACTGTCGTTATTCAGCAGGCGATAGATCAGATGCATCGGCAAGAGAGCCTGCTTGCCAAAGACATCTGTCCACCCGCTGTTGCCTACGCCTAGTAGCTTACGCTTAGTGGCCTAGATCCAAAAAATCGCCTAACCGCTTCAGCTTCATTCAACCTATGCCTAACATTGTTCTAGTCAACCCTGAGATTCCGCCCAATACTGGCAACATTGCCCGCACCTGCGCCGCCACTGATACCCCACTTCACCTAGTGATGCCACTTGGCTTTGAACTTAGCGATCGCTATCTCAAACGCGCTGGCTTAGACTACTGGCCCCACGTCGATCTTCATCTACACGAATCGCTATCAGCATTTTGGCAAGTCGTTGAAGAAAATGGCGGCAGACAGATCGGCTTCAGCGCCAGGGCAAGCGAACCCTATACAAGCATCTCTTACACATCCGACGACTGGCTGCTATTCGGCTGCGAAAGCAAAGGACTATCGTCAGAAGCACTAAAACACTGCGACAGAATTACAACTATTCCCATGAGCAGCAGCGGTCACGTCCGCAGCCTAAATCTTTCCGTCTGCGCAGCAGTTGGTCTATTTGAATCGCTGAGGCAGACAAGAGAAATACCCTCGCTAAAAAGCAATTGACGACCAGAGAACGAGGAATCCGCAGCCCCTGAGTTCCAGCTATAAGCTTGTATAAACACAAGTATTAAAGGAACTGATTGATTGTCTAAAGCAAGCGTATTCAGCTGCTAGCAGTCCTAAGTTTCAACTAACCTCAATTTCCGCTCACAGGAAAAACATGAATCGGCAATTTGTATCTGAATATAAGCCGGTTCTAACATAAGTATTTCCTATTTGAGGATGCCAAATCAATTACTCGTTGTTAATAAACAGGCTTTTTCCGTAAATACTCGTATGACAGCCTAAAACCCTCTCTCTACATCAGTTTTAGCTATTTATTTTGGCTTAACCTGCCAGTCTCAAAACTCGGCTAAATTAGATCCGTCAAGCAGTGTGCCAAAAAAAAAATTGGCTCACCATAAAAAAGCTCAAAAGCTTGTGGCTCGTGGCTATGCTGATATTCTTATTCGAGCCTGAAAGAAGGATAGTGCTGTAGAACAATCGACAGAGTTTAGCGCCTATCTTTTTTTGGGCATTCAGGGTTAAGACGTAGGAAGTGGTCATTGAAATTATCGTTAAGTCGTGTAAACTTGCCTAAGTCGGGCAAAAGGGTTAGTTGATAGACTTGCACAGGCATTTGACCACTAAGTCAGTTTCACAACTGAATTCTGGTAAGGTCTAAACGCTAGCGCCCCGAGGCACTGCTTCTAACAAAATCTGCTAACAAAATCGTTCATTGTCATCGTCGGCGAATTTGAATTTATTCAAAAGAGCTGAGTACTAGCGGTTAAACGCTGAATCTTTAGGAGGTTATTCCTTGAAACAAGCAATTTCACCGGAGTGTTTGTCTGACTCAGGTCATTCATCTAGTCCGCAGGAAAGTGAAAGCAATGCTACAAGCAGCAGAGTAAAGTCTGCCGCTATGTTAGGCCTCGCTCTATCAGTTGGTGCATCTGGAGCTCTCGTTTCTCAGGCTGAAGCCTCAGCCGCTGTTTCCGCTCCAATAGCCTCTGAGACCACAAGGGCTTTTTCAAGTGACTCCCAGACTTCAGTAGGCGAAGCTGTTGAAGTTGGCCAGGAAGGTAGCCAGAGTGCTCAGCCGGAAACTGTTGCTTATCACACTGTTGCATCAGGTGAGAGCCTTTGGCAGATTGCCCAGCAGCATCGAGTTGGCCTGAGAGATCTCAAATTTGCCAACAACCTTCCTCCAGAGACAGCAATCCGCGTCGGACAAGTACTTAGGGTTCCAGCTTTGAGCGCTAGCGCCCAAAGCGGTGCTTCATTAGAAGCTCAAGAGGTGTTTCCGACAACGCAGATAGTATTTGAAGAAGTAGCATCTGCTTCTGACCCTGTTTTGGTTGCTCGGACGCCGTCAACACTCGGCAATAATTCAGACGCTGACTTTGTAGCGTCTGACCCCACGGCGGAAGAGCTTGCTGTCGATACGCGTGGTGAATCGGTTGTCGGTTCTGAAACTATTGAACAGCCCGTATCGATACAAATTGAAATCACTGATGCATCTTCTATTCAGTCAGAGACTCAAGCAGAGTTAGTCCCTATCGTGACGACTTTGGCTGTCAGTCAGCCCTTTGACAGCTATCAGGTACGCTCTGGCGATACGCTAGCTAGCATTTCCTCTTCTCTTGGGACAACGCCAGAGGAAATCATGAATGCTAACACCTTGGCAAATCCTAATGTCATCATTGCCGGTACTACGCTTATAGTGCCGACTTCTTCTGAGCAATCGACTGTTAGTAAGACAGACACTTCGATTCGATCCTCATCTGACGACAGTTTTTCTGATGCTAGCAGCGAAAGATTGGCTCATTTGCAAAGTACTGCTGCCCGTCCAGAAGCCTCGCGTATTTTAGGAGAACTCCGTAGCGCATCGCCTGCTACACCCAATAGTGTCGGTGGCGTTGTCGTTGCAGAGCAGGCCGTTATCGGGGCAGATGCGCCCAACGAATCGCTGAGCGAAGTCCAAAGTGCTGACCCCTATGTCGCAAACCTGCTAGAAGATGTCCAGGCGGTTCGAGAAACCTCTGTCCGAGTTTCCGAAGCTGCTACATCCGAATCTATTGCGTCTGAAATTGGGAGCGATAATGACAGACCATCCTTACTCGCAAGCTCTTCAGAACCAATTGAAGAGGCCTCTAGCTCTGAACAGATCGCGTTAGCGCAACCAACATCTGCCGATGCTGAACTACTAGCCGCTGCACCGCTAAGCCCAGATGCGTACATTCCAGCGCAACGACCCGCCGCAGGTCAAGTTGTCTCACCAGATATGCCTATCTTGCCAGGGGCAGACGAATTTTTGCCTGAAGCACCTGAGTATTTCAACGGCTACGTTTGGCCAACCCAAGGCACCGTAACTTCTGGGTTCGGGTGGCGCTGGGGCAGAATGCACCGGGGCGTTGATGTTGCAGGTCCTGTAGGCACGCCTGTAGTTGCTGCAGCTACAGGAACTGTTGAGCAAGCCGGTTGGAACTCTGGTGGATATGGGAACTTAGTCGATATTCGCCATCCTGACGGCAGCATGACGCGCTATGCGCACAACAGCCGACTGAACGTCAGCGCAGGTCAAGCTGTAAGACAGGGGCAGCAGATTGCTGAGATGGGTAGTACCGGCTATAGTACAGGGCCTCACTTACACTTTGAAGTGCACGTTAGTGGGCAAGGCGCTGTCAACCCTGTGGCTTATTTGCCTGGCCGTTGACGGGCCTAATCTCATCGCATCGGAGGGCCGTAACGCTGCTAGACAGATTACAGAGCCTTCTGTTGAGATCCTATAGTTCGAGAGTCGATGTTAGAAGTCGATAAAAAGTCAGTCTGATGAGCCCTCTTCGATTAACCTTTCTTGGTTGTCGATATAGGCACTATTAGACTGACTTTTTCAGTCATTTGGCACAGGAATTGGTATAGAGAAACAAAGGATTGAAATCGGTCTGCAATGTCAAGCTGAATACTTTTATAGACGTTTTCGTTTCGTGTTACATTTGTTTGGCTAAGTCTGGTGCCGCTTTTGGTGCATAAGACTACACGGCTCTGTAGCTCAGTGGTTAGAGCAGGGGACTCATAAGCCCAAGGTCGCAGGTTCAAATCCCGCCAGAGCCATATTATGTTTTAATCATTCGTCGTACTAATCTAGATCACTCTGTAGGCCAGAAAGTAGGCTAGAAAGAGTCTGTGGGCTAGAAGAAAATGACCATCTTCGTTTTTTCTTTTCTCAGCTTTTTCCTTGCTTGACTTATCCTAAGTAGGGGCGCAGGCACAGATTTGAAGGCTGGGTTTGAGCGAATATTTGAGCAGGGTATGGGCTACGCCATTACATCAAGGCGATAGGCAAAATCATTATGAGTATGACGTTTAATTAATGTTAATATTTCCAAGTGATATTCCCAGGAGAGACCTATGAGTGAGCAAGGATGCCTAAGAGTTGGTCAAAGTGCGCCAGATTTCACAGCAACTGCCGTTGTTGACCAAGAATTTAAGACGATCAAGCTGTCTGACTATCGTGGCAAGTATGTTGTCCTTTTCTTTTATCCGCTAGATTTTACGTTTGTCTGTCCTACGGAAATTACTGCTTTTAGCGATAGCTACAGCAGCTTTAGCGATATCGATACCGAAGTGCTCGGTGTTTCCGTAGACAGTGAGTTCTCTCACCTTGCATGGATTCAGTCGGACCGTAAGTCTGGTGGTGTTGGCGACTTGAACTATCCGCTTGTTTCCGACATGAAGAAAGAGATTAGCGCTGCCTACAACGTACTTGACCCTGAAGTAGGTGTAGCGTTACGCGGCCTATTTCTGATTGATAAAGAAGGCGTTATCCAGCACACGACTATTAACAACCTCTCGTTTGGTCGTAGCGTAGATGAAACTTTACGCGTATTGCAGGCCATTCAGTATGTTCAGTCTCATCCCGATGAGGTTTGCCCTGCGGGCTGGCAGCCTGGAAGCGCTACGATGAATCCTGATCCGATCAAGTCTAAAGAATTCTTCGCTGCTGTCTAGCTTGTTGTAGGTGTATGCAATTGTAAATGGATGCAGTTGTAGATGTATATGACCAACGAGCAGCGATTCAAAGGCCATCAGAATTCAGTGATGACTGAGTTTTGATGGCCTTTTAGCTTCGATTTTTTAGCTTGGAGTCTATTAGCTTTTTACGCCTATTCTTTACTGCCGATGCAGCTTACTTCTCATGATTTTCGGGGGTTAGTCAATCAGCGGTTTTGTAGGAACTTTTTTCCGGTTCCTGCTAGCTGTCAGTTTGATCTGGGAAAAACTGTGCCGGATTTCACGCTAAAAGATTCGAGTGGCAGAACTCATCGTTTGTCGAACTATCGTAAGAAGCCTGTTGTAGTGGCGTTTACACGCATCTTCACTGAGAAACAATATTGCCCTTTTTGCTATCCACATATTTTAGCAATGAGACAGGCTTATCAACAGTTCGTTGGATTAGGTGCTGTCGTTTTGATAGTGACGAGTACAGATGCCAAGCAAAGCCAAATGGTACAGCAGGATTTGTCACTAGAGATGCCGCTGCTAGTGAATCCTAGCTGTACGTTGTTCCAGCAATATGGGACTGGACAGGCCCTAGGTGCACCCTTGCCCGCACAGTTTGTTTTAGATGGCGATGGGCATCTGCGGTTTCAGCATCTGTTTTCTTTTGCGCACCACAACGCAACGCCGGAGCGGCTGCTGTGGGCCGTGCGAAACCTATGACGGCAGGGGCTTGTAGCCTACTGTATAAAAACGGAGAAGGAGGGATTCGAACCCTCGATGAAGTTTACACCCCATAACTCCTTAGCAGGGAGCCGCTTTCAACCACTCAGCCACTTCTCCATGAGTGAGAGACTATGATACCAAGAACTATGCGAAAGCTCTAGCAATATTTTGAGATTGTTTTCAGCTCTTGGCTAGCGATTGTCTTAAAAGCAGAGGATTTTTAAAGCAGAGAATCGTTGGATTGTTAATCCTGAGCAATCCGTTTTTCTAAACTGATGTCGGGATTGATGCAGGTGTCGTAGGTGTTTGAGGCAGGCTAATTCGGGGCAGCCGCTGCTTGAACCCACATAGAATTTCCCAAGATATGGTCGCGGCTAGCTCGGCCCAGTGGTCAGCGCTGAGCTGTTGATTTTTCGATGCGCCCAAGTTTGATGCACTTAGATTCGATGCGCCGAGTAAGGTGACGATGTCACCAGCTTGCGCACTTTTTAGAGTGGAGATGTCAAGCATAATTTGGTCCATTGTAATTGCACCTAGCTGCCGAACGAGTTGATTGGCGATCGCAACTTTCATCTGCCCAGACAGTATTCGAGGCACCCCATCGGCGTAGCCAATTCCGACCACTGCAATTCGCATTAAGCTTTGGGGCGATGAACTGATGGCTGTAACTCACCCCTTCACCCGCTGCAATTTCTTTTATCTGTGTAATGCGAGCCTTTACGGCTAAGACTGGCTGTAGCGAGACTTTGGCACGTAGATGAGGGGCCGGATATAGGCCGTAGATGGCTAGACCAACACGAACCATGTCGTAGTGTAGGGATTGATCGATGAGCGTAGCGGCGGAGTTGGCGAGATGGCATTGGGGTGGGCACAGGTTGGCTTGGGTAAGATCTGCGATCGCCTGCTCAAATCGCGTTTGTTGCAGCTGCATTGTTGTCAAATCAAGGCTATCGGCTGTCGCTAAATGAGAATATAGGCCGACCGCTTTTAGACGTGGCAGCTGCTGCACAGAGCGAGCAAACTCTACTGACCGTTGCCAAGGAAATCCCAATCGAGACATTCCGGTGTCTACCATTAAGTGAACAGGTAGCTTAGGCCGTTGCTCTCTACTAGTACTATCATCCGTTTTTAGACGACGCTCTGTTTCTATGCGGTCGATTTCTATGTGGTCAATTTCTATGTGGTCGATTTCTTCTAGCGTTTCGGAAAACAGGCGGGCTTGGTCGGGGCTGACGATCGTAGGCTGGAGATTCCACTGTGCGATCGCCTTAATTTCTACTGGGTCATAAATCGCACCGAACACCAAAATAGGCGCTTCTACCCCTGCTAGGCGCAGCTCAATCCCTTCTATAACCGTAGCCACCCCTAGCCAAGTTGCGCCAGAGCCTAAGACTGTCTTAGCCACATCAACCGCACCATGACCATAGGCATCTGCCTTTACCACCGACATTAACGCTGTCTTTGCTGGCAGCAGCGCCTTGATTTGCCTGACATTGTTGGCCAGCAAATTCAAATCGATTTCGACCCAGGCTCTAGCACGACGCATATCATCAAGCGAACTTTTTTCATTCCGGCTAGGCATATTAACCTCACAATAGTTGGGTATTTCTTAGGAAGAATAATTGGATAAAGACCGTTCCAAATCGTAGTGTACTAGCTCTCTAAACCCGTAAAAACCCAGCTGTGCTAGTATTTAGACAGATTCTCAGCACTACGATATGAGCACTGGGGTATGAGTAAGGTTCTCGTTTTAAATGCCTCTTATGAGCCACTAAACATTACAAGCTGGCGACGTGCAGTTGTGCTCATCATTAAAGGGAAAGCTGAGCAAATCGAACAGCACGAGCAGCAGATATACCCCGACTTTCCATTGCCCACTGTGATTCGATTGCGCCACTATGTCCGCATTCCCTACAGAGAAATTCCGCTGACCCGGCGCAATTTACTACATCGAGACAACAATACCTGCCAGTACTGCGGACACACTGGCGAGAGTCTAACGCTAGATCACGTTATTCCTAGATCAAGAGGCGGTGGCGATAGCTGGGAGAACATTGTTAGTGCCTGTGTTCGATGCAATGTAAAGAAGGGAAGCCGTACTCCAAAAGAGGCGGAAATGCCGCTCACAAACCAGCCTCGCAAACCTCATAGCAGCCTATACTTTGAGATCTCTAGGCATGTGCGTGGTGGTGTGCATCAAGAGTGGCGGCAGTATGTAATTGGGCTGAATTAGAAGACTGAATGAGAAGTTTTCCATCCATCCTTTGCTCCGCCTCAAAACCGTATCAAGCTAAAAAGCCTTCTCAAAAGCATTACTTCTCAAAAAGCCTTTTAAGAAACCCATGTCTAGAAGCACATTCTCAAATCACATTGACCAAATCACACTGCCAGTCCCCTAAATAGCCAGTCCCCTAAATAGCCAATCCCCTAAATAGCCAATCCCCTAAATAGACACTTTGAGCAACGATAAAGAACCTGTCACCCAGCCGTTAAAAGCTAAAGCCTCAGCCCCAAAACCTTCAAAAAACGCCCTGAAGACCAATAAAGGAAATATAGACTTGTCACAGAACGCTCTAGCTGACCAGACCGCTACACTTAGGCGAGCGGCGGGGTTTGAAAACAATCCGACAGAAGATTTGGAAAAACTTTTGAAAAAGCACAGTGGTACCAGACAACTGGTGTTGCTTCAAGATTTTCCAGATCCAGATGCGCTTTCTTCCGCCTGGGCCTATAGTCTAATTGCCAGCGCCTACAGCATTCAAACTGACATTTATTACTCTGGGACGCTTAGTCACCAGGAAAATATTGCCCTGGTTAAGCTCACTAATTTGCCAGCTAAACGATGGCCGCCCTCGCCCAAAGAGGCCCCCGATCTGTCTCAGTATCAAGGCTATGTGCTAATTGATACGCAAGGTACGACGAGCCATCTGACAGCTCGCGTAGAAGAGGCGGATTTGCCATTGGTTTTAGTCATTGACCACCACGCCATCCAGGGTAAGCTCAACGCTGAAATGGCTGATATTCGGCCTGATATTCACGCGACGGCTACGATGATGGCGCAGTATTTGCAGGCTGGGCTCATACAGCTTGACCGCGGCAATAGCCATCATGTGAAATGTGCGACGGCGCTGATGCACGGGCTGCGCTCGGACACAAATCAGCTAATGCAGGCTTCTGAGCCAGATTTTGCGGCGGCAGCTTTTCTCAGTCAGTATTATGACGCGCAGCTGCTGAGCGCGGTACTGCACGCTTCTAGATCGCGCCGAGTGATGGATGTAATTGAGCGATCGCTGCGCAACCGTCAGATGCAAAACAGCGTTTCTGTCGCAGGCGTAGGCTATCTCCGCTACGAAGACAGAGACGCCATTCCCCAAGCCGCCGACTTTCTCGTAACCGAAGAAAACGTTCATACCGCCGTTGTTTACGGCATCGTTCATGACGAAGACGAAGAAAAAGAGCTAGTGGTCGGCTCACTGCGCACCAATAAAATCACCCTCGACCCAGACGAATTTATCAAAGAAGCCTTGGGTCAAGATAGCCACGGTCGATTTTTTGGCGGCGGTCGATCGATGGCAGGCGGCTTTGAAATCCCGATTGGATTTCTATCTGGTTATTACGAAAACAGTGACTATAACCGACAGAAATGGGAAGTTTTCGACAAGCAAATCAAGCAAAAGCTTCAGCGACTGGTCGATCCCGAAAACGGTGTTCTCAATACGGACTAGCGCCTAAGTCAGCAAACCTAGAGACATCAAGCGTCGATCTCGGTCTATGGTAATAAGAGCTATTTCTTTTCTCATTGGGGAGCCCTGACATGACGATAACGACGTGCGAGTACCGGCCAGGTTTAGAAGGCATCCCGGCAACGCAGTCGAGCATCAGCTATGTTGACGGACAGCACGGAATCTTAGAGTACCGTGGCATTCGGATTGAAGAGATTGCGCGCAGCAGCAGCTTTTTAGAAAGTGCCTACTTGCTTATTTGGGGCGGATTGCCAACGGAGCAAGATCTCAAAGCCTTTGAGCACGAAATTCAGTATCACCGTCGCCTTAAGTATCGAATCCGCGACATGATGAAGTGCTTTCCCGAAAGCGGTCATCCGATGGATGCGCTACAAGCTTGCGCGGCTGCATTAGGTTTATTTCATTCGCGCCGGGAGCTGTCTGATCCGGCCTATGTGCAGAACGCGGTGGTGCGACTCATCGCCAAAATTCCGACTATGGTTGCGGCCTTCAAGATGATGCGCAAGGGGAACGATCCGGTTCAGCCCCGTGATGATTTGGGATATGCGGCCAATTTTTTGTACATGCTCAATGAGCAGGAGCCTGATCCGCTCGCTGCTCGCATTTTTGATGTTTGCTTGATGCTGCATGCAGAGCACACCATCAACGCTTCTACGTTTTCGGCGATGGTAACGGCTTCTACGCTGACGGACCCCTATGCGGTGGTCGCCTCTGCGGTAGGAACGCTAGCAGGTCCGCTGCACGGCGGCGCGAATGAAGAAGTGATCGCTATGCTCAAGCAAATTGGATCTGTAGAGAATGTTCGCCCTTATATTGACCAGCGGATCGCTAACAAGGCAAAAATCATGGGTTTTGGCCATCGCGTGTACAAAGTAAAAGATCCTCGCGCTGTGATCTTGCAGGGGCTAGCCGAACAGCTATTTGATAAAGTCGGTCGCGATGACTACTACGATATTGCCTTAGAGCTAGAGCTGGTTGTAGAAGAAAAGCTGGGCCACAAGGGCGTTTATCCTAATGTAGATTTTTATTCTGGACTGGTTTATCGGAAGCTGGGTATTCCGACCGATCTGTTTACGCCGATATTTGCGATCGCCAGAGTCGCTGGATGGTTAGCTCATTGGAAAGAGCAAATTGGCAAAAATAGAATCTTCCGCCCTACCCAAATTTATCAAGGGCCACATAATCAAGCCTACGTTCCGCTCGAAAAGCGTTTACAGCTTTGGGAGAAATAAAAAGCGCGGTGATGGGCCCTACCCCCCTTTGCAAAAGATGAAATTACCGAGACTATATATCCAGTGACGATTTTCAGGAACTCCAGCCCCTCTGGCATTATGCCGGAGGGGTTTTTATTTCTATGCGCAGAATTTAAGTGAGCAGAATTAGAATTTAAGTGAGTAGAATTTAAGGGCCAATAAACGTACTGCGGTTGATTAAGCGTTAGAATCTGTTAAAGAAATGTAGCTAGACACCGTAGGCCGTCTTTTAAAAGCATGACTCCAGGTATTGACCTCCAAGGGACATTCGTCCGAGCCCTCACTGAACTGGGCCTACCAGCCGGAGCCGCCAAGACCGTCTGGATACCTCTGCCCATGTTGCTTATGCTGATCGTAGCAACTGTGAGCATCTTCATCTGTGTATGGCTAGAGCGTAAGATTTCAGCCGCTGCGCAGCAACGAGTGGGTCCAGAATATATCGGTCCGCTAGGTGCGCTTCAGGCAGTGGCAGATGGCGTCAAACTTATCTTTAAAGCGGATATTACCCCAGCGAAAGCCGATCCCTGGCTGTTTGTGATTGGCCCGGCGGTGGTAGTTATTCCGGTTTTTCTATCTTTTTTGATCGTTCCCTTTGGCCAGAACCTAGTCATCACTGATCTAGGCATTGGTATTTTCCTATGGATTTCGCTCTCTAGCATCACCCCAATTGGGTTACTGATGGCGGGCTATTCTTCCAACAATAAATACTCGCTACTGGGTGGACTTCGCGCTGCTGCCCAGTCGATTAGCTATGAAATCCCGCTAGCACTAGCTGTTCTTGCTGTCGTGATGATGAGTAACGGCCTCAGCACCATCGATATTGTCAACCAGCAGTCGCACTACGGTATTTTGGGCTGGAATATTTGGCGTCAGCCAGTTGGCTTTGTGATCTTTTGGATTTCAGCTCTAGCTGAGTGCGAGCGCCTACCTTTTGACCTCCCAGAGGCAGAGGAAGAATTAGTTGCGGGCTATCAAACTGAATATACCGGCATGAAATTTGGCCTGTTCTACGTAGGCTCTTACGTGAACTTGATGCTTTCAGCGCTAATCGTGTCGGTTTTATACTTAGGGGGGTGGAACTTTCCGATTCCGGTTGAATCGATTACCGCGCTGCTAGGCATTAGCGAGAATGCACCTTGGGTGCAGATTATTACGGCTTCTCTGGGTGTCGTCATGACAATGCTGAAGGCTTACCTACTCGTCTTTTTGACTATCTTGCTACGTTGGACCGTGCCTCGCGTCAGAATTGACCAGCTTTTAGATCTCGGGTGGAAATTTCTGCTTCCTATTGCCTTAGTGAATCTCTTAGTTACGGCTGGGCTAAAACTTTCTTTCCCTGGTGCGTTCGGCGGCTAATTTATCGACTGTGCTTTATTAGCTGGTGGGCAGCGCCTACTTCGAATGCCTTCTTTAACTGTTTTATTTACCTAGACCTCTTGCCATGTTGAACTTTCTAAAACAAGTCGGCGACTACGCCAAAGAAACGGCTCAGGCAGCAAAATTTATTGGTCAGGGTCTCTCGGTCACCTTTGACCATATGAAACGCCGTCCGGTGACAGTGCAATACCCCTATGAAAAAGTGATTCCTTCGGAGCGGTATCGTGGCCGCATTCACTTTGAGTTTGATAAGTGCATTGCCTGCGAAGTGTGCGTTAGGGTCTGCCCGATTAACCTACCAGTAGTCGATTGGGAATTCAATAAGGAATCGAAGAAAAAGACGCTTAATCACTATAGTATTGACTTCGGTGTCTGTATATTTTGTGGAAACTGCGTAGAGTATTGCCCTACAAACTGCCTGTCAATGACTGAGGAATATGAGCTTTCAGCTTATGATCGCCACAACTTGAACTATGACAGTGTGGCATTAGGGCGATTGCCATACAAAGTCACAGAAGATCCGATGGTAACGCCTATGCGAGAATTTGCTTATTTGCCTAAGGGCGTGATGGACCCGCACGATTTGCCGAAGGGGGCCCAGCGGGCAGGTAGATTGCCGCAAGATATTTTGGCTGAGATGGAGGCAGAAGAAGCAAAAAAAGCGACCGCTACGGCGACTGCTGAAGAGGAGAGCCAGTAAGTTAGCGCCAGCAAAAGCGGCGTTAGAAAAATGACGTCAGAGAAGAAGGCGTCAAAAGAAAAGACGTTAGAAAAACATAGTGTGAGGGGAAAACGTTTTGGTATTGGCAGCTTTGAACTTAGCGGAAGGTGTACAGCTTGTCTCCTTTGGTATCTTGGGCCTCATTATGCTGGCTGGTGCGCTAGGTGTGGTTCTTCTTTCAAATATTGTATATTCGGCATTTTTGCTGGGCTTAGTCTTTATTAGCATTTCTGGCCTATATATTTTGCTAAATGCTGGCTTTGTCGCTGCCGCGCAGGTGCTGGTATATGTAGGCGCGGTTAATGTCTTGATTCTGTTTGGAATCATGCTGGTGAATAAGGAAGAAGATTTTGTCGCAATTAAGAATGCTTGGGTAGGCCGAGCGGCGACTGGCGCAGTTTGCGCGGGTCTATTTGGTTTGCTGAGCACTATGGTTGTCTCGCATCCCTGGGCTATTTCAAATGTACCAGCGGCAGGCGATCGCGCTATTGAGGTGATTGGGCAGCACTTTTTTAGCGACTATCTGCTGCCGTTTGAGCTAGCTTCGGTATTATTGTTGATAGCGCTAGTGGGTGCAATTATTCTGGCTCGCCGTGAGTATATTCCTGATACGACTATCCCATCGGAAGAAGCACTTACACTGCCTGAAAAGCCTCGCGAGCTGGTGGCTGCAGGCTCTCGCGATAGCTCTTTGTAACATCTAAACGCTGAATCATTTCTGACTTTTGTTGAATTATGCAACTCGAATATTTTTTAATTCTTGCCGCCGCTTTGTTTTGCATCGGTATCTATGGGTTGGTTTCTAGCCGAAATGTAATTCGTGTGCTGATGTCTATTGAACTCATGCTAAATGCGGTCAACCTCAACCTGATGGCTTTTTCTAATTACTTGGATCCAGATCAGATTAGGGGGCAGGTATTTTCAGTGTTTGTGATTACGATTGCGGCAGCGGAAGCCGCTGTAGGTCTAGCGATTGTGCTGTCCATTTATCGAAATCGCGATACGGTAGATATGGAGCAGTTCAACCTGCTGAAATGGTAGACAGAAGTTTTGAAAACTAAGGCAGTGAACCTTGAGGTTGTTTACCTTGAGGTTTTTTGCTTTGTATGGATACTTACCCAATTTAAGGAAACGCCGTGCAGCTCGAGCAGGTCATTATTGTGTACAAAGCCGGAAATCAGCAGAGTAAAAGCTGTGCTGATAAGTGCGCTCGCCAGCTAGAAGCGCATGGGGCTAAGGTAATGATGGGACCAAGCGGTGCACAAGATAATCCATACCCGGTTCTTTTGGAGTCAGCGCCTGCATCTATTGATTTGGCGGTGGTGTTGGGGGGCGACGGCACTGCGTTGAGTGCGGCCCGTCATTTGGCAAAGGATGACATTCCAATTTTGGCGGTGAATGTGGGGGGACATTTGGGGTTTTTGGCTGAGTCTGCTGAGGTGATTGGCGATTGGGAGCAGGTTTGGGAACGACTGCTAGGTGACAGGTATGCGGTGCAGTCGCGGATGATGCTGCAGGCGAGAACCCACAAAGGCGAGTCTTATAATATTGAGCCAGTGAGCGATCGCTACTATGCGCTGAATGAAATGTGCGTAAAACCAGCCTCACCTAATCGAATGATTACATCGACGCTAGAGGTGGAAATTGACGGCGAAGTAGTCGATCAGTATCAGGGAGATGGTTTGCTTATCAGCACGCCTACTGGCTCTACTGGCTATACCGTCTCGGCGAATGGCCCGATTGTTCATCCGGGGATGCAAGCGCTGATTGTCACGCCCATTTGCCCGATGAGCTTGTCGAGCCGACCGATTGTGCTACCACCAGGCAGCACTGTGAGCGTTTGGCCCCTGGTAGACCCGGAGGGCAATACTAAGCTTTGGACTGACGGTGTCTTTGGGACCAGCATTTGGCCAGGGCAGCGGGTCGATATCAGAATGGCGAGCCACCTGGCGAAATTTATTCTCTTGGGCGATGATCACTCTTACTACCGGACTTTGCGCAACAAGCTACAGTGGGCTGGTGCGAGGGTGAACTATCGCAATACGCATAGGCAAGATCGTTAGATCTCAGAACGTCAGGCCCAGAACGTCAGGCCTAGCTTCTGTAGAACAGTAGTGCTAAGACAAGATTGCTAATAGGCGCTGCCGTCTTTGTGAATGAACTGCCGCTGCCCGTTTGGAGTTGGTACGCAGCGCAGATCTTGGTCGGGGTATTCAGCCTGGTCGGGTGCTGTGCGATCGCCCACCTCTAAATACACAACCGGGGCTGCTGACCGATTGATCAAATGGTGCCCGCTTTCTACCCCAGCAGCAAACCCCGCCATCTCACCAGGCCCTAGCGTTTGCTCGCCTGCGTCGGTCACAAGTACAGCTTCGCCCTGCAAAATGTAGACAAACTCATCTTGCGCGGAATGCCAGTGTCGAAGCGCCGACTGAGCGCCGGGGGCCAGCGTCGTCAGGTTAACGCCAAAGTTTTTAAGCCCCGCCGCATTGCCCACACGCTGACGCGATCGCCCCGCCACTACTGAGCGAAACGCTGACGGATAGTTTGTGCCTGTTTCTACAGGAATTTTCGACAGGTCTATTCGCATGTTTATCTATTCGCGCTGACTAGATCATCTCTGACTGAGAGGAAGCTTTGGCGTCCAGCCTAGCCCCAATGGCGCTGAGGCAAAGGCAACTTCTGCTTCTGCTTTTGCCGATAGTTTTAATAGTGCTGGACAGGAATCTATCGGCACAACACCGGGAATCATGTGGTGAGTAAATTGCCAAGCGACACAGACGGCAATATCTGCATGGGTTAGCTGATTTGCGACTAGCCAACCGTCGCTTTTCGATCGGGCGGTTTTCGATTGGGCATACGCTTCAATTTGCTGATAAGCCGCTAACAACTGAGACTGCACGCGCACGAGCCAAGGCTCATACTGCTTCTCCTCAGGTCGCATGTTGCGCTCATAAAAAAGCTGAACGCTTTTATCACAAGCATTGAGTCCTAAGCCGATAAGCCGCAATGCTTGCTGATAGTCTTCAAGCTCGGTGGGCATGAGGGTACGTGGCTGAGAGGCTGACTGCTGGTCAACGAGCTTTTGAATATATGCCAAGATCAGCGTAGAGTCCATCAAAACTTCGCCGTTATCGCAAACGAGAGTAGGTGCTTTGATTAATGGATTGATCTGGCTAAATTCTTCTACGTTACGAAAGACAGAGAGCGGGACGTGCTCAAAAGGTAGGTCGTAGTGGTTGAGTGCGATCGCCACTCGCCGCACGTAAGGCGAGTCAAGCATTCCAATGAGTTTCATAGTAGGTTCAGAATAGGTTCATTTCATATGAGCTGTACGAATTGATAACTAGATCTCCTCTCCTGCCTCATCTTCGGGCAAGATCTCAGTTTCTGCCTGCCCGGCGCTGACCCAGCGCTTCAAAACCTCGTCTTGAAGCATGAATGACTGATACCGAGCGGCTGTCTGCGAAAGCGGGATGCCGTAGGTCTTGAATCGCAAAACTACCGGTGCATAGAAGCAATCTGCAATAGAGAACATTCCAAATAACCAAGGCCCACCGTAAGTTTCCAAACAGTTTGACCAAATAGCATCTACCCTAGCAATCTCCTGCTCCGCCGAGACTGACGGGGCCACCCGTCTTCGAGCGCGGCAGTTCATGGGCAGTTCGCTGCGCAAACCCATAAATCCAGCGTGCATCTCAGCGCAAATGGCCCTTGCTTTAGCCCTTTGCGCCTCATCAGCAGGCCAGCCTTTCCCCATCAAATATTTCTCAGAGACATACTCACAGATAGCCAGCGTATCCCAGACTGTGAGATCGCCATCTATTAAAACAGGCACTCGATTTGTGGGAGAGTACTGACTAAGTCGTTCACTGAGCCCTGGCTGCTGAAGCGATACTTTATTTTCTTCAAAGTCAAGGTCGAAAGTGGCTAGCAATAGCCAAGCGCGCAAAGACCAAGAAGAATAGTTCTGGTTCCCGATAATAAGTTTCATAGCCTGTAGCCAATAGAAGCTTTGGCGCTAGTTTACCGATCGGCTCGGCCATTGGCTATCGGCTAGCTAAATACCCCTAGCCCATAAAATAAATACTCGAATGCCAGATTGGGCTTTTTAGGCGAAAGATGTAGTCAGGCGTTGTAGTCGTAAGGGGCGGGCGGATAATCGTAGTAAGTCGGAGGTTGAGGTGGAAATTGGGCAGGGGGTAAAAAAGAGGGATCGTAATAGCGATAGTTAGCAGCCGGAGACATGGGTCTAGGCAGTGGCATTGGCACATGACGCGCCGATCTTCTATGCTGTGCCTGCAATATCAGCAGCACAGCGCAAAGGATCAGCCCACCGCCACCCAAAATCAAGATGACTACAACGCCCGCCCCAACCCACACCAGCGGCACCGAAGGGGTAGGTGTAGGTGCGGCAGCAGGACGGGTCGCTGCGGCAATTTTATCGTCTAGCGCCATGTCTTCTACAGAGCGCTGATAGTCTTGAATGCGGACAACTAAATCTTGGGTTTTTTCTTCTTGCGCTGCTAGCTGCGCTTCTAAGCTGCCTGAAAGGTTTTCTTGTTCGGATAGCTGATCTTCTAATTCTTGGGTGAGCTCACGCTGCTTTTCAAGCTCACGGCGAATCTCGTTTTCTAGCGGCTGTTCGGACTCGGTGCCTGTGGCTCTCTGACGCGAGGCGTTGGCCGATTCAATCTGAGTGACGCGATCGCCAAGTCGATTGGCGCTGTTAGCATCCGCATGAGTTGAAACCATGCCAACACGAGCCACCAAAAGCACTAACGCCGCAACTCCCGTAGTGGCACAGCCTGCCAGATATGCGGTTGTATCGCTCATAAGCTGCAATCATCAACTGTAAACTGGCCGAGAAAGTCAGAGCTTCATAACCTAAGCTGGCCGCTGTAAAACCCATAGCCCGCAAGACAAGGACCAATTATCTTACGCACAGCTTTCTCTGCTAAAGACTACCATAAAGACTCAAAAATCGTTGTCAGTAGTCGCCAAGCAAATGCGAGCAAACTATACCACCTAGCAAAAAGCACTCTATACGCATCCTGTACGCATAGAGGTTCAAAACAAAAGAGGCTTAGACACAGAAGGCTAAAAAGAACAAAAGGCTAAAGACCAAATCAAAGCCGGATAGAACTCAGTTCCATCCGGCTTTAACAGCGCTTCTCTAAAAGTGAGAGCAATTTACTATCTCAGCTCTGTCAACATCAGTTCCGTTGACCAATTCCATTGACCAAGTATTGTCGATCCACCGAGCGATACAAAAAGAGCAATACAGAATCTTCTATTGAACGATGACTTTGCCTACCATGCCAGCACCACGGTGCGGTGCACAGTAGTAAGTATATTCACCAGGTTCTACGTCGAACGTGCTGGAGTAAGACTCACCAGGAGAAAAGGTAAGCTGCTTTTGAGTAAGCTTGCTGGCAACGTCTTTGCCGCCAGGGATGCTGTTGGGGTCAAAAATGACGTTGTGAGGTGCCATCTTGTTATTTTCCCAAGTAACTGTGTCACCTTGAGAAACGGTCACGGTAGCAGGTTCAAATACCAGCAGGCCGCCATCAGAGCCCATTTTGACAGTGTGGTCAGCGGCGAAGGCAGGCGCTGCTAGCACAGCGCAACTGCTGATGACAAGCGCAGCCATCATCAAGACGCTGCCTAGGTTGCGGAGCGCTCTAGCAAAAAATTTCATAGGTCCTCTATTACAGCTAAATGTGTGTAGTTTCTTTGCACTTACTCATGAATTATATAGCGCCTCGTGGACCTTTCCCCTGACTAAGAGGTACGGATTCGACGACCTGTCGTTTTCGGTTTAGCCCACCATGGAGTATATCCGACAGCCTTTGTCCTGTCTTGGTTTGAGTTGTTACTGCGTGGGTTCTGCCAGAGTGCTTTTGTGACAATGGTTTGAGCGTAGCCCACTATAGAGGCTTAGGGCGTGCTAGAGGAAAAAATGAGTGCGCTGAAGTTCTAGCGAAACATTTTGAAAATTTTTGTGGCCAAAGGTTAAATGTTTTAGTGGGTCAGCTGTCAATATTGATTTTTAGTTATTAGGATTAAAAAAACCCAATAACAATAATATAACTACACTTATGGCTATAGATGTTCTAGAGAGACAGGTGCTTGAGCTGAGCGGCAAGGTGGATTCTCTCCACAGCTTGGTAGCACAGCTAGCTGACAAAGTAGATACTGGGATAAACGCCTCAAAGTCTTCTGCAAATGGCAGTATTTTGTCAGAATCAGTCGGGTCGAGTACATCACCTGTGAAAATTCGTCGTGCCCCTAACCCGGCAATGATGCATAAGGATGTTTTGAGCGATGAGCCTTATTTAGATGCCGATAAGAGCAGTACGGCTCGTAAGCTATCTCCTGAGATTCAGATTCAGCGGCTAACGGCGCAGCTGACGGCAGCCTATAACCGAATTGCGGCGCTAGAAGAGCAGATTATGGCATACCGGGCTTATTAGAATAGCGGTCGTAGCACATCTGCGACTAGAAAGCCGATAGCTCTAGAAAGACGGCGGCAGAATCTAGATCAGAAGGCCTGTCGGAGTTCGGCTTCTACCGCGTGGCGAAGCTGTGAGGCGCTCCACTGCTGATAAAGGTGGGCTGCGATCGCACATCCGCCTGCGCCAACCCCTTCTTTGACAAATCCTTGCTCGTAGGCGCGAAGCTGCATGTAAGGCGAGCGACTAAAGTCGAGTTGGCTCGCTAGGTAGGGCGCTTTTATCTGCTGTGCGATCGCCACCGTATCTGCACTTTTATCCTCAATGACCCAGCGAGTCGTTCCCACTACGATTTCCTCAGCTCGCCACACGATTTGATGTTGCTGGGCCAGTGCCTTTGCTAAAGCATAAACGGCTAGCATCTGCGCTCCGCCCGCTAGCAGCACACCGCTACGCTGACTCACGGCTAGTATCATGCCAGCCGCGACTATCTGCATCGGATCGCCAATGGCGGAGGCGACACCTAGGGGCGAAGCCAACAGCGGCTCGTCTTCTTCGGCTAACCGCAATTTCCAGGCAGCTAATCCTTGCGCAACTAGTTTCTGCTTTTGAAGATGATTGCCGATCAGATGGCTGCTGCTGATTCGACCCTTAACGTCGTAACCTAGCGCCGTTAGGACTGCTTGCGCTGTCGTTGTGCCGCCCACAATACATTCGCCGATGACCCAATAGCTGCTCAGCGGTGCGATCTGCTGGCCCCACTGTTGGCCCACGGTAAATAGCGCCTGGGCTGCTGTGATAGACATTGCCTTACCGGTGAAGACAGCCCCTCCTCTGAAGTCATTTATGAGGCCATTTGTAAGGCCATTTGAGAACGTGCCGTCTGGAAAAGCATCGCTGGGCAGAGCCGTGTGAGGCACCAAGAGCGCAGTTGGCAAGCCTGTGTTGAAGAGCTGGGTGTGAATTGAGAGCGATCGCAGCACAGCCCTAGTAATAATGGCCGGTGAAATACCCGCTGGTAAGCGAGGCAGTTGATGATCTAAAGTGCGATCGCTAAGCAAAAAATTTCCATCTTTAGCAGCGGTATGACACCGATCGGCCAGCGTCTGCCCGGCTGCCGAGATGCCAGGAATCAAGCCAGTGTCCGTAAAGCTAAGGATGCAAGCAAACGCAGGTCGTTTACCTCGGTAACGCTGTAGCCAAGCATTAGCCTCACCCGCGCAAACTTCAATCACGCCCTGATAGCCACTCCCTAATACCCATGCCCTGACTTGTTACTGCCTCACGCATGAATAGCAGATCCGTCATTCCTCAATGAGAACTTGCACCCACTCAGGCGGCTCTGGCATAGTGACGCCTAGTCGCTCTAGCACTAGCCACGCTGCCAAATGCACTGTAAATAAATACACTATGCTGGCAAAGACTACCATGACTGCGGCTGCCACGGAGACTATTACTAGACCCGGCTGGCCCAAGGCACCTAGTCCAATCCAGCCCCAGTTTGTCAACAGCCGAATAACCCAGTTCAAAAGCTGCGTAATCTGAGCAATAGAATAGCCCCAGAGGTCTTCTCCAGCTAGCAGCGACAGCAGCCAAATCCGAAAAAACGAGCCTAGTGCCACCAGCAACCCACCAGTCAAAATGGAGAAGCCCCAGCTAGCTTTGCGTCGCCACAGAAATCCTAGCTGTACGCCTAAAAGGCCATAGGGCATCAGGAAAAATATGCTGCGAGTCGGTCCGAGTAAGATTGTCAGCAGCAGCCCGGAAACAGTGGCTGACATCCAAGCAGCACGTGCATTCCAACGCAGATACACAAGGGCAATTGGCAGTGGAAACAAAATCCGCAAAAAAGGCGCAGACGGGAAGTAGGCGCTGACTAGCCACATTAGACTGGCCGCGCTAGAAAGGAAGGCTGTCTCGACTAGCGGCAGCGGACCGACGGTAGGAAGTTCAGTACTGTTAGCAGGATGAGCAGCTGCGCTACCTATTGAGGCCACCTTTGGACCGTTCTGTGGACTGGCCTTTGGACCAGTCGATGGAATCGGAAAAAGTTCAGCGGCATGCTGCTTACGCTCAGTCGCTCGATTAGCAGCACTTTCACTGGCAGCGCCTTTAGCGGAATTGAGCGTAGGGGACAGTTCAGCAGGCGCTTGAGTGGGCCTTGATGACGAGGCCGCAGGGGTCTCAAGACTGTCGGGGACAAGATCGTCTGAAATCCAAGGATCATCATCCGGCTGAGCGGGATCGACAGGGTGAGTCATGAGCGCAGTCGCTATACCAAAAGATTTTCGAGGGCTTCGATGTCATTGATTTTGAGAACGTCGCGATCGCGCGCAATCAGCCCTTTCTTTTCTAGCTTACTCAAAACTCGGGTGACTGTTTCCCTTGCGAGCCCACTCAGCCCGCTTAACTCTCGGTGAGGCAGGTTTGGAATTTCCATTCCCTGGCCAGTCGATTTACCCTGCCCGTCCGCCAAAAACAAAAGAACATCTGCCACTCGCGACTGACTGTCGGACTCACGTAGGCGCAGCCGTCGGTTTACCTGACGTAAGCGTTTTGCCATCAGCCGCGCCAGATACAGCCCAGCCATAGGCTCAGTGTGCAGCAAACTGACAAACTGCTGAGCAGGCATAATGCCAATAGTCGTCGGGACTAAGGTAATGACATCCGTCGATCTCGGAATTTCCTCTAGCGAAGACATTTCACCGAATATTTCATCTTTCCCTAGAATGTTGAGCGTCACTTCCTTCCCGTCTAGATTGTAGGTGCGGATTTTGACCCACCCTTCCATCACAAAATAAACCGAGTTGCCCCAATCATTTTCTAGCAGAATGACCTGATTTGCAGGGTGTCGGCGCGTAACTATTTGAGCAGCCGCTTGCTGCGCAGCCTCCGAACTTAGCTCGGAGAAAAAGGGCGTCAGGCGGATGAGTTCACTGGTGTCGAGAGGGCGCGCTTCCATGGTCAACAAGTAGGCTAGAGAGATTACCGAGCGGTCTTGATTACTGAAGCGGCGGCGATTGTTTAAAGCGTACTGACAATCAAACGAATCACACTGATGTAAAGCACGCTAACCTTAGCACCCAAACTGTCGTCTGCACTACCTAGGTATATTACTGAGCTGCCTTGGTTTAAAAGCCACAACCGCTAAAATTATTTACGCAAAACCTACGCAGAGAATTTCTGCGTGTAGCTATGACTCATTCGTATTTTTTGGGAGCGTTCTTATCATACATAGCAAATTTTGCTACAAATTAACTTGATTTGGGCTGTGCTTTTTTACGTTGCTGCCTTAAACTTTGTGCACTTGTTTACTCAACTGTTTTACTAAGCCGTTGTCATTGCATCTGCGATCGCCTTGTTTTGTGGCCGCGCTGCTTTGTAAAGTCCAAGATATACAATTTGACGGTAAGTGGCTCAAAAAATGGCCCAAATGTTAGTCTTGAGCTGATTTTGGGTAAGAGAGAGAGCGACCACGACGGGCGTCTAAATAACTGTAGCGAGCAAGCAAACCAGCGAGCAAGCAAATCGCACTAACAACCGATCATTCGACTAATTGTAGGTATCCATGGTGACTTCCCAAAAGGATCAGATTCAATCACTCATTGCGGATATTGAACAGGTACTCAGCAAAGAAAAGCCGCGAACGCCTTGGATCAAGGCGAGTGAAACTGAGTCGCAGCGTCAGGCGCTAGTGAGAGCTCAGGCATACCTGATGTCTTTGCAACAGTCGTTTGAAGCACCGGGAGGCTGGGGGCCGGTAGATCCCACCACAGGACAATTTGCAGCTGCACAACCGTCTGAAGTCGCTTCTATGTCAGCGACTTCTATATCGGCTACTTCTATGTCAGCTACAGATATGACAGGTGTAGGGAGTGACGCCGCCTCTGAGTCGGACACGTCTGCACAGGCTGTCATGCAAGCGCTGCTGACAGAGATGAAGTTTCTGAAGTCAAGCGCGTTGCAGCCGCTGCGTCTGGAAATAGATAGCCTGCAAGAAGATCGCGACCAGCTTGTACAGGAGGTGAAGGGGCTCTCAGACCAGCGCAGTCAGGCCCTAGAAGAGCTGAATCAGGCTAGGCTAGAGCGAGCACAGCTGGAGAACTTACCGTTGGAAGGGCAGTTGGAAGGGCAGTTGAGAGGGCAGTTAGCAGAGCCACAGGATTCTGAGCGTACGGATTCTGACCACGCAGACATTGATGAAGCACAGCTCAATCAGTTTTTGCAGGTGCTGATGACGCGGCTGCAAGAGAGCCTATCTACGCAGGTAACGCAAACGCTAGATCAGCTAGAGTCCGAGCATTCGCAGGCAATGGCCAAGCTGACTGCCGCGACTGAAATAGAAATATTAGAGCTGAAACCCACAGGACAAATAGAGGAAATTCGTCAAATTCAGTCGCGATCTGATCAGCTACTTGCGAATATTGATTCGACCTTGCAGGGCATGTTTGAAACGCTGCAAACGAATATCGATAGCTACCAAATCTCGCTGAATGAAGGCATTGAAAATATGCACAGCCTGGGCCGTCAGGGTGAGGTGATTGTGCGATCGCTCGTCGATCATCTGACGCAGCAGCTGGGGCAAACTATTCCCCCTGAACCCGCTTTCTATCCGGCCCGCTCGACTCCATTTGTCGATGAAGGCGAATTTGGCGATGAAGGCGACTCAAATACAGACACCGTTTCTTCGCTAAACGAAATTCTGCCAGCTAGCAGCGATTTTACAAGCCAAGGCTGGCGCTCGGCTTCAACTATTGATGATCTAGAGCTAGAGCTAGAGACAACGTCTACCGCCGCAGAGCCGCCAAATGCAGACCTGCCATCAACAAATCCATCAGCCATTCCGTTAGCCGTAGAAAATCCGTCAGATCTAGAACCATTAGGAACAGAACCACTAGGAACAGAGCCGTCACTAGCAGAAACGCTCTCGGTGACAGAGACACTCTCGATCGACGACATGTCGGAAGTTGGGGCGTCGCTCTCTGAGCAATCTTCTGTAGCGCCCTCTTCTGACGATGAACCTGATGACGGTGAACCTGAGCCGCAGGTAGCAAATTACACGACCAAAGACTTTATTCGAGAAGACGGCACCATCGATCTTGATCTTCTAAAGCTCGACATTGATCGAACCGAAGATGACTCAACGTTAACGAGAGACGACCTTATGATTGACGCGGCAGTTGCGGATGCTCAAGTTGCTGCAACTGAAGCCGATTTAGAGATCGAGTCCCAAGTAAAACCGACGGCGGACGCCGCTTTTCTAGCAGATTTGACCTTCGATGATTTAGTGGTCGATTCAGGGATAGTTGATTCCGAGATTGATTCTGAAATTTCCGTGCCAGACTTTTTAAGTGACCCAGAGGCTTCAACCGATAACGCTGCGGAAAACAGCTTGCTGACAAGTCAGTCAAGTACTTTGCCTGAGCTGGGGCTAGAGGAAATTTTGCCAGATCTAGGATCTGAAGGATCTGATGCCGATGCGACTCGCGGCGCGACTGACAAGACCGCTGAAGACGAGACTGCCAAAAACGAGACCGCCGAAGATGAGGCCATATCAGACGCGACAGTCTTTGAAGAAGAAACTGCCGAACGGCCTGAGTCGGCAGTGATGCCCGACCTGCCAGACAGTGCGAACGATGAGATTGACTTACGCTCCGAAAGCGACGTTGACGATGTGCTATCGGATGATTTGATGGCCGCGCTAGCGGACGACAGCAAGACGGCTGAGCAAGTCGCTATGGAAACGAGCGATGCCGATCTAGATGCCATGAACTCTGATTTAGAAGAGGTGGTTGTGTTTGAACCAGATTCGGCTGCGATCGCACCGCCGCCGCAAACCGACTCATTTCTAGAATCAGCGGCTATTCCAGATCTACCCGATGACGAGGAGACTGATAATGAGCCCATCAACAAGACTGAGGACGAAATTGATAACGAGACTAGCGACGATGAGACACAGATCGATGAGACACAGATCGATGAAACACAGATCGATGAGTTAACGTTTTCTCAGGCAGAACCCTCTGCGGGTGCGATCGCAGACCTAGCGGCAGATGAAATCCAAGGGGATCCTTGGGCAGCCGTCGAAACAGTAACACCCTCAGCGCCTAGCGCTTCAGATCGAGAGCTATTTGCGCAAGAAGTCCCATCAGCACAAGAACTCAATCAAGAGCCATTAGACCAAGAGCCTCCAGAGCAATCGTCTTTAGAGCAAGATCCTTTAGACCAGGAGCCTTTAGAACAAGAAATTCTAGACCAGGAGACGCTAGACCAAGAGACGTTAGACCAAGGGACGTTAGATCAAGGGACGCTAGACCCGTCGCCTAGAGATCGGCTCCCCATTCCTGAACTGCCTAATTTCGACAGCGGTGATTTGGAAAACGGTTCGGGTTTCTCAGGTGTGGCCGCCGCTGGTATGGCAAGAGGTGCGGCAGGTGCGGCAGCGATCGCACCAAACAACTCAACGACAACGCAACCGCCTGCACAGCCCCCAGAAGAAGACGATGGCGATGACGATCCGACAAACGGAGAGCCCGCTGAATGGTTCTTAGGGATTGACCTAGGGGCTACCGGAATCTCAGCCGTATTAATCAACCAGCTTGGCGAGCAGGTCTATCCGCTCTGCTGGAACGTCGCAGGAGATAGCGAAACGAATCGTTTCCGATTCCCAGCCGTCGTTCAAGTTGATTTAGACGCGCTCGGTGAACCGCAGCTAGGCACCGTGGGTCCTTTGGCGCTACAGCAGAGCCCTTCACTGCTGCGCAACCTAAAGCTGATGGTGAAAACCGGTATTCCCAATAGCCAGTCTAATGAGCCGCAGATGCAATGGGCTGATCACACGGCCCTGCCCCTGACAGCGCTGCAAGCCGCCCTTGTGGAGATGGTTGCGACCCTTCACTCTGACCATATGAGCTGCCGCGCTGTGGGCATTAAAAACGCAGCTTTGCGTCGTGCTTTAGCAGATCTAAGGGGCGTGATTGTGGGCTATCCCACCAACTGGCCAGATACCTACAGCTTCAATATTCGCGAAGCACTGCTATCGGCTGAAATCGTCTCATCGCCTGATCAAATCTTTTTCGTAGAAGAAGTGATAGCAGCGCTGCTATCAGCTTTACCAGCACCTACAGCCGCTAGCGATGTCCCGGAAAATCAGCAGCCAGGACTATATAACTGCAACTGGTCGGGTGGCACGGTTGTAATCAGCGCTGGCGCTATTTTGACTGAGACCGCTGTTGTAGAGCTGCCAGCAGATTTAGACCAGCTCTCCTATCAAGACTTTTCTACGCGGGGCTATAACTACGCAGGGGACGGCATCGATCAAGATATTATTTGCCAACTGCTGCACCTAGCGCTGCCCACTACGCCAGCGGCAACCGACAAGGCTCCAAATCGTACGGGTTCAGAAGGGGACGCGGGAGGCACTAGCCGCTGGGAAGCGCTGGGGCTGAGTGAGATTGCCTTGCCGCAGCCTGGAGAGGCCGATCGGGTCACGCGCCATCGACTCAGGCAGCGGCTGAATGATTCGCCGCTAGGCCGTGAGGCTATCTTGGCAGCGCGGGAGATAAAGCTAGCGCTACAGGAAGAAGAAGAGGTAGAAGTAGAGCTGGGCGATCGCACCTGGGTAATCACTCGCAAAGAGTTAGAAGCCAAAGTGTTTATCCCCTACATTCAGCGGATTAACCGGCAGGTGAATGCGCTACTTGGGAAGAAAAATTTGGCGACGCAGGCCGTACAGCAGGTGGTCTGTACGGGCGGGTCGGCTTCTTTAGGAACGATTGCGCGCTGGCTGCGCCAGAAGTTTCCCAACGCTACCATCATCCAAGACACCTACACAGGCGAATATTCCAATAGCTGTAGCCGCATTGCTTACGGGCTGGCTAACTTGTGTCACTACCAGCGAGTACTAGATGCCAACCGCCACCAGTACAACGACTATTTTCTGCTGCTAGAGCTGCTACGCATTTTGCCTGAGCAACCACTTCCCGCTGGCGGCATTTTGCATTTGCTAGAGCAGAGAGGAATTGACACGCAGGCCTGTCAGGCACATGTGCTGGCTCTGATTGAAGGGCACTTGCCGCCAGGACTGGTGCCGACTGCGGGCGATCGCCCGTTGATTAGCGCCCAGTCATCAGAAATCGCGACCTACAAGGCGCTATCCGAGCTGCCTTTATTTAGAAAGCAAGGCGGGCAAATCTATATTGCCGACCCTCAGCAGGGAGAGCGGTTGCGATCGCATCTAGAAACCCTGTTAGCAACCAAAGCGCAGTCGCTTAGTGAACCTATGACAACGGCTCATCTAACCTCGTCGTCTACTGCGCTGGGCCAAAGTACTCTGGCGTAAAGCTACCATGCAAGCCGTAAGGCACATGATGAGTGAGCTTTAGCGTTGCCACTGGCCCAGCCGTGATGTCTTGCGCGTTGAAGATGGTGAGTTCGGTGCGATCGCTCGCGGCGTTATAAATCCACAGCAGTACCCAGCCATCATCTTCCGCGCTGGCTTCTGGGTTAGGAACAAACAGCGGCTCACCACCAAAACCTCGCGGCGCGGCGCTCCAAAGCTGCTCTTCGCCCGTTTCCATATCTCTTTTGATCAGCGCTTGCAGCGGCGCATTTTTAATCGGTTCATCTGTCGTACCCATATAGAGATACCGGTACGCTCTGCCAACACACTGCGGACTTAGCGTTGGAAACTCACAGGGCCGCTCAATCAGCTTTTTGACCTCTACCGCCTCGGTAGCAAGATTTACTGTAAAGCGCCATAGCTGACTAGCTGGCACATGGTCAAAATCGACCGTGCTGTAGTCTTCTGACCCATCAAGCGTTGGGAAGCTATCGTAACAAACCGAATCCAAAATGAGCTGGTCACCTTGCTCAAAGGCATTGGCATGATGGAAAACAAAGCAAGGATCGGTATCAAAAAAGCGAACGTCTCCTTGTCCATCACGAGGAATCAGCACAATCTTAGTCGGCTGCTTTGGGTTGAATTGGATACATTCGGCTGCGCCCTTAAGGCCCACTACAAACGGAAAGGGATTAAAGCTCACTGGATTTTGCACAAAAACGTAATAGTTTGGCGTGATGGCAAAATCGTGCAAGAAGGCAAATCCCGGCACGCTCTGCTTACTCTGCCGCGCTAGCTTGCCGTCAGGCGTAAACTCGTACAGGCTAATCGTGCTAGAAAGCCCCGCCTTGACGCCGAAATTCACCATGCGCGGCGTCCCGTCACAGTCCGGGTCAAACTTTGGATGGGCGGCAAAAGCATCGCCTTGATCTAGCAAGCCTTCCAGGTAGTCCAGCCCTTCGGTCTCCAACGTATTGGGGTTTAGGCGGTGTGGCTCTGCCGCTTCCCACAGTGCCAGTAGCTTGTCGCCCCAATACACGATGTGGGTGTTGGCGATGTTTTTTAGCTTTAGATCAAAGGCGTTTGCTAGCCAGCCACCAGGCTTTTGCGTGCCAAAGACGCCTCTATATTCAGGCTTGCCGCTGGCCTGCTCAGCGACAAAGCCAGCCGTGCGCACAAACTTGTTGCGATAGAATGCTTTGCCATCTTTGATAGCAATAGAGTTAATCATGCCGTCGCCATCAAACGGGTGCTTGAGCCGATAGCCATTAATATCGGTAAGACCGGGGCCGTTGCGAAATACGGTGCCGGTCAGGTCGGCTGGAATTTCACCGTCTATATCGTCTATCCAATAGGCAAATTCGTCTGGTTGAGAGCGGTAGCCGTTAGTCCAGTCTTCACGGGTGTAGCTAACCTGATTGTCGGAGCGATTAAGCGTTTGCATGAAAGTGTGTGAGGTAGAAAACAAGTGGTAGAAGACAAGCGGTAGAAGACAAGCGGTAGAAGTTAAAGCGTGACGTCTACTCGTATGGCTGCGTCATCGCTGACTTCCGGCGTTGCCAGTGCGAAAGCAGATTCAATTTCGATGTCGTCTTCATCTGCTTCTGAGCAATCTGATTCGGGGCGATCTGATTCTAGAATCTCTTTTTCTAGAATCTCTTCTTCAGGGACATCTTCAACCGATTGAGCCGCAGACGCTGCGGGTAAAAGGCTGAGTAGTGGCAATGGCAGTAGCGTGGTCAGATTCGTAATCAGCACCAGCAGCCAGAGGTTAGTAAAATCTGTTTCGGTAACGCCAAGCTGATAGGTGAGTAAAGCGCCAAGCTCGTGTGAGAGCAGGCCCGATAGATTAACGACAGACATTAGCAGCGCAAACAGCGTCGCTTCTACACCAGGTGGGCACAGCCGAGCTGATAGCACCAGCACAGGCATAAAGGCAATCTGCCCCGCTACGGTCAGCACCAGGCTGTCGCCCAGGCTAAACCACTGATCGTCAATGCCGAGGCTGCGGTTGAGATGAGTCACCAAAATCAATGTCGTCATCCCAAGCACGGCAGAAATAACCGTGGACCAGGCAAAGATTTTGCGAAAGGAGACTTCTTTGAGAAAGCGCTGAAAAACCCAGATGCCGACTAAGGCTGCAAAGTTGGTTACCAGCCTTAGTCGACCTAAAAATTCAGGCTCAAAGCCCAACTCGTTCGTAGAAAAGAAGAAAAAGGCTGAGTCTGCGGTGGGCGTGGCCTGCCATAAAAAGAGGAAAAGCGCAGGCATCCAAATGACTCGTTGGGAGACAGCGGCTTTGAGCGATCGCACCTGATGAGTCACCAGCTTCCAGTTTGACTTTTCTGTCACCGGATTTTCGGCAATCAACCAGGCTACCCCGCAGACAATCAGCGGAAAGGTAGCGGTAATTCCAAAAATGACCCTAGCGCTAGTGTGCTCTAGCAGCAGCCCGCCTATGTAGGCTGTGATCAGTCCACCAACCGCCGAGGAGCCCCAAGCCAAAGACTGTAGGGTGCCAGCGCTGCCTTGGCCTTCCTTGCGCGCCCGCTCTACGACTAAAGAATCTACGATGACATCGGAGATAGCAACAGAAAGCGAGGAGAGAAGAATTGCGGCTGTCGCTGCGATCGCAGTGTTGACAATTGTGGCCATAGAGAGCCATGCGATCGCTCCTAAAATGCCAGAAATAATCAGATAGGGCCGTCTGCGGTAGCGCAAAATCGGCAGCCCGTCAGACAAAAAGCCAAACACCGGCTTTATTGTCCAGGGCAGTGCTGCAATTCCCATCAGCGCTGATACTTCAGCCGGTGAGAGCGCAATATCATCTTTCAGAAAAAAGCTAACCGCCAATCGGGCTAGGCCCAAAATCCCCTGAACGAAATACACCGTCAGAATAGCGGTCAGCTCTAGCGTCAGCGGCTGACCCATGAGTATTCGCTTTTCAATGAAGCCTTTTGCTCGTTGAGAAAGCGAAAGCTCGGCAGGTGAAGAAGCTGTCATATAAAGCTGGTATGTAACAAAGCTGTAATAGCTTTCCTTATGATAGCGGTGTTCCTAGCTTTGTTAAGAAAAGTATCTCGATTAGCAGAGTTGAACAGGCAGCTGTGAATTAGCGATAATAATTTCGTTCTGAGTCCCAAAAAAAGAAACGCAAAAAATCTTATGCCCCTGATTAAAGTTCAAACTTCTGTCGATGCTCCCGCCAAAACGACCGTTGAGGATTTGCTTAAACAGCTATCTGCTAGCCTCTCGAAGCATTTAGGCAAGCCAGAATCTTACGTCATGACAGCTTTTGAGCCCGGAACAGCCATGACGTTTGGCGGTACAAGCGATCCGACCTGCTATATCCAAATCAAAAGTGTCGGTACGATGGGCGGCGATCGCACGCAAACGATGAGCCAGGACTTTTGTGCCAAAGTGCAAGCCGCTCTCGGCGTTCCGCCAAATCGCACCTATATCGAATTTGCTGACAGCAGAGGCGCGATGTGGGGTTGGAACGGCACTACTTTTGGCTGATAGCAAGCGTTTTAGCTAACAATTCTGATCAACCGCACAGAGCTACTGCGCAGGCGTTTCTTCTTGCTTTACGTCAAAATACTGCTCTAGTACCTGCTTCACCATTGGCGCAGCAAACGAGCCGCCACCGCCGCCAGAGTGCTCACCAAACGCAACCACGACAATCTCAGGATTGTCGTAAGGGCCATAGGCACCGAACCACGTATGGTTTTCTCTAGGCGGCGCTTCTGCGGTTCCACTTTTACCCGCTAGCGGTGGCAGCTTTGGATCGTTCACAGCGCCGCCTGTGCCCGCAACCACAACTTGTCGTAAGCCCTCTTGCAATACTTTTACCGTGCTCGGTGCCATCTCTAGCGACGTTCTCCACGCTTTGGGATCTTCGCCTTCTGTCACCACAAAATGAGGAGTAACGCGATCGCCCCCATTGGCAACGACGGCAAACATCACCGCAATTTGTAAGGGAGTCGCCAGCACATTTCCCTGACCAATCGAGGCATTAATCGTATCGCCCAGATACCAAGGCTCGCCGAGCACCTCTTGTTTCCACGCTTCATCTGGCACCAAGCCCTTATCCTCTTCAAACCCCAGCTCGATACCCGTCTTTTCACCCAATCCATACTTATGCATCCATTCTTGCAAAGCCTTTTCACCGACGCTGCGCCCAATCTGATAGAAAAATGTGTCACTACTCCAGGCTAACGCTCCTCGAAATCCTAGCGGCCCAAACCCAGCGTTATTCCAGTCCCAAAATTGAATGCCGCCCACATTCAAAAAAGCATAGGTCGGTAAGACTGCCTCTGGCGAAAATTTGCCCGACTCCATACCAGCCGTGGCAGTAATAACCTTGAATGTGCTCGCGGGCGAATAGGCCCGCATCGTTCTATTTACCAGCGGATATCCGTTCTTGGTAATTTGATCCCATTGAGCTTGCGTGATTCGAGTTGAAAAGATGTTTGGATCAAATGTGGGCCGACTGACCATCGCCCGTACCGCGCCATCGCGTGGATCGAGCGCAATGATAGCGCCTATATGGTTACCTAAAGCCGCCTCTGCCGCTTTTTGCAGCTCCAAATCCAGTGTTATCTGGACATCTTGCCCAGATATAGACGGCTTTTCGCCGATTACACTCAACACATTGCCGCTGCTGTCTACTTCTACCTGCTGTCCACCCCACTGACCGCGCAGTGTCGGCTCTAAAGCCATCTCTAGACCCATTTTGCCAATAACGTCGCCGAGCCGATAGTCCTGATCTTCTAGATCTGCTAGCTCTTCGTCATTCAACTCACCTGTGTAGCCCAAGACATGCGCTGCTAAGTCGCCACGAGGATAGTTGCGCACGGCCTCAGCTTCTACACGGATGCCTGGCAAGTCGGCGGCGTATTCGGCCAGCGCGGTCGTTTGCGCCGAGCTGACGCCCCGTGAAATGGGCACTGATTTGTTCAGGTTATAGCGGCTTTGCTCTAGACGCTGATTAATCTCTTCTACGGGCACATCTAGTATCTGTGCCAAACGCTCAATTACTTGCGCTTTCTCAGACTCCTCTTTTGGCAAGGCAATTGGCCAAATAGAAACCGAATGAGACAGTCTAGAACCCACCAAAACCTCCCCATTGCGATCTAGAATCGTGCCTCTAGCGGGTCGTCTCGGCAGCAACAAAATCCGATTGTCTTCTGCCAGTTCACGATTGCGCTCGCCCTGTACCAGCTGTAAGTAGGCCAGACGGCTGCCAATACCGCCTAGCATCACTAGGCTCAAAAGCAGCATGATAAAAACAGACTGATATTGACGGCCAACGGTGCGGCCCCCTTTTTTTTCGCTATAGCTAGACGAGCGTTGAGAAAAAGCCATTGCAAGTAAAGTCTGTACGCAAAGATACTGTAAGTCTAGCTCTGGTAGTGATGGATGCGGCTACAGTGGCAACTGCGAATCCTGATCAGCATTAGCCAAAGCCTAGTTTGTCAAAAGGGTTCTCAAAGGGTTCTCAAAGGGTTCTCAAAGGGTCAGTTATCTAAAACGCTAGGTTTCGGTGGCTCTGGGATAGGCGCTGGGGCTGGGGCTGGGGCTGGCGGCGCAATTGGCGCTGGTGGCGACGGTGCTGCTGGTGCGGGTGCAGCAGGTGCGGATGGTGCGACGGGTGCGGGTGGTGCTGCTGGTGCAGGTGCAGCGGCTGGTGCGGGTGCTGGCGCAGCGGCGGGTGCTGGCGAATCGTCTCTTAGCACAGGGGTTGGCTCGTTTACAGCCGTCGGCACTGGCTCTCTCTCTGGTTGACTATCCTCGCGATCGCTATAGCTATCGTTAGATTCAGGCTCACTATTGGCGCGGCGTCGCGATTCATCTACATCTTCCTGACGCTCTCTGGGTTTGTCTACTACTACCCGAGTCGGACGTATTGGCTTAGCCTGCAAAGTGCCATCGCGGCCCCCCAGTCTGGGAAGCTCTGGAAATTCTTCGACGGGCATATCGTCTACAAACTGATCCATAAACTTATACCAAGCCAAAGCGGCGGTGCGGCTAGCCCCCCCGGTTGGGCTGCTGTCGTCATTTCCCATCCATACGCCGGTTACTAGCTGCGGCGTATAGCCAATAAACCAAAGGTCTCTATTTTTCTCAGATGTCCCAGTTTTGCCCGCTACCTGTCGGCCCGAAATGGCCGCATTGCCGCCCGTACCGCCGTTGACAACGCCTTCTAGCATCCAGGTCATGATAGCGGCTGTGTCTTTATCTATCGCCTGCTTTGGCTTTTCGTCAAACTCGTAAATCACATCGCCCTGGCCGTTTGTAATGCGCGTAATGCCGTGGGGAGAAACGTGACGGCCTTCTGCGGCAAAGGTTCCGTAGGCGCTAGTAAGCTCTAGCAAGTTGACTTCAGAAGACCCTAAGGCCAGCGAATAGGCCGGAATCAGATCTGAGCTGATACCGGCTCGGTGCGCTAGCGCAATGACCGGGTCGAAGCCGACATCTACTAAAAGCTTTACAGCCACAATATTGATTGAACTGGTGAGGGCTCGCCGCAAATCGACCGCGCCGCTGTAGCTGTCGCCGTAGTTCTTAGGTTCGTAGCCGTCTACTACGTAGCGAGCATCGGTATAGGTTTTGTAAGGCGACATGCCAGTTGCGATCGCCGTTGCATACACAAACGCCTTGAACGTCGATCCTGGCTGCCTTTGCGCCTGAGTCACCCGGTTAAACTGACTGCCGTCAAAATCGGTGCCGCCAACCATTGCCCTGATTTCACCCGTTTTCGGATCAATCGCAACTAGCGAAGCCTGCTCGAAGCGCTGCCACTGGCCATACTCATCAATAATCTCTGCGACTGTCTTTTCAGCCGCCGTTTGCCAATCCGTGTTCAAAGACGTTTCAACGACTAGCCCACCCGCATCTAGCTCTTCTGGCGACAGAATCTGCTCTAGCTGCTTCTTGATATAAATAGTGAAATAGGGAAACTGACTGTATAGATACTTAGGCTCTTTAGTCTCTAGTGAAAAATCAGCCTGATAGGCTTCGCTTGCTTGAGACGCGGTAATAACGCCATTAGCTTCCATGCGGCTAATGACCTTATCACGCTGCGCTCTTGCGGCTACAGGATCAACCGAATAAATACCTGGTGCCGGTGCCATCCCGGCGATTAGCGCCACTTCTGCAACTGTTAGATCATCAACCGTTTTACCAAAATAGATCCAGGCAGCATCGGCCACGCCGTATGCCCCTGCGCCCAAATACACCAAATTGAGATAGCGCTCTAAAACCTTGTCTTTACCTAGCTCTGCTTCTAGCCGCCGCGCCAAAATGGCTTCTCTAAATTTACGTTGGAAGCTTTGATCCTGATTGAGAAACGTGATTCTCGCTAGCTGCTGCGTGATTGTACTAGCACCTTCCACCACACCGCCGCTAGTCACGTTGGCTACGGTAGCTCGGGCAATTGAGCGGTAGTCTACACCGTTATGCTCACGAAATCGTCGGTCTTCTGCGGAGATAAAGGCTTCTATAACGACCTGAGGAATTTCGTCGTAGCTCAGTCGCTCTTGAGCCGTCGGCCCCACTTTTTGTAAGACTTTACCATCTGAGGCTTTGAGCGTGATGGTCCCGCTGCGCTCGTAGGTCAGTGCCTTTGTAACATCAGGGATATTCTCTTGCAGGTTGCTCCACAGCAGGTACAGCCGAGTACTGGGCCCAGCGATTCCAGCCCCGATCAGCAGCAGCAGCCAAAAGCGAACGCGTTTATAAGGTGGCCTGCGACGCAGCGAAAAAGAGGCCGGTTTGCTCACCGCACCGGGACTCGCCACACTGGGGTTTCGACTGGGGCTAGATAGTTCTCCCCCCGTCGAAACCCCAGATGGACCAGCACCAGGCACGTTGGCCGATGTCGATGTTAGCGATCGATCCAGTGAGGGTCCGCCTGTTCGCCCGCCTGTTCGAACAGATTGCTGGTGGCGTTGGCGCGCCTCAGCAGATTTTTGACTGCTAGCCGAAAGTTTCTCAGACCAGTGTTTTAGCTGTGAAAAGAGGTTGGCCACGTCGATAAATTCTCCAAGCGGCCTCACCGCCACCAGTAACGAAGTTTACGTTTTGTTGATGCCCGCAGTTTTGAGTAGATAAATGCTACCACGCCTAGCAAATTAGCTCACTAAGTCGCTATGGCCCAAAGCAACAGCCATAACCAACATGCCTAGCACTAAAAAGGGCTGAGCACTCGCTTGGTATTTCACGTCATTTTCGAGTGGGTCGCGCAAGAAATACATGTCTTGAAAGGTAATTTGCGGAATAATCAGCAAAATGAGCAGGACCGCATAGAGGTTTTTGTGAATAGCTATTAGATAAGCGGCCATTCCCCCTTGAAATACGTCGATCATCAGCACGCAAATCCAGGCAGCAGTCTGCACCCCAAACATAACCGGCAGCGACTTTAGACCTAGCTGGCGATCGCCTTCTACCGCTTTAAAGTCGTTGACGACCGCAATCCCTAATCCGGCCATGCTGTAAACCAGTGTAAGCACAATAATAGTGGGATTGAGTTCGCCAAACAGAGCGTGTCCGGCCCACCAGGGCAAGGCAATATAGCTAGCGCCCAAGGCATAGTTACCGAGCCAGCCATTTTGCTTCAGCTTTAGCGGAGGTGCCGAATAAATGTAAGAGATAAAAGAGCCCCCAACTGCTAGAGCAAAGATTGTCGGAAAGTCATGACCTGCCCACATATCTAGCCCGTAGGCGACCGTCAATCCACCAAAAAGCAGCACCCAGATTTGCACCTGAACTTGCCCTAGCGAGATGGCCCCAGAAGGAATGGGGCGATTGGGCTCATTAATCGCGTCTAGCTCACGGTCGTAGTAGTCGTTGATGGTTTGGGTATAGCCCGTAAGCAGCGGCCCAGACATGAGCATACAGGCGGCTGAAATCAGGACGTTCTCGACGCTCCAGGTGAACTTTCCAGAAGATGCCGCGCCGCAAACGACGCCCCAAATCAGGGGTATCCAGGTAATTGCCTTCATCAATTGGAGGCGAATTTTCCAGATGGATGTCTCACCGGCCTCAGCGCCTTTCATCCCAAGCATCTGACGGGCTTTGCCGCTGCTGGATTTCGCAGGTGCTACCGTTTTAGCAGCGGTCTCGCTAGCGCCTAGTCGATCTGCTGGCGATGAGTCTGCCGGGGGCATCTGTGATTGCGTATCTTCAGACATTGCCTATTAACCAAACGAGATAATCAAGTAGCCCGACTGAAATTTGGCTCCAGTCACTGTCCGGCCGTTGAGCGCTGCGGGCAAAGAAACATTATGACGCTGATCGCCCGCTTCAACAGTTACCTCTGGCCCGTATTGGGTGAGTTTTACCTGTGTCTTGTCAAATCCAGGTAGAAATAGCTTGACGGTACTAGCTGCTACATCAACGCTCATTGCGCTTGGCACGGCAACTGGCTCGTCTAATGCTGGTAGTGCATCGACTAGCGGCTGCCAGCGATCGCCTAGCTCGCAGTGAGGCAGCTCCGTCACAGGAATTGGCTCGAAAGCAGTAGAAGCTGAGCGGGTATCTATCGATGCGCTCACACCAGCGTTCACAAATGCACCGGCAACGGTTAGGCCAATCTGCTGAGCGGCGCTCCAAAGGTAGCGGCCAGTGGCGATCGCAATGTCATCGTCACGGGTAACCACATAAGCCCGTAGCTGCATAGGGTCACGCACTAGCGCTTTCCCCTTGGCCACCATTCCTTCCATGCTCTGCGTTTCTGGCTGATTCCAAATATCGCCCGATAGCCCACTGCTAAAAATCGCGCCGGTAACTGGCGCAACAAAAGGTGAAATAGATCGATAAAACTGAGACGTTTGAAAAACCTGCTTAAAGCGGCGAAAATACCAATCTGCCCCGCCGATGGCTCCCCACATGCGCAGGCTAGCCTGATTACCAGGACCATCATGCACAATCACGTCATACTGATTGCTTTCGGTATATTCGCGAATAGCGTTGAGAGCCAAGAAGTCATCCATTCCTGGAATCACGCTCAGCTCTTGCCCAAATACCGCCTTAAAAAAGGGATCACGTAGGTACTGGGCCTCAAACTTTTTGAGCTTTTCCCAGTTCTCTTCCAAAAGCTGAGTGGTTTGTAGCTGCACTGCCTGAAAGCCGCCAGCTAAGCCCCCCTGGGCGCTAACAGCGACCGGGCTGGGGCCAATGTCTGTGCCAAGCAATAATGACAGCGCCGGGCCCGCTTCTTGAGAAATTAGAAGAACTCGCTTGCCTTGATCAGTCAGTTTTTGGGCGGCAGCGATCGCAACAGTAGAGCGACCCGTCCCCCCCTTGCCTAAAAATGTGAGAATCAGCGTCATCTAGGTGGTTAGGTTGCGGTACAGAATTTTTCAATCATTATTATTATTGCGATCAAACGCTAAGGCTACTCCACCGGGCGCAGTTCGTCTTCAAAAAACCAAGCTGTAAAATCGTCTGACTCAAAGCTTACTAGGGCCCCAATATTTTGCCCGTCAAGAATCTTAAAGTCTTTGACAATGGCGGTTTTACCCAGGCGAGCCGCCAAATTCTTTGCGACGCGATCGCGCATCCGACGAACCTGAACCCGCTGTCCAATTTCTAAGTCCATGTCTAATAAACTGTATCCTTACGTAACTGCGTCAGACCAATACCCAGTCTATCAGCGACTCGGGCTCCGCTGGAGAGTTTATTTAGAGAGTGACTGCTCATGCTTGCCAAACGAATTTTGCCTTGCCTAGACGTCAAAGCTGGCCGCGTGGTCAAAGGTGTCAATTTTGTCGATCTTAAAGACGCGGGTGACCCAGTGGAGCTGGCCAAAATTTACAACGAGGCGGGCGCTGACGAACTCGTTTTCCTTGATATTACAGCTACCCACGAAGACCGCGATGTCATTTATGACGTGGTCTATCGCACTGCCGAGCAGGTCTTTATTCCGCTAACGGTGGGCGGTGGAATTAGTTCTTTAGAGACAATCAAAAAGCTGCTGAGAGCGGGCGCTGACAAAGTAAGTATCAATTCAGCTGCCGTGCGCGATCCCGATTTGATCGACAGAGCGAGCGACCGCTTCGGCAACCAGTGCATTGTGGTTGCCATTGATGCCCGTCGTCGCCTAGACGCTCCCGAATCCAGCGATTCTCACCCCAAGTGGGATGTATTTGTTCGCGGCGGACGAGAAAATACTGGGCTTGATGCGGTTGACTGGGCCCACAACATGGTCAATCGGGGCGCAGGCGAATTGCTGATTACCAGCATGGACGCAGATGGCACGCAGGCTGGCTACGATTTGACCTTGACAGAGGCGATCGCGAGCCAGGTAGATGTTCCTGTCATCGCTTCTGGGGGGGCAGGCACCTGCGAACATATTCATCAGGCCCTGACGACAGGCAAGGCTGAAGCAGCGCTGCTGGCCTCACTCCTACACTATGGACAGCTAAGTGTTCAGGAAATCAAGACATACTTAGCGGCGCAGAATTTGACCGTTCGTCAGTAGGCGCTTTCGTCAGTAGGCGCTAATGTTAGCTAATGTTAATAGACGCTTTTGTGTTCTCAGTTTTCCGGTCAAAAGCTGAGAACACGGTTGAGGTGCGATCGCCGACGAATTATTGACAAAACCTTACGGAATCTCCTTTTTCTTAAAATATCTATTACTGTTAAGCAGCGCTGTAACAGTCTAGCTATCAATATGAACCCGCTGTAATACAGCAGTTTTTACTCCCCAGTGCCGCAGTCGCAGTCGCCGTTCTCTGCTTGTTGTTATTCCTGAGCTGCCAAAAGTTACATAGTGTGCACTGACACGAATAAAGTCGTAAAGATCTGTTAAGCTGGTGTAAGATTTTTCGCTGTGGGTATTTTCCCCAGCGCTAGCTAATGCTTCTAATCGAGGGCTAGCTCATTCTGATACGCTTCCTCTCGGCAACAATCCGTTTAATTGGCAGTCTGAGCGCTCTCTTATCGCAGCAAGACGCAGATAAAATCCGCTGAGAAAGCCCAAGAAAAAGCTCTAAGAGAAAGACCTGGGAAAACACCCTGAGAAAGCAGGTTTATGCCCTCGCTGCTCCATCCATATGCTAGATTCCAAACCTCTAGAATGATATTACTGATTCTGACAATCGTTATTGGTTTAGTCTTTTGGGCCTTGCGCCTGATGGATCGAGCAATAGAAAATCAAGAATTTTCATTGATGCTAGCGGGCTTCTTGGTAGCTTCTTCGGCTGCAGCTATTGTTGGCATCTATTTTTTGATGAGCGACTATCTAATGTTTATCAACCACGCTGGAACTACTTTTGACGGATATGACACTGCTTTTGACGGGTATGATAACGCCCTGATGAGTAGTGATCTACCGGCATGGTTAAATCAAATAGATTAGATCAAATGGATTGGCTTTCTTCAGCTTCTTGTTGCTTGGTTTATTAGACCATCAGTTCTTCAGCTATCGGTTCCTCAGCCAAGGGCCCTTGTCAGCGCGTCCCAGGTAGAGGGGCCAACAATGGCATCTACTTCTAGCTGCTGATCCGCCTGAAATTTTTTGACGGCAGCTTGGGTTTGCTCGCCATATGTGCCATCGACAGGACCACTGTAGTAACCTAGCTGTGTCAATTCTCGCTGTAGCTGAGCAACCGCACTACCCTCAAAGTTGGGCCGCAGAATCGGCGGGTCAGAAGGTGCATCGGCCTGTGGCGGATCTGCTTCAGCCGCAGACGTTGTGTCGGCAGGCGCGGGGCTAGACGTATCAGCTGCCTGAGCATCTACGGCCAGTTGAGGAGATCCCACTGCAATATCTTCAGGTGAGGGCAGTAACTTACGCCACGTAGAAGGACCGGCAATTCCATCGGCGGCTAGTCCAGCTGCGGTTTGAAAGCGAATCACAGCGGCCTGAGTCGATGCGCTGTAGCTGCCGTCAACTGCGCCTTGATAGAACCCAAGAAGCCGTAGAATGACCTGTAGCTGACTGACAGTCTCGCCAGTGCTGCCTATTGCTGAGACAGGATAGGTCACAGCAGGACTGGCTTGGGCAAACTGAATTGAGAGTTCTTGATTGGTGAAAGGCTCCGCCCTCATCTCAGACGATGAATCAAGCCCCTGACTTATGGCGAGCCCATTCTTCGCGGCAAGTCCGTTGCTTACGGTAGTAAGCGCAGCCGTGAGCGCAGCCGTCATCAGCCAGCCAGGGATATGCGGTGGGCTGCATGGCCAGCGATCGCTACTGTGGCCATACCTAGTAGGCTCATTCTTAGATAGCCTCATGGTGGATTTCCTCATAGCTCGCGCATTACGTCTGTGGTTAGCTTATATCGGTACGATTCGGCTAGGTACTGGGTTATAGTACAATTCGGCCAAATCAGCAAAGCCATATCAATATATACAGTATTTAATTGTCGGCGCAAACACGGGCGCAACTAACGACGCAAATTAAAGTTTAGGCAGTGAAAAGTTATCTGAGGTGGATATGTCTCCTGTCGTTGCTGCAAAAGCCACTGCTGTAAAGGGTGCTAGGTCGGCTGGTGCAAGATCTGTGGGTGCGACGACAAGAGTGGCTGTTTTATTGCGCGATCGCTTCCAAGGCGCTTTACTTGGGTTAATGCTTGTACCCACCGCTGTCTCATTGCATCGCAGCCATCGCGTCAGACGATACGCGGCGCAGATGACGGACGAAGTGGCTCAATACTTTCAACAGTGGGCGTCTCTTCATACTTTTTTACAGCAGTCAGCATTTTATTGCTCTAACGCTGGCTCAGACAGTAGTGCTAACTCAGACAGTGTCTGGTTAGCCAGTACACCGCTATTGCTTCGGTTCCACAATCAGCCACCTCAGACCAGGCATCAATATATTCAAAATTGGCATATTCAAAATTGGCTCACTGCGGATGCCGCAGCGACAGCGCAACAGTGGGTTCTAAGCGATGTGTTAACACGAGCGCTTGAAGGAAACCTAGCGCGTCAAGGATGGGATCGCTGGGTGAGTACTGAGCGATCTTCTGTAGAGCCCTCTACTGAGCCCTCTGCCGAGAGCTCTGCTGCTAGAGACTTTATGAAGCCTCGACAAGAGACGTATCGGAAAGATCAGCCGCTAGCCCTTTATGACTATCATTATCAAGGTGTGTGGAATGCCATATTAGAAGACGCTCCTATCTTTCAAGCTACCTTAACAGCAGCAGAACGACTCTATCATCGAGAAACCATAATAGGCGTTTCAAAAGCGATTGAGTATGGCTCACAGATGAGGTTTTTAACTGGCGGTTCTCTGACTGACGGTTTTCTAGCTAACGATTCTCTGGCTGACGGTTCTTTGGCTGGCAGTAGCTCAAGCGACACTTTTTTGACTTATGCACTAGGGCTCTCTCAGGCATTGCAATCTACCATAACGCCAGAGGGTTTAGCAGATTGGCGCGTGCTTTTGATAGTCGGATTAGTTCTGGGTGCAGCGCAAGGTCGAAGCGGTTTGCCTGTACTTTGGCAGCGCTCAAGCAGTCTGTCCTCAAGCAGTCTGTCTAGATGCAGCTCACCTCAAACAAGTAGAGGCCAGGCAGATAATTGTTTAGAAAGTCACCCATCAAGTCCAGCGGAGGCACTAGCATTAGCAAATGAGCTCTTTTCACAGTGGTCGGGCTGCATTGCTTAGCTGCGGCTTCTGGCATACGAACAACACTCAGTAAAGTATTAGCAAATTATGACTAAATTGCGACTGTTTATTGCAACTGTGTCTAGCTGACCATTGAAAATAAAGCTGCGTACTATAATTGTTACTTATGATGCATTTTAGGACCCGATTTCATTCACGACATGATACCGTCCGTAGCTTAGCTACAGCGGTTAGTTAGGCAATTTACTCGGTAGGGCTATGAGTCTCCGTCATTTTGCCAATCGGGTCTATACGCTTTGGTCGCATTCGTTTTTGCGACTAAAACATCCTAGGCGCTATTTAAAGCAGAAAGCTAGAGAGCGTATCAGTCAGAAGAAGATAGATTATCAGCAAAAGACAGATCAGGTTCCTTCCCCTCGCTACGCACCGTGGTTGGAGGGTATTCGTCATGTGCTTTTGCTAGGTGATGCTGCGCAGATTTCGCCGAAAAAGAACAAATCAAAGCGAGCGAGGCGCTCGTCTGGTGCTAATGCTAAGCAAGCGACCGGATGGGACCGCTTTCTGCCACCTGCGACTTCTCGTCGCACCTGGCTGGTGGCGACGTTAGCGGTTTTACTGCTCGCGACTTGTTTCGGACAGCGCTTTTATCGTCAACCTGGGTTAGATATTCGCTCTATCTCACCTAGGAGCTTCTATGCGCCCACTAGTGCTGTCATAGAAGATAAGAAAGCAACTGAAAGCAGGCGGGCCGATGTCCGCAATGGCTCGGCGCAGGTGCTGAGAATTGACCTCAAGCAGACAGCGGAAGCTGAGCAATCTTTACAGACGCTGCTACGCCAGGGACGGGAGCTGCGAGAACAGGCAGGTCGTCCAAATTTTCTCAACTTAGACACGCTATCGCAGCCGACTCAGGACTATTTGTTTCAGGCCGATGAAAGCCAGTGGTCCGAAGTTTGGTATCTGGCCAAAACGTCTGCACTTTCTGCTGAGCAAGTTGCCGAGATTAGAAACGGCTCCTCCTCAACCGCGGCAGGTAGCGCAGACTCAGAAGATAATCCAGGCTCAGAAGGTAACCCAAATTCAGGAGATAGCTCGGACTTAGAAAGCAGCTTAGAGATAGAAATACCCGTTGCTCAAGAAATTATCGAACAGGTGCGATCGCTCACGCCGCCTCAGCTAGAGACACTGCAAGAACTCGTTGAGTATCGAGAGCTGTCGGGATTTGAGGGGTTGGTGCTGCTAGAAACCCGTGTAGACACCCGTAGACAGCAGTACATTGAGGCAAAAGACGAGTTTATAGCAGCTGCTAGCAGTAAGGATCAGCCGCTATATAACTATCGCCTGTTTGATCTTTCTGAAGAAGAGTGGACGGCGCTGGAGAGCGGTGCCGAGCAGATTTTCAAAGAAATGATGCTGCAGGGCATCAATCCGGGGGCTCCTGAAGATTTGCTGCGCCGAGCAATTGAAGCGAGAGTTGCCGTTGAGCCAAATCCAGTGGTTCGGCAGCTCATGGCCAATGTGCTAGCAGCGGTTGCGGCTCCGAACTTAGTGATTGATGAGGCGCGCACCCGGCAGCAGGCTGAGCAAGCTGTTCGTCAGATTGATCCGGTCACAGTCACCATTGAAAAGGATGATTTGATTGTGTCAGCAGGAGAAGTCATTACCACTGCTGAGTTTGCACTGCTAGACCACTTTGAGCTGACCGAGCGTCATTTTAATTGGGTAGGACTGGGTGGATTTACATTGCTAATAGGGGCTACGGTGGCCTTTTATCTGTGGATTAGCCATCAGCAAACGAACCCTCTTCATCAGCGTGACCACGCGCTGGTTTTACTACTGTGCTTGTTAGTTTCGACATTGGCCGCGCTACAGGTGCCTACGATTGGACTGCCCGCAGTCGGTCTGCTGGTGGGTAGCTTTTACGGCTCTGTGATGGGGATGACAGTCGTTGGCTTGCTCGCTTTGGTACTGCCTATTGGAACGGCTATAAATACGATTCCGATGCTAGCTGGCTGCGCGGCGGCTGTGCTGGGTGCTTGGATTGCGCCTCAGCTGCGATCGCGTGAAGAATTTGCCCTGCTCGGTGGGTTTGTGGGACTAGCACAGGCGGGTGTTCATTTAGTTTTGACGCTGATGCACTTTACCGTGGCCGCACCGCTGTGGAAGGCTGTTTTTGTAGGCTCGGCCATGCACGGGCTTTACGGCATTGCTTGGAGCGTCGTCGCCCTGGGGCTTAGCCCGTATTTAGAGCACTTTTTTGATGTAGTTACGCCCATTCGCCTAGCGGAATTGGCTAACCCCAACCGCCCGTTGCTCAAACGGCTGGCTGCTGAAACGCCTGGGACGTTTCAGCACACCATGTTTGTGGCTAACCTAGCCGAAGCCGCTGCAAGAGAACTCGGCCGTAACGTAGAGCTAGTAAGAGCAGGCACCCTGTATCACGACATCGGAAAGATGCACTCGCCGCAAGGCTTTATTGAAAATCAGATGGGAGGGCCTAATCTGCACGATGCGCTAGCCGACCCTTGGAAAAGCGCCTCCATTATCAAAAAGCACGTTACTCAAGGGCTGGTCATGGCCAGACAGTACCGGTTGCCGCTGGCGGTACAGGCATTTATTCCCGAGCATCAAGGGGATATGAAAATTAGCTATTTTTATCAGCAAGCCAAAGAGAGACAGGAGAAAGAACCTTCTTTGGTGGTGAACCCGGCAGACTTTAGCTATGACGGCCCGATTCCGCAAAGCCCTGAAACGGGGATTACGATGCTGGCAGATTCGTGCGAGGCGGCGCTGCGATCGCTCAAGCCAGAAGCCTCTATGGATGAAGCCTACAGCATGGTGAACAAAATTTTGCGGGCTCGCTGGCGTAGCCGACAGCTAATTGATAGTGGTCTTACCCGAGAAGACATGGATGTGATTGCGGGCGTTTTTATCCACGTATGGCAGCAGCACAACCACAAACGCATTGCCTATCCAAAGCAGGTGCTAGCAGTCGAGTAGCGACGGCCTTGAAAGGTAAAGGCCGCGCTGTCCAGCTTTGAGCTGCTCAATTTTAGTCTGTCGCAGAGTCAGCTAGTCTAACTGCTTCTACATAGTTGTTTAGCATAGCTTTTTCGACATAGTTTTTTTGTACTATAATTGCCGCACGCTGGTGGCTCTCGAAACGGACTCGTTAACAATCCTTTGAATGCAGAGGTTTGAATGCAGAGGTTTGAATGCAGAGGTTTGAATGCAGAGGAGACGCAGACTGTAGAGGATGTGAGAGCAAACAGTGCTAAACGGTGCTAAAGCGAACAAAATATACCTGCGGAGGCATGTATTCTTCTGCTAGAGAGTACTTAAATATAAGTTACAAAGTTTTCATATGTTTCTAATATTCTAAAGCCTGCTTAGACAGAAGCTATAAGTGTAAAAGCTAGGCAATTCTCATGCAGAAATGCGTTAAATAGCCTGTAGCGTCTATACTATAGCGCCTGTTTTATATTATTTAAGAAAGAAATTGCAGTAAAAATCATGGGATACCTCAAAAGATAGATGTCTCATAAACGTTACACTTTGTTACTATAAGAGCAACTTATTGAAGGCAACTTGAGAAGGACTTGAGGCTAAAGATCTGAGTAGTAAGCGTTCACTCGTTCGATTTATCCTTGTTTTGCCTGCCCTGTAATCGGTCTAGATGTTGCAGTTCAGTAATAAGCCTTCAATTTCTCATTTTTACGAGTAGTGCTGTCATCTTTCGGTTTGTCGCTCAACCCTAGTTTTTTATTACTTCCGTACTTTTTTGATATGAAAGCTGCCGCCCCTTCCAGTGATTTGGTCCGTACATACTTAAAAGAAATTGGCCGCGTGCCGCTGCTTACCCATGAAGAAGAAATTATTTTGGGCAAGCAGGTAAAGCGGATGATGGCTTTGCTCGCAGTGCAAACGGAGCTGGCCGAAGCGCTAAATCGTGAGCCGACTCAGGCTGAGTGGGCCGAAGCGGCTAAGCTCTCTGAACAGACTTTGGCGACGACACTGGCCTCAGGTGAGAAGGCTAAGCGAAAAATGGTAGAGGCAAACTTGCGCCTAGTGGTCTCGGTGGCCAAAAAGTACATCAAGCGAAATGTGGACCTGCTGGATCTGATTCAAGAAGGCACGATTGGGATGCAGCGAGGGGTGGAAAAGTTTGACCCAGCTAAGGGATATCGGTTTAGTACCTATGCCTACTGGTGGATTCGGCAGGCGATTACGAGAGCGATCGCAGAGAAAAGCCGCACTATTCGTCTTCCCATCCACATTACTGAAAAACTCAACAAAATCAAGAAAACTCAGCGGCAGTTCGCTCAGCAGAACGGTCGCATTCCCACCGCTGCCGAAATTGCACAGGATACTGGCCTGACCACCAAACAGGTGCGAGAGTATTTAGACAAATCTCGTCAACCGCTTTCTTTGGATTTAAGAGTAGGTGACAACAAAGATACACAGCTAAGCGACCTATTAGAAGATGAAGGCCCCTCACCCGACGACTATGCTACTCAGTCTTCGCTCAAAAGCGACTTGCGTCGCATGATGTCTGAGCTAACCCCACAGCAGCAGCATGTAATTTCTTTACGCTTTGGGCTAGAGGATGGCAAAAACATGACCCTTGCAAAAATCGGGGCTGTACTAGATATCAGCCGTGAGCGGGTTCGCCAGATCGAGCGCGAAGCCCTAACGAAACTGCGTAAGCGTCAAAGCGACATGCGAGAGTATCTGGCGGGCTAGCTTTGCTGGCTGATTTCGCCATCTGATTTTGTCGTCTGATTTTGCTTGAGAATTAATTTGCTCTTGATGACATCATTGTCGCAAAGGGTGGCGCTGCAGCAGTCTAAATCTGGCTCATGACAAGATCAAAAGCGACAGCGCCTATTCTGTAAAGATAAGCTCTGATCAAATGTCAGGCTATATTCTGCTGCTGGCTATGTTTCGTTGAAGGCTAATCAATATCAGCCCAGCACTTCGTATTCACCGCCTCGCTTCAGTGCCTGTTGATAGGCAGGGCGCTCATGAATGCGCGCCAAAAACGCCGCTAGCACTGGATACTGACGGCTAAAATCCGCGCTGGCAGCAGCTACCTCAATGGGGAAACTCATCTGAATATCTGCGGCGGTAAACGTCTCGCCTGCAAACCAGGCATGGCTCACCAGCTCAGATTCCATATAGCCTAAATGCAGTGAAATTTCAGGATCGATGAAGCTATCGTTAACCTGAGATGTGACCGCGCTAGCTAACGGGCGCTGCCAAAAGGAGGCTTTTTCTTCGACCTGACCCATCACCAGCTTGAACAGTAGCGGTGGCATGGCTGAGCCTTCTGCGTAATGTAGCCAGTAGGTATAGCGCAGCTTCGCGGCTGAATCCTCTGTCGGCACTAGCCGCCCGTTCCCGTAGCAGTTCACCAAATACTCAACAATCGCCCCCGATTCTGCCAGCGTGAGCTCGCCATCTGTCACAACAGGCGACTTGCCAAGCGGATGCACTTTTTTAAGTGAATCGGGTGCTCGCATTGTTTCTGCATCGCGCTTATAGCGCTCGATTTCGTACTCTAAGCCAAGCTCTTCTAGCAGCCAAAGCACTCTTTGAGAACGAGAATTATTGAGATGGTGAACCGTAAGGATAAGAAAATTCTCCTAAGCGTCTATGTCCCAAGCGTCTATGTTAATTTGACGGTTTCTTACTTGCCTGAATCTTTCTTACAGTTTATCTGAAATTGCTCAGACTCTAAAAACACCACTCAGTTCGATCAATTGGGTCTAAGCCTTTGCCACAAACTGACTAAACTCGGTTCCCGTATCGTTTCCCCACTCCCAATTAGCCACTAAGCCAACCCGCCGAATAGACAGCCGCTGCAGTCGAGGATAGACATCGGTTAGTGCCCGATATAGCACTGGCTCTCCTGCTAAATACACCGTGTAGTGGATGCCATCGAACGCAATTCTAAACTGCTGCTGCTGGCCCCAACCGATCCGAGTGCCCACGTTCGTCCATACCGCGTCGTAAATCTCTTCAAAGCCATCTATGTGGAAAAAAGAAGATACCGAAGCGCCGCCATAGCTATCGTCTAACCACTGGCTCACCGTAATGTAGTTGTCTGCATCCTGCCAAAAAATTAGACCGCCTCTACCCATCTCGTTTTGATAGCGCGCCGTGCCGGGTGGCAAAATATCAACAGAAACATCTGCAAACGTCGGATTTTCCCAGGCTACGGTATAAGCAACCCGGCCAGGATTAGGCTTTATAGCAGAAGCATCCACCTTGAGCGAGCCCTTTCCGGTGAGCTTCATTTGTCCTATGCCGATTGTTCTTTGCCACTGACTATTACCGACTTCCGTAGCGCGATCGCCTATCTCCTGACTTACCCCTGCAAAGCTATCGGCAACGAGCGTTTTAGATCCGGCAGTTTGCCAGGGAGGTGACAGATCGAACTCAGCCGGAATAGGAATCTCTCGGGGATGGGCTTCTAGCTGTGCAAATGCGATGTCGTTTTTACTTTCGTAGAAAAGACCTATCTGAGTAGCCGACTGCAATCGGGTATCGGTAAACCAGCGATCGAACAATAGCTGGCCGTTGAGGTAAAGACTAAACGATTGGCCGTCGTCTAGAATTTGTACGGCGTTGCGGTGGCGGAGCTTTCTCTTTGGTGAACTGTCTGAGAAATCACCTTGTAATCCACCTTGCAATCCATAGTTCTCTTCTAAGGCAATTTGCGCCCATTTCCCTTCAGTTTGCAGCTTTAGCTGGCACTGACCGCTCTCAAAAAAGAGTCCCCAACTGTTGCGTTTATCTTGAGTACGCCAGAGCAGGCCGCAGGCGAAGACCGTTTCCACTGGTTCGCTCACTGCGCTGCCCGCTGCATTCCCTATTGTGTTGACAATGACGTGAACAGCGCCCGCAGGCGCAGGCATATCGATTAGCGCCAGACTGTTTTTTGTGCAAGCGATTAATCCCTGCGTCGTTTTTTCTAAGGTGCCTTTTAGAGAGTGCCAGTGTCCGCCTATTTCTGCGATCGCTCCATCGGCTAACTCATTAGCCAAAGCCGTATTAGCCGAAGCCCGATCAGCCAAGGAAACCGCCTCATCTGCAATCAGCGCATCTGCGGTTTGCGCCGTCCCATACCAGTTTGCGAGCGCTGGCAGCACTTTTGCTTGAAAATCGTAAACGCGCGTATCTACGCGAAAGCCAACCTGCCCAAGCGCACTTTGAAAGAGCCCTGCATGAAGCATTTCGGCTGGGCTTTCAGAGTGCGATCGCGACGCATCAATGCCCACCAGACGCATGTAAGGGAAGGCTACTAGCCCTTTGGCATTAGGCGCAGACGCCGCGTAGTAGGCCGCACCCTGCTCTGTGAGCAACACAATGTAGTAGGTTTGCACATTTTGCAATCCCTGAACGGCTGGGGTTAGCCGGTTTGTTCCTTTTGCGTCTTTGCCACCGATGCGCGTACACAGCTCGCCATTCTCTGGCCCCAGCGCTCTCACTACCATAGAATGGCCCGTCGCTGTTGGGTTCAACGGCATCGCCTCTGAGAACCAACCCAGTGCCAAATTCTCCATAATGTGGCCGTCTTTTGGAAATCGGCGTCGGTGGTTTCGCGCCCAGCGATAAAACTGCCGTACGGTTCCCTGATGCTGCGAGCTGGTTGACCGACGCCACAGTCGGTCTGCAACTGGATTAGTGCCGCTGCCTCGAACCCAGCGCCAGATTCTGCTTTTAAAGCTGTCTTCTCGGCTATTGCCTTCGGAAGTGTTGTGGCCATTCAGCATAAAAATGGCCAAGGCGAGTCCAGCTTGCCGTTTGAGCGGACCATAGGCAATGCCTGCTCTAGTCCACCCTGGTGTAATCGGTGGCTGAATGCGCAAGGCACCATTGTCGATAGAGAGCAGATTTTCAGCATCAGCGCCCTGACGCAAATGGCCGCTGATGCTTTGGCTACCCATAACCCGACCGGGTCTGCAATCCTGAGAAAAGTCGTCAGCGAGCGATCGCTCGGCCATCATGTCATTCAGTTGCTGGTGGTAGCGCCTTTTAATCCAGCTCATAATCCGCTGTTCTTGGCTGTTTGGATAGCTGTGGTCTGAGAAGAAGCACCTGAGAAAGGGTGGCCTGAGGGACTAGCATTGCTGCCATAACGGTAAGACCGGGATTGAGAGATTCTCTGGTTGCGAGCAGCAGTAGGAGACGCTTCAGCGGAAAGCAGATTGTACTGATGCTGTAAAGATGTCGCGATCGCCTGCCAGGAAAACATTTCTACAGCGCGAGTTCTACCCGCTTCGCCCATCTGTTCTCTGAGCGACTCATGAGATAATAAGTGAGCGATCGCATTCGCCATTGCTGTCGGCTGCTCGGGCGGCACAATAAACCCGGTTTCGCCATGCTGTACAATCTCGGGCATACCACCAACCTCTGTGCCAATTGTAGGCGTGCCAGTTGCCATCGCTTCTACTAGGCTCATGCCAAAAGCTTCGCTAACCGAAGGATTAATTAGAACGTCGGCGCGTTGAAAATAGTCTTGAAGCAACAGGTGAGAGATTTGACCGGTAAAAATGACACGATCGGCAATATCAGGCGGGAGCTGGGATTTAAGCGAGTCTAGATAGTTTACCTCGTCGTAGATAGCCAAATTTTGAACGAGCGGATCGTCACTTAGGTTAACGATAAACTCGGATGAGATTTGTTCTTGAGCGCCTACGATAAAGAGCTTTGCCGAGGGAAATTGAGCCACAACCTGGCAAAAGGCATACGCTAGCGTATGCAGACCCTTTTCAGGTGAAACTCTGCCAACAAACAATAGATTAGGCGAGAATTGAGTATCTGGCACTATCTGGAGCACGTTCTGTCTAACGAGTTCCTGCGCCTCTGCAAACTGGCAGGTATCCACGCCGTTATATACTGTTTGGCAGCGAGCGGCAGATTTCGGAAACTGCGCCTTTATTTTGTTGGTGATGTAGTCGCTACAGCCAACGACTAAATCAGTTTGGGCCAACCGCGAGCTAATGACCGCTGGCTCGAACTGAGTGGCCCATTCGCAGTGCATGTGCAGCACAATTTTAATCTGTGGGTTGAAGGCTCTGATGATAGGAACAAACTGAGAGAAGTTGTGGATATGAACAACGTTACACTGCTGCTGCCGCAAATCGAGCGCAACTCGCAGCGCATAGGGCAAATAGTAAAGTCGCGAACTGAGATAGCGAAACGAAGAGTATAGTTTAGAGATGATTTTGGCAGCGCCGCTGCATAGCTTAGATCCGCTGACCGAAACGCGGCGATACTCGATGCCCTCGTAGGTTTCGACTGCGGCCTGATTTTTGTCTCGCCGGGCGTAGATAACGACCTCGCAGTCCTGCGCTAGCCGTTTAGCGGTTTCGTACGTCCAAATCGGAATAGACTCTGCGCTAACGGGTGGTGAAATGTTGTCCCAGGCCTGGTTGACAAAGGCTACTTTTAATCGGGTCATAATCCTAATAACAGTGATTCTGGTCAGGAACTAAGTGCGTATATTCTACTAGAAACGCCTAGTTAGAAATATACCTCGAGTCACGTGTATCTCTATAGGAGTAAGCCTTCTGGTTTATGTGACCTTCATGGATGAATCCGTATTTCTGCGATTGCGCCGTGTTTCCACACAAAGAATTAACAGTCGACCAGACCTTGGGCGATCGCGTCCGGTAGGGTAGTAACGGCGGTAGTAACGGCAGGCAAGGCGCGGCTGAAACGCAAGGTAGGCGATTGAGTCCATTGAAAAGTTGTTTTCTCCAAGAAAGAACAATTCGACAAAAATGCGATCGCCATCAGCTTGATCGGCCAGCTCGATCGGCGACTGAGCGGTGGCCGTGGATGCGTGGTGAGATACGTGATGAACCGATGTCTTTGGCTAGTAGCCTGTATCGGATAATGAAGAGATAGAGGCTGCTAGTTGACGCTCAACCGGATAGCCCTTGAAAATATAAACAGCAGCTTTTGCAGCCCCCATGCGTACAGCGATTCAAGACTTTTTGCCAGTTGTCGCACCCCTTTTCTTTGCTATTAGCAATACCGTTTACTGGTGGCTACCAGCAGTCGTAATTTTTCTGGCGCTAAAATGGTCGCTGCACCGTCGCTTCAGACAACGGTGGGGAAACCCACTCAAACGATTGGCGATCGCAGCTCTCTTTGCGTATGCCGTTACGTTTGTCTTGCTCTGCGCCATGCAGCCACGATTGATCTATCACCCCACCCACAGTCTTCAAACCACACCAGCCTTACACAATCTCACCTACGAAGATATTTGGGTGTCGGCCACAAATGACGCTTCAATAGCCGAAAAGCTCCACGGATGGTGGATGCCCCAATCAAAGGATGCTATGGGGACGCTTATTTACTTTCACGGGGCAGGACTGAATATTGGGTTTAATGTCACGCAGGCTTTTTGGCTGCGGCAGCTAGGGTTTAATGTACTGCTGATGGAGTATCGGGGCTATGGACTAAGTGAAGGGCACTTTCCCACAGAGACTTCACTGTATCAGGATGCTGAAACGGCGCTGACCTATCTAACACAGGAAAGACAGATTGAGGAGAGCAACATTTATGTATATGGACATTCTTTAGGAGGGGCGATCGCAATCAATTTAGCCAGCCATCATCCAAACCTGGCCGGACTTATCATTCATAATTCATTCACTTCCATGGCCGAAATGGTGGCCCGCTCAAACTACGCCCGCTGGTTTCCCGTGCAGTGGATGCTCACCCAGCGATTTGACTCTCTCCAGAAAGTGAGTCAGCTACAAGTGCCGATGTTACTCATTCATGCAACAGGAGATCCTTTAATTCCAGTCGATATGGGCAAACGCTTATTCGAGGAGGCACACAGCCTTCGCAAAGAATTGGTTTTAGTCGATACCAACGTACATCACAATGTAGCCGCCGTTTACAAAGATGCTCACCACCTAGTGAGGGTAAAGCTATTTGCCATAGGTGCATAGTTCGTTACCTAGAGTCCATCACCTCATGAGCACTCCACTTATTAACCATCGCTATCGCATCTTGAGTGCGCTAGCCGAAGGCGGCTTTGGTCAGACATTTCTGGTCGAAGAAACGATATCTCACCGCTACAGACAGGCTGATAGCCCTGACAGCACCCGCTAAAAGCGCAGTATCGAACGAACCGCTTGCAAGTTCTCCTGATAGCGCCCCTGATAGTACTCTACAGACAGTCGTTTCTATCTCAGCACAGCAGTCTCCTTTTCCGGTTAAAACTGTTGCAATCGCGATCGCAGCTCTCATCCTTGGCGTCGCTTCTCTTATCAGCGTTCAACCCAAGCTCTCTCCCAAACTCTCTACAAAACAAACGGCAGAACCAACGATAGAACAAGCCAGCGAGCCGACTGAAACAGCGACAAATGCGGCTATCGATGCCGCCAACAGTTCTGCCATCTCTTCACAACAAGACATTCCAGAAGACCCAGAAACAGCTGCCGAGTTCAGGCAAAGGGCCACCCGTCTTATATCAGCAGGGCAAACAGCAACAGGCATTAGCAGATATTCAATCAGCCCTATCGATTGAGCCGAATGCTATAGCCGCTTTAGCGCTGAAAGGAGATATTTTAGCGAATCAAACGCAAGTGGATTTGCCGGGTGCGATCACTGCCTACACCCAAGCCCTCACCCTCGAACCTAACAACATCGACCAGCTTAATAAATGCTGTAAGGTCTACGCAGACGGCAACCAGTGGGATCTGGCTCATTCAGACTGCACCCAGGCAATCGCCATTAACGAGAGAGCAGGCAACGCCGCTGCCAACCAGTTCATCTACTACAGCCGAGGCACCGCCTACGGCGAAATCGGCGATCCCGAAAAAGGTCTCGCCGATTATGAAAGATTTCGCTCACCTTAGGTCAGTCCTGCTAGGAGGCCAGTTTTGTTAAGCGGCCAGTCTCTCTAAAGGAACAGTCTCTCTGAAGGAACAGTCTCTAACGGCCTGCCATTGCAGGCACTTTCGCACTCTTCTGCATCTCTGCCAAAATAGCCGACACGTTCGCCTTAGCATCGCCAAACAGCATTTGCGTATTGTCTTTGTAGAACAGCGGATTGTCTACACCTGCATAGCCCACCGACAGGCTACGCTTCATCACCACCACATTCGCGGCGTCCCACACTTCTAGAACAGGCATGCCAGCAATTGGACTAGTCGGGTCATCCAGTGCACTGGGGTTTACCGTATCGTTTGCACCAATTACTAAAACAACGTCTGTATCAGAGAAGTCCTCGTTAATTTCGTCCATTTCTAGAACGATGTCGTAAGGAACATTGGCCTCAGCGAGCAGCACATTCATGTGACCCGGCAAGCGACCAGCCACCGGGTGAATGCCAAAGCGGACGGTTGTGCCGCGATCGCGCAAAATCTTCGTAATATCAGCTACCGCATGCTGCGCCTGCGCCACTGCCATGCCATACCCCGGCGTGATAATCACACTGCTCGCATCGTTTAGCAGCTCTACGGTCTCTTCTACCGTTGTTGCTGTCGCCTTACCACCGGGAGTACTGCTACCACCCGATGTAGCCACACCCTGACCAAAGCCACCCAAAATCACACTGATAAAAGAGCGGTTCATCGCTTGGCACATAATAATGCTCAAAATCGCACCGCTGCTGCCTACCAGCGCTCCAGTCACAATCAGCAAATCGTTCGAGAGCATGAAGCCTGCAGCCGCAGCCGCCCAGCCTGAATAGCTATTTAGCATAGAGATCACCACCGGCATATCCGCGCCGCCAATCGCAGCGACCAAATGCATCCCCAGCAGTCCTGCTAGCGCACACATACCTAGCAGCGCCGGAAGCCCAGCCGTGCCAGCACTGCCCATAAACACAAAGCCCAGTGCCACCGTACCGACCAGCAGCCCAATATTCAACAGATGCCGTCCAGGCAGCGTGAGCGGCTTACTGCTAATAATCGCTTTTAGCTTGCCAAAGGCAATCACCGAGCCGGTAAAGGTCACCGCCCCAATAAACACACCCACATAAATTTCAATCATGTGAATGGTTTCTTCTGCGCCCACCAGTCCAGATTCAGGCTGCAAATAATTGCCGACGCCAACTAGCACCGCTGCGAGGCCCACAAAGCTATGCAGCACTGCCACTAGCTCCGGCATCTCCGTCATCTCTACCCGAGAGGCCAAGAACGCCCCTATGATCACACCTGGCACAATCACGGCTACTAGGGCCGTATAGTTAGTCACGCCTGCACCAAACGCTGTCGCGCCGATGGCCAGCGCCATGCCGCCCATGCCGTAAAAATTACCGCGCTTAGCCGTCTCCTGGTTCGACAGTCCGCCCAGGCTCAAAATAAACAACACAATCGCCGTAATATACGCGACGGTTACTAAATTATTTGACATCAGTATAATTTCCTTTCTTGCTGTAGCGGTCTCTAACGTCTGTTTCTTTTTGACTTGGCTTTTTTACTGGCGAAATGGCTTACTTACGAAACATCTTGAGCATGCGCTGCGTTACCAGAAAGCCGCCCGAGATATTGATAGTGCCGACTAGGATTGCGATCGCACCTAACACCGTCGTCGTGGACCACTCACCAGAAAGCTGCAACAGGCCGCCAATGATGATGATGCCGCTAATCGCATTCGTCACACTCATCAGCGGCGTATGCAGCGAAGGGCTAACATTCCAAATGACCTGCCAGCCAACAAAGCAGGCCAAAATAAACACCGTAAAGTGAGAGAGGAAAGACGGTGGAGCCGTCAGCCCAATCGCTATGAGGCCAGAGGCTAGCGCCGTGATACCGACCCACCGAACCCAGGCAGCGTTTGCTTTTTCTTCGACAACGGGCTGGGGTGCGATCGCGCTTTTTACCGCTGCGGGGGGTGCTGGTGGCTTCTCTGGTTTTGGCGCAGGCCAAGTTACCTCACCCGCGTGGGTAATGAGTGCTCCCCGCACTGCTTCATCTTCAAAGTCAACTTTGTAATCGTCAGAGCCGCCCATGTCGCTGAGCAAGTGATACAGATTAGTGCCATATAGCTGACTCGCCTGACTCGCCATCCGGCTCGGAAAATCAGTAATGCCTACAATCATCACACCGTTGTGCATATAGACCTCACCCGGCTTGGTTACCGCGCAGTTGCCACCCTGCTCAGCCGCCATATCCACAATCACCGATCCTGCCTTCATACTCTCAGCGGTTTCTTGAGTGATCAGCAGCGGAGCCCGCTTACCCGGAATCAGCGCCGTCGTAATAATAATGTCAACATCTCGCGCCTGCTCAGCAAACAACTCCATCTCCGCCGCGATAAATTCAGGGCTCATCGTCTTGGCATAGCCGCCAGATCCGGTGCCGTCCTCTTCAAAGGTCAGCTCCAAAAACTCAGCGCCCAGACTCTCTACCTGCTCTTTCACCACAGGCCGCGTGTCAAAAGCGCGCACAATCGCACCCAAACTTTTAGCCGTGCCAATTGCAGCGAGGCCAGCCACACCTGCCCCAATCACTAGCACCTTCGCCGGGGGCACCTTACCCGCCGCCGTAATCTGCCCGGTAAAGAAACGACCAAACTGATTCGCTGCCTCAATCACCGCTCTATAGCCCGCAATATTAGCCATGGAGCTGAGCGCATCCATCTTTTGCGCCCGGCTAATCCGAGGAATCGCATCCATTGCCAGCACCGTCGCCTGCCGGTTAGACAAACGGTCTACTAGCGGTTGATTTTGAGCGGGCCAGATAAAGCTAATCAGCGACTGATCGGCCCGTAGCAAATCCACTTCATGCGAGCCATTGGGATGATCCTGCGGTGCCTGCACCTTGATAACAATATCCGCCTGCTCCCACAGGTCAGTCGCAGTATTTACGATCTCACAACCAGCCTCTCGATAAGCATCGTCGCTAAAGCTAGCAGCCTCACCCGCCGCATGCTCAACAATGATGTCAAATCCCAGCTTTTGCAGCTTTTTAGCCGTATCAGGGGTTGCAGCTACCCGCCTTTCCCCATCAGCGATTTCTTTGGGAACGCCAATTTTCTTAGCCACTTTGGATTCTGACGAGTTCGCTTGCGCAACGTCCTTATCAATTGCCAGGGTCATGGCATCTCCTAAAATTTAAACAAAGCAGTTTAAATTTTGTCAGAAGAGAAATCGGTTAAGGCTGCCGTGATCACAAAGGTTGACCTCTGTTCGCAAAAGTTTTTGAAGGGCTTTGTGAGACTACATATTTAGCTGACCAGCAGCTGACCGGTAGCTAACAGAGCAGCAAATTTAGTTTCAAGCGGTTCAGATGCGATCGCTCAATTCAGTTCATAAACCGTCCACCGAGAGAAGTACGCGCTTCACCCACAGTGTTAGACGTAGTATAAGAAAAGCAGCTGATTGAAATTTGCCACTGAGCCGAACCAGTAACTGGGTGGTCAAACCAGTTGAGCCTTGTGGCCCGATAGGCTATGTGCTTGTCAGTCTTCTGTTTACATCTTGCTATCTCACTTTATCTAGCTACCCTTATTATTTGAGGAGTCGTTGCGCATGTCTGTTAAGCGTTCTATGTTTCGGTTGTTGTCTGGATTAGCCCTTTCTGGTGCGGCTGTTGCTACAACGCTATCGGTTTTGCCAACTCAGCCCAGCGTGGCCCAAACCAACCAAGGGGTTACCCTTTTTGGCGGCGTTGATTCCGAATTCCGTCTACCTTACACGCTCAGAAATAACGAGCCTCGCAGCACCCGCGCTCACTACTTTTTGCGGGTACCAGGCACTCGTATGGAAACAGCGGCCTCTACGCTTCGCATCAGCTATCCAGAGGCTTTTACCAATCGCAGCGGAGCTTTTGATACGGATCAAATTAAGGTACGCCGTGGTCGCGGATCTGGCGGACGCGAAATTCCAGTAGAAGAGGTGGTTTGGAGCCCAGAATCTAGCCAGCTAGAAATTTATTTGGCAGAAGACATTCCGGCTGACACCAGCTTTTTGATCGAAATGTCAGGCATTCGTAATCCCAATCGCTTTGGAATGCATCGCTTTAACCTACAAGTCGAAGCACGCGGTGACATTTTGCCCAGATATTTGGGGACTTGGGAGCTGCTAGTCGCAGAAGAAAGTTAAAAGGCGGTTGCGCAAGGTAGAAGTAGTCGGTACACTGTTGGGTCTGTGCTTGTTTACAGCTATCGCAGCTGGCGCTGGGAAAAGACCAGCTATAGGGGGAAAGCAGATTTGCTTACGCCTAACGAGCTTACGTCTGGCAAAACGAGTACAGAAAAATCAGCCTCTCCTTACGTGCTAAGGGTTATCTCACGATATTGGGGTTGCAATAGAAAGTAATCAAAAGACTGTAGCAGCAGGAGAAACTAACCCATGACGAAGCGAACCCTTGGTGGAACTTCTAGAAAGCGCAAGCGCGTTTCTGGCTTTCGGGCCAGAATGCGGACAAAAAATGGCCAGAATGTAATCAAAGCTCGGCGCAATAAAGGCCGAGCGCGTCTATCTGTTAGTGGTTAATCTGTTAGTGGCGAACGTCAGATATTACTGGTCAACGTCAGTGGTCTAGAGTGATTAGTTATTTATTGGGTATGGCACGGCCACTGTGGCGCTTCCTCAACAAAATCGATTGCGCTCATCTCGCGATTTCTCTAAGGTTTACCGGAAAGGTAAGCGAGCAGCGACTCAGCACTTAGCAGTAAGAGCCTTTAAAACTCGGCCCGTAGTTAGCGCTATGGCCAGTTCGGCTAAGGCCCAGTCGGACAGCAACAAGCAACACAGTCGAAGCGTAGGTGGTTCTCCATCTGCGCTTTTGCTGCGTTCAGAGCCAGGACGATCAGAACCAGGACGTGTGAAGCCGGTACGCGCACTGGCTTTGCGTGCAGAGTCTCAAGCAGCAGAGTTTCAGGCAGCAGAGTCTCAGGCAGAGGAAGGCGCAGGATTAGGGCCGCGCTTCGGAATTTCGATTAGCCGCAAGGTGCATAAGCACGCGGTGGTCAGAAACCGGATCAAGCGCCAGCTAAGGGCTATTATCCGAGAGCATTTTTTGGCGATCGCACCCCAATGGCAAATCGTCATCATCGTCAGGCCACTGGCAGTCGAGTGCAGTTTTGACGAATTTTTGAGAGAATTAGAATATCTGTTACAAAAGTTAGCTGTGCTATAGGATTCATTTGCCATAGCACGATAGAAAATCGAGGTATCTCCATGGCCGTTAAAGAAGACGTATATTACGAAGGTGGGCCTCATGTTGGCGAGCTGATCTTCAATCTGGTACTGGCCTTTACAATTATCTGTATTCCGCTGACCGTCGGGGCCATTGTGCGGGCAATCTGGCTGCGCTATCGCATCACAAGCAGACGAATTTCGGTGATAGGGGGCTGGATGGGGCGCGATCGCACAGACATCATCTACAGCGAAGTCGCCAAAATCGTCACCGTCCCTAGAGGGCTTGGACTGTGGGGCGATATGGTTTTGACCCTCAAAGACGGTAGCCGCATCGAGCTGCGGGCGGTTCCCAACTTTAGAGACGTATACGACTACATCACAGATAAAATTTCGCCCAGCGCCAAAGTAGCCAGCGGTGCAGTCGGCACGGCCTGATTGATAAATCTCAGTAAGCGAGCAAGAAGAATAAACGAGTAAGAGGGCAATAGGCGGGCAAAAAAACAGCCTAGTAAGCAAGCCAAAAGAGTACGGTTAACCGAAAAAATAACCGTGCTCAAGTGCTTTTGTCGCCTGCGATTCTCAAAAATTGGCATGTAACTCATCGCCAACCCCACCAATATTCAGATAAATTGGATTAAATAGCCTTAACAAAAATAAGAGCGCGCATGGACTTCGGTATCGGCTTTCTTTCAAACAACGTAATGCTGCCAATCCTAGATTTTTTCTACGGGATTGTGCCTAGCTACGGGCTGGCAATTGTCGCCCTCACTTTAGTTATTCGCTTTGCGCTGTATCCGCTCAACGCAGGATCCATTCGCAACATGCGAAAAATGAAGGTCGCTAACCCGATCATGCAAAAGCGCATGGCCGAAGTGAAGGAGCGTTACAAAGACGATCCGGCCAAGCAGCAGGCCGAAATCAAAGAAATTTATTCGGATTTCGGTAATCCCCTAGCGGGCTGCTTTCCGGTGATTCTGCAAATGCCCATCCTATTTGCGCTGTTTGCCACGCTTAGAGGATCGCCGTTTGCTGATATCAATCTGCCGGTAAATTTAAAGCTAGTGCCTCAAGAAGCCATTGAGCAGGTAGAGCAGGCACCGCTTTTAACTAAGCCTAGCAACGTGTTTGTTGCCGATGGCGAGCACTTTCAGGTGAGCGCAGTCGTCCCGACCGGCAGCAAGCTAGCGATTGGAGATACGACAAAAATTGAGCTGCGCTCGGTTGATAACAAGTCCCTAGATGAGCTGAGAGAGGAATACCGAGAGGAAGGCGTTGACATTACCCCTGAGTGGGAAGTGACAAAGGGCGAAGACCTAGTCACCATCCAGCCCGACGGTACGATTAAGGCGCTAGCTGCTGGTGACATTACGGTTCAAGCCAAGGTGCCAGGGCTAGCGGCTGATAAAGGCTTCTTATTTATTGAAAAGCTAGGTCGCATTGGTGTGACGGGCGACAACGGAGAAATCCACTGGGACATTCTCGGCATGATTGTCTTCTTTGGGCTGAGTCTCTATGTCTCTCAGCAGGTGACCAATTCGGGCAATGCCGCTAGCCCAGATGGTCAAAACGATCAGCAGCAAGCGATCGCGAAATTCACCCCGATCATCTTCTCTGGCATGTTCCTGTTCTTCCCTCTGCCTGCAGGCGTGCTGATGTACATGGTCATTGCCAACGTTTTTCAAACGGCACAATCGTTTATTTTATCGAGAGAGCCGCTACCAGAAAACCTACAGCAGATTGTCGATGCGCAGGCCAAAGCCGCCAGTAGCAGTAGTGGAGATGGCCGTGAAAAGCTGGCCTTCGAGCCGGGTAAGCGAGCGGTTAAAGCTGAGGTCAGCGGATCTAGCAGCACCGGCAAGCCGATGAAATCTGCCGAACCGAAAACTAGCAGCAGCAAGTCGAAGAAGCGGGCTAAAAAGAAAACGTCGAAATAGCGAATCAACTTGCTAGCGGCCAAATATCTAGCTGCCTAGAATAATTAGCCGCCTAAGCGATATAGCCAAACCTTGTGGTTCATTTGTCTGTTGACGGATGAACCATTGCTGTAAAATGCTGACAGCAAGATACGGTAGAAAGATACGGTAAAGACATACGGTAGAGCGAATACAGGCGAAGAAGATGGAAAAAAGCATTAGCTGGCTAGAAAAGTTGCTGAAGTTACAGGGCTTGGAGGCGAGTGTCAGCGGCGCACAAACTACCGGAGAACTAGGTGATGACAGCTATTGGCTCACCATTGACACAGACTCGCTATCAGAAGACGAAATTTCGATAGTAGTTGGCGATCGCGGCGCAGCTCTAGATTCTGTACAGTATTTGGCCAACACTATTCTCAACATGGACGTCGCTGCTGATGAACAGCAGGCTTACACCATCGAGATCAATGGCTATCGAAAGCAACGCCAGCTAGAGCTGAAAACGCTCGCAGAAAAGGCGGCGGCTGAAGTTTTAAACAACGGCGAGGCTGAGCATGAAATTAAAGGGCTCTCTTCTGCCGAGCGCAGACAGATGCATGGTTTGCTTGGCGAGTACGACGAAATTGAAACCTTTAGCCGAGGCCGTGAGCCAGAGCGACACCTGGTTGTCAAGCTCGTATCTTCTGAAACAGTTGACTCACCTGCTGATCCGTCTACTGATCCATCTGCCGATGAGTCAGAAGAGTAGCGCGAAGCAGAAAAGCAACGTGAGTTAGAAGCATAAAGATCGACATAATCGGCAGCAACAGCGGTCAATCACGTTTACTAAAGACGATGAGAGCTATCCACATTCCTCAAATCCTCAACGCTCCTAACAAGACGCTCGCACTTGATGTGGCCGAGCATCTGCCTCTGTTAGAGACGCTAACCCCTGTCAAAGGTGAGGTCACCGTTGCCCATCGTGGCACCTTTTTAGAAGTCAGTGCGCAGTCCGGGGCGATTATGACCCTAGAGTGCGATCGCTGCTTGCAAAGCTATAACACCAGAGTTCAAGTAAACACCTCAGAAATCATCTGGCTAGAAGAACCGGTTCAAGACGATTCGATTTTAGAAAAAGAGGTAGAGCTAGAAGATTTGGTTGAGACTTTGTCGCCCAATGGATATTTTCAGCCTGATACATGGCTCTATGAGCAGATGTGTTTGGCCATTCCTCAAAAGCAAGTTTGTAATACGGACTGCAAAGGCATTGAAATTAAGAGCAATCCACCTTTACAAGATATCGATCATCGCTGGGCAGCGCTCTCGAATCTAAAGCAGCAGCTATCTGAATAAAGCCGATCTTTCAAGAGATCTAGTAAGGAAAGCTAGTGAAGAGGTCTAAATTCCAGGCATACTGACAAAGCCCGGCTGCTGCTTGATGCGCTCAATCCAGTTCATCACCCACGGATAGACCTCTAAAGGCACCTGACCGTCGCGTGAGAGGGCAATGTAGGGAAAGACAGCGATATCTGCAATGGTAAGGCGATCGCACGCTAGCCACTCTCGCTGATTGAGGTGCTGCTCTAGCTGCTGCAAAATGAACGTCGATTTTTTAGCCGTTTGGTCGATATCTATCCGCGACACCTTGAATAGATGATAGAGTCTGGCAAATTCTGGCCCCTGGCGAATTTCACCTGCCGTCGTCGATAGCCAGCGCATGACGCTCGCCAAAGGTAGCGGTTCTAACGGGAGCCATTTATCGGCGTTTTCTGCGCCATACTGCCTGGCTAGATATACCAAAATTGCCTGAGCATCTGCCAAAACCGTATCGCCATCGACCAGTACAGGCACCTGAGCAAAGGGATTCAAGGCCAAGAAAGGCGGCTGCTGGTGCTCACCCCGCTCCAAGGCAACGCCAATATTTTCGTAGTCCAAATCGAGGAAAGAGAGCAGCAGTTTTACCTTGTAGGCATTGCCAGATAGCGGATGGCCGTAGAGCTTCAACATAAGGCAATTTTTTGTGGAAAGAAAACTGAACGCTGTAGCTTTATTAAACCGATCGTTCGGTATAGTGTCAATACACTAACCGTCACAGCAAACTTACAGTTGCTTTTGCCTTATGGCCAAAGAAACGCTTCTGCCCACCTTATTTCATCTTTTCCGGCAATATGGATACGATGGCGTCAGCCTTAGTAAGATTGCCCAGGCCACTCAGCTAGGCAAAGCAAGCCTGTATCATCACTTTCCAGGCGGGAAGGCAGAGATGTTGCAGGCAACGCTGGTTTACTCGCAGCAGTGGTTTGAAGAGAATATATTGGCGGCGCTGCACTCAGAAGGCGAGCCCATAGACCGGCTACAGAAAATGTGCGATCGCCTTAGCTGTCTATATGAACAAGGCGATCAGCCCTGTCTGATGGCAACCCTGACGACAGGGGCAGCTCAAGGGGCTTTTCATGAGCCGGTAAGGCAGCGATTGCAGGCTTTATTAGAGGCGATCGCCGCTGTTCTTGTAGAATCGGGCCTGCCGATGCTCATCGCGCAGCAGCGAGCCGAAGACGCGCTCATTACCGTTCAAGGGGCGCTGATCTTATCGCGCGGATTAAAGAATTCGTCGCCCTTTCAAAGAGCGATCGCGCAATTGCCACATCGGCTCTGCCAGTCATAAAATTGCCAGTCATAGAGACGTAAAGAATAGAACCCTTACATCAGTGGAATCCTAGCTAACTCTTCGGTTACTCGTTTTGGCAATTCCAATATCCGGACAAAAAAAGAAAAGTTTCTATTTGCCTTACTGATGAGTCAGCTCCATGTTTCTTCAATTATTGATAGCGAATGGGCCACTTATTTTTTTGGATTTTAAACAGGTTAATTCACTTTCCCGCGCTGAGACGGCTAAAACTGTTATCTAGAAATAGTTTCACGCCTTTTAATTAAACTGATTTTTTTTGATTAAAAAACAGGCACAAGATGTGAGATATCACGCTTTGGCTGACCATGAAATGCTGAAATTCCCCGAGGATAATACCTTGTAGATTTTCCGGATACTTTCAAATAAGCAACAACATAGGCTTTCTCACTACAACAACCATAAAGTTGACATAAATTCTAATCAAGGCTTGAATAAGAACAGTTCAAATGAGGGTATGACATGCCCGCTCGATTGTCGTCATGGATTGATTACTATCACGGATTGATCATCGTCACGGATTGATTGCATCTCCGAATTTGTCATTATCTAAGGCGTTATATTGAACGTTTCCTCTATAGGCATTGCTCAAGGTTGTTGTTGGCTCATCAGCTCAGCTTTGGCTCGGCTTTCTATTAGCTCGCGTTCACTCGCAGCTTGCTTCCTTGCAAAACACTGTAGACGACAATTACTACAGCCTTTTAGCAATTGAATACTCTCTACGGGCCTAGGTTTCGTTGACCGAGCTTTCTGCTATCAAGCATCTGTATGCACCCTGACAGATCAGGTGTGCGTATCAATTTTCTGTGGCTGATTTTGGATAGCCAGTCTTTTGATAGCCAGTCTTTTGATAGCTGTCTTGTGATAGCTGTCTTGTGATAGCTACCGATGCCGCGAAAGCCTGTGCCCACAAGCCCAAAATAAACAAGAAAACAATGCGTCTATGCGCTCATTGCGCTATTTGTCGCGACTATCAGGAAAATCATTTACATGAACAACACATCTATGGGCGGTGCCGATAGCGGTGCACACAGCATGAACGACCCCGTTCAGAAGCTAATCAACAGCACTCAATACACGCATACAGCGGTTAAAAGCGGCGCTTGGTCTGATCCTAAAACTTGGAGCAACGGGCGTGTGCCTGATGCCAATGCCAAAGTTTTGATCAAACAGGGCAGTGTTGTCACTTACGACCAAGTGAGTGACACTCGGATCGAAACTGTTGCAATTGAGGGAAACCTTAAGTTCGCAACTAACCAAGATACCCAGCTAAAAGTTAAAACAATTCTCAATGCCGCTACTGGTAAGTTGGACATTGGGGCGGCAGGACAGTCCGTAGCCGCTGACAAAAGAGCAGAAATCATCTTTACTAGCGACACCGCCCTTGATTCTAAATGGGACCCAGAGCAGCTGAGTAAGGGGCTCGTAAGCCGAGGCGTGGTCAATATCTACGGGGCGGAAAAGTCCGATCACTTAGCGCTCGTGGGCGATGCGACTAAAGGGTCAAGTGTCTTGAAGTTCAAGGATGCCCCAACCGGATGGAAAGTGGGCGATCGCATCGTTCTAGGCGGCACCCGCTACGACTCTCGGGGCAAACACAGCGACAACTCTAAGTTTCAAGATGAAGTACTGACTGTCACCAGCATTCAGGGCAAAGAAGTTCGCTTTGTCAATGAAGATATCAAATCGGGTAACCGCAATGTCTTGCGCTTTAACCACGTTCGCAGCAACATTGCTAATTCCGCAGACAAGCTAACCCTATACGCCGGTAACCTCACGCGCAACGTTACCTTCGAGACCGAGAACGGCAAAAGCGTACCCATCAACCGACGCGCCCACGTCATGTTGATGCACAACCCAAATGTAAATGTGCTCAACGCAGGCTTCTACGACCTAGGCCGCTCTGATAAAGCTAAGCTAGTAGACGATCCGGGTAAGAACGTAGATGGGTCTAAAGGGAACGGAACCAACCCGAGAGGGCGCTATTCGCTGCACCTGCACCGTACTGGCGCAGACAATATCAACGGGCAAGCAGCGCTCGTTCGCGGCAACGCAGTAGAAGGGAGCCCTGGCTGGGGTATTGTGCAGCACGACAGCTTCGCAAACCTAGAAGATAATGTTGTATTTGATGTTGTCGGAGCGGGTATTGCCGCTGAATCTGGTAACGAGATCGGCTCGTGGACAAACAACCTCACGATCAAATCCACCGGCATTCCCTTAACTGATTTCAATCGTCAAAGAGAGGCGCGCGATCGCCGATACGATTTTGGGGTAGAAGGCGACGGCTTTTGGACCCAAGGGGCGGCGCTAATCAAAAACAAAAACAATAAGGCAATTAGCTCCAACAGCTCTGGGCTGACGCTGTTTGGCAGTGCACTCAACAGCAGATATTTCCGCGATGCAACCACGCTAGACATCAGCAAGCTACCGCCAGAACTGAAAAAGCTTTTTCCAGCGAATCAAAAGGAAGTAGATATCCGCGATGTGCCAATGGCGACCGTCGAGGGATTTGAAAGCTACAACGCCGCAGTGGGTCTACGCGTTTGGGCACACAATACCAACTTTGACGGAGAGCTGACCTTTAACACGAACGAGCCCGAAACTGCTCACCAAGGGCGATCGCTAATTAAAGACTTCAAGTTGTGGAGCAACCGCTTTAGAGGCGCTTCTGTACAATACAGCTCCAATGTCGATCTTAAAGACGGGATTGTGCTGGGCAACGACATTGGCATCCTTAAAGCGGTTGGCGCAGGAATACTGGTTAATCAAGAAAGCTATGGATCAGTATTCGACAATCTGACCGTTGCCGGGTTTGAGCTAGGCGCAGATATCGCCCCACCCAACACCGACAAAGAGTTTATCGCACCGACGGTCAGCAATAGTAGCTTCTCAGAAAATACCTACAATTTAGGTGAAGCCGGTGTGCCGTCAGGGCAAGGAGGACTAAATGATTTTGCGGCCTATCTAAAGCTAAAGAACAACAAGTTCGACAGTAAAACTGGCAACCAAGCACCCGCTGCAAAATTCAGCGCTAAGGCAGTGGGTGGATTGGCCTTTGACTTAGATGCTAGCACCTCTCAAGATGCAGATCCGCTGCGTGGAGGTAACCCTAATGTAGCCAAGCTAGACAGTAAAGGAATTGCTGGCTATGGCTGGGATCTAGATGGCGACGGCAGCGTTGATCGATTTGGCCGCGAAATCACGCATGTATTCGACAAAGCTGGAAGCCAAAATATCTCTTTAACCGTATGGGACAGTCAGGGAAAAACAACAAGCGTCAAACAAACCTTGAACGTACAGCCTGCAAGCTACGTCAATGCTTTTACCAATGGAGATTTTTCGAGCACTAAGATCCAAATTCCAGGTAACGACAACTCGCAGTGGGCAGATCAAGGCTGGTTTGCCAGTAAAGGGGTCAAAGTAACGGGCGGTGCGGGCAAGATATCTGTGCCTGGCGATAATACCAACTACATTGGGCAAGTCGTCCACAATGAGAAAGTTCATCGCGGTCAGCAAACGCTGAGCTTTGATCTCAAGAATGTGGATTCAGGGAAAAAATCTTTTGACACCAACAGCGTAACCGTCAACTTCTGGGGGGTGAATGGCCAGTTTGATAACATCTCCCATCAAACCACGGGGCCTTATCAGGTCGGTACGCTGCCGATGGAGCGAACCCAGCTCTCTAGCCTCACGTTTAACAAGCAAAATGGAGGTCTTTTTGATTGGAAGACAATCTCTACCGATGTGAATTTGGGCAAGGGCTATGACTATCTATTGTTTCAAGTGAATGCAGACAAAATCAAAGATGCTCAAGACTTTGTGGCGATTGACAACCTTTCTTTAACAGGTAAGGGAGATGTCGCTGATAAAACTAGCGTGCCATTTATCAACGTCTCAAGCCCAACGCCGAATCCATCTCCAACAAATCCATCATCAAGCCCATCTCCAACAAATCCATTATCAAATCCATCGCCGACTAATCTAGCGCCTAATCCAACCCCAAATCCCAATCTGCCAGCAAATGCGCCAGCGTTCCCAAGTGAACTCGCCCCCGTTGCTCGCCTCAGCTTTGATGAAGGGAGCGGCCAGATGGGCGTAGACACCTCCACTGCTGGAAAGAAAAACAATGGCCAACTCAGAAATGCGCCTCGGATTGAGGGCAAGTTTGGCCAGGCTGTTGGCCTAAATGGTAAAAATAGCCTGGTGAGTATTGACAACTCTCAAGATATTAACCTGGGCACTCACTCTGAAAAAACGCTCTCGATGTGGTTTAAAGCAGGCGAGGCGTCTGCAGAGAAAAAGCAGGTCATCTATGAAGAAGGCGGGCGATCGCGCGGTGTAAATATCTATCTAGAAAATGACTCTTTGTTTGCAGGGGGATGGAGCAACGGCAAGTGGGCTCAGGGAAATTGGATCAGCGCGACCAACAAAATCCAAGATGACAAGTGGCACCATGTCGCTCTTGTCGTAGATGGCGAGAAGACGCTTCAGCCCGATGCACTAACGGCCTATTTAGATGGGGAAAAGCTAGGCACCGAGCAAGGCACTCAGCTGTTGCAGCACAGCGATCGCATTGGTCTAGGCAATACCAACGGCAGCACCCGATTTGCCGACGGCACGTTTGGCAGGCAAAACAACAATGGTCTGCTAGGAGGAGTAGATGAGCTGCAAATCTTTAACGATGCGCTCAGCGCTACTCAGGTTCAGCAGCTAGCCAGTGGTGCCTTTGTGTAGATCGTCAAAGATCGATACAAAGCAAGATCTATCCAAGTTAAACCAAGTCAAGTTAAACCAAGTCTAAACAGATGGCTAAGCGGCTGTTATCGAAACTTCGATATGCGCTTGGCCATTTTTTTGTGCTGGGTAAGGGCTTATGATTTATGGGCTGGTGATTTATAAGAGTCGTTTATGAGGGGGCGCTGAGATGAGTTTTCGTGAAGAGTTGAGTTTACTGGTGCGATCGCGCTATCCACTCATCTACATCCCAACCCGCGAAGAAGAGCGGGCCGAAGCCGCGATCGCGCTGTGTGCCCAAGAAATCGGCGGCAGCCGCGCCATCTATACCTGGGACTATGTCGATGGCTATCAGGGCAACCCCAACGATCAGGGCTTTGGCCGTCGCAACCCGCTTCAGGCCCTAGAGTTGATTGAAAAACTGCCCGCTTCTGCCGCCGCTATCTTTGTCCTGCGAGACTATCACCGCTTTTTAGACGATATTGCCATCTCTCGCAAGCTGCGCAACCTGCTAAAGCTACTCAAAGCTCAACCCAAAAATATTGTCATTCTCTCCGCGCAGCTCACCGTTCCAGACGATCTGAGCAGCAGCATCACCATTTTAGAATTTCCCCTGCCCGACACCAGCGAAATTCGCACCGAAGTCGAGCGGATACTCAGCGCCACTAATAGCACCCTATCCGCACGCGATATTGACGAACTGGTGCGCTCCTGCCAAGGCTTAGCCCTAGAGCGCATCCGCCGCGTGCTGGCGCGGGGCATCGCCGCCCACGGCACCTTCGAGCCTGAAGATATCGATTTAATCCTAGAAGAAAAGCGGCAGACAATTCGCCAAACCCAAATCTTAGAGTTTTATCCTGCCAGCGAGAAAATTTCAGACATTGGCGGGCTCGATAGCCTCAAAGACTGGCTGCTTAAGCGGGGCGGGGCCTTTTCGCAGCGAGCGAGGCAGTATGGGCTGCCCCATCCGCGGGGGCTGATGCTCGTAGGGATTCAAGGAACGGGCAAGTCGCTAACAGCAAAGGCGATCGCACACCACTGGCACCTGCCGCTGCTGCGCCTAGATGTCGGCAGGCTGTTTGGCGGCCTCGTCGGCGAATCTGAATCGCGCACCCGCCAAATGATTCAGCTCGCCGAAGCTCTTGCCCCCTGCATCCTGTGGATTGACGAAATCGACAAAGCCTTTGCGGGTTTCGACGGTCGAGGAGATTCCGGCACAACCAGCCGCGTCTTTGGCACATTTGTCACCTGGCTAGCCGAAAAATCCTCCCCCGTCTTCGTAGTTGCTACCGCCAATAACATCCAGGCCCTACCGCCCGAAATGCTCCGCCGAGGCCGTTTCGACGAAATCTTTTTCGTTGGCCTCCCCAGCCAAGAAGAGCGACAGGCCATCTATGCGGTGCATCTCTCTCGCCTGCGGCCACACAACCTAGCCAGCTACGATCTCAGCCGACTCGCCTACGAAACGCCCGACTTTTCTGGCGCAGAAATAGAGCAGTCCCTGATTGAAGCCATGCACATTGGCTTTAGCCAAAACCGCGACTTCACCAGCGACGACATTTTAGAAGCCGTCAGTCAAATCATCCCACTCGCTCGCACCGCGCAGCAGCAAATAGAAGCCCTGCAAGACTGGGCTGCTGCCGGACGGGCCCGATTGGCCTCTCGGCAAACGCCGCTCGCCGACAGAATTGAGCAGCAGCGCCAAGATGAAAGCTAGCCTTTACCGATCGCCCGCTTCACGCTATAACCGTATGACTTTGGCATCCTTCTTTCGAGTATGGTGATGAAAAACTTCTTTCTAGGTCTAAGTAAATTTATTCTTGGCATCATTTTAGCGATGCTGATTATGAGTCTGGCAGGCGCAGCAATGGTGCGCTACTTTATGGCCCGCAGCGCAGAGCCGCCAGAGCGCCCAATTTATGACAACGACCTGCCAGAAGACCGCGCCGCTGCCGTCTCACCCCAAGAATCGTCCCAGGAAGCAGCTCCAGAACCAGAGAGTCCGGCCCAGCCTACAGCGACAGACTCTGAACCAGAGACAGAAGCCGCACCAGCAGGCAGCTACACAGCCTACGTCACTCAGCCTGTGGGCCTGATTTTGCGCGATGGTCCGGGTACGGAATACACCAATATTGGTGGCGTTGGCTATGAGGCCAGTTTAACCGTTTTAGAAGAAGAAAATGGCTGGCTTAAGGTTCAGCTCAGCAGTGGCCAAGAAGGCTGGGTCAAAGACGGCAATACGGCGCGTGAATAGGGCTTATGGCTAAATGTACATAGCTTTTAGAATCAGAGCCTCAAAGCTATGCGCCTTAAAATGAGAACGCTATTAAGAAAGCTATCTCATTAAAACAGTTCGTTACACATCAGAGGCGATCGCACTATACCGGTTACACCCAGGTGATAGCGTGAAAGCAAGCGAATTGGAATCGTCCACGTAAGGGACAAGGTAATCTATGCATAACAAAATCCGTAAAGACTGGGTAGCTTCGCTGGTCATTGCAGCTCTAGGTGCAGGTGTCATCACCTCCTTTGCGGTCAATCAGGGACAAAACCCGTTCATCGGATTGGGCATTACGGCGATCTCTGCCCTTTTTGCCGTCACTATTGATAGCCTGCTGTAAGGGGTTCGCCTAGCCCATAAAAAAAGGTCATATAAAAAGTTCATCTGACATGAAAAGCTGCCTATGCTGTTTGTAACCAACCGCGTGTTAGAGCAGGGCCTCACCCCTCTACCCTCCGAAGGTTCAGACTTTCGCCTTTCGCGTTCTATCAACTTTGTCTTAGACAACAATCAGGCAGAGCAGTCTTTTTATTGCTGTCGTCGCAGCGGCCCTTCCAACTACACCGAAATCGGCAGCGCCAACTTTTTCGACCAGCTCAAAAGCCTACAGGCAGACCAGCTTCTCTTTTTTCTTCACGGCTTTTCTACTCTACCCGAGCAAGCCTTTGCACAGGCCGAGAGGCTGCAAACCCTGCTCGATGCGATGCAGCAGACCAGCAAGCGAGAGAATGCTGAGAGCCCAAAAATTGTCGTTATCCCGCTTATTTGGCCCTGCGACAACGACTTTGGCAAAGTCAAAGACTATTACGATGACCAAAAAGCCGCCGATGCCAGCGGCCTCGCCTACATGCGCCTGCTGCAAAAGTTTTTAGCCTGGCGCGAAGAAAACAGCACCTTAGAAAATCCCTGCCTCAAACGCGTGAATGTTCTCGCTTTTTCTATGGGCAACCGGGTCTTGCGCGAGGCTTTGCAGCTCTCGGCCAAGTACTATCCTCAAAGCGGCCTAACCCTGCTGTTTCGCAATGTGTTTATGGCGGCGGCTGACGTGGTCAATGAGACGCTAGAACCCGGTAAATCGGGCGGCGTAATTCCGCCGATGAGTCGCAATGTAGTGGCATACTATGCCGCTGACGATTTGGCGCTGCGAGCAAGCAAGGTCGCTAACGTTGGCAACGCGTCCGCTTCGCGTCGGCTAGGCCATACGGGGCCTGAGCGGATGGAGAAAGTGCCCAAAAACGTGTATGCCATCGACTGCGATGACTTCAACAACAAGTACGATCGCTTGGGCCACAGCTATTTCCTTGACGATCCGCAAAGTGGCGATGCGGGCCTACTGCTGCGTCATGCCTGGATTTGTATGCGCACGGGCAGAGTGCCTGTTACCTCTCGAGCTATTCCCGAGAGCCGCATGGAAATCCTGAATGAGCAGCAGATCTAGACCTAATCTAGCGACTCTAGATAGTCGCGAACCCGGTTACGACGCTTGGGCTGACGGAGCTTTTGCAGTGCCTTGGACTCAATTTGGCGAACCCGTTCGCGCGATAGCTCTAGCGTGCGGCCAATCTCTGCGAGGGAGTAAGGGACACCATCACCCAAACCAAAGCGCAGGGTAATAACCTCTTGCTCACGAGTAGTCAGATCGGTCAGCAGCTGCTGCAAGTCTCGCTTTAAAGACTCGCGCATCAGCCGGTCTTCGGGTGAAATGTCTTCAGCTTCTAGCAGGTCACCTAGCTCAGTGTCGCGGTCTTTGCCAATTTTAGTGTCTAAAGAGACCGCGCGGGGCACTTTTAGCAGCACTTCACGCACCTGAGCGACGGTCATGTCTAGCTCTTTGGCAATATCGTCCACTTTGGCCGTGTGGCCTTGGGCCTGAGAGATTTTGCGCTGGGCTTTCTTAATTTTGTTAAGCTTTTCGGTGATATGGACCGGGAGGCGAATGGTACGGCTTTGGGTCGCGATCGCTCTGGTAATGCCCTGACGAATCCACCAGTAGGCATAGGTACTAAAGCGATAGCCCTTAGTCGGGTCAAACTTTTCAACGGCGCGCTCTAGTCCTAAGGTGCCTTCTTGAATCAGGTCCAGCAGCTCTAACCCACGATTTTGATATTTTTTGGCGACTGACACCACTAGGCGCAAGTTCGCTTTGATCATGTGCTCTTTGGCCCGTGCGCCCTCTTTTTGGACGTTGACCAGCTCGTCTACGCTAAGGTTCGCTAGCTCTGCCCACAGTCGCTTGCCTTGGGCCAAAGTCGGCTTGAGCGCAGCGGCTTCAACGCCTGCGGTTTTTGCCCAGCGCTCTAGCGAGGGTCTGTGGCCGAGCTGTGCCTTGAGCTGATCTTGCGTGTTGAGCAGGTTCACATAGACGGCCAGCGGGCTGCCTTCGGCTGCGGCTGCTTTTTCGTCTCGCGTTTTTAACAGCAGCATGTGTTGCTGTACAAGCTGAGCTTCTGCAACCTCTTCATCTCGCTCTAGCAGGCTCACGCGGCCAATTTCTTGCAGGTAAAGCCTAACTAGGTCGGTAGTCCGCTTTGCGCGTGGATTCGCATGAGCATCAGAGTCCAAGCCTTCGATATGCACATCAGCCTGCATGTCATCAGCGTCAACTCCTGATAGATCGAGATCAGAAGGTTCTAACATCGTTTCGACGCTGCCAGAAGATGGCATTTGCGAAGTCCGTTGTTCGACAAGGTCGGATGTAGCTTTCATGATGGTGCTAGGTAGCAGGACAGGTGAATAATCGGCAAGGCTCACCCCTTTGGTGAATAGTGTTCCCAGCCGATAGGGCATAAAGCAAAACACGGAGTAGACAAACAGTTGCAGACAGGTAGTAGCAGGCAGGGAGTAGATTAGCTACGCCTGTATGAAGTCATCAGGATAGATAGGTTGTTTTCTGCTGTTGGCAGAAGAGAATGGCACCGAGTAGCTGTTTTTATATTCAGCAGATTTTGTCTGAGTTCCTGACAGTATTAAAGAAACCTGATGATTTACCGGCATTTGCTGTCTTGAGCTGTATTGAACAAATATCAGTTTGCGGCGGGTGGAAAATCGGTGGCTATTCCAGGTTTAGCAGTGGCACAAGGCTTGGCAGTCGCGCAAATAGCTTCGGGAAACGGCTGTAGGTGATGACAGGTATGGTTACAGGTGGGATTACTTGGGCTGATGTAGCGGAATCTGGATTGTAAAGAGGGTCCCTTTGTTAGGGGCAGAGGCGGCTTGCAAGGAACCACCGTGGCGTTCTGTCACAATCTGATAGCTGATGGAAAGTCCCATGCCGGTGCCTTGACCGATGGGTTTAGTGGTAAAAAAGGGATTGAAAATTTGCGATCGCACCTTTTCACGCATCCCTGGGCCGTTGTCTTGAATCGTGATAGTCACCTGGTCACCCTTAAGGGCAGTTGCCACGCTTAGCTGCGGGGATTTAACACTATCTACCGCGTCAATCGCATTGCTCAGCACGTTCATAAATACCTGATTGAGCTGACCCGCGTAGCAGCCGACTAGAGGCAAATCGCCGTAGTCTTTGGTGACTTTAATCTCAGCTCGGTGCGGCTGCGCCTTTAGCCGATGGGCCAAAATCATCAGTGTGCTTTCAATACCCAGGTGAATATCGACAGACTTTTTGTCGGCTTCGTCCTTGCGAGAAAACGTCCGCAAAGAAGCGACAATTTGGCGAATTCGCTCTGCCCCAATTTTCATAGAGGCCAGCAGCTTCAAGAGGTCATCAGTTATAAACTCAAAGTCAAGATCTTCTAGCTCATCTGCAATTTCAACTGGGGGATCAGGATAGTGAGTCTGATAGCGCTTTAACAGGTTGATCAGGCTCAGGGCATAGCGATTAGCCGGATTGACGTTGCCGTAAATAAAACTCACTGGGTTATTAATCTCGTGCGCAACGCCTGCTACTAGCTGGCCCAAACTCGACATTTTCTCCGTTTGAACCAGCTGCATTTGCGTTTTCTGTAGGTCTGAAAATGCCTTCTCTAGCTCGTCGGCCTGCTGCACCAGGCACATTTCAGTTCGCTTACGTTCGGTAATATCATTACGAATAGCGATGTACTGATAAGGACAGTCATTCGTATCTAAAAACGGCACAATTGTCATAGAAACCCAGTAAATACTGCCGTCTTTGGCTCGGTTGCGCACCTCGCCTAGCCAGACATGCCCGTTGCTGATGGTGTACCACATGTCTTCAAAAAACTCAGGAGGGTGATACCCCGAATTTACGATTCTGTGCGTTTGGCCAACCAGTTCAGCGCGGCTGTACTGTGAGATTTCACAGAATTTGTCGTTGACGTGGGTGATGCAGCCTCGGTGATCGGTAATAGCAACATTCGAGGCGCAGTCGAGGGCAAATTTTATGTCGGCTAGCGCTTTGAGTGAGTTGTTGAGCTGCATTTCAATATGTTTGCGATCGCTGATATCGCTCAGACAGCCGTACCACACAATCGAGCCGTCCATCTGTGGCTGTGGCTTGGCCACCGTACGGACCCATCGCTGCCGCCCTGAAGATAAAATTAACCGGTACTCGTAGGAACAATCCTTCAGCGTCAGCGCAGATTCACGAACGGCGGATTTTAGCCCTTGCCTATCATCGGCATGGACCAGTAACAGGACATTCGCGTCCTGCTGTTGGAACTGTTCTGGAGCCATATTGACCAGTCGGTGACAGGCCGATGACACGTAGGAAAAAGAGACTTTTGACTGGGCGTCTAATCGCATTTCGTACAGCATATCTGGTACATTATCCGCCAGCTTTTGCAGTCGGGTTTGACTAACCGCTAGCTCAGCTGTACGTGCCTCTAAGCGGCTATAGAGTTGCTGATTGAGTTCTTTGGTTTCAGTCTCTGACTGTCGGCGTGAGGTGATATCTTGCACCAGCACAGTCCACAGCAAATGCCTAACACTCGGCTGAGATAAAGCAGGCTGGATGGTGAACATGACCCACTTTACTTTTTTGTTCGGAAGTAAAATGCGACCTTCCCATTCCCACAGTCGCTGGCGTTTGGCCGCGCGCGCGAAGGCTAAAGAAAATTGCTCGCGGTCTTCTGGGTGAATGAAGTCTAAAAGAGAAGAAATATCGGTATGGTTAAGGGAGTGCCTCGCGGCGACTGAAGCGGGAACCGGAATTTCTAAGAGTTTTGGGACGCCTGCACTGAGATAGGGGCAGCCGATCGCGATGCCCTCAGGCGTGGTTAAAATGTGGGCGATCGCGCCAGGAATACTATCTATCCACTGACAAGCCGCTTGATAGGCTGCCGCCTGCTCATCAGCGCTACGCTCACTGGCCTCAATTGAGGCATTTTCGCCTTGCTCATCAGGCGAGCTGCCAGATAAGTTGCTAGAAAAACTATCGGGCAACGTACCTGTGGGATGGCGAGGAAAGATGGGAGCTTGCATCAAGTCATCTGAAGAGAAAACCGCTATCAATAGCATTCCCGTAGGCAGAAGCCTAGCAAGACAGTATTCTCACGGAAGCACAGGTAAATGCCGATCTGCGCGCTGTAAAGACTGCGAAGGTATGAGTGTAGACTAGATTGAATAGTTTGCTTGGAAGACGTCGAGCGGTGAAACCAGTCAACTGGCTAATTGAAAAAGGAGTCTTTGATACAGATGCAGCCTTGTTTGCCGAGCTAGAAAAGCAGAACTGCGCCTACAGGGAAGTCAGGTATCTAGATTTTCAGCCTAGGACAGCCAGTTCATATTTTCCCAATCATGACTGTGTTTTGTTTCGAGGGTCGCTCGGTCTAGGCCGCGATGTTTTGCGCACTAGCTGGATTCCTGGAGCCTACATGGATCCCAAAAATCTAAGCTGCACGGTTTATTATGCTCATTTTGGCGAGCATCTATTGAATCGCCAATATTTCATCTTGCCACTCGCAGAACTCGCGAGAAGAAGAACTGAAATCCTTGACTATTTCAGCTCTACGGGAGATCTGTTTATTCGCCCAGATAGCAATATGAAACTATTTCGAGCAGGCGTTTTTGACCTGCAAAAGTTGAATACTTTAGCAGCGTTAGAGAGCAAGCTAAAGCGCGATAAAACAACGCTAGTACTCGTTGGCAAAAGACAGCCCATTACAAGAGAATGGCGATTTTTTGCATACAAAGATGAGATTGTGACTGGCTCACTTTACCTAGTTGGAGAAAACCAAATAAATCAAGAAGTGAAGGGCGGCTATCTAGAAGATTACGTCTCGACAGTGCTGAAGCAGGTTGGCTGGTACCCGGAGATTCTATACACCATCGATATTTGCGAGTCAGCAGGAGATCTGTCTGTTTTAGAATTGGGTTCTTTTAGCTGCGCCGGAGAGTATGGGTGTGACTTGAGCTCAATTGTCGAGGCTGGTATTAGCGCTGCTCGCGAAGATTGGGCAGCGGTCAACGCCGTCTAAGGTTACCCAGTTAGATCAATCACCTGATTGAAATTACTTGCCCAAATTCACTTTTGAGCTTTATAGCGCTCTTTGAAAATAGCCTGTTGTTCTTTATGATCAACAATCTTCGCAGGATAATCTGTTCCTTCTAAAGCTTGCTCGGGAATATCGCCACTGATTAACATCGCAGTATCCAGATGACGAATTTCGGGTATCCATTCGCGAATGTAGTCGGCATCAGGATCGTATTTTTTTGACTGACTGGCCGGATTGAAAATGCGTAGCGGCTTCGGGTCCATACCGCTAGAGGCGCTCCACTGCCAGCCGCCATTGTTAGAAGACAAGTCGCCATCAAATAGATGCTGCATAAAGTACTTTTCACCCCAGCGCCAGTCAATAATCAGGTCTTTGGTGAGAAAGCTAGCGACGATCATCCGACAGCGATTGTGCATCCATCCGGTTTGGTTGAGCTGGCGCATGGCCGCATCGACAATTGGATAGCCGGTTCGGCCTTCACACCAGGCAGAAAATAGGGTCTCGTCATTATCCCAAGGAAAGTCTTTGAGCGGTTCGCGGTACGGACCGGTTGCAAGTTCGGGAAAGGCGTACATGACGCTCTGATAAAACTCACGCCAGGCAATTTCTTGCTGCCAGGTGCGGATATTTTGGTGAGTTTCGTCGCTGCGGGCTCGGCTGTAGGCACTGTCTGCGGCTTCCCAAACGGTCCGAATGCCCAAGGTGCCAAATTTGAGAGCGGCGCTGAGGAGTGAGGTGCCTGGGTTGGCGGGATAGTTTCGCTGTTCGTCGTAGGTTGCGATCGCTCTTCTATCGTCACAGAACGTCTCTAGCTGTTCTAGCGCTGCTTTTTCTCCTGGTGCTAGCAAAAATCCATTTTTCCACTTGTAGCCCAATGCTTCAGCCGTGGGCAGCTCAATATTGCCTGCATCGTTGGCAGCGGCTTTCTCGTGCGGGCTCAGTCCCGTTACGTCAGCTAGCACTGGCACAGGGGCCTGCTTATTCTGCTGAATCCATTTGCGCCAGAAAGGAGTGTATACCTTGTAAGGATCACCCGCGCCAGTTTTAAGGGCATCGGGCGGATGCAATAACTGATCCCAGTACTGGGTAGATCTTTCGATGTCTTTTGCTTTGAGGGCTTCGGCAACGTGGGTGTCGCGATCACGTGCATAGGGCTCTACATCTCGGTTCCAATACACAGCCGTTGCTTCTAAGGCGCTAGCAAGCTTAGGAATGGCTTTGGCCGGATCACCTTGCAAAATTAGCAGTTCGCTGCCGACTGACCGATAGCTTTCCTGCAACTCTGCTAAAGACCCAATCATGTAAGCCACGCGGGCCGGGGCGATATCGTCACCGTCTAGGATGCCAGGATCTAGGCAGAAAACGCCGATGACTTTTGGGGTGCGATCGCGCGCCGCCGCCAGCCCCAAATTATCTCGAATCCGCAAATCCCGACGATGCCAAAACAGCACCAGCTCATCCGCCATAGTTCACCTTTACCCAACTGATACCCAATTGACTGCTCACACAAGCTCTGCTTACACAAGATCATCGGGCCCTAGTATAGCGAGCTTTCCTTGAATAGGTATCAACTCAAAGTGGGAAAAGCTGTATCGCCAGTCTTTAGAAGACATAATGCGCCAAAAAACTACACGCGAAAAACAAATAATTGCTGTTCAAGCTGTTGTGCCATGTATTAGGTAGCGCAGTTCCGTAAAATAGTGTTGTCGCTGTTATTTTTTTTGCCAGAGAAAGTGGAATACACGGTTGCTAAATGAAGATTCTCTAATACAAAGGGAAAGGCCGTATCGAAAGCCCCGGCTCTCGGGATAATGCTATTCAAACGATCCGCTCAGACATATGCCAGATCTCTTTTTCTATCTACTGCCTTTTATTATCGGTGGAGCGCTTTCAGGAATTGTTTGCGGGCTGCTGCCACTTTTTCTTTCCCTCAAGCGCCGCCGCCCTTGGCTAGGCCTGTTTTCTATAACCGTTTGCGTGGCCTGCGGCATCATTTTAGGGGCGATCTTGGCTTTTCCCATCGCGGCCAGTTTTTCAGTCGCTGTCTTACTTACGCAGAGGCGAACACCAAAGCCCAAAAAGACCAAAGCGTCCATATTTAATGACCGTAGAAAAGACGGCCGCAAAAAAGATAGAAAAAAGGCCAAGACATCTGTATAACCGCCTTTTCTCTGCGGATCTATCTAGCGGCTACGCTGCTGAGCAAGGGCTTGGCGCTGGCATTAAAATTGGCGGCCTGTAGCGCGGCGACGGCGGCCTCGGCATTGCGGACGCGGTACTGATTGCCAAGGCGAATGGCGTGGCGCTGATGGCGGGTGCGAATGACGGCAATCACAGGCGTTTTTGCCGCGAATCTGTCTTCGCCTTGCAAGACTCTGAGCACGTCTCGCAGGCGGTTTTGCTTGTTGATGTCGCCTGCCACTGAAGGGTCGATATCTAGCATCACCATGCTGACGGTTTCAATTGGCTGGGCATCGTCGATAATCATTTGCACGCGGTCATCGCGGCGGTCAAGCTTGCCCCAAACCATCAGGCGAGCGTCAGGTTTAATGTACTGGCCAATGCGAGCATAGGATTTGGGGAAGATGACGGCTTCGGCGTGACCCGTCAGGTCTTCCATCTCGACGACGGCCATAGAGTCGCCTTTTTTGGTGGTGACAGGCTTGACCATGCTAAGCATGACAATGGCCGTAAGGGTTACTTTTTCTGGCTTATCGGCCAGCTCGGCTAGCTCAATAGGGGCCAGAATTTTGGCTGAGTGCTGAATGTCTTTTAACGGATGATCGGAGATGTAGAAGCCGAGGAGGTCTTTTTCTAGTCTGAGGCGCTCTTGTGGGTCATAGTCGGCGATGGGGGGCGCTTTGGGGGCAGACTCGAAGCTGGTGGTCGGGCCTGCGGCTGTGGCTGCGCCTAGCATATCGAAGAGGTTTCCCTGGCCGACTTCGCGATCTTTAGCACGAGCTTGGGCCCAGTCTACAACGAGTTCAAGGTCGTGCATGAGCTGCTGGCGGTTGGGCTCGATGCTTTCAAATGCGCCAGAGAGGATGAGGGCTTCGAGGGCGCGTTTGTTGACCGCACGCAGATCTACGCGATCGCACAAATCAGCCAAAGACGTAAACGCCCCTTCTGCTGATCGCGAGGCAATCAGCGCCTCAATCGCCCCTAAACCAATATGGCGCACTGCCGAAAGACCAAACAAAATCTGATTGTCTAGCGGCGTAAAGTCTACGCCCGAATGGTTTACATCTGGCGGCAGCACCTGAATGCTCATGCCCAGGCAGCTGGCAATGTACATCTGCACCTTGTCTTGGTCGCCGCTAATCGCCGTCAGCAGCGCCGCCATGTATTCGACCGGATAGTTCGCTTTTAGGTAGGCCGTCTGAAAGGTAACAAACCCATACGCCGTCGAGTGAGATTTGTTGAAACAGTACTCGGCAAACAGCACCATCTGGTCAAACAAATCGTTTGCGCTCTTACGGGGAAACTCATTTTCTCCAGCACCTTTAATGAACTCCTCCCGGTGCAATTCCATCTCTTTTATTTTCTTTTTACCCATTGCCCTACGCAACAGATCAGCCCGTCCCAGCGAATATCCCGCCAGGTCTTGAGCTATTTTCATAATCTGTTCTTGATAGACCATGATGCCATAAGTTTCTTTGAGAATCGGCTCTAGAATCTTATGCGCATAGTCGATTTTTTCTCTACCGTGCTTACGGTCAATAAATTTGGGGATCAGCCCCGCATCCAAAGGCCCAGGTCGATACAGCGCTAGCACCGAGGAGATATCTTCTAATCCAGACGGCTTAAGGTCTTTGACAATCTGACGCATGCCAGAAGACTCTAGCTGAAAAACCCCTGCAAGCTCACCGCCTGCCAATAGCTTGTAGGTGGCCGGATCGTCTAACGGCAGGGCGTCCAAATCAATTTTTACATTGTGCCGCGACTCGATGTGGTTCACCGCTTTTTGAATCATGGTGAGGTTGCGCAGACCCAAAAAGTCCATTTTCAACAGCCCGATGGCTTCGACATCCTCCATGTAGTACTGGGTGATGACCGCACCGTCGTTGTTGCGCTGCAAAGGGACAATGGTGTCAAGCGGATGCTCAGAAATGACGACGCCTGCCGCGTGCATGCCAAAGGTTTTGTTGGTGCCTTCGATGGTAATAGCGGTGTCAATCCAACGCTGAAAAGTCACCGCAGTGCCTGGAATCAGCTCGCCGCTGTCGTATTTGTCTTTGAATTCGGCGGCAGGTGTTTTCTCTGAGATCATCTCGTTGAGCTTGGCGGGCTTGCCCCTAGAGACAGGGATGAGCTTAGCGAGTTTGTCGGACTCGTTGTAGGGAATATCGAGCACGCGGGCCACGTCTTTGAGCACCGCTTTGGAGGTCATGCGGTTGAAGGTGATGATTTGGGCGACGTGATCGGTGCCGTATTTTTCGGTTACGTACTCGATTACTTTTTCGCGCTTTTCAATGCAGAAGTCGGTGTCCACATCAGGCATAGACTTGCGCTCGGGGTTGAGGAAGCGCTCGAACAGCAGGCCGTGGTGCACCGGATCGATGTTGGTAATGCCCATCGCGTAGGCGACCAGTGAGCCTGCGGCTGAGCCGCGACCGGGCCCTACAGAAATATCGTTGTCGCGGGCAAATTTGATATAGTCCCAAACCACCAGGAAGTAGGTGGCAAAGCCCATCTGATGCATCATCTCGACTTCGTACTTCATCCGCGCCTGATACTCTTCAGAGATTTCATTAGCGCTAGAAACATTCATCCGCTCGAGCAAGCCGTCCCACGCCACTTTCTCCATGTAGCTTTCTTTGGTGTAGCCTGCGGGAATAGGAAAGTTGGGGATTTGCGGATTTCCGAGAATGTTGTATTCTTCAACTTTGTCGGCCACTTCTTGGGTGCGACTGACCGCGTCGGCAATCACATCTGGAGGGAGATGATCGCGAAACAGGCGACTCATTTCCGCTTCTGACTTCAGGTATTCTGTCCCGCTGTAGCGAAGTCTCTTATCTTCTGTAATCAGCTTGCCGGTTTGAATGCAAAGCAGCGCGTCGTGTGCCTCTACGTCAATACAAGAAATAAAGTGAGAGTCATTAGTGGCAACAACTTTAATCTCTAGCTCTTGGGCAATTTGAACAATCTCAACGTTAACAATGCGATCTTCAGGAGAGCCGTGGTCTTGGATTTCTAAATAAAAGTCATCGCCAAGCAGATCTTTATACCACTGGGCAACGCGTCGAGCCACGTCGGGGCGCTTTTTCATAATTGCCTGCGGAATTTCGCCCCCCAAGCAAGCGCTGGTAACAATCAGCCCTTCGTGATACTGCTCTAGGAGGTCTTTGTTAATGCAGGGGCGAGAGAAAATGCCTTTGCCCTGTACGCCCTCTAGGTGAGAGACGGTAGTGAGCTTTACCAGGTTTTTGTAGCCAATGTCGTTTTTGGCGAGTACGAGCTGATGATACTTGGGCCGCTTTTCCTGCTTGGTGATGTCACCGTTAATGATGTACATCTCGTTGCCGATGATCGGCTTGATGCCTTTTTTGCTGCATACTTTTAGCAGCTCAATGGCACCGTACATCACGCCGTGATCGGTCAGCGCGATCGCATCCATCCCCAGTTCCAATGCCCGATCCACTAGTGGATCGATGTGGCTAGCACCATCGAGCAAGCTGTAGTCGCTGTGGATGTGCAGGCCAACAAAAGACATAAGATACGTGCTCCTCAAAAGCCGATGGCGTGGATAGCTAGGCGAATAGCTGGGTTTAACCACCCCTCATTTAACCACTATATATAGCAAGTTTTGTAGGACGGATGGCAGAATTAACACTATTTGTAGCGACTTGTAGCGACTTGCCAAGGCGCTCCTTTGCGTAGCCGCCGCGACCTGCCGTATGTGTAGCATTGTCCTAAGCTAGATTACTGGATGACTACAGCTATTAGGGGTAGCTATTGGAGGGTAGCTGCTGAGACATCCAAATCTCTCTCTAGCGGGCTCTCAGCAGCTATTTAGCTATTTAGATATTTAGCTATATAGATAGACGTAAAAAGGAATAGATAGACGTAGAAAGGAACACGAGCTGCAAAATTATTTTTGATAGTTAACTAAACCAGACTGACTAGTTTAGCTATACTCGATCTTAGGCATCGACTTGTGGTTGCTTGCGCGACTCAAGATTTTTATATTTTGCTGTCGTATCTCTCTTTAAAGCCGCCGCTAAGCCTGCTGCTCGGATTCAAATTCACTGCCCAGAAATCCACTGCTCAGATCAGTGCAAAGGTACCTCTTCTATGACGGCCTCTTCGGACTCATCCTCTGCGCTCCCAGTTTCTTCTCGGGCGTCTTCTGCTCAACCTGCTCCCTCTGATGTGACTCAAGAGCCACAGGTTCAACCCATTGGGGCCTCTCTGCGAACAAACGAGCGCTCGCCGCGTCGCTGGTGGGGGCTGTTTGCGCTCATACTGCTCGCGGGTGGGCTGGGCTTTATTCTTTGGAAAGTATTTGGTGGGGGAGGCCAGCCTGCGATGCAAGGGCAGCCCCCGGCCCCGGTACAAATGGAGCGACTGCAAGAGGCGTCGCTCGAAGAAAGCGGTGAGTTTGTTGGCGTTTTAGATGCCGAGGCAGGGGTAAGCCTTCAGCCCGAAGCCGACGGACGAGTCGTACAAATATTTGTCTCTTCTGGCGATTCGGTGGCAGCAGGCGACCCGATTATGCAGCTCAGTCAGGAGCGATCGCAGTCTGACTACAATGCGGCCTTGGCCAGCGTCAGCGCAGCCCGTTCTGCAAGAGACAATGCCCGCGCTCAGCTTCGCGCTGCTGAAGCCAGCCAAACGGAACTACTGGCCGACCTAGAGCTGCAACAGACAGACTATGCCAGGACGGCTGTGCTAGTAGAGCGCGGGGCACTGGCTCAAGAGCAGCTTGACAATGTGGTGCGCGATCGCGCGGTCGCCCAGTCGGCGCTCAACGCTGGTGTTGAAGAAATTGACGCCCTCAGAGCGAGCCTAGCAGCAGCCGAGGCCACCCTGACTCAGTCGAACGCCAATGCCAGTGCCACTCAGCAAGATCTGCTAGACAAAACCGTCACCTCGCCGATCGCGGGCATCGTTGGTGATATTCCGATTAATCTAGGCGACTACGTCCAAGCAGGCGCTCAGCTAGCCACGATTACTCAAAATCAAGACTTAAATCTAGAAATTTCGGTACCGATTAACGATGCTGAGCGGCTACGGGTGGGTCTGCCGGTAGAGCTGAGTCTGTTTGGACAAGATGATGCGATCGCCACTGGCAGCATCAGCTTTGTCTCCCCAACCACCGACCCCAATACCCAAACCGTCTTAGCCAAAGCTCGCTTTTCCGCCCCCAGCATTCCGCTACAAGACGAGCAGCGCCTAGACGTTCGTATCGTTTGGAACGAGCGCCCCGGCATCTTGATTCCAACTACAGCCGTTTCTCGGCTGGGCGGAGAAACCTTTGTATTTGTACCCGGAGAGCCCGATCCACCGGCAGAAGGCGAAGGCTCACCAGCTAGCGCGGCAGGTGGCAATGGCCAGCCCAGCGGTCAGCAAGACGGACAGCAGAACGGACAGCAAGATGGCCCGCCCCAGATGGTCGCTCGGCTCAAGTCAGTGACGCTAGGAGAGCTACAAGGGAACGAATATCAGGTGCTTGAAGGATTGAGCCCTGGCGATACGGTGATTACCTCTGGGCTATTGAACCTGCGCGACGGGGTGCCAATTATGCAGCAGGAAGAAGGGGCTGGCGAAGGTGGGCCAGGTGGCGGCCCAGGCGGCGGCGATGATGCGGCTACCAGAGGCGAAGGTTAAGTCATGTTTGTGAATTACTTCATTAAACGTCCGGTTTTTGCAACCGTCTGCGCGCTGATCATGCTGTTGATTGGCGCGGTCAGCATTCCGACTTTACCCATTGCCCAATACCCAGACATCAGCCCAACGCAGATCAACGTCACCGCGACCTACATTGGCGCGGATGCTGAAACCGTAGAGCGCGGCGTCACAACCGTTATTGAAAGGCAGATCAACGGTGTAGAGGGCATGCGATATATGACCTCTAACAGCAGTAACAACGGCGTCAGCAATATTGTTGTTACCTTCGATTCCTCTCGGGATAAAGACATTGCCGCTGTAGACGTGCAAAACCGCGTCTCACTGGCTGAGCCTCAGCTGCCAGAAATCGTACGGCAAACGGGTGTAACAGTTGCCAAGCAAACCAGCAATATCTTGCTGGCGATGAGTCTGTTTACCGAAAATGATGAGTATGACGACATTTTCCTCAGCAACTACGCCGATTTGTACATTGCGGACGCCTTGCGCCGAGTCAACGGTGTAGGCAACGTCACAATTTTTGGTGAGCGCACCTATGCCATGCGCATCTGGCTCAATCCGCAGCAGCTTGCGGCCCGTGGGCTCAATGCTGACGATGTAGTTGGCGCGCTGCGAGAGCAAAACATTCAGGTAGGTGCGGGGCAAATTGGTCAGCCACCGTCCCCAGAAAATCAGAACTTTCAAATTGACCTGCGCGCCAACAGCCGACTGCAAACACCAAAAGAATTTGAAGACTTGGTGCTACAGACCGGGGACAGCGGTCAGCTTATTCGGCTAAGAGACGTGGGCTACGCGGAGCTGGGGGCCGAGCGCTACAGCTCTTTTCTGCGCTTTCGCGGCAATGATGCGGTGGGCTTAGGCATTTTTCAACTGCCGGGCAGCAACGCGCTTGAGGTCGCGGCGGGTGTCAAAGAAACCATGGCCGAGCTAGCTGTAGAGTTTCCGCCAGGGATGGAGTATGGCATTGGCTTTGACACAACCGAATATGTGCAGCAGTCACTGCTAAGCGTGCTGTGGACGCTGGTGCAGGCGATTGGCCTGGTCGTGCTGGTCATCTATATCTTTTTGCAAGACTGGCGAACGACGGTTATTCCGGCGGTGACCATTCCAGTATCGCTGATTGCGACGTTTGCCGTTGTGAAGCTGTTTGGCTTTTCAATTAACAGCCTGACGCTGTTTGGGCTGACGCTGGCGACCGGCATGGTAGTCGATGACGCTATTGTGGTGGTCGAAGATATTAGCTCGAAAATTAACCAGCGGGGCCTAGAACCAGAAGAAGCAGCGATTACCTCAATGGGTGAGCTGACGGGCGCGGTGATTGCCACGTCGCTGGTGCTAATGGCGGTGTTTGTGCCGGTGGCCTTTTTCCCAGGGACCACGGGCGCACTGTACCGGCAGTTTGCGCTGACGATTGCCTTTGCGATCGCACTTTCTACTTTCAACGCCCTCACCCTCACCCCGACGCTTTCCGGCCTGCTCTTACGACCCAGACAAGAGCCTACTGGCTGGCGCGCCAAGATATTTACCCCGTTCAACAACTGGCTAGACTGGCTGCGCGATCGCTACGGCTATCTGCTCGAAAAGCTAGTGAACCTGAAGCTGGTTGTACTGGCTGGGTTTGTGGCCTCTCTAGTGATTACCGGCTGGCTCTATACCACGGTCCCGTCTGCCTTTTTGCCCGACGAAGACCAAGGCTATTTTATTACCCTGATTGGAGGCCCCGAAGGCGTCTCGATCAACTACACCAGCGACGTCATGGAGAAGGCTGAAGCGCTGCTGCTAGAGCAGCCCGAAGTGAGGGCGACCTTTGCGGTTGGTGGCTTTGGCTTTAGCGGCAACACAGCCAACAGCGGCGTTATTTTCACTACGCTCAATCCGTGGGGCGATCGCGATGCCACAGCCTTCGACATTATTGAACGGGTCAGCGGCCCGCTGATGGCCACTACCGAAGCGCGAATGCTGCCCGTCAACCCTCCGGCTATTCAGGGTCTGAGCAGCTTTGGTGGCTTTGAGTTTCAGCTACAAGATCGACGCGGCAACGCAGAGCTAGGCCAGCTAGTTAACAGCATGGGCGCGATTATGGGTGCAGCCAGTCAAAACCCTCAGCTCAGCTCAGTTTTTAGTACCTATGCTGCCAGCACGCCCCAAATTGCGATTGACGTCAACCGCGAGCAGGCCAAGTCGCTCAATGTCAATATCAACGACATTTTCAGCACACTGCAAACCAATTTAGGATCGAGCTACGTCAACGACTTTAACCTGCAAGGCCGAACCTACCGAGTGTATGTGCAGGCGGATGAAAAGTTTCGCTCTACCCCAAATGATATTGACAAGCTGTATGTGCGATCGCAAACCGGCGATCTGGTCCCAATGGGCAACCTCATCTCCACCACAGACACCACCGGCGCGCAGACTATCAACCACTACAATCTCTTTCGCTCGATTACCATCAACGGCCAGCCCGCAGAAGGCGTTAGCTCTGGCGCGGCCATTGAAGCCATGGAAGGCGTAGCCGATCAGGTCTTGCCCGCAGGCTTTGGCTATGAATGGTCGGGCACCGCGCTAGAAGAGATTGAAGGCGGCAACCAAGCGCCAATTATCTTTGGTCTAGGCATTGTGCTGGTCTTTTTAGTGCTGGCTGCGCAGTACGAGAGCTACGTGGACCCGGTGATTATTTTGTTTGCGGTGCCGCTAGCGGTACTCGGTGCGCTCCTTGCTCAAACGCTGCGAGGCTTGCCCAACGATGTGTACTGCCAAATTGGACTGGTGATGCTAATTGGCCTAGCCAGTAAAAACTCGATTTTGATCGTAGAGTTTGCCAACCAGCTACGCGAGCAGGGCCGCTCGATTATACAGGCCGCTCTAGAAGCTGCTCAGCAGAGAATGCGGCCCATTTTGATGACTGCAATCTCGACGCTGAGCAGTATTTTTCCGCTGGTGATCGCCTCTGGTGCAGGCGCAGGTAGCCGTCAGTCATTGGGAACAGCTGTGTTTGGCGGAATGCTGGTAGCTACGTTTTTGAGCCTGTTCGTGGTGCCCATTCTCTATATCGTGGTCAAGCAGCTGAGCGAGGGGAATCGACCTAGGCCAAGTGCACCTTACTCGACCGCTGATCGTGGACAAAGCAACGGGCAAACCGCTGACGGTCGGCGGGTAGAAACGCCCTCTCTGCCCACAGGCGCTACAACGCAAGGTGAACATTAGTCCTGAGGCTTAGAACTTAGACTTGAGGCTTAGAACTTAGACTTGAGGCTTTAAGACTCAAAGCGAACGTTAAGCAGCTCGATAAAATCTTCAGGAGAGCTGAGCTGCGTCAGATTGATAAAGGGTACGGGCTCGTCAGGCGCAAACGTGAGAGAAAAGCTGTCAGGATCGTTGATAAAGTCTTTCATCTCAGCGACGAATTCGGCGGGCAGGGCCTCATCACCTGTGCCTTCTTCTAGGCTGGCGATCAGTGACTGCTTGGCCTCGTCAACGGTGATACCTTCGGCGGCAGCACCGGTTTCGAGAATGCGCTCAAAAAACGAGTCATCGTCATAGGTGATTTTGCCGTTTTGAAACGCTGCGCCAAGGAGCGAAAAGGGAAAGTTAGCGATCGCCTCATCGTCCAAGGTGACATTTGCCAGATCTAAATTCATCTCGAACGTGCCTACGTCTTCAGCGCCCAGCTCAATTTTCTTGAGGCGCATCGTCTGCTCATCTGCTTCGTATTCATACTCAGTGGCAAAGTCGCCAGACAGATCGCCCTCATAGCCTAGCTCTGTGAGGTTAGCGCCGTTTTCATTCAGCGTCGCCAGATCAAGCGAGATGCCTTTTAGCGCAAAGTCGAGTCGGGTCGGAATATCGTTCTTTCGATCAAAATCGTACAGCACAACTTCGTCTACCTCGATCGGGTCGGACGAACCCACAGGCGTAATCACCACGCCTTTGACCGTCGTACCGCGACCGATAAGCGATTGATCTACTTTTTGGTAGTCAATTTCGACATATTCGGCTACATCTGCGATCGCCTTATCCACTTCCTTTGCCGCTATATGTGACGCCACCGCCTTGCCACCGAGAAAAAGCACAATCACGCTGCCAATGCCAACACCCGCTGCAACCTTCTTATCCATAATTTTTTCTATACTGTGCCTTCAAGACTCAAACCTACACGAATCCAACTCTGATTTCCGCACAGAGTAGCTATCTTTACCGACTGTCTGCTTTAACGTGCCCAAATAAACCTATCTTGATGAGTTACGAGGCTGTTGTCACTGGCATAATTTAAAGGCGGGCCCGTCAGCCCATCAATCACAATCAATAGCGTGCCAAAACAAAAGAGCGTAAGAAAAGAAGAAAGTAAAATAGAGCAGCGCAAAAAAAGAGAATCAAACATGCAAACCGTCCCAGTCCACCACGATAATCCGTTAGACCGACTGTTTATTTGGCTGTTCTCTCGCAAAATGGCAAAAGCAATCGGGACAGAGACGCCGATGAGTGGCTACAACGGCTTTGTCGATCTCTCTAAACAAATCATGCAAGGGCGCAGCGCCGATGAGCAGCAGGCCGCCGTGGCCCGCGTGTTGCAATCACTTGTACCTGCGCCTGTGCTGTGGCTAATTCGGACACTCTTTTCACCAACGCGGCTGGTGTGCGTGCTCAATGCCTGGTTTGCGGCGCAAATGTTTGAGTGGCTAGTAGGGCCGTGCACGGTGGCTGATGCCGAGGTAGTTGGGATGGATGGAGAGGTGCGATCGCAGCCCAGCGCCGTCCATATCGAGAAGTGCCGCTACCTAGACGAAAGCCAGTGCGTCGGCATGTGCGTCAACATGTGCAAACTGCCCACCCAAACCTTCTTCACCGAAAAATTTGGCATTCCTCTTACCATGGTGCCAAACTTCGACGACCTTAGCTGCGACATGATTTTCGGTCAGGTGCCACCTCCTGCCGAAGCCGATGAAGTCATGACCGAATCCTGCCTGAGTAACTGCCCTAGCGGCAAACCATCAGCCGAAAGATGCCATAAGCTTTAGGTTAGGACGCTTAAAAAGACGAATGAAGAAACAGTCTAAACGGGGAAGTTAACAGGAGTTCAGCAGTGCTGTTGCTCTAGGAAAACCAATATGTCGTGCTGTAAAAATCAAGCGAATCGACAGCGGCCTAAGGGCTCCGCTGAGCTAAGGCTTTGGCCCTATAATGTGTCGTAGAACTAAAGCTTGCGTCCTACTATGACCGCAACTAGCCCAGCGCAAACCAAACTACGTCTCATTACGACAGACGAGTATCATCGCATGGCGGAAGTTGGGATCTTGTCGGCAGATGAGCGGGTGGAGCTGATTGCCGGACAAATCACACGAAAGATGCCAAAAGGTCCTCGCCATAGTGCGCTTTGTAAGCGGATAGAAAAGCTAATCGAGCGGCTTTTAGGAGACAACGTGCTGGTTCGACTCCAAGACCCCATACAGCTAGACCTCTACTCAGAGCCAGAACCTGATATTGCAGTGGTACATCCCAACAACAGCTTTTATGAGGATCACCACCCTACGCCAAGCGAAATTTATCTAATTATTGAAATTTCAGACTCTACTATAGAACGCGATTTAACGCTCAAAGCAGATCTCTACGCAGCCGCAAGGGTTATGGACTATTGGGTTGTTAATGTACAGGCTCAGCAGCTACATGTTTTCAGACAGCCCCAAGCGGATGGATACCAAAGACAGGTGATACTAAAAGGTCAGCAATCAGTTGAGCTGTGGGCTTTCCCCGAATGCAGCATTACTGTGCAGTCATGCTTCGGTTAGAGCGTCCAAGAATGCGTACGTCAATAACATCTACCGTACGAGGATAAATCAAAGAGGTTAAACTTAAAAAGTACTCTCTCAACATCCTTTATATGACGCTTTCTGAAGCAAAAACAGACAGCTCTACTAGAGACAGAAACAGCTGGAAAATCAATTTGCTCTACGACGGAGACTGCCCGCTTTGCCTGCGCGAGGTGAACTTTTTGCAGAAAAAAGATGCCGGGCGAGACATCGTAAAATTCACCGATATTGCCGATTTGAACTATCGCCCAGAAGAGAACGGTGACGTCGACTTTGAAACGGCGATGGGCCGCATTCATGCGGTTCGCGCTGACGGTAGCGTGGTTAAAAACGTGGCCGTTTTCCAGGAAGTTTACGACGCCTTGGGTATTGGCTGGATGTACGCGCCGACCAAATGGCCCATCATCGGCCCGGTGGTAAATAAGCTGTATGACCTGTGGGCCGATAAGCGCCTAGCGATGACCGGACGGCCTAATCTAAAGGCCGTTATAGCTGAGCGACAGGCAAAACTTGAGCAGATGGACGGAGGACGCTGCCGGGAGTGAGGAACATGTAGTTTCGACTCCGCTCAACTACCGGTTTAAAAAGAGAGCTGTAGACCCCCTGCAATTTCAACGCCGCCATCGTCAAATACGTTCTCTGCTCTTAGGTATGCGCCGGGCCCTTTGGCTGCACCTGTACCCACACGCTGAGCGATGCGATCGCCTGCTTCATCTCGCACAAACTGATTGACTACAACCTCAACTGGCTCGCCATCTTCAGCCGTTAGCATTTCAACGACGGGCTTCCCACTCTCGTCTAGCACTGGCTGCGTTTGGTAAACAGGAATGACATTGCCCGTTGCATCTACCTGATACGCATCGCGCTGCACTTCGCCAAACGGATGAAAGACTACTTCGGCTCTCATGCCGGTTTCAGAGCCACCAGTACTGCGGCCCAGCACGCTGTCTCTAAAAAATAGCTCGGCTCTTACCGTATTGGCAGATGCTGTCCAAGGCGTATTGCCAAAGTTATATACACCGCCTAAGGCTAGCTCGCCTAGCACTGCCGAGAAATTAGGATAGGTATCTTTTTCAGTCACCAGTCCCTGCTCGCGGGAGAGTTCTCTCACTGATTGAGAAAGCAGCGTTTCCTCAGTGGTTGACTCTACCAGCGCTCTTAGCCCCAGCTCTACATCGCCAACTTCTCGGGTTTCTCGGTTGCTGACATTGATAGTGGTTGTGGCACTAGTAGGAGTGAATGCAACGTTTGTGAGTTCTCCAGCTTCGTTGATCTCAAAAGTAGCTGCGCCAGTGGTCTGCTCTGTTGTTCCACTTTCTGTTCTAATGGTGTCTAGGCGCGATCTAGCAGATGAAAATGTCTCTTGGGTTCGCTGCTGGAGAAGAGAGTCGATAGCGTTAGTGGTGGTAGTGCGCGATAAGAGTACGCTGTCCGCCTGGTTGCCGAAGCCACCAGTTAACGATCCACCTAGATACAGCCCACCGGCCCGCGTCGTTTGGATATAGGCAGGCTGTCCGGCAGCTTCAATCGTGTTAAAAGGAGAGAGCATATTGCCCAATCGGGCATCGGCCTCGGCGGCGATCGCAACATCGACGGTGGGTACTCGCTCACCGCTAGCGATCTCAATGTACACCCCTTGAATGCCATTGAACTGATCTGTTGCGGCATTTGTAGCCGCAACCGTATCTTCTACGGCGTACACATCTGCGCTCTCTTGAACAAAGTTTTGAGGCTGCAGGTCGGCTGAGATGATTTTGAAGCCACCGTCAGCAATGACGTACCCCAGGGTGCCTGTCGTTACCGTGTAGGTTTGATTTAGCTGAAGGTTTTGACCGGGCTGCTGAGGGACCAGCGCATAGATCACTCGGGTGGCTTCGCCTGCGCTGAGTGCGATCGCCGACTGCGCATAGCCGTCTTTAGTCCACTGGGGCACAAAGGCAAGCGTCCCATCAGTCCGTTCAATCAGCAAACCACCCACGTTGTCAGTATAGGCAGAGTCGCCGCGTCCTACGCGCTGAGGATCGGGCAAGGCGATCGCAATCTCTTGGTCGGCGGGCAGCTCAAAAACACCGTTCACAGAAGAGAGCTGTTCTCCTGGTAAGACTGCCGAGCCTGCCGGAACATAGCCGACCATCCGCCGATTGTTGAACAAACCAGTCGGCACCAGCAAATTAGAATTTTCCGCACCTGCTTGCACTAGTCGGTTACCCAGCACATCTTCAGCCAGGCGGTGAGTGCGGGTCAAATACTGTGTAATCCCTAAGCGACTAGTGACCCCAGCCTCGTTGTCATCCACAAACGGATTGAAGCGCAGATTGCCAGTCAGCAGCGTCGGCGGCGCACTAGGATTACTGATGAGCGGCCTGAGCTGACCGGTTGCACCCAAGCCATCGCTACCTAAACGCACTTCACTCGCGTTGGCGTAGCGACTGTAGATTAACTGCTCGCCATTTACGGTGCGCACACCCGCCGCATGGCCCAGCAGGTTCGAGGAATTATCGTCGTCGGCAATCTCAACTTGACCTCTATCTCTAGCAAGCTCTATGTCTTCTACCACTATTTGCTGCTCAGTGTCTACGCGCTCAGTCGTGCTAGTGACTTGGTCAATAAAAGGCGGCAGGTCTACACGTTCGGTTCGAGCAGTCACCGCCAGCGTCGGCGTTTCTCGGATAACGGTCGCGATGCCCTCCCCGGTGGGTGCCTGTACGTACTCCCCATCATCAAAGTCCAAATCGCCGCCCGCTTCTAGATCTTCAACAATAAATTCACCCACTTTGCCAGCCGTATTAAAGTCGCGGGCAAAGTAAATAGCTGACTGGCTAGGCGCAGCGCCGTTATTTCTGATATTTAGCACCCGCAGTTCAACCACGTCATTCGCACCGTAAGTCATAGATATCGACGCTTGCGATGGCAAAACTACATTTCCGGGGCCTATAGTGACTCTACCCCCTCTAACATAGGCCGTCTGTGTGGTGCGGGTGCCATCGCGTTTAATCACCGTCATCTGAATACCCTCCCCATAAGCGTGGGCTCCGGGGACAAAGTTCAAGTCGAACGTAGTTGTTATCTGTAGCGACTCTCGCTGTAGGTCGTAGCGGTCATTCGTACCTCTGGCGTTGTTGACAATGCTATTAAAAGACTCTTCAATGTATGACACATCAGGTCGTATCTCAATGCTATTGGGGGCCTGTCTTGTTCTATCAACGCTTACCGGCACTCGTTCGGTCGTTCTAACGGGCAAGGTAGCGGGCAGCGGAATTCTTGAGCTGTTCCGCAAAGGTCCGGTGCGAATGTCTCGGGCGTTGTTGTTGACGCGAACTGAACCATCCTCATTACGGATAGGCACGTTAGGAGGTCCTTCTGGCAGCGCTGTTTGAGCGGCGGCTGAGGGTGCACTGACACCCATTCCACCCACAACTAAAAGCAGAGCCATCAATTCGACAGAAACAACAGACCCAATAATCTTAAACAAAGCAGTCGGTAGTGACGACAGGAAAGTCATTGTGGCACTCAGTACTTATAAAACTAAGTAAATGTATGGTTGTCTAAACGCGGGTTCCTATGCCTAGACTTGATTTCTAAACCAGGGAACTTTTCTGGTTTCTCAGGGATTCTACCCATATTGGTTCAAGAACAACCACTCGTTTTCTCAGGAAGAAGCAAGATCTTTACACAGTCGATATCAAAAAGCCTGTAAAAACACAGTCACGGCTTTAAGAACAAAGCTGTAAGACTAGTCCCTTGTAAGTAACTTAGAACAGAAATAGGGTAGATCTACTCGTACGGCGACAATCATGATCCAGTGATGGTGAGCCAGCAATGGCTGAACGAACAGTCCGGGGATAAAACGCCTGCTGTTGCTAGTCTCAGGTCAATCGAATCTTGTTCTAGGCTAAAACCAGCCAAAGAACAGAAACTAGACGGATCAAACTAAGAAAAGAAACAGGCAAAAGTACTTGCCCCAACAGCTTCTACGGCTCTTGTAAAAAACTCAGATAGCCGTTCGTCAAATCCTTTACAGCGATCTCGTAAAACTGCTGGCCGTGCGCTGGCGTTGCCAAATCTGGATTGGAGCCCATTCGCCCATCGGCATAAAATGCGCGGAAATCTGTTGGGTTGTAAATAGAGCGGCCTTTGGGTGCCACCGTAGGGGACAAGGTCGCTTGCTTGATGACATCTGGGTAGGCGAACTGGGTCAGCGCGACTTCACTTGGGGTCGCATGTGAGCCTTCTTGGTCGCCATAGAGCTGTTCGGCTAAGCCTTTAACAGCGTCGCTGTTATACCAGTTGGCTAGCTTGCAGCGAACGCGGCTGGCGTTGGGCAAGTTGGCATCTGCGATCGCCGCGTAAGTCTCTGAAAAAGCCGCCTTCATAGACGCTACATTGCCCCCATGCCCATTGATAAAGTAAAACCGCTCGAAGCCATTGCGCGCTAGCGGTTTTACATAGTCTTGAATCAGGGCAATCAGAGTGCTGGGCCGCAGGCTAACGCTGCCAGGAAAAGCCAGATGATGCAGCGCCATACCGACGTTAATCGTGGGACCTACAAGTGCATCTGTAGCCTCACCCACGCCTTTAGCAACAATTTCGGCGCAGATAGCGTCAGTGCCAATCAGCCCGGTAGGGCCGTGCTGTTCGGTAGAGCCAATGGGAAAGATGATGCCGCGCGATCGCGTCAAATAATCCTCCACCTCCGGCCAAGTACACAAATGCAACAGCATTCTCACCTTCTCGCCCAAAACACTCACAACCCAACATTAACGGTCAAACATTAACGACCAAGCAATCATCTAGCGATTGGCCTACCAACTGGCCTACCTAGTCGGCACCCACCAAGTCAAACACCTGACCATCCACCAGCAAACGCGTGATTCCCTTCGCCATCAGATAGGGGCTTGTGCGCGTAATCAAGCTGCCGTCAGGCACCTTAATCACCCTTTGCTTATTGCGTGAGAATCGTCTGGCCACGCGGTGGTTATCAAACACTGGCAGCGTATTGGCCGTTTCCTCAGCGCTCGGAATCTTCCCAAGGTCTGAAAACTCAACCAGTGGGCGAGTAATTAGCTCAGCTCGCATATCAACCACTAAATAGCAGGGCTTTGGCAGCACCGCCAGACCTAGCGGCATAATCTCAACTGCCGTCTCAGAGGCGAGCTTTGGCCTAGGCATGACATCAATGTCGTCATCATCGATGTCATCGTCTTCTTCGTCATCGTCATCATCATCCCCAAAGTCATCGCCTAGGGTCTCGTCAAGTCCAAGCAAATCGTCATCGTCATCGTCATCGTCATCGTCGTCACCGTCGTCGTCCTGACTGGCTAGTATCGGTCGTGGTCTTGGGGTTGAGGGTTTATCTTTTGAGGGCTTGACTTCTAGAATCTCGTCTTCTAGAATCTCGTCTTCTAGAATCTCATCTTCTAGAATCTCATCTTCTAGAATCTCATCTTCTAGAAGTCTCATCTTCTAAAGTCTCGTCTTCTGACAGCAGCCGTAGCTGCTCGTCCGCCGCTTCGGTTTGGGTACGGCTGCGCTTGCGGCGGCGGCGAGGTGCCGCGTTTTTTGTGTCAGTCTCTTCTTCTATTGCGTTTTCTGTAGACTTCAGCTTAGGTGGATCTACTTTTGACGCAGCCGCTAGATTCGAATCCTCTGAGGCATCCTCTGAAACAAGAGTGCCATCGGCTGTAGGCTGATTGGCCGCCGGGGCGAACTCCGGCACGGTGACTGTCTTGGCCGAAACCGCCTTAGCCGGAGTCGTTTTTTTCTTTTCTCGCGAGCGACGACTGGGCGTGCTTGAGGTGTCTGAGCTGGCCATTCGCTTTTCGGCAATCAGCGCGCTATATTCACCAGCCGGAATAGAGCTTTTTAAAATCCGGCTGATGGTGCTGTTGCTGACCCCGTACTGTTCAGCTAATGTCGAAGTCGTCTGTCCAGGTTGCTTGTACAGATCAATAATTTCGCTTTTATCTGAATCAGACAGTTTTGTCGGGGCCATGCTGTCAGTATCCTTCGCAATTGTCTCTCATAGTATGGCAGGTTTTTTGGCGATAGTTTCAGCTATTGCACCTGTTGAGTTGCTAAGAACACGTTTAAAAATATTGGTGGGACGCATCTACCTAGCTTGGGGGTTGCCAACGCCGCTTCATCTGGCTAGAAACGCCCTGCTCTACACCAGCGCTAAGGCCAAAAAAGAGTGCTGACAAAATCCAGAAAATCTCCCAGGGGGCAACCGGATGATAGGTGCCTCGACCGACCTCATACATCAAAAACATGTCGGCTATATATAGACACAGCCCTGCTATGGCCACCAGCTTCCACGCCTTAGAATAGCTGCCGCCCCAAAAGGACATTAGCAAGGCGACCGCAATCACTATTAGTAAACAGTCAGCCCCTACGTACACTAGGCCCAGATAGCGAGCAATCCGACTCAGCCGGGTTTCAAGGATTTGAACAATCTGAGGTACTGGCGGCTTGTTTGGGGTAAGCGCAGGGCGAGTCTCTGTACCACGGATTGTTGTATTAGTGATACTGATCGTAGTTGTACTCGTCACAAAGGGAAAAACTGGCTGGGCGGATATCGCCTCCACCGCTGGCAGATAAAAACAGATCCAGCTAGCGAGCAAAATACCGGTGATGCCAGCGATCGCAATTCCTATAGACTGTGGCAGGCTCAGGGTTATCTGCCTAGAGGAAACGGCCTGGAGGAGGCCAATGACCAAAAACAAGTAGCTCGCACCGTAGAAGACGTCGCCGAGTGAGACGGTTGAGGTGATGGCCCACAGGCTGCGCCATAGGATAACGGTAATATCGCCTAGAGTATAAAACAGCATGCCAAGTGCGATCGCGCTCCAGACGCTCTGACCGCTCAAGATATCTGGGTTACTCGCGTTGCGCCAGCACAGCACAGTGGCAATCAAAAAAGCGCCTACTTTTAGCAGGCTGGCCAACATCATAAACTCAGCTGAATCAGCCCCAATGAGAAGGCCCACTCCAAAGAAAATCAGGGATAGCCCAGTCCACCCGGCACACACAATCCATACTCTACGCTCAGCAGGATCTAGATTAGTTGCCGCGATCGCACTTTTTTCACTCACTTTTTCACTCACTTTGCTAACCCATCTTGCTCATTGCTCATCACACTCCCCAAGGCTCAGCAAGCAGCGATAGCTGCAGCCAACTCATGAACACAGCTTTATCGTTACCCGGCAAAACATTTAGCGCCACCAGCGTACGCGCTGCAAACTTAGCCTGACCAAAAAACCGACTGCCCAATCGACTCAGCTCTAGCAGCAGGATACTAAGATCGTCTTCGTCCCAGCGAGGCAACACCTGTGTCAAAGGATTGGTACGTAAGAGCGTCGACAGGCCCCCTGCTTTTTTCATTTGCTCAGGGATAGCCTGCGCCAAAGCTTCGTCAAATAGGCCAGCCTGCTTTGCCCCCAATAGTTGCACCGTATCTCCACGCAGCGATTGCAGCAGCAGCATCCCCGCTTTGCGATACGCAGCCGGAGCAATGGGTGCCAGCAGACTTTTATCAATATTGACCAGTCGCCACAGACTAAATCGATGGGGTTCTTCGAGCAGTACGCAGGCTTTCTTCTGCTTTTCTACCAGCTCGCGCCAAGCGGCATGCGCCTCTGAATCCTGATGCGCTTGAAATAGCGTCAGCAACCGAAAAGTCCTGTCTTGGTAAGATAAGACCGGAATCCTTTTGGGCTGCTTAGGATGCTGAATGCTGGTGATATCTACATCTTGAGGAGTGAGCAGGAACATGGGCGGTGGATGCTCTCGATAGCCTGATTTTCAGCGGTGAGGCTGTGAGGCTAGCGTACCCAAAACGCATAAAAGCCCAAAGCCAGACCAATTAGGTTCGGTATAGCTAGCGTTCTAAGGCATTAGGGCGCTGGGCAAGACACAGGACGTATATCGCCTGGGCTGAGGCTGTAGCCGATAGGGAACAGTGAAGACCGGCGTAGTAAACGATCAATCTTGCGATCGCGGCTACCATCTACCTGCTATGTGCGCTAAACTGATTTGGCCTATTTTTGGATCCTTAGCTCAGTTGGATAGAGCAACCGCCTTCTAAGCGGTCGGCCACAGGTTCGAATCCTGTAGGATCCGTTGCTAAAACAAGCCTTCCAGCAATGTCCAGGCAGATTACACTTGCCTGTGTGTATCCACTTTCACCACTGTTTTTGGGGAAGATCTGGGGAAGATCTGGGGAAGGCATTCGCAATATCAGATGAAAACGTCATCATAGAGATCTTTCCATGGAGTTGTTGCCGCGTTCGGGCTGAGGCTCCATGAGTTCTGGCTTTGCCACTTTACAGAACTCTCGTGCGTCATCAGCTGAACGAAAGCAGCCAGAAAGCTTCTGCTTCAGTTTCATCATGCGGACATTACGTTCGGCCTGACTGTTAGTTACTCGCGATTAGATAAATCAGAGGCTCTGTTTAGAAATTGTGTGAACTCTGGTTGAAACAAAAGCTTGACAGTACCTGTTGGCCCATTGCGATGCTTAGTCAAAATAATCTCTGCGATGCCACGATCTGGTGTATCTGGATCATAGTATTCTTCTCTATACAGCATCATAATCAAATCTGCATCTTGCTCAATTGCACCTGAGTTATGTGAAACAATGCCATCTGCCATCCAAGCGGCTGGCCCCGGTACAGTTAGGTCGTACACTGGCTCTTCACCAACCGCTTCTATAGAAACAATATCGTCCCAGAAGATGTCTGAGGTTGCCATCTCTGTAAACTTTTGACTTTCTAGAATGTTTGCATAGCTCAGAACAACATCTTTAGTCGGGGAAGATTTGAAGCGAGAAGAGTCACCATAGGAAGTCTCTCGCAGCATTGCCATACGACGCTGAGAAATTCCATTTTTCCGTATAGCTTGCTCAACAATATTGAAGACCTCAACTGGAATTGTGTCTCGATGAGGGTTCGCATTTTCTATACACAGTAGGTGAGTTCTTGCCTCGGTGGCGGCCTCTGTTTTTGGCCCAAATGCGCCTACCACGTTTAGGAACCTAAGTTGTTGATCCCTTCCGTAGATATGCACGTTGTTGCACTGATGAGCCTCTGACCATCGCAGTCGGCTCAAGATTCGCAAGCGCAACAACAACGTCATAACATCGCTGGCCAACTGCCTGCTAATAGTGGAAAAGAAGATGCTAGTTCTTTTTGTCTTTTTATTCCTTTCAGGGTAGATACCAATGCAGCCATCGGTAGCCCATAAGTGCTGAAGTAAAAGCGCGATTTGGCTATCTGGCAACTGAAAAACTTCAGCAGGAAAACGTTTCTCTACTGAGCGTTGGTTGAAGATACCTAATTCTTTCAGCCAGAGTCCAACCCCTGCAGGATGCCAGCGATTGCCATTTTCAGAGATAACTAGTTGGTGCCAGTTTCCTTTGCCAGCATGTCGGCTTACTTTACAGCCAAACGCTTCGGTAGCAGCTTTCACGACTGCACTGTTTTCTTCTGAAGCTGTTGTGTACCGTAGAGGTTGATGTTTTAGATAGCTGCCATCACCAATAAGATGGCCAAGCAAGATTATTTTATAGTCAGGCCATGGTTCTATAGATGGAGACATCTGGGGCATATGGTTTGCAACGGCAATACGATCGCCAACCTTTAAAGAATTTAGCCGTTGCCACCCGTCAAATGTGTAGAGGCGGTGTTTGGCAGTTGCTTTTAGCCGCCGTCCGCTAGCGGTCGTAATTTCGTAGATAGATTTTGTGCCGACTTTCCACACCAAATCTGTTTTGGACTGAATCAGCTTGCCCTGCGTGTCCATGCTAACGATATCAGGCGTTTGATCGACCAAATCGGCGATAGGCAAACGTCTGCCATCAGCTAGCCATACCAAAGTATCTCCGGTAACGCACTCCCGTAAGTCGGACATCATAGGTCTTTTGTTTGTACGAGATTCCACGCCACGACTGAGCTGAGAGAGCGCAATGATCGGCACATTAAGCTCGCGGGCAAGACCTTTTAGCGATCGGGTTATTTTCGACAATTCCTGCACCCGATTGTCTCCAGTGCCCTCCATTAGCTGTAAATAGTCAATCAAAACCAAACCCAGCGTGCCGCCTTGCTCGGCCTGCAATCGCCGTGCTTTAGATCGAATCTCAGTCACCCCAATTCCAGGCGTATCGTCAATAAAAATAGGCAACTCAGATAGCGTATTGATCGCATGACCCATCGGGCCCCACTCATGCTGGGCGATCCGCCCTGTCCGCAGGCGACCGCTCTCAATCTTAGCTTCAGATGAAAGCAGTCGATAAATCAGCTGCTGCTTCGACATCTCTAGGCTAAAGACAGCCACTGGCTGCTTATGTGTATCAGCGATGTTGCGAGCTACGTTGAGCACGAATGACGTCTTGCCCATTGCCGGACGCGCAGCGGCGATAATCAAATCAGAGCGCTGAAATCCCTGAGTCATTGCGTCTAAATCGTAGAAGCCGCAGGCGAGACCCGGCAGCACCATGCCCAGCGATCGCTGCTCGATATCGGTAAAAGTATCGGTGAGAATATCGGACGTTTTCGTCAGTCCCTGGGTTGGCCGCTCTTGGGTAATGCCAAATAGCGACTGCTCTGACTGGTCGAGCACTTCTTCTAAAGGCGTTTCGGTTTCATAGCCGAGCTGAATAATTTCGCCGCCCGATTGAATCAGCTTGCGGCGGGTGTATTTATCCATCACTAGCTTGGCGTACTGATCGATATTAGCCGCGCTAATGGTGCGATCTACTAGCTGAGCGAGGCGGCTTTGTCCCCCATTTTTTTCTAAGGTGCCTTTGTCTTTTAGCCATGAGGCAATGCCCATCAAGTCGGTGGGCAAACCGCGTGACTGCAAGTCTAGAGCGGCCTGATAAATGCTGCGATGCGCGCCGATGTAAAAGGCTTCAGGAGCCAGCAACTCAGTCACGCGGCCAATAGCCTCAGGATCGATTAGGATGCCGCCGAGAATCGCTTCTTCGGCCTCAATGTTTTGGGGCGGTAAGCGATCAATGGCGGGTTTGAATCGAGGCTCTGATGAAACCATTAGAAAAAAGAGGGAGAAGAATCGGTGTGGAGCAGGGTGGCTGAATTCAGTCTGTCATCTTCAATATAAAAGGGTAGGGAGCGGCTATAGCTCTCTACCCTTATAAGTTAACGAATAGTACAGATGTTCGCTATTCTTGAATCTTCTGAGGCTTAGTCGGGCGCAACGCGGAGGTTGATAGTTGCGGTGACTTCGCTATGCAGCTTGATATCTACCTTATAGTCGCCAAGCTTATTAATGTCGGGCAACGTGATATCGCGGCGGTCAACTTCTTTGCCCGCATTGGCTTGGATGAGTTCGGCGACTTCGGCAGCAGTGACCGTACCAAAAATGGCTTCGTCTTCACCAACGGCTTTTTTCACAGTGAATAGGCCAATAGTGTTGAGCGCAGTCTTTGTGGCTTCGGCCTCTTGCTTAATGGCCTCTAAACGCTGACGCTCTCGCTCACGGCGAATTTCTACCTGCTTAAGTACGCCGGGGGTGACTCGGTAGGCCAAGCTGCGAGGAATCAAATAGTTGCGGGCATAGCCAGAGGCTACTTCTACCAAGTCGCCAGTGTTGCCTAGCTTGTCTATGTCCTGGCTGAGGACCAGTTGAGTTCGTTTTTTCGCCATTGCTCTTGTGGGTTTTAGTTTCTATCGCAGCGCAGTTTTCTAGCTTACTGAAGTTTGGGCTGGGTTGCAACTGTGTGTGAGGCTATCTTTGGCACTGCCCTCAAAAAGCAGTCTTTAAAGGCAGTCTCTAAAGAGCAGTCTTTGAGAAGCAGCGCTAGGCGTTGTCTTTGAGGGTTCTGATGTGGGCGAAGACGGTGACGGGATCTTGGCTGTTGGCGGTGGCTTGAAGGGCGACAGTGTCCCAGCGGAGAAAGGGGTTGGTGGCTTTTTCGATCTGGAGGAGTGAGGGGATGGTGGGCTGGTTTTGCTGGCGCTGCTGGGTGACTTCGGTGAAGCGCGATCGCAGATCCTCGTTTTCTCCATCTACGCTAAGGGCAAATTTTAGATTGCTAAGCGTGTATTCGTGGGCGCACCAGACTCGGGTGGTATCTGGCAGCTGGCGGAGCTTAAAGAGCGAGGTGAGCATCTGCGCGGGGGTGCCTTCAAAGAGTCGGCCACAGCCGCCCGCAAAGAGGGTGTCGCCGCAAAACAGGTCGCCAGGTTGATCGGCCTCGGTCGGGGCGAAGTAGTAGGCAATGTGCCCTCGGGTGTGACCAGGGACAAAGAGTACTTTGCCCGTGCGATCGCCGAACGTAACGCGATCGCCTTCGCCCAAATAATGCCGCTGCCCTGGAATGCGCCCCTGATCAAGCGCGCCGCCATATACCTGAGCCTCTGGAAAGCGCTCTAATAGCTGACGATTGCCACCCACATGATCGTTGTGATGGTGGGTGTTGAAAATAGAAACTAGCTGAGCGCCTAGCTGATTGAGCTTATCTAAAACGGGTGGGGCATCAGCGGGATCGACGACGGCGGCTGTGCGGTCTGCCGGGTTGTAAAGAACAAAAATGTAGTTATCTGAGCGGGCGGGCAGACGATGGATGTCCATAAAAGGGGCCATAAATAAGCGGTGCACTATCTATATAGATCGCATCTGTCATAGATTGCATCTGTCGAGTTGCTTAGGACGTTTGCTATACGTCAATGCTATACACCAACGATAGTGAGATAGTGAGCTGCGCTTTTTTGTCATAGATTGGGCAGTAAGTCGCTCGGATAGCGCAGAATAGCGGAGCTTGAAAGACAGAAGGTGGAGCAGGCACAGCAGCCAGATGATTTGCTGAAAAAACTACGCGATCGCAACATAGATCCAGACGCACTGTATTTTTTTGCGACAGCTTTTTACGACGTGTCTTCTGCTTCAACCTTTGCGTTAGAGAATCCGCTCAAAAATAAAGAGCCACCCGCCCGAGGGCTGAGCGCAGCCGAAGCCCGCTTTCGACAGTACGCTATCAGCTTGCGCCTAGTCTCGCATTCATTCGTCTCACATTCATTCGTCTCGTATTCGTCCAAAGATATCCAACTGTTCTTCGGGCTGGTTCTCTGACTGCTCTTCGGGCTGTTTTTCAAGCTCGCTTTTAGGCAGTGTCTGGTTCGATTTCCTACTCGATTCTAGATTGTCTTCCGGGTCCTCTATTGGCACAGATAAACTTGGCACAGATAAACTTGGCACAGATAAACTCTTCTTTTTATTGCTTTCGGCTGTCTGTTGTTTGAGTTCAATCTTCTTTGTTTTCGATTTTCTTGCTTTTGCTATGGTTGTAGCCTCAGAGGTAGCCTCAGAGATAGTCTCAGAGACAGTTACAGCGGCAGCACTGCTGCTATTGTCATCTTCACTCTTATTCTCTCTTAGCCCGACGGCAATTTTACTATGCTGTTCTATTTGCCCCATCACCTGCCGAGCCCGGCTAATCACGGACGGTGGTAGTCCTGCCAAACGGCCCGCCTCAATGCCATAAGACTTATCGGCCCCGCCCGGACGCACCTGATGCAAAAAGATAATTTTGTCCGGCAGTTCTTTAACCGTGACCTGATAGTTCTCCACGTTCGAGAGAATAGAGGCCAGCTCGTTTAGCTCGTGGTAGTGAGTGGCAAAAATGGTCCGCGCCCCAATGTCGCTGGCCAAATGCTCCGCGACGGCCCAGGCAATCGAAAGCCCGTCAAAGGTGGCCGTGCCTCGACCAATTTCATCGAGCAAAACCAGCGAATTTGGCGTAGCGTGGTTGAGAATATTAGCCGTTTCGTTCATCTCGACCATGAAGGTCGATTGGCCAGTCGCAAGGTCATCGACTGCGCCTACGCGGGTAAAGATGCGATCGCACACTCCCATCATTGCCGATTTGGCTGGGACAAAGCTGCCTACCTGCGCCATTAGTTGAATGAGGCCCACCTGACGTAAATAGCAGCTTTTGCCGCTAGCATTGGGCCCAGTCAAAATAATCAGATCTGGTGTCACTGCCGGTTTGTCTGGATCAACGCTGCCAATCCCGGTGTCATTGGGCACAAAAAAACCAGCGGGCAAAGACTGTTCTACGACCGGATGGCGACCGTCTTCGACAAAGACAGGGCGACCTGCTGTCATCTCTGGGCGGCAGTAGCCCTGGTATATGGCCACTTCTGCCAGGGCGGCTAGTACGTCCGCCGCTGACACCGCCGCCGCTACCTGCCGAATCAAACTGACTTGGGCTGCGACCTGATCGCGCAGACCCACAAACAGATCGTATTCTAGCTGGTGAATTTGCTCGTTTAAGTTGCCCAGCCGCGCTTCGCAGTCCTTTAGCTCGCTGGTGATGTAGCGCTCTTCATTGGTGAGGGTTTGCTTGCGGGTGTAGTCGGCGGGGGCTAAGTCCGCCTTGCTGCGAGAGATACTGATGTAGTAGCCAAAGGCTTTGGTGTAGCCAACTTTGAGGTTAGAGATACCCGTGCGGTTGCGCTCTGTGGTCTCCAGGTTTGCAATCCACTGCTGGTCGGCGCTCACTTGCGATCGCAGCTTATCAAGCTGTGGGTCAACGCCATCGCGGATTAGATTGCCGTCGGTGAGGTAGAGCGGTGGTGTTTCGACGAGGTGCGATCGCAGCACCTGACCCAAAGCCTCTAGCTCTGGCGGCACAAACTGCAGCTTCACCAAATAAGGCGATGTCGCATGGCCCATCAGCGCCGCCAAGTCCGGCAGCTTGGCAAAAGAATCTGCGATCGCCACCAAATCACGCCCGTTCGCGGTGCCCGACCCGGCTCTGCCCGCTAACCGCTCCAAATCGTAAATTTGCCGAAGAATCTGCTGCAACTGCTGGCGCAAGCTGCCGTTAGTGACCAGCTCCTCGACCGTATCTTGCCGGGCGCTAATGCCAGGACGGCTGAGCAACGGCTGCAAAAGCCATCTTCGCAGTGCCCGCCCGCCCATCGCCGTCACGGTCTTATCCAGTGCCCATAGCAGCGAGCCTTGATAGATGCCGTCTCGGCAGGTCTGGGTAATTTCTAAGTTGCGACGGGTCTGATGATCGATCACCAGAAACTCTGTGATTGCGTAGGTAGAAAGGGTTTGCAGCGGGGCCAAGCTAGCTTTTTGGGTGTCTTCTAAATATTCCAGCAGGCCGCCCGCAGCGCGGGTTGCGAGGGGCAGATGTTTGCAGCCGACGCCTTCGAGCGATCGCAACCTCAAGCTCTCTAGCAGCCTTTGCTTTGCTTCGGTCTGCGTAAACGGCGTCTGCGAACGAAAGGTATAGCAAAACTGCGCGGGCAGACAAGCTGGTAATCGTTCAGACTTTTCCCCCGGTCTTAGCAGCGCTCCCAAATCAGGCGCGCTAGTTGGCACCAAAATCTCAGCAGGCTGCAGCCGCATCAGCTCCTGTGCTAGCTGCCCCAAATCTGTAGACTGCGTGGTTAAAAATTCCCCCGTAGACACGTCTGCGTGGGCCAGCCCCCAATGGTCACCCGCTATCACCACCGCCGCCAAAAAGTTATTGCGTCTAGCACTGAGCATGCCTTCTTCAATCACCGTGCCAGGTGTGATAATGCGCGTTACCTCACGCTTTACCAGCCCTTGGGCAACAGCTGGATCTTCCACCTGATCGCAAATGGCCACCGCATAGCCTTTGGCCACAAGCTGCACGCAATAGCGCTCTAGCGCATGATGCGGAATGCCTGAAAGCGGGACCCGGCCAATCGCTTTACCAGAATCTTTGCTGGTTAGCACCAGCTCTAATTCGCGAGCAATGGTGATGGCGTCTTGAAAGAACGTCTCAAAAAAATCACCCACCCGGTACATCAGCAGCGCGTACGGGTGCTGATCTTTAATTTCCGCGTAGTGGCGCATCATCGGCGTCATCAGCTCGCGATCAACGTCCCGATAGTCGGCGTAGCGGACAGTATGTTTGGCTAAGCGCTCGGGAATGCCGTGGGTAGAATCGGCGTTGGCGACAGTCATAAACGCTTTTTGTGGGCTGTTTGCAAAAGTTTTAAGGCTTTGAAGTTTTAAAGCCTTGTGACTCTATTTTACGATCACCGTCAGGGGCCTATAGGGCTGAATATTTTTTCTTAATCAATTAATGTTCAACCAAATATAAGAATTGGTGGAGACCCTATGCCTAAACATATCGGTCATGGGTAAGCGTTTGCTACGCTCACAACAGCTATCTAGCCTTTTGCTGCTAGTGGCTCTTACAAAGCACGCTGATAAAACACGCTGAGCAAATCTATGCTGATCAATCATCGCTATCAGGTTATTCGCCCGCTAGGCGAAGGGGGCTTTGGCCATGCTTACCTAGCAGAAGATACGCAAATGCCCTCCCGGCGAAAGTGTGTTGTTAAGCAGTTAAAACCGATTACGACGAGCGCTGAAGTGTATCAGGTAGTGCAAGATCGCTTTCAGCGTGAGGCCGCTATTTTAGAGCAGCTAGGCGAAAATCATCCGCAGATTCCTCGGCTGCACGCCTACTTTAGCGAAGATCAAAAGTTCTATCTGGTGCAGGAGTGGATTGAGGGTGAAACGCTAGAAAATATAGCGGTGCCCATGTCTGAATCGGCGGTGGTGGATCTGATGGTGTCGCTGCTGCCAGTGCTGGACTTTATTCACCGTCAGGGCATCATCCACCGCGATCTTAAGCCCGACAATATTATTTTGCGTAGCGGCACTCGTCAGCCAGTGCTGATTGATTTTGGGGCCGTACGCGAGACGATGGGCACGGTGATGAACAGCCGTAACCATCCTACTAGCTCGATTGTGATTGGCACACCGGGCTTTATGGCTTCGGAGCAGGCAGCAGGCAGGCCGATTCCATCGAGTGATTTGTATAGCTTGGGTCTAACGGCCATTTTTTTGCTCACGGGGCAGATGCCGCAGGCGTTTACCTCAGATGTAGAGACAGGAGAGCTGGTTTGGCAGCAGGCGGCTAGCCATGTGAGCGCTGGGCTATTGGCGGTGATTGATCAGGCAATTCGGTCTCATCCGCGCGATCGCTACCCAACTGCCCCAGCCATGCTCAGCGCCCTAAATTCACGCTCTGGTGTAACAGTGGCTGCATCAGCTCCTCCACCCTTGACCGGCTCAACGCCTGCTCCGGCTGTATTGCCTGTCGCTCAGCCCGCCAGCCAGTTCAAAACCATGGCCGTCGCGCCTGCTGCCCAAACGCCATCCGTCCAGACGCCATCCGCCCAGACACCATCCACTCAGACCGCAGATACCGCTGAGACAGCAGTATCTGCGCCTACTAGTCCAGATGCCAGTCGAGATAGCGGCGGCGCGCTACCTTGGTTCAAAACCCTGACGCCGCTAACACTAGGACTGATTGTGGCAGCAGTCGGCATTGCGTCGGTGGGCGGTGGTCTGCTCGTCAGTCGGTTATCGACAGACTCTACCGTTGCGCCGCTTGCTTCCCCGTCCCGTTCTGATGAACCGCTTGCAGACGGATCGGCGGATACTGAAGATCTGCCACAAACCGCAGACGATGACTTAGCGGCTGCGGGGTCAGACAGATAACTCCAGTGATGACAGCGCTGATTCTGCTGATGAACCCGCCAACAGCGCTAATATCCCAGCCGTTGATAACCAGGCGGCCACGAATACGGCCTCTCCTGCGTTTGGCGTGACGGCGGGCCAGCAGCTAGTTGTTAGTAATAGCAGTCGCGATCGCATCAGCATTCACCAGTCTCCTTCGTTCGATGCACCTGCGCCCAGCTATGGCATCAATGGCGATATTGTCACCGCAACGGGTGACGTTCAACAGGCGGCTGATGATTTGTTTTGGTATCGGGTCAGATTTGAGTCTGGCGTTGAAGGTTGGATACCCCAGTTCTCACTCACACAGGGCAATCCGCAGCCGCTTGCAAGCTCAGATCCTGAACTGGATCTGATGGCACGCTTGCCCAAATATGCTGAGCTAGCAGGTGCGTCTGGCGATCGCGTCAACATCCGTTCCGCGCCTTCTAGCTCAGCTAGCTCGCCCCACTATGGGCTCGGCGGCGATGCCATCCAAATTTTAGACGCCGCCAGAGGCGCAGATGGCTACGACTGGTATCAGGTGGCCTTCGAGTCTGGCGCAGACGGGTGGGTCCGCTCAGATTTGGTTCGACTGCCTTAACGGCTTGACCTTTCTGCGGTGGGGCTTCCTGCTGCCAGAATCTGCTGAGCAGTCAGCGCTATCTCTGCGAAACGGTGAGAGACTAACCACTTATCCATAGAACTTATGCCGTTAGCATTCCGCCTGCTAATACTTGATTCGCCTTGAGCGTTAGCCCAGGAAACTGCGGTGATACTAACGCAGCTTCTCCTGCAAACTTTGCTTCGCAATACTGACCATCTGCTAGCGTCAAGATCAAAACGATGGCTTCAATTGGATCGATAATCCAGTATTCCAAGATGCCGCGTTCGGCATACTCTTTTCTCTTTCTGATGTAATCGCGATCGCGTGACTCTCTATCAGTATCACTACTCGAAACAACCTCAACCACCAGTGCTGGCGCAGGCATCTCAAGCATCACCATCGAACGTTTTTTGCCTGCTAATGCCGTGACCCCGTCTTCTGTGAGAATCATCAAATCGGGAAATCGAGTATTGGCATAGCTGCCCGTGATAGCAATCTCTGTTCCCTTCCGAATGCAGTAGTAAGGGACAAACTGTAAAAATATTGAAAATAAAAAGCTCTCAATAACAAGATTGATATCTGCTTCAGCACCCATTTCAACTAATATTCCATCAACTAGCTCATAGTGAGCATCTGTCCCATCGTCATAGTCTAGATACTCCGCTAGTGTCATTAATCTGTTTTTGGCAATCGTCATAAGGCGCTGACCTCTCTTTCAATTTGCCGACAGTTTTATTATAGCGTTCTTGATCTAGCGCCTTTTCTAGCGCCTTTCCCATTGCTTTTTGTGAGGCTATAAAATGAAATCTATAGAACCGAGTTATCGTCCGTTCTATATTCACAGCACTGATGAATAAGTTTGGCCACCAGCCCTGTCCATCCCGTCTGGTGACTAGCGCCCAGTCCTTCTCCTGTATCGCCGTTGAAGAACTCATAAAAAAGAACATAGTCTTTCCAATGCGGATTAGTTTGAAAGGTTTGGTTGTTGCCATATACCGGACGATTACCGTTCTCATCGCGTAAAAAGGTGCCAATCATTCTCTCTTCTAGTTTGGTGGCAACGTCCCATAGATTCATGGGCTCTCCTTCACCATATGGGCACTGAATTTTGAAGGTATCGCCAAAGTAGTGGTGATAGCGTTGCAAGGCTTCGATCAACAGATAGTTGGTTGGAAACCAAACGGGCCCGCGCCAGTTGGAGTTGCCGCCAAATAGGCCAATGCTTGACTCTGCCGGTTCGTAGTCAACGCGGTAAATGGTGCCGTTAGCATCGAAAGTATAGGGGTGATCTGCGTGGAAGCGAGAAAGGGCGCGAATGCCGGTAGGAGCCAAAAACTCGTGAGGTTTGAGCATTTTGGCTAAGATGCGCCTTAGTTTATCTGGGCGAACAACCGAGAGCAGGCGGCGCTTTTTGCTGTCTTCGCCGACTGTGGTGATATTTTTAGATAGCTTGGGTCGATTGGCTTCAAACCACTCAAGGCGCTCTTTGAAGCCGGGAAGCCGGTCCATCAGCTCTGGTTCGAGTATGGTTGTTGCATAGAGCGGAATGAGCCCCACCAAAGAGCGAATTTTAATCGGGAAGCGGGTCATATCCGGCAGGTGCAGCACGTCGTAAAAGAAGCCGTCTTCTTCGTCCCAAAGCTGAGTGGCACTCTCGCCAGCGGCGTTGTTCATGGCCTCTGAGATGTAGATAAAGTGCTCAAAGAACTTGGTGGCCATATCTTCGTAAACCGGATTTTCTAGCGCCAGCTCTAGCGCGATCGCCAGCATGTCAAGGCAGTACATGGCCATCCAGCTCGTGCCGTCTGCCTGCTCTAATTTGCCGCCTGTGGGCAGCGGCTTGCTGCGGTCGAATACCCCAATGTTATCTAAGCCCAAAAAGCCACCTTCAAAGACGTTGTTGCCTTCAGTGTCTTTGCGGTTTACCCACCAGGTAAAGTTCAGCAGCAGCTTTTGAAATAGACGCTCTAGGAAAAGGCGATCGCACTTTCCCGTCATCTTTTGCTCAATTTTGTACACTCGCCAAGTCGCCCAGGCATGTACCGGCGGATTCACATCGCTAAAGGCCCATTCGTAAGCGGGTAGCTGACCGTTGGGATGCATGTACCATTCGCGGGTCATGACATCGAGCTGCTGCTTTGCAAACTCTGGGTCAATCATCGCTAGTGGAATACAGTGAAAGGCGGTATCCCAAGCGGCAAACCACGGATATTCCCACGTATCTGGCATAGAGAGAATATCTTGACTGTCGAGGTGATGCCAGTGAGCATTACGCCCGCGCTTACGATTCGGCGGCGGTGTAATCGTATCAGGATCGCCATCGAGCCAGGTGCTGACATCATAGAGATAGTACTGTTTGTTCCACATCATGCCTGCAAAAGCCTGACGCTGAACGTTTTTTAGATCGTCTGTATGAATGAAAGGAGAAAGCTGGTGGTAGAACTTATCAGCTTCTTCTTGGCGCAGGGCAAAAATATTGTCGAACTGAGCGCCTAGCGGATCGTCAAGATTGCACTGAGCGCTCAGGCGCAGTTTGACTTGTTGTGTTTCGCCAGAGGCGATTTGTAGCCGATAGTTCACCGCTGCTTTGGTGCCTGTTTGCTGTGGGTTTACGGCGGCGGTTTCGCCATCAATAATGTAGCGATGGAAGGCATCTTTGACGTAGGGCGATTTGCTGATGCGGCCATACAGCTTTTCTTTGTTGGTTTCGTTTTCAGTAAAGAGCAGCGACGCTTCTTCTGAGCGTGGGCCTTCTGAGTACGGACCTTCTGAGTACGGGCCTTCTGAGTACGGGCCTTCTGAGTACGGGTCTACAGGGGCTTGAGGGGCCTGACAGTACAGCCAGCTGGTTCCTAGCTCGTGATGGTAGGTTTCAAGGGTGGCGATAGGGCCGTCATTGTCGATGGCTTTGATTGTAGGTTTAAGGCTCGGCGTGTCCCAGGTCCATGTATTGCGAAACCACAGCGTAGGCAGCAAGCTCAGCTCAGCGGCTTCGGGGCCATGATTGGTGATAGATATTTGAATCAGCACGTCGTCGGCATCGGCCTTGGCGTACTCTATCTGCACGTCAAAGTAGCGATCGCCTTCAAAGATACCGGTATCTATCAGTTCGTATTCATCGGCAAAGCGGTCATTCTCCTTGCTCTTATCAACCAGGTGCTGATAGGGAAACTCTGCCTGCGGATATTTGTACAGCGCCTTCATATAAGAATGCGTTGGCGTACTGTCTAGATAGAAATAGTACTCTTTGACATCTTCACCATGATTGCCTTGGTTACCCGTCAGGCCAAACAGTCGCTCTTTTAAGATCGGATCGCGCGTATTCCACATCGAAAGCGCGAAGCAGAGCCGCTGGCGGTCGTCGCAGATGCCCAAAATGCCATCTTCGCCCCAGCGGTAGATTCGAGATCTGGCCTGCTCGTGGGTGAAATAGTCCCAGGCGTTTCCATACTCGCTATAGTCTTCTCGGACTGTTCCCCACTGGCGCTCACTTAGATAAGGGCCCCACTTTTTCCAGTCAGCTTGCTTTTGCTGATGTTCTTCAAGGCGGAGATGTTCGGGCGTCGGGGCAGGGCGCATCATACGTAGAGACTTTATGAGCTAGTGAGTTGGCAGATTGTACGGGCAGATTGTACGGGCAGATTTTATTAGGAGAAAACCTTACAGGCTGCGCTGTTCGACGATGGCTTGCAGTTCGGCAGCGCGGGTTTCACTCATCCGCGCTAAGCACTGCGTTTCTTCAATCACATTTGTACTGTAGAGCACTTCAAAGGCGCAGTTGCGATCGCGATACTCAATCCAAGCGAGCTGAACATCGGCGATCTCTTGTTTTTGCGATCCGCTCAGCCGACCTAGTAGCGCCTGGTAGCGCTCATTTAGCCGCTTGTCAGCGGCCTGATAGCTAGACGCTGGCAGCTCAGGCTTACCGATTTCATCTGTGCGCGTTAGCGTTCGCTCGCTCAGACAGTTGCTGTGAATCAGCGGTGCAATAGAGCCGCCTTCATACTGATCGCTGACAAAGGTGCAGTCTAGATCGCGAAAGGCTATCCAAGCAAGTTCGGCAGTCGTCAGCGCCTGCGCTGCGCTATCAGAAAGGCCTATCTTCAACGACCGATAAGCTCGGTTTAGCTGGGCATCCGCTATGTCGTACTCCTGCTGCGCGCATTGATTTAAATCGACTTGGGTAGTGGCCGCCTGACAGTCGCTCTCAAGGCGCAGAGGGGCGGCTTCATCGGGTTGGCCGATGGCATCTGGCTGGCTAGTGTTTGGCTGGCTGGCAGTGCCTGGCGTGTTTAGACTGTCGGCTGCGATCGCCTCTTCAAGCTGAGTTTCAATCGAATCCTCGCTGCTTTGCGGTTTGCTGACTTTGTTGTCATCTGCTGGCTTTAGTGCTGCCTGTTCTGTTTCCGCCTGCTCTGTTTCCTCACCGCTAAGCTCACTGGCTGGCAAGTCATCGACTGATGTACAGGCGACCAATCCCAGCAGCAAACTCAATGCCACACAAAGGCTGTTCTGAGTCATAGTCGATGCCCCTTTAGCTAAAAACAGCGGTTTCTAATTCATTCGTTGCGACCTGAAGATCCTCGTTGACGATCTGAATATCAAACTCAGCAGCAGCCGCTAATTCTACTTTTGATTGGGCTAGTCTTTGCGCGATCGCCGCTTCTGTTTCCTGCCCTCGGCTGCGAATTCTAGCCTCCAATGCCTGCTCATTAGGCGGCGCTACAAAAATTTGCCTAGCCGCCGGAAAGCTCTGACGAACCTGCCTTGCGCCTAGCAGCTCAATCTCTAAAACGACTCGCCGCCCTTTCGATATCGCTAACTCAATCGGTGCTCTTGGCGTGCCGTAGCAGTTTCCGGCAAACTCTGCCCACTCTAGCAGCTCGCCATTTTGCGCCATCTCCCGAAACCGTTCTCTATTTACAAAATAGTAATGCTGACCTTCTACTTCGCCCGCACGTGGCTGCCGAGTCGTCACCGAAACAGACACCTGCAACTCTGGATACCGCTCTCGCAGCTGCCGCAGCAGCGTTCCTTTACCTACCCCGCTTGGCCCGGCCAATACAATGAGCTGCCCCCTAGCCGCAGATCGCCCACGGTCGGTATCCGAGCCTGAAACTGATTCTATTGAGGGTGAAAAAGAAACCATAAGTTAAGACTGACGACCAATAAAGCTGATAATTCACGAAACGGGCAGTTCATGAAACGGGCAGTTCATGAAACGGGAAATGTACAACTCCGCTGACCTATGAAGCCTGTTCTCCATACAGCTTAGAATCCATACAGCTTAGAATCTATAAATCTTAGAATCTGTAAATCTTGAGACACGGCTTAGAGGATAAAGCTTAGGACTGGGGCGGCATGTCAAATAGAACAGTTGTCATATAGCGTTCGGCCCACTGTGTGCCAAAGGCTTTTTCTAAGACCCGGCGAGTCTTGTCATTTTGCTGCTGCTGAGTGCAATAGTAGCGCTGCCGCTCTAAAAATTCATCTAGGCGCTCTGGCATGGGTGCGCGCATTGTGGCCTGCTGCACATGGACCGCAAGGTAGCGCTGTGCCTGCGCCAAAAACTGCTGCTCTTCTGCGGCTGTGACGGGTTTTACAAAGCAGCAAACCTCAGAAAAAATGCGCTTGCCCCAGTCTGGCAGGTCACGAGGCTGGCTATAGCTAGTTGGCGATTCTGCTTTGGCGGCAAGGGCGGTTTTGTAGCTATCACTCAAGTGCCCCGCTGCTGTACCCGGCGATAGGTCAACAATGGCAGCGCTAATTTGGCCTCTTCCACTAACAATGTCGCAGCCAAAAATCGGCAGGCCGTATTCCGCCCTAGGAAACATAACGCAGTGCAAGATATCTAGATTTTTACCAATGCGGGCTAGCTCTAGATGCAGCTTGCGAAATTGCGGTGTCTGGTAGCAGCGATTTTCAATAACTAGTTTCTCGCCTTCTAGCTTGCCTTCTACATAGCCCAAGTCCTCTGGCAGATAGTAAGGAGATAGCTCTAACCGTTGCCATGCCTGTTCTATGCCCTCAGCCAGCTGGCGTACGAGGGGATGCTGATGTTTGCGAATGGAGGAGGCGCAAGCTGAAATCGGCATGTAGTTAACGCTAGAGATGCCAAGAGAAGGCTTGACACGAGGATAACGGCTAGGTGTGAGATGGCCTGTTTGAAATGACCTGTTCGCGGTTAGCCTGTTCGCGGTTAGCCTGCTCTCAGTTAAATATGAGATTAATCGCGAGAAATTGACCATACGCTTAGACCTTAAGCATAGCAGTTTCAGCCGGGTATCAAATTATTCCTGACTAGAGAGCAGGGCCGACGAAAAGATGAATAGGGCTTCTAAACATTGACCATTTTGCCCGCCAAATGCTGCGAAGCAGAGATTGACCGAAGCTGTTTCGGTTTGTTGAGCAAGGTGGTCTGCCATCTTCAAACTGTATCCGTAAGTGGGTATTCGCGAGGGTGCTAAGCACGGTCATTTACCTGGCACTGATCCATGATTGCAATTCAGCCAAAATCTCGTCAAATTCTCGGGACAAATCAGCAGGCTTATCAGGCATTGAAAGCCTCAATGAGCCTGAACTTGCGGCGGCAGTTGCTGATTGCGGTCTGTGACAATGTGGTTTTGCAAAATCAGCTAGCCACCCAGCTAGAGCACGATCTGGCCGGACAAACGTGGTCTATGCCCAGCTTTGACACGGATACGCCCAAAAGCACCTCGCTAGCGCTAGAGCGGTTAATTTTTGATCCTGAAGATGCCCACTTGCCTCGGCAGGTTGCGCACTGGGTGAAAGAAGCGACTGTTGAAGGGTTGGCGGAAGGTTTGGTGGAAGAGAGCTTGCCTCAGGTGCAGGTGCTTGGCATTGAGCAAATGACTCGCCAGCCAGCAATTGTGCAAAATCATTTTTTGCGATCGCTCGAACAGATGGAAGTTCTCTTACCCCGTTTAAACACCAGCCTGCTGGTGTGGGTGCCGTGGCCGTGGCTGCGTACAATTCAAACGTCGTCTCCTACGTTTTGGAAATGGCGCAACGCGGTCTTTGAATTTGTCAGCGACCCGACCCCTATCCTGCCACCCTCAGAGTCTTTCCCAGAGGCTTTTCCAGAGGCTTCAGATACGAATGCTTTAAACGCCGATCGGTTTGCTGAGGAGGCCCACCTGCGCTCGAATAGCAGCGCTAGCTCCGATTCAATGTCGGATTCGATGTCGGCAAACACGATGTCGGCAGACACGATACTGGTAAACAATGGGCATTCCCCTACTCATCGTGAGCGGCCATCGTCTATCCACAGCTATCCAACTATCACGATTCCGGCGGTTGTCTCGCTCTATGGCGAAACGGACGAGAGTGAAACAGATGACGACGATCAGCCGGTTGTAGAAACGATTGCGACTTGGGAACCCCCAGACGTTGCGGCGGTTCCTGCGCAGATGCACACCGCAGAGCCTGCGATAGAGCTAGAAGACCGCGACCCAACTGCTGGCTATCTATCTGAGCTGGCAGCTCAAAAAGCAGAAGCTCAGGAGGCAGAAGATCAAGAGGCAGAAGCTCAAGCTATTGCTGAGCAGATCGAAAGGCAAGCCTTAGAAAGGCAAGCTTCAGAAAGGCAGGAAGGCAGTGCGCAAAGCAGTCAGGCGCAAAGCAGTCAGGCACAAAGATCTGAAGAGCGATCGCAGTTTGCTCAGTCTCCTTTCCCAGAACCTTCTTCAGAGCCTTTCCCAGAACCTTCTTCAGAGTCTTCTTCCTCAGAACCTTCTTCCTCAGAACCTTCTTCAGAGAGCACATTCTCTTTAGATAGTACGTTCTCGTCGGAAAATACATTCTCCCTGGATAGTTCATTCTTAAACACGGTTCCTAGTCGGAGTGCTGTAGATGATTATTTTGAGGTTGGGCACAGCTATCGCCAGCGCATTGAAGCCGGTGAGCGCGGTTTAGATCTCATTGAACCTGCGATCGCGGCCTATGAAGGCGGTCTGCGCAGCCTAACGGGTCCGCATCCAGACTGGGCGAGCGGCCTTAATGACTTGGGCACGCTTTACTGGCTCAAGGCTCAGCAGCTTAGCGATCAGCAGCAGGTCGTCGACTGCATGGACCACAGCGTTTATCTGTACAGCGAAGCCCTCACCAAAATAGATCCCACCATAGAGCCCAACATGGCCTATCAGCTGCACAGCAACCTAGGCGCAGTTCATAGCATGTTGGCAATGCACTCAGCGCCAGTGTTCCACTTTCAACAGGCTGCCGAATCGTATCTAAACGCGCTGTCACTGTGTGCTTTGGCCACTGATCCTGAAGAGTTCTCTACGCTGCAAAATAGCCTGGGCTCGGTGTATTGGAAGCTCTCTCACTACGAGCAGGTCAGCGCCAAGATAGAGCTAACTCTGCGGCAGGCGATCACCGCTTACGAACAAGCACTATTGGGCTACAGTCCGGCGCAAAGGCCACTAGACTATGCGGCGGTGCAAAACAATTTGGGGATCACTTACTGGAGCCTCTCGAAGCATACGACATCAGTTTCGGCGCTCAAAAATGCGATCGCGGCCTACCGCGATGCGCTCAACTACCGCACTCCCGAAACAGCGCCAGCGACCTGCGCGATTACTTATAACAACCTGGCGCTCGCCTATTGGGATTTGTCTAAAGATGAAAGTGTCGATCGTGAGCACAAGCTCCGCTACCAGCGCAATGCGGTGACTGCCTTTGAAGCGGCTCTGCAAACAGCTCAGAGCGTCGGCTCCCTCAATCAGTTAGAGCGCGCTGCGATCTACCACTGCTTAGGCGACGTTCACGCTCAGATGGTAGAGAGTGCGCCTTCACTCACAGAAGTTGCCGAGAGTCTGCAAAAGTCTCTCTATAGCTATGTCCAAGCGATTGACGGCATGCCAAGCGAGTCACCTGTTTTTGAGGCAAGGCTGCTGGCCATTATCGCTAATTTGCGATCGCACCAAGAGCATCTTGGCCTCGCCAGCCAGCAGCAGGCATTAAACCGAGTGCCGATTACCCTTATCTCTCGGGTGATGCAGGCGCTGTAGTCGCTGGGTGCAGTTGTTTAGCACAGCCATTGGGTGTAGTCGTCGGGTGTAGTCGTTGGTAAATAATTTGGCAGTTTGGTAACGCCGCTAGCGCGGCACTACTACGCTACGCTAGCCTTAGTCTTTGCGCAGATCATTCGTTCTTCTTATGCCGCTATTTATCGTTGCTGCGATCATAATTGCTTTCATTGCGATCGCGTTTGCCCTACAAAACAACACGCCTGTTGTCGTCAATTTGCTGGTGCAGCAATACCAGTTTTCACTAGCGCTGCTGCTGCTCACAACGCTGGCGATTGGGGTTCTGATCGGTTTACTAGTGCTGCTGCCTGCGTTGATCAAGCGCGGCTGGCGGGGTGCGCGCGCAAAGCGTCAGGCCGAATCTTTAGAAACGCAGCTCACTGAACGCGACCAGGCGATCGCTAGCCAAAGCCAAAGCACTGACCGCTTGCGCCAAAGCAATCAAAACCTGCTGCGCGCCTTAGGCGTCATCGATAACAACACGGGCCTCATTTCTGCTCGCGTTCTAGATCAAACGCTAGCCGCCTTGATCAAGCAGATGAAGCTACAGCCGGGTAATCCTCAATTCGATTCGATTGGCCTGATGATTGTGGATGCGCATCGCCGAGAGCCTTTAGGTGAGGTCGCAACGACTGAGCGCCAGAATACGCTGCTTGATGAAGCGATCGCAGCCGTTATTCGTAAAAATGTCACTTTTGACACCTGGCTTTACTGCGATAGTCAAGCGGCTGAAGGCGCGCAGTTTATCTGCGTCCTTACTGGCACTGACAAGTCAGGGCTCCGGCAGTATGCAGAGACTTTGCGCGATTCGCTAGTAGAAGAACCGCTGACGCTAACTGACAATTCAGTGGTGGCGGTAGAGGCTAAGGTCGGTGGGGCCATCGCCGATCGCGACCACCACACCAATCAAACTAAAATTATTATCGACAAAGCGTATCAGGCGCTCTCAGAAGCCGGTAAGCGTCAGCTCAATCCACTTGCCGGAAACCAGCCGATTAAGATTATTCAGGTGACAGACGGATAGGGATCAAGCTCGTAACTGTTTGTTTAGGGTGTAGCGGTTTCTAGCCAGCCGCCGCTAAGCACTACCGTCAGCGCCATAAAGACAATCAGTAGAAACCAAGTTGCTCGGTTTAGCGTTTCTTCAGCGCTTTTGGTGCTGGTAAATAGCTGGGCTTGTCCGCCTAATGCGCCTAAACCGTCGCCTTTTGGGCTGTGCAGCAAGACCAAGACGCAAACGCCGACGGCTGCGATCGCCCAGATAATTTTTATAATTGTCACTACTGGCATGAAAAAATCCTTCAGCCCCTAAGAGCCTGAGCTGGTTATTGATCTACTGGTTATTGACCTATATTATCCTAGCGTTGCTTCTGCCGGAGCTGCGCCTACGGTAGCTGCTGCCTACGGTAGGCGCTATCGCTGCAAAGAAACCTTAACCGGCGTACGGCTCGGTTTATACTCCGCGTCTGCCTGCACAATCATAGACTTGCCATTCATCTCTTCTGGAATCGGCAGCTGCATTATTTGCAAAATCGTTGGCGCAATGTCTGCCAAACAGCCTCCCTCCTGTCGAATGTGCGCTTCAGCGCCGTGTCCCGGAATTTTTAGCCCTTCACCTTCAATTAAAATAAACGGCACCGGATTGGTGGTGTGGGCTGTCCAAGGCCTACCCTGCTCGTCGTGCATATATTCTGCGTTGCCATGATCGGCAATAATCAGCGCTGTCCCGCCAGCACGACCAATTGCAGCCACTAAGCGACCGACCTCGTAGTCTACGGCTTCTAACGCGTCGATAGTTGCCTCCATGTTGCCCGTGTGGCCTACCATATCCGGGTTGGCATAGTTCATCACAATCAGTGAATATACGCCTCTGTTGATGGCTCTAATCGCGCTGTCGGTCACCTTCTTTGCCGACATCTTGGGGTCCTTATCGTAGGTTGCCACCATCGGACTCGGGATTAGTTCGCGATCTTCTCCTGGCAGCGCGTCTTCTAAACCGCCATTAAAAAAATAAGTCACATGCGCGTATTTCTCTGTCTCTGCCGTCCGAAACTGCTTGAGGCCGTGATTGGAGATCACCTCACCCAAAATATTATCTAGGCTTTGCGGCTTGAACGCGATGCCTACGGGTAAAGACGAGTCGTACTGAGTCATGGTGACAAAAGTCAGGGGCAAGATCGGATCTCGCTCGAACCCCTCAAAATCGCGCTTAACAAAAGCCTGGGTCAGCTGCCGTGCTCGATCGGGCCGGAAGTTGAAAAATATGACCCCGTCTTCTGGCTTCACTGCTCCTGGAGCTAATCGAATGGGCTCTACAAACTCGTCGTTAATATCCACAGCGTAAGATTCTTTGAGTGCAGCAAGCGCAGAAGATCCGGTGCCTTCTCCGTCTTCTGTCATCACTCGGTACACCTTTTCAATGCGCTCCCAGCGGTTATCCCTATCCATTGCAAAATAGCGACCGCTCAGGGTGACCATCCTGCCGATCCCGATTCTATCAATCGCCGATTGCAGCTTTTGCAGTGAAACCTCACCATCGGTTGGCTTCGTATCGCGACCATCGGTAATAGCGTGAATACACACATCTGTAAGTCCCTGTGCTTTGGCCATTTCTAGCAGCCCAATGAGATGATCTAGGTGAGAATGAACCCCCCCGTCCGAACACAGACCCACTAAATGCAGCGTGCTATTGACGTAGCTCACCTTTTGACAAACCTTTAGCAGGTCCAAGTTCTCCTCAATGCTCTTACTCTCTACCGCATCAGAAATGCGGACAAGCTCTTGAGGCACAACGCGCCCTGCGCCAATGTTTAGATGGCCGACTTCAGAGTTACCCATTTGTCCATGAGGAAGGCCCACGTGCTTGCCAGAGGTATTGATTTTTGCGTGAGGATAGCTGTTCCACAGGCTACGTATAACGGGAGTATCGGCCTGATTAACGGCGTTGCCATGACTATCGTCTCGGCAGCCCCATCCGTCTAGGATCACTAGCACCATGGGAGAAATAGGTGAGTCTGCCATACAAAAAACCTCTAACGACTGCAATAGATAAAATAAATACTCAAGGATAAAACGCTACAGCTCGTTTGGCTTCCTATTGCTCAGCTAAACGATGCTCTGTGATAGCCCGTCGCGGCGCTGATGTCGGCAGCCGCTAATTAAGGAAGTTAAAAGCGAGAAAAAATCAAATGTTTTTTTACCGGACGATAAAAACGCTGCTGATAGTGCTAAAAATCGCTCAAATGCTAGAGGCTTAGAACTAAAGATATCTGGGAAAACGCCTGAGAATGTCAGGCAATTTACAGTTGCTTGCTTTGCGTCTGACGGCCTAAGCTAATACGACTTGCCCAAAATATCTCCCAAAATATCTCTAAGTATGAAGGAAGCCTGCCTCTAACTATTGATTTACTATTGATTTTCAGCGTAGCGTCATTTTTTCCGGTTAGTACCCGACCTTAAGGTTTTTAACGGTCTTTTTATTTTCAGCCTTTTATTTTCAGCAAAAGGGCAAGGTAGCGCAAAGAAGTCAGACGAGTGACGTTTTCTGTACCACCTTGCGCGGGAAAAGTCGTCTAAAGTCGTCTTTATATAGTTAATTATTTAACATTACTCCCTCCTAAAAATAAAGCGCTGATTGCTTACTAAGGCAATTAAGGGAATAGCCAGAGGCAATCAGCGTTTGAATCTTTGGTGGGTGCTATGAACTTTTACCGGTCGTTTGGGCCTCTCGTTTCTGACGCTGCTTTTCTTGCTGCTTTTGCCTTTTAGCCGCTGCCTTAGCGGCTTTTTCTTGCTCTATTTGCTCTAGCCTCGTCCGCTCTTTTTCTTCCGAAATTTTGTCTAAATAGTAGTGATAATCCCCTTGGTACTGACGAAGCTCACCGTCTCTGATCTCAACAATTTTGTTGGCCACCTGCGAGACGAAGTAGCGGTCATGCGACACAATGAGCGCGGTGCCGTCGTAGTTCTTCAATGCGTTTTCCAGCATTTCTTTGGCTGGAATGTCTAAGTGGTTAGTGGGCTCATCTAGTATCAGTAGATTGGCAGGCTGCAAAAGCATCTTGGCCAAAGCCAGCCTTGCTTTTTCTCCACCGCTCAGAGCTTCTACCCGCTTGAAAGCTGAATCCCCACTAAATAAGAAGCGACCTAGCAGTGTCCGCACTTCTTCGTTCTTCCAGTCGGGCACTTCGTCGTGAATCGTCTTAATGACCGTTTTTGAGAGATCTAAAGCCTCTGCCTGGTTCTGCTCAAAATAGCTGGGGATCACGTTGTGTGAGCCTATGGCCACGCTGCCATCATCTGCTGCTTCGATACCTGTAATCAGCCGCAAAAGCGTGGACTTTCCCGCTCCGTTAGGACCGACAAAAGCGATGCGATCGCCCCTTTCCACTTCTAATGAAGTCCCTAGGAACAGAATCTTGTCGTCGTAGCTGTGGGTCATATCGTCAATGGTGACCACTTCGCGTCCGCTGCGAGGCGCTGGCTGAAACTGAAACTGCAATCCTCGTAAGTCTGCCGTAGGGGCCTCTACTCGTTCAACTTTGGCCAGCAGCTTCTCTCTACTTTTAGCCTGTGTGCTGCGCGTCGCGCTCGCTCTAAACTTGTCGACAAACGCCTGCTGTTTGGCCAGCTCTTTCTGCTGACGCTCGAAGGTGCTGAGCTGCGCGACTTGGCTTTCAGCTTTTTGAGCGAGATAAGCGCTGTAGTTTCCTAGGTAAGTGGTCGAAACGCCCCGCTCGGTCTCGACGATAGAGGTGCAAAGCCGGTCTAAGAACTCGCGGTCATGGGAAACAATCACCATGGGGATCGTGATCCCTTTTAGGTAGTTCTCGAGCCATTCGATAGTTTCAAGATCGAGGTGGTTGGTCGGCTCATCAAGTAGGAGCAAGTCTGGGGATTGCAGTAGGACTTTGCCCAGGCCCATGCGCATTTGCCAGCCGCCGCTGTAAGAGCTAACAAGGCGATCGCCCGCGTCGCTTTCAAATCCCATCTCGGGCAGTATTTTCTCGATTCGAGCTTCTAAGCCATAGCCATCAAGCGCTTCAAACTGCCGCTGCTTTTTGTCTAGCTGGTTAATCAGCTTCTCTAGCTGGTCAGGATCAGCGCTTTCCATCTTGATCGGGATTTCCGCTAGAGCCTGCTGTATCTTATTGGCTTCAGTAAAGACGGTCCAAAACTCTTCCCTAACCGTGCGCCTAGGATCCACCTCAAACTCTTGGTTGAGTGCGGCAATGTGCAGCCCGCTGGGGCGAATAATTGATCCGGTTGTGGGCTCTACCTCTCCCAAAATTATTTTGAGCTGGGTGGATTTGCCCGCGCCGTTGACGCCGACTAGGCCGATACGCTCGCCTGCTTTAACTTCCCAGTTGACGTTTTTAAGAACCTCTCCAGTGGGATAAATTTTGCTGATGTTTTCTAGGCGCAGCATAGCCAAGCGTCTCCGAGTAACGACAGTAAAGTTCGACCTTTACTTGAGTGAAATATTGACTTGAGTGAAATTTTGATTCAAGTCCTTGTGCTCTTCTCTTCTGCTCTCGATCCTTATTGGCCCGAGCCCTCGTTGATTTGAGCCATTAGCTGATTTGAGCCATTAACTATCAGTCATTAGCCCTTTTTCTGAGCCTGCTGGCGGCGAGAAACGGATGGTCTGCTGCTGACGCTGTTTTCGCCAACGAAAGGAGCTGAATAACGGTCAATAAATAAAGTTAGTGAAAAGCTCCAATAAAAAGCTTGTTTTCGTTTTAGGGCATCTTAACAAAAATATAACAAAATGTGATGGATAAACGCTTCGCTATACTGTCAACTCCAGCGTAAATGGATGTTTTGTCTATGCTTTCTGCGTCTTCGGCTAGAGTCACGGCGTTTCTGTTAATCATGCTGCTGTCGCCTAGCGCCCTCGCGGCTGCGTCCACTGAGCCCACAGCGCCTGCGGCTGAGTCACCTGTAGATTTTCCTGAGCCGGAGCCGCTGTTTGGCCCGGTCGATGGTGGCGCAGACGGCAGCGCGCAGGGTAGCGATGTCGAGTCTGGTGTAGCGGCTATAGAAACCGCAAACTATTCAGATGGCGAAATTTCGATTGACTATCCGGTGACCTGGGAGGTTGAAGTTGATGAGACGGGTGATGTTGCGATCGCAAATATTCCTGCCACGCCTGCCGATGCTGTCGAAACCCAAATTTTCCGAGTCGCTTCTCCACCAGGACCGCTCGTTGATGCCAACATAGACAGCTTTATCGAAGAAGGCTCAGCCGTCAGCCGCTATCGCAGCGTCACGATTGACGACCAGTCGGCGCTGGTGATATGGCTCTCTGAGCGCCCAGACGATCTGACCAATGCGATCGCTACTTTTATTGACTATGGCGACAATACCATCATGCTTTTTAGTCGCTACGATCCCGAAAATGCCACAGCCGAAAACAGTATCTTAAGGTTGCACAGCTCCTTCACCAACCTCGCTATGTCTGTTGACGCTGCGCCAGTTGATGGTGCGCCAGTCGAATCCGCACCGGCTGAAGAAGCTGGCTCAGAAGATATGAATACAGAAGATATGAATACGGAAGGTATAGATCAGCCATTTCCTTTTTAGGTGGCGTCTTCTACAGGTTGAGGCATATGGGCTGAGGCAGTGCTTTTTAGGCAGCACTCTGATTTTTTGATCCGCCCATCAAATACAGCAGCGCCATCCGTACGGCAACGCCGCTAGAAACCTGCTTGGCCACTAGGCTAATCTCAGGGTCGTCCATCAGATCAGAAGTAATTTCTACCCCTCGGTTTGTGGGCCCAGGGTGCATGATTTTGACGTTAGGGGCGCAGTGTTTGAGGCGATCGCGCGTGATCCCAAATCGCTGATGATATTCTCTCAAGCTCGGCAGCAAATATTCACTCATCCGCTCTTTTTGCAGACGCAGCGCCATGACAAAATCAGCCCCTTTAAGCGCCGATTCAATCTGCCAGTGCACAAATACCTTTCGCGGCAAACCAGCAGCGTGAGGCTGGGCCCGGAGCTGTAACGGCTGAGAAAAGGCCGCTGCAAACGCCTTGGGCAACAGTGTCGGCGGCGCGGCCAAATGCACCTCAGCGCCGCAGGCCGTCAGGCTCCACAGGTTAGACCGGGCTACCCGCGAGTGCAAAATGTCACCCACAATGACCACTTTTTTGCCTCGAAGATCTTGAATAGATGGCTGCTGTGGGTTGAGTGAATTGCAGATTGTGAGCAAATCTAGCAAGGCTTGAGAGGGATGCTCATGCTGTCCGTCGCCTGCATTCAAGACCCCAACCCCCGCGTCTAACCTGTCCATTTCCTGCGCGATAGTTGCTGGTACGCCAGAGCCCTTGTGCCGAATTACCATCAGGTCGGTGCCCATCGCCAAATAGGTTTTGGCCGTATCTAAAATAGTTTCACCCTTAGAGAGCGAAGAGCTGCTGGGCGAAAAATTAAGCGTGTCAGCAGATAGCCGCTTAGCTGCTAGTTCAAAGCTGCTGCGGGTGCGAGTAGAGGGCTCAAAAAAAAGATTGGCAACCACTTGCCCCTGTAGCGTTGGCACCTTTTTGGTCCGGCGTGCGAGCACCCCTTGAAAACTCAGCGCAGTTTGCAAAACGCTTTCATACTCTTCGGGGATAAAGTCAGCCAAAGAGATAATGTGGCGTCGATTCCAGGAGAAATTAGTCATAAGCCAGTCATAAGCCGTTCGTCTGTAAGCCGGTTTCTAGCAGTCGTTTTTTGTCAGCCATCGTCGGGCATCGTCAGCCACAGTTTGTGACTACCGTGGTAAAAGCGCCTTCTCGCAATACCGTGACTCATCGCACCCAACATTCATCATGGCAGCGTTTGATACAGAGTGTTTGATATAGAGTGACTAACACGGTTTAGGTATAGGCCAGCCCCACCAATGTCAACCAATCGACGGTAATAACCGGTTATTGCCCAATTATTGCCAGATTTACGTCGAAGCATTGTTAAAAGCTTCCTAAATTGGCACATAATCAAGGCAGGACGGGCCTCTGTTTTGTAGGATAGGGGTATCTTTATATAGTGCTGTATTCAGTATTTCGTCAGATGGTTCGGTTGCCAGAGTCTATTCAAACGCGTATTTCCTGGCTTGCTGCTCGCAAGCCCGCTTACTCTTATGTCACGGGCCTCGCACTGACGCTAACGGTTGTGGTTGCTGGCTGTGCCACCGCTCCAGACGAAGTAGTCGTAGAGCCCAGCCAGTCGCCAGAGCCGGTAGAACTGCCAAAGCAAACACCGCCACCAGCCGCTTTGGACCCGACCACCAAAGACGAGTCAGTCGAGGCGCAGCCCGATAATTCTGACGCTGCGCAAAAGCAGCCTGAGTCTGCTGGTGACATGGTGACGGTCTCGGTGTACACCATTGACGATCAGTGCAATGACTTTGTCGCTCAGCCCATGCAGGTGCCTAGTGACGCCCCCATGCGTGAGGCTGTTGGTAAAGTGATGAGCGAAACACCGCTCAATGCGTTTAAGCTTGATGGCTATCAGGTCAGCCTAGACGGCAATACCGCAGTGGTGGATCTGAGATTGGCTCCCGGTTCGGAACGGCAGTTTGTTTCGCTCTCGAGCTGTGAGCAGCGATCGCTATTTGGCGGTGTAGAAGAAACGTTGCTAAACAACGACAGTTGGGGGGTTGACTCTGTAAAATTTACCAATAGCGGCAAAGAGCTGATGCTGTAAGTGAGCGCTGTACGCTCGGAGCTTAGAGGCTGCGGCTTAGAGCTTTCGGTTTAGAGCTTGCGGTTCAGACACTACGGTTTAGAGACCGATTTGCTCGCTTTGAGATACCACCGCCAGGGGGTTTCAGCCGCTTTGGTAATACCGATACGGGTTGTTTGCACAATATGTCTAGGGTCAATCGGTTTAAGTCGGTGCTCTAACCAAATGCCGCTACCTGGATGGAAGTGCACCCCGTCTAAGTCCCGATTAATTTCCAAGGCCCTACAGAGTTTTCCTGGCCCTGCCGCGATCCGGTGGGGCTTTGCTGTTTGTTTGGCATCTAGCTTGGCCTCTAGCTGTGGCGGAACGGTGTCTAGCTCTAGGGCCCGAATTAAGACAGCGCTGCCGATTCCAGCAGCTTCGGTGACGACATTGAGGCAGTGATACATCCCGTAGATTAAGTACACATAGCTGCAGCCGGGCGGACCAAACATTGCTGCGTTGCGCTTGCTTTTGCCGCTGTAGGCGTGGCAGGCCGGATCGCCAGGTGCGTAGGCCTCGGTTTCGACGATGGTGCTGCGAATGAGCGGACCGTTGGGAAGCTGGCGCAATAGCTGGCAGCCGATCAGGGCAGGGGCGATGGTGGTGGAAGGGCGATCGCACCAGTCTGGCTGAATAATTGATTCTGGAGAAATAGGGTTGTCTTTATCGAAGTTATTCGTCATAAACCATTAAGAATTGACCGCTCTCCTAATCGAAGTTGTTAGGATCTTATATAGATGTACTTATTACGAGGGTGGTCCTGAAAAGGGAATTGCCACACAGATTTGATATGGATATTAAGGTAGTGCTTTTTGGCTTGACTGCTCTATTCAGCGTTGCATGCTTGTTTTTTGGCACCCGCAACGGCTTTTATGATTCTAAGGACTATCACGGTAACGGTTCGGCTCACTAGCGTTTCTTAGGGGGCTTTCTCTTAGACCTGTTGTTACGTAAGCGTTTTTCCTAATAGTTTTTTCTAAGTAACTTTTCTAAAGGGAAATGCCCCTGCCTTTACCGTAATTTCTCAACTGCATTTCCAATGCACTCTTGATCCACTGTGACTGAGCTGTCCTGTCTGCCCTACAGCGTTGGCTATGAAGATGAAGGGGTATGTCTGAAGATACAGATTGGCCCCTACTCTATTTTGCTTGACTGCGGTATTACCGATATTGCCCCCTTACGCGAAGAACCGGCAGATTTTGTATTTTGCTCTCATGCGCATACCGACCATATTCGGGGACTGCTGCCGCTGCACCGCGCCTTTCCTCACCTACCTATTTTTAGCAGTCAGGTGACCGCTAAGCTGCTGCCCCTGTACTGGCCAGGGCAAGACGATACGAGGTTTTGTCGCTCGTTGCCCTGGCGAGCGAGCACAGAAATCGCACCGGGTCTCTCGGTGAAGCTGTGGCCTGCTGGCCATTTGCCGGGTGCTGCCTGCTTTTTAATTACGTATAAAACGGCGCAGCGCACCTATAGCGTTTTTTACAGCGGCGACTGCTTTCTTTCTAACAGTCGCTTGGTTGATGGACTGCCGCTTGCAGAGCTGCGAAACCTCAAGCCCAACGTAATGATTGTGGAGGGAAGCTATGGCACAGAGCGTCATCCCCATCGCAAGCAGCAGGAAAACTATCTGGTCGATCGGCTAGGTGCGGCTTTGGTCAATCGAGGTCGAGCCGTTTTTCCGGTTCCGCTGCTCGGGCTAGGTCAAGAATTGCTGATGCTGATTCGCTCTCATCATCACTTTACTGGCCAGCCGATTGATGTGTGGATCGACCCCCTTGTGGCCGCAGGCTGCGATACCTATCTAAGCTGTTTAGGCTCGCTGCCAGAAACGGTGCAAAACTTTGCGCAGCACCAGCCGCTGTTTTGGGACGAGCGAGTGCTGCCTCGGGTGCGGCGTCTAGATCGCGATATAGATGCTGAAGCGCTATCTGCCGGGGCGGATGCGGCTATTTTTATTGTGCATCCGGCGACGCATCCGGCGCTTTATTGCCAAGACGATGGGACTCAATGGACGGTGTTTACGCCAGGTTTAGCTGATATTTCGCTGTGGCAAAGCCAGTTAGATACTCGCTACCACCAGTTTGACTGGCTCAGTGAGTTTGAGGAGGCGATCGCAACACCGACCGCTGCCATAGAGCACTACATGCTCACTAACCACTGTGATAGTGGCGGTACGACCCAGCTCATTCACAATCTGCGCCCTCAGCACATTATCTTTGTTCACGGTAAGGCCCAGCAGCTCACTGATTTGGCCAGCCTAGATGCCTTACAGGCGCGCTATCAGCTGCATTTGCCGACGCCAGAGCAAGCGATTGATTTGCCTTTAGCGTCGGCGTTTTGGCAGCCTGCCCCTCCGCGCGACACGCTGTATGAAGGTGAATTGGATGTGGATGCTGGCGGTGTACAGCTGCGCTTGCCACAGAGCCTGAAGAGCGATCCGCGCTGGGCAAAGCTAGCTGACACGGGCATTGTAGAAGCTAGCTGGCAGGGCGATCAGCTGGTAGTGCGAGGGCTAGATCAGCGTGAGCTGATGCAGGTCAGCGCTAATAAATCTGCGGGTAAGGTGGTGGGCAACGTAGCGGCTGAGCACACTTGCTACTACTGCCGTCATCTGCGGGGTCAGCGCTGTCGTAATCCTGAGTCGCCGCTGGTTGGTTTGCAGGTGACTTCGGATGGGACCTGCGCTGTCTTTGAACGATCTGGAAAGGGCTATTAATGGCCGCACATGGATACACGCATTGGTACAACGGTGCTCTAGTGACAGCTAGTGGGACAGCCAGTAGGTCAAAGGTGGGATCCGATACCCTGTTAGACGGGCCTGGTCTGCGGTTTGGGGCCAGTGTGTTTACGACTATGCGGGTGTATGACCAGTGCTTAGAGGATGCGCGATCGCAATACACGGCTCACTGCGATCGCCTCGCTCAGTCTGTCTGCGCCTTTGGCTGGCAAGCCCCCAGCTGGTCTTCTGTATACGAGGGCTGCCAGCAGCTCAAGCACCGCTATCCAGTTTTGCGCCTTACACTGTTTCCAGATGGCTCAGAATGGATTACCGGCAGAGCCTTACCGCCTCAGCTAATGCAGCAACAGCAGTCAGGTATTGCCTGCTGGCTAGCCCCGCCTACCTATGCCCGCAGCCTGCCTACACACAAAACCGGCAACTATTTAGCCTGCCTGCTCGCTCGTCAGCAAGCACAAAGACTAGGCGCAGAAGAGGCCATCTTGACCAACGAACGAGGGGATTGGCTAGAGACGACAACTGGCAATCTGTGGGGATGGGCAAACGGCCAGTGGTGGACACCGCTAGCGTTTTTAGGTGACAGCCAGTTTGGTGTCCAGTCTGGTGGTGGTCACTGCCTACCAGGGTTAATGAGAAAACGACTACAGCAGGCTTTAGCGGCAGCGCAACAGAGTGTGACCGGTCAGCCTTGGAGCCAGTTTGTTCAAGCAGATTTTGAAGCGATCGCCTACAGCAACTGCGTTGTAGAGCTTGTACCCATTCACACAATCTTTAATGAGCACACTACACTGGAATATGATCCTCAGCATGACAGCCTCAAAGCGCTTCGCCAAAGGCTCACAGGTTCAACCTAGTGCTGTGACGATTCCTGAAATGAGTTAACATAAGTTAATAACAGAAGGAAAACGCTACCAAGCATCCTCATCACACGCACCCTCACAACCCTATCTAAGGAGGCTTCCCCCAGGTGAATAAGCGCTGGAGAAACGCGGGTCTTTACGTACTACTCGTCGTTGTTGTCATTGTTTTGGCAACTGCATTTTTTGATCAACCCGGCACTGAGACCCAGTCTTGGCGCTATAGCAAATTTATTACCGAAGTTGAGCAAGGCCGCGTAGAAAGCGTTGCAATCACCTCGGACAAGTCTCAGGCACAGTTTGCCTCACCTGATGGCACTGGCCGTATCGTCGTCAATCTGCCTCAAGATCCAGGTCTGGTAGATTTGTTGACCACTAACGATGTCGACATTTCAGTGCAGCCAACTCAAGACGAAAGCGCCTTGGTCAAGGTGTTTAGCGCCCTGATTATTCCAGTATTGCTGCTAGTGGCATTGTTCTTTCTCTTCCGTCGCGCCTCAAATGGTCCGGGTTCTCAGGCGATGAACTTTGGCAAGTCCAAAGCTCGGGTTCAAATGGAGCCTCAGACTCAGGTGACCTTTGGTGACGTTGCTGGTATTGATCAGGCCAAGCTAGAACTTACTGAAGTTGTTGACTTTTTGAAAAATGCCGATCGCTTTACCGCGATTGGCGCAAAAATTCCTAAAGGCGTCTTGCTAGTCGGCCCTCCAGGAACCGGGAAAACGCTCTTGGCCAAGGCCGTTGCGGGTGAAGCAGGCGTGCCTTTCTTCTCCATCTCTGGTTCTGAATTTGTAGAAATGTTTGTGGGTGTGGGTGCTTCTCGCGTTCGCGACCTCTTCGAGCAGGCAAAATCCAACGCGCCTTGTATTGTCTTTATTGACGAGATTGACGCGGTAGGTCGCCAGCGGGGTGCAGGTCTTGGCGGTGGAAATGACGAGCGTGAGCAAACGCTGAACCAGCTGCTGACTGAGATGGACGGCTTTGAAGGCAACACCGGTATCATCATCATCGCGGCAACTAACCGCCCTGATGTCTTGGATGCGGCCCTGCTCCGTCCCGGTCGTTTCGACCGTCAGGTTGTGGTTGACCGCCCTGACTATTCGGGTCGTTTGGAAATTCTGAACGTTCACTCTCGGGGCAAGACCTTTTCTCAGGATGTGGATCTAGAGAAGATCGCACGTCGGACACCTGGTTTTACCGGTGCGGATCTGTCGAACCTGCTAAACGAAGCGGCTATCTTGGCGGCTCGTCACGACTTGACTGAGATTTCGATGGACGAAGTCAACGACGCAATTGACCGCGTGTTGGCAGGGCCTGAGAAGAAAGACCGGGTCATGAGCGAAAAGCGCAAGGTGCTGGTGGCTTACCACGAAGCGGGTCACGCTTTGGTGGGTGCACTTATGCCCGACTACGATCCTGTTCAAAAAATCAGCATTATTCCTCGTGGACGTGCGGGTGGTTTGACCTGGTTTACGCCAAGTGAAGAGCGTTTAGAGTCTGGTCTATATTCCCGCTCTTATTTGCAGAATCAAATGGCGGTTGCGCTGGGCGGTCGCTTGGCTGAAGAGATTGTATTTGGCGATGAAGAGGTCACAACTGGTGCTTCTAACGACCTTCAGCAGGTCGCGAATACGGCGCGCCAGATGGTGACTCGCTTTGGCATGAGCGAGACGTTGGGTCCGGTGGCGCTGGGTCGCCAGCAGGGTAACCCTTTCTTGGGTCGTGACATTGCCAGCGAGCGTGATTTCTCTGAGAAGACAGCGGCTTCTATTGATAAGGAAGTGCGGGCCTTGGTTGATCAAGCTTATGCTCGCTGTAAGCAGACGCTAGAAGAGAATCGTCATATCCTAGATCAGCTAGCTGACATGCTAGTAGACAAGGAAACGGTTGATTCTGAAGAGCTTCAGACTTTACTGGCTAATAGCAATGTGAAGATGGCTAGCATCGCATAGCTGTTAACTGCTTAAATCTTTGAAAGCCACCCGAGTGATCGGGTGGCTTTTTGGTGAATACGCTGCGGTTGGCACAAATCCCAGTCCTGAATCCTGGGCAATGCTAGTGAGCGTGAACTTTGAAGAAGTTGACTGACGAGCGCAGGTCATGGGCGGTGGTGGCGGTGGTCAAGAGCGATCGCGCCATCTCTGCTGAGAATTGAGAGGTTTGCTCTGAGAGCCCAACGATTGCGGCTACTAGCTCAGCCGCCTGCTGGGAAACGTGCGACTGCTCTGCGACTGAGTCCGAAACGGCCTGGGCCAGCTGCTCAAACTGTTTGGCAATTGAGAGGACTTCACTAAGATCTGCTTGAGAGGCCTGCATGGCTTGATTGCTGTCGGTAATGTCTTGATTAATTCGCTCAATCGACGCCGTCATTTGCTGAGTGGTTTGACCTACCGAACTTAAAAAGGTGTCTATCAGCGCTGCTTCTGAGATTGAGCGTTCGGCTAGTTTGGCCATGGCCGCTGTAGTTTTGGTCAGCGTTTCTTGCTGCAAGGGGGCTAGCTCTCCTTTGGCGCTCCAAGCTTCGACATCGCTATTGGTCTGATGGGCCAACGCTTGCATGTCGGTGGCAATACTAGAAATCATTGCCACCATGTAAGAGACGTTTTCGGATGATCGCATTAGCTGGTGAATTTTAGCGATCGCACTATCGGAGGTTAAGCTAAGACCCTGAATTTTTTTTGAGACCTGGTTGATAGCGGATTGGCCGGTCTGCGCGCGATCGCTCACCTGCTGAGCCGAACTCACAGCCGCCTGTGCCTGATGCACCAATCCATCCATTGACTGGGCAACTGTTTGCATCGTTTCTAGCGTCTGCGTTGCCTCTTGGCTCTGCTGCTGCGTGAGCTGCACCAGCTGTTTAGCAGAGTGCTCGTTTTGAACTAAGATGTCGTCAATTTCGGTGCTCGATCCCTTCACCCTTGTCACTAGCTCTTCTAACTTAGTAACCGTAGTATTGAAGACATCGGCAACGGTTTTAAGATCGCCTTGATCCACACTAGCTCGAACCGTCAGATCACCTTGAAACACGCCAGAAATGTCTTGGCTCAGCGCCGTGACCGCCTGCTGAAGCTGCTCATCGTGCAATCGTACGCGCTCACTTTGCTGCTGCTGGGCACGCGTCAAGACCTGGGTTTCTAGCTGAGAGGCTTTCGCTGCCTGATAGGATCGTTTGACGCTAGCCTCTGAAGTAATGCGATCTAGCACTTGTCTAAGCTGACTGGCTAATCGCTCTAAGAATCGAACCTCATCGGCATCCCAAGTGCGATCGCCTTGAGAATGTGCGATCAAATAGCCCCATTGTCTTGCCGCCTTTGGCTGATCGGACTCTGCCATGCTGCTGCTTTTGTAGAACACAGGCACACTTAGGCTAGTGGCGGCCTGAGTAGTCTCTAGAAACGCCTTGTGTTCACTGTCGATATCCTGACTAGCACGCACACTAACCACAGAGAGAGCAGCAGAGGCTGCATCAGAAGGCGCGTTCTCTGATATGCTCGCCGCCGCGTTCGCAAGGGCCGCAGCCGGTAGCCACGGCGAGGTCTCTGGATAGCTGCTAGCTGGCTGTAGCTCAGGAGAAGCCGATGGAGAAACTGATTCTAAGATAACCTGGCCCTGTCGCCCGCTGGCACTGCCGCCGTTGGTTTGGTTATGAGGCTTTAACGGGTTTTCATCGTTTGAGGTTTGAAAAAAGACCAGTCTGTCAGCGGCTAAGATGTCGCGAGCGGTCGGTAAAATCTGAGCGAGTAAAGGCACAAGTTCGCTCTGGTCAAAGACAGAAGCGCTGGCAATCTCAGCTAGCATCTGAACTTTTCTATTCTCTATTTGCTGGCTAGCAATTAGCTCTCTTACTTGGGCAACTAGCTGATTAAACGTCTGCGTAAGAAATCGAGTTTCGGTTGTACCTGCAGGCTCAACGGCGACTTCTAAATCACCGGCTGCCGCCACTTTGGCCTGCTCTGTCAGGCAACTGATAGGGCGGGCTAGCTGGCGAGAGAGCCAGAGAATTAGGCCAGTTGTAATGGCACCTAGCAAAAGCGTAATCAGACTAAAAAAGAGCAGAGAGTCTCTCCCCGATGCAGAAATATCGCTTCGGTCCATGGAGGCGATCGCCACCCAGTTTGAGTCGGTGATATTGGCAATTTTGTACTGGCGATTGTCATGTACAAATGAAGCTACAACGATCTCTTCATCGTTAATCGGTAGCGATAGCTGTCGAATGTCCGGCTGCTGGTCACTGATTTTTTGTAGGGCTAAAAGCACCTGCTGCCGCTCTGATTCGACATCGCTTTGGGTCGCTGCAATAAAAGCCGTAATCAGCTGCTCAATCGGTTCTCCGCCAATGATATTGCGATCTTTGTGGAATCCCTGTGCTGAGAAGGTATCGATTGTGCTGAGCGTTTCTCCATCTATTAACTGCACTCGCTGCGAGTCTGTGATGCCTGTTCGCTTTAGCGTGTCAGCCAGCAGGCTAAACTTACGGGTGGGCAAAATGGCTCTGATCACCCCGACAAACTGGTCATCGTTTTGAGGGTCGAGAATAGATTGAACCAGCTCTACTGTGAAACCTTTAGAGGCAAAATCAAAATTAGGAGGCCCAATCCACACCTGATTGGCTTTGCCATTTTGCCACCAGTCTTCATCGCTTTGGACCATATCGGCACTTGGTTTAGAGTAGGCGACATTGAATCCGTGGCTATCCGTAATGAGGATTTCTGCAATCTCAGCCGTCTCTACCGTTTGACGCAAGTAATTGTTCAGCGCGTTGTGCTGGCGCAGTAGTTTGGTGTCAGCAAATTTAGCTTCTACCTCGTCGATAGGCATATCCACGAGCCCGGCTTCTATGGCTTCTTGGCTACCAGCTTTTGCTTCGTTGATGACTAGCGGGCTATTGGCAACGGATCGCGGGAGGTCGAGCAGATCGTCTAAAACAGCGGTTGTTCCTTCACTGGCCAGCAACGCCTGATTTTGTAGCTGTTCTTGCAGCCGCGCTGTACTGCGTTGGGCAATGATACGGTAGCCCATGAAGCCTGCGGCCACCAGCGGGATGAGAACCGCTGGAAGGATGGTTTGCAGTAGGCGCACCCTTAAGCTAGTGCTTGGCTGGAGAGAGCTTTGCTGATCTTGCATGGTCTTTTTTTATTCTTTTATTCTTTGAATTGATCTATTAGATCTGGGGCAGTCGATTGAAACCTGAGCAGTGAAGAGACCGGCTTACTGTGCTAAATGATCTTGCAATAGCTGGTAAGCCGCATTGAATTTTGCGATCGCAGTATCTCCGCCTTCTGGAAACTCATCAAACTGAGCGGTCTCACTAAAAGTCTCTAGCGCCTTTCGGCCTTGCTTCGACTCATCCATCTCGATTAAGACACTTTTTAAAACCTCTATTTGCTCAGGTTTTAACTCGGGCCCAGCCAGCACGACATGTCTGGGAAAAGCGTCTGTTTCAGCAATAATGTTGAGCTGCGCGCGGTCTGTTTCTGATAGCTCTGCGAGTGTTTCACTATCGATTGCACCAGCGACGACTCTTCCTTCTAGCACCCAGGCTACGGTAACTTCCTCTTGACCCGAAAAAACGTAGCCAATTTCATCTGGCGGAACACTTTGATTGAGCTCTGATTTTTCTTGAGGATTAAATCCAGCCTCTAGCAAATACACCATTGGAAACATGAACCCTGAGCTAGAGCTGGGCTCTTGCAGCGTAATCATCTTGCCGTTGAGATCAGCGAGCTGCTCTATGCCGCTGTTTTGCCGCGTAACAATATAGGTGCTGTACTGAGCAACGCCATCTTTCCACCGCCGCAAAATCGGCGTCGCGCCTGAGGTTTGCATAACGGTGATGGCCGGATAAACGCTGTCAAAATAGAGATTTACCTCGCCCGATGACATCCAATCGGCGACGGCTTCTACGTCAGGTGCAATGTTAATCTCACTGCTAGAAATTCCTGCTTTGCCTAGATTTTTTCCTAGATAATCGGCGATGGGCTGAGTCTCGGGGATCAAAGACTCTGGGTCAAAATCTACATCTGTCAAAATGATGACACCGTCGCCCCCAGCCGCCGTTGAGGGCACTAAAAGACGCTCAATCCGGCTGACACTACAGCCTGCTGTTGACGTAAGCAGGCCGAGAATGATCGAGTTAACAAAATATTTGCGCAGCACAGCGTAACCTCAAATACTGAATAGATAGGCAGCAAAGACAGATATTCGGAAAATGCATGTGTCCCCATAGCAAGCTGACGCTTTAGTAAGCGCTTAAGTGCTGTCATGTTAAAGATACTTAACAATCTATGACAGACACGCACTCACGACAGTTGAGGCCTCACAGCAGCAAGGCCTCAACTGAACTTAGAGTTTGTATTTGAGTGAATCTGCCTGCTTGAGTGTCGGCGAATTCTATTTGCAAAACCTTAGCTGGAAACAGAACTCAAGAAAGCGCGCTTTCTGCTAGGCTCGTTCGTTTCAACTTCTAAGCTAAAGCAGGCTTCGGGGTTGGCAAAGACTTCGGCAGAATTATTTTGGCTTTCGATCAGTTTGACTTTATGGAGTGTAGCGCCAATGTCGGTGATGGGCTGACAGAGCAGATGGCAGATGTGTAGGACGATATTTTCGGCGGTGGGGACGACGCTAGTGAAGTAAGGGATGTCTTTGTTGAGGAAGGTGTGGTCGAATTTTTCGATGACATGGTGAGCGATCGCATTCTGCAACTCCACCAAATCCACAATCATGCCAGTGCATTCGTCGATCTGTCCTTTGACAGTTACCTCTACCTGATAGTTATGGCCATGACCATTAGGGCTAGCGCACTTACCGTATATCTCCCGATTTTCTGCCTCTCTAAGCTGCGGCAGTGCTAACCGATGCGCTGCGCTGAAGTGAGAAGAGACCGTTAAATAAGCTTCCATTCCATTTCCTGTGTAGTCGGCCCAAAGATCGCTTGTTTCAAATAGCTGAATATTGACAAGCGGTAAGTAAGGGCTCAGCCGCTGCCAAATCACCCTAGCGATATGCTCTGTTGTCGGCAGCGTACGGCTAAATTCATCCCAAACGTCGTTGAGATACGAAAAATCTAGCGGTTCGATGATTTCTCTTTTAATAATCTCTTTGACTGCGCTCAGATTGAGCACCATGCCGTAGCTATCTAATTCACTGGATATAGACACATACAGTTCGTAGTTGTGGCCGTGCCCTGGCCATCGGGTGCATTTGCCAAACCGCTGCTGGTTTTCTGGTTCGCTGAGGCCTTCTAGCCAATATCGATGGCTCGCAGAAAACTGCGATCGCCGATTGATAATGCATTTCATAAGTGAGAACAAACGGTATAGTGCAGGCAAAACCCTAGTTGCTGCTGACTGCATAGACAACACCTAGGGATAAATACTGATCAATTAATTAAGAAATAATAAAATATTTTTTGCCATCGTCCGCCGAATAGCTATACCCCTTCTATTTTATAGAAAAACAGGTGGATACCCGAATGTCATGAAGGGTTGTCATTAGAAATAGGAACTGTAACAATGGATACAGAAATGATTGGATTTCGTTCATCTCAAGATGTCATTTTGAAAACTTAGTATTGCACAGATGCAAGCTGTATGCATTTGACTCGCCGTAATGCGTGCTCTAAATTTTCAATACGTACACCGCCGAGACGGAAGTAAGAGAGGTGTAGCCACCACTTTTCTGAAGGAACGCGTTCCCAACAAAGTCTAACTAAATTCATGCTTTGAGGAACGACAAAATGAAACTCACCTATCGCGGTATCGAATACGATTACAATCCCCCTGTGCTGGAGGTTGTCGAAAGCGAAATGGCCTGTCAGTATCGGGGTGCACGCGCTACATATACCTATGTTCGGCACGTCCCTATCCCCCAGCCTGCTGAGCGCCTGACCTATCGGGGGGTGGCTTATCAGACTACTCGCCAAGGGCAAATTCAGCAGCTAGGCAGTACTGCCCAGCCTACCAATGCAGATGCAGTTGCAGGTGTAGATGCAACGCCAGCAACCTGGGGAAACAAGCTCACAAGTAACAGACCCGCTGCGCAGGCTCGCCGTGAACTGCTTCGAGCGTCTAGTCAGCAGCACCAGCAAAGCATTGCTCGGGTGCTGCAGCATCGGATTGAGGTTGCTAAAGCCCAAGGCAATCAGATGCTGCTTCAGCAGCTAGAGTCTGAAATGCGTCAAAGCGTCGCTCAGCATTAGATGGTCCAGCGCTAGATAGTCTGGCGTTAGATAGTCCGGCACCCCGTCGAGATGCTATGAGCGGGCGCTTTTTGCTACGGCGAGCTATCGGGAAATGAAAGGGAGAGCGTTTGCGCTCTCCCTTTTGTGTTTCTCTCGGTAGGAAAAAGCGACAATTCTTACCCTCGGCACGTAGTGAGCTTGATAGAAAAGGCAGAACTTTGCCCACAATGTTTAGAAGTTGCACTTAGAGGTGTACTGAGAGGTTGCACATAAACACCTCACAGACACCTCATAGACGGAACTGGTGCTGTTAACAATGGGGTATAGAGAAGGCGATATGGGTGTTTTTAGTAGAGTATTTAAGACTGAGTCCGAGGCTAAGACGGCGATGAATTCGGCTGAAGCGTTTGCGGCAATCTGTTTGGTTGCGATCGCATCTGATGGCTATCTATCAGAGTCAGAAGAAATAGAGATGAATATGCGCTTAGGTCGGATGAGATTGTTTCAAGATGCGACTAAAGACAGCTTGGCGCGAATGAAGGCGTATCTGCTAGAAGGGCTTAAAAAGCATGGTCCTAACGAACTTATTAAAAGTGCCAAAGCTTCGCTGCCACCTAACCTAGCGCCGACCGCATTTACGGTGGCTGTTGACCTGGTATTTGCCGACGGCACCGTTGCGAGAGAAGAGCAGGCGTTTATTGATGACTTACGACAGATGCTCCAGATTCCAGACGACTTAGCCCTAAAAATTGTCGAAGTTATGACGATTAAGAATCAGGGATAGCGCCAGCTGGCACAAAATCGGACGTATCGCTATTCGCCGCTTAAATTCGCCACCTAGCTCAGCGGCGACTTGCCGGGGGTGCCGATGGCGCGAGGAAAGTCGCTGGGTGTGGGGCAATCTTTATAGATGAATAGGCAGTGCCGGTTGCCGTGGGTGATTGGCGTTTGCCAGCTTTGCAAGTCGGTGAGTTCGCCGCCGAGCAAGTCAATGACAGGCACAATCGCTTCGGTTTCATCAGTGCTCCATTGACCCCGATAAATGACGGCCTGCCCGCCTACTTTTAACAGCGGCAGAACGTACTCGGCGCAGGTTGCGGTTTTGCCAACGGCCCTAATCAGCGCTAGGTCGTACTGCTCGCGGTGGGCCGGATCTCTGCCGAGGGCTTCGGCCCGAGCAGCGATACAGGTGGCTGGCAAACTGAGGGCTTGGCAAAGCGTTTGCAGAAAGTTGATTTTTTTGCGGGTAGCATCGACTAGGGTGAGGGAAATGGCATCCGATGAGAACGGGGGCGGTGAGAGTGCGATCGCCGCAGGCACGCCTGGAAACCCGCCGCCTGTCCCAATATCAATGACACGAAGCGGTTCTGGTTCCTCTGTTTCCGGTTCCTCTGCGTCCTCTCCCTCTTGCTCTTCTACTTTTGCGATCGCCCTATCAGCTAGCCACGGCGCAATGCCACTGAGCGAATCCCAAAGGTGCTTTTCCCAAAAATCGTCTGGTTCGGTAATGCGCGTCAGATTGAGCTGCTGATTGCCAATCAGAATTTGCTCATACAGCTGCTGAAAAAGGGCTTGCTGGTTGGCGGTTGGCTGCCAGTTTAGGCTGCTTTGCCATAGATCGAGATGCAGGGGAAGGGCGGCGGTCATGCACTAAACATTTTTGAGAGGGTGAGTTGAAAGCGGTCGTTGTTGAGCAGTCGTTGTTGAACTGGCGAATTTAGGCGGTGGCGGTTTGATAGCGTGCTTTTAAGCTATCGAGATCGGCGCTGTGCATTTGGCCGTGGCTAATAGTCCAGCAGTGATCGGCGATGTTGATAAGGTCTTCGGCATCGTGAGAGACAATTAGCAAGCTCCACTGCTGTTTGAGCTGTGCGAGCAGGTTGACTAGCTGCTGACGCATAGACCAGTCTAGGCCAGCGGTGGGCTCATCAAGTAAAAGCAGATAGGGCTGGCGAATGAGCTGCACAGCAAGCGCCAATCGTCGCTGCTGCCCGCCACTGAGCTGCTGGGGTGAAGCCTGGAGTGACAGATCGCCTAGCCCTACTGAGTCTAAGGCTTCGCAGACCCGATCTGATGTAATTTCGCGGTGACCTAGCCGCAGTTCTTCAAGCAGGGTGTGGCCGCAAAAGTGGCGCTCTGGAAACTGAAAGACCAGACCGCCAAGCTGCTGTAGAGCGTCGGGCAGCAAGGCTTGCTCGCGCCAGAATATTTTGCCGCTAGTGGGGGTGGCAAGACCAGCCAAAATTTCTAGCAAGGTGCTTTTTCCAGAGCCGCTAGGGCCGATGATGAGCCCCAGCTGCTGGGGCGCTAGATCGAAGCTGATGCCAGAGAGAATAGGCATCGCTGCCGCGGTGGGATGATAGCGAATATCGCGAAGGTGAAGCATGAACGCAATGATTTTTATCCAGCCTACTCCATCGTTCATCGTTCATCGGCTATCGTTCGTCCTCTTCTTGCTCTGGGTTTCTTTGTTTTTTGCTTCAGCCTTCCTTGTATAGTGCATAGGAAGTGTTGGTGCTAGGCAATTTTTAATGCAGGTTCAGTTTCGTGAGTGCGATTTTTTCAATTTGTGGATATGGCTGGAGTTCGATACCGTCCCGTCCATTGCCGAGCAGCAGTATGTAGAAGAAATTTTCAGCTCTTGGTTTTTCTTGGGTAAGCTCGGCGGGTTCAATGCTGAGAATCTTCAGGTGCAAGAAACAGGCGTAGATATTAGCTACTTTGACTACGATGAGGAAGAATCAGAGCGATCGCTGCTTTCGCTGATGCACAACATGGCCGAAGTTGAGTTTCGTGGACTCTGGAGCCGCTGCTGGTTTGACTTGGGCACGACAGATGCACTGGCGCTAGATGTTTTAATCAATACCGTTCGCCAGTTCAGCAAAGACTATGTTGAAATTCGGCAGATCATAATTGGTGGTGAAAACGAAGACTGGCCCACGCCTAGTGAAAATCCTGAAGCAGCCTTTCCGGACTAGCTGATTTTTTGGGACACATTTATCAAGCCCGGACGCATTGATTAAACCTGAGCGCGTTGATTAAAGTAGACCCTCCTATCTTAAGGCGACCCGATGCCTAAGGAGACCCGATGCCTAAGCAGCGTATTCGACCCATTTCTCTAGGACTGATTGAGCACGAGGGGCATGTCTTTGTCAGTCCTGGCGCAGATCCCAAAACTCGCGAACCGTTTTATCGCTTTTTGGGCGGTGGTATTGATTTTGGTGAGACTAGTGAGGCCGCGCTTGCCAGAGAATTTGTAGAAGAGATCCAGGCGACGCTGACAGATATTGAGTACGTGACCTGTTTGGATAATATTTTTGTCTATAACGGTAAGCCAGGGCATGAGCTGATTCAGCTTTTTCGGGCTCGGTTTGTCGATTCGCAGTTTTACCAGCTAGATCGAACCTTTCGGCTGGTGGAGGGCGATCGCACTGAAAAAGCTGGTTGGATTGAAACCGCTAAAATCTTTAACGGTGAGCATCGGCTGGTGCCAGCGAGCTGTATTCAGTACCTAAAGAAAAACTGAGAGAACAGTCTGTAGGCTTTATCAGACCTGTAGGCTGCATCAGAAAAGCGAGGGCATTTGTGTGCGCGGCTTTAATCGTTTGAGCATTTAGTCGAAACTGATGACAATGCTGCTAGCCGTCAGCATCGGTGCGATTGTGGTAATTGCCTACGAGGGCTGTCGATGAGCCACTGCGACGGTCGGTAAGCTATATAAAGCTTTTGCCAACCCTGGCGATGATTGACGATGCGGTGCTTGAAGAGATGGCAAGTCGGGCGCGGCTGGCTCATTTTGGCAGGGGAGAGTCGGCGATCTATCAAAACCAGCCGGACGTGAAGCTGCATTTTGTGCTGGCAGGCAGTGCGATCGCGGCTCCATAAGACAGTAAAGGCAAGCAGTATGCGATCGCCGAAATGACCCGTGGCGACTTCTTCGGCTATTCCGCTGTCCTTGCTAATGAACCTAGCCCGATGACCGTTACCGCTGCTGAGGATTTGGAGGTACTGATTCTAGAAATTGATGCCGTGCAGACAATGCTTAACAAAACGCCCCGATTTGCCCAGCAGATGAGCATGGTAATCGAGGCGCGTCAAAGTAAGCTGCGAGACATTAATCCGATGCAGACCCCAATGGGCCATTCCTCTCTTCGTTTCGCTAAGGCCGCTCTCGCTGATGACGCTTTGCCGAGATCACAGATTTCTGCAACCCTCTGCAAGAAATCTGGAAATCTCAGCGAAACACATAGCGCCTCACAGCCGGTCTGGAATGGCCTAGAACGGGCCTAGAAAAGACTTAGAAGAATCTCAGAATGGGAGAGACTACGCTGAGGCCGCTGAACGACGACGGCGGAAAGCTACTAGCCCAAAGAAGACCAGTGCGCCGACTGTTGCAGGCTCGGGGACTGAGGCAGTCGTAAGTCCCGTGAGGCGAGCGCTACCATCCCCAATGGTGCTCAAGTTCGTAGCCGCGCCAGTGGCTAAGTCGATACCATAGAACTGGCCGCCAGAGGCTGCATATGCAGTATTGACGCCGTTACTAGGTGAGAAGATATCAAAACCGCCAACGGTATCAAAATCAAACCCTAAAGAACCGATGGTGTTTAAGGTGCCAGCATTAGGCGGATCTTGCAGCACTAGTGTATCTAGCGCAAAGTCTACGCCATAGAGCTGAGTGCTACGACCAGCAGGCGCACCTAAAAAGGAGTTGGTGTATCCTACCGCAGTAATATTAGGACTGACACCAGCATTAGCATCGCCAGCAGCATAGGCTAGCGTGCCGTCGGGCTGAACCCCAGGCGTGTCGGCATCAAAGTCTGCGATCTCACCCGTATCAACGTTAATCCGAAAGTTTTGATCGTTACTACCTACCAACCGCAGACGATCGGCGGCTGGGTTGAAATCTACACCCGACTGCTCGCCGCCATTGAAAGAAAGTGGAGAAAGCGTGCTCTGTAGCGTGGCCGCTCCGGTAATTGGGTTGATGGTATAGATGTCGTTAGTATCTGAAACGCCGTAGAGCTGACCATTTGCTGGACGAAAATCAACGCCTAGCAGCGTGCCGTTGACACCGCTAACACCCACTGATTTGGTTTTGGTTGGATCGGTGATATCAAAAGAAAGGAGCTGATTGCTATCGGTTATGCCAAAGGCGCGAATGGTCGCGGCTGAAGCAACGGACATTCCAGAGAGTAGAGCGACTGCTGATGACGCCGCAGAGAGCATAAAGAGAACAAATTTGTTTATTTTCATAAGAAAAGGCGAGTGTATTAGGGATCAACGTTTGTCGATCGGTCGGCCCGAAAGCCCATCGCTCGACGCCGTAAGTACGCGTAAAGCAGGCATTTGAGATGTCCTTATCCGGAGAACTTGATGCGAACTTCGTCATCCGCGCTATTACGTGACAAAAATATGAAGTTTTAGTAAAGCTGACTCTTTTCGTTCTATCTGTCCGCTCCGTTTCGCTGAGCGGCTAAGCCCGCTAAGGCGCTCAAAAGCCAGCTAGAGATTGATTCACATAGCTGTGTTGCTGATGATTGCAGGTAGCGATTGAGTAATTTCATGCGTAAGTATTTATACTCAGTCGACTAATTAAAAATTCGATAAAGCCTGTAAGATGAAACCATGAGCCCACTCAGAATTTGATAGCAATTTTGCTATAAACCTGTTTAAAAATGCCCTCACCTTTAACCTCGTTTCTGCCCGCAGTGCTATTGGCTTCACCGCTTTTACTTTCGGCGGCTCAGCCCCCCACGCCCAGCGCCCCCATGCCCAGCGCCATAGCCTTAGCCTGCACGCAGAGCGAAGCAATCTCCTACTCAACAGATCTTACCTTGGCGAATACCAGCGCTGAGTCTGCTGCGACCAACGCAGACAGAGGCGAACTTGACCTCATCATGCCAGGAACATCTGCTGTCTTTCAGCAAGGCTATTTGTCTGGTGAGGCCGCTGCTGACAATGCTGCACCCAATTTTCAGGGCTATATCGTTCAGCCGATTGCGATCTCTTCGCAAGCTTTAGTGACCTCAGAGCGAGAGTGGCTAGCCCTCGATACTTTGCTGCCGATTGACTCTCAAGAGAACTGTTCTATCAAAGAAGAGCCACTGGAAGTATTGCAGTCACCTCCTGAGCCAGCAGTCAATCCGGCGGCAGACGCAGATGATAGCCTACCGTCAGATATTCCCAACTTAGGTGTGCCGCCAGCCCCGCCCATCGCACCTATGCCATCGCCATCTGGTGAACCGACGGCACCTACTTTTACAGTGCCGCCCAGCTCGGATACGGATAGCTCGGCTACAGATAGCTCGGCTACGGATGGCTTGCCCGCAGACAGTCTGTCGATTCCGGCTAGACCCACATCTCCACCGGCTGCGGATCCGGCCTTAGATCCTAGCAACTATACGCCGACGACAGCGGCTCCCTCACCCTTTGACGGAAATGTTGTGACCACCTTAGAATCGCTTCCCGATGGCAGCTATCGCTATTTGGCCGGAAGCTTTGAGTACGGTAACTACACTAACGAACAGCTAATTGCCAACGGCGGATCGGTTTTTCTGTTAACGAAGCTAGGCAATGAAGTTACAGGTAGCTTGTATCCTCAGCTAGATGCAGCCGCCATTTGTGTAACGGGTACTGTCAGCGGCGATACGGTTACGGGCGCGGCGTATCCAGCGTCGGTTTCTGCGATGACAGAAGAAGAGACTGATTCGCCAGAGACTGATTCGCCAGAGACTAGTGCGCCTGAGGCATCCGCAGAGAATACTGAAGTAGAAGAGTCTTTTCGATCTTATGAAGAAACGCCTTTGCAGGTGCGGCAAAGGCGTACGATAGCGGGCCAACCCTACTACATGGGGGCTTTGCTGGACCTAAGTGAGTTCTCTCGTATTAATGCAGGTAGCTCACTGGCTCCAACTAGCTGCGAAACGCCTACAACAGATACCAAACCGTCTGAGTAGCCACATAAAAAGATAGAATAAAAGAGAGATACAAAGAAGATAAAGCAAGCGCCAAAAAGCAACACCTTGAGCTGCTTTTTTGAAAGCGAATTTATGATTGCCAACGTTAAGTTAGCTAGACAGACGGACAGGTTGATTAGAGCAAGCCGGTTAGAGCGAAATTGGCTAAGTAGGACTACACACGCAGCAGCCTATACTCAGTATAATTGAGGATATCCGGGTGCTATTCGATACTTGAAAACCACTGTTTGCCTCCAACTTCGCGCCAGCACCATGAAAAAAATGCCCTTTCTACAGCAGCTTTTTGCTGTAGCCATGCCGCTAGTCTTTGGCCTCTCGGCCTCACCTAGCCTAGCCAGTACTGTTTTTGTCCAGCCTGCTCGCCCGTCAGCTCGCCCGCCCGTCAGCCGATCTACGACTGTCACTAGACCGATAACGGTAAAAGGACCGGTAAACGTAAATAGACCGGTAAGCGTAAACAGACCGGTAACGGCAAACAGACCGGCAACAGCAACCAATAGATTGCCGAGCCTCTTTCAGCTACCTCGCTCGGCGCAACCCCTACCACCGCTTACGCTTCAAGCGACCTCAATTGCCACCCTGCCAGACGGTAACTATCGCGTCGCGGCCTTAGCCTCCCGCAGTCTTTACCCTAGCTTTTACACCACCAACCCCTATTCAGCCAGTACACTCTTTACCTTTCGCAAGCTAGGTAACGTGATTACCGGCAACTTTGAATATCTCGACAATGGGCTCGAAGCTTGCATCAGCGGGACGGTAGAAGGCAACACAATTGTTGGGCAAGCCTATACAAATAGCGGAGAAACCTTTCGACTGAACCAAAGCTATCTAGGGCCAGATCTCTCCTTACAGCTCGGCAATGCCGTTACTTTCAATCGCTATGATGCGTCTGTGCTAAATCTTAACGGATTTACTCGCATCAACTCAGGGACGACGACACCGCCAGCCGTCTGTTCATAATTCGCCATCTGTCCAATTGCTGTCTAATCATTAAGAGGGCGTAAACCCTGAGCGCTCTTGGGCGCTAGTCCTAAAGTCTGAGTTTGGTTAGTGAGTCGTCCGACTTGCCAATAGACTTGCCAATCTAGGCTTGACGAAATGAACCTTTTTATGCGCTATCGGTACGCAATCCGACTGACGGTTAGTGCCGTCGCCGCCATAGTAGCCATAGATCCAAGTAGAAAGGTAATGCGCGATGCCGGATAGACTCTCTTCACAGACAAGAGAAACCAACAAAAATCGGCTAACTCAAAACGACTTTTCTCTATCCTCTCAGCCACCGATCGAAACAGTATCTCAGCTGCTACGAGGCCAGCTATCTCAGTTCTTTTGGCTGCTCGATACTGATGGTAGGGTGCTTGAAGCCAACCAAGCTGCGCTTACTTTTGGCAAAGTTAATTTGTCGCAGGCGCTGCATGGGCTAGTGCATGAAATCTGGCCGTTCTTGCCGGAGGAACAGGTGCGCTTGAAAGCTGCGATCGCTGCTGCCGCTCATGGCTGCGTCGTTTGTTATGAAACTATTATTCAAGATGAAAGCGCTCGGCAAATTTCGATCAATGTCGTCCTACGCAGGGTGACGCAGGGGGCCAAGAAGCCCTGCTTGATTATGATGGAAGGGACGGATGTGTGCGATCGCCCCCTATTAGAAAAGCAGCAGATGGAAGCCCAGCTATTGCGCAACCAGCGTCTGCAAAGCGTGGGCAACATGACCATCGGACTTGCTCACGATCTTGGTAGCCTCCTCACACCGCTAGTCGGCAGCGCTCATTTGCTGCGGCTTGAGTTTCCAGAAGCTGACGAGCAGCAAAAGGATCTATTTTGCATCATTGATACCATTTCAAATCGAGCTAACAAGCTCGTTCAGCAAATGCTGAGTTTCACCAGAGGCGATGCCAAAAAGCAAAGCTCTATAGAGATTGACTACCTTCTATTGGATGTTGAAACCCTTATCAGGTCTACTTTCCCTGAGTCTATCTCTATAGAGACCAATCTCCCGAACGGACTCTGGCCCGTACAGGGAAACGAGAATCAGCTCCATCAGGTTTTGGTCAATCTCTGTCTCAATGCTCGTGATGCCATGCCCAGCGGCGGAGCGCTAACACTATCTGCCGAAAACATTCAAGCCGCAGATATTCAAATAGATCCAACCAAGCCACTCGAAACGTCCTCAACAGCCGTATCGACAGATTACGTTGCCATTCAGGTTTCAGACACAGGGGATGGGATCCCGGTCCCCCTACTTGATAGCGTTTTTGTTCCCTTCTTCACCACAAAAGCAGTCGGGCAAGGAACCGGGCTTGGCCTATCAACTGTCAGAGACATTATTCGCAATCACGGTGGCTTCGTGGACGTTTTAACCAATGCGAATCCCATTTTGAGAACAGGGACACGGTTTAGAGTGTACCTGCCCGCTAGCTGAGAGATTCGCCAGCAGTGTCATGCGAGCCGAGCCCGTTATAGAAGTGCTATCAATAGACCTAAACTTGCTTACGGCATATCACTAGGCTCGCTTTTTCTAAACCGCGAGCCTAGTAAACGGTAGTATTCACCTTGCACAAGCGCATAGCACTCACAGGCCGTGTCCTCTAGCCGGGGTCTATCCAAAATGGCCACACGGCCCCTTGTATAGCGAATCATCCCAGCCTGCTGTAAGATGCCAGCGCTCACCGTCACGCTAGATCGGCGAATGCCCAGCATTTTCGAGATAAACTCATGCGTCAAAGTCAGCTCGTCCTTTTGTACGCTGTCTTGGACTGAAAGCAGCCAGCGAGCGAGCCGTTCTTCTGTCGTGTGCTGGCGATTGCACATGGCATTTTGCGCAACCTGCGTAAACACAGCCTGCATGTATAAAAAAACAATTTTTCTAAACGCTTCGTGTTGATTAAAGGCGTCTAAAAGGACGTCTGCCTCCATCACCCACACATCGCCTGGGAACTGCACAATGGCGTTGTTAGGTGTCTGTCCACCGCCCCAAATGATGGGTAGCCCCATCATGCCTTCATTGCCCACTAGCGCAATTTCCGTTAGGGTCCCATCTTCTAGTAAAGAGATCCACGACAACAGCGCCGTCACTGGAAAATAGGCTTTTGTTACAGGTTCTCGTGCCCGGTAGAGAGACTTCTGTAGCGGCATCGTCTCTAAATGCAGGTGAGGTTTTAGACTGTCGTAAATCTCTGGATCTAGACTTGCAAGCAGCTGGTTTTGGAGAGGATTAGGAGCGTTGAGAGCCATCTAGAAGAATACTTCCTTTTATTAATTCTTTTTCTTAAAAGAACTGCTGCCTGAAGGGCTGCCTAAATTTAGGTCACTAGAAATTTTCGTCGCTTAACCTTGGCCCAACCCTAGGTCGTTAAGCATTCGGTTGTTAAGCAAACCTCTAGAGGCAGTCGCTGTTTTAGTTATTTTTATGGTTGTTTTGAAGGTGCAAACCCGACGGCAATGGCCTAAAAGTTCACATCCTTCAGTACTCGGCTAAAAGCACCTGTTTAATATCCTAAATAGAGAGAATCCCTTTTTTCAGTACGCTGTCGCACACTGACAGCAGGTTATGACTGGCCTTTAACCAGCCATCGGGATATTCCAAGGCCCTAATGCGTCAGGATATTGGCATTAGGACTGCATTAGGACAGTTATGAACGAAAGCCGATAAGCCTGCCGCGGTTAGTTTTTAATCGCCTGCTGCAAGGCTGCGTACTGTTCTGCAAATCCAGCTAGCAAATCATTGTAAATTGGTAGCATCTTTTGATAGCGCTTCACGTTTGCTGCAACGGGCTGTCGTGACTGGGCAACTTCCACGCAATCTTGAATTTGCGATAGACCAGACCATTCACCGACCGCAACTAGCGCTAGCACCGCTGCCCCTAGCGCCGAGCTTTCAATCACGGTAGGAATGACCACCTCGCGCTCAAAAATGTCTGCTAGTATCTGCTGCCACAGATCTGATTGGGCAAATCCACCAGACGCGCTGAGTACATCTACCTTGCCACCGGCCTGCTCTAAGGACGTGAATACAGAAGCCATGTTGTAGAGCACACCTTCCATCACCGCGCGCACCAAATGCCCCTGCGTATGGTGCCGACCCAGGCCAAAGAAATTCCCACGGGCCTGCGCGTTCCATAGCGGTGCTCGCTCGCCTAATATGTGAGGGTGAAAAATTAGTCCGTCCGCGCCCGGTTCAATTTCTTGGGCCATTTTGGTTAGCCGCTCGTACGTTGAGGCGCTGGGTTCAGGTCTAGATAAACGCCGCTCGTTTGGCGGAATGGAGTAGGGCACTAGGCTATCGCGGGTCCACTGCAGGACAATGCCGCCGTTGTTGACGGCCCCGCCCATTACCCACAAGTCTTCGCTTAGCGCATAGCAAAATAACTGAGCGTCCTTTGCCGTTGTGGGCTGGCTGACTACCTGCCTGACTGCGCCGCTAGTACCCAAGGTGATGGCGGCCTGTCCGTGCGAAATAGCGCCGACACCCAGGTTAGACAGCACGCCGTCGCTAGCCCCGACGACTACAGGTACGTCCGGGGAGATGTTCATTTTCTGCGCGAACTTTTCTGTGAGCGCTAGCTGATGAGTGGTTGCCACCAGCGTGGAAAGCTGATTGGGCTGGATGCCTGCGATCTTGAGCGCGCCAGTGTCCCATGTCTGCGACTGCAAGTTGAGAAAGCCGGTGGTTGAGGCAATCGAAAGATCAATTACCCACTCCTTGCACCAGTGATGCAGCACGTATTCTTTAATAGAAGCGATGCGAGCGGCTTGCGCAAAGATCTCGGGCTGTGTCTGCTGTAGCCACGCCAGTTTGACGACGGGTGACATGGGATGGATGGGCAGACTGGTTCTTTGGTAAAGGTTGGGATCGCTGTGGGCGTCTTGGCTGGCGATTTGGCTAGCGATGCGATCGCTTCGATTGTCGGCCCAGGTAAACACGGGTGTTAGCGGCTGATCTTCTTGGTCTATTAGCAGCAGGGTGTGCATGGCGGCGCTAAAGGCAATGCCGATCAGCTCGCCGGGTGCCATGTCGCTATGCCTGACCACGTTGGCTACGGTTTGGGTGCAGGCGTGCAAAATGTCGTCTGGGTCTTGCTCGGCGGCACCGGGTTCGGGCGATCGCAGCTCATACCCCTCGGCGCTGCGCCCCCTCTGTTGCCCGTTGGTATCGAACAAAACGGCCTTAGTGCTGCTTGTGCCGATATCTACACCAATGACGTAGCGCATGAAAAGAGAGAAGAGAGAATAAGAAAGTGAGGCTTGGAGACTCTATTCTACAAGCGGCGGCGCTGACTCTGCTTCTGCCTCTGCTTCTGTGGGCGCGGGCGCGGTTTGGTCAGGTGCCACCCCTTCTAATACAACGAGTGATTCCAGCATTTTTTTCACCAGCGGCGCGGTCACCGTACCGCCATAGGCGTTCTCGCCCTGAGGCTCGTCAACCACGGCCAAAACCACATAGCGCGGGTCACTCACTGGCGCGATGCTAACAAAGCTGGTAATGCGCTGATCGCCATAGGAGCCGTAGTCTGTCGCTTTCTGCGCGGTTCCGGTCTTGCCCGCGATCTGATAGCCGTTGACTTTGGCGGCAGCGCCCGTGCCTGTGTCTACGACGGCTTGCATCATTGCGAGCACCTGCTGGGTCGTTTCTGGCGAGAAGATCTGTTTTGGCGCTGTGCGATCAGGCGTCCAGGTCAGCTTGTTTTCGCTATCTACTAGGCCGCGGACGACGTGAGGCGTAACCAGCTTGCCGCCGTTCGCCAGCGTGGCGTGAAGCTGAACTAGCTGCAACGGTGTCAGCGAGAAGCCCTGGCCAAAAGCAGTGGTTGCCGCTTCGACCGGGCTGTTGACGAACTGCGATCGCGATTTGATAATGCCGTTGGCCTCTCCTGGCAGCTCAATGCCCGTAGACCCCCCAATGCCTAGCTTTTCTAGCCAATCGTAATATGTGGAGCGCTCTAGGGTTTGCATAATATGTACCATGCCGACATTGCTGGAGTAGCGCAGCACGTCGGTAATAGAGAGCGGGCCGCGCCCACCAATGAAGTCAAAATCTACGTTTTGAATCGGCCACTCTCCGATTTGAATGCGGCCTTCATCGTAGACGGTGTCGTTGGCGCTGATGCTGCTGTTTTCAAGTGCGATCGCCACATTGAGCGGCTTAAACGTCGATCCAGGCTCATATAAATCGCTTACCGCCCAGTTTTTAAAGTACTCAATCTCTGCGTCGTAGTACTTGTTTGGGTCGAAAGTGGGCGCAACTGCCAGGCTCAAAATTTCGCCTGTCTGACTGTCCATCACAATCAACGCTCCTCGTTTGGCGTTGAACTCGGCTACTGTCGCGGCCAAATTTTCCTGGGCAATCCGCTGCAAGCGACTGTCAATCGTCAGCTGCATTTGCAAATCATCACCCGTCACTAGCTGCAATAAATTGCTCTCACTCGGCGTGGGTTTTGGATAGGCAAGCTGCGACTCCAAACTCAGCTCAATTCCCTGTCTGGGCACGCCCTCTAAGTCGGTATAGCCGGTCACCTGCGAAAACAGCTCACCTTGCGGATACACGCGCCGTGGTGAAGGCAGCAAATCCAGCCCGTCTAGCCGCAGTCCTCTTAGCCGTTTAGCCGTCTCTTCAGAGATATCCGCAGACAGCTTGATCCCGCTTTCTTGCGCGTTGAAGCTGGCCACCAAAGCCTCAACGCTCTGGTCTAGCACTTCGCTATCTAGCACCGATTTCAACGCCTCAGCGATTTCTGTCGGCGTTTTTTTGAACAGCATGGGGTGCACATACAGCGTATAGAGCACCTGATCCATCGCCACCACATTGCCCTGAAGATCGACAATCTGCCGCCGCGAAGCTCTAGGCGTTGCCTGAATCGCCTGCTGCTCTTTGGCCATTACCTTCAGCTCTGAGCCAATCATTAGCTGCAGGTAGGCCAGCCGCCCGGTCAGGCCCACCATGCCAACTATCAGCACTAGCCAAACGCTAATCAGCCGCAGCCGAGGCGATTGCTCACGAAAGGCTTTGATCGCTTCTGGCGTAGAGCGAGGGGTGGCTTTAGCTAGCTCGCGCCGAGACTTACGGCGACGCAGACGGGTAGAGGCGGCCATAGGGGCTCAGGAAAAGAAGGAAGATCGGCAACTATAGTGTTCGGCAACTATAGTGTTCGGCAACTATAGTGTTCGGCAACTATAGTGTTCGGCGACTGTTCGGCAACTACAGTGTTCGGCAACTATAGTGTTCGGCAACTGTAGTGTAATGCTTTAGTATCCCAGTGGCTTTGGCCTTTCTGTTAATGATGATTCGGGCAGTTCAGTCGTCTCGCGCACGGGCTCTGGCGCTACAAATAAAACGTCGCCCGCCTCATAAGGCTCTAGCCCCGAACCGGCTTGAGCGGCTTGTTCGGCCAGGCTTTGCTTGATCGATTCATTCGCCGATGTGAGCTGCTGTGAATCGCTTTGCAACTGGTTGAGCCTGGTCATGACTCGGTTTGCTGATTTGTCTACGTACACGCTCGATCCATATATGACCAGTGCCCCGGCAATCAGTACACCCGTGATGACGGTAGAGCCCTGCTGAACGCAGTTGAGAATCTTTAGCCCGAGCGGCAGGGTTGGCTTTACCGGTAGGGGTAAAGGGGTCGGCAGTGAGGCGGGGGCAGACCGTGCGCTGGGGGTGGCCCGTGCGCTGGGGGTGGCCGGAGAGATGCCGCGAGATGCGATCGCGACCTCATCTGTTTCTGGCTGCACACTCTTCAGTTTTAGTGGGTGCCCTGTGCCAACATTCGCAGCACGGCGCAAGTCACCTTGACGGCGAGCAGAAGGCTTAGTAGGGTCGAGATCAGTGGCGAAAACCATGCAGTTGTTAAAAAAAGAAGAATGCGTTTGTTGCGTTGTAGGGTTGAATTACGCGCATATTACCCCGGCATCGGAAGAAGAACAAGACTAATTACAGACTTTCTTTGAGATTCAATTTTTCCGTGTTCTTTCGGTCTGTGTTCTTTGGGTCTGTGTCCTTTGGGCTGATGCTCTTTGAAACAGCCATAGGCATCCTGCTGACTCAGCTTGACTCATCGTGCCCGAACAGGGGGCTATAAAAACGCACTCGCGCCCTCCGAAGATTCTCGGAAGACGCGATCGCGATAATCATGACGCTTACGCTAAAACCAGCGCTGACGGCCTTGGATGGCTATGGCTTTAGATGGCTATGGCTTTAGATGGCTATGGCTTTAGACGACTAGGGTCTGGGCTTGTCTGGCAAACCCACCATGTCTTCGTTGCTCTTACCAGGTGGAATCATCGGGTAGCAGTTCTCATCTCGGCGGACGCGCACATCCATCAGCACTGGGCCCTCGAACGCCAGCATCTCATCTAGCGCTGCCGATAGCTCGTTCGGGTCGCTCACCACCATGCCCTTTACCCCAAAGGCTTGTGCCAATAGCTCAAAGTTTGGCATACCTACTTCCATATTAGAAGAGGCGTAGCGCTCTCCAAAGAAGGTTTGCTGCCACTGGCGCACCATTCCCTGCCAGCCATTGTTGAGAATAACGGTTTTGACGGGTAGGCCATACTGTGCCAACGTGGCCAGCTCTTGTAAGCACATTTGGAAGCTAGAGTCGCCGCTGATGCAGATCACCTGCTCGGTGGGTAGGGCAACCTGTACGCCCATCGCAGCGGGCAACCCAAAGCCCATCGTGCCAAGCCCCGCGCTCGATATCCACTGGCGGGGGCCGTTTTTAAGAAACTGCGCTGCCCACATTTGGTGCTGGCCTACGTCGGTGGTGTAGTAGGCATTGGGGGCCTTTTGGGTGAGGGCTGCAATTACAGACTGCGGTGAAATGTCGTCAGGGTAGATAGGGGCAACTAGCGGAAAGTCTTGCTTCCAGACGTCGATGCGATCGCGCCATGCTTTCGTTTGAGTGGTGTCTGGCGTCGCCTTGTCGTCTAGCTGTAGCAGGATCTGCTTGAGCACCGCCTTGACATCGCCCACTAGCGGCACTTCGGGCACTCGGTTCTTGCCTACTTCTGCCGGGTCAATATCGATATGAATGACCTTAGCTTTGCTGGCAAATCTCTCTAGGTTTCCGGCGACCCGGTCGTCGAACCGGGCCCCAATCGCCACGAGCAGGTCGCACTCGCTGACGGCAAAGTTGGCATAGGCCGTGCCGTGCATTCCCAACATGCCAACCGCTAGCGGGCTGCGCTCATCGACTGCGCCTTTGCCCATGAGGGTGTTGGTCATAGGCGCGGCAAAGATTTCGGCCAGCGTTTGAATTTCTGCATGGGCGTCAGAGGCGATCGCACCGCCACCCACATAAAACAAAGGCCGCTCTGCGCTTTCGAGCAGTGCGATCGCCTCATCGACCAAGTCCAAGCTAATCGGCGTTTCTGGCACATAGCCCGGTAAATCCACATCCCCTGGCTTAACGGGGATATAGTCAATCTCTTCATTCCCTACGTCTTTGGGTACGTCAATGAGTACAGGCCCCGGTCTACCGGTTCTGGCAATGTAGAACGCCTCTGCCACAATTTGCGACATCTGGTTAGGGTCTCGCACCACATAAGAGTGCTTTACAATCGGCAGCGTAATGCCGTGAATGTCAGTCTCTTGAAACGCATCGGTGCCAATGGCTGCGCGCGTCACCTGCCCGGTGACCACCACCATCGGAATTGAGTCCATCTGCGCGGTGGCAATGCCGGTTACCAAGTTGGTCGCGCCGGGGCCAGAGGTGGCAAAGCACACGCCAACTTGGCCGGTCGCTCGGGCGTAGCCATCTGCCGCGTGCGAAGCGCCCTGCTCGTGCCGCGCCAAAATATGCTGAAGTCGGCCAGCTTCTTCTGCTTTGTACAGCTCGTCGTAAATGGGCAGAACTGCGCCACCCGGATAGCCAAAAATATGCTTAACACCGTGACGTACCAGGCTGTCAATTAACGCATACGCGCCGCTGACTCGCTGGGTAGCCGTTGCAGAGTTCAAAGTAACAGGAGAGGCCATAGAAGTATCCGAGGAAATGCCGAGCAGTTCTGCCGAGAAGACAAGTTAGAAAAACAAGTTTGGAAAAAATAGACTTAAAAGACTTAAAAAAACGGGTTTATTTAGTGTAAGTTGTCTCTTTGCTAACAACAAGATCTCTCTCTTTGTACATTACAAACTAGTTACGTGAGTTGTTTGGTCAGGTCAAGTCTGTTCGCCAGTTGAAGGCAGCGTTCCACTCTGCGTGTAGCGATCGCCGCAAAAACGATGCTGCTGTTATTGGTACGCCCTCAGTTGCCCCTAAACCAGTTAACCCCAAACTGGACTGCCAGCCTCTCACCTCTAGCCCTGCGGCGGTTTCTGGCTCACGCCATAGCTGCAAGTGAGGCACCGCTGGCTTGGCATAAAAGTTTACGTCCCCTGCGCCCAGCGGCAGCGTACTGACGTGGGTAAATCGGTCGTGACTGATTCGCGTGACGGGCAGCCCCACAACGGGCACCCCCCAGCCATCAACTGCGATGATTCTGGCAACCAGTCCGCCTGCTTGCTGCCACATTGCCAGCCCGCCTGCTAATCCTACGACGCCCGCACTGAAGCCGATCCCCACTAGGGGAACTTGTCTGTGTGCTGGCGGCTTATCTGCTGGTAGCGGGAAATGAGCTTGCAGCCACCTGCATACGGCAAGGGGATCGGTTGGGAAGGCATCTATAACAAAGTGGCGCGTGTAGCTAGGGAGCGATCGCACAAACTGATCGGTGAGCGCAGGCGCATGAAACCCTGGCAAAATGACGACTGGCAGTTGGGCCGATGGCTGGACAGAAGCGGGCATAAGTAAACCCTAGAAATGGCAAGATCGCTAGCGATAGAAACTAGCCCGAGACCGAATGATAACGTTCGGTTCTACCCATAGTCACGGTATCCAGCTTCCTCGTAATCTATATATAGCGATGTACACATAGACGGACAAACGGGCGTACAGATGGGCACGAGCGATCAGCTTTTACCAACAATTAGCGCACTGGTGGCCCTCGGAGAATTTGCCCAAGAGGAGTCGGCCACTGAAGGTGCTGGCGCAGAAGATACGGCTGAGAGAGTTAGAGATGGCCTTACGCCTGAAGACAGGCAGCAGCGATCGCAGCGAGAATGGCAGGGTGCGATCGCCGCGCTCAATCACCTGTTGCAGCAGCAGACAAGTCAGCCCCAAACGACCGCAAAAAAATCCGCAAAGGCAACGGGCAGACCTCGCAAGCGGCTTTGGAGCAAAGAACCCCAAGCGCTTGTGCTTTCAGGGCCAGTGCCTTTGCTCAGCGATCCTGATCTGATTCCTCAGCTTTCAAACTGGACCTTTGTCCCTCCTTCTTCTGACTCGTTTACCGCTGCGTTTAGTGCGCTCTCTCCGGTCGAGCGGATGATTCAGCAAACGCAAAAGGCGTTTGGACGTAGCCAGTCTCACGCGCCTCGCTTGCTGCCGCTATTGGAAGACGATCCGCTTTCGCGAGAACAGTTTGCGCTGGTGCTGACGCCAGATTTTGCGCTCGTGGTGGTGCTGGGTCAAGATGCGGATGGTGAGCTGAGCTTTCAGTTTTCGTTTATGCCGCAGGTGGCGATGTCGGTATGGCGGGTGCTGCGATCGCGCATTATGATGATTCGCCCGCAGCAGCTCGAATTTATTGAAGATCTGGTCGAAAAGTTTCAGCCTAAAGATCCTCACTATCGCATTGTCAGCCAGTTCAATCGCTGGATGCTAGCCTATTTGCCACAGCCTGTTGCTCAGCGGGTGCTGCACCTAGAAACCGCGCAGGGCGAAACTGCGCAGGGCAACAAGCGCTCTAATGGCGGGCCAAATGGCCAGAAGAACGGCCAGAAGAACGGCCAGCAAAACGGCCAGCAAAACGGCCAGCAAAACGGCCAAACAAATAGCCAGATCTCTGATGGTGAATTGCTCAAGGCAATGGCGCACGAGATTTGGACGCCGCTGACCACTATTCGCACCTATACGCGATCGCTGCTTAAGCGCAAAGATCTCAATCCGCAGGTGATCAAACGGCTCAACAGTATTGATCGTGAATGCACACAGCAAATTGATCGCTTTGGCCTGATTTTTAAAGCGGTAGAGCTAGAGGCCGCGAGTCAGTCTTTGAAGTCGCCTTTGAGTGCGATCGCGCTGCACAAAGTCTTTGAAGAAGCCATCCCTCAGTGGCAAAAAGCCGCTCATCGTCGCAACCTGTCGCTAGAAGTGGGCCTGCCGCCTAATCTGCCAATGGTGGCCAGCGACCCCACCATGCTTCAGCACGTTCTGACTGGCCTAGTCGAGCTGTTTACCCACAGCGTTTCTCCGGGTAGCCACATTCAGCTTCACGTCTTGCACGCAGGCGAACAGTTAAAGCTACAGTTTCAGTCTCAGGCCGACCCCAATCAGCCCAATACGCAGCCTGCCTGCTCTCCACCGCCGCTACAGTCGCTGGGTCATCTGCTGATGTTTCAGCCCGAAACCGGTGGACTTAGCCTCAACCTGGAAGCAACCAAAAGCCTCTTTCACGCCCTGGGTGCAAAGCTCACCGTGCGCGAACGCTCTAACCAGGGCACTACCTGGACTGTCTTCTTGCCCCTAGAGACCAGCGGCCTTCAGTCTTACCCGATTGTTTAAATCTGACTGCTTGAAGCTGATTGTTTGAAGGCAATTGCTCGAAAGCAATTGTCTGAGGCTGATTGTTTGCAGTCAATTTCTTAGAGTCTGAGCAAACCCTGAGAATTGGCTGGGCGCTTTCATCTAAACCTATTCACCTTCTCTCAGATACCCCTTAATCTCTCCTCAGAAGCTCCTTGCTGATTGCTGGCATTCTTAAATCACTGAAGCAAACACAGTAAACAAACCTACTGATTCCTCAAGGAGCCCATCTCATGAAAAACGTTCTCTTTTCCGCTCTCGCTCTCACCGCTGCTACGTTCACTTTTGCCCCTATCGCTAATGCCGCTGAGGTGCTGCCTAACTCTATTCAACAGCGCCGCCTAGAGTTTTTAGATACTCAAACCAAAGCCGTAGAGGATATTCAATCAACGCGCCTAGAGTTCTTGAACAATCAGTCCAAGGCTGTTGATAACATTCAGGCCACGCGTCTGGAGTTTTTGAACAATCAGTCCAAGGCTGTTGATAACATTCAGGCCACGCGCCTAGAGTTCTTGAACAATCAGTCCAAAGCTGTCGATAACATTCAGGCCACTCGCCTTGCCTTTCTAGATAGCCAGTCCAAAGCTGTCGATAACGTTCAAGAAACTCGCCTTGCGTTTCTAGATAGCCAGTCTAAATAAGAGAATGTGCTCATTCACTTATCAAACACACTGTCCTACGAGAAGAGCAGTGTGTCTGGCCGAAACGGTCAGGTTGTGTAATTCTCGATCCTCACACATCTTCTCTGCAGCCTATGAGAGATTTCTTCCAAGATTTCTCATAGGCTATTTTTATGCGCAGTGCTAATCTTCAGAAGACTTATCTTTTGCAGAAGGACCGTGTCCTCTCAGTAATGGAAAAAGCTTGTACGCTTCGATAATGAGAGTGACAAAGTCTTCTTCGCCAAAATGATCGTCTTGTCTAAGATTCAACACAGACATCTTACTTCGCTAGTTATAGAGATGCCTTGCTCAGACAATAGCTTTCTAGGGCAGTAAATCTCTGAGGCGACAAAAGCTAGACAGCCGAGAAGCTATTACGCTTTTACTAATCTATCTTCTAATATCGGACATCGTTGTACAGCCATTCCTAAGTCATTCTTACGAATTGGCTTTTGAATATAGTCGTCCATACCTGCTGCAAGGCATTCCTCACGGTCTCCCTGCATCGCATGTGCTGTCATAGCGATAATGCGAGGTTGCATGATATTGGAATTAGAACGGATTTGTCTGGTTGCTTCTAAGCCATCTATTTCAGGCATTTGTACATCCATAAGTACAAGATCATATACCTTGTCTTGTACTGCTTTGACTGCCTCTTTTCCGTTGACAGCAGTATCCGCACGATAGCCATACGTGGCTAGTATTTGTAACGCCACCTTTTGATTAATAGGCACATCATCAACCAGTAGAATACGTAAAGGCTTTTTTGAAATCTCTGTAGACTCGATGGGTTCCTCTACGGATGGGTAATCGTTAGGAGCGTTCTGTTCATTGAGAAGAAGATCTACAAGCGCGTTGTAGAACTGAGAACGTTTGCCAGGCTTTTGCAGTATTCTTATTCCACTGCTCAGAAGCCTGGTCTGCGTTAAGAAAATGTTGCGTTGAGATTGTATCAGAATTAGCGGAACTGTTCCATATTTTGGGAAATTTCGAATCTGCGAGACGAGCTGTCCATCTTCCATATCGGGAAGTGGTTCATTGATTAAGACTACGTCAAAGGTTTCGCTGCGAAACAGCTTGCCGAAAGCAGCCTCTGCAGAGTCGACTGCACACACCTCTAGGCCCCAAGACTCAGCTTGCATCGATAGATACTTTTGGCTGATCTCACTGCTGTCTACAATTAATAGACGTTTACCAGTAAAGAAGGCTTCATTTTCAGTTTCCTGAACTTGTGGATAGGCCTCAAGCTCGATGTAAAAATGAAAGGTAGATCCTTTGTTTGGCTCACTTTCAATCCAAATTTTGCCATCCATCATCTCAACGAGCTGTTTACTAATAGCGAGTCCTAACCCTGTGCCGCCATATTTACGAGTCGTTGAAGCGTCGCCCTGCTTGAATGGCTGGAAAAGCTGCTGTATTTTGTCTTGAGGAATTCCAATACCACTGTCTTTAATTGCAAACTGAATTTTGTAGCGTTGCTGCGAAAGTTCTCCCATGTCTGGCTCTGCGCTAATGAGGCAAACTTTAGCGTAGACACTCACTCCGCCTTGATGAGTAAATTTGATGCAGTTACTAACCAGATTAGATAAGATTTGGCGCAACCGAACCGGGTCACCTTTAAAGAAGTTGGGAATATCGGCTGGCTCAATCAGTACCTTCAGGGAGAGTCCTTTTATCTCTGCTTGGCTTAAAAATAGTATCAGCACTTCCTCAATACAACTGTGCAGATCGAGCTGACCTGTTTCAAGCTCCAGATTGTTGGATTCGATCTTGGAAAAATCGAGGATGTCATTGATAACGGTTAAGAGTGTTTCTCCACTGGTGCGGATCACTTCGACAAGGTCTTGTTGTGCAGCATCTAAACCAGTGCCATCGAGTAGCTCAGTCATTCCTAGCATTCCATTCATGGGAGTGCGAATTTCGTGGCTCATGTTAGCCAAGAACTCACTTTTGGCACGGTTGGCCACTTCAGCTTTCTGAGTGGCGTTTTCTAGTGCTTCTGCGGAAAAATTTAGAGCAGCTAACATTAGCACACTGTGCAAGTCTAAGGCAGCTTCTAGCTCATGTGATAGCCAGAGCAACGACTGACCACTGATCTGCTCTTTCCAAATTTCAAAGGAGTTTCGCGGACATAGCTGTAATTCTCCATCCTCATTGACCTTAGTTGATTCATCGAGCTGCCCGGCCCAAGAAACGCTCTTTAGTTGCTCAGCACGAAACAACATGATGCAATATGATATTGGATGCGGTTTCTGCAAGAAAACAGAAACGCTCAATAACCCAGCAGGTAAGTTTGATCTGTCGTGGTCGTTAGGATAGTCCTGACGCAAAGTGCTGGTCGAGAATACTGACTCAGGACATTGCTGTAGCCAACGCCCTAGTTGTCGAATATCTTCTTTAGAGGGTGTATCGCCTACTTGTACAATATCTCGATCAAAAATCAGCGCGAGTCCTTCAGCTCTAAATAGATCGAGCAACAGATCAGCATTTTGGGAAAGTACATGGTGTAGTGACGTTTCATTCTGTCCTGTGGCAACGCGGAGCGCCGTTATCAGCTCGTTGCTTTTTTCTTGATAATGGCTATTTTCTAGACTCTGTTGACGAAGCAGTCCGAGCGAGGCAATCTTGGATACAAGCGCAAGGACGCTGCGGTTCTGAGTTTCAATGTAAGTGGGCTGGCAGTGGTGGCAGGCAATTAAACCCCAAAGTCCGCGCCTGTCTATTAAAGGCATGGTCAGAGAACTCGCTACTCCCATGTTCTTAAGATATTCGACATGAGTTGGAGAAACCCCTCTCAGCCAGGCAGTACTGAGGCATAGAGGTTGTGGCGTCAGCGTGTTGTCTGCTGAAATGAGTGGAATAGGTTGATAACTGACATCTGGAATCCATCGAACGGGAAGGTCGAGAAAAATAGCTCGAGCCTCAGCTGGAATATCTGTGGCCGGATAGTGTAGACCTAGATAGCTTTCCAGATTTTCTTGCTTTTCTTCAGCAATTACAACGCCGCTATCATCAGGTAAAAATTGATAAATCATTACCCGATCAAAGTGAGTGAGTGACCTAACTTCTTTAGCTAGCGCCTGGGAAAACGTAAGTATAGTATCGGTGCTCTCTAAACTTGCCATTATCTGGCAAGTCTGTTGCTGTAGCTTTTGTAGGTTAGAGGCATTTGAAGATTGCGGCTCAAGCTCAAGCAAAATAATTTCATTTTGTGGATGCAGGCAAATTTCAAACGTCCGCCCATTAATAGAGGCCGTTAGCGTGTGCGTATGTGTAGAGAGGGGCACTGACTGCTTTAAACAAGCTTTTAGCTCTTCAATCTCTTTATCAGAAAAAATAACAGTCAAGGGCTTCCCTAGCAGGCTCTCAGGTGCGACCCCTAAGCTAGCATTCGTATTTGCACTAACTTGTATTATATCTAGGTTGGAGGATTGCAGAACTAATAGAACACCGTGCGATTGGATATGACCAATAGTCCGAATGGGATAGTTTTGTGATGTTTCTAATACCTTTAGCTCGCTATTGCTGAGCCCCTGACTGATATTTATGATCATTCTTAGGTAATTTCTGACAAAGAAAGCCCCGCACAGATAGAATGAAGCCATCCCTCATATGAGCAAAGGAATGTCAGCCTTGCCGCTAGATATAGAGACAGCTTCAATCTTGAATGAATCCCACATAGCCGATCTTCGTCTAGCATCGAGAAAGCTGAGTGGTGCAAAACGCCGAGCGTTTCAAGCAGAGATGACAATCAAGTATTTTAATGGGAGCGCCCGTTTAGCGGAAAGCCGTACGGGCTGGAATCGGGCAAGCGTGGCCATGGGTTTGGGAGAGCGGCGCACTGGCGTGATCTGTATCGGCGCGCAGTCGGCATTTGGGGGCAATAAACGATGGGAAGAACACCACCCTGACGCAGCGGCGGCGTTAATCCAAATAGCAGAAGCCCATAGCCAGCAAGACCCGAGTTTTAAGAGTAGTATCGCCTTCACGCGGTTGACAGCAGCTGAAGCACTGCGCCAACTCAAAGCGTTAGGCTTTGATGACGAGCAACTACCTGGAGCCAGCACAATGGCGGTAATCCTGAATCGGTTGGGCTATCGCCTGAGAAAAGTGGTTAAAGCCAAGCCCAAAAAAAATTCCTGAAACGGACATGATTTTTGAGAACATTCAGCGCCAGGACGCTCAAGCCCTTTCCCAAGACGCTAAACGTATCAGCCTCGATTGTAAGGCAACCGTCGAACTGGGTGACTACTCTCGGGGCGGAGAGACTCGAGGCGACCAGTAACCGTCCCAGGCAGTGACTAGTCAAGCCAGTACGCAAGAATCTTCTTCAGTGTGCAGAGCCTCTACTGGCGTGGTCTCAGGCAGCAACGAAGGCGGCGCTTTTCCCATGCGCGCTGCCAGACAAGCTTCAGAAAGAAAATCGAGAATGTTTCGCCCCTGCGCTTTGAGTGAGGTAGTCACTGTCAGCATCCGAGCAACAAATAAACTGCCGCTGTGAGACTGCGAGCCAAAGCTGGTGCGCCGCCATATTACAGCTGGTCGCAAGGCTCTTTCCGCTGCATTGTTAGTGGGTTCTACACCCTCGGTGTAAACGAACGTCCACAGGGCCAGTTCAATCTTCAATAATCGTCGCGTTGTTCTCACCGTTTTTGCTAGCGGCGTCTTCTCATCAGGTGCAATCGGCAGCGCCGCTGCTGCTTGTAAAACGGCCTTGAAGCCTTGCCGTAGGTAGCCCACCTGTTCAATAAACTGCTCACGCGACAAAGTTCCATCTCTAACCCGATGCCACCAGCGAAACAGCCGCCGCTCTCGCCGCAGCAGTGCCTCACCGATTTCCTGGGAAGCGCCCTCGCGCTCTGCGATAGCGGTCAAATCCCGCTTCAGATGTGCCCAGCAGACTTGCCAGTGCGACAGCTCAATCCAGGTGTAGGCACTGTAGCGGTCAGAGGTGACGATGCCCTCGTAAGCTTCGCCAATCAGTGCTTTAGCCGTTGCCTGAGAACGACTCAACACCACTTCAAAAAAACTCACCAATGGCGTTGCTAACACCCACAGCCAGCCTTTGGCTTGTTGCGGATTGCCACCATCTCGATTCTGTTGTCCAAAGCTAGTTTCATCGCTGTGCAGCACAGGCTGGCTCTGAACATAGGCTCCAGCCGCCGCTACCGCCTCGCTCACCGCCTCACTGACCTCATCGCGCAGCCGACCGATACCCCCTCGCGAGAGTCGCACGCCAAACAGCTCGGCCATCAACCGACTCACCTGACGATAGCTTTGTCGATAGGGCCCACTCAACAGCGCCACGATGGCGCTCAAGCGTTCGCCGTAGCCCGAGGATGAAACCCCAACTGGCAAGCTCGCCCGCGTCGCCTGACCGCAGCCGTCACAGACCAGCTGATGTAACCGATACTCAGTCACTAACGGGGCTATCGGTGGCAGTTCTATCTCCTGATGCCGATGGGGGCGGGGATCCTCGCCCTGCAACGGCGCACCACAGCCACCGCACACCGCTGGCTTGATTTCCTCAACCCAGTCGCACGCCTCGATGGGTTTGAGCTGGCGCATTTGCCGAGGGGCCGACTGACGCTGGCCCGATGCGCGCTTTCTGCCCTTCTTGTTATCCTCTACCGATTTCTCAAAACCGTCGCTTGAGGGTGGCTTCGATGAGTTGCGCGAATTCTTGTTTAGCTTCTCTTCTATCTGAGTCAGCCGCTCACTTAAGGCCAAAACCAACGCTTGGATGCTGGGGGGCGTTGCCTCCCAGTCCGCTTTTGGCACTTGGATTCCTGCGATTTCTATCAACTCTTCCATCGCTCTAAATTAGCGGCTTTGGGAGCCTACATTTCCTAAGTTTTCTTTAATTTCCTGGGACGGTTACAGGCGACCATCAAGCCAATGACCATGACATGGGGAATAAAGAGAAACATATTCCTTGTGGCATTGTCGATGAAGATACGGGCGAGTTGTTTATTGAGTTTGGCAGTTCCGCCAAAACCAGCGATTTCATTGTTGATAGCTTGCAAGCTTGGTGGAAAAACATGACGACTGAGGTTCAACATACTATTCCACTGATCCAGATAAAAATGGATAATGGGCCTGAGAATAGTGGCATTCGCACCCAGTTTCTCAAGCGCATGGTGGCTTGGGTTGACCAGATCAACATTCCGATTCAACTGGTCTACTATCCGCCCTACCATAGCAAGTACAATCCGATAGAACGCTGTTGGGGCATTCTAGAGCAACATTGGAATGGGACAAAACTGATTGATGTGAATACCATGTTGGCTTGGGCGCAGAGCATGACTTGGAAAGGACTACATCCTTTCACCAACCTGAATCAGTCGATTTATCAAAAAGGGATTTCCTTGACGAAAAAACAAATGGATGAGATTGAACAGCGGTTAGAGCGCCATCCCACGTTGCCAAAGTGGGATATTTTGATTAGACCTGTTTGAAGGGTACTTTATTTTCAGGAAATGACCTTACTACTGACTGAGTTTTCGTTTTTGCTTTGAATCTTCATTTTGCCAATAACAGAAAAAGCTGAGATTCGTATAGAAAAGGCCAAAGCCTGTATAGAAGCTGAAGTCATTCTGCTATTGGCATGTAGCTTTATTAATAAGCTGATCAAAAAATTCCCAACTATTAAAAATAAATAACTCGATACAGATAACTTGAGCGTTTTGCTCTAGCGGTAGAGAAATAACAGAGCAGAAAAATAGCAGAGCGCCACTTAGTCGGCCATGCTGGAACTTCTTTGCCTTGCGTATGGAAGCGTCGAATAAAAGCCGTCGCAGAGGATGTGCCTCGTTTAAAATAATCCTGAGTAAGCAGACTCAGCTTCTCCATCAGTACTTGAGCTTCGTGGCAACAGATCTGCCCAATGGTGTAGTTCGTTTGGTAGGACATTGTTTGCGATGCCTGATACAGTTCTATCCAGACAAACCCTACTCAGAGTTATATCTGAAGGCATTCAGCCTGACGCAAACGCCAACGATCTGACGAAGCAAGCCCTGCGCCGCATGGGACGCTACCACGTTCTCAACCAGACAGACGGCCAGCACACGTTCGACATTCCCCTTATCCAACGCTGGGTCCGCGATCGCGCTATCTCGGCATGACACACTCAGCCAAATTCGACATAACCCTTCGCTCACACACCAACGAGGCTTAGCCGCACGACGTAAACCCTTACCTACACGGCTGCAAGGCTTAGCGGCACCCCTCAAACCCTTATTCGCAACTCTGAAAAGCTTAGCCGCACAATGTGGACCTTTCCTCGCACGGCTGCAAAGCTGGCTCGCTCAATGCAAACCTTTTTTTCCGTTGAGAAAAGTCAATAGTGCAATTAGTAGATCAACGGTGTGAGGCTTTGCAGCGGGTGTGCGATCGCCCCATCCATTTCTCTCTCCCTCGACACTCATCCTAGCTTCATCAAAACCCTTGCTTTTCTCTCGCAATCTTAACAGTGCAACGAGCGTATCTTTTTTTACACCGGGCAATCTATGACTAAGCAAGACCAATCAAAGTGCTCACCGCATCCTTGCCAAAGGAGCCGAGCCTGGTCGCAGCCCACACTATTCACCCAGTTTCAAGGGACATCTTTACTATGAACACCGTCAACTTCTCTCGCCGCATTGCACCCAAAACCATCACCGCCGATATCACTGCCTATCACGGTCTCATCACCATCAGCAACTACGTGCCCGTTCGCACCGAAGCCACCCCCAGCAATATCCAAGCTACCTACGATGCGATGGTTGACAAGCAAAAAAAGGAGACTGAGCTGACCGCCAAAATGAAAGCCGCCACCGATGCCACCCGTCAGGCCGAGGCCGAGTTTCACGCTGCCGTCTTGGCCATGAAAGAATCTGTACGCGGGCAGTTTGGCCCCAATAGTGACGAAGCCCAGGCAGTCGGCTACAAGAAAAAGTCTGAATACAAGCGCCCCCGTCGTCGCAGCGCTTAAATCTGCATCATTTGCCCGCCTTCCTTCTTTGCAGCAGCCTATGAGAGATTTCTCAAAAGATTTCTCATAGGCTTTTTTTACGTCAAAATTTGAACCAAGATGCGCAAGAGATTCTCAAGATCTGCTGGAACACGGTAAAGATCAAGATCTTGAGTGACTTCAAGAGTCTGACGATTGAACTGTCCAAACTGCCAGATGTTTCCCGTAGAAATCGCACCTTGCAGAACAACTTGATCCGACTCAATCCATTGATCTAGCGCAATGAGTTCAACCGCCAGCTGTACAAAACCCCGCTCCAAGTCTTCGTTTTTTGCCTCAATGACTAAAAAAGTCTGACGGTTTTGCAACAGATAGTCTAGCGATCCTTTGAGCTGGTTATTCACCGCCACCGGATATTCAACACTCAAGTTAGCCTGAGTGTAGTGCAATACATCGGTCAATACTGGCGCAATCAAAAACTCGCGTCGGGCCATCTCGCTAGTAAGACCCAAACGGGGCAAACTCTCTACAATTCGAGCATTCAAATCGTTGAGCCTATCTAGTGGCCCTGTATAGCTAGGTAGCTGCAAAGAGCGGCGCTGAAGCGAAACATTGAAATAGGCCAAAATGTCTTGCGGGGCAAAGTTTAGCCTAAAGTAATCCGAAAATGTGTAGGACTGCTCGGGCTGAATAATTGCGGCTCTTGGCATGAAGTCAATCCTCTTATTTACTACCGATCTACTACCAATCTGCTACCGATAAAACCATTAATCGCTTGACTCTAATCAAAAATCAGCCTATCTTCAGTTACTAAGGCTGTGATGCCTATCACGGTTCTTTTACTACACAGAACTCAATTTGACTTAGCGCTACCGACAGGTGCTGACAACACCCATCGGCAGCTAGCCTTCAGGATTAACACGCAATCCCGTCGGTTAAGGTTTACTTTACCTTAGCCACCCTGATTTGCAATACATCGTCTGAAGAGTGGCTGGGTTTAGTTGGGTTCTGGTTTCCTCCCCAAAGCAAACAAACCGGAGACCAGACCTCATGTCTATCACTTTCATTGTAGACGCACCCGCGTCCACAGATTCTGTTGCAGATTTTACGGCGAATACTGTTGTAGATACTGCGGCCAACACCGCAACTAACACCGCGACCACCGCAACTAACACCGCAATCAATCCTGCGACCGCCTGCCCGCCACCCCCCACCGACAGCTCACCAACAGTTCCAACCGATGTGCCCACAACCGCCAACTGTGAACCCGTACGTCATCTGCTCTTTGGCAGCCTCAGCGCTGTTCGCACCACCATCTACCACCTACACACGCTCCGCTACGCCGACCCCAACGACTGGAGCCAGCCCATCTCCACCGGCAGGCCCAACGAAGTCATGGCAATTTTAACGCGGCGGATGAGAATACATGATTAGACCTAGTTGCCAGGGCTAAAAATGGCTCAGGGCTAAAAAATGGCTCAACAAAAACGGCTCAACAGAGTCTGTCAAATTCTGTTGAGCCAGGCCATTTCTAAAAGCCCAAGCCAACGCCATTTTGTGCCTCTTCATCTACGCCTCTTCATCTACGCCTCTTCTCTACGCCTCTTCTCTACGCCTCTTTTCCCTAGTTCGCTGCCGCGTCGCTCACCTTCAAATCAGCTTTTCTCGCTAAAACGGGTGATTTGGGCATACTTGCGTAGCCTTGAGGGCTTTCCTTCGCAAGCACTTCTTAATCACCCATGTTTCTTAAACTCTTCGCCTGCGCCTTACTGACAAGTAGCGCTTTCATAAGCCTAGGAATGGCCTCCATCGCGCAGGCCGAGCCTACTGAAACTACAGCCACCGAAGCCACCGCTGCCGACTTGCGAATTTCACCGCACTTTGGCCTCGATTTAAACACGCCTCGTAACGGCGACAACGGCAACAGCTTTGGCCGAGTCAGCGCCTTTTTGCCCCTCTTTCAAACGCCCGGTCGCCATCTCACCTTTATCAGCACCGCTGGCCGAGTCGATACCGAAGGCAACCTCGGCGGCAATGTTTTGCTAGGCCATCGCTTTGCACTTAGCCGCGATACCGTGCTGGGCGGCTACCTCGCTTACGACGTACGCGACACAGGGCAAAATACGTTTAGTCAAATTGGGCTTGGCGCAGAAGTAATGGGTGAAAACTGGACAGCCCAGCTCAATGGATACATTCCAGTCGGTGATACGACTGTGCAGGTTGGTGAAACTACCAGCGGTGGCTCAGGCGCAGGCGTTCAGTTCCAAAACAATCAGCTAGTAATGCTGGTCGCTGGCGGTACGCAGATGTTTGAATCGGCGCTAGGCAGCGTAGAAGCAGGTGCTAGTGTCAAGCTCGCAGACCTCGGCGCTTATGGCGATTTGTGGGGATTTGGGAGCGCTTACTACGTCAGCAATACGCTCGGCGGTAGCTTGCAGTTAGATCATCGTTTAGGCAGCCTTTTGCGTATCGGGCTTGGTGCTCAGAGCGATCGCATCTTCGGAACGCAGGTGTTCGCCTCTATAGGCACTCGCTTTGGCACGGCAGGTAGAACAAGAGCGGCTAACCCATCTTTAAATAAGCAAGCCGATCCGCAAATAGATCCGCAAACTAGCTCAGTAGACCAATCCAACCGCCAGCCAGCGGGGCTATGGCCGCAGCTCGCCGCCGCAGACATCAACCGCAACAGCAGTATTTTGGTTCGCTTGGAGGTACAAGAAACAGCGACCGAAACGCTGGTTGCAATCAATCCAGAAACCGGACAAGCCTACCGCTTTCGTCATGTTGTCCCAGATGCGGCGGCGGCAAATCAGGGCGATGGCACGGCAGAAAGTCCGTTTACGACGCTAGGCTCTGGTATTGCCGATGCCGCGAATACGGGCCTAAGCGATGTAAGTGACGGTGAAATGGTTTATGTGCGCTCGGGCGATAGTCGAACGAATGCGATCGCGCCTTTTACGATTCCAGCAGGTGTTCAGGTTTATTCAGATGCGATCGCCGCTATCCTACCCACCCAGTTCGGCGACATCCGCTTACCCAACTCTGGCACCGGCATTCGTCCGCTCGTCAACGGCAGCGGCAGCACCAGCATCACGCTCAGCGGCGGCAATAACCAAATCAGCGGCTTCGAAATCGACGGCAGCGCCAACGGCATCAGCCTCAACAATCCCAGCGGCACCGTTACCATCGAAAACAACCTCATCAGCAACACCACCAATCGCGCCCTCTCACTGGCCCAATCGACCGGGGTAGCCAGCGTCATCGTCAACAACAACACCATCAACACCGCCACCCAAGACGGCATCAGAGTCGAACTTACCAACACCGCCGACCTTACCCTCGCACTCACTAACAACCAAATCAACAACATTACTGCCAGCGACGGTGACGGCATCGACATCGAAGCAAACAACACCAGCCGTGCCAACCTCACCATCGCCAACAATCAAATCAACCAGGCAGGCAACTCGGGCATAGAGCTAGAAACCTGCGGAAACACCACCACCACCGCCTGTACCGCCAGCTTTAGCGCCACCGTCACGGGCAACACCATCAGCCGCTCAGGTGGCGACGGCATTCTGTTCTTTCACAACAGTAATCAGCCCGCCCAGCTCACTATCGAAAACAACCAGGTCCAGCAAAGCGGCATCGCCCAAACAGGCGTGACCAACAATGCAGGCAACCCGCTTCCCGTACCGGGCAACGGCGGCTTTGGCATCATGGCCGCCACCTTCGCCGATGGAGACTTGACCCTCACCATCGAAAACAATACCGTCACAGACAGTCAAGACGAAAAGATTGCGATTATCAACAACTTAGAAACCAACGACGCCTCAGTCCTCACATCCGCCGCACCGACCACCAACGTCTCGATTCAAAACAATACTGTATCCGGCACCGGCATGGGTCTTATTGCTAATAACGACGTATCAGTCATCAGCGGCTCCACACCCGGCACGCCCAACCTGCCCGCAGTCTGCCTACAGCTCACAAGCAACACTGCCGCCAACGGCTACTTCCTCGCCAACGGCCTGACTGGCACGCCCAATCCCCCCTTCCCTCCTTCGTCTTTCCCCATCGCCTCCTCAGGCACCTTCGCCCAAATCAGTGGCAACAGCACAGATAACCTAATCACTAGCGGCACCGTCACTTTCCAAACACCGCCGCAGAGTGCTTTAGGCCCGGTCACCGTCACCAGCGCTGATAGCACCACCGACACCTGCACATTCCCCTAACCCAACATAAAAGCCCCCGCTTCGATTACTCAAAGCGGGGGCTCAGTTCAAATTCCAACCAAAACTCTAAGCTTAGGCTTACAGTGCGTTACCGCGAGGTAGAACCTCTTCAGGGAATACAAATTTCTCATGGGGCTGGTCCTGAGGACTGAGCCACGCACGAATACCTTCATTCAACAAAATGTTCTTCGTGTAGAAGGTTTCAAACTCAGGGTCTTCCGCTGCGCGGATTTCCTGAGAGACAAAGTCATACGCTCGCAGGTTCAAAGCGAGACCGACAATACCAATCGAACTCATCCATAGGCCCGTCACAGGAACGAACAGCATGAAAAAGTGCAACCAGCGCTTGTTCGAGAACGCAATACCGAAAATCTGTGACCAGAAACGGTTTGCCGTCACCATCGAATAGGTCTCTTCCGACTGAGTCGGCTCGAACGCCTTGAAGGTGTTCGCATTCTCGTTGTCTTGGAACAGCGTGTTCTCTACCGTTGCACCGTGAATAGCACAGAGCAAAGCGCCGCCCAAAATGCCCGCTACGCCCATCATGTGGAACGGGTTCAGCGTCCAGTTATGGAAGCCTTGCAAGAACAGCAAGAAGCGGAAGATTGCCGCCACGCCGAAGCTAGGCGCAAAGAACCACGAAGACTGGCCCAAGGGATACATCAAGAAAACGGAAACGAAGACCGCAATCGGACCGCTAAAAGCGATCGCGTTGTACGGACGAATGCCGACCAGCCGAGAAATCTCGAACTGACGGAGCATGAAGCCAATCAGGGCAAACGCACCGTGAAGTGCGACGAACGCCCACAGGCCACCAATCTGGCACCAGCGAACGAAAGAACCTTGGGCTTCGGGGCCCCACAGCAGCAGCAGGGAGTGGCCCATGCTGTCAGCGGGGGTAGAGACGGCAACGGTTAGGAAGTTGCAGCCTTCTAGATAAGAGCTTGCCAGCCCGTGGGTGTACCACGAGGTGACGAAGGTGGTGCCGGTCATCCATCCGCCAATGGCCATGAAGGCGCAGGGGAATAGAAGCAAACCGGACCAGCCAACAAAGACAAAACGGTCGCGCTTTAGCCAGTCATCGAGAACGTCAAACCGTCCCCGTGCGGCGGGCGCTTGTCCCATTGCTATGGTCATAGAGTACAGGTCTCCAAAAATGGATCATCTTATAAAGACAGGGCAAAAACGAGCTAACTCAGCTCGAAACCGTTTCTTCGGGAGTTAAGCATGTAACATCCGTCGAACGAAATCGTAAAGCACGTTTACTAATCTTTACCCTAGTTCTCATTATTATAGGGCTACTTTCTAGAAAAATCTCACAGCGGGTCTTGATAAACCTAAGTCGTTAGACTGATAAAAACGCTTGTAACCACTGTCACTACAGCTATACAGAACTTTATTAACGAATTCGGTAAGTCTATCGATAGGGGGATATTCAAACGGCTTATTAGTACAACGCCCAAGTCTCATAAAACCTGAATGCTTACGACACCTGACGCTGCCTCTGTCTATATCTGGCTATACTAGAGGGCGGATTGAAGCACACACCAATAACTTTATGTACATCGTTGAACTTGCTCTGAAGCACACTGCGCTGCCCCTGAGCGTACAGAAGAAAGACAAAGACTCGGCAGAGGCAACTTATAAAAAAGTGCTAGACGCGCTTTCTTCGGGAAGTCCGATGACGATAGAGCTGACCTGTGACAAGGTGACCGACAAAAAAGTTGCGCTCATTGTTAGTGAGATAGCCGCTATTCAAGTCTATGAAAAGTCCGGCAGTGCGGGCGCTTCTGGGCGGGCCCCTGGCTTTTTTGCCCTCGCAGGTGAGTAACGCTTGAAAATATCGATCTAAATGCTGCCCTATGACAGACACTGCCGCCTTAGCGATCGCTATCAACGATGTCAGCTTTTACTGGCCCACAGGTGCCTCTGTATTAAAGGGCTGCTCGCTTGATATAAAAAAAGGCGAATTTTGTATGCTGCTAGGCAATAATGGCAGCGGCAAATCTACCTTGCTGAGGCTATTGGCCGGGCTGCTTCCCAAACAGCTCGGCACGCTCAAAACCTTTGGACCTGTGGGCTTTGTTTTTCAAAATCCAGATCATCAGTTAGTGATGCCAACTGTGGGTGCAGATGTCGCCTTTGGCCTTGTCAAAGAAAGGCTATCGATTGAGCAAATTAGGCTGCGCGTGCAAGAAGCGCTTTTGGCTGTGAACATGCCAGACTATCAGCGGCGACCCATTTACGCCCTTAGCGGCGGTCAAAAGCAGCGAGTGGCTATTGCGGGTGCGATCGCTCAGCACTGCGAAATCCTCCTTTTAGACGAACCCACCGCCCTGCTCGATCCTGATAGTCAGCTAGATCTGGTGCAGCAAGTACAGACGCTGGTCAAAAGTCGTGGCCTTACCGCGCTGTGGGTGACTCATCGACTGGCTGAATTAGACTATTGCGATCGCGCCTTCCTGCTAGAAAACGGTCGCGTCAGCGATCAAGGCGATCCGCATCGCCTGAAGCAAAAAATGATGACCCACGCACACTCTGCGCCCGAGGCATAGATTCAGAAGCTCAGATTCAGAAGCTCAGATTCAGAAGCTCAGATTCAGAAGCTCAGATTCAAAACAGACAGCCAAGTCAGATACAGACAAGCAGATAAAAAATCGCCTACTATTGAAAAAGTTCACGTAATTTTTGCTTTCGTCATGGTAAGTAACCCCTCTCAGGCGATTTTGCTAGTTGACGGCTACAACATCGTCGGTGCATGGGCAGAGCTTGTCATTCTCAAAAACGAAAAAGGCCTTGATGCCGCTCGCACTGCCCTAATTGAGGCTTTAGCCAACTACAGTGCTTTTCAGCAATACGAAACCTGGGCAGTGTTCGACGCTTACGAGCAACGCACCCCCATCTCTCAAGAATCTGTTACGCAGTATCTATCTGTTCACTACACAGGCTATGGCCAAACTGCCGATAGCTACATAGAGCGAGCCTGCGCCAAATTTCGTAACGACGCCCGAAAATTTAGACAGCGGCTGATTGTTGCCACCTCCGACAGCGTTCACCGGCAAACGGTGGTTGGCTACGGCGCAGAAGGCATATCAGCCCTACAGCTGCAAAATGAAGTAATGAGTGCTAGCCAGCAGGTGCAGCAACGTCAACGGCCAAACAAAAAAAAAGCGAGAAACGTCTTTTCTCATCTCAATCCGGATGTACAAGCGCAGCTAACGAAAATGAGGATGGGCCACAGCGAATAGGTCACAACAAATGGTCACAACTAGGTATAATGCATAAGCCTATATAGCAACCATGGCATCACTCCTGCGCTTTTTACGAGTGTCCTTTTTGCCCCTATCGAATTGCTCAGTCGGAAGATTGAGCCAGCCGAAAGGATCGTGATAAAAGACCCGAAGTCAAATTGCCAGTAGAGATAACCAGCAGAGCCCAATAGAAGCAAAAACTTCTTGCCAAAGCGACGCTGCCTTATGTACTATGTAGTTCCCATTCCTCAGTAGCTCAGTGGTAGAGCGGTCGACTGTTAATCGATTGGTCGTAGGTTCGAATCCTACCTGGGGAGTTTTAATTGAATATTGCGTGCCAGTTCTGCGGTGTCTCAATTCTGTATTGTGTCAGTTCTACGATGCCCTAGCGCTGTGTAAAAGGCAGGTAAATTTTGTCCAACGCTTCAAACTGGTATTAAAAGACACGAGTAATTTTCGTTAAATAACGTAATACAATGAAAATATTCTTATCCGACTTCCAACCTTTTGCGCGTTTACTGATATATTCATGCGTTTTGTAAACAGTAGTGAACACGTGTAAACGCTACTTAGGATAGAAGTGGTAGCCTTGAACGTATAGAAACACCCCTTCATAATATGCCTCGTATACTTGTCATTGACGATGATCCAGCTATTGTAGAGCTAGTATCTATTAACCTTGAAATGGCTGGCTACGACATTAGTCAGGCAAATGACGGCATCAAAGGTCAGGCGCTGGCCGTCCAGATAGTTCCAGATTTGATTATGCTCGATCTGATGCTGCCAAAGGTTGATGGGTTTACTGTTTGCCAAAGATTAAGAAGAGATGACCGCACCGCAGATATTCCAGTTTTAATGCTGACCGCTTTGGGCGAGACCCAAAACAAGGTGGACGGGTTTAATGCGGGCGCAGATGACTATATGACTAAGCCTTTCGAGCTAGAAGAAATGCTAGCTCGGGTTCGCGCTTTGCTCAGACGCACCGATCGCATTCCCCAAGCGGCCAAGCACAGCGAAATTTTGAGCTACGGACCGCTTACGCTGGTGCCAGAAAGGTTTGAAGCCATTTGGCTAGACAGAACTGTAAAGCTAACTCACCTGGAGTTTGAGCTGTTGCACTGTCTGCTTCAGCGGCATGGCCAAACGGTATCGCCTAGCGAAATCCTCAAAGAAGTATGGGGCTACGATCCTAATGACGATATTGAGACAATCCGAGTCCACATTCGTCATCTGCGTACCAAGCTAGAGCCCGATCCGCGCCACCCTCAATACATTAAGACAGTGTATGGCGCTGGATATTGCCTGGAGCTACCCGCAGAGGCAACTCTTCAGCCCGAGCAAACGGTGACGGCATAGAGACGATAGAGACGATAGAGAAGAGAGAGCTTACCAACTTTATTAAGCGTCTATATGTTTGGGACTTATCAGCATAGTGAATTGAGAATAGAGGTCGCTGCTAGTGCTGCGGACATTTCAGCAAGCTTGACCCAGCTCGAGCCGCTACAGCGATGGCTATGGCCACAAAAAATTACTAGTGACGGTGTCATTACGGGGCCGCTAGCTGTGGGACAGGTGCTTGAGAGCAATTTGGGCCCTGTTGGCACAACGCATCAGGTCGAACTTGTTTCACCAGCTGGCATTCGCTTTTTACTCAGCGGTAGCATTGACGGGTTTCACGAATGGCAATGGGGCGATGGCTGGATGCAGTCTAGGCTAGAAGGGGTGTCTCTGCTACCTTTGAACCTGGGGCAAACGCTGAGCTTGCTGAGGCTTAAGCAGCATTTAGCAAAGAGCAGAACGACCTGATACCGCGATTACGGACTGGGACGGTGCACGATAGTTTCAGTGATTCGCTGCTTGGAGTGCGGATCAATACCAATGAGCCGAACGTAGTGATCTGAAAACTGGCGTAAGCAAGACTGAAGTTGGCGCGTAGCTTCTGCTTCGCTAGGCTGGTTTAAGGTGGTGTAGCTCTGCCAGGTGTTGTTGCGAAACCGTCTTTGTCCGACATGCTCAATGCCTAGTTTTTGCCCGGTGGCAACAATGCTGCTAATTTGCCTGCGCGTTGGCTGTGGCAGCGTTGCTGTGTTTGTTTCTAACTGGGCGGCTCCTGCTGACTTAGCGGCTCCTGCCGACTGGTTCAGTCTTGCCTCACGTAGCCTTTGCCAAGGCGAAGAAGCGGGCAGGTCGGGCTGTGATTGTCTGGCCTTACCCAGGGCATAAGGCTGCAGCGGGTTACTCGCAGGCGGTGTCATCAGCTCAGATTCTCGAACTCGATGGGGACTGTAACTTTGAGAACCATAAAGCGGATGGCCAGCGGGTGTTAGCGCCTGGTTATATTCATTTACTAAGCCCATTGTTCTCACGCGCTCTTGTTCGCGTACAAGCCTTTCTCCTACTTCTATTAGGCGCTCTAGCTGAAAGTTGGGCCGGGCAAAGCTAGGTGGCTTAACTGCGTTGACGACCTTAGCCGCAACGTTTTCAATGCCGACTGATTCAATGAAGCGGGTGATTTGTTCATCGTAGAGGTGCGATCGCACCGCCCCAAAGAAATCAATCGCCTGTTCTTTAAAGCGATCCAACAGCTGCGCCACATCAGCCTGCGAGAGCCCATCGCCAGCATACATTCCGCCTACAATCCCTAACCGGTCGTCATCGCTAGGCTCCCAATAAAACTTCTGCATCCGGCCATCGCGAATCAACGGCGCGTACAGCGTCGCAAAATCATTTCCTGTTGCAATAATCGGAATGCGCGGTAGCGGTTTGTCGTCATAGCTACCCGGCAGCTGCACATCCGTCGGATTATCCGCAATGTTCATCAGCGTGTTATTCACCAGCTGCGTATTCACCGTGTACTGCGTCATCCGATCAAATCGACCTGCCCCCGCATCTAAATCATTGATCATCAGCACTGCCATTCGGCCTCGCACTCGCACCCGCTCAGCCGCCTCCCGATAGCGCATCCGCACTAGCCTAGCCGGATCGCCCGCGTCTGGGCTCTCTAGTTCTCCACCAGAGATATAAACAACTTCTACCCCCATGCGCTCAAACACCAGTTCGCATTGAAATGTCTTTCCTTCTCCCTTCCGTCCGTGAATCCCCAAGATTAACGGCACCTTGACTTGAGGTAAGTCCAGATAGTTTTTCGTGATATGGACTGCCAGCTTGTTGAGAAAGCTAGGCGCAACGTAATAAGTCATAGGTCTAATCTTGAACAAACCAGCGCTGCCAGTCTGGCCATGCTGTAATTAGTTGAGAAAAGGCTAAATAGCCAGAAGCCGCTGGATGATAGCCATCTCTGGCTGCAACTTCTTGCCCCCACAAGGCATTTTGGCTGAGCGGCTGATACGTATCCAAGTAGGGCACTGCTAACTCGCCGCAGAGTTTGGCGTATGCCATAGAACTAGCCGCAGCCCGACGATTCATCTGATCATTCTCAACAGGAGGTGGCCCTATTAGTAAAACCGGAAACAACGCTTTTGCCTGTGTCAAAATGCGGCGCGCGCAGTCTATAGAATTAGCCAGCTCTACCTTGCGAAACCCTGCTTCAACCAAATTGTCGCTCGTCCCAAATGAAAAGACAACTCTTTTGTCGCACCCTAATTGAAATCTGAGATTAGCTTCTGCTAGCCAGCGAACTTCTATCTGCTCACTAGTGTTTCCGCGAATGCCAAGGTTGTAGGCCGTGAGCTGGTAGTAAGGCGAGATCATCGCTGCGCAGGCTCTACCCACCCAGCCAAGATAAGTAGGGTCGCCCGTGCCCGTAACAAAAGAGTCTCCAAAAAAACAGATGCGAATGTCTTTCATGAGGTTACATCGAATCTTCTTTTGGCGCTTGGGCCGCTTGGGCCCGCTCTTCTATTTGAGTCAGTGCCTGCACTACTAAATCCTTCGCTTGAAGCTTCCAACCACGCCTTTGAATGATGATCGCCAAAGCCCCTCCGATTCCCGTCGCCAAAAAATCTATTGGCTGCGTGAACGAAATGCCAAACAGCAGCCCTAGTCCTGCAATTCCCCAAAATGGGAGGGCTACCGCCTGCCTTTGCGACAGCAAAATATCATCGAAGAAGTTACCGTGTATTTCGCCTTCTAATTCTTCTTTTATCGTCTTTAGCTGCTTCGGCGGCACCGACAGCGCAATCTTCTGCCGCAGCTTTTCAATCTTCCTGGCATCAGTACTATACTCAGTTAGCTGATCTTCAGCCAACATCACCAAGCGCTCCGTCTGCGACATTGTCTGCGTGTCCATATTGAGGGGCCATATTGCAGTTTACATCACAGTAGAAACACAATTTTACGATAGGCTCAAAGTTGGTGATACCTGAGGTTGTTAAAATTGACAGTGTCGATACCCCTGTCGTTGAAATAGCGAGTAACCCTCAAATCATCCGTCAGCACTAAATATTTATTCTGTGCTAGTTCGGCAATCCCACAGTCGGTTAAGCCGTATTTCGAAAATGGCCAGTATGAGGAGGCTACGTCGCGACTAGGAAGATAGGTTTCTTCTAGAAAAGCTATTCCAGAGGCAAAAACTTTATAGCATTCTGAACGGTCTGGTTCGTCAAGCTGATTGATGAGATTGCTAATTTCAGTCAGGATATTCGGTGTCGTTGCAATCACTTTGAATCTTCTAAACAGATCAACTAGCAGATCGTAATCCAGAGAGGAAAACTGCTCCGTCCTCCTAAACCTATTGATTCTTTCGCGACTCACGGAACCAACAAAGAACAGCAGCAAAATATTTGTGTCAACGAGTAGCCCTTTAGAAAAATACTGTTGAAGCAAATTTTCAATATCCTTATTGGTCATACTTTCCGAATTTTAATGGCTTCTACTTCACCCGTGGAAGCATTCACTCGAAAAAGCTCATACACCCGAGAGTACTCCATTGCTGGTTCTGCATCGGATGAGGCGAACATTGCTGCAATACGGTTGACTTTTTGGCTTACATCGTACCCCAACGTGATTAGCCAATACTCTCTGTCTTCCGTTTTTTCTACTTCTTCTAGCCTTAAGTTCTCAGGCGCTTTGCCGCTTAAATCAAGCTCTATATTTTTAAAGTATTCACCAGCGGCCCTAACGGCAGAAGTCACGTCAACCATAGTAATTACAAAACACTACTTTAAAGTCATATACCCACTAATAATAAAGAAGGGAGACAGCTAAGCTGCCTCCCTAAAGTCGGACTCAATTACGAATGACTAACTCGAGTTCTCAATGACTTAGTAGCGGTAGCCGCTGCCGCCGCCGCTGTTGCTGCCGGGCTTGTGGACGATGAAGCTCACAGCTTGACACTGCTTGACGTTATCGAAACCGACAACGCGGATGAAGCAGTTGCCGTACTCAGAGCGGCAGGCTTGCACTTCGTCTAGAACTGCGCGAGTGCTGGATGCGCCAAATAAAGGCAGCTTCCACATCGTCCAGTAGTAAACTTCAGGATCAGAGTTTTCGTTGAACTCAACAGCCGGGATATAACCCATCTGTAGGCAGTAGCTGATCTGCTTTTCGATCTGAGAATCGGTTAGCGGAGGTAGGTAAGAAAGCGTTTCATACCGACGCTCTTTAGGCAAAGTTTTCATGGGAGTTATCCAAAAAATGAAAGGGTGAATAGGGAAAAAGCGAAAGGCAAAATCTATTGAAGTTGAGCGGGTGAAGTTAAGCGGGATCTAAGGGCTCAGTATCGGGTAGGTCTGATGAGCGTTCATCAGGCTGGGCTGAGCGGATGTCAGAGCTATCGTTCAGGTTTGTGTCAGATTCTCTTTTGTCGGCGCTGGCCGTTAGCTCTTCTGAAGTCATCTGAGTCATTTTCTCAAGCTGTCTTTTGCGATGCTCCATATTGGCCTGTTGAATGTTGGTCGTGAGCATCTCGGGAAGAAATTCTGCAACTTCTTCGGCTAAATGCTGCCGAACCGTCATAATTCGGAAGGCCAGTTCAGTGTGCTCTTGGAGCAGGTCTGAAATGAAGGCTTCGCCATCTTGCAGCTTTTCACGGCTGGCAAAATTGTTGAGCTGATGAAACAGTGGCAGGTTAGCTTCTAGTAGCTGACTCAGCACGGTGCGAACGGCTTGATAGGTAAGGTAGCTGGTAAGTACCTGAGTCGTATCTTTGGCGATTCGCTTGAGATCCATATTGGGGGGGCATGGTAAACACACCCCGATAAATCTACAGTGCCTAGCTGCAGTGTTAGACACTTTGCTTGTGAACGTACTAGAGGATGCTTAATAGAAACTGTCCTACCAGATACTGTTTGCCCTTAATTTGCTTGGCGCTCAATTTGCTTATCTAGCTAAACGACTTAGCTAAATGACTCCGATTAGATAGTGTCAACGGTGTCGAATTCGAACTTGATCTCTTTCCATAGATCAAGGGCAGCAGCTAGGTCAGGAGACCACTTGCCAGCTTCACGGAGGATGTCGCCACCTTCGCGGCTGAGGTTGCGGCCTTCGTTACGTGCTTGGATACAAGCTTCGAGGGCAACCCGGTTAGCGGTTGCACCTGGCGCGTTACCCCATGGGTGACCCAAGGTACCCCCACCAAACTGAAGAACAGAATCATCGCCGAAGATTTCAACGAGTGCAGGCATGTGCCAGACGTGGATACCACCAGAGGCAACGGCCATTACGCCCGGCATGGAAGCCCAATCTTGGGTGAAGTAGACACCGCGAGACTTGTCTTGCTCGACGTAGTTTTCGCGGAGGAGATCAACAAAGCCCAAAGTCGCTGCTCTGTCGCCTTCCAATTTGCCCACAACTGTACCGGTGTGGATGTGGTCACCACCCGACATCCGTAGGCATTTCGCCAAGACGCGGAAGTGAATACCGTGGTTCTTTTGACGGTCAAGCACAGCGTGCATAGCGCGGTGAATGTGCAAGAGCACGCCGTTGTCACGGCACCAGTGAGACAAGGTGGTGTTGGCAGTAAAGCCAGCGGTTAAGAAGTCGTGCATGATGATGGGCATTTCGAGTTCTTTGGCGTACTCGGCCCGCTTGAGCATTTCTTCGCAGGTGTGCGCAGTCACGTTGAGGTAGTGACCTTTTAGCTCACCGGTTTCTGCTTGAGACTTGTGAATGGCATCTGCTACGAACAAGAATCTGTCGCGCCATCTTTGGAAAGGCTGAGAGTTGATGTTCTCGTCGTCTTTGGTGAAGTCTAGACCGCCACGAAGACACTCATAGACCGCGCGACCGTAGTTCTTGGCGGATAGACCGAGCTTGGGCTTGATGGTACAGCCGAGCATAGGGCGACCGTACTTGTTCATGCGATCGCGCTCAACTTGAATACCGTGAGGAGGCCCTTGGAACGTCTTCAAATAGGCAACCGGGATGCGCAAATCTTCTAGGCGAAGCGCACGCAGGGCCTTAAAGCCAAATACGTTACCAACGATTGAAGTGAGGAGGTTAGTGACAGAACCTTCTTCAAACAAATCGAGCGGATACGCAACGTAAGCGATGTACTGGTTGTCTTCACCGGGTACGGGCTCGATGTCGTAGCAACGACCGCGATAGCGATCCATATCAGTGAGCAAATCAGTCCACACAGTGGTCCAAGTACCGGTTGAAGATTCTGCGGCGACCGCTGCTGCACACTCTTCTGGAGGAACGCCGGGTTGAGGCGTCATCCGGAAAGCGGCCAAAATGTCTGTATCTCTCGGGGTGTAGTCCGGAGCGTAGTAAGTCAGTCGGTAATCTTGGACACCAGCGCTATAACCAGCGCCAGACTTGGACTGAGTCTGTGAGTAGGACATATTTCCCTATTTCCTGTCTATTTTCTCTTGGGCAAACTAGATATTGACTGAACCCTATACATCTTTTTGTCTACGTGTTTCATAGAAAAAAGACAAGCACCTGTGCCTTACAAACTCGGCGCTAACGACCGTACCGATTAGGCTCGGGTGCTTTCAGAATTGAGTCTGTCAGATAAACCTATGCTTTTCAGAATACTATCAGGACACCGATAAGTTTCCTTTTAGAAGTTCTGTATCCTTTGATAATTAATATTTATGAATACTGATATAGAAAGGTTTCAGGGCTTTGCGGATATTTTTCAGCGCAGTATAATCCGTAACATTTTGTAAACAAAAAGCTAAATCTTTTATTACGTTTTTGTGCTGTGGCTGAGTTTTTGTGAGGGATGGCTGAGGCGGATCGCATCACTCTGGTTTGCCTTTCGACTAAAGATAAATGCCTTTTTTGAAAGTGGCTTGGCTCATTATGAGAATTTAAGAATTGAGCGATCGCACCTTCAATCAACTCACCATCAATTCACAATCAACTCAGATTAATTTCAGCAGTTTTGCCAGCAGCCTCAGTGGATCTGTCCGGTGGGTTTGGTCGTTAATCTAGCGAAGCGCGCGGGTACTTTGGGACAAGCTATTCCATCAGCGTTCTTTGTTTAGAGCACCGATGCCTAGAGCACGGATGCTTAGAGCATGGACGGCAAAGCGTGAATCTTCAGAGGGTATTGTCTGTGAGCCGTGCCAAAAGAGTGGCCCAACGTGTGGCCCAAAAAGCGTCTAAGTGCATAGTCGGGGCTTCGCTGTTCTGGGGTGCTTTTGCCATGGTGGGCGGTAGCCCTCTTAAAATTGGGCTGAGCAGCTTTGCTCGAACTCAGGTGCAGGCCCAAGTGCAGACCCAGGTTCAGCCGGGTATGCCCATTGCCCAAGACTATGCGTCAGAAGACTATCAGGTCGGCGCGCTGCAAGCAGACTTTACCGGCAGTCTGTGGGTGGGCTCTCACCAGGGCCTAGCTCGCATCAATCCAGAGACAGGCCGAGTGATAGCGAACGTTGCGGTGCCCAATCGGTTCATCGATGCGATGACCCAAGATAAAGTGGGCCGCATTTGGCTAGGCACACCTGAAGGGCTGGTGCGCGTTGAACCCAGAATCAACGAGGTGACGGCGCAAAACTATCGCTTACCTTCTAACCGAGTCCTTTCTACGGTGGTGGATCATAGAGGCTTTCTGTGGGTTGGCACCGATCGCGGGCTGGCGATGATTAGCCCGGACGAAGGGCTGCTAATGACCACGATTCAAGCGCTGCCGGGGGTTAGTGCGAATGCGCTAGGGCTCGCGCCGGATGGCAACCTTTGGGTGGGCACGTTAGAAGGGCTGGTGCGCGTAGACACAGCGTCAGCCCATGTGACCTATGAGGTGACCGATCTGCCAGGGCGCTCGGTGCAATCAATGGCGGTAGGGCCTCAGGGCAATCTTTGGCTGGGCACGCCGACGGGGCTGCTGGTAGTAGATAGCCGTACAGGGCGGCTGTTGCGCTCGGTGACAGAAATTCGCGGGCGAGATGTGAGCGCGATCGCTTTTGATTCAACCCAAAGCCTTTGGGTGGGCACCCGCGACGGTTTGTTTAAGCTCAATCCTTATAACGGTGCCATCGTTGGACGGGTGCCGAGCTTGCCATCAGAGCATATTTTGTCTATTTCACCCGATACTGGCAATAAAATTTGGGTAGGGACAAAAGAAGGACTAGCCTGGGTGAGCCGCACGACAGGTCGAGGAACGCCGCACGGATCGATTGTGAGCGCAGTAGGCGCGCAATAATGAGAGTGGTGTTTGATATGCTTTGCTTTGAAACGACTGCGCCCTGCCAACGGTAATCACTACTTAAAGGGCAATCTCTGAGATTGGTATTGTGATCTGTGTTAGGTCAAATCAGCGCCGGGTCAAATCAGCGTTAGTGACTGATTTTGCAGCAGGGAGTAGCCAGTTATGATCGTCAATGTGCATCAGTTTGCGCAGTGGAAGCAAGAGGGCCGAGCGATCGCGGTGCTGACAGCTTGGGACTATCTTTCAGCGCAGATTGTGCAGGCTGCTGGCGTAGATATTGTCTTAGTGGGTGATTCGATGGCGATGACAGTGATGGGCCACGAAACAACGCTGCCGCTGACGCTAGATGAAATGTTGCACCACGCCAAGATGGTACGACGTGCGATCGCAAACAAACTCGTCATCGTTGATCTTCCCTTTTTGACCTACCACGCTAGCCACTCGGCGGCGCTTTTAGCCGCAGGCAGGGTGATCAAAGAAACGGGTGCCCAGGCCGTGAAGATGGAAGGTGGCTATCCTGATATGGTCCAAACCATTGCTAAAGTAGTACAAGCCGGAATTCCGGTGATGGGGCATGTTGGATTAACGCCCCAGTCTGTGTATAAGTTTGGTAGCTTTCGCAAGCAGGGCACAACGGCTGAAGCGGCCAGCAGAATTTTAGACGAGGCGATCGCGCTCGAAAAAGCAGGCGTTTTCTCGATTGTGCTAGAGCATATCCCTAGCGACTTGGCTCAGAAAATCAGCCACGCGCTGACAATTCCAACTATTGGAATTGGCGCAGGCCCAGACTGTGACGGTCAGGTGCTAGTCACTTCCGATCTGCTCGGGCTCTCAGAATGGCAGCCACCGTTTGTAAAGCCAACGGTCAATCTGCGCGAGCAGGGAATTGATGCCGCTAAGCAATTTTGTGAAGCGGTGCGTCAGCGAAGCGCCGCTAGCGACTCACCTCAATTGGGTACAAACCAGACAAAACAACGCAATGACGACTAAACAAGCGCTAATAGAGCAGCTATCGCTAGTAGAACACGTTGAGGGCGGCTATTTTTCCGAGACGTATCGGTCTGTGCAAGAGATGCCAACGTCAAGAGAAGGGCAAACTCGCTCGGTCATGACCTCAATTTACTACCTGCTTACAGACGATCGGCCCGTTGATCATCTGCATCAGAATAAGTCGGATATCATGCACTACTTTCAAGCGGGTTCGCCGATTACCTATATCCTGATCGATCTAGACGGAAACTTAAGCCGGGTGAAGTTAGGAATGGCGATCGCAAAAGGAGAAGTCCCGCAGTTGCTAGTGCCCAAAGGCTATTGGAAAGCTGCCGTCTTAGAATCAGGCGAATATGGTTTGCTAGGTGAAGCGGTTGCCCCCGGCTTTGACTATCGCGATATGACCATTGCCAAAGCAGACGAGATGCAGATACGGTTTCCTGCCATTTGGAATCAGCTTGCGCCATACGTCAGATCTGAACGCCAGTCAAGAACGCTGTATCTGATCGTCTGTATCGATGTAAGCGCCAGTCAAGAGCATCTGTCTCTAATCATCTGTCTCTAATCAAAGGCATCTATATATATACATCGGCGAAATGCATGGGATATGGATGCTTTTCGCCTGTCTATATTGATTTATTGAAGCTAAGCTAATCACAGCATTACGCCGTAACCTTTAACGTTTGGAAATTATGATTGCCACTAGCACCCGCGTCCCTGATACCGCACCAAATGCCAACCGCGACTACAAAGTAGCCGACATTACCTTGGCTGACTGGGGTCGTAAAGAAATCGCCATTGCTGAAGGTGAAATGCCTGCGCTAATGACTATTCGCGCTAAGTACCGCGACAGCAAGCCACTGGCGGGTGCCAAGATTATTGGCTGCATTCACATGACTATTCAAACAGCGGTTTTGATTGAAACCCTGTGTGAGCTAGGTGCTGAGGTGCGCTGGTCTTCTTGTAATATTTTCTCGACTCAAGACCATGCAGCGGCTGCGATCGCAGCGTCTGGCGTTCCTGTCTTTGCCTGGAAAGGTGAAACCGAAGAAGAGTATATGTGGTGCCTAGAGCAAACCTGCCGCGATGGAGCGGGCGAGCTATGGGATGCCAACATGATTTTGGATGATGGCGGCGACCTCACAGGCTACATCCACGAGACGTATCCTCAAATGCTGCCCAGCATTCACGGCGTCACCGAAGAGACGACAACAGGCGTTCACCGTTTGTTTGAGATGTTGGAGAAAGGCGAGCTAAAAGTCCCTGCCATCAACGTTAACGACGCGGTTACTAAAACAAAGAACGACAATAAGTACGGCTGTCGCCACAGCCTCAACGATGCGATCAAGCGCGGCACCGATCACCTCATGGCTGGTAAGAAAGCGCTGGTTGTCGGCTACGGTGATGTCGGTAAAGGTTCTGTTGCTTCTCTGCGACAAGAAGGCATGATCGTCAAGGTTGCTGAAGTTGATCCTATCTGCGCAATGCAGGCATGTATGGACGGCTTTGAAGTGGTTTCTCCTTACAAAAACGGTAAAAACGACGGCACCGAAGCTAGCATTGACAAAGACCTGCTCGCCAACATTGATCTTGTTGTCACGGCCACTGGCAACTATAACGTTTGCGATCAGAACATTTTAGCTAGTCTCAAGCCTGCCGCCGTGGTTTGCAACATTGGCCACTTCGACAACGAAATTGACACTGCCTTCATGCGCAAAGAATGGCGCTGGGAAGAAGTGAAGCCACAGGTCCACCAGGTCTACCGCTCTGACGATCCGAAGGACTTCTTGATCTTGCTTTCTGAAGGTCGCCTCGTGAATTTGGGCAACGCCACTGGCCACCCTTCACGCATCATGGACGGTTCCTTTGCGAACCAAGTGCTGGCTCAAATCTTCTTGTATGAGCAAAAGTTTGCTGACATGAGCGATGACGAGAAAGTACGTGCTTTGAGCGTGAAGCTGCTGCCCAAGAAGCTAGACGAGGAAGTTGCTCGCTATATGGTTCAGGGCTTTGGCGGCGTGATCACAACGCTGACCTCAGAGCAAGCTGACTATATTCATGTAGATGTAGAAGGCCCATTCAAGGGTGAGAGCTACAAGTACTAGGCTGAGTTTTATAACGGCTAAGATTCACTGAATGACAAAGAGAAGTCCAGGTGCTGTATAAGCCCTGGGCTTTTTTGGGTATATGAGGGTATAAAAGATGAATCAACTGCCTTTGATGTAATGACTGCGATGACGCCCAATCAGAATTTAGAACAGATAGCACGCGATCGCATTGACACCCAACTCACAAACGCCGGTTGGCTCATTCAGGCCAAAAGCGGGCTCAATCCTCACGCAGGGCAGGGGGTTGCGGTCAGAGAGTACCAAACCGACGTAGGACCAGCGGACTATGTGCTGTTTGTCGATGGTAAGGCAGTGGGCGTAATTGAGGCGAAAAAAGAGACTGAAGGGCATCGGCTGACGACGCACGAGCAGCAAACGGCGGACTATGCAGCGGCAAGGCTGAAGTGGGTGAATAACCGGGAGCCGCTGCCGTTTTTGTATGAGAGTACGGGGACGGTGACGCAGTTTACTGACGGGCGCGAGCCGAAGCCCAGATCGCGTGAGGTGTTTTGTTTTCATCGTCCGCCGGAGCTGGCGAAAAAGCTGACCAAAGAGCCTTTGCGGGCTAGGTTGCAGCTATTGGGGGCGCTGGATGCGGCGGGACTGCGCGATTGTCAGGTGGAGGCGATCGCAAACCTGGAAAAATCATTACAGGCGGGGAAAGCGCGATCGCTCATCCAAATGGCGACGGGTGCGGGGAAAACCTTTACGGCGCTTACCTCTATGCATCGTTTGCTAAAGCCGCCGGTCAAGGCAAAGCGAATGCTGTTTTTGGTCGATACGGTGAATCTGGGCAAGCAGGCTGAGCAGGAGATGATGGCCTATCAGCCCAGTGACGACAATCGCAAGTTTACAGAGCTGTATACCGTGCAGCGACCGACTTCGCCCTACATTGCAGACAGCTCGCAGGTGGTGGTCTGTACGATTCAGCGGCTGTATTCCATTCTCAAAGGGGAAGAGCTGAGTGAGGACGATGAAGCGACGCCAGCAGAAGCCTTTCTACGGCGCAAAGAGCCTTTGCCAGTGGTGTACAACGAGAAAATTACACCGGACTATTTTGACTTCATTTATATCGACGAGTGCCATCGGTCGATTTATAACTTGTGGCAGCAGGTGCTGGATTATTTTGATGCGTTCTTAATCGGGCTGACGGCGACGCCAGATAATCGCACCTATGGCTTTTTTAATAAAAATGTGGTGTCGGAATACACGCATGAGCAGGCGGTGGGCGATGGCGTGAATGTGGGCCATCAGCGATATTTGATCAATACGCGGATTACGCAGGAGGGGGGCCGGATTGCCGAGGGGCAAACGGTGCAGAAGCGAGAGAAGCTGACTCGGCGCAAGCGGTGGGAGATGAGCGATGAGGAGCAGGTGTATAGCGACAAGCAGCTCGATCGCTCGGTGGTGAACCTAGATCAAATTCGCACGGTAATTCGAGACTTTAAAGAAAAGCTGCCGGTGCTGTTTCCAGGACGCATGGAAGTGCCGAAGACGCTGATTTTTGCGAAGACGGATAGCCATGCGGACGACATTATTCGCACGGTGCGCGATGAGTTCGATGAGAGCAATGATTTTTGTAAGAAGGTGACCTACAAGGCGAAGCAGGATGTGCTGGATGAGGCGGGCGCGGTGCTAGAGGCAGGCAGCGACCCGGATAAAGTGCTGGCGAATTTTCGCAATGACTATCATCCACGGATTGCGGTGACGGTGAATATGATTGCGACGGGCACGGACGTGAAGCCGCTGGAGTGTTTGCTGTTTATGCGGGATGTGAAGAGTCGGAATTTCTTTGAGCAGATGAAGGGGCGGGGGACGCGGACGCTAGGAGAGGATGATTTGAAGCAGGTGACGCCTTCGGCGCGATCGGCGAAGACGCATTTTGTGATTGTGGATGCGGTGGGGGTGACGGATTCGATTAAGAGCCCAAGTCAGCCGTTGATTACGCGGCCTTCGATTCCGTTTAGGGACTTGGCGTTTGGCGTGATGATGGGTGGGGGCGATGCGGATATGGTGTCGTCTTTGGCGGGGCGGCTGGCAAGGTTGGATCGGCAGCTGACGCCGGAGGAGCAAGCGCGGGTAGAAGCGGCGAATGGGGGAGAGCCACTGCGGGGCGTGGTGCGGCGGCTGTTTGAGGCGATTGATGCGGATCGAGTTGAGATGAAGGCGCGGGAGCTGATGCCGGATGGGGCGGGTGAGCCGGATGAGGCGCAGCTAGATCAGGCGCAGCTAGTGCTGTGTCAGGAGGTGGGGCGGGTGCTGAGTGGGGATTTGATTACGCTGCTGGATGGGATTCGGAGAGAGCGCGAACAAACCCTGGATCTAGACAATCTTGATGAGGTGCTGACATCTGACTGGGCGGGGGATGCGCAGGAGAATGCGCAGAAGATGGTGCAGGATTTTGAGTCGTATTTTCGGGAGCATCAGGATGAGATTGAGGCGCTGAGCATTTATTTTCAGCAGCCGCAGCGACGGCGGGAGGTGACTTTTGAAATGATCGAATCGGTGCTGACTAAGCTCAGAATGGAGCGGCCTCATCTTGCGCCGCTACGGGTGTGGCAGGCGTATGAGCTGCTAGGCGAGAATCAGAACGGTAGAGAGAACCCGGTGAAGGAGCTGACGGCGCTGATGGGGTTGATTCGGCGGGTGGCGGGTGTGGATGAGTCGCTGACGCGGTATGAGTCGGTGGTGCGGCGGAATTTTCAGAACTGGGTGATGGCGGCTCATGCGGGTGGGGGTGAGAAGTTTGATGCGGCGCAGATGGACTGGCTGCATATGATTCGCGATCATGTGATGAGTTCGTTTCACTTTGAGCGGGAGGATTTGGAGATGTCGCCGTTTGATGGGAAGGGTGGGCTTGGCAAGATGTATGAGCTGTTTGGCGATGAGATGGATGGGTTGATTGAGGAGCTGAATGAAGTGCTGGTAGCTTAGGTTAGCGATCAGTGTTTTCTAGTAGGATAAATACGGGGTAAGGGTTGAGGGCCTTTGAAGAACTATTAGAGGCGTGGTCTGAAGAGAGGCTGCTGAAAGTGGGCTGAGTCGAGAGTCGTTTGAGGAGTATGAGTATGACTATTGCCGAGCAGATTTATAAGATAGTACTGACGTTGCCAGAGAGAAAGGCGGCTGAGGTTTTGACGATTGTAGAATCTATGCAGACGGAGCCTGAGCAAAAAGACAGAGACAACTTACCAGATGACCTAGATGAACTGGATCGACTGTCTTGGCCTGAGTTTGTCCAGGCTGTGGCTGGTTCTTGGGGTGATGACTTTCCTACTTTAGAAGAGATTCGAGCAGGAGAAGGTCAGGACGCACCGCGTGAGAGTTTGTAGATGTTCGTTTTAGATACAAACACGCTCATATATTTCTTTAAAGGAAGAGAACGAGTCGTAGAGACTCTAGAAGCTATACCGGCAAGAGAATTGTGCATTCCGACTGTAGTGATTTATGAATTACAGGTAGGAATTGCGAAGTCTGCCTCTCCAGAGCGTCGGACTCAGCTATTGAGAAAGACAATGCGTAGAGCAAATGTGGTTGATTTTGATCAAGAAGCAGCGGTAGCCGCCGCGCGAATTAGAGCGAATTTGGAACGGCGGGGAAGTCCGATTGGCGCTGTAGATATGCTGATTGCGGGAGTTGCAGTTTCACTAGAGGCAACGTTGGTCACTCATAATACAGGCGAGTTTTCTCGGGTAGCAGGTTTGAGCCTTGTTGATTGGTTTTGAGTGGGAGAATTTGGAGATGTCACCGTTTGAAGGGCGGGCTTGACAGGACGTATGAGCTGTTTGGCGATGAGGTAGATGGATTGATTGAGGTGCTGGCGTCAGCTAGTTGAGAGAGAGAACGGACTGAGGAGTTGAACGGGGTGTTGGCAACTGGATGAAAGATAAAAACATTTCTGTTGCCGAAGGGTTGGACTAAACTAGCCTACTCAGATTGTATGCGTAACATCGAGTACTATACAGGACAAAAAGACAAAGCAAAAAGACTCTTTTCTGACTGGGAAATATCCAGTCAGTAGATCAAGGAAAGAATTAAGTGGAGGGTACTTCAACGACATAAACAAGTTAGTAGATTGCAACCTTCCCGTTATACTGTTTGGAGTATCATACAAGAGCAGTCAAGTTCATTAATTTGATTTTGTGCCAGGAGCAGACGGAATAAAGATTTTAGAACCCGAGCGTTTCATTCTAGCCAAAGCTGCTGTATTACTTCACAAAGTATTTAGCTTTCAAAATCAGAGGAAAAGGATACGCAAGACATTATCAGGTGATCGCGAAAGAATATCTTTGCTTACCTCCCCTCAAAGAACAACACCGCATTGTTGCCAAAATCGAAGAACTCTTCTCTGAAATTGACAAGGGGGTAGAAAGCCTCGAAACGGCGATCGCCCAATTACAGGTGTATCGTCAGGCGCTGCTAAAACACGCTTTTGAAGGCAAGCTGACGGCGCAGTGGCGGGCAGAGAATCCTGATAAGGTGGTGCCTGCTGAGCAGTTGCTGGCACAAATTCAGCAGGCCCGCGAGGAGCGCTATCAGCAGCAGCTAGCCGACTGGAAGACGGCGGTTGAGAAGTGGGAGTTTGGGGGGAAAGGGAAGAAGCCAAGTAAGCCTAAGAAGCCGACAGAGTTGAAATATCTCGATGATGTAGAACTATCCAAACTTCTTGACTTACCGGACGGATGGTCATGGGTTTTACTAGGAGATATCGCTGAGATATCGGGTGGCCTTACTCAAAATAGAAAAAGAGAGAAATTAGAACTGTCTTTGCCTTTTCTAAGAGTTGCAAACGTACACGCTAACGAATTGAGATTGAAAGAGGTCCATACGATAGGTGTAAAAGAGAGTGAAGTAGACCGCGTTCTTTTAAGAAAAAACGATCTTCTCATCGTTGAAGGTAATGGAAGTATTGAACACATTGGCCGAGTTGCTAAGTGGAATGGGGCCATAGAAGGCTGTGTTCACCAGAACCACTTAATCAAAGCCAGAGTCTACGAAAGAATAACCAATCCTGACCTTATAGTCTATTTCTTGTTGTCAAAAGTCGGTCGCGATCTAATTGTTAGAGAAGCAAGCTCGACTTCAGGACTACATACACTAAGCCTATCTAAAGTCAAAAACTTGAAGGTGCCTATGTGTAGCTTGCTCGAAGCCCGTGAAGTAGTCAGTAGAGTAGAAGAAAAACTAAGCTGTATTTCTGTTGTTAAACTTGCAATTAAAAATGAACTACAACGAAGTGAATCCTTGCGCCAATCCATTCTAAAACAAGCCTTCTCCGGTCAACTCGTCCCGCAAGACCCCAACGATGAGCCCGCTAGCGAACTCCTAGCCCGCATCAAGGCCGAAAAAGCAGCCCGCGAAGCAAAGGCGAAAGCTAGAACCACCCGCAAGACGCGAAAACCTAAAGCCGCTGAGAGGAAGTAGCTCTAGCAAAAGCTTCTCTCGGTGATGATTTCAGCGCGGTACAAAGCGGAATTGATGCCGGACGGTGCAGAACGATTCCCGAGTGCGACTGATAAAGTCCCGTTGGTGACTCAACCATTCCCGAGCGCGACTAATAAACTCCCGTTGATGACTCAGCGGTTCCCGACCGGTGCAGAACCGTTCCCGACCGATGCAGAACGGTTCTCACCTGCGACTGCCCAATTCCCGTCAGCAACTGTTGAACGCTAGCGTACTAGAGGCTGCTAACGCCGCAGCAAACTCATCGCTTCTCCCTGCTCGGGCGTAATCACCAGCCGTTCGCCCACTGCCATAATCGGGCTCCACAGCAGCGGCTCTACATAGTTCAATACATGGAGCTGATGAATGGCCTGCCGAATTTCTTCGGGACTGCCAAGCAAAATATGACGAAGCCGATCTTTGTGGCCGCTGCGTTCTGCATTGTCGAATGGGCGATCGGGTGGGTAGCCGGGTGAGTGACTGGGCAAATCAATCGGTAACCCGAACGCAGCCACGCGCAGGTCTGTAGCCGTATAAATTGTCATTTTCACGATTTCTCCACTGAAGTGTTTCAAGAGGGTTTGAAGAAAGCGCGAAAACTTAGCCGCCCTAACTTGCAATAAGTCAGGGCGGCTATGGCATCATATCCACAACCTTTTGACTGTGCGAGCAGTTAAAGGGCGAGCCTGTGTTGACTGGTGACACAGTCAGCACGGGCGTTCTGCTAAATTTTCGAGCGGTTAAGCCGTTGCGCACGTTTAGACTGGGCAGTTGAACTGGGCAGTCCAAATCGGGCAACAACCGTAAAAACTAGCGTATCAGTATTTTTTATCGTGTCAACTCTTTTTTTACAGGAAATCTTGACGTTCACGGAGCTTTAGAAAACAATGTCCGACTCCTCCAACGCGATCGTCTCCAAAGTCTGGAGCTTCTGCAACGCCCTGCGCGATGATGGCGTCGGCTACGGCGACTATCTCGAACAGCTCACCTACCTCATCTTCCTCAAAATGGCCGATGAATACAGCCAGCCGCCCCACAACAAAAAGCTCGGCATCCCCAAAGAATACAATTGGGCCAGCCTGATCAGCAAAAGCGGCGCAGACCTCGAAGCCCACTACAATCAGCTCCTGCGCGAACTTGCCAAAGCCCCCGGCATCCTCGGCCAAATCTTCCTCAAGGCCCAAAACAAAATCCAAAACCCCGCTATGCTCTTCAAGATCATCAACATGATCGATAGCGAAAAATGGACCGTACTGGGCGCTGATGTCAAAGGCGACATCTATGAAGGGCTGCTAGAGAAAAACGCCGAAGACAAAAAATCTGGCGCGGGCCAGTACTTCACCCCTCGGGCGCTGATTAGCGCAATGGTAGACTGCATCCGCCCCGAGCCAAACAAGACCATCGCCGATCCAGCCTGCGGCACCGGTGGATTTTTTCTCGCCGCCTACGACTTTCTCAACAACCCCGACCACTACAAGCTCAACAAAGCTCAAAAGAAATTCCTGAAGTTCAACACCTTTGCCGGTAACGAAATCGTGCCTAGCACCCGCCGCCTGTGCCTGATGAATATGTTCTTGCACAACATTGGCGATATTGACGGAGCAGTGCCCATCGACACCAAAGACGCCCTGATTGCAGCAAGCGACAAAAGCTACGATTACGTCCTCGCCAATCCCCCTTTTGGCAAAAAAAGCACCACCACCATCACCAACGCTGACGGTGAACAAGAAAAAGAAGACTTCACCTACAACCGCCAAGACTTTTTCACCACCACGTCCAACAAGCAGCTCAACTTTGTCCAGCACATTCGCACCCTGCTAAAGTCCACCGGCCAAGCCGCCGTTGTCTTACCTGACAATGTACTGTTTGAAGGCGGCGCAGGCGAAACCGTGCGTCAAAAGCTGCTACAAACCACCGATCTACACACCATTTTGCGCCTGCCTACGGGCATCTTTTATGCCAACGGCGTCAAAGCCAACGTGCTTTTCTTTGACAACCATCCCGCCAGCAAAGACCCCTGGACTAAAGAAGTCTGGTTCTATGACTACCGCACTAATGTCCACCACACCCTGAAGAAAAAGCCGCTGACCCGCGCTCACCTGCAAGATTTTGTAGACTGCTACAATCCGCGTAATCGACGCGATCGCACCCCCACCTGGCACGCCGAAAGTAACCCCGAAGGCCGCTGGCGCAGCTACAGCTACGACGAAATCATCACCCGTGACAAGACCAGCCTCGATATCTTTTGGCTCAAAGATCAAAGTCTGGCAGATTTGGAAAACTTGCCTGATCCTGATGTCCTTGCAGAGGAGATCATTGAGAACCTAGAAGCGGGACTAAGCAGCTTTCGAGATGTGTTGGCTGCTCTTCAACCTTGACGCGAAGGGAATGCAAAGATGATACGAAGACCGCAGATATCGACACTCAGCAAGTGCTAACAGACCGCTATTATTACTAAACATCAAGAGCCCTTTGTACTTCTATGGCCAAGCTATCGGTTGAGCTACAAAAATATTTTCTGAGCGAGACTGTCAATGCAGACCTCAGAGATAATCTAGCGAATAATTTGGCTGATAGCTTTAGCAGCCAGTCGGGTGGAACAGGCGCAAAATCTCAGGGCGCGAAGTCTCAGGGCGCAAAATCTCAGACGGTGACGCTCAATGAGCTTTTGGAGATTGCGGGTGAGCGGACCTTTGGCTTTTTGTTTGTGCTGCTGGCGCTGCCGTCGGCGCTGCCAATTCCGGCACCGGGGTATTCGACACCGTTTGGAATTCTGATGTTTTTGCTGGCGGTGCAGCTAGTTGTTGGGCGAGACCAGCCTTGGTTTCCTGAAAAGTTTCGTAAGCAGGGATTTGAGCGATCGCAGATCCAGAGCTTGATCAAAAAGGGCATTCCCTGGCTGCAAAAGATTGAGTTGGTGGCACGGCCTAGGCTAACGCCTGTGTGTACGAGTAGGACAGGGCAGATGATGATTGGGATTGCGATCGCACTCATGTCCATCTCAATGATGATCCCCATCCCGCTAACCAACACGCTGCCCGCTATCGGCATCTTTGTCACTGGCTTTGGACTGCTGGATGATGACGGTGCGATCAGTCTAGCCGGGCTGACTATTTGCGCGATCGCGCTGGCGACAACAACGACGATTCTTTATTTGCTGTTTAGCTTGGGCCGAGCGGGGATGGAGCAGATGGTAGAAGCCGCTAAGGATTGGGTAAAGCCGTAGCTGGCATAGTTAAAGGACCTGTTTTTTCTAGGCGCTAAGTAATAGGTCGCTCTTTCTGTTGCCATGAGAATGCCATGAGAATGCCTCATAAAAAAAGTTCTCTCAGTTTGTGCGTCGCATTCCTTTTAAGCGCACTCTCTTTAAGCACTCTCTACGGATGCAGACCCTTAGAGACGATGCAGCCTGACACAGTCGAACAGGTTGACGCAGTGGCCCAGACGCAGCAGACAGATCGAGTGATGATTCGGGTCGCGAATAAAAGCGATCAGCCGATAGACGATATTGTCATTGACTTCTCTGCTTCGGATAACGGCGTTGATTTTGCCTATCAGACAGAGGCGTACGGTAGCCTCGCGCCCGCAGACATGAGCCCCTATCATCACATCAACAGCTCATTTCGCTATGCGCCTATGGAAGTCTCGATTGGCGATGAGAAAATTCAACAAGGCGTCACAGATTTTGTTGGAGAAGTCCCAATCCCGAATGGAAACTATACCTATGAGCTAACGTATGGCCCGGTTGAAGGGAGCCAGGGCAAAGCGGTATTAGAAAGCTATCTGGTCTACGACCAAACAGCCTTAGACCGTGCGATCGCCCGCACGATCGACGCAGAAATTACAGCGGCCATTGCTAAAGCATACTACCCAGACGAAGCCCTGATTCACTGGTTTGACTGCGTTCACCAGCAGACTCACAGAGGAGGTATCAAGGGAACTATCAGCGGCACTTCAGAGATAGTCGTTTACGCCAAGTTTGTATGCAGCGAGCCCTCATCTGAGCCCCATCCCAATAAGAGACTGGAAGAGATTTCGCCGCTGCCAATCAGAATTGAGCTAGCAAAAAAAGAGGACTCGTTTTCTGTTGTGAATTATCAGTTTCCAGCAGATTCTTCTAACCGTGAAGACGAGTTAAAAGAGATCTTTTCACCGCAGGCGATCGCAGAAATAAACGCTGCCCCAATCGAAAAAGAAACTTACAACAGACTGAGACTAAAAGTTGGCATCAACAACGATATCAGAGAATACTAAGCTGCCTGATAACGGCTGTTTAACAGACCTATCGTCAATGCCTGACTCGCAAGTCCTACTGATGATCTGTCTCTAATCGGCCTAGCGCTGTGCCTGGATAATAGTGCGCCAAAATCTCTTGGTAAGAATAGCCCTGCTCAGCTAAATCTTTGGCCCCTAGCTGGCTCATGCCGCTACCGCTGTGCGCATCGTCTACAATCGCCTGCGAAGCCGCATAGAGCGATTCTACAATGCCGCCTTGATGGCTAATAAATTCGCCTGCCGTCGCCAGCACAGCGGCCTGCGTCGTACTGGCTTCGCGGCTAATGCCCTTATACGCCTGGAAGCGTGGCGTGTTGTCTAGATCAAAATAGTCTTGACTAGCGGGGCGGATGTTGTGCGTCAGCGCGTAAGAGCGAGCGGCTATGGCCTGTGCTTTAAGCGATTCAATTGCCCAGCTAGGAGACATTTCGCTGCCGACGACGCTGTATAGATAGTCGCCTAGCAATACATAGTTGACTGCGATTAGGCCGCGATCGCGCAGCGCCACTAGCACCCGGCCTCGATACCAGCTATCGCCTACTGCCACATAGCCACCGTCTTCTGGATACACCCAAAACGCCGAGGGCATGGCCTGCCCTTCGACCACAATTCCGCCAGAAATTGCGGCGGTGACGCCTCGTTCGGGAGAGAGCTCTTTGAGTGTGTTGCCATCGAGATCGGTGATAACACCACCACCGGAGGTAGCGAAGCCAATGGCCGGAACATCTTTAGCAAGGGCCACGCGCATTTCTAAAACGCTATCGATGGTGGTGCCACTGAATTCTACAGGTGCGATCGCAGGTGCAGGTGGTGCAGCCGCAACAACCTGTTTGTCCAAATCTGGCTCAGCGTCCTCAGCGTCCTTATCTGCTTTCGCTGGTTTAGGGTCGGCCTTTGCGGTGCCATCACCTGGCTTGGTCGTTTTAGACGAGTCTGCTGCTGCCAGATCTGTCGCTGGTGCCGGAATAGAGAGCGTGACGCCTGCGATCGCTTCTAGCTTCCGATACAAAATCTGATTGGTTAAAAACAACTCCCCCGTACTCGTTACCAGCTCAGCGCTCGGATCTCCTGATAAACTAAGCGGTGCGGCTACTGGTTCCAGGCTGGGTAACAGCGCGGCTTGTAGCGTCGTAGGCGCATACCGTACCAGGGCAGACCCAGACGCTGTTAACAGCACGCCCCCTATTGCCAGCCCCTTACCAATCGCGACGGCTGACAAACGCTTTCGCTTAGGGTCACTTTCTGCGGATGCACTTATTTTCTTGGCAATTTTCTTTGCAGATAAGCCCAAAGACGCTATTCGAGACTGAGCTTCTGGAGCTTGAGCTTCTGAGATTTGAGCTTCTGACCCTGCCGTTTCTGATTCTGTCGCTTCTGGTTCTAACGTTTCTGACTCTGTCGTTTCTGGGGCTTGCTTTTTAGGCGAAGGAAGATTGAAAGCTGAGTTCTCTGAAGGTCGATCTGTGGCTGAGGATGAAGTGGCCTCGGACAGCTTGAACATTCGAGATAGTAAAGGCTGCTTGAGCATAATTTCAGTCTTAAAGGGATCTCTCAATCTATCTGGCTCATAATGACCTATTACGAGTAGGGCCTGACCAAATCCTGACAGTTATTAGAATAGGTCACTTGGCAGCAGCCACTACAGCGATCTGGCCGCTATAATTTCAGATGCTTCACCAGCGACGCATCGCTAAGCCGCGCACTAGACATATCTGCCCGCGCAGATTTTAAGCTTTGAACATCCGTACCGCGTAGATTCTAATCTCAATGACGGTATTTTGGCAGGCATAGTTGCAAACTTCCTAAGTAGCCAGCTTCCCAAATAGCAAACTTCTCAAATAGTAAATATATCTGTATGGCTTCTTCTATTTCTGCCGAATTTTCTGAAACGCCTGCTAGCCGCACCGATTCGCGGGTACTGGTGGCGGGTGCGACCGGTGGGGTCGGCCAGCTAGCGGTCGCTCAGCTAGTTGCATTGGGCTATCGGGTGCGGGTGCTTACTCGCAATCGGGCCAAGGCCAAGGCTATGTTTGCAGGCACAGTAGAGATTGCCGTTGGAGATATTCGTCAGCCAGAAACGCTGCCTGCGGCAATGTCAGATATTACCCATCTCATTTGTGCCACCGGAACCACCGCGCTGCCCTCAGCCCGCTGGGACTTTCAGAGCGATCTGGGCAGCAACCCGATAGAGCAGGCGATTTCCTGGGCAAAAATCTATTTGGACGAGGATTTTCGCAATGCCAACGCTCGCAATACGCCCGAGGCAGTAGACGAAATTGGGGTAAGTAATTTGGTGCAGGCAGCGCCCAAAGACCTCCAGCGTTTTGTCTTTGTGTCTTCTTGCGGTGTCAGCCGTAAAGATCAGTTTCCATACACTATTCTCAATGCCTATGGCGTGCTGGATGCCAAGGGTAAAGGCGAAACCGCCCTTGTACGCTCTGGCCTACCCTATACGATTATCCGCCCTGGGCAGCTAACCGATGGCCCCTACACGTCTAGAGATTTCAATACGCTGATTCAGGCGAGTACAGATAGCAAGCTGGGCGTGGTGGTCGAAACGGGTGAATTACTCAATGGCCAGAGTAGTCGGATTGACGTGGCGGCAGCCTGTGTAGCCTGTCTAGAAATTGCGGCGGCAAAGAACAAGGCGTTTGAGATTGTGAATAAGGGCGATCGCCCTGCGAAGGTTGACTGGGCCGGATTGTTTGCCGAGGCATAACGGCTCAGGAGGTTGAACGCCCAAAAATTCATACCAAAAAATTCATACCAAAAAATTCACAGCCAGCCAGAGCGTCAGCAGCGAACCAAAAACGCCAATCCAAAGCTTAAATCGAATGTCCATCGCTAAGTGAGTCAAGATAATAAGGTCATAGCCATCCTACCGAGAAATCGTGAGCGTTTGTGAGCTATTTGATTTTGCAGCCTAGCGATGTCACTCGCTAGGCTGCTGTGTAGCTTTCGGCCTGCAATCGAAACATCTCTTCGTAGCGGCCTGGTTTTGCCATCAGCTCGTCATGTGTGCCATTTTCAATAATCTCACCATTTTCTAGCACCACAATGCGATCGGCCATGCGGACTGTCGAAAAGCGATGGCTAACCAGAAAGGTCATTTTGCCTTTAGTGAGCTGGCGGAAGCGCTCGAAGAGATCGTGCTCGGCGATCGCATCGACTGCCGCTGTCGGCTCATCTAAAATCAACACCTGTGCCTGTGACATAAACGCCCGCGCCAGCCCAATTTTTTGCCACTGCCCACCAGAGAGATCTACGCCGCCGGTAAACATCTTGCCAAGGACCGTTTCGTAGCCCTTGTCTAGCTGCTTAATCACGGGGTCTGCGCCCGCCTCGGCAGCGGCCTGAAAGATTTGCTGAGTATCACCTCGGTTTGGCAAGTCACCAAAGCCAATATTGTCTTGAGCCGATAGCGCATAGCGAGCAAAATCTTGAAACAGCACGCCAATATTGCGCCGCAGATCTCGCAGTCGAAAGGCACTGAGCGGAATGTCATCTAGCGTAATCAGCCCGCGATCAATGTCATACAAACGAGTCAAGAGCTTTAGCAGGGTCGTTTTGCCCGATCCGTTGAGCCCCACAAGCGCGATACATTCGTCTGCGCCCACTGTTAGGTTGATATTTTTTAGCGTCGGCGCGTGGCTACCCGGATAGGTAAAGTAAACGTCTTTGAGCGTTAGCCCTGTGCGTAGCGGCACAGGAAAAGGCTGGGGCTTTCGCGGGCTCGTAACCTGCGGCGCTAGGTCCAAAAACTCGAAATACTGAGACACATACAGGTTGAACTCGTACAGGGTAGCAATGCTGACAAGGATACCTTGGGTGGCGCTTTGAGCCTGCTGAAAGGTGCCTGCGTACAGGGTCAAATCGCCAATGGTCACCTGGCCGAGCAGCGCTTCCCATAGCACTAGGGCATAGGCCGAGTAGAATGCGATCGCGGCAATCATCTCAATCGAGACCTGCACTATCCCCTGAGTGCGAGCTAGCACCTTCGACTCGTCGTTAAAATCAGCCCTAATTTTGTGATACTGCTCTACTAGGTAGCCGCCTAGGTTAAACAGCCGCACTTCTTTCACGTACGTAGGCTCTGTCAGCACCGCCCCAAAATAATCGGCCAGTCGGCGGCTGTGTGTCTGCCGACGGGTCATCCAAAAGCGCCGCTCTGAAAAGCGGATGCCCGCCCAAAAGGTCGGCAGCGCGCTCAGCAACAATAGAACAAACACCAAAGGATTGAACCGCAGCAGCAGGGCCAGTAGACCAATCAGCCGCGTTACCTGACCGAGCAGCTGTAGTGAAATTCGCAGCACTCGCATTGGGTAGTTGCTGCCGCTCTGCTGCGCCCGGTTGAGCACATCGTGAAATTCGGGCGACTCGTAGTGGGCCAAATCTAGCAGGGTCGCCTGCTCTAGCATTTTGGTGGTGGCAAAAAGCAGGAAGCGATCGCTCATAATCTGAGTGATATAGACATCCAGCTGCTGCAAAATCGCCTGCAATACCAGCAGGCCAAACCCACCTGCTACCAGTGGCAGCAGCGTCTGCACCATCCCTGCAATCGGCGTCGCCGCATCGACTAGCGCCACCACCTGATCCACAATCAGCTTACTAATATAAATCTGCGCTGCAGGCAGCAAAGAGCTCGTCAGTGTCAGCACTATGCTAACCATCAACGCGCCTGGTGTTGCCGCCCACACTAGGCGAAACAGCCGAGGCATATTTTTGAAAATGGCCATCGAACTGGCAAACTTTGCCGTCAATCGCCTCAGTCGAGCAGTCAAAATCAAAGGCAAACAACCCTACCGACTTCTACCAAGCTTAACGCTTTCGTCAGCATCTCTTACTCTAGCGCTTCTTACTGTAGCGCTAGTCCCTTTCGCTGACTGCGGAATCTGTGCCACAGTCAGTGATGAATAGGTTATGTAGCCACTAATCTAATACATCAGGTCGAATACACCAGGCGATCTAACACATCAGGTCCAGCGGCTATCTTCTCACCTCTACCCCAGAGCGCTGATCCATGTCCTACAACAGCTTCTCCCTGCAATCCGTCGTCAATCAGTTCGAGCTTAAATACCTTGGCAGCGACCTGGTCTTTCCCACCGTGCTACCGGCCTTGCCGCCCAACGCTGAACCGGCCCTAGACTTTCTCACGCAGCAGCTCAATCGCGATGCTGATATCGCCAGACGCAACCCCGGCGATCAGGCCAAATCTGCCTTTATTATTGCCCCTGTGCTGGCTACCCTTCGCCAAATTCATCAGGTCGGCATTCACGCAGGCGTTCAGTTTGATGTGTCCACGCTCGAAAATTTGACGGGTGAATGCGACTTTTTAGTCACCCTTTCTGACGAGCTAGAGATTGTCGAAGCACCTGTGCTAGTGGTAGTACAGGCCAAAAAGTCGGTGATGTCAGAAGGGGTGGGCCGCTGTGTCGCAGAGATGGTCGCGGCCCAGCGGTTCAATCAGGTGTCGGGCCTGCCGCCACTGCCTGTGTTTGGCTGTGTCACCAATGGTCTTTCATGGCGGTTTTTACAGCTCAGTGGCGACGTTATTAAAGGCGATAGGGCCATCGAATACCGGCTTAGGCCGATGACAGTGCTTATGCAGCGGCTGTACTACAGCGTTAACGGTGGCCTTTCTTTGTAATCGCTATAGTCTGTAATCGCTGAAGTCCACAGGCGCTAAAGTCCACAGGCGCTACAGGTCACAGGCGCCATAGAAAGGACCGTAAGTAAATCTAGACTCGGTGCGAGGCTAGTTCTACAGCAAGTGCTGAAACTTCTGCTGCATTCCTAGCGCTTTTACAGCCTGTTTAATTTCCTGAGTCCGATCCTTTTTCACAATCAAAGTCGCGTTGCCATCTCGCACCACTACAATATCTTCTAGCCCGATGGTGACAATCACCTCGTTAGGGTCGGCGCTATATAAAATGCTGCCTGAAGTATCAATGCAGACATGCTGCGACAGTTCTACATTCTTCGCATCGCCTTTGAGCAGACGCTCCACCGCATTCCAATCGCCTAGGTCGTCCCAACCAAAGCTGGCCGGTACGACGTAAGCGTGCTCTGTTTTTTCCATCACCGCGTAGTCAATGCTGAGCTTCTCTATCGTTTCGTAGGCGTCTACGCCTTTTTCTAGCAGGGCACTCATCAGCGCGGGTGCATGCGTCTTTAACTCGTTGATCATCACCGTGGCTGGAAAAATAAAGATGCCGCTGTTCCAGCTATATCGACCGCTACTGACAAAATCTTCAGCGGTCGCTTTGTCTGGTTTTTCGGCAAAGCGATTAACTTTGTAAGCGGGCAAATCAACCACGCTACCTGCACTAAACGTCCCAGCTTCAGCGCCTTGTTCTATATAGCCATAGCCCGTAGAGGGGAAGGTGGGCTGGATACCAAGGGTAGCGATCGCACCTGCTTTTACCGCCAGATCTGCCGCTGCCTGTAGCGTCTCGCGGTAGCGCAATGGGTCTGTAATGTAGTGGTCGGCTGGAAAAAATCCACAGACAGCGTCTTCACCGTAGCGCTTGACGACTTCGAGCGTTGCCCAGGCGACGGCTGGCGCGGTGTCACGACCCTGTGGCTCGACCAAGATATTGGCGGCAGGGATATCGGGTAGCTGCGATCGCACACCTTCGGCCAAATGATCCGCCGTAATCACAAACAAATCTGCCCACTCTGCTAGCGGTAGCAGCCGGTCAGCAGTGGACTGAAGCAACGACCGATCGCCGCCATCTAAACAAAGAAATTGCTTAGGATGCTTCAACCGACTGACAGGCCAGAAGCGCTCGCCCTTGCCACCAGCCAAAATAATAGGGATAAAACGAGCCATAACTGTCACTGTGCTATCGAAGATCTCTCGGCATCATCGTACCCCTCGCTAGAAGAGCGCAAGCTACAATTCACTTAATAATTGATTAATAAAATACAAGTCTGCGAATTTCTTGTAACTTTCCGGGTATGGATTCTTATAAGCGGTTAGAGACATACGTCCTCCGCAGCTTATAACGTCAGCTTTAACATAGACAATTTACTTATCTATACAAATAACTGTCCTGTGGCAGACCAGCAGTGCAACTAATATTTGATACAGTCTTCAGCTAAACGTACTACAGCTAAACAGGTATCTATTCTGTTCTATAGACAGTTTTGCGTTTGGATTAGGTATAGTTTGCCCAGTAAGCTTGTCAGCCTGGTGTGCTATCTGCTTGTCAATCTCTCTGAACCCAACTCTCTGAGTCTACAAACTGCGCCTTTAAAGCTTGTCTTTTAAGCGTAAGCCATGTTTCTGCGTCAACAGCCTTTCTATCAACGTTATCTTCTGCCTGTGGCTCAGCATGACTACTCCGTCCCGTAAATCTGAGATCAACTCTCGCGTAGAGGCTACAGATGCACCCTCTACAGATGCACTATCTACAGAGCAAGATACAGAAAATCAAGCGACAGACCAAGCCTCCAATACAGACAAGAATTCTAAAGAGCAAGGGGGGGTAGATCCAGGAGGAGTAGATCCAGGAGGAGTAGAGCAAGCACAAGAAGATTCAGTCGAAGATCATGAAGCTCCAGGCAAAGATCAAGAAGGCACAGACAGCGAAGAACTCGACGCTGCTACAGGTGAAGCAAATAATACAGCGGAGCCGGAATCTATCGACAAAAATAGGATCGCTGCCGACAAAAATGGGGCTGCTGCGCAGCAAAGTACGCCTCGCGGCCTGCCGGGCGCACTCGTCATACGCCCGCAAACGCCCGCCAAAAAACGATGGGGATTACGTGGCATCGTTAGAAATGCGCTGATGGTAGCAGCGTTTGGGGCAACGGCTTTTACCGCAGCAGGACTAGGCGCGATCGCTGTTCTCACTTTTCCCCTTCCCCGCCATATCAGCGGCGAAACGGTTGCCCCGCCGCTCACAGACCTATGGCGCACAGGCTTTCGCTATCAGGTCTCACGCCCAGTTAATATACTGGTCATGGGACTGGACGAAGCCCACGACGTAGAAGGCGCAGCGCCAGACGATCTGGTTGGCCGCACAGATACCATGCTGCTGGTGCGCGTTGACCCAGAAGCAAAAGCCGTCAACGTCATGTCAATTCCCCGCGATACCCGCGTTGACATTCCTGGCTATGGCCCTGACAAGATCAACCAGGCTAACTTTGAAGGCGGCGCTGAACTAGCCGCCCAAACCGTCACCCATAACTTCAATAACGTCAGCATTGATCGCTACGTCCGCGTGAGCACAACCGCCTTCAAAGAGATTGTAGATCTCGTCGGTGGCATTGAGGTTTTGGTGCCCAGCGCCATGCAGTACGAAGACAAAACTCAGGGACTGGTGATCGATCTTCAGCCAGGACTGCAAAACCTAAACGGTGACGAGGCCGAGCAGTTTGCCCGCTTTCGCCAAGACTCGTACGGTGATATTGGCCGAGTGCAGCGACAGCAGATATTGCTAAAGGCGCTACGCCAGCAGCTGACCACGCCCGCTGTGTTGCCAAAGCTACCGCAAATTCTGCGCGTTTTGCAAAGTCGAGTCGATACCAATCTCAGCTTAGAAGAACTGCTAGCGCTGGCGGGGTTTGGGCTCGACCTAGAACCAGACGATCTGCATATGGTGATGCTGCCCGGTCGCTTTAGCGATCCTGAGGAATACAGGGCTAGCTACTGGCTCTCAGATCACGCTGCTAGCAGTGACATTATGCGGACCTATTTTGATGCGGAATCTACCGAGCTAGTGGTGGACGACAGCCTAGGTGTGAACTACTACGAGCCGCCGTCACCGCGGGTACTCAGTGGGCTCAAAATTGCAATTCAAAACGCAACCGACGACTCATATGCCAGCTCTTCTATGGCCGACTATCTGCGAGAGCAGGGCTTTTACAATGTCTATGTGATTAGAAACTGGGCGGACGTCAATAGAGAGACTTCTGTTGTGGCGCAGCGCGGTGACATCGGCAGTGCAAATGCGCTCAAAGATGAGCTGGCTCTAGGGCAGGTCATTTCTGATTCTACCGGGGATATTGACTCTGATATTACGATTCGGGTAGGTGAAGACTGGCTACAGCTAATCGATCCTGAGTGGCAGCGGTTGCCGTACGACGGACCTAGGTAAGGAGACCTTTAACAATTAATCTAAATGATCCATTCTAGATAGGCTTAAGACGAGAGCAGGTAAAGAAGAGAGCGCATAAGGAAGACAGAAACAATGAGCGTACTTTCAATTACGGTCGCCCTATGTTTGGCCTGCTGTTGGGTCCTACTGTTTTCTGTGCCAGTCAGTCCTTATTGAGAAGGCTTATGGAGAAGGGCAGAGTTCCACTCTTATCAGTTAGTTACGGTTAGCTTCTAGCTATTTATCCTATTTAACTGGCGCGATCGCACAGCGTCTCAACCTGCTCATACAGCTCTAGCGCATTTTCTGGCGCTGTCGGCTGTGCTTTAAGCGCCGACAGCGCCGCGTTCTCTGTCTTCCTTCAGTCAAATTTATGCGTTTTTTGGCAGCGTTCTTATCCACGCAGTATCAGCTAGGCTTAATGCTGGATTTGGCAGTTGAGTATAGTCAATAGCCAAATCTAAGGAAGCTTCTGTAGAAGCTTGAGCCAGCAAAGCGCCAAGATCAAGGATAGGTTCTACGTCTCCTACGCCTAATGGCAAAGGAAAACAGGGAATAGGATCTTTAAGATCAAAAGGATAGCGAGCCGCGACAGGGCGATCGCCTGCTCGACTCACTAAAACTTGATAATCAGATTGCCGTCCACCTTCTACCAACATAGGCGTGCCCGTTCTCAACAGATCAATTTCTATTAGGTGCGTCTGAGTCGCAAGCAGTCTTTGTCTTTTGTCTGAGTACTGTCGTTGCCCTTCACCAGCCTGCTTATTCTTCGGCGACAGCAGTTCTATTACAGTAACGACCCGTCCTGAACCAACTTCTCTTACTTCTAGATAACGCTCAGTCACCTCTTCCGACATCGGGATACTGACGATCTCAGGCTTACTAAGGACAGCGATTTGCTGGCTTAGCTGCAAATTAGTATCGACTTCCTGATCTCTTTTCTCGCTAATTTTCTTTTCAAAGACTGCTGTATCTGGAATACCTACTAAGAGCGCATCCATATACACTCGCTTTTCCACAGCAACTCGATACTTAGGATTTAGCTGAGGATTTAGATTTCTCATCAAAACACCCATCAATCCGTAGTGAACTTCTGGCCAAATGTTTGGGTTCTCAAGGTAGGGATTCATCCCTGGGAAAGCAGGTTTGTTAGCCATCGCGATTACCGTTGCTTAGCCTATTCTAAAGCGTCGGTCTTAGTCTTGTCCCCAAAAAAAGTACGGCAAAACATCACCTCAAAGCTCTTGAAAACAAGATACTGAAGCTTTGAGGTGATGCGAGGTTTAGATCTTATCCCACCGGCTGCTTGTAGACGTGCGCGGGCTTTCTTCAGTGCTTGGCCCGCCTTGAATGTACCCTGGCGATCTTCGGCGGAAGCGCTGTTGACTTTCTCCTGTGCCGCTTCGTAAGCTTTTTGGGCTTCTGCTTGGTCGATGCTGTCGCCGCGTTCTGCGCCGTTCACCAGAATGGTGACTTCGTCTTCGTCCACTTCAGCAAAGCCGCCCATCAGTGCGATCGCTGTCCACTCTTTTGACCCTTCTGTCGAGCGCACGCGCAGCACGCCTGTATCCAGCGCAGTCAACAAAGGCGCATGACCACCCAAAATACCAAGCTGCCCGGTAGTGCTCGGCAGAATCACCTCTTCTGCTTCGTCATCCCAAACCGTTCTATCAGGCGCAACAACGCGCACGACTAAAGACATAGCTCTCTCGAAATAATGTTGTTAAAAGAAGGGAGCATCCCTCAATAAAAAGAAGAACGCTCCCAAAGTGAATCAGAGGTTACTTAGCAGCGTCAGCTTTCATCTTCTCTGCTGCTTCAATCACTTCCTCAATGCCGCCTTTCAAGTAGAAAGCCTGCTCAGGAATGTCATCTAGCTCACCGTCTAGAATCATGTTGAAACCTTTAATCGTTTCTTCTAGCGTCACGTACTTACCAGACATACCGGTGAAGACTTCTGCTACAAAGAAAGGCTGAGAAAGAAACTTCTCAATCTTGCGCGCTCGGGCAACCACCTGACGATCTTCCTCAGAAAGCTCATCAAGACCTAGAATCGCAATAATATCTTGCAGTTCCTTATAGCGCTGAAGCGTAGACTGTACCGCGCGGGCTGTGCCGTAGTGCTTTTCGCCGACGATGTCTGGCTGTAGCATGGTGGACGTAGAATCTAGGGGGTCGACTGCGGGATAGATGCCTTTGGATGCCAGTGCGCGTGAAAGCGTCGTCGTGGCGTCTAGGTGGGCAAAAGTCGTGGCCGGGGCGGGGTCAGTTAAGTCATCCGCCGGGACATAGACCGCCTGAATAGAGGTAATCGACCCTTCAGTCGTAGAGGCGATGCGCTCTTGCAGGTCACCCATGTCTGTACCGAGGGTGGGCTGATAGCCTACCGCAGAAGGCATCCGGCCTAGCAGTGCGGATACTTCCGAACCGGCCTGTACAAAGCGGAAGATGTTATCGATAAACAGCAGCACGTCTTGCTTGTTGATGTCGCGGAAGTACTCAGCCATGGTCAGCGCCGATAGGGCAACGCGCATCCGGGCTCCAGGCGGCTCGTTCATCTGACCATACACCAGCGCTACTTTCGACTGGCTGAGGTCGTCTGCGTTGATAACGCCAGATTCAATAAACTCGTTATAAAGGTCGTTGCCTTCACGCGTACGCTCGCCTACACCGCCAAATACAGATACACCGCTGTGCTCTTTAGCAATGTTGTTAATTAGCTCTTGAATTAAGACCGTTTTGCCAACGCCTGCACCGCCAAAGAGGCCGACTTTTCCGCCTCGTCTGTAGGGCGCTAGCAAGTCTACAACTTTAATACCCGTTTCAAATACGGCAGGCTTCGTTTCAAGATCAACTAGCTTGGGCGCAGATCGATGAATGGGCAAACTGGACTCTGCCTCAACCGGGCCTTTTTCGTCTACAGGCTCGCCTAGAACGTTAAAGATTCGGCCCAAAGTCGCTTTACCCACTGGAACGGTGATTGGGCGGCCTAAGTCTTTTGCTTCCATCCCGCGCACGAGTCCATCGGTAGAACTCATTGAAACGGTGCGAACTTGGGAATCGCCAAGTAGCTGCTGTACTTCGCAAGTAACCGAAACATCTTGACCAGCGGGGTTAGTGCCGGTGATTTTAATCGCGTTATAAATTCTGGGAAGTTCACCACTCGGGAACTTAACGTCTAAAACTGGGCCAATAATCTGTGTAATATAGCCGGTGTTTGTTTTCTCTGCGGTGGAGACCATTCTGAGCGCCTGTCCTACGTTTTAGCTGATACCGCGCCTGATCGCCTTATCTACCGCCCTCTGTACACTGCTCTCTATTCACTGCTCTTGGGGAGCTGACCTGAATTAAGCTGATCTAGATGAGCTAGACAAAAGTGACTGATGAGTAAGATCGACTCGCGCCACTTTCAAGATTATCACTAGATGCAGCGGCTTTAAAAAATATGAAGCGCAAATAGTTCGGTAACCCGCACCGTTGCATGTATTGCGATCGCTAGCCAAAGTTCGATAAATTAGCACTCGACAGCAGAGAGTGCTAACTCTCGCTAAAGCCCTGCAAAGCCTAATCCAAAAGGCTTGATACTGCTGGGCTTTAATCGTGCCACGAGACTCATTTAGTTCGAGTGAGTGGCGCATCAGCATATCAGTTATTTGTTTTCGATTCATAGCGGAGAAGTCATAATGGCAGCTATCTCTTTAGGTAACTCAACACTCAAGCCCCTAGGCGATCGCGTATTTTTAAAGGTCAGCAAGTCTGCTGAACAGACTGCTGGCGGCATTATTTTGCCTGATGCTGCAAAAGAAAAGCCTCAGGTTGGCGAAATCACAGCCGTCGGCCCTGGTAAGTATGACGACAGCGGCAAGCGCCAGACAATGGACGTTAGCGTTGGCGACAAGGTGCTTTATTCCAAGTACGCAGGCACCGAAATCAAGCTGGGCGAAGAAGATTATATTTTGCTTTCTGAAAAAGACATTCTAGCGACCGTTTCGTAAAAGCTAGATCAGCATTTTATCGATTCACTGAAACGATCTTTATTCACGACACCCCCTAATTACTTGACCTATGGCAAAACGCATTATCTACAACGAAAATGCCCGCCGCGCGTTAGAGCGCGGTATGGACATTCTGGCTGAAGCGGTGGCCGTCACCCTTGGCCCCAAAGGACGCAACGTCGTTCTTGAAAAGAAGTTTGGCTCTCCTCAAATCGTCAATGACGGTGTGACGATTGCCAAAGAAATTGAGCTAGAAGACAACGTCGAAAACACAGGCGTTGCTTTGATTCGTCAGGCCGCGTCTAAGACGAATGACTCGGCGGGTGACGGGACGACAACGGCGACGGTGCTAGCTCACGCAATTGTCAAAGAAGGCTTACGCAACGTGGCAGCGGGTGCCAATGCGATCGCCCTTAAGCGCGGTATCGACAAAGCGACTGCTTACCTCGTGCAGAAAATCGCTGACCAGGCTCAGCCAGTAGGCGATTCTAACGCGATCGCTCAGGTTGGCTCTATCTCCGCTGGTAACGATCCAGAAGTGGGCGAAATGATCGCCAATGCAATGGAGAAAGTGGGCCGCGAAGGCGTCATCTCGCTCGAAGAAGGCAAATCAATGTTCACCGAACTCGAAGTCACCGAAGGGATGCGCTTTGACAAAGGCTACATCTCGCCTTACTTCGTTACCGACCCTGAGCGGATGGAAGCGTCTTTTGACGAGCCCCAAATTCTGATCACCGACAAGAAAATTGCCCTCGTTCAGGACTTAGTGCCTGTGCTAGAGCAAGTTGCTCGCGGCGGTCGTCCTTTGCTGATTATCTCTGAGGACATTGAGAAAGAAGCGCTTGCTACTTTGGTTGTAAACCGCTTGCGCGGCGTGCTCAACGTTGTTGCGGTAAAAGCACCTGGCTTTGGCGATCGCCGTAAAGCCATGCTCGAAGATATTGCGACGCTCACTGGCGGCACCTTGATTACCGAAGATGCTGGTCTCAAGCTAGATACGGTCACTATTGATCAGCTCGGGTCTGCTCGCAGGGTCACGATTACCAAAGACAGCACAACGCTAGTTGCAGAAGGCAACGAAGCCGCTGTGAAGTCTCGCTGTGACCAGATTCGCCGTCAAATCGACGAGTCTGACTCTAGCTATGACACAGAAAAGCTACAAGAGCGTTTGGCTAAGCTCTCGGGTGGTGTTGCGGTGATTAAAGTCGGCGCAGCAACCGAAACCGAGATGAAAGACCGCAAGCTGCGTTTAGAAGACGCCATCAACGCGACGAAAGCCGCTGTTGAAGAAGGCATCGTTCCAGGTGGGGGTACAACGCTAGCTCACCTTTCTCCTGGCCTAGAAGAATGGGCTACGTCTGGCCTAGAAGGTGAAGAGCTAGTCGGTGCGCTAATTGTGATGCGAGCCCTCACTGCGCCGCTAAAGCGGATTGCTGAGAATGCGGGTCAAAACGGCGCGGTTATCGCTGAGCGAGTGAAGGAAAAAGACGCCAGCATTGGCTACAACGCGGCTGATAACACCTTTGTAAACATGCTGGAAGCTGGCATTGTTGACCCGGCGAAAGTAACCCGTTCTGCGCTGCAAAATGCAGCGTCAATTGCGGCAATGGTGCTAACAACTGAGTGCATCGTGGTTGACAAGGCCGACGATGACAAAGCTGGCGCGGCAGGCGGCGGCATGGGTGACTTTGACTACTAAGCCCATCTAGTAGGCCCATCTAGCGAACTAAGTCTCGTCTGAGACTCCTTTTGGGAGATACCTTTTAATAACGGGCGGTCTGTCTTTTGACAGGTCGCCCGTTGCTATGCGGGCTGCTACGGTAAAAGATGTATCGCTATAAAACAGGTTCAGAGAAAATGCTTAGCAAAGCGTACTTGAATTTTTGACAGGACTTTTGACAGGACGCCATGACGCCAGAGAATGTAACCGCCGCGTTAGAAAAACAGTTTGGAGACGCTGTTCAATATGCGCCGCCTGATGCTTGGCAAATAGAAACCGATGAAACCGATGAAATTCGGCTGCTGGTAATTTCTACTGGGCCGTGGCTGCGACTGATGACACCAATTATGCCGATTGCCGAAGCGAAGTCTTTTGTTGGCCAGATGATGGCAGCGAACTTCGATCAAACCCAAGAAGCGCGCTATGCCTTTCACCAAGATGTTGTGTGGGGAGTGGTTCAGCATGACTTTGAAGCGCTGACGTTGCCTTTATTTCAGCAGGCGATCGCGCAGCTTATTACGCTCAAATCTCAAGGTGTCAGCGTCTTTTTTAATCGCTTAATGGAATCCCAAATTACGCAAATTATCACCGCAGCTAAGCTTCAGGGTCAATCGCTTGAAGACACGATGAAAACGCTAGATCGCCTTTATTCTGAAGGTGTGATGGGCGAAATGGGTCAGTCTGACTATCAGCGGCAGGCTATGAGTGCTTGGCGAAATCAGCTAGAAAGGCTGTGGCCGACTGTGGATGTAGACCAGGCAAACCGCTAATGAACTCGACTGTCAACCTAGCCGTTATTGAGCAGTTAAAGGCAGACTATGCTCGCTTTCCTGAGCGTCAAACCTACAGCCTCTACGCCGAAGACGTGCAGTTCAAAGACCCGCTCAATTCGTTCTCGGGTGTTGAGCGCTATCAGAAGATGATTGGTTTTCTCTCTCGCTTCTTTCGAGAGATTCAGATGGATTTGCATAGCATTGAGCAAACAACGCCATCGCTGATTACAACGCATTGGACGCTAAATATGACAGCGCCGATGCCCTGGAGCCCTCGCCTTTCTATTCCCGGACGCAGTGAACTAGGGTTAAACGCCAAGCACCTCATTGACTCTCATATTGACTATTGGAATTGTTCTCGTCTTGACGTTTTGATGCAGGTTTTTGGTCGGTAAGCCGCAGCGGCTAGGACTGACCCAAGCTGGCAATCTGACCCAGGGCACTCAATCAGCTGCTGGCATTATCAGCTATTGACATGGACTGCTTGCAGTTCGTGCTTTGAACTAAGGTATGAACCAACCAGTCTGCCTGCGGTTTGGGATAGTCGCTGCGGTAGTGCCCCCCTCGGCTTTCGGTGCGGAAACAGGCGCTTTTGAGGATAAGGGCTGCGATCGCTAACAAATTTCCCACTTCTCCCCACAGCCGGACCTCTTCGGCGGTGACTAACTTAGGCAGCGTCAGCGTTTTACCCGGCGTCAGTGCTAGCGCTTGGGTGATTGATAGCTGCTGATACTGGGCCTGCCATTGCGCCACCTGCAAAATCGCCGCCTCCATTCGCGCCCGATCTCGGCTGATGCCAGCACTCTTCCAGATAAGCGCTGGCAGGTCACTGTGCCAGCGCGTTAGCTGCGATCGCCAATCTCCAGCCAGCCAGCTCTCTTCCAGGGTATGATTTGCGATCATGGCAGGTGCTGGCGCATTATCTAGCTTCAACCGCTTGAGCTGCGCCCCGTACACTAAACACTCCAGCAGCGAATTACTCGCCAGCCGATTGGCCCCATGCACTCCAGTGCTAGCGTTCTCACCTACCGCATACAGATTTTTGATCGTTGTTTCGCTATTAAGATCAGCTGTAATTCCGCCCATCCAATAGTGTGCTGCTGGAGAAACGGGAATCGGCTGCTTAAACAAATCAATCCCCCAGTGTTTGCACACACGAATAATATTGGGAAACCGATACTGAATCCGCTCAGGATCAATTGGACTGAGATCTAAATAAACCACCTCTGAGTCTTTGGTTTTTTGCAAGTGGCTAAAAATAGCCCGGCTCACTACGTCACGCGGTGCTAGCTCGCCGTCAGGATGATAGTCAAACGCAAAGCGATGCCCTTGAGCGTCTAATAAATGCGCCCCCTCTCCTCGGACGGCTTCGCTAATCAAAAAGCGAGGGGCTCCTGGCAGCGTGAGTGCCGTTGGGTGAAACTGAAAAAACTCTAGATCTCTCAGTTCAGCGCCTGCGCGCCAAGCCATTGCGATACCGTCTCCTGTACTGGCAGTAGGATTGGTCGTTTGCGAAAAGACCTGCCCGCCGCCACCCGTTGCCAACACGACTGCCTGCGCAGGCATCCATCGAATTTGAAGCCTACGATCAGCCTTTTGATCAGCTTTCTGACGAGCTGTCTCGGTTTGACTCTCTGCTTGTTGGCTCTCTGCTTGTTGGCTCTCTGCTTGTTGGCTCTCTGCTTGTTGGGCCTCTGCTTGACTCTGCGACTGAGCCAGACGAATGCCCTTGCATACGCCTGTTTCTACCCAAAGATCCAGCGCAAAGGTCTGTTCAAAAACCTGAATATTTTCTTGTTTCAGTACCTGCTGAGCCAGCGTAGATACGATCGCATGGCCCGTTGTATCTGCTGCATGGAGCACTCGCTTGCGAGAGTGCGCTGCTTCTAACGTCATCGATAGCTGCTGATTTTGGCGATCAAACGCCACACCCAGATCAACCAGCGACTCTATGCAAGTGCGAGCCTCTTCAACTAACAGCTTGACAGCGTCAGGTTCGCAAAGCCCCGCGCCTGCACGCAAGGTATCTGCAACGTGCAAATCTGACGAGTCATCGGGTGCGATCGCCGCCGCAATTCCGCCCTGAGCCCAGTCACTAGCCGACACTGTCAGCGTGTCTTTTGTAATCAAAGCAACCCTGTAATTAGCAGGCAAACACAGGGCCGAATAAAGCCCGGCGGCCCCACCGCCAACAACTAGCACATCAAAACCATCTATACCATCGGCCATACCATCGGCTATACCATCGGCCATACTGTCGGCATGAGGACGGTGAGAATAAGGATGAGCCAATAAAAAACGCTCCTGCAACAAGAAGTAGCATCCATACAGGCGATCGCACCTGTCAGATTGCTTTACTCTAGCAGGGACGATAGGTCAAAAATAAAGCCGTTAGCGATTGTTAGCTAACGGCTTTACCTTTACTGATAATGGCTACTGACTGAACAGCTACAAACTTAAACAGCCACAGGTGGTTACTTACAGGTGGTTACTTATAGACGCCATTATTAAAGCGGTCTGCACCTTCGACCAGCGCTGGGTCAGGATCAGAAATGGTAAAGACGCCTATGTTCTGCTGCAGGCGATCTTTTTCGATTTGTCTGAGGCCAGGAATTTTTAGAATATCTTCTACCGCGTCGTAGGGCGCATTAGAAACGACCTTACCGGCAATGGTGGGGTAGAGACCACGAAACTTTCTAAAAGCAGCGATATTCGTGTTATTTACATCGATCTTGTTGCCGTACTCAGTAGCTAGCTTGTCGTCTACAGCGTTGCGAAGTTCCCGTCCGCCCGCGTTCGCTACTAGCGTCACAGACTGGCCATTCAAAGACAGGCCGCTCAAAGACAGATCGTTCAAAGATAGTGCTGATACTGGTTGCGCGCTGCCAAACAGTAGTGAACCGCTCAAAATCACAGCTGCAATCAATACACCTATTGCTTGTTTCATGCCTCGTTTCATCCGCTCAAAACCTCTTACTAATCTACTCTCAGCATATCCATAGAGAATATCATTTTTGCGGTTAGACAGGGACATCCACTCAAACTAAAGGGGGTCGTCTTCTAGTTAGACAGGCTGCCTTTGATTGGGGTAGTTATGAAATTGGCAGAGATTTTTGCTGTTGACGGGCGTAAGCACTCAAAAAACGCTCTAGATCAGAAAAGGCACAGCAGTGCGTGTTTAGCGGTTGTTCGTAGCCTTTAAGATTGACCGCATAGCGCTTGAACGTTTGCTCACTCACCCCTAGCTGCTCTAGCGCCTGGTAAGTGGTCTCACCAACAGAGATATCCAGCCCTAGCTGCTTGGTCGAACTCTCAAATCGAAAAGCGGCGTTAACCGTGTCGCCCAAGGGCGTATAGTCGGGGCGATCGCTGCTGCCCGAATTGCCTACCATTGCATAGCCCGTATTTAGCCCAGCCCCAATCCTTAGCTGAAAAGGTAGAGGAAATTCCTCATGCAGCCGACTGGTCATTTGATTTAGCTCACTAATGGCTTTGGAAATTTGCAGCATAGACTGTGGCGTCACTTCCTGGGTGCCATGAATCCATACCGCCATCACTGCATCGCCAATATACTTATCGACCCAGCTATCGTATTTATTAATAATCTCCCCGGCATAGCGAAACCAAGTCCCAATAGCTTCAGAAAGCACCTTTTCGTCTAGCTGACGGGTCATAATGGTGTAGTCACGAATATCGACTACTAGCACCGAAATCAGGCGGCGAACGTGCAGCGCGGCAGTGGCCGTAAAGTTGTGGCTGTCACCATAATCGCTGTTGTCTACTGGCTTGAGCGCTGGGCAATAAAAATTGAGTTCTGTCTGGCCAAAGGTGATGGCATCGCCATTGTGCAGGGTTACTGGCACACTGACCCGTCTGCCGTTGATAAAGGAACCGTTGCGACTGCCTAAATCAATCAGATAGTACTCACCCGTATCCATAAACTGGAGCATGGCATGATTGCGTGAAATCCAGCGATCGCCCAGTACAAAATTATTGTCATCGCTGCGGCCAACCGTCCAGCAGTTGTTTCCTGCTAGCGGTAAATATTTTTGATTGGGGCCCGTTTTGAGCACCAAGCAAGGACCGAGTTTGGGAGTGACCTCAGGAATTGACACAGCTACCGATAGATGAATTTACAGGTGAATCTTAAGAGGCGTGTATTTTCAGCCAGGTTGCCCATATTTCTAGCCATATCTCTGGCTATATTTCTGGGCTTTTACCGCCTTTCTCTTAGCGCGAGTGCCTAGCAACTGATAAAGATCAAGTGATAAAGATCGAGTCGCGAAGAGAAAGATAATGGAGGAAAAGAAAACGCACACAAATCCTTAAGGATGCCGCTCCCCTAAGTTGCATAGTCGGTCTCTAGCTGCGTAGTCTCACACTAGAAAACGACTGAGTAAATAACTTAATTAGCGTAGTGATGTATCTGTCAGCTCGCTTAGATTATTTAAGGTAATTATGTAAGGTGCTCCTAGAATGCCCCAATGATGCTAACCAAAACCCTGTAGTTGCCTGTAGTTATGGGCGTATGTGCACCCATGCATATCTGCGCACACACATTGCGGAGCGTCTTCATCAAAACGGTCCAACACCCTGTCAAACAAATCCATCAAATCTCCTATCGAGCTTGAAAGGACGTTACATCAACGCTTACGCTCAGATGCTAGCACCTTCCGACAAAGATTTAGAGCCCACATCAAAAGCATACAGAAACCTGCTCTCACCTATACACTTCTATACTTCGGTTGCAAAGTCGCTTGTTGCAGTCTTGTTGTTAGGGTATGCAGAATAAGGTTTGCTCAGCATTCTCTGAACCATTGCCTGAACCATCGTCTAAACTCCGTTCATTTGCATGAAGTCGTCTGAGCTAAGCCAAAATCGCGGCGACAAAAAACAGGCTATCTACCAAAATGGTGCTAAGCACAGCCCCGCTGAAGGCCCACCACTTAGCGTCGGCTGAGCGCAGGGGAATTGTTCCTAGCATAATCAGTAGCGATAGCAAAACGATTGCACAGCCAACACCCTGATAGGTTTCCATTCTTAGTAGGGCGCGGTGTAAGATATCACTCGCTTCTGCGGGCTGTATCATCAGCTGTCGCCAGTAAGGAATTAGGCCAACGCAGTAGAAATAGAGATCTGTAATGGCAGTGCCTAGCAAAGAGCCTAGGTAGAAGTAATTGCCTATTTTGGCTTTGCCATAGCGCATTAGGATTAGTACCATAGGCAGCCCTAGCGCTTCTATCGGCAGATGAATGTAGGGATTCCAGCGGAACCAACCCCAGTAGATAGCACCTGCTAGCCAAGTCCAGCTAAAGCCAATGATTAAATCTCCCCACAGTTCACTGCTGGGTTCACTGCTGGGTTCACTGCTGGGCTTTTCGAGCAGCTTCCAGCCTAAAAAGAGCCAAATGGCAGTGAGTCCTAGGCTAAACTCGGGCAGCAGGCGGACGAGCGGTGCTTGTATAAAAACAGGAACAGCTACCAGGAAGGCGGCGGCGGTGATTGCCCTTACCCGCTCGGAACGAAATGATGTTCGAAGGCGATGGGAAAGGCGACCACTCGGGCGATGCGATCGCTCAGTGTGCGCTCCAGTGCGCGCTTCGGTGTGCGCTAGTGATGAACCTGCCTTATTGGATATTAGGGTCGTAGGGTCACCGGCCTGGAGAGGGACATTATTAGAGAGCGTTTCGGGCGGAAGCGCTTTGTCGGAAATCTGCAAAGTCTCAACATCCTTGAGCTGTTGCGTGGCTTGTTGAAGAACTTGCAAGGCTTTACTGAGATAAGCTTAACTGTTCTTAACATAACACGCTTTACGGAGATCTGTGGCCGCTGGCCGCTAGATCTGTATAGATCTATAAAAGGGCGGAAAAAGGGCGAATTTTAATCAAAGTCTTTAGCAAAGAAAGACTCGCGGACGAAGGATGTTTTATCTGATGTAGAGTTTAACGGCTGAATAGGGTAGTTAGACAGTGAATTTAATGCGGTCTTTATAGTGTGATGCCATATGCTGCTAACGGCTGCTGCTAACGGCGGCATGGTTAGGGCTGGCCATAACACCTCACGTAGCGCTTCAGGGAAGTACTGGTAGGGTGCCGGGCATAATTTTGATGATAGGCAGCATGTGTCTTAGCGGCATATATCAACAGCATATATTGAAGGAAGTTTTGGTCATGTTGAGAGTATTATTCGCGATCGCTGAGCAGGAGCGCTGCTCATGATTGGGCAAGTAGCAGCGCTCCTGCCGGTAATGATGCAGGCGGCGCCAGTAGAAGGCCCAGCCGAGCAGCCAATTACGCTAATTCGGGCCATTGTGATTGGCATTGTTCAGGGGCTGACGGAGTTTTTACCGATTAGCAGCACGGCCCATGTCAAGGTGGTGCCTGTGGTACTGGGATGGGGAGATCCGGGCGTGTCGTTTACCGCGGTGATTCAGCTGGGCAGTGTGGCCGCGATCCTCTGGTATTTTTGGGGCGATTTATCTTCGGTGACCGTAAAATTTATGCGGGCGCTGCTGGCGCGGCGGTTTGATTCGCCTGACTTCCGGCTGGGGTTTGGAATTGTGCTAGGTACGCTGCCGATTGTGGTGATTGGGCTGTATTTGAAGCTGTTTGTGCCGGGCTATGACAAGTCTATGATTCGCTCGACGGCGGCGATCGCAATCACCTCTATTGTGATGGCGGTTTTGCTAGCGATCGCAGAAATTATCGGCAAACGTAAGCGCGACTTTACTCAGCTAGGGCTCAGCGATGGCATCCTGGTCGGCATTGCCCAGGCGTTTGCCTTGGTGCCGGGGGCCTCGCGCTCCGGCTCTACGCTCACAGCGGGCCTATTTACCGGGCTTAAAAGAGAGACGGCAGCTCGGTTTTCCTTTCTGCTGGGGATGCCTGCGATTTTGCTATCAGGTCTGGTGTCTCTTTCTGATGTGGTAGGCGCGGACAGCGCAGTCGCGATTGTTCCGCTGATCGGTGGCCTGGTGGCGGCGGTAGTGTCTTCGTATCTGGCGATCGCGTGGCTAATTGAATTTCTAAAGCAGCACAGCACTTGGGTCTTTGTTTGGTATCGGCTGGCTTTTGGTGCGGTCATTCTGATTGCGATCGCCACAGGTAACCTACAGAATATATAGAGGCTTACTGTTTTTGTCTTTCTTCCTCTATATTTCTTCTCTAGGGTTTTTCTCTAGTTTCTCTTTAAAGTGCGATCGCCCATGACTGATACCCGCATCTCCCCCGCCAAAATTACCAGCATTGTCTCTGGCTCTATCGCTGAAGAAATCGGCTTTGAAGCGGGCGATCGCCTAGTGGCCATCAATGGGCAAAAGCCGCGCGACCTGATCGACTATCGCTTTTTGTGCGCAGATGACACGCTAGCGCTAGACGTGCTAGATGTCAAGGGCGTGATGCACAGCATAGAAATTGAAAAAGACGATGATGAAGAGCTAGGGTTAGAGTTTGAGAGCGCCCTGTTCGACGGTCTGATTCAGTGTGTAAATCGCTGTCCGTTTTGCTTTATCGATCAGCAGCCGCCGGGAAAGCGAGAGACGCTATATCTCAAAGATGACGACTATCGGCTGAGCTTTTTATATGGCAGCTATCTGACGCTGACTAATATTCCACCCGCAGAGTGGGCGCGCATTGCAAAGCTGCGACTCTCCCCACTATATGTATCTGTCCATGCTACAGAAGGGCCGGTGCGATCGCGCCTGCTCAAAAACGACCGCGCCGCCCAAATTCTTGATCACCTCGCCTGGTTTCAAAAGCATCGCCTCCAAATTCATGCGCAGGTTGTGGTGTGCCCTGGCATCAATGACGGCCTTCATCTAGAGCGCACGCTTAAAGATCTAGCCAAGTTTCATGCCAGTGACATTCCAACTGTGATCTCGGCAGCCGTCGTCCCAGTTGGGCTCACCCGCTTTCGCCCCGCTGAAGACGAGTTAATCCCTGTTACCCCCGAAAAAGCCAAAGAAGTGATTGCTCAGGTGCAGGCCATCCAGGCCGAATTTCAGGCTTCGCTGGGTACAACCTTCGCTTGGCTAGCCGACGAATGGTACCTGATCGGACGGCAAGATCTGCCGCTTGAAAGCCATTACGAGTCTTACCCACAGATTGGTAACGGCGTTGGCTCTATTCGCCTATTTTTGAAAGAATTCGACGAGATTTCCCCCAACTTACCGGAAAAAGTAAGCACTCCCCGTACGGTTACATGGGTAGTGGGCAATGCGGTCGAGCATGCCTTCGCACCGCTAGTTCAACGGCTTAATCAAGTAGACGGGCTAACGGTTAGCATGGCCGCGATTAACAGTGACTATTGGGGCCAGGCTATTACCGTGACAGGACTGCTAACCGGGCAAGACATCGCCAAGCAGTTAGCTAGTCGCTCAACACAAGGCACCCTCGGAGACTGCGTGCTGCTGCCGTCTTTGATGCTTAAACAAAGCGATCGCCAGCGTCCCGATGAGACCTATTTTCTCGACGATATGTCGCTAGCCGATCTTGAAAACAAACTAAACTGTTTAGTACTATCAGCGAAAGGGTTACCTGAGCTGATTGCGATATGTATTCAGCCCACTCCCTTCAAAGAAAGGCGTTAACTGGCCGCTATCAACGTGGCACCTACGCCAGAAAACGAGGCCTGCTGACAGATGCCAAAATGCATTGAGCCTAGCTACTAAGTCGGCTAAGCTTGACGGTGGCTGCCAAGTCAGCGTGCAAGCACCCATCGCTGTGGCCCCCACTTTCCGTGGACCTTTGACCAGTTCCCCATTCTAAAACGCTCCTTTTTAGACGTTCTTAACCTCTATCGAAGTCATCAGTCCTATGCGATATCTAAAATCAGCTGCTTTTTTACTGCTAACAGCAAGCAGTTCGGTATCTCTACTGTCGCAAGCGGCAAAGGCAGCACTCGAAGAACCGCTCAGCTCCTACCCAGATGCAGGCGTATCGATGGTTGCGTCGTCAGCGATCGCGCCTACTTCCTCTGACGCAATTACCCCACAGCAAACCACTACCGATATCGTCACTCCTAGCGCCCCGCAACCTCTTGTCAGTGAGGTTCCAACGCCAAAGTTTGACCAACTCCGAGCGCGCCTGTTGGTGCAGACCTTGCCGCCAACAGCAATAGATGTGGCCTCTGCGCCAGCCGAAAAAGCTGATACAGATCCGACCGCCATTCCCTCTTTAGAAAGTCAGTCAGTAGAAAGTCCGCCAGTAGAAGACCAGCCAGACACCTTTGCTAAGCCTGGTCTTACGATAGAAAGCTTCCGAAATATGGTGGAAGAGACTGAAAGCCAGGAAAACAGGCCGGGTTTCGCGCAAGAGACCAATACAGACAATGAGGCAGACACCCTGCCTGCCTTAGAAAATCCAGCGCCGGAAGACAGCGAGGAAGCTGATACGCCTGCTCAGGACCCTGCACTAGTAGACCCTGCACTAGACTCTCCTTCAGACCCATCAGCAGACATCGAACGCCCATACCCACTCTCTGATTCACCCTCTGCGGGGCCTGATGAGTCTATTCCAGATCCTGCCACTAGCAGTGATGAAGAGATTGGTGAGCTGCCTGCTATTCTTTTTGCCGATCCCAATCCTTTGAACGTTCCGACCTCCGCCGAAGAAATCGATATTAATCAAAACCCTGTGATTACGCTAGAGCAGGCGGTTGAGCTAGCCTACCGCAATAACCAGACGCTACAAGCAGCCCTGCTGAGCGAACAGCAAGCCGCAGCTGCACTTGCCGAAGCCAGAGCGGCCCTACTGCCCTCTGTTAGCAGTGGCGCAAGCATCACCAGCCAAGAAAGCACTCAACCGGCTGATATTCCAGGGCTCGGTGCAATCGGAGAGGCTAGCGGACTAGATACCACTTTGAGCGGATCGGTTGATCTGAGCTATGACGTGCTAACAGGTGGCTCGAGAAGTGCTAGTATCCGCGCCGCAGAGCTACAGCAGCAAATTAGCGCGCTCAGCGTAGAAGCTCAGCAAGAGGAAATTCGACTCACCACTGCAAACCTGTACTATGCCCTGCAAGAAGCGGGCGAAAATATTCGCATCAACCAATCATTTTTAGACGAAGCTGCTCGTAACCTGCGAGATGCTCAGCTGCGCCAAGAAGTGGGAGTCGGTACGAGATTTGATGTGCTCAGAGCCGAAGTTCAGTTTGCCAATGCCCGTCAGTCTTTAATCCAATCACAAAGCCAGCAGCAGATCAGTCGTCGCGATATTTCTCGCCTGCTCAATCTACCGCCAACTGCCAGTATTTCCGCAACCCCTGTCGAAGCCTCAGAAGTCTGGCCGCTGACTCTAGACGAGAGTATTCTCCAGGCGTTTCAAAATCGAGCTGAGTTAGAACAGCAGCTGCTACAGGCTGATGTCAGCGAACAGCAGCGCTTGGCGGCACTCGCAACCGTTCGCCCTCAGGTTAGCCTGTTTGCTAACTACAGTCTTCAGAGCCTGCTAGATGACAATGACGGATTTCAGGATAACTATTCGTTTGGGGCTCGGCTAAACTGGACGCTTTTTGATGGGGGAGCCGCTCGTTCTCGCGCCCGTCAGCAAGAAATTGCGGGCCAAATTAGCGAAGAGCAGTTTAGTGAAACCCTCGATCAGGTTCGGTTTGACGTAGAGCAGGCTTACTTTAACTTGCAGTCAAACAGAGAGAATATTGCGACTTCACAGGTGGCCGTTGCGCAGGCGCAAGAGGCACTGGACTTGGCCAACCTGCGACTGCAAGCAGGCGTGGGAACGCAGCTAGATGTATTGACCGCGCAGCGCGAGTTAACCGAAGCTGAGGTGAACAATGTGACTGCTATTTTGGGCTATAACCGGGCGCTAGTGGCCATCCAGAGAGCCATCAGTAACGTGACGGTAGATCTGCTTTAGCGCTGGCGTGCTCGTGCGTTCTAATTTTTTGCACGCTCATCTTTTGCGGCCTAAATTTTCGCGGCCTAAATTTTCAGCCTAATCTGGCTCGTCTTGAACGAAGGCGGACACAGACGGAGACTGAGGAAGCGCTTCTTCTATATTGAAGTGAGGGGGATGAAATACGGCTTCTTGGCAGAGGCGCTCGACAACTTGCTCAGCGCTGAGCAACCGCTTGAGAACGACTTGGCCGATGGTGGAGGGATCTGCCGACTTTGGCAGTACCTCAACCATCAGCACGGCCTCTTCTACTTGATATAGCCAGAGATTTTCGCCATTTTCCTGAATATAGAGAGACTGCTGCTGTAAATTTGGTTTGCGGTTCCAGGCGAGTTCGTTCCACAGTCCACCAAACTCCCAAACGCGCCCAGTCGTCCAGCTATCGGATAGGAAGAAGTATTTCACAATATTACCTTGGTCGAATTCGAAACTAAAATTTTCCCGGATTAACGGTTCTAGGTGAGAAGTATTAAGTGGTAGATGCACCCTGACAGAACGCTTTGATTCGCTTTTATAGCTGAATCTAAAGCGTTTTTTTTTGACAATTCGCCTATTTATATCATCTATGCTCACCCAGCTCACTAAGATTTGGCCTATGAGATTTGGCCTGTAAGATTTGGGGTGAGCACCCATGATAGGCTAACCCGAAAGCAGTTGATTAGAAGGGTAAACGCTGATGGCTATGCGAGTAGGCTTGCTGTTTGGGGGACGTTCGGGTGAGCATGAGGTGTCTATTCGCTCGGCAGGTGCGATCGCGCAAGCCCTAGCTACCGGTGCAAACAAAGACAAGTACGACGTGCTGCCTGTCCACATTCGCAAAGACGGTGGCTGGCTGATGGGAGAGGCGGCCCGTCAGGTACTACTTTCGGGCAAAGCGATCGCGGGTGATGATACCGCTGCGGGTGAGCTGCCTGCGCTAACTAGCATAGATCAGCGTCTGCCTAGCTTGGCTCAGCCTAACACTGAGACCGGCGCTGAGACCGGCGCTGAGACTGGCGAAGTGAGCTTAAGCTCTATTGATATTTGGTTTCCTGTCTTGCACGGGCCCAATGGCGAAGATGGCACGATTCAAGGGCTGTTTGAACTGTTGCAGATGCCCTATGTAGGCTGTAGGGTGCTGGGATCAGCCTTGGGCATGGATAAGCTAGCGATGAAAAGCGCTTTTGCCCAGGCCGGTCTGCCTCAAGTGAAATATAGGGGTGTCACTCGTGCGCAAATCTACTCTAATCCTTGCATTTTTCCCAAGGTTTGCGATGAGCTAGAAGCTGATGTCGGTTATCCCTGCTTTGTGAAGCCTGCAAATCTGGGGTCTTCTGTTGGAATTGCTAAAGCGAGCACCCGTCAGGAATTAGAAGCGGCGCTTGATAACGCAGCTAGCTATGACCGCCGAGTGATTGTTGAGGCCGGTGTGGTTGCCCGTGAAGTAGAGTGTTCGATCTTAGGCAATGATGACCCTAAAGCGTCGGCCCTGGGCGAGACTCAGTTCACAACCGATTTTTACGACTATGCTGCTAAATATACAGACGGTGGGGCAAAGCTGTTGATTCCGGCCCCGGTTCCAGATGAAGTGCGCGATCGCATCCAATCAATGGCCATCACCGCCTTTAAAGCCATTGATGGCTCGGGCATTGCCCGTGTAGACTTCTTCTATATTGAAGCAACCGGAGAGATCTTGATCAACGAAGTCAACACCATGCCAGGGTTTACCGCGACTAGCATGTACCCCAAGATGTGGGAAGCGTCGGGTATTAAATTCCCAGACCTCGTAGATAAACTGATCAAATTAGGCTTAGAAAGAACGACAAATTAGAGACGTCAGCCAGAAGAGGAATAAGCCAGAAGAGAATCAAAACAGGAGGTGATTACTGCTCGATAGTCTTTATCTCGCTTTTGGGCGTGACGGCAACGCTGCTATCTAACAGAAACAAGATGCCCGTACTAGCGCCAATTACGATACCTGCGGATAATAGCAGCGCGATCGCAGCAAATTTGTTGTTGTTATCTTTGGCCATAATCATACTGAGGCGTAAGGGTGCAGATAGGTATTGAGATCCGCAGATAAAAATTACGCAGAATAACAGTTATCCTGATCTCTAAAAATTATCCCAATCTCAATGCATCCTAATCCTGATCTCATTGCATCCCATAAGCAGTGACTTTTAGCGGCTGTTTACAGTAGCTTGTTCTGATCGAACCCTACGTATTTATTCGCATAAGTTTCCAATCGGTGTGAAACCACCCGCCCGACAACTGGTCTAAATGACTTGGGATGTATGACTCGGGCTGTATGACTTGGGCTGTTGCGGCGCTTGGCTCAAGCCAGATTCGCTTCTGAGAGTGTCGTCTCGGCCTCGAACTCTTCTGAGTCATCATCTTCTTCTTCAAACTCTTCTTGGCTAAGCGCCATAGACCGAGTTAGCCAGTGCTCGTCTAGCTTGCAGATGAGGCGGGCATTGTTGTATGCCTGTCTTAAAGTAAGGATAGTGTGGCCAATGTATTTACCAGAACTCGCTTGACGGACGACAATCGCGCAGTCAGCGACATCTTCTTCTACTAGGCAGATAGGGAGCAGCAAATCAATACTATTGATATTGGGATAGTAAGTAGGGACTGCTGTCTTGTAGTTGATCTGCGTTTTGAGCAAGGTGCGAGTGAGGGCTTCGCCTAGCCGGTTGACAATGTTGCGATAGGCGATTGGGTCGTCATCTAGGGCAGCGGCAAAGGCTCGTTTGTACTCGTGAAATTCGCTGCTGCTGAGGGTTTGGGTGTTGCGGTAGGTGAAGTTAGTCGGGGCGTACTGGGCGAGGAAGGCGGGCGGCAAGCGCTCCATATTGTCTTTGATGATGTGATGCCAATCGACTTCGGGTGAGCCTGATTCGAGATGGTAGAAAACTTTCGCGGGGTTGCTGAGATAGTTGGCGGCGGCAGGGAGATCGGTGAAGTTGGCAACGAGTGCTTTACCCGCAGAGCTTTCTCCTGGAATGCAAAAGGTGAGATCCCACAGGCGCTGAGGAGACACAGCAGTCGTTAGAAGGGCGTAGATGGGCCGCAGCAGCTTGTCGAGAAGGCCAGTGTTGAAGGCTTTGTATTGCAGGTTGTGGCTGACGATGACTTTGCGCTCGTGCTGTAGGCGAATGAAGGTGTAGCGCAAATAGCTTTTGAGGATGGGATAGGCGAAATTGGCGGGTGGCTGAGGGCCAAAGTACCAGCGTTCGGAGAGTGCGATCGCCGCGAGATCGCTTACCTTTTGGTTTAGTATCTGCGGCGTGAACCCGGCAAACTTAGACAGGTGAACAATGGCTTTCGTGCTGCCAGAATTCAGATGATTGCGATGATCACGCTCGGTAACAGGCCCGAGCGCTGCTGGCGAGACTATCCGCTTAGGGCTAGCTATCCGCTTGGATGAATTAGCGTCTAAAGGCGAGATGGCTGACGCTGCTATTTTGGATGACGACCGCAGCCGAATATAGTCAGCATTTTCAGACTTAGACTCAATTAGATCGCTATGGCTAATTAAAAACGGCTGAGGATTGGTAAATCCGTAGGTATCAATCGAGAACTCAGGGACGGTGCGGGCCATTTCGGCAATGACACTTTCCACATGGACCCATCCATCTTCACTGTCAAAGCTTTCCATCACGCGCAGCAGCTGCCGCTTAATATCTAAGACGGCTCGTACGTAGTAGGCTGGCGCGGCACCCTGTTTGTTAACACGCTCTAAGCTGACGATATCTGGCACCGCCGCCAGTAGATATATCAGCTTGGTAAAGTTGTATTTTTCGTAGGTAAAGGCGGGTTCTATCTTCCGCAGCCGTGACCCAAACTGACCTGCATGCATCCGCCGCTTGGGCATGTTGTAGGTCGCCTTGTACACCAATCTGCGCATATCCGCCGTCGCTGCTGGCGTCTTGTCTGAAACGGCACCTGCTGCTTCTAAGGCTGACCCTAAGACTGAACGCTCCGCAGTGGCCGTGGCAAGTGCGGCTGTCGGAGGACTGGTTTCTAGCGTGGCGACACGACCGTTTGCTGCGTACTGGGATGGCCGATCTGCGCTGGGACGCTCTGATAGATGACGCTCTGATGGATGGCGCTCTGATGGGTGGCGCGATCGCCCGTAGGAATCGACGTGAAACAAGCGGCGAATAAATCTAGATAAAGCAGCGAGAAAAGAGGTCATTGGAAAGGGAAAGGCCCGTATAGATCCTGTTTAGTAACAGGCGTTTAGCAGCAGGTGTGGATGGATATGGCTGACTCTCTAGTGAGAAAGATGCTGACTACTCTCTAGTGAGAGAGTTTTATTGTAGCGAGTCTCTCTGTTCACTGAACTGCCATAGCCGCTGAACTGCCATAGCCGCTAGTGTTATAGACAGCTAGACACAAGGAAAGCCAGATGAGCTGAGAAATCCAGCCTAAAAAAGCACGCTCTGGCGATTGCTATACAATGGTTGCTGCTTCAGCTGCTGATTTACGGAAGCTTCATAGCGACGTGTGTAGGCGTAGCCTTTCTCATTCCGTTTGCTCAAACCATTCCGTTTGCTCAGACTTATGCTTCTCAACCTTATTTTTTCAAGAGTTACGCCATGTCAGTTCGTGTTCGTATAGCGCCTAGCCCCACTGGAAACCTTCATATTGGCACAGCTCGTACGGCTGTGTTTAACTGGCTGTTTGCCCGTAATCAGGGCGGTCAGTTCCTGCTTAGAATTGAAGATACAGACCTAGAGCGATCTAAATCTGAGTATACCGACAACATCGTAGAAGGGCTCAAATGGCTGGGCATGGACTGGGATGAAGGGCCTTTTTATCAGTCTCAGCGGTTGGATTTGTACCGGGAAAAGGTGCAAGTGCTGCTAGATCAAAGGGCTGGCCTACCGCGCCTACGAAACGCCCGAAGAACTCAGTGCGATGCGGGAAGCTCAGCAGGCGCGTAAGCAGGCACCTCGCTATAATAATCAGCACCGAAACCTAACGCCTGAGCAAGTTAAGGCGTTTGAATCGGCAGGGCGTCCGGCGGTGATTCGCTTCAAAATTGATGATGAGCGTGAGATTAAATGGCGTGATCTAGTGCGCGGACTAGTGAGCTGGAAAGGCCAAGATCTAGGCGGCGATATGGTGATTGCGCGGGCGTCTTCAGGATCTGATGTGGGTCAGCCGCTCTACAACTTTGTGGTGGTAGTAGACGATGCTGATATGGCCATTAGCCATGTGATTCGCGGCGAAGATCATGTCGGCAACACGCCCAAGCAAATTTTGCTCTACGAGGCGCTGGGTTTTACGGTGCCTGAGTTTGCCCATACGCCGCTGATTTTGAATGAGCAGGGGGCTAAGCTCTCTAAGCGTGACGGTGTGACCTCGGTGAATGATTTTCGGGAGATGGGCTTTACGGCTGAAGCGCTCTCGAACTATATGACGCTGCTGGGCTGGTCTGCGCCAGATACGCAGGAGCTATTTAGCTTAGAAGAGGCGGCGAAACTATTTAGTTTTGACCGGGTGAATAAGGCGGGTGCGAAGTTCGATTGGGACAAGCTCGATTGGATTAATTCGCAGTATTTGCATGAGCAGCCTGCGGAGGAACTGCTGCCGATGCTGATGCCCTACTGGCAGGTAGCGGGCTATGACTTTGATGCGGATACCGATAAAGACTGGCTGCTGCCGCTAGCGGCGATGATTGGGCCTAGCCTGACTCGGCTGAAAGACTGTGTAGAGCTAGGACATTTCTTTGCGACGCCAACGATGGCGTTCAGCGAGAAGGCGAAAGATCAGCTAACTCAAGCCGGGGTGGCTGAGGCGATTGAGGCGGTGATAGCGGCGGTGGGCGAAACGCCCGTGAATGAGCCTGCGGATGCTAAAAGCGTGATTAATCAGGTCACCAAGGCGCTGGGGGTGAAGAAGGGATTGATTATGCGATCGCTGCGAGCCGCCCTAATGGGAGATATGCAAGGCCCTGACTTAGTCGAGTCCTGGGTCATTTTGCACCGTCGTGGGTTTGATCAGCAGCGACTAGCTGAGGCGGTGGCAGTAGCCGCTAGCTGAGCTGCGTGCTTGAAATCTAAACCCGTTGAAAGATTTAATTGCTGTATCCGAAGAATTTACGTTAAATTTAGTAAAGACAAGTCTCATAAAGCTTGTGATTATCTAACACTTTGCGCTAAGCAGTTGCGTTTTTTTGCTCTGGTATTGGCTTTGGCCTTTCGCCAAGACGACCCAAAGCCGCTAGACGCCTACCAATAGCGGGAGTTAACCAGTCACATTGCTCTTCGAGCATCGGTTTTTATGAGTTAGCCCTAAGTCAGCCCTCTAGGGTAACCCTTGGGCAATCCTTGTATGAACCGACTATCTATTTAACAGAGGCCACCGAGTCATGAAATTTTCTTGGAAAACTGCCCTACTGTGGACCATGCCCCTTCTTGTGGTTGGATTTTTCCTTTGGCAGGGTTCCTTCGGTAGTGCAAGTCCCGTCGATTCAGGTCGTAATACTGCTAGCACTAGCATGACCTACGGACGATTTTTGGATTACTTAGACGCAGGTCGTGTGACCTCCGTTGACTTTTATGAAAACGGTCGGACGGCCATCATTGAAGCAGTCGATCCTCAAATCGATAATAAAGTTCAGCGCTGGCGAGTCGATTTGCCAGGCAACGCGCCTGAACTAGTTGAGCGCCTACGCACCTCCGATATCAACCTTGATTCCCATCAGCCCCGCAACGATGGTGCAATCATTGGCGTTCTCGGTAACCTGTTGTTTCCGATCCTGCTCATCGGTGGCCTGTTCTTCCTATTTCGTCGCTCTAACGGGGGCGCTGGTGGCCCCGGTCAGGCTATGAACTTTGGTAAGTCCAAAGCTCGTTTCATGATGGAGGCCGAAACCGGCGTCAAATTCGACGATGTGGCGGGTATTGAAGAAGCGAAAGAAGAGCTGCAAGAAGTAGTGACTTTTCTGAAGAAACCTGAGCGCTTTACAGCAATTGGCGCTCGCATTCCGAAAGGGGTGCTGCTAGTCGGTCCGCCAGGAACGGGTAAAACACTGCTGGCTAAGGCGATCGCAGGTGAAGCAGGCACGCCATTCTTCTCTATCTCGGGTTCAGAATTTGTTGAAATGTTTGTAGGTGTGGGTGCCTCACGCGTTCGCGACCTTTTCAAAAAAGCCAAAGAGAACGCACCTTGCATTATCTTTATTGATGAGATTGACGCGGTAGGCCGCTCTCGCGGTGCGGGTATTGGGGGTGGTAACGACGAGCGTGAGCAGACGCTAAACCAGCTGCTGACTGAAATGGACGGCTTTGAAGGCAACACGGGCATTATTGTCATCGCGGCTACGAACCGGGCCGATGTGCTGGACTCGGCGCTGCTGCGTCCCGGTCGCTTTGACCGTCAGGTGTCGGTAGATCCACCCGATATCAAAGGTCGCCGCGAAGTGCTAGAAGTGCACGCGCGTGACAAAAAAGTCGCCGATGATATCTCGCTTGATACGATTGCTCGGCGCACACCCGGCTTTACGGGCGCTGACTTAGCTAACCTGCTGAACGAAGCTGCTATTTTGACGGCTCGCCGCCGGAAAGAAGCGGTCACTATGTTAGAAATCGACGATGCGATTGACCGCGTAGTCGCTGGCATGGAAGGCACACCGCTAACTGACGGCAAGAGCAAGCGCCTGATTGCCTATCATGAAGTGGGCCATGCCATTATTGCCACAATGATCAAGGCACACGATCCGCTGCAAAAAGTGACGCTGATTCCCCGCGGGCAAGCGCAAGGCTTGACCTGGTTTACGCCTAATGAAGACCAGATGCTGATTTCTCGCGCTCAGCTCAAAGCCCGTATCTGTGGTGCTTTGGGTGGCCGCGCGGCTGAGGATGTCATCTTTGGTGAGTCTGAAGTGACAACAGGCGCAGGCAATGACCTACAGCAGGTCACGAACATGGCCCGCCAGATGGTGACCAAGTTTGGGATGTCAGATCTTGGGCAGCTAGCGCTTGAAAGCGAGCAGGGTGAGGTCTTTTTAGGCGGAAGCTGGGGTGGCCGCTCTGAATATTCTGAAGAGATCGCCTCTAAGATTGATGGGGCTGTTCGTGAAATTGTGCAGCAGTGCTACGAAAAAACCCGCAACATCATTCGTGAAAATCGAGATGTGATTGACCGCGTGGTTGATTTGCTGATTGAAAAAGAGTCGATTGATGGCGATGAATTTCGTCAGATTGTGAGTGAATACACTACCGTTCCTGACAAGGAGCGCTTCGTTCCTCAGCTATAGGCCGGTTTAGGCGGAAGATTGCTTGAGGGGTATACGCTCTTTAGCACTGCCGCTTAGTGGCGCTTAGCGACAAAGAATAGTGATAAAGCATGAAAAGGGCTGGCCTGGTTAAAGGCCAGTCCTTTTTGCTGTCGATATGGATGGGTTCTCCCGGTGCCGTTCATATGAAAGTATATTGGCTTTGGGAATCTTTGCTAGATAGCCACGTCTCTCACTATGCCGACGCTCTATATCGCAGTTACGAATCACGGCTTTGGTCACGCGACCCGCGCGGCTTCTATTGCCGCTGAGATTCGCCGGGGCTGCGAGGCAAAAGGCTTACCATTGACGTTGATTTTGGCAACTAAGTCGCCGAAGTGGCTGCTCGATAGCTATTTACATGGCAACTATATTCATCGGCAGGTCTATTTTGATGTGGGGGTGCTGCAAAGCGATAGTCTGACGATGGACAAGTCCGCTACGCTGGCCGCGATGCAAGGCATTCAGTTACGGCAAGAGGCGTTGATGGCTGAAGAATCGGCTTATTTAAAATCTATGGGGGTGGATCTGGTACTGGCTGATATTCCGCCGTTGATGGCAAAGATTGCGCATTGTGCGGGCATACCTTGCTGGATGATGGGGAATTTTGGCTGGGATTTTATCTATCGGCCCTGGGAACAGGAGGAAAAGGCGTTTAGCGCGATCGCTGATTGGATTGCTGAGTGCTGCGCTCATGCAGATCGAACCTTTCGGATGCCGTTTCACGAGCCAATGTCAGCGCTTCCTAACATCACTGATATTGGGTTGACGGGGGGTAGCCCTGCCTATAGCGAGGCTCATCTGCGAGAACTGATGCAAAGTGACGTGCCAAGTGATCGCACCGTTTTACTTACCTTTGGCGGACTGGGCCTTTCTACCATTCCCTACGAAGCTTTAAAGCAGCTACCCGACTGGCAGTTCATCACCTTTGACCCGGCTGCGCCCGATATGCCCAATCTCTACCGCGTCAAGGATCGTGCCATGCGGCCCGTAGACTGGATGATTGTGTGCGATCGCATCTTTTCTAAACCGGGCTATAGCACCTTTGCCGAAGCCTGCCTGCTCGACAAAGGCGTCATTACCATCACCCGCGAAGGCTTTGCCGAAGCCCAGATTTTAATCGACGGCATTAAAAACTACGCGCCCCATCGCATTGTCAACGCCCAGACATTCTTTGAGGGCGACTGGTCGTTTTTGGCAGAACCACTGCTGCCGCCCCAAAAAGCTGAAAAGCTAGATAAAAATGGCAGGCAAACCGTCGCGACAGCTGTACTAGAGTACTTTAAAGGTCTGTAGCGGAAAAACATGTAGCGGGTTGAGGCGGGTGCGATAGACTGACAAATGTCTCGATAAAAAAATTGCAAGTCTATGGTGGCCACGTCTGGCACAGTTCACTATCAAGAAGTTCTCCGCCTAACGACTCAAGGCAAGTCGTTAGGCCGGTTTACGCGTAAGGTTCAAGAAGCGGTCGCAGCTAGCGGTGTGAAAACCGGGCTGTGCTCTATTTTCTTGCGCCACACCTCAGCGAGCTTAGTGATTCAAGAAAACGCTGACCCAGACGTGCTGCTCGATATGGAGACCTTTTTAGCCAAGCTAGTGCCCGAAGGTGACAACTATCGCCACAGCGACGAAGGCCCGGACGATATGCCCGCTCACCTGCGTACTGCGCTAACCCACACCTCAGAGCAAATTCCCATCATGAATGGCCGACTGGCCTTGGGCACTTGGCAAGGTATCTATCTGTGGGAGCATCGCGATCGCGCTCATACCCGAGAAGTTGTTGTTCATATTACTGGAAACTAACCGATGAACAATCCTTGGGATCAGGCGAAAGGCCAGTCTAGAGAAGGCCAGTCTAGAGACGAGTCTAAAAAGTCAAGAAAGAAGACTTCTTATAAAAAGGGTGGCTACAAATCTGGCGGCCAACCGGGTACGCGCAAGTTCGAGAAACCCTATCGGCCAGGGCAGAACAATGTGATTGTTCCAGAGCCAGAAAAGCCGATTCTCAAGTCCGAAGAGATCAAGCCAAAGCTGAAAAATGGACAGCGACCAGATCAACAGCCGCAGGATCAACAGCCGCAGGATCAACAGCCGCAGGATCAACAAACCAGATCGAAGCAGTCGTATAGACTCGTAGACGGAAAGATTGTTGATTCTAGAGAAACAGTCGCCTATGAGATTGCCCCGCTGAGTAATCCGGCAGATGAAACCATCCCGCTCAAGAGTAAGCCCAACATCAGCGGCGGGTTGATTCCGACCGCTGCGCCCGATTTTCGCTCTGGCTTTATTAGCATTGTGGGCCGTCCTAATGTGGGCAAGTCTACGCTGATGAATTATCTAGTAGGCCAGAAAATTGCAATTACCTCACCGATTGCCCAAACGACGCGCAATCGGCTACAGGGTATTTTGACCACGCCGCAGGCACAGATTATTTTTGTAGATACACCGGGCATTCATAAGCCGCACCACGAGCTAGGCAAGGTGCTGGTGCAGAACGCGCGGGTGGCAATAAATTCTGTTGATGTGGTGCTGTTTGTGGTAGAGGCGACCTCTCCTGCCGGGCGAGGTGATTTGTTTGTTGCAAATCTGGTGGCGCAGACGCAGAGCCCGGTGGTGCTGGGCATTAACAAGCTAGATCAGCTGCCGGAGGCGGGGCGAAAATCTGCTGAGATTAAGAACAGCTATGAGGCATTGGCCGCTGAGCACGGCTGGGGCGTGGTGAAGTTTTCGGCGCTGACGGGTGAAGGCGTTGAGACGTTGCAAGAGACATTGGTTTCTAAGCTAGAGCCGGGGCCTTATTACTATCCACCGGATTTGGTGACAGATCAGCCTGAGCGGTTCATTATGGGCGAGCTGATTCGAGAGCAAATATTGTTGCATACGCGTGAAGAGGTGCCGCATTCGGTAGCGATCGCAATCGACAAAGTAGAAGAAGATGAGAAAATTACTCGCATTCTGGCTACTGTCAACGTAGAGCGCAAATCGCAAAAGGGCATCCTCATTGGCAAAGGTGGGCTGATGATGAAGGCGATTAGCACCGCTGCGCGTGAGCAGATGCAAAAGCTGGTGGCTGGTCAGGTGTACTTAGAGATATTTGTGCGCGTGCAAGATCGCTGGCGGCAGTCGCGCACGCGCCTGTCTGAATTTGGCTACAAGGTAGAGAAATAGTCTGTTGAGATCCAAGACGACCTCTCCAAAACGACCTCTTAGATAACTTCTTAGATGACTTCTCAAATGACTCTTTGATCGCGGCTTCTCCATCAGCGGCTTTGTCTTCCTCAGCTTCTTCTCCTCAGATTCTTCTCCTCAGCTTCTCCATTCATCAGCTTCTCTATCAGCAGCGTGTGCATCTGCGTACAGCCTGTGCCATATCCGCACGGCTGGGCCTGCTAGTAATGCGAAGTAGGGCAAAGGTTTTCCAATCACTCTAATCTTTACAGCCCATACTTTTAGGCTCATATCGCATTAGGCCGATTGTCATATCAATAATGGGTGAAACGACGCTCATAGTTCTAGCCTTGCTGTCCTATTTCTCATACTTGACCCAGTTTTATAAAGCTATTGCGAATGGCTAGCGCCTACCCTTATCACTTACGTGCCTAAGTAAATACAACGGTAGGACGAACGACGTGTATCCATTTATACAAAACCTGTTTTGTGATTAGCAGAACGGTTGAGGGAAATGCTGAAGCGCCGAATACCGTAAAAGTGAGAAGGGTTTATCTATGTTTAATGCATTTTTGAGAAACAGTGCGATCGCTGCTGCTACGCTAACTATCGGTCTATTAAGTGCGCAAGCGGCGCAAGCTGGGCAGTTTCACCGAGGGTGGAACTACAGTATCGACGCGATGACCGATGGCTCTGGTGGCAGCATCTTTGAAATCAAAGGGCTTGCGATTAAAGAAACCGCCGACGATGTCTTTGTTTCTATTAGCGCAAACCTTCCCCTCGCGGGCACGACGTATGCCCATGCGGCAGATAGAAACATCGGCTGGGGTGATTTGTTCTTTGACTTTGGTGGCGGCACGTTTAACGAGGCTAATGCCAACAGCAGCTTGTTTGCTATCAACTTTGCCGCAGGTTCAGACTCGGGCGCGGCTCAAACCGGCGTGTATGGAGGCGTCACGGCCAAAAGCGTTACCTTGCAAAACAGTGGTTACAGCACCCTACAGCAGTACTACGCTGCTGGCTATGGCCGAGAGAATAGCTTTGGTACAGATTTTTCGAGTGCAGAAGATGTCTATGGTTACTACGCAGGCAATACGACTGGCGCAAATACGCAGATTCGCAACGTTATTGACGGCGGTACTCGTCTAGGCAGCATTTCCTATTTAGACGGTGCAGCGGCGGCGGCGCAGGGGCTAGACTTTGCCAACTTTGACGCCACTGGCGATGAGCAAATCACTTTCCGTTTTGATCGCGCCTTGCTGCCGTCGAACTCTTACATCGCTCACCTGCTGCTGGAGTGCGGTAATGATGGCGTGGCGATTTCGGGGGCGCTGGCTCAAGATGTTCCAGAGCCTGGCGCTATGCTGGGGCTAGGGATTCTGGGTTTGTTGGCGACTCGTCTACGTCGTAAGCAAACTGCATAAGTTCTGTTTTCTGTTTTTCCATCGGTTGTTTTTAATTCCTGGCATCTTACCGATGCCAGGAATTTTTTATGCTAGCTTTCTAGTCTTACTCGTTTGGTCAAGATGGCCATGACTTCGTTGGGCCTGCCGGTAGAAATGGGCTGGCTCCAGTCGTTGGGGTCGGCGTAGCCGCGTTTGTATAGGGTTTGGATGGTGGTGCGTACGGCGCTAAGGCTGCCAAATAGCATATGCCGGATGGGTTCGGCGGTGGGCGTAGGGCTGACGGCAGTAGCTGTGGACGCGGGGGCGTCCTGAATCGTAAGGATAAACATGTGAGGTCTGGTCTCCGGATCTAGGTTTGGGTAGGAAACCAGAACCCAATGAAACTCAGCCTCCCCGAGAAGATGTGTTGCAAGTCGGGGTGGCTGGGTTAAAGTAAACCCTAGCTGCCGGGATTGCGTGTTAATCCTGGGGGTTAGCCGTCGGTAGGTGTTGTAAGCGCCTGCCGATGGTGCTAAGTAAAATTGAGTTCTGAGGAAGGGCCGTAATAGGCATCACAGCTTAGAACTGAAGATAAGCTGATTTTTGCCTTCAGTCAAGCGATCGCGGCTTAGCTTTCTTGAATGACGCTGAGGTGATGGCGCTGAGGTGATGGTGCTGAGGCAAAATGATAACGGCGGAGTCGCGGATGAGTTGATAAAGGCTGAAATTGCGGCAGAGCGGTAAAGTTAGCAGGCAGTAGTATATTGAATAGCCATAGAAAATAGCTATAGAGGTTGGGAGGATTTACATGGGTAGTTCTATTTTGCAGAGGATTACAATTGCTCCTGAAATCTGTCATGGAAAGCCGTGTATTAGAGGGCTGCGCTATCCGGTAGAAATGCTGCTGGAACTTTTGAGTTCTGGAATGACTCACGCTGAGATTTTAGAAGATTATAAGGATTTAGAGGAAGCGGACATTCTCTCTGCTCTGTTGTTTGCGGCTCGTTTGAGCCAAGTGAAGAGTGTTTACAAGCTAGCCTCGTGAGATTTGATGACTTTGTGCAGTCTTTCTTGCTTCAGCAGAAGCCTTATAAACTCCTCCTGGTGTCTACAGGAAATATTCGAAACTCAGAGCTAGACTCACTATTTGAGGCTCATCTGACGCAAATAGTCAGTTTGTTTGAATCTTTCAGCTACGTAGAGTTAGCAAAATCTTCACTTGTAGTACATCAATAGGCCAGAGCTGTGAGATCGATATGCACGGCACTGTATGACTAAAGATGTCCGGCAAGGTCAAAATTGCAAAACCCCTGACCACAGAAAGTATCTGAGGCACCAGGGGTTCAGAATTTGAATGAGGGTAGTGAAGGACTAAAGGGAATTGCTCAAAGCTAGCTGCCGATGCGTAATAGCTCTACATCAAAGATGAGGGTTGCATTGGGGGGAATTACACCGCCTGCGCCGCGAGCCCCATAGCCCAGATCAGGCGGAATAATTAGCTTACGGCGATCGCCTACTTTCATGTCACCCACGCCTTCATCCCAGCCTTTGATCACCTGGCCTCGGCCAATGGTGAAATCAAACGGACGACCGCGATCGCGCGAACTATCAAACTTGGTTCCATCTTCTAACGTACCAACATAGTGCACAAACACTCGCTGACCCGGCTGAGGCTGAGCGCCATCGCCCTCAGCAATCACAACATACTGCAAGCCAGAATCAGTCGTTACTACATTCTCTTCAGCACTGGCATCTGCGGCCATAGCATCATCCTCTAATAAATCACTTGCACTTTGACTGGTTCCTTGGGCCACCAGCGTCTCATTTTGCGCGACGACAGCAGGCGCATCGGCTGCGCTGTCGGCCACACTATCAGCCGCCGCTTGCTCACCATTGCCACCCGTAAACTGGGCAACCAACAGCACCGCACAGCAGGCAACTACCACGCCAAAGCTAATTAGTATTTCTCTCATAGGTTCAAATTAGGTAGGTCTTTGCAGGCACAAAGCCCAAAAGATGTACTACACGACAACGGCTTTAGTGTACGACAGATGAGGGAAAGTTCTGACGTCTCTTCATCGCCATTCTCTGTTTTCCAAATCCCTAATTTGCCGCTCTAGCCGGTCCAAACGACCGCGCAGCTCGTCCATTTCCGACTGTCTGGGTACGCCCAAATCCTGCATAATGTTGCGCACCTGGCGCTGCATTTGCTTCTCTAAAGCTGCCTGGTCAATGTTGAACTGGGCCATAAAGTCATCGACAAAGCCCTTCGCCTGATCAGGATCTAGTTTGCCGTCGCGTACTAGCTCTTCACTCATCTTTTTGACTCGCTCGGCCACCAAAGAGGTCGTGCCAATGCCAAACATCAAAAGCTGCCTGAGCATGTTAGAGCTATCCATAGCCATTTCCTCAAGTAGAACGCACCCGTGACCACCGAGGATTAACGCTTCAGTTCGAGCAGATCTAATCCAATGGCTCTGACCAGCAGGCGCGCAGGTTACTCTTTTATTTTGGCAAACTATCTCGCTATCAGCGGACGGTTTACCGTATGAAGTCGATTACGATATTTCTGAGGTTTTCTTTTACTACCAGAGCCTAGTCATCATGCCAACCTGCCCGCAGTGCAATAGCCCAATCGCTAGCGATGCCCTTAGCTGCCCTCATTGCCGCACCGCCTTCAAAGCGCACGGGCATCCGGGCATGACGCTGCACCGAGCAGAGGGCGATCGCTTCTTATGTCCAACTTGTGTATACGACGTAGATAACACCTGCAACTTTCCCAAACGACCCCAGGCAAAGACCTGCACGCTATACCAGAACATAAATGCCCCGGCTGAACTGAGCCCTTCAGAAATCTACTCGGTGCCCTGGTGGCGCAAAATCAATCGCTTTTGGCTAGCGATCGCACTCCTCATCGCCATCAGCGTCACCATCAGTCTTTTATAAGTTTGTGATGCCTCCACCTCATAATGCTTCAATTTCGTCATACTTCGCAAACAGCCGATACCTATCAAAATAATTCTCTAGCCAATAATCGCAGCAGAGAGCAGAAATCAATCAGAGATCAGTGTTATCACAAACAATAGAAAGACCTCTCCCAGAACTTTTTATGCTGGCATACACAACCGTCTCTGACTATTTCTACTTACCAACAGCCCTAGAAGCTGTCGTATATATCGGTGGCTTGCTTTTCTTACTAGCCTGTCCCTATCTGTTTCTTGGCCTCTTAGATACGCGTCGGACTTCAGCCAAAAAACATCAAGCCCCCACAGACGCCCCAGACACCCCAGCGCAGCAATAAACCAAGCACAGCCGCAAATAAATAAGCCGTCAGCCGGATATAGTCGGCTGACGGCTCACTGTCATAGCACTAAACGCAAAGTAAATAATAGGCTTGCCTATCGCTTGCGACTTACTGACGAGGTGCCGCCGTAGTCACAACCGGTTGCTCTGAAGGCACGCCTCCGTCAATATCCGGCTCATAGCCAGCCGCCAGTACGCTGTTATAAAACCAGCCTGCTAGCAGCGCACCCAGAATTGGCGCAACCCAGAATAGCCAAACTTGCGCCAAGTGTGCAGGGCCAGCAAAAATAGCAGGGCCCAAGCTGCGCGCCGGATTCACAGAAGTATTCGTCACCGGAATACTGATCAGGTGAATTAAGGTCAAAGCCAAACCGATTGAAATGGGTGCGAAGCCCTTAGGAGCACGGCCATCCGTCGAGCCCAAAATAACCACCAAGAACATAAACGTCATCACAACTTCGGTGATGAAACAAGAAAGCAGATTAAATCCACCGGGAGAGAGCGCACCATACCCATTTGCTGCTAAGGTACTGCCGCTTTCCGCAAAGCCCGGCTGGCCAGACGCAATCAGATAGACCATCGCAGCGCCCACAATCGCGCCTACAACCTGAGAGACGATATAGGGCAGCAGCTCACTACTAGGGAAGCGACCACCGGCCCACAGCCCAAATGAAACCGCCGGGTTCAAATGGCAGCCAGAAATATGGCCAATGGCATAAGCCATCGTCAGCACCGTCAAACCAAACGCTAGAGAAACACCCACGAAGCCTAAGCCCAGCGGAAACGCAACGTCAGGGGCAATTTCGCCACCCACAAAAGTTGCGGCTAGAACCGCGCTACCGCAGCCCCCTAGCACTAACCAAAACGTGCCTACGGCCTCAGCCATACACTTTTTGACTAAAGACATTTTTCAATACTCCAATAAACAGGATTTAAAACGCAGAATGTAGAGCTTTGTTAGGCTGAAATATCACGACAAGACGCCCTATTACAGATCAAAGCAACGCTCCAAAAAGTAGGGAAAGCCTTTTTGCAAACTTTCAGCCCAAAAGAGTATAAAGCGCTACATAAAATAAATTTGTGACGTTTCGCGAACGGAGAAGATATTTCCACTGATTTTAATCAGATTTGAAGAACTGTAGGCAACTGTTCTATTTACTTGTCGGACACTATTTCTGTTTGCTTGTTGGTCACCATCTGTAGGGCAGGCAGGCTTTTTGGCAGGTTGCGACGTCCCCTCAGCTTTGACATAAGAAGCTGTCGATGTAGGGAAAAGACTACAATTGTTAAAGTTCGTGCTAGCCAACACCCGTACGCTATTAGCAACTGCAGGAAATTGAACTCTGCCGCTATCGATTTTTGATTAACTCATGACCTCTACCCTTGTTTCCAAAAGCGAAATCGCCGAAGCCGTAGAGCAACGACGCAATTTTGCCATTATTTCTCACCCTGACGCGGGTAAGACGACGCTGACCGAAAAGCTGCTGCTGTATGGCGGTGCGATTCATGAGGCCGGTTCGGTGAAGGCAAGGCGAGCGCAGCGTCATGCGGTTTCTGACTGGATGGCGCTAGAGCAGCAGCGCGGTATCTCAATTACCTCAACGGTGCTGCAATTTAGCTATGACGACTATTGGATCAATCTGCTAGATACGCCAGGTCACCAGGACTTTAGTGAAGACACCTATCGCACCTTGGCGGCGGCAGATAATGCCGTCATGCTAGAAGACGCGGCTAAGGGTCTAGAGCCCCAGACGCGCAAGCTGTTTGAGGTGTGCCGCATGCGTGACATGCCGATTTTTACTTTCTTTAATAAGCTAGACCGCCCAGGACGCGAGCCGCTTGAGCTGCTTGATGAAATTGAGCAGGAGCTAGGGCTCACTACCTACGCTGTCAACTGGCCAATTGGAATGGGCGATCGCTTTAAAGGGGTGTTCGACCGTCGCAAGAAGCAGGTGCACCTGTTTGAACGCACAGCGCACGGTAGTAAAGAAGCCAAAGACACCGTGCTCGACTGGGGCGATCCCCGTATTAAAGAACTCGTTGGAGGAGAGTTGTTTGACCAGTTTGCTGAAGAGCTGGAAATGCTAGACGAAATTGGGCCGAAGCTAGATTTGGAGATGGTTCATGCAGGCCAGATGACACCTGTGTTTTTTGGTAGCGCTATGACCAACTTTGGCGTAGAGCTGTTTTTAGACGCCTTTTTGGACTACGCGCTAGAACCCGGTGTTCACGACAGTACGATTGGGCCTGTGTCGCCGACAAAAGAAGACTTTACCGGCTTTATTTTTAAGCTTCAGGCCAATATGGATCCTAAACACCGCGATCGCGTCGCTTTTATCCGCGTCTGCTCTGGCAAATTTGAAAAAGACATGGTGGTCAACCATGCGCGCACTGGCAAAAACGTTCGCCTTTCTCACCCCCAAAAGCTCTTCGGTCAGGGCCGCGAGTCTCTTGAAGTCGCCTATCCTGGCGATGTCATTGGCCTAAACAACCCCGGCGTATTCGCCATTGGTGACACTATTTACCAGGGCGAGCGCCTAGAGTACGAAGGCATTCCCTTCTTCTCACCCGAGATGTTTGCCTACCTGAAAAACCCCAACCCTTCTAAATTCAAGCAGTTTCGCAAGGGTGTTTCCGAACTTCGCGAAGAAGGCGCAGTGCAAATTATGTACTCGGCTGACGAGTCGCGCCGCGATCCGATCTTGGCGGCGGTGGGACAGCTTCAGTTTGAGGTGGTGCAGTTTCGGCTAAAGAACGAATACAACGTTGAAACGCTGCTAGAGCCAATTGGCTACAGCGTCGCCCGGTGGGTGACAGGTGGCTGGCCTGCTTTGGAAAAAGCAGGCCGCATTTTTAACACGGCCACCGTCAAAGATAGCTACGGTCGCCCGGTGCTGCTGTTTAAAAATGAGTGGAACTGTCGTCAAACCGAAAGCGATCATCCTGGGCTGAAGCTCAGCAGCACAGCGCCTGTCGTATCGGGGATGCAGCCGGAAGACATATAGGTGGCCAAATGTAGATAGCCCTGTATTAAAAGCTGATATCAAAAGCTGATACCAAGAGGCAAGAAGCGGATATAGCTAGATCGTTACATTTTTATAAAAAAGAAGTTAAGCCTTGCTAAGCTTTGAGAGCGATCCCCTCGGCATCTAGGCCCAATCGTTACCATAAGTGAGTAGCCCATCGGCACCCCGAAGGACGACTCTTATGACTAACAACATTCTTTTCCTCATTTTGATTGGCATAGCATTGGCTATTCTTCATATTCCAAGCATAATGATCACGCTGATTATTATCGGTGGGCTGTCTTGCCTCAGCATAATGCTGTTCTGGCGCGTGCTGTTGATGTTTTCTTCTAGCGCCCCTGCGTCAAAAACAGCAGGTGCAGCTCGCGGCGCGTAGGCTCGCTGTCGCCACATAATCAGAATTAATCTACTAAAAAGCATCGAACCGTCTGCGTATAGACCCGTTCGATGCTTTTTTAGTGTGGCTAGTAGAACCTGAATAAGGGGTTCTATTTGCACGAAATATCAACATAGTGTGGGCGCTCTGCCCTTTAGCCGATAAAATGATCCGGTTGCTTTTGGCGATCGCACCCCTTGATAGAACGCTACACCCTGCCCGAAATGGGCGAATTATGGACCGATGAATACAAGTTTAAAACTTGGCTACAGGTAGAAATTGCCGTCTGCGAAGCGCAGGCCAAACTAGGCAAAATTCCTCAAGCAGCCGTAGACACTATCAAGGAAAAAGCAGACTTCGACGTCAATCGCATTCTCGAAATTGAAGCAGAAGTGCACCATGATGTCATCGCCTTTTTGACCAACGTTAACGAATACGTTGGCGATGCAGGTCGCTATATTCACCTGGGCATGACCAGCTCAGACGTGCTAGATACCGCGCTATCTTTGCAGATTGTCGCTAGCCATAAGCTGATTTTGACCCACGTTGAGAACTTGATTCAGGCCATTCGCTACAAGGCTCAAGAGCATCGCAATACGGTGATGATTGGGCGATCGCACGGCATCCACGCAGAGCCCATGACCTTTGGCTTCAAGCTAGCTGGCTGGCTAGCCGAAATGCAGCGTCACCGAGAACGCCTTAACCGCATTCAAGACTCGATTGCAGTAGGCCAAATTTCTGGCGCGGTCGGCACCTATGCCAACATTGATCCTGAAGTCGAAGAAATTACCTGCCAGCTGCTGGGTCTTCAGCCCGATACCGTCTCTACGCAGGTAATCTCGCGCGACGTTCACGCTGAGTTCATCATGAGCTTGGCCGGTTTAGGCGCATCGCTAGAGCGCTTTGCCGTTGAAATTCGCAACCTACAGCGCACGGACGTTTTAGAAGTCGAAGAATTCTTTTCTAAAAAGCAAAAAGGCTCTTCGGCCATGCCCCACAAGCGCAATCCGATTAAGTCTGAGCGGCTAACTGGGATGGCCAGGATTTTAAGAGGAAATGCGATCGCTGCTTTAGAAAACGTCGCCCTTTGGCACGAACGCGATATTTCTCACAGCTCCGTAGAGCGCGTTATCTTTCCTGATAGCTGCATACTCGCTCACTTCATGCTAGTAGAAAGCACCAAGCTAATCAAAAATCTGCTGGTGTATCCCGAAAACATGAAGCGCAATATGAATCTCTATGGCGGCGTCGTCTTTAGCCAGCGCGTCATGCTGACTCTAGTCGAGAAAGGAATTGGCCGAGAAGACGCCTACCGCATCGTGCAATCCAACGCGCACGATGCGTGGAATACATCCGGTGGCAACTTCCAAAAGCTGATTGAAAGCGATCCTCAAGTCAAAGAGAAGCTGTCACCTGAGGAAATTACTGAGTGCTTTAACCCGGAATACCAGCTACGTAATCTCAACAAAATCTACCAGCGCTTAGACATTTGAGCCCTGCAGTCACTCACATTTCCTAGCAACATCACGGGAATTTGACGACGTCTTAGTTTATACATGAAGAGATGGGTACTTTGAAAGTGACCTGGCTAAAGAATGTCTTGGGGCTAATGCCCCGAGTGATTCCTTGAAAGTGATTCCTTAAAAAGGATTCCTTAAAAGCGACTCCTTAAAAGTGATTCCTTAGCCAGATCGTGCACTTAAGGTGAACAAGGAATTCCATCGCATGACTGTTAAATTTCTTTCGCAGGCTTTGGCACGCTGCTGGCAGCCCTCACAGCTATGGGGAACCTCTCTGCTTGCGATCGCCATCACGCTAGGAAGCGCTAGCACCTCTACCCTCACTTCAGCCCAAGCCGCCACCCTCAACTGGTACGACCTTTGGGATACCGACAGCACAGAAAGCTCACGCACCTTTAGAAACGTGGATGGTTCTGGCATTGATATCAACGTTGAGTACAGCACCAATATGTACTGGAGCAAACAAAACGAAGGCCGTCTGAATCTTTACGACAATGGCGCGTCGCAAAAGAATGCACTCAACGACAGCCATCCGTTAGATCAGTACGACGGCATTCTCAGACTGACAAATGATAGAAATAAAAATCCAGAGAGCGTCTTCCTAAAGCTCACCTTTTCCGAAGCCGTCAACCTCGACGAATTTTGGGTTGGCAGCCTCTCTACCATTGGCAACGCACGCGAGTGGGTAAGCGTTTCGGCTTACGGCACTGATGAGGTTTCCCTCAGTGATTTGGACAGCTACGCCGATCAGCGCGTCGCGGCAACTAAATACAACACCTACGAAAATTTCTTTGGCAATAAGGCAGGCGATTACACAGCCAAAGCAGATAAAGCGAGCCTAGTGCGCTTAGATGCTGACACGAGCGATAAGGTATATACGACCGCAGGCGTCGGAAACCAAAGCAATCAAGACTATGGCCGCGTTTTCTTTGAGTATTCAGACGAAGCTGTTCGAAGTTTAGTGATTGAGCATTTCACCACGGCTAAAAATAACGACAACAAAGGCGTCTACAAAATACACATCGGTTGCGGTCAGTCCTAATATCTTTTTTACGAAGACAGACGACTCTACAGCAGTACCTGAACCAACCGCTCTGCTAGGACTCTTAGCATTTGGGGGGTTGGCGACAAAAACTGTTAAACGTCAGGTCGCACAGTCAATTTCGTAAATTTCAGCTGCTAGCAAATAAAAATAAAGGCGTACGAAACTAGCATTTTCGCACGCCTTTTTCATCAGCAGTGATAGCTTTCAGCAGTCAGAGGCTGAGGCTGTTTACTAAGAATCTTCCTCTTCAAAATACTCGTCTTCTTCGCTAGGCTTATCCATTTCGTCCTTAAAGCCGCGCAGCGTTTTACCTAGCGCGCCACCGAGTTCAGGAATTCGCTTGGGGCCAAACACCAAGACGGCCACAACGCCAATAATGACTATTTCTGGAATACCCAAACCAAACATGACGCAACTCCTAAGTTAGTACGCAGATCGCCTTGAACCATCATAGACGCTTAGTGTTAGAGAATCGTCATGTATGTGTTGGCACTCTCCAAGGGAAGTATTCTGAGCATTTGGCGCTGCAAATCGGGCTCTAGCCCTAGCATTTCTAGCGGAATAACGCCAATTAGAGATTCTTGTCCACCCGGTAGCTCTAAGCATTCAAAAGTGCCTTCTCTGCCACAGAGTAGAATGCTCGCATCTCGAAAGATACGGGCTGTGCTAATACCATTTGCGGTAGAAACAGGAACTTTTTTTAGAAGCTCTAGTCCTAGTTTTTCAATAGTATTTGCAGGTAGGCACAGCGTGGTTGTACCGGTGTCAACTAAGACATTTTCTAAAGCGATAGAGCGAATTTCATGCTCGGCAATAAAGCCCTTCGCAGCAAGTCCCTGGTCTAATCGGTTAGTGATAGTCAAGTCGGCTAAGACTTTACCCATAGAGCGTGTCGTATTTACAGGCATATAGATCTTCTGTGAACACTATATGCCTATTATGACGAACATATTGAGGGCATATATCTTAAACAGAACACGTCTTGAAAGCACACGTCTTGAAAGCACTCAGCCTACTGAAGGTGGCGTGATTCTAGCCAAAGGCGCAGGGCTGCTTCAGAGCAGCGAGCAATCGCTGTCCTGAAGCGGGATCGTAGGCAAACCAAACAGTGCCTTGTTGGGTAGATTTTGACCAAATTCGAAGCTGTTGTTGACCGGTTAGGAAGACCACTAGCACTCTACCCATTTGGGCCGTTTGGGCAAAAAGCTGAGAGAGTTTAGAGTCCTTTAAACGGGGTTCTCTTGAGCAAGATTCTGTGGTGGGAAGCTGCCAAAGGGTTTCTAGCTGATGGCGATCGCGAGCGGTAGAATGTGTCATGGTCTTTGCGCTTTGTGTGCGAAACTGTATGGCTACAGCTTATGGAAATCGCTAGAGAGCGGCAAAGCACAGGGTGAATAGTCGCTATGCAAAAGATAGATGTGCGCCAAAGGATAAATCGCGATAGCCTAACACATATAGCAAAGCGCGGATGCATTCGCGCTTTGCTATGCACTTTGCCTGCTGCTACATAAAGGTTTCAGTCGTTATTTCAGTCGTTAATAGTGTACGAAGCAAAGTGCGGAAAGCTATAAGTAACCGGAAGCAAACCATGGCCGGAAAACCCGCAAAGACGCTCCAAGAGAAAGTCAAACTCTCTCAGCTCAGAACCCTAACAACGGTTGCGGCGACCGGCAGCTTTAGTGAAGCCGCGCTGCAGTTAGAGGTGAGTCAATCCACCGTGAGCCACAGCATTGCGGCGCTAGAAGAGGCGCTAGGCGTGAGCTTAATTCACCGAGGACGACAGCGAGCATCGCTAACGCCAGTGGGCGATCGCATTCATGCCCAAGCCCTACAAACCCTCGCGCTAGTTGACGACATGGGCACAGAAGCCACCCGCGCTCGCGGCATCAAGGGGGGTCTGGTAAGAATTGCAGCCTTTCGCAGCTTGGCCAGCGAGATTTTACCCGGTGCGATCGCCCACCTGCACGAACACCACCCCACCGTGCAGGTAACCATTACCGAATTTGAAAGCACTCAGGGTCTTCTGGATGCGCTTCGAGAAGGGCAAGCTGATTTGGCCCTAGCCACTTTACTGCCAGAAGATGACTTTGAAACGTTCAAAATTATGGAAGATCTCTTCATTGCGCTGCTTCCACCAAATGCACCGGAGACGAAGAACCCGCTAAGCTGGAGCGATCTGCACAGCCATCCGCTCATCACCTCATCGAACGACTGCTGCATCGAGGTTCGCAATCATCTTCGACAGGCTCAGCCACCGATTGAAGTAGACTATCTGATCTCCCATGATTCTACCGCGGTCAGTATGACCCGGCAGGGGCTAGGCATCAGCCTAATGCCTGAACTAGCCGCGCAGCCTATCCCCAGAGAAGTGCGCGTTGCCCGTCTGCCTTTCCAGATGACTCGGCCTTTGGGCATTAGCTGGCTGCGCGATACCCTGCTAACACCCGCCACCTACGCCTTTTTAGACACCTTCAAGCATCTAGACTTCACCTATCAAAGCGGCATATCTCAAGACGGCATATCGCAGTATGGTAATGAGCAAGCATACGCGATAAAGCGTTAGCTGGGCACACGATACAGCGTAAAGCGCTCATGAGAAAACTACTCTTTTTACTGCCGGGAACAACTCAGCGTTTTTTTGCCGGAGGGCTTACCGCTGAGCTAAATACGCGCAAACTTGTCCAGCAGATTTGCGCAGCAGAAGTGGTGACCTACAGGCAAAGAGAAAAAGAAACGCTGTTTTTAGACGATGTACTGGCTAAGAAGTGCGATCGCAGCTGCATTTTTGTGGTGAGCTGGGGATTTGATGTGCCAAAGCTGATCCAGCGCATCGGCGATCGCCCCACCATCTATCACGCCCACAGCACCGGCTACGGCTTTAGCTTGCCGCCTCGTGTTCCCATTGTTACCGTTAGCCGCAACAGCATGGGCTACTGGGGCGAAAAAGCCCTTAGCTCATTGATTTACCACATTCCTAACGAAATCTCTGCGGACTTTCAAAATCGGCAAACCGCACGCGATATTGATGTATTGGTACAGGCTAGAAAATCATCCGAATATCTTTTGCAGCAGCTTGTACCCGCCCTGCAAACGCAGTGCAAAGTCGTTGTGCTCGATAGCTATGTCGAAGATCTCGTCGATCTATTCAACCGTAGCAAAGTATATCTCTACGATTCGGCTGAATACTGGGGACGCTACCGGCTCACCGAGGGTTTTGGCCTGCCGCCGATGGAAGCGCTCGCTTGCGGCGCTCAGGTATTTTCTAGCATAAACCATTCGCTAGCTGACTATTTAGACCCTGGCTTCAACTGCCACAAAATTGCGGGCTACGCAACAGACTACGATGTGAAACGCATCTTAGAAACTATTCACCACTGGCAGCCATCCGCCCTCTTGGCAGACGACTATTTTGCCAGCTATCGCGCTGAGCAGCTTATCCCCCGCTGGCGAACCGTACTCAAAGACATCAATGACTTTTTCGACTATCAGCTCGACCATCAACCCAAAGCATCAGGCGATATTCCACAGCTGACGGCCCGTCGAATTGCATATCTTAGCGCTAAGCGACTGCTAGGCAAAGTAAAAGCAAAGCTGAAGCAGTAGTAAACGCCAGGCTCGAATATCAGCGCTTACCTAGCAAAGCGTAGTTATAACTAGACGAATACCAACAAACATTACCGCAAGCTGACGCTTGACTACCTAAATATATCAACTTTGGCTGTTTTCAATCGGAAAGCCATAGGTTTTACACGTATGATGAAATGCGATTGGCTAGAAATAGCTAGCACCGGATGCATCACGCTAAAGAAAAGAGGCTACGCGCTAACGTCAGGAAGGCTCCCGTCAGGAAGGCTCCCGTCAGGAAGGCTCCTTGGGCTGTACACATGCTAGCTTGCCACTTTACGCTGGCAGTACTTTGCATCAGCAAATCAGAGCGCTGACAGATCGATGCGCTGGCAGATCAGAATTTTTACCTCGCTTACAAATCTCGAAAAAGCAACCAAATCTCATAAAAGTGACTTTTGGCTTACTTTCGCTGATTTATACAAGTGCCCATCAAAATATGTTGGGAATAATTAAACCACGTTTTACCCACTAGCTATCAGAATGGCTACCTTTTCTCCTAAATCCGTGGCGGCCCTCAGAGTAGGCAACCACCACTACGAAAGTCTCGGACCGATTGGGCAGCCGTTTGGCTACCAGCAGATCCTAGCGAACGATACCCAGCTTCAGCGCCCTGTGGTGATAAAGACGCTTTCTATAGAAGAAAATACGCCGACGGGTGATGTTTGCTGTTTTGAGCGCGAGATTCATTTGCTCCGAGCGCTAAGGCACCCGACAATTCCTCGCTGTATCGACTCTTTTAAAGGAGATGTTGCGGCAGGGAAAGGGCTGATTTTAGTCCAGTCTCATCTAGGGGGAAAAACCTTAGAAGAACAGATCGCACAAGGCAGATCGTTCAGCGAATCGGAGATTAGAGCGATCGCAAAACAGCTATTGCAAGGTCTTATCTATCTTCATAGCAAAGAACTAGTTCACCGCGATATTAAACCCAGCAATATTGTTGTAGCAGCAACAGCCACTGAGCAAAATCAGGCCACCTGGCTCAATTTAGGGGCAGTTCAATACATCCAAGCCCAAAGATCTGACGCGCTAGTTGGCACCTATGGCTATATGCCGCCAGAGCAGATTGGCGGACAGGCCACTTTTGCCTCAGACCTATACAGTCTAGGGGCTACGCTGGTGTATCTCACCGTGGGCGAACACCTAAAAGATCTACCGCATCGAGGCGCTCAGGTGCAGTTTGCTTGTTCAACCGCCAGAATCAGTGCCAACTTTCAGCAGTGGATTAACTGGCTGATTGAGCCGGGTGTCAACAACCGTCCAGTCTCTGCTCAGCAGGCCCTCAAAGCGCTTAACCGACTGCCTTTAGCGATGCTAAAGCGGCGGCTAATCAAGCCTGAGCGCGCAAAGACGACGCCCGTACCCATCAAAAACGGCGTCGGCACTCAGCGGAATCTTTCTCGCCAGCCCTTCTTTACCAAAATTCGCGCAGAAAAGCAGCGCACGTCTTCAGAACTGCTCACCATCCCAGCGATTGGCTTACGCTCTAGTACCTTTAAGGCCGCGATCGCCCCTCTTGGCATTGGCTTTATGCTGTTGGCAGTAGCCCTCTACCTCACTAGCCTGCTGCAGTTTTCAGCCAATTTATTCTCTAGCCTAGAAGGATTAGCAACGCTTGCCGCCGCCGCGCTTGCAGGCGCAAGCGGTGCCTACAGCTTGCGTTTTTGGCGACATGGACTCTATCGGCTGCGGGTTTGCTTGCTCCGCCAAATCCAGATTCAGCTAGAAGAGGATGTTTTACTGATCTCGTATAAGTATTGGCTGAGGCCACCGACCTATGTTGTTAACACTAAGCGTGAGTGCATTTACAACATCAGCGCCCTGCCCGACGGTAGCGCCCTGCGAATTTTGACCCACCGCAATCGCACCCATGCCTCTTGCGAATGTTACAAGCTCACAGTAGATGACGGCGCGCTTAGCCACCGTGACATTCGCTGGCTGGCCTCGCTGCTCAACGAGTGGTGCAGCCAAGATCTGTAACGTCTAGCAAGCACTGCACTAGCTCTAGAAATCCTTTCACTTCGGGTTCACGGGTGATGTAGGCAGGTCGATGAGCCAGCGCCGCAAGATAACGGGAGACATTGGCTACACCCACAGAATAAGGAAACAGCGTAGGGTCAAAGAGACTTTCGTCGTTGGGGCTATCGCCGACAGTGACCACTTCTGCGACGCTCAAGTGCGCGAACTTTGTCTGAAGAACACTATTTAGCCCCGCCGCTTTGTTTTGCTGATCGACTTGGATGTGGCACTGCACGTTGCTATAGGTAAAGCCCATTTTACTAGCCTCACAGAAGGCTTTTATCCCAGCAATATCTGTACCGCTGAGCCCAGCTACATCAAAGGTCCAGTCGGTGAGGCGATAGGCGTTGTCTGCTGCCGGGGTGAGCTGAGGGTAGCGAGCTTGCAGCTTTTGAAACAGGTTGGAGAGACGATCGCGATGCCGACTCATTCGGGGAATGTCGGGCAGAATCACTGGCTCGTTCGACGGCTTATCTAAATATAGACCGCCATTTTCTGCGATCGCGCCGACTACTGGCAAATAGTTCACTAGGGCGCTTACCCATCCCGCCGAGCGCCCGGTCACAATCATCACATCAATCCCTCGCTGAGCCAGCGCCTCAAAAGCGCGCAGCAAATCTAACGTAAATTCGCCCTGAGCAGTTAGCGTACCGTCCATATCAGTAGCAACCAGTCGAATCTGAGTGCCTTTCAGATTTTCTTGCAAGGCACTCAACGGCTGTGGGCGTATTGTCATCATTTATCCGCTCATTCCTATCAACTTTAGCCAGTCTGCTTTAGCCATTCTGCCAGACCAGATGGGCATTCTGAAAGCGTCAACTGCTCGCAGATCGCCATGACAACAGGCCAACCCATTTCCCTCTGGCTAGCCCAAACACTGGTCGAACCAGCAGCAACGCCACCGCCACCGACCAACCTGTGGATGTACAGTACAGGCGGACTCATGACGCTGCTGATTGGCCTGGGCGCTTTCTCAGCTTGGCAAACCAAAAAGCTACACAAGCAGCTCAAGTTTGAAACCTACAAAAATCAAGAGCTGCACAAGCGGGTGAAGCTAGCGCTCAGCACCATTGCCAAAATGGAGCGCAACCCAGATCTTATTCACTCGCGAGACTTCAACCTCGACTATCTGCGGATGCGGATGGAAGAAAAGCAGTTCAACTTTGCTATTGTCAATCAGTTAAAAATCAAAGTAAAGCAGCGCATCAGCGAAGCATTAAGACCGCAGCAAGCGAGCGCTGGCATGGTTGGCATTGCGAGTGCGCCTAGGCAGATAGATCAGATTTTCGACGTTGACTATACCTCCCCGACCGATCCCAAAAAACGCAAGCGAGTCCTCTTTCGGATTCAAATTCAGCTGACTAAGCTGCCCGCACAGGCCACCTCTCACACCGTAGCGGAGATTGTAAAGTGCATAGAAGGCTTTTTGAACCCTACAGAGGAAGAGGGCTTTTGGCAGCCGACTTTACAGGGGCGGATTGCGAATATGAAGTGGGATCAAAAAGCTAAACCGACGCCGCTGCTAGTGCTACGACAAACTAATGAAGGCGTCAATGTAACCTTTAGAACGAATAAGAACAAACCTTCCGTTGTCTAAATAAAGGTAGGCAGCAGGAGAGCGAGAACTCAAAAGCGACCGGGCCGTAACAGGGCTTAGAAACAGAGGCCCAGGGGAAAAAGCGCAGAAACAAAGGCAACCTATCGCAGCCAGTTCTTCAGCCGAGAGGCCACCTGTGGCCGTCTAAGCTTTCGCATCGCTTTAGTTTGAATCTGCCTAACTCGCTCACGAGAGAGCTGAAAAATACCGCCGACTTCTTCTAGCGTATGGGTTTCACCCGTTGTCAGACCATAGCGCAGGGCAATTATTTCCTTTTCTCGCTCGGTCAGCACTTCTGTGAGTACGTCAGAAATTTCTTGACGCATCATAGACTCGCTGATTTGGGACTCAGGCGAGAGCGAATGGCCGTCTTCTAATAGCTCCATCAGCTCTGTATCTTCACCTTTACCCACCCGGTGGTTAAGAGAAAGCGACTTACGCTGAACCTGCTGCAACGTCCGTAGCTGTTCGGGAGTCACGTCCAAGGCAGCCGCAATTTCGGCCTCAGTGGGGGTACGCTCTAGCTCTTTACGAAGTTCGCGGCTCGCTTTTTTTAGCTTGTTGAGCTTTTCGACGATGTGAATTGGCAGACGAATAGTGCGCGCATCGTTAGCAATGGTGCGGGTGATCCCCTGGCGAATCCACCAGTAGGCGTAGGTTGAGAATTTGTAGCCTTTATCAGGGTCAAACTTTTCGGCGGCGCGGTTTAGACCGAGTGCCCCTTCTTGAATCAGATCGAGAAAGGGCACGCCTCGGTTGAGATAGCGCTTGGCAATGGAGACAACTAAACGGAGATTCGAGCGAATCATCCGGCGCTTAGCGGCGCGGGCCTTGCGCAATCGCTGCTTTAGCTGAGATTCGCTGCAGCCGAAGGTCTCGGCAATTTCCGCAAGGGTGGGAGGGCGCTTCAGACTAGACTGAAGCGTTTCTCGACACGCTTCCACATCAACAATGATACGAACCTGACGGGCTAGCTCAATTTCTTCGGTGGGCTGCAAGAGTGGATAGCGAGCCATTTCTTTGAAAAAAGCACCTACCGCGTCATCATTAGAGGCTTTGCGATAGCGTGAAGCCTTTGTTGTTTTATCCGAATATTGGACCGAGTACTGAGCATCCTCATCGTCGCCATCGTCTACCAAATCGCCTAGAGCATCGGCGATATCAGCGTCCATCTGCGGCGCTGCGGCATCAACCGTTGCATCAGCCGTCACATCAGCCGTCGCAACGCTACTTTTACCCGCTAGGCTAACCAGCTCATTGCTGTCCGTTGAGCCGATTGAACGATTAGACTGTCCCACGGATATTTCTACCTTTTCTACAGTATTCGCAGTATTCATGGAGCTGTTAGCCAGCTTTTTCTGGGCGTTGGGTTCTTTTGGCCCTGGGTTTGATGCTGATGCTAGTTCTGGGATTGAATCTGGGCCGTTTAGCCTTAGCCCCTGAGATAGCCCCTGGGGTAAGGTCTCGAATGGCGATGTGTCAAAGCTAAGGTCAGAGTTTTGGGGAGCTGTCATATTTAAGAAGCTGTCATGTTCAGAAAAGGATATTCACGTCATAACGATTTTCTGGGTTTGCTCCTTTCGGCCTGGAGCGGCGCGCTCTTGACTCCGTAACAAATAGATAAAGCAGCAGTAAAGCCTTCATGAAAGACCGTTGATTGCCCCACTATAGCAATGCTTTGTTAAGAAACTGTTCAGAATAACAACTTAAGTAATTTTTCGTGACTACTCTGTCTAGGCTAAAGTCTCTAGCAGGGGGGGTCTACTGCTTTTGTTACGTTTCTTTGACGATGTTTACTAATGTTATTGATATAGGGTAGCTAGCTGGCGCTTGGTCTAGCTGTCAATAATACAAAAACCGCATTCTGAAGATCGCATTGAATCGTATTGAGCTTATGAGCGACCCAGCACACCCTTGTCAGCACGACTGGCAGCACAACGCTTTGCAAACTGTTTGGGTAGATGTGCTGGTCGATTGCCTTGGGGCTTCAGGGCTTTACACCTACCGAGTTCCTGATGACCTAGTGGTACAGCCAGGGGATATTGTGAGCGTTTTTTTTGGCGCTCAGCAGGTTGGCGCGATCGCAATTAGACTCCTTTACGACTTGCGCCGAGGACTGGACCCATCGTCTATCAAGCCAGTGGCAGAAGTTGTAAATACATCCTTTTTCACTAAAGAGTATTGGCGACTATTAAACCGTGTCGCAGACTACTATCAGACGCCTTTCATTCGCGTATTAAAAACAGCGTTGCCGCCCGGTCTGCTCTCTAAATCACAGCGCCGGGTTCGGCTTTGTCGCGCTGCCGCTGTAGAACCGATTGAGCTAGCCGCGTCAGCCAAAGACACCCCGCCTCTTTCTCAGTCCGCTCTTTCTCAGTCCGCCTTGCAGCTTATTGAGATCCTGCAAAACTCTCCAGACGGCGAGTATAGCTGGCAGCATTTGCAAAGGCAGATTGCAGCGACCCGTAAAACAGGTAGCGCGACGCAGGCGATTCGGCAGCTCACTCAGCAGGGCTGGGTTGAAAGCTATCTGGCTGCGCCGCGATCGCCTCGCGCCAAAAAACGTCAGGCGGTAATAGTAGTTGCTTCAGATTCTATGACCGCTCGCTCCGGTCAGGCACTCAGTCAAAGGCAGCAGGAAATACTCGCTGAGCTGACACAGCAAGGCGGCGAACTGTGGCTAAGCGACGCGCTCCAGCAGCTACAGACCACCAGTAAAACGCTGAGGAAAATGGCCAGTCTGGGCTGTTTAGTGATTGAGCCGAGAGAGGTCTTACGAGTGGGGAGCCACTCGGTAGCCGGACCCGATCAGCCCAAGGCGTTGACAGCCGATCAGGCGGCGGCGCTGGGCGTTTTACACCAGATGGACAGCTACGAGGAAGCCTTGCTGCATGGCGTTACGGGTTCTGGGAAAACAGAGGTGTATTTGCAGGCGATCGCGCCTATCCTCAAGGCCCAAAAGTCTGCCCTAGTCCTCGTGCCCGAAATTGGCCTCACGCCCCAGCTTACCGACCGCTTTCGCAGTCGCTTTGGCCAGCAGGTGTACATCTATCACAGCGGCCTTTCCGAAGGCGAACGCTACGATACCTGGCGGCAAATGCTCACTGGCGAGCCGCAGATTATCATCGGCACCCGCTCAGCCGTCTTTTCTCCACTGCCAAATTTAGGCGTCATTATCTTAGACGAAGAGCACGACAGCAGCTTCAAGCAGGATCAGCCTATGCCCTGCTATCACGCTCGTCAGGTAGCCAGATGGCGCGCAGAGTTAGAACAGTGCCCGTTGATATTAGGATCGGCCACTCCCTCACTCGAAACCTGGGTCAGATTTCAGACAAGTGAAAAAGCGGCCATTCCACCACTCCACTACCTATCTCTCCCCCAGCGCGTCCACGCTCGCCCGCTGCCGCCCATTGAACTCATCGACATGCGCCAGGAGTTAAAAGACGGGAATCGCACCATCTTTAGCAGATCGCTGCAAACGGCGCTAGAAGACCTGATCGAAACGGGCAATCAGGGCATTCTTTTTATCCATCGTCGGGGCCACAGCAGCTTTGTGTCGTGCCGCAGCTGCGGACATGTAGTGGAATGCCCAAACTGCGATGTCTCACTGTCTTTTCATCAGACACACCCAGACGCCGCTGCGCGCCTCCGCTGTCACTACTGCGGCCACAACAAACAGCACCCTGAAAAGTGCCCGGCCTGCCAGTCGCCTTATCTAAAGACATTTGGCAGCGGCACGCAGCGAGTGGTTAATGACTTGGCCAAGTACCTGCCTCAGGCTCGCTGTCTGAGATTTGACAGCGACACAACGCGCAACAAAGGCGCGCACAGAGCCCTGCTCAGCCGGTTTGCCGAGGGTAAGGCGGATTTGCTGGTAGGGACTCAGATGCTGACAAAAGGGATTGATCTACCTCAGGTCACGCTGGTGGGTGTGATTGCGGCGGATGGGCTGCTGTTTATGCCGGACTACCGGGCGAGCGAGCGGGCGTTTCAGACGATGATACAGGTGGCCGGGCGAGCTGGGCGCGGAGATCGTCCTGGCCGGGTGATTGTGCAAACCTATAGCCCTGAACATGCGGCCATTCGGGCGCTGATGCAGTCGGATGCGCCCCCCCAGGAAGCCGAGCAGACAGGTGAACAGACGGGCAAGCAGGTCAACGCACAGGCAAACAAGCAGTATGGAGATTTTTTGCGGCAGGAACTGCGCGATCGCACAGAGCTGAGCTACCCGCCCTGCGGCCAGCTAATTTTACTTAAGCTCAGCGGTCTAGACGGGCGCGATGTCGAAAATGCAGCCATCAGGCTAGCAGACAAACTCGCCGATCAGGCCGCAGGCGGTGACAGCTACGAGATTTTAGGCCCGGTGCCTGCGCCTATTCTGCGGGTGGCTCGTCGCTTTCGCTGGCATATTTTGCTAAAGCTGCCAACAGACGCCGCGCCGCCTAACCTGGGTCGGTTGCGATCGCCCAAAGGAATCAGCCTAACGATTGACGTCGATCCGCTCAATTTATCTTGAATTGTCTTGAAGAATTGGCTCTAAAGAATTGGCTCTAAAGAATTTGTCCTAGCCCTTACTGACGGCACGAACCGCTGCATGTTATTTTTTCTGTGCAGAAAATCCTGCTTGCTCATTTCAATTGGCCCAATCCCAATATCTAGGCGTTTCCCATCAGACAGCTTGCTTCACAGGTCATTCCACAGGTCGTTTTTAGGGCCGCTGCGGATCTTTTCTCATGCTTGAGAACTTTCTTATGCTTGAGGGCTTCCTTATGCTTAAGAACATGGCCCCACAGAGGTGCTGCGATCGCCCTTTCCATTTTATCGGCCTGGGCAATCAGCCTTTTTTTGGCCTTTAGCACGGGTGCTGAGGCTATTGGCGCTTGGGGATGCCTGTGCCTGATTCCCTGGTTAGCCTTTTTATATACCGGACTTTTTGTAACCGGGCACGACGCGATGCATGGCAGCATCGATCCTGGTCATGCTTGGATTAACCGAGTGCTCGGTGAAATTAGCCTATTTTTTTACGGGCTTATTCCTTACAGCAAGCTCTATCAATCGCATTCATATCACCATCAGTTTCCAGCAAGCCACCGCGATCCTGACTTTCATAATGGCCATGACCGTCATCCAGTCCTTTGGTATTTTCGGTTTATGCGCAGCTACTGGACCCTACGTCAGTCGGTCGGCCTTTGTATCATTTACAACGGTCTGCACCGAGTAATCGGCGTGCCAGAAGCCAACCTGCTGATATTTTGGGCCGTTCCTTCTTTACTCAGCTCGGTGCAGCTCTTTTACTTTGGAACGTATTTGGTTCACCGAGAGCAGCCAGATACCTACAGCACGCCGCTGTGCGCCAACAGCTACTATTGGCCCAAGGCCCTGTCGCTATTAAGCTGCTATCACTTTGGCTATCACCGCGAGCACCATGCGTTTCCAAAGGTTCCCTGGTGGCAGCTATCGCAGACGAGGCTAGACGACATCAGGCTGACAGATTGCCCTTTGAGAATTGATTCTCAGCTGATGAATGCTCAGCTAGCAGACGCAAAGTACAGGCTCGCAAGCAGCGGTAAGGCGTTAGAGACAATCAGCAGCCCCTTGGTCAAGCGCGATCGCACCCGTCTAAAAACATAAATACTGGCCACAACCATCAGCCCTAGCTCAATTGGGGCCGCAATATTACCAAAATAGCGAGGATCCCAATAGGAGACCGGGCTCTCGAAGCGAAACTGGCTAAGCGGCCAAAAGTGCCGATGACCGTCATCTACATGCAAAGGCAGATCTTCTAGGCAGTGCAGCACAATACTGCCAAACAGTAGCGCTAGCCCGGTTTGAGAAAAATACAGCGCCACCCACAGGCCAACCGTCGCCAGCGGAATAGAATTAAACAAATCGAACACGTTTTGCCAAAAAGGCCGATAGTACTCCACTCGCCAAATCTGTGAATCTGGCACCGCCGATAGCTTCAGAAGCGCATAAAAGCCAAACATGGCCAGGTCAGGAATCAGCGCGCCCCAAATAATCAGCGGGTTCCAGTCTGGCTGCTGCTTGCGGCCTAGTAGCGCCAGGTTAAAAATAGCGTGAGCGGGCGTGTTCATTAAGTGTCCCCTCTGATGGGCAGTCTTGGCGATCACAAGGTTACAGTATAGATAGCCGCAGCAATGGATAGCCACAGCAATAGATAGCCGCAGATTACCCAATTATGAAAATCGCCTCTACCCTCGCGCTATTGTCAATCGCTGCTTTGGGCGGCGCACTGTTTCTTACCAATCCGAATGAAGAGGACTATGCGGCCTATCTGTCGCAAGAGATAACGGTAGAAGCGCAAAGTGAGCTGTGCGATCCAGAGCGTTTTTCCAATTGGTTGGGAAGGGTGGGTGAAGCCCTCAGCAGCGCCTGTCAAAGCGTTTTGGCAGGCGGCGGACAGATTTCAGAAGTGGAAACGCAAGAGCTGATCAAAGAGAATACTGACTACAGCAATTACTATTTGTTTAGCACATACGATACTCAAACGCCGTTTGGAAACTACCGGGCAATCGGTGCTTTTGATCGATTTGTTTTGCAGCCTGGAACAGAAACAACAACAGAATCAGCGCCCGAAGCGGCAGTAGAAACAGAAGTGGAAACGCAGAGTCAGTAATCGGGTCCAGTGTCAAGGCCAATGACAGGGCCAATGACAGGGCCAATCAGCGCTAGAGAAGATAGAACTAAAAAAATCACCGCTGATCCGGGCTTCGACTACGCTCAGCCCTCCGTTTCGTCTTAGTTCACTCGGTTTCATCTTAGTTCACTCGGTTTCGTCTTATTCACTCGGTTTTGTCTTATTCACTGGGTCGTCTATTCTTATGCGAGCTTCTAAACGTCCTATCTATTTAGACTGCAATGCAACAACACCTGTTTCACCAGAAGTGTTGGCGGTAATGCTGCCTTTTTTTACGGAGCATTTTGGCAATCCGAGCAGCTTTAGTCACGCATATGGGTGGGAAGCAGCGGCGGCGGTAGAAAACGCAAGGGAGATTTTGGCAGAGGCGATCGCAGCCGAGCCCACAGAAATTATTTTCACCAGCGGTGCTACCGAAGCCAACAATCTGGCCATTAAGGGCATTGCCGAAGCCTACCTCAGCGAAGGCAGGCACATTGTTACCACGCAGACCGAGCACAGCGCCGTTCTTGCCCCCTGTCGCTATTTAGAAACGCTGGGGTTTGAGGTGACCTATTTGCCGGTGGGTGCAGACGGACTAATCGCCCTATCGGACTTGGAAAAATCGCTGCGGACGGACACCGTTTTAGTGTCGGTGATGGCGGCGAATAATGAGATTGGCGTGCTGCAACCCATTGAGCAGATTGGAAAGATTTGCCGCGATCGCAACATTATCTTCCACACAGATGCCGCCCAGGCCCTCGGCAAAATTCCTTTAAACGTGCAGACGATGCACATTGATTTACTCTCAATAACCGCCCATAAGCTATATGGGCCCAAAGGCATCGGCGCGCTGTATGTTCGCCGGAAAAATCCACGGGTGCAGCTCGCACCTCAGCTTCACGGCGGTGGGCAAGAGCGGGGACTGAGAGCGGGGACGCTATATACGCCGCAGATTGTTGGGCTAGGGGAAGCGGTGCGGATTGCGATGCAAGAGAGAGAACGTGAAGCTAAAAGAATTGGAGAATTGCGCGATCGCCTCTGGCAAAGTCTCAAAACACTTCCTGGGGTTCATCTAAACGGGCACCCCACTCAGCGACTGCCGAATAACCTCAGCATTAGCGTCGAGGGGGTGAATGGCAATGGGCTGCTCTCTAGCCTTCGAGGTGCGATCGCGCTTTCATCCGGCTCGGCCTGCAGCGCCCTCAATCCGGCCCCTTCGCATGTGATCAAAGCCTTAGGACGCAGCGATCAGCTAGCGAGGGCGACGCTGCGGGTGGGATTGGGACGCCAGACCCACGCAGACGACATTGACCAAGCCGCACAAGCGATATCAGCCGCGATCGCATCCCTGAGAAAAGCAAAAGAGGAACCGCGACAGCCGAGCAGTCTAAAAGCCGAGCAGTCTAAAAGCCGAGCAATCCAAAAGCCAAGCAATCTGAAAGCCGAGTAATACAAGAGCCTTAAATAATCGATTCCCTGCCACACGATTCCCTGCCACAATAGAAACCGACTTCCTCAAGGCATCACTGGTCATGGTTCAACCAACGCAGCGCGACGCCTCTGGTCGCTCTAGTGAAACACTAGGCAGCAAGCCATCTGTGCCGCTGACGATTTCGGTAGCGCTGATGTATATTGGCATCGCGATTACCGCAGTTTTTGTGCTGGCGGCGCTGTTTGCCCCACTCATGCAGAACTGGGGATGGATTCAAGATCCGACAGCGGGCCTCGCCAATCCTATTCATGAATCGCCTTCAGCAGCGCACTGGTTTGGCACAAGTCGTCAGGGCTACGATGTTTTTTCGCGGACGCTGTTTGGCACGCGGGCGGCCTGGCAGGTGGTGCTGCTGGCAACGGCGATGAGCGTGGTGATTGGGGTGCCGCTGGGGATGCTGAGCGGCTATTTGGGCGGCAAGCTAGACCGGGCGCTGCTGTTTTTTATGGACACGATCTATACGCTGCCGGGGCTGCTGCTATCGGTGACACTGGCGTTTGTAGTGGGGCGCGGGGTGGTCAACGCGGCAGTGGCGCTGTCTATTGCCTACGTGCCGCAGTATTACCGGGTGGTGCGAAACCATACGGTCAGCGTCAAGACGGAGCTATTTATTGAAGCGGCCCAGTCGATGGGCGCATCCACCTGGGTAGTGCTCTCTCGCTATCTGTTTCTCAATGTGGTGCAAAGCGTGCCAGTGCTGTTTACGCTAAATGCCGCTGATGCGGTGCTAATTTTGGGTGGTTTAGGCTTTTTGGGCTTGGGCCTGCCCGAGTCAATCCCCGAGTGGGGCGATTCTTTGCGCCAAGCGCTAGATGCGTTGCCGACGGGCATTTGGTGGACGGCGCTGTTTCCAGGGTTGGCAATTACGCTGATGGTAACCGGGCTTTCTTTGATTGGCGAAGGGCTCAATGAGTTTATCAATCCGCTGCTGCGCCGAGAAAATTGGGATTAGAGACGAGAAGCTGCAATATAAAGGCCATTCGAGGGCCATTCAAGGGCTATTCTTTCTGCCAGTAACCTTGAAATAGACAGCGTCAGGCATAATGCAAAGAAGAACGCCCGAGCAGTCATTTTTGATACTATGCCTAGCCCGTCGATTGCCCAGAAACAGAAGCTTTACCAGCGTTATTTGCAGCTAGCAGAAGATCGCCGCTTTTTGGCACAGATTTTTGCGCTGCTGTATGAGCCTGCTAGTCGGGACAATGCCAGACGCTGCTGGGTAGTGGCCATGGCAAAGCAGAAGCGGCTGACGAAGGTGGCAACGCCTGTGCCAAAGACGTTTAATGCGCAAGTTAGTGAGCTGATTGGGCTAGGTGTGTTGACCCAAGAGAGAGGCAGAGGAACGTGCTGTAACCCGGTGGTGATTGATCTGGTGGTTAGAGATGCGGTCAAGATGGAGACGTTTGAGCCGATTGTTGAGGCGATCGCACAGCTTTTTCCGATTGGTCAGCGCTATCCAAATGGAAGCTTGTTTTTCCGCAATGAAGCCCAGTTTATGCGCGAAGTTCGCATTGCCCTCTACCGAGAAGATCGCGCCGCAGTGGAGGCACTCTTTAAAGCGGCAGACAGCGCTTACTGGCAGGCCACGCTAACCTTCGACCAGGCCCTGTGTGATATTCTCACCAACCCTCCAGATGTCACCTGGATAGATCGCCTGTCGGATGAGTTCTTTGAGCTGGGGCTCAACGCCATTTTAACGAACTCTGTTGAGCACTGCGCTCCGGCAGACGAGGCGTTTGATCTGCTAATAGACTACTGCGAAAACGGTCAAGTTGGGCCCTCGCTGCATCTGCTGTATGCAGAACAGCTTTGGCTGCGGGGCCATCTAGACACTGCCGTTGACGTGCTGGCAAACCTGACGGTAGACAAACCACTGGCGGCGAGATCCGGGGCGCTGATGGGCGCGATCGCCTTTTTACTAGGAGATTCGGCAGGTGCGATCGCCCACTATCAAACCGCCCTCAAAGCAGCAGGCAAATCACAGCAAGCCCAGCTCGAATGGCTGAGCCTGCCAGCCGCGACAATGTTCTTTTTTGTGCTGCTAGAAAACGGCTCAGCCGACGCGCTCAAAGAAGCCGAAAGATTAGCCCTGCTCATTCAGAAACAGACCGGCCAAAAACAGGCGACGCACCCGCTCAAACCAGGAATACCGCTACTGCTAGCCGTCTTGCAGCAGCAGCAGGGTGTCCTCACCAACGCCGCCAAGCGCTTTAGCCACCATCGCCTAAACGAGGTTGGGCTGCCCGCTCTACTGCAAATCTATAGCCTGTACTGGCTCAACATTGACGACATCGCAGACTGGGTGGCGCAGTGGCTTCCCCGGCTGTGCCAGCTCACCCTCAAAGCCGGATACGGCTGGATTGCCCTAGAAACCGCTGAGCTGCTGGTGAACTATCAGCCCCGGAGCCCATTTGTCCAAGTCGTCGAAGGGCTGCGCGAGCAGACCGATAGCCTGCCGCTCATCACAATTGTAGAGCGCAAAGAAGCCTGGGAGCTGTCGCTAGATGCGCTGACCGCATTAGCAGCAAAACCCGACACTAGCAACAGTTCATCGCCCACCCCGCAGCCACAGTTTCGGATGGCATGGCGGCTGAGCTTTCATTCAATAGACAACTGGTCGCTCACGCCCGTAGAACAGAAGCTGAGCATCAAAGGCGGCTGGACCAAAGGCAAAAAGATTGCGCTGCAAAGGCTCTACAGCGGTCACAACCTGCCGGAAGGGATGAGCCGACAAGACGGGAAAATTTGCGATACCATTGACGCTCATTACAACGATAGCTATTACTATCGCAACAGCCCCACCTATTACTTTGGCACCGAGGCGCTCATTGCCCTAATTGACCATCCGCTGGTGTTTTGGGAAGCCTCTCCAGACGTGCGGGTAGACATTGTAAAAGGTGAGCCAGAACTGCTGGTCAAACGGCTAGAGAGCGACCAGCTGCAAATTGAGCTAATGCCACCGATTACCCGCGCCGATGTGCTGGTAGAAAAAGAGACGCCGACTCGGCTGAAAGTAATTGTGGTCAACGAGCAGCATCAGCGAATTGCGGCGGTGCTAGGCGAGAAGAATCGGCTAACGGTGCCGCTGCAGGCAGAAGAAAGGGTGCTAAGAGCGATCGCATCTATCGCCAATTTGGTCACCGTGCAGTCTGACATTGGCGGCGGGGTAGAGGCCGAAGAAGTCCCCTCCGATGCCACCCCTCACGCCCATTTGCTGCCAGCGGGCGAGGGGCTAAAGGTCTCTTTGCTAGCCCAGCCTTTTGCGGAAAGCGGCACGGCCTATACGCCCGGAGAAGGCGGCGAAACGGTGATTACGGTCGTAGACGGGCAGCGCCTGCAAACGCGAAGAGATTTACAGCAAGAAAAACAGAATGCCGCCGCCGTGATAGACGACTGCAAAGCGCTATTGCAATATGAGCCGGTAGATGGAGAGTGGCTAATTGACGAGCCGACTGACTGCCTAGAGCTGTTGATGCAGCTACAGGAAATGGGTGAATCTGTGGTTGTAGAGTGGCCAGAAGGAGAAAAATTCAAGGTTTCTCGGCAGCTAGGCGTAAACGACTTTAAGTTCGATATTCATCGTCAGCAAGACTGGTTTGCGGCCAGCGGCGAAGTGCAAGTAAGTGAGAATCAGGTGGTTGATTTACAGCAGCTTATGATGCTGTTAGACAACACGTCAGGGCAGTTTGTGCCCCTGGCCGACGGTGAGTTTTTGGCGCTAACCGAAGAGTTTCGGCAGCGGCTAAAAACCCTGAGCCGACTCTCTCAGCGCCACGGCAAAGAGCTGCGCATTAACGGCCTAGCCGCCCTGGCTATGGACGAGATGCTAGACGACTTAGAACAGATTAAAGTCGATACCGAATGGCAAGATCATATCCAACAGATTAAGACGGCCCAAGCGATTGAACCAGAGGTGCCAAAGACCTTGCTAGCGACGCTCAGAGACTATCAGCAAGAAGGCTATGTGTGGCTCTCGCGGCTGGCGAACTGGGGCGTGGGGGCCTGCCTAGCAGACGACATGGGCCTGGGGAAAACCTTGCAGGGCCTAGCGGTAATGCTGAGCCGAGCCAGCGAGGGGCCCGCGCTAGTGATTGCGCCCACCTCGGTATGTATGAACTGGAGCAGTGAGGCCGAGCGGTTTGCGCCCAGCCTGCGGATACAGAGTTTGGGGAGAGCGATCGCACCCACCGTCAAGACCTGCTAGATAACCTTGGGCCCAATGATTTGCTGGTGTGCAGCTATGGCTTAGTACAGCAAGAAGACGTAGCCGAAATGCTGGCAGCCGTCACCTGGCAGACCATTGTGCTCGATGAAGCGCAGGCGATTAAGAACTACGCAACGAAGCGATCGCAGGCCGTCATGGCCCTTCAGGGCAGCTTCAAAATCATCATGACCGGCACCCCCATCGAAAACCATCTGGGCGAGCTGTGGAATCTGTTTCGCTTTATCAACTCTGGCCTACTGGGCTCGCTCGACAGCTTCAACCAGCGCTTTGCCAACCCCATTGAGCGCGACCAGGACGACAGCGCCAGCGATGCTCTGCGCCGACTGATTCGCCCCTTCATTTTGCGGCGCACCAAAAATCAGGTACTAAAAGAGCTGCCCTCACGCACCGAAATTACGCTGCCAGTGGAGCTGAGCAAACAAGAGATGGCCTTTTACGAAGCGCTGCGCCGGGAAGCAATTATCAAGCTCAGCGATAGCGAAGCAGAGGCCGGACACAAGCACTTGCAGGTACTCGCCGAAATTATGAAGCTGCGCCGCGCCTGCTGCAACCCGTCGCTGGTAAAGCCAGAGCTAGCGCTGCCGAGTGCAAAACTAGAACAATTTAGCGAGCTGATTACAGAGCTGTTAGACAATGGGCACAAGGCGCTGGTGTTTAGTCAGTTTGTTGATCATTTAAAGATTTTGCGCAACTACCTAGACGAACAGCAGATTAGCTATCAGTATTTGGATGGGAGTACGCCGACGAAAAAGCGAAAAGCCGGGGTCGATGCGTTTCAAGCTGGAGAGGGCGATGTCTTCCTTATTAGCCTAAAAGCAGGTGGTTCGGGGCTAAACCTGACGGCGGCGGACTATGTGATTCATATGGACCCCTGGTGGAACCCGGCAGTAGAAGATCAGGCGAGCGATAGGGCCCACAGAATCGGTCAGCAGCGCCCGGTGACTATTTATCGACTGGTGGCGAAGGGCACGATTGAAGACAAAATTGTGAATCTGCACAAGGTAAAGCGAGATTTGGCCGATAGCTTGCTCACAGGATCAGATATGAGCAGTAAAGTCTCGACCGATGAGCTACTGTCGCTGATTCAGCAGTAGGTCTAATCTCCTGTGCTGTTTGATCTCTATAATTAATCTCTACAATAGGTGTGAACGAGTGGGCGTGAACGGGCGTGAGAAACATGAAAGTCACTTCCGAAGGGACAGCCCCTACAGCAAGCGATTCGGCAGCAGCACTATATAGTGTATTGCTGGCGCACCTGATGATGCGGCCACATCTGCGTATGACCGCAATTTTGACGCAAATGCTCCCCAAAGATAACAACCTGCCACCTTCAGATCGGCTGAGTCAAACTTTGGCGCAAATCGACCAGCTAAAAACCTGGCTAGATAGCTTTCGGCCCCTGTCGCCTGCCGTGCTGCGCGAGCTAAAGCAGCGCTACGATGTTCGATTCACCTACAGCTCGAACGCGATAGAGGGCAATACGCTCAGCCAAAGCGAAACTGAGATTGTGCTATCGAAAGGCATTACGATTGGCGGAAAAACACTGATAGAGCATTTAGAAGTCATTGGCCATAAGGAGGCGATTGACTATATTGAAACGCTAGCGCAAGCTACGACGCCCGTCGGTGAATGGGAAATACGACAGATTCATAGCCTGGTGATGCGAACTATTGCACCGACAGAAGCCGGGCGCTATCGACAGCTCGATGTGAAAGCGGCAGGTACAGAGCATGTCTATCCGGCGCACTACCTGCTGCCTGGGCTGATGGATGAGTTTGTTCGATGGCTGGCCGAGGCGCACTCGACTCTGCATCCAGTGGTGTATGCCTGCGAGGCGCACTATCGGTTTGTGTCGATTCATCCCTTTGCGGATGGCAATGGCCGCACGGGCAGGCTGATGATGAATTTGCTGCTGTTAAAGGCAGGCTTTCCGATTGTGAGTATTTCTAACCAGCAGCGAGCAGCGTACATTGAGGCGCTTGCTGTCGCGCCATCTGATGACCTGGCTTTGCTGCTGGCGTTGGTTTGCGAAGCGACTCGTCACGCGCTGATTGAAACGCTTTCTGTTATTGCCAGTGCCGCTGAGAGCAAAGGAAAAGGACACGCTTTCTATGAAGAAGTTGTTGCTTTTTTGAAGGCACAGGCGGATTTTGAGAAGCGGCCACCCAGCGAGGCGCTAGATTGAAACCTGTTTATTACTAGCTGATTAAGACGGGCTGACTAGAACTAGCCGACTTAGCCGACTGGGACTGGCTGACTGACAGTAGACAGGTCCGTCTATTTACGAGTTCATGCATCGAAGTTGTTTGATACGATCGGCTTACCTTAATTCTATGCGCTCAATATTATGCCAGCCAATAGCCGTGGACTCTTACGCTTCGCTGAATATGCTGCGGTTTCAGCCTCAATAGCTGGCGCGATCATGACCATTACCACGCAAAAGCCAGCCTACGCTGTCGCCCCGCTGTCTGTAACGGCTGCGTTGAGTCTGGTGAGCCGTCGCCAGCAGTCTCAGCGAATCGACGACGCACTAGAAAGCACTCAGCAGGCGATCGCACAGCAAGATAATCAACTCACTGCCGCGATGCAGGCAGTCACAGCCCTTCGAGATGACATTGACCAGCAAAGGCAGCAGCTGGCCGCGCTAGAGAGCGATCGCACCACAGAGGAGCTAGCAAATCAGCTAGCGGCCTCTGTAGCACAGGCACAGACCCAGATAGCACAGGCAAAAGCGCAGGCAAATGCCACGATTCAAGCTGTTCAGACGACGTTTCAGACCACAGTTGAGGATTTTCATACGCGCACAGAGACTGCGCTACAGCAACAAAACGCATACGTTGCGCGAACCAAACAGCAGGCAGATACGCAGCGAGCGGAGATTACAGCCCAAGCCTCGAATCTAGAAGACCAAATTACGGCGCTGCGCGGTGATGTTGAAGGCTTTAGAAAAGAGCTGGAAGAACGGCTACGTCAGGCTGGGTCACAGGCGACAGAGAAGGCAATCGAGGAAGCCGCTGACCTAGAGACAGCATCAACAATATCAAGACCAGAATCTGGTTTTGAGCAAGTTATTCCGCAGCTACCCACCGAAGAAAATTTCGATCTAGACATTAACTTAGGCATCGACTTTGGGACGGGCTACACCAAGGTTTGCTTTCGCGACATTGGGCGCGATCGCTCAGAAGTAGTGACCTTTAACGAACCGGCTCAAGGCGATCTGAACCTAGATGAAACGCTCATCCCGACTCGACTGGCGATTTTGCAAGACGGCACGCTGCTCACAGGGCTGACGGTAGCCGAATGGCGCGAGAACAAGCAGCCTATTCACAAGAATATTGACTATATCAAAATGAGGCTAGCGGCGATTGACTTCCGCAAAGAGAGCAAAGAAGACGAGTGGCGAATAGAACAGATTCCTGAGCTAGATGACGATGGCACCGTTCGGAGCCTGTGCGCTTTTTACCTGAGTCAGGTGATTGTGCGATCGCAACAGTGGATTCAAAAAAACAAACCTGAGCTGTTCATCAACCAAACCGTTCGCTGGAGCGTCAATCTAGGCGTGCCGGTAGAACACTGCGATTCTGATGCGCTGGGCACCTTTGAAGAGGTTTTAGAGCTAGCGTGGCTGCTGAAAAGTACAGATATAGATACCACGGCTCTAACAATTGATAGCCTCAATCAACTCATTGCCCACTTGCGACAGTGGAAGCAACAAAACGTTGCAGACAAAGGATTAGATTGCTCTGTCACACCAGAAATTGCGGCTGCCGTCTGGTCCTTTTTAAACTCTCGTCAGGCACAAGAAGGGTTTTATACCTTCTTCGATATTGGAGATGGCACCCTTGATGGTGCGGCCTTTATCTATACCCAAAGAGGGGGAAGCAGACAGGTAGACTTTTATATTGGCCAAGTAGAACCTCTAGGGGTTAGCGCTTTTGTAGAGAAAACCGCTGACGAGCTAAACCTAGAGACAGACAGCGTTAGACATTCGCTTGGGAACGGTGCGGATGATGGCTTGAAGGAGCGAATGCAACAGAGTAAAACCCGCAGAAGCATACAGAAAATGGTCGCCAACGTTGTGATGAAGGGAAACGCAACGCATCAGGAAGTAAGACAGTTTTCGGTCTCGCAGGATATTGGCCAAGAGTTGAAAGTGTTTATCGGCGGGGGCGGCGGCAATATCAAGTTCTTTCCAGAAACAATCTACGCCACCCATAGCGATTTTCAGCAGGGCAACGCCGACATTCCACCCTACAAGCTCAGACAAATTCCCACACCGGATGATCTCTCTGTCAACGGCTTAGATAGCAAAGACTTCAATCGATTTGCGATCGCATATGGCCTCTGCATCCCCGAAGGAGAAGGCCCCGACATTCGGCTACCTAGTCAGTTTAAGAATATAGAGTCTGGCTCAGAAATTGTGGACCACGAGCCAGACGATTACGAAGACACCCGAGACCTCATGTAGACCTCATGTAAAAGTGCTCACCTTAGCGAAGATCATGTCTCAAGCGACCCCTGCTCAAACAACCCGTGCTCATACAACAGACTGGAATCCCGAACAGTCGGGGCAAGAGGTTCGGGTAAAGGCAAACCCTGGGAAACGGGGCAAAACTACCGGCAAAGTTCGTCGTGCGGGCACGCGCACTTTGGTGGAGGTGCAGTTTGGCCCTGCTGAAAAAGTCTATAAGCCCAAAAATCTGCTAGAGCTTTGTAGCGATGACGAGAGTATCGAGCAGCTGATCAGGCAAGGTCGGTTTGGCGGGCCTGACGATCTGCGCAGAATCCTCACGTTTGAAAAAATTAAGGGGCAGCTGACAAACGTCTTCTACAGCATGGAGTCTAGCCAAACAGATTTCTATGCTCACCAGTTCAAACCGGTGCTCAAGTTTCTGGACTCGCCAGTGGGTCGTATCCTCATTGCCGATGAGGTGGGCCTGGGTAAAACCATCGAAGCCATGTACATCTGGAAGGAACTGCAAACTCGCGCAGAGGCCAGAAGGCTGCTGATTGTATGCCCTGCAATGCTTCGCCAAAAGTGGAAAGATGACCTTGCGCAGCGGTTCAATATCTTTGCTGAAATTGTGGATGCTGGGGAGCTGCTTGGCCGCGCCAAACTCAGCCTAGAAACTCAGCACAGTCAGTCTTTTGCCTGCATCGCCAGTCTAGAAGGGCTACGTCCTAGCGGCAATTGGGAAGATCTGGGTGCTCAAAATGCTCGGGCCGAGTTTGCGCGTCTGCTAGATGCGAACCCTGCCAGCGATGACTTTGGCCTGTTTGATCTGGCCATTATTGACGAAGCCCACTATCTGCGAAATGCGACGACGGCTAGCAACCTGATTGGCCAGCTCATTCGAGATGCCTCTCGCCATTTGCTGCTGCTGACCGCGACGCCCGTGCAGATAGATAGCTCGAATCTGTATCAGCTTTTGCGGCTAATTAGCCCAGATGACTTTTTTAATCAAGATATTTTTGGCACGATGCTAGATGCCAATCAGCCGGTGGTGAATGCGTTGCGGTATCTGTGGGCAAGTCCGCCTCAGCTTTTGAATGCGAAGGTTGCGGTGGAAACCGCACTAAAGTCGAACTATTTCAAAGATAGCTACTTGCTGATGCAGGTGAAGGCAGGGTTAGAAAAGGCGACGCAGGCAAGCGGCGTGCTGGCAGAATCTGACCGGGTGGAGCTGGGCTATAAGCTAGAGAAAACGTCTCTGTTGGGCCAGTATGTGACGCGTAGCCGCAAGCGAGATGTGTTGCCCAATCGCGTAAAGCGAGACCCGCAAACGCTGACGGTTCAGTTTTCGCCGCTAGAGCGCAAATTTTATGATGAGGTGACGGAGGCTATTCGCGCGCAGACAAAAGGCAAAAAAGGGGTGCCGCTTTTGAGCTTGATTTCTCGGCAGCGGCAAATGGCGAGCTGTATGGTGGCGGCGCTAGAAGCTTGGCGGGCAGATAATAGCCTAAAGGGGCTAGTAGAAGAATCGCTGTGGGAGGATATGGGCGTTGCGCCTCGGCTGAGAAAGGATGCTGAGCCCACAGATTTATCTCCTAAAAATCTTGCTTTTAAGCGAATTAGCATTGCTGATTTGGAAGCTGAAGATAGTAAGTACAATCGGCTAATTGTCTTTTTGAAAGAAGAGCTGAAGAAAGAGCGGGCTCAGAAGTTTGTGATTTTTGCCTATTTTCGGGGGACTTTGCAGTATTTAGAGCGGCGGCTACAGGCGGCAGGCATCTCGACGGGGCTGATTATGGGCGATATGGGCGATCGCAAGTGGGATGTTGTTCAGCAGTTTCGCCAGGAAGCGGGGCCGACGGTCTTGCTGTCGTCAGAGGTAGGCAGTGAGGGCATTGACCTACAGCACTGTCGCTTTTTGATTAATTACGACCTGCCCTGGAACCCGATGCGGGTAGAGCAGCGCATTGGTCGGCTAGATAGATTGAACCAAAAGGCGGACCGCATTTCGATTGTGAATTTTAGCCTCAAAGATACGATTGAGGCGGAGATTTTAGAACGTTTGTACATGCGGATTCGCATTTTTGAAGAGAGTGTGGGTGACCTGGAAGGGATTTTGGGAGAGGAGACTGAAAAGCTGCTGGTGGCGCTGTTTGAAAAAGAGCTGACGGCTGAAGAGGAAGAGTCAAAGATTGAACAGACGGCGGTTGCGTTAGAAAATCAGCGCGTTCTGCAAGATGATTTGGAGAAAGAAGCGATTAATATGATGGCGTTTTCAGATCATATTTTGGGGGCGATTGAAGAGAGTAAAACGCAAGGCCGGTGGCTACAGCCAGACGAGATGTCTGCGTTTGTAAAAGACTGTTTTAGCCGGTACTATCCGGGCACTGTGATTGCCCCGCAGTCACCCGGCAGTCAGCTATTCAACATTTCACTATCAGAAAAAGCCAAGATTGATTTACAGTTTTTTATCTCACAAAATCGCTGCGCGACGCCGACCCAACTGCACAAGTCTAGTGCGCCGGTGGTTTGCTTTTTTGACCCCAAAATTACGGGCAGCATGGGCAAGCGCAACGAGCTGCTAGATCCGACGCATCCTTTGATTTTGTGGATACGCGATCGCTATGCCACCGCCGCCCAAAAGCTGCACCCGGTTTCTGCAATTCGCACCACCCCTGCTCAAAGCGGGCTAGAAGCTGGCCTATACGCATATGCCGTCTTTTTGTGGACTTTTGAAGGGCTAAGAACAGAAAGCCAAATTGCCTACCAAATGATCAATGTCGATAGCAATCGCCTGTTAGATCAGACCACCTCTGAATCTGTACTCGCTACGCTGATGCAAACCGGCGAGCTAAAGCTGAATGCTGACAGTTTTATTGATGATATTGAGGCGGTGATAGCAGGGCAGCAAACGTGTAAAGAGACGTTAGAAGAGGCGTTTGGGGAAGCGCTAGAAGACTTTTATAAGGAAAACGACAGTCGCTGCGATGTGCAAGAAAAAAGCGCTCGCGCCTTTGCTGAAAGAAAGCAGCGTGAGCTAACCGAGCGGCTAGAGCGGTTTCAGCAGGCTGGCAAAACCCGCATTATCCCGGCGACGCAGGGGCAGCTAAACAAGGTGAACAGAGAGCTAGAGGTGAAGCTAATTAGCATTCAGCAAAAGAGAGATGGCGTTAATCCTAACCAAACGGAGCTGGCGGCGGGCGTTATTTTTGTGGAGCCGTCTTTGTAGAGCCATCTTTATAGAGCCGCAGAGAGGTTAGAAAACATGTGGGAAGCGTTTAAGTCAAGGCTCGCTGTCAAGATTTACTGTCAAGATTCGCTGTCAAATGATTAACTAAATAATTGACAGGCTCAAAACAGGGCTGATAGGGTAAAGCGTATAGCTGTAAGCGTGCATGTGTAAGTGCATATGTGCCCGTCAGCTCACCGCCCCGAAAAATTTAGCCGCTGACGATGACTGCTACGAACAGTCCATCGCCAGCTCGCCCCCAGCACTACTACACAGTGAAGGAGGTTGTGCACATGATGCCACAGCCACCCTAACTTTTAGCAAGTTGGGGTGGCTACGTTTTTCGTGGGGCTTTCTTCCAAACCCATAGCACGCTCCATTTTTGGAGACCATTCGGAGAAAACCCATGAAACCCACAGCCTTCATCGCTGATTGCCCTCTGGTAGGCGATCGCACTGCTTCTGATGCCCGACAGCTAGCGCTACCCCCTTCACCCCTCTCACAGCTAACGCCCTCCGGCACCGCCCCCGGTGAATCCATCCGGCATATTCTGCTGGGCAGCCCAGACGCCATCCGCCAAACCATTCATTTGCTGCACACGCTGCGCTATACCGAAACCATTCTGTGGAGCCCGGTGCTGGCGATAGAAGACTCGCTGGTGATTACGCCCGCGCAGGGGGAAGCATTTAGCCTGTTGAGAAAGCAAATCTAAACCACACGGCCACTACGAGCGTCGCGATTCAGGCTCTAGCTTCATATCGGCGAAGTGATCGAGCAGTTCGCGGTGGATGAAGCGGAAGCGCCCGCCGATTTGCTGAGTGAGGCGACGTTCGGTGGTGTACTTGAGGAATTGAGCGTAGTTACGGGGAATGTGACCTTTGCGGTAAAGCAGAAGGCGAAGAATGGAATGTTGGATGACAGCGAGTCCGCCGCCTAGCGCAATCCCACAAAACAGCGCAAGGAGAGCACCTGAAATTAAACTTGACTGAAAGTTTGCTTCTCTACCTGTTAGGTAAGAAGGCAGAAACAACAACGACACACAAGCTGGATAGCTGAGCAACGCAATCAAAGGAACATTTTTTGCAGAGGCAATGATGCCCTGATTGGGCATTTCTCGGGACTTAAAGTTCTCTTGCAGACCAACTATCAGACCAACTATCAGACCAACTATACAGACCCAACTATCAGACCACCTATCAGACCAAATATCAGACCAAATATCAGACTAACTATCGAACTCAACTATCAGACCAAATATCAGCCCTGTTTTCATTTTTTTAAAAATCTTTTTTCGCGATTCGCGCGAAAAAAAATTTGGAAATTTCTACAGGTCAATACTATTTTCCAGACCACCTATCAGACCAAATATCAGACCAACTATCAGACCAACATATCAGACCAACTATCAGACCAACTATCAGACCCAATATCAGACCAACTAGACACCCTATCAGACCAAATATCAGACCAACCAACAGACGATACTGCCATTTTTGAGAGGCCTCTAGCCAGCTCGGCTGCATCTGTTCTATCAAAAAGTTATTCGGAATATTGTTTTCTCTTAGCTGGTTGGCTAGCCAACTCAAATAATGCTGCGTTTGTGCCAGCCCACGTTCTCGTTCGCCCTCGATCTCGTCGTCATTAGGCGGCTGTTTTCCTTTTCGTCGATACTGGCTCCAAGACTCCACCTGTAGCTGATGCGCTACGTATGCATCAAACAAATCAGCCTTGCGCTTGGATTCGGGCTCTTCGTCTTATACGCCACCGCCAGCATCTGCAAAAACAGCGGAATCTGCAAAAAAGGCGTTTCTTTCTTACCATCGGCTGTCGTCACTTCAGACACCTCCAGCAGCTTTGTCAGCTCCGGCTCTTGCTGCATGGCCCGCCACACCTGCTTGCGATCCGACTGAATCAAATACTGCTTGATCTGCGACTTCGTCAACGGCTGCAAACACAGTGCTCCCCGCAGCTCATCCAACACGGCCTCACCTTCTGCATACTCCTCACTCCGGCAGCACACCACCAACTGCTGACTCGGCAGCTTCGCAAACTCATTAATCTTGGGTACGCACTTCTTCTGCCGCTCTAGCCCCAGCTCATCCAAACCATCTAGCAGCGGCACCAGCCGATTGTGCTTTATCCACTGATAGCCCACCTTCGGATCAATCCCACAGTCAAACTTCAGCTGGTCCACCAGCCAATCTACAATCTCCTGCTTATCATCTCGCCACGCCGACAGCTCAAAGATGTACGGCACTGGCGCGGTCATCTCCTGCCTGCGCCGCCAGCAAATCTGCCAGCTTTAGCAGCGTCGTCGTCTTTCCAGAACCCGGCTCACCCAAAATCAGCAGCTTGCGATTGATATCCGGATTGGTGTAGGCCGCTAAAACATTCTCACCAATATCAATGTCAGCTTGGCCACCTTTCAAAAATTTCAGCAAGCGGTTCCACTTTGGCTGCGCGATCTCTGGCTGCGGCTGCCGTCCTACTGCCGTATCCTGCGGCTGCATAGCCACGTTAATCAACGCCTTTTCGCCAACAGCGTACTCCAGCCGTTCGTGAACGCGCGACTTTACATCAGCTAGCAACCGCATCAGCAGTTCCTCCCCATCCGGTCCCGTCCCCCGGTCGGCAGGCTGCCTGCGCACCTTACCCCACAGACTTGCGCCTTCGTATGCGATCGCCACTCCTGCCGCCACCATGCCATACCGACAAAGCATCACAACCGTTTCGCTGGCCTTTGCGTCACCCGTAACCTCGTAGGCGATCACAATAAACGTCAGATACAAAATCAGCCGAACAATCAGCCCCGTCTTACCCGAAAAATCGTGAAACGCCGGTAGCTGATTGAGCAATGCATTGCCCAGCAAGCCGACTACTGCGATCGCAGCTATCTCAAGAACCAAAAACATTCAGTCAGACTTCCCCAGACCTGTAGGCTCACTATAAACCAGCAACTTTCGTTACTTTGTAACCTTTACAGAGTCTTTCTGCCAAAAGCCTGTCAAAGATGAGGCGCGATCGCATACACACTATTTCCGCAAACGCGATGACATAGAAGAAACTTCAAAGAGATCTCCGTGAATCAAAAGCTGTTGATAAAGACTCACTTACACGGGTTGTCCATTGCGATCGCAAATATCTATAGTCTCTATTAGACCCCACTGATAGAAGCCTCGGACAGAAATCCCCGATAGACAGCAACATCCTTGTTTGTTCAAAGGTTCGATAGACACATGAACAATTCAGTTAATTCAGTCAATGCGGTCACCAAAGACACAGTGACAACAATCACAACAATGAGATTTACTGTAACAAAAGCGACAGTTTCTAAAGTTGCGATCGCCCTCTGCCTACTAGCCCCGCTAGCCCTGCGCGAAATCAGCGGAGCCCTAGAGCCCTACCCCGCCGTCCTTCAGCCATCAGGGGCCCACAAAGTTTCCACCGCAGACACCCTGTTAGAATTTCGCCAAACCCACCTTTTTGCCGTCCAAGCAGATGGATCAGAGCAACAAGTCGATGCGATCGCCTTTATGGGCAACATCCCTAGCCACTACTGGGAGCATCTTGCGATCGCCAGCTATGGGCTCGCCGAGGGCAAATCACAAACCGCTTCACTAGGCCGCTGGGCACTCACCGCCACCACCATCAAAACAGCCCCCCCTACAGAGAGAATAGAAGCCCTAGCGTGGATTCACGATCGCCTTCACGCCCAGGGCATCGACAACGCGAACACGCTGAGCATTCGCTACATGAAAATCTTTTGGGACATCGAATCAGATACTGAAATTAAAAGAGAACTCAATAAGCAAGTTGATGTGGATATTAAAAGCTAACCCTATCGCCACCATAGAATCAAACATACGTAAGGCCACACAAGTTGATTTAGCCTCACTCTGTTGCTTCAGAATCATATTTTGTCTATACACCATTCTGTTTACCTGGCACAGCTATACCTGGATTGAAACAGTTCCAGATGCTTTCTTCGATCCCCCTCTGTTGAGCATCGGCTCGCTACTAAAAGCATTTCCCCCCAGCCCATTTTTCCAAGCGATAGATATAGCCATTGGCGTATGTACCGTTACGCTGTTGCTAGGTTTCTGTACTCGCCTATCGACCACTCTGCTGCTAGGGCTTATCGTCATAGGCAGCACGTTTCAATATTCACTCGGCAAAATCGACCACGGCGACGCTTTATATCTCTGCGCCCTACTCGCCATGTGCTTTCAAGACTGGGGCGCGCTGTTTTCAGTCGATGCTCTACTCAACAAATCGCTGAAAAAGTCGTCAGGAAAGTCGCCAATCAACCATCAGCCCAAAACAGCAGATCTCTCCTTTCTAGGCGTTCTCATCGCCTTTGGATTTCTCACAGCAGGCTTTGGCAAAGCCTTAAACTGGGTAGACTTTGACCTTACAACCAGCGGTTTCCTCAGCTGGTTTTATGACGGCTACTTCAATCAAGGGCGCGGTCGGCTCTTAGCCCCACTAGTTCTACACATCAATATCCCACTGCTTTGGGAACTCATTGATGTTTCAGCTGTTGTCTTCGAGCTAGGCGTTCTGCTGGCCATTTTATCGCGTACCGGCTGGTACACATGGCTCACCATCGCCTGCGTATTTCACCTAATGAACTGCCTGCTGCTCAATATCGAATTTGAAATGAACGCAGTCGTCTATCTGGCCTTTGTACCCTGGGCGCAGATGCCTATCGTATCTCGCATTTTCTCTGGCCAATTCTCTGGCCAATTCTCTGGCCAATTCTCTGGGAAACTCTCTAAACCATTCTCTGACACCTCCTCCAAACGGTTCAAGTGGCCACTCGCCGGACTCGCCGCACTTGGCACCTGCGCCTTTGCCCTGCGGCTGCACGTAGTTCAGACGCCAAACGTCGATCTATTCGCCATAGAATCTATGCTATTTACAGATAAATTGCTAACTAGCTGCGGCATCTGGTCAATCTCTTTCTTTATCTTCTTAATTAGCTTCAAAGCCTTTACCAGAGCGCAGCCCGCTATCCGCCAGGCCAGCATTCCAATACCGTCTTTCGCAAAAACCTTACCTCGAAAATAATACGCTTTTGCCATACTCTACTCACTTACCCTGATTAGCAATGCCATCACCCGTAATGTATTTAATAACGGGCATACTTCATTAGTCTTGATCTCCTGAAATTTCCGTAGGCATGTACCAACCATTTCAATGCAAAAGCAATTTGTGAAAGCGCGATCGCTCAGACCCAATACATACTTTCTGATTGCGATTCTGATATTGGCGATCGCACTGCGAGTCAATCACATCGATCAGCCCTATGTAGACGTATTTAGCTGGCGGCAAACCAGCACCGCCATGATGGCCGACAACTACTTTCGCACCAACTGGAACATCTTCTTTCCAGAAGTAAGCTGGGGCGGCCCCGGCCCAAACTATCAGGGCAGAGAGTTTCAAACCGTTAGCTATCTGTCGGCCCTGCTATACACAGTATTTGGCAAGCAAGACTGGGTAGGACGCTTGGTCGCCACCACATTTGGCGTTTGGGGCGTGTTTGCGCTCTATCAGCTAGTGCGCCGCGTTTGGAATGAAGAGCGAGCACTAGCTAGCGCCCTGATTATGGCCATCATTCCCGGCGGCGTCTTCACAGAACGCTCCTTCTTGCCCGATCCGGCCATGACCGCGCTAATGACCACAAGCTGCTGGCTCCTAGTCGCCCATCTACAGACAGGCAGCACACGCTATCTGCTATTTGCCGCCCTCATTTTCACCTGGGGCGCGCTGTCCAAAATTACCGGGCTCATGGTGGGCATTCCGCTACTGTATGCCCTATTTGCCATCTTGCACCAAAAGCAAGAGCTTAAGCCCAAACGCTTGAGTGCGATCGCGCTGGCGGGCACGCTGTCGCTCATTCCGGTCGTCATTTACTATCTTTGGGCCAAGTATCTAGCCAACAACTATCCGCCCTATCACTTTGCTGGGTCCGCCAATTGGATTTGGGTTCAAGGCTTTAGCCGCTGGTTTGAAGAATCTTATTTTTTCCCAGACTTTTTCAGCAGTGCCTACTACTGGCTATGGACATGGCCGATTCTGGTCTTATTGCTCATTGGCCTCGTTGTCTCACTCACTAGCAAACGCTTCACAACCCAGCTAGCACCATCCCCTCAACAGCTATCCAACAGCGTCTCTAAAGACATCCCCTTCAACAGTAGACACCTCGATAATGCCAACTCCAAAGATATCGCACCAAAAGCCCCTTGGTTCTTTCACTGGTGGCTAGTATCAGCGGGATTCTTCTATCTCATTGGAGCCCGCGAGCTGGTCGATAACCCCTGGAACTTTCACATTTTCAACCCGGTAGTCGCCGCCTTCGCAGGCTATGGCATGTTGGCAACTGGCCAGTTTGTCGCTGCAATCATTCCTCCTTTTTTACAGCAGTATGCCCCCCCAAAATCGACTCAAAAGATCGTTTTCATCGCCACGATTACCGTCATTTTATTGACCATCGCCAGCGTCAGTCACGTACGGCTAAAAGATATGTATAGCCGGTCTTGGGGAGAAGAAAGCTATGAGCTAGGACTGCTGCTGCGACAGATCTCTGAGCCGAAAGACCTGGTAGTGACTATGTCCAGCGATTTGGGCGATCCCAACATCATTTACTATAGCCAGCGGCGCGGCTGGACCTTTCCATCCGCCAATAACGATATTGACTGGAGCGTTTTCCCAGAAGATGAAAACTATTCTATCGAGATGTTTGAAGATCTTCGAAGCAGGGGCGCTGATTGGTTAGCGATCGCAGCCACCCATCAGCAAGAGCTGCAAGACGAGCATCCAAAGCTGTTAAAACATATTGAAACTCACTGTCAGATCCAAGCCCAGCGCAAGTTCGGATCCATTTGTAAAATCGCTTCTTCGACAAGCGAAGTCGAATAAAAAGCCGGTAGCCACGAGCGGCCACCTATTTAGAACTACCTGCTCTTGTAGTCGCTCAGACTAAATTTATCTTCAAGCCCGACCGATTTCAAATACCAAAAGACCACCACCAGCGGCAGAATGTACTTATCCCAAGGGTAAGCTTTCATCATAATCAAACTATTAAAAAGCACAAACAGCGACATCATATTTAGCTGAGAAAATCGAATGCAGGTCAGCAGCGCTAACCCATATAGCAGAGACATCTTCAGCACCGTATACGGCAGCAAATTGACCAGTTTGAAAACCGTACCCGGCCCTACAAATATTGGCGGAAAGACCAGCACCGCCGCTAGCAGCACCGCCACAATTATCCAAACCTTTGGCCTTTGCCGCCATCTCTGCAGTATCGAAGAAGACCGAAATAGCATCAACTCTGGCAGCACTATGTACATACCAACAAAGCCCAAAAAATTGATCGCATGACCTGGTACCAGGGCCCAGAGTGTCTGTTGAACATCAGGAGTTGTTCGAACTTCTATGGCCGACTGAGGAGCGAGTCCTTGGAATAATAAAAACCAGCCAAAGATAGTGAGAGAGGCAAGCAAAGGGCTAAGCCAGACCCATGCCTTTGACAAGGTGAAGCGGCGAGAACGTATTGCCTGGATGGCATATACAGCAAATTCATAGGTCAGGGTTGCGGCGGGGAAGGCCAGCATGTACTGCCGGGTAGCGATCGCTAAAATGAAAGCAAGGCTGCTGAGTAGATGGCGATTGTGAACATAGCTAATCACTCCCAACAGGCCAAAAAAGCAGGCGATAATATCTGTATACATCAGCCTGCTATAGAAAATGTAGTCAGGACATAGCACAAGACCTATCAGGCACGATAGCGCCCGTCCTTGCTTTTGCGCAGTAGGCCAGCCCACAATAAAGACAATAGTGATAGACAGCACTATATTCAGCAGCCGTCCGGCAAGCAGGCCCTGGTTGAACAAATACTCTAGAGCGCCAAAGATAATGAAGGGGAGCGGCGTACTGAGTTGTTCGTAATCTCTAAGATCGTTGAGGGTAGGGAGCAGACGATCGCTAAAAGTTAGTGCCGTCTCCCAAAAATGTTGCTCATCCCGAATAGCAGGCGCACGTAAAAAATCAAGCTGAATGATCAGTATGCTGTAGACAACTATTAAAAATAATAGAAACCAAAACTTTTGCCAAGTGCGAGGAACTGGAGGCAGCATAGCGACTAGCGGCGTGCACTACTATGACCTTGAGCCATAAAATGTAGCCTATAAAATTACATGGATATTTTATACAAGAAAGCTCCATAAAGACTTTATGCAAGAAAGCTACATGAGGACTTTATACAAGAATACAAGAAAGCTACATAAGGACTTTAGGCAAGAGCTAGCGCGGATCTATGTCTACTTTCTTCGAGTAGCTAGAAGATCTGGGAAGAACTATCTCGCAGCTAATCGGCGGTGCTAAAATCCCGGTTGAAACATAATCAGCATAGACAGTCAGTGGGTAGGCGCGGCTATGAGAATCGTAGGCATAGCTCCAGTCTTTTTCGTAAATGCCCACCTCGACAAAATAGTCGCCGCTGGCGAGATCTACGCGCTCAATAGACAGCCGAAAAGTGCCTGATTTCTCTAAGGGAACCACTCTTTGCATCAGGCCCGCAGTGGTCACGTCTAGATACTTCTGACCGTCTTGCCCAGAAATAGATAGGGTAAAGTGGGCTGACGCTACGCTGCGCTCGTTCTTATAGTCAATATCTACATAGAGGCGATCGCCCGACTTCATCTGAGCCTTTGGCAGCAGCCGTACGCCCGTAATCTCTATCTCTAAAGAGCCAAATCGGTTGTCGTTCATCCGCAGCGGAATGCCAGCAGTCGAGAGCTGATCGGCGCGAGTGGGCATCCGCTGCTGAGTTTGTACCAGCATATCTGACGCATACTGTCCGGCCACAGTGTCCGAATTACCATAGGCCTTCATCGTACCGTGCTTTAGCCAGAGGGCGCGATCGCACAGCCGCTCTACCTGACTCACATCGTGAGAGACCAGCACAATGGCACAGCCTTGCTCTTTCATTACCAAAATCCGCTTCAGACATTTCGACTGAAAGGCAATATCGCCTACCGACAAAAACTCATCCACCAGCAAAATTTGCGGGTCGCAGTGCACCGCCACCGAAAAAGCCAAACGCATCATCATCCCGGTGCTATACGTCCGCACAGGATTATCGATAAAGCCTGATAGCTCAGCAAATTCAACCATTTGATCGAACCGGCGGGCCACTTCGCAACGCGGCAGGCCAGCTACAATCGCACTGACAAACACATTCTCTCGCCCGGTCAAATCGCCATGAAACCCAGCGCCCAAATCCAGCAGCGCCCCCACTCGGCCCCGCATTTCTAAGTGGCCTTCGGTCGGGTAAGCCACTTTCCCCAAAATCTGGAGCAGGGTAGATTTACCAGCCCCGTTGTGGCCAATTACGCCCAGCATTTCGCCCGCATTCACCTCAAAGCAAATGCCTCTGAGCGCCCAAAAATCATCTACTGGCTTTATTCGCCGCAGGCCAGAGAGCACCGCGTCCATAATGGTCAGCGGCTTGTCAGCATGATAGCGATTAAACCGCTTGCCGAGATTTTCGACGAGGATGGCACTCTCCATTCAAATCTCCGTTCAAGTTTTCCTTTAGATCTCTGCTTTGAGTTCAGATCTCTTCTATCAGATCTCTTCTATAAACCTTAAGCTCTGACGCTTGAACACATAGTAGCCAGCGGGCAGCAGCACAAGCGTCATCCCAGCAACGATGACCAAAGACAGCCAGTCTGGCGGCTCACCTTGGATGAGAATCTGTCGATAACTGTTGACCAAAGGCACCATAGGATTCAGCTCATAAATTCGGCGGTATTTATCAGGAATGCTGCCGACCTCATAGAAAATAGGTGTGAGATAGAACAGAAACTGTAACAAAACGCCGAGCGTATGCTGAGTATCGCGGAAGGCGACGTTGAGCGCCGCTAAAAAATACGAGCAGGCAACCGTCAGCCCAAACTGCAGCAGCTGTAGCAGCGGCAGTAGCAAGACCCAAGGCGTTAGATTTACGCCATCAATCAACAGAAAAATGAATAAAATCGGCAGGGCTAGCACAAAGTGAATTAGACCGGTGGTGACCACAATAATCGGCAAAATGGAGGTAGGGAAACCGGGCTGTCGAATCAGCGCCCGACTGCTGATAATAACGCCCGTAGCTTGAAACAGGCAGGTTTGAAACCAGTTCCAGGCAAGTAGCCCCGAAAATACATAGGAAGCGTACTGAGGAATGTCAATTTTGATGATGACTTGAAAAACAAAAATAAAAACGAGCAGCTGCAATAGCGGGCTGATCAGGGTCCAAGCGATTCCTAAGGTAGAGCGCTTGTACATGAGTTTCATGTCGCGGTCTACGAGCGATCGCAGCAAATCCCAAAGGTAGCGTAAGCGCCACTGACGGTTAGCCGTAGATTTCAAGGGACCAGATTGCGAAGATTTAGTGCTCATGAGCCAGCGCGACTGCCAGTATGATTGCCAGTGCGATTACCCGATGAGGAGACCAGCAAAGCCGGTTCGCTGTGGCTAATCAACTCCTCAGACTTGACTGCGCTCGAATGAGAAAAAGCGTCGCTACGGCCCTCTTTACTGACGCGAACGCGCGATCGCCACAGCGACCACGGCCCAGCCAAATTACCCCACACTTCTAGCAAGATCAAAGATATAGGATAGTCACTCCTTCCTAGCAGGTACTTCACAATCCGGTGCACATGATACACAGACAGCCCAATCAAGATCTGATAAACGCCGCGCCAATCGCCGTCTCTGAGCCAAGTCGTCAGGTTGTAAGAAACGTGCCCTTTGCTGTAGCCATAAAGCTGGCGACGGAGCGCTTTGGTATCTTGACGATGTTTGTGCCATAAATAAGAAGCAGGCTCGTACACCAACGTATAGCCAGCCTTGATAGTCTTATAGAAAAGATAGGTATCTTCGCCAACTCCCGAAGGCATTCCAGGGCCCAGCGCTTCGTCCATCAGGCCAATCTCTGACTGCGAGAAAATAGTTGATCGGAAAGCAGCATTTGCAGTCGCGCCCAAGCTCCAAGTCGGCATCGCATAGCGAGGAGAAGACTCAAACCACTCAGCGCTGACTTCTTTGGGCGCAAAGCCTCTGCCAAGGCCTCCATATTTTTCAAAAAACTGCTGAGAAGGTGTCTCTAGCTGCAAAGGCAAAACGTTTCCAGTCACAATCATCACATCCGCGCGCACAAAGGGCGCAACGAGCTTTTCTAGCCAATCTTCGGGAATTGTCACATCGTCATCTGTGGCAATGATAATATCACCCGTGCAGGCAATAAATCCGGCATTGCGGGCATAGGCGAGCCCTTGCCTGGGCTCACGAACCAGTCTCACCGCAGGAAACTCGGCCACCACAGGCGGCGTCAGGTTTGAACTCGGATGGTTGTCAACCACCACAATCTCTACGTCACGATGGGTCTTTTGGGCCAACAGGCAGGTTAGACAGTTGCGCAAATCGTCTGGCCGATCAAAAGTGGCTAGATTGATAGAGACCTTTACAGCGTCAGGGAGCTTCGGCCTTTCTAGGTTGGACGCTAAGCCAGACGCCAAATCAGACGAACCGGTGTAGCGCTTCAAGAGCGCCGCGTAAAATTTGTACAGATGAGCCTGATCGCTAGCAGGCTCTAGCTCTAGCAGGCTAAAAAGCATTCGCTCTTTAGAGTCTGCGCTCTTGGCCTGATACAGCAGGTGATACTTCAAAGCACCTATACTAATCTTTCGATAGTCGTTGTCAATGTCTCGACTGGCCAGCGGAGCGCCTTTCCATGAGAAGAAAACGCGAGTCGAAGAATATTGTTCAACATCAAGAATTGGCGTTAGAGAATTCTCTAAACGGACATGACGAACGGCAACTTGATCGACTCGCTTTCGGCGGTTGTGAGGGCTTGGGCTCAGAGCTTGTAAGCGAGATGTCGAGACTTTATGAGGTGCCGAGTCCAGCTCGCTTAGCCGCCGAAAGCGCTGTTTGTACTGGGCCAAGCTCATTTGCTTTAAGGGTTCGAGCGCTTGCGCATTGACAATAGCCTCAACTTGTCGGCGGGCTTTGGCATATCGAAGCAGGCCGATAAAGCTGCCTTTTAGCTCTGCCCAAATCAAGTCTGAAGGGATTCTGGTTGGGTGCTTGAAGGAAATCCAGGCGCGGCGAAGATTCCAGTAGATAAACCAATAGAGTGCGATCGCCAGAAAGTTCCCAAAAGACTTGGGATAGCAGGCAAAGCCACAGGCGACGTAGGCGTAAAAACCAACGCCGTTATTGGTAATTTGCGTTTTTAGCTTTTCGTAACTGCGGCGGTGACGATGCCTAACCATCGCCGCAGGCGTGTAGGCGAGCAGATGGTTGCTCTCAACGACTCGAAAGAACATTTCTAAATCGCCACCACCGTTGGTAACCGTGCCCACATCTAACGCTGGGTCAAAGCCGCCAATATCAGTGAAGAGTGCGCGACGGTAGGCCATATTAGCGCCTGCACCATACTGCCCGGCCCCGGCCATCCACCAGGGCATTTTTTCACCTACGGGAACGTAGTATTCCTTGTAGGTAAAGCCTTTGCCAAAGCCGCCGTATTCTTCAAATAGAACTTGAGCCTCGGTTTCCAATTCGTACGGAACGATGAGCCCAGTTACCGCCATGATGTTTTCATTTTCGGCAAAGGTCTGTGCGATCGCCTTTACCCACCCAGCATCTACCACCACGTCATCGTCTGTATAGGCAATTATCTCGCCTTTGGCCTCTAAAACGGCGCGGTTTCTGGCCCAGTCTAATCCTGGCTGCGGCTCAAGGACGTAGCGAACCTGAGGATAGTTGTCTTCAATCAAGGCTTTGGTCGCTTCTGTCTGGGGCGCGTTGTCTACCACCAAAATATCCAGGTTTGGATAGTCCAGCTTGCAGATAGCGTCTAGGCAAAGCTGAATGTCTTCGGTGCGATCGCGCGTACACACCGCAACCGTCACCAGCGGCCAATCTCCAGCACAGCCAGCGGGTAAAAGATCAGCAGGCAGCAGATCGATTAAGTCTTCTAGCTTCAGTCCATCTAGCGACGTTGGCGAGGTCAATCCATTAGCTAATAGCTGCTCAATAATCGCTGAACCAAGCTGCTCTACAATCAGCTTGCCAAGCGTCGCCGAACGGCATTCACCCAAAGACACAGGCGCTTTGACATAGCCTAGTGGCACCCCGTGCAGGCGCACTAGGGCCTGCACGCCCATATAGCCCGCTAGCCCTTCGATGGTAGGAATCGGCTGGGCTAACTCAATATCAACAACTTTAATGGGATATAGCATAGTTACACTTCTGAAGTAGCCTTTTCAAGCTGAACGTTGAGATCTAAACGTTTAGACGTTTAGATCTAAACCTATACACTGAGCAAAAGACGGTGTAGGACGGAGCTAACAGAGACTTTCAGGAAAATTTTTAGACGATGGATTTCAGATGAAATATCCTGAAGCGAGGTGACAGAGCATTGCTTTGAAAGATGAGGCAAAGTGCTCTCAAGAGTGCTCTTAGTAGAGGGAAAAATCTCTTTCTGAGGTTTTCGTTTTTGAGGTCCCCATTTTTGAGTTTTTCTACCAACGTGTCTGACCCAGCTCTTAATAAATAAAACGTACAGCCCAGGACGAAGCAGCGGTGTGATTGGATCTATCGTGATCGCTCGCTTCAGCCAGAAGAGAGTCCGGCGAGGACGATTACCTTGATCGCACTGCTGCGCCAAGTACAGATAAAAACTACTGCGAGAGAGACGGTAGAAATAGGGCGATATCTCAGGATGCTTTTGCTGTACTGTTTCTAGCATCATCTGCTGCGATCTGGCCATCTGGCTAAAGTCCTGAGACATGCTGCTAGCGAGTTTGCGATACCCCACTAAAAATTCTGGCACTACGCCAAACTCACAGCACTCTGCTAAGCGCAGATACAAGTCCCAGTCTTCGCAGCCCTGTGCTTTACAGCGTCGCAGTTCGGTACTATAGCCGCCAATCTGGTCTAAACACGCTTTGCGAATGAGCGTAGAACTCGCATTTCCCAAAAAATTATGGCAAATCAGCGTCTTGTAAACATCGCCTTCAATAACCGAGGCATGGAAGCCGCCAGTGGCCTGATCCTGCTCGTCGATATCGACTGACCAGGCATACGCCACGCCGACAGTAGCGGGCGCTTTTTGGAACTCGGCCATTAGCTTTTCTAACGCAGCGGGCCACCACAAGTCGTCGGCATCAATCGGAGCAACAAATTCTCCTTTCGCGGATTGAATACCGGCATTACGAGCGATCGCTACCCCTTGATTGGGCTGTTGAAGCAGGTTAATGCGAGCATTTTGCTGGGCTAGCGTTTCGACAATAGTGGCAGTGCGATCGCTAGACCCATCGTCAATCACCCAAACTTCTAAATTGTGGTAGGTCTGAGAGAGCACCGAGGCAAGTGTTGCGGCAATAAAAGCTTCTGCATTATAAGCAGGCACAACGACAGAGATAAGAGGACTATAAGCCAAAGCGTTAGAATCCAAAGCATTAGAAGCAAAAGAAGCGAACGGAGAGGCCGAAGCCACGGGCGCTAACAACTTACCGCCTTTGAGCCCTGTGAGTCAGCGATCAGGTTTTCAGTAGCCAGATTTTCAGCGGCCTGGCTCCAGCCGTGCCGAGTTTGATGCCACTGCCAAGCGTGGGAAATAATATCGGCCAAATCGGGATACTGAGGCTGCCAACCTAGCAGCTCAGAGGCTTTGTCACTATTTCCTATCAGCGCTGGGGGGTCACCGGCTCGTCTAGCTTCTTCCGATATCGAAATTGAACAGCCTGTAACGGTTTCAGCCGTTTTGATCACCTCTCTGACCGAGAAGCCATTGCCGTTGCTCAAATTAATTTTCTGGCTGTCGCCGCCTTCCAAGAGATATGCCAGTCCTAGCACATGCGCCCGAGCCAAATCACTAACGTGCACATAATCTCGAACACAGGTTCCATCCGCTGTCGGATAGTCTGTACCCAAAATTGAAATTGCCTTGCGCCGTTTTGCAGCAGCCTGTAGCACCAGTGGAATCAGATGGGGTTCTGGATCGTGATCTTCACCCAGCTCACCAGTCGGGTCAGCGCCAGCCGCATTAAAATACCGGAAACAAACAGATTTTAGACCATAGGCACGATCAAAATCATCAAGCATCTGTTCGACCATTAGCTTGCTTCTCCCATAAGGATTGACCGGATTTTTGGGATGCGTTTCTAAAATCGGCAAGACTGTCTGGGATGCCATAGATAGCGCAGGTCGAAGAAAACACCAGCTGATGGATACCTGCGGCGATCATCGCCTCTATCAGCGTCAGCGTACCGCGAACGTTGTTACTGTAATACTTAGCCGGATTGACAGTAGATTCGCCTACGTAAGCAAAGGCCGCAAAATGAATAACGGCAGCAACTGAGTAAGTTGAAAACAGACGATCTAAGCAGGCGCGATCGCAAATATCGCCCTCAACTAGCTCAGCTTTTAGGACATTTTCAACAAGATCTCGATGCCCATAGATCAGGTTGTCGAGAATCACTGCTCTGTATCCGGCAGCCTGTAGCGCTTTGACAGTATGAGAGCCAATATATCCACCGCCACCGGTCACAATGACGACTTGTTCATCTGATACATTTAAGGATTCCATATAGCCCCTGACACGGATAAATATAAATAACTGATTGCGTGTTGTTTAAAGACTTACTCTCTGCTATACAGCAAAAGGTAAACAAAATAAGCGTCTTAAAGAAAAAATGAGCAGTTCGGAGGTTAGAGCTCAGAGATTAAACGCCCGAGAGTTAAGCACCTAGAGAGTAAATACCTGGAGGGTAAATATCTAGAGAGTAAATACCTAGAAAGACTGCTCGTATCTATACGAGATACGAAAAACATAGTCTATGCATTACTACTGAATACCATTGATCGCCTTAGTATAAATTTTGATATTGGCGAATACTGTTAGTTTACGGTGCTAGCTTACAAAATCTGGCTGCTTTTGTACTAAGTTCGTAGCCTCTATAAATATTGACATAGGATATTTACAAAGTATGCACGAAGTGATTACGAGATACTCAAGTCAGAAAAGACAAATAGCGCGATCGCTTCAGTCAATAAGATCCATAAGAAACGCCAAAACTACTGAGGTCCTGCTATAGCAAATATCCCAATGCATCATTAGGACATTTAACTGCCGAGCTGCTTTATTTACTGACGATTGCAACCTAATAAACCTGTCCTAAGCAAGCGGGCAAAAGCGATAAAAAGTGCTACCCACCTTCACGGTAAGATACTTCATGTAGTCTTCGATACCGACCGTTGGGGCAAAAATTGTGCAGTCACTTCTCCCTATCGCCCGTAGAATCGACCGCTTCACCCATGCCATCGGCAAATTTGCATCCTGGCTTGTCCTCGTCATGATTGGTGTCGGCGTTTGGAACGTCCTAGGCCGGTACATCGGTAACGCCATCGGCCAAAACCTCAGCTCCAACGCGCTAATCGAAACCCAATGGTATCTATTTGATATCGTCTTTCTGCTCGGAGCCGCCTACACCCTCCAGCACAACGAACATGTGCGCGTCGATGTTCTCTACGATCGGTTTAATCGTCGTCAAAAAGCGATCGCCGATCTAATTGGCACCCTTTTATTCTTACTTCCTTTCTCTATCCTCGTCATCTATTTCTCTTGGAGTGCTATCGTCAGGTCGTGGGTCGTTCGCGAAACCTCACCTGATCCGGGTGGACTCATCCGCTATCCCATCAAAACAATGGTGATTGTCAGCTTTGTCCTACTTATTCTCCAGGGCCTTTCAGACGTTATCAAAAACTGGGCCACTATCAGCGATGGGCACACGCCAGGAGAAGGCTCATGATGACAGAATGGCTTGGCCCCGCTATGTTTGCCGGAGCGCTAGCGCTGCTTTCTTTGGGCTATCCAGTCGCATTCTCTTTGGGCGGGGTTGCCATTCTCTTTGGCATCTTCGGAATGGCCTTAGGCGTCTTTGATCCCGTTTTTCTCACCGCGATGCCGCAGCGAATCTTCGGCATCATGAACAACTTCACGCTGCTGGCGATTCCCTACTTCATTTTTATGGGTGCCATGCTAGAAAAATCAGGCATTGCCGAAGATTTACTGGAAACGATGGGCCGTTTGTTTGGTCGTATTCGCGGCGGGCTAGCGGTTGCTGTTGTTGTTGTCGGGGCGCTATTAGCCGCCACTACCGGCGTGGTTGCGGCAACTGTAGTGACGATGGGGCTGATCTCTCTGCCAACAATGCTGCGCTATGGCTATAACAAAGATTTAGCCAGCGGTGTCATTGCAGCTTCTGGAACGCTAGGGCAAATTATTCCACCGAGCATTGTTCTCGTGGTTCTTGCCGACCAGCTCGGCATTTCTGTTGGAGATTTGTTTTTAGGCTCAGTGATTCCAGGCTTGATGATGGCCGGGGCGTTTGTGATTCATGTGCTGGCGATCGCATTCTTTCGCCCAGACATGGCCCCCGCCCTACCCGCCGAAATTCTCGATACGCAAGGCAATGCCCTTTTCAGCGCCCTTTTCACCAAAGTCATCCGGGTCATGGTCCCACCGCTAGCGCTAATTCTACTCGTGCTAGGCAGTATCTTTTTCGGTGTCGCCACGCCAACAGAGGCCGGAGCACTAGGGTGCTTAGGTGCCATGATTTTGGCGGCATTCAAAGGTCAGCTAAGGCTTCAAGGACTCAGAGAAGTGTGCGATCGCACGCTGCGCACCACCAGTATGGTCATTTTCATCCTGATTGGCTCCACCGCGTTTAGCCTGGTATTCAGAGGATTGAATGGCGATCGCTTTATCTCCGACGCGCTGATCAACCTGCCCGGCGGTGAAATCGGCTTCCTGATCGTCAGCATGGCCACTATCTTCATCCTGGGCTTTTTCATCGACTTTTTTGAAATTGCCTTTATCGTCGTGCCTCTCTTTGCCCCCATCGCTCAGCAAATCGGCATTGATCTCGTCTGGTACGGCGTCATCATCGGCGCAAACATGCAAACCTCATTTCTCACCCCGCCCTTTGGCTTTGCGCTGTTCTACCTGCGCGGCATCGCCCCTAAAACCATCACCACTGGCAACATCTATCGCGGCGTCATTCCTTTTATCGTCTTACAGCTGCTTGTACTCGTCGCAATTATCGCCTTTCCGCCCTTAGTGAACTGGCTACCCTCAGTTAGTCAGTAGCTGCTCAGATCGAATATTTAGCTCGCCAGTAGTATCTAGAAATACTCAAATCTCTAACAGATCTGTCAAGCTGGCCTTTCCAAATTCGTAAACCCTGTGACTTCCAATTATAAAGTTACGTGATAGGGTTATCGCCTCATTAACTATCACATTATGTGGAATCGGAGCATCGCTATGGAGCGTACGTTGGTTGGTCATCTAAAAGCCCTGTGGCGCTATCCAGTCAAGTCTATGCAGGGAGAGATGATGGAGGCTTCGGACGTGATTGATCGCGGATTGGTGGGCGATCGCGCCTATGCCCTTTGGGATGTCGAAACTAGCCGCATCGCTAGTGCCAAAAATCCTAAGAAATGGGCCGCACTCCTCGACTGTCGCGCCACATTCGAGAAAACACTCAAAGCAGGTGTATCTACGCCTCCTGTGCATATTGCTTTGCCTACTGGTGCAACGGTCAACAGCGACCAGCTAGACATTGACCCCATCCTCTCTAATTGGGCCAAGCGAGAAGTACAGCTGCTCTCTTCAGTTCCAAAAAAGCCAAGTCTAGACCAATATTGGCCGGATGTAGAGGGCCGGGAATACCGAGACAAGATGGTTGAGCTATTGATGCCAGAGGGTACTTTTTTTGATTCTTGCCCAATCCATGCAATAACGGTGGCAACCCTAGAGCGACTAAAGGGACTGTACCCGGCAGGTGAGTTTGCCCCCTGTCGATTTCGGCCTAACTTGTTGATTGATACCCAGACGCAACCAGCAAGCTTTGTAGAAAATGATTGGATAGGTCAGATTCTCTCGATTGGAGAGTCTGTTGTTCTTAAGATTGATACGGCCTGTCCTCGATGTGTCGTGACAACGCTAGCGCAAGAAGGTTTACCGCAAGACATGGACATTTTACGAACGACAGCAAACTACAACGATGTATTTGCAGGGATTCGATTGTCGGTGATGCAAGGTGGAACGATTCGGCAGGAAGATGAAGTATGGATAGAGCAGCCGTAGCGCTGGTGCAATCCTTTCTTGTGCCCGTATCTTGAAATTTGTAATTGCTGGACCACCAGCCTCTCTGCTTCAACTGGTCAAAATGACATCAAGGTTGTATATTCAACCAAAAAGCATTCAGAAAGCGCTCAGATTGCTTTACCTATGACCTTCTACCTCACCTATAGCGATGGTTTCGACATTTCTTTCAACAGGCACCAGCGCCCCCGAAAATCCGATCGAGGCGGCTAGAAAGATCGCGCGGCAGATGTCACAAGAATGTGTGGCCCGCCGACTGAGGCAAGTCAATCGCACTATCACTCGCCTTTACGACGAAGCGCTACGACCTCATGGCATCACCGTCAATCAGCTCAATATCCTGGCAGTTATTATCAGCGAAAAGCAAATTCGCCCTGGTCAGCTCGGTCAAGCGCTAGGTATGGAAAAATCCACCGTTAGCCGCACCATAGATCGGATGGTGCGCAAGAACTGGCTCAAAACTTCTCCTGGAAAAGATAGCCGCACTCAGCTACTCACCGTCACCGCCAAAGGCCGTAAGCTGTTGCTTTCTGTCACCCCCATTTGGGACTCACTGCAAGCGGGCGTCTTCACCGATACCGGCAGCGGCAACAATATTCTGCAATTGCTCGCGCTTGATCACAAAGCTACCAATGCAGTGCCAAACGAAGACGCCGAAATCTATTTAGATAAACCCATCTCTGCAGACGACTTTTACCTGTAGATAGCGACAGAAAATATTTTTCCACCCATTAGTTAGCCGTAGCGGCGTTCGCATGGCGACATCTGCTGAAATCAGGATGCCGATCTCAAACAAACTTACTTATTCGTAAACTGAGAGAAGCTAAGCTCATTCACCTTATTCCAACTGCGAATATCATCTCGAAACTGCTTCCAGCTCTCATAAACTTCCTTAAAAGTGGCATCACTATTCGCACTGTCTTCTAGGAGCGCAGTGGTCGCCTCATTCGCCGCTGACAAAATCTCATCGCTATAAGCAATTAGCTCAGTGCCACCCGCTACCAGCGTTTTCAAAGCAGCCCCATTCAGTGCATCGTACTTAGCCAACATACTGATGTTCGATTCATACGCTGCCGTTTTAAAGACTTCCTGATATTCCGTCGGCAAGCTATTCCAAGCTGTCAGATTCACCGTGGCGTCTAGCGTCGCACCGGGCTCCCACCAGCCGGGGTAGTAGTAATATTTAGCCGCATTCTGCAAGCCTAGCTTCTCATCATCGTAGGGGCCCACAAACTCAGCAGCATCAATTGCACCGCGATCTAGCGCTAAGAAAATCTCGCCTCCGGGCAGTACCTGTACATTCACGCCTAGCTCGGCCATCACCTTACCTCCCAGCCCTGGAATGCGCATTTTTAGGCCATTGAGGTCACTCACCGTCTGAATATTGTTTTTAAACCAGCCGCCCATCTGCACGCCCGTATTGCCCGCCGGAAAGCTGATGGCATTAAAGTCGGCATATAGCTTATGCATAACCTCTAGGCCACCGCCATGGTAGTACCAGGCGTTCTGCTGCTGAGCGTTGAGGCCAAAGGGAACCGTCGTCCCAAAGGCCAGCGCCTCGTTTTTGCCAACGTAGTAGTAGCTGGCGCTATGACCGCATTCTACGGTGCCTTCTTGCACTGCATCCAATACGTTTAGGCCAGGGACAATTTCACCCGCGGCATAGGGTTCTATGGTAAAGCGGCCATCGGTGAGAGCAGAGATGCGATCGCTAATTGTCTGCGCACCGCCATAAATCGTATCCAAAGACTGGGGCCAGCTCGTCGCCATCTTCCACTGCACGCGCGGCAAATCACCGCTGACTGCCCCGCCACCCTGCTGCTGAGTACAGGCCACCAGTGCCGAAGCACCGGCTGCGCTTGCCCCATATCCCAAGATTCGCCTACGTTTCATGAGTCTAGATCCCTTATCTCTACCAGAATGCCTTTAGATGTTTTATCAGTGCCGCAGCCAGTTCCTCACAGCCGTAGCACTCATTAAATCACTCAAAGGAAAGCGATCGCCCCTCAGTTAACAGTCAGTAATTAGACACTCACACGATGTCGAGCAGAGGTGGTAGAATTCAGATGCCTTTCCCTTTTCACCATCAACCGCAGAAGGTTAACCGCAAAAGGTCAGGCACAAATAGTTAAGGACATGTAGCTCAGTTGGATAGAGCATCAGATTCCGGTTCTGAGGGTCGGGGGTTCGAGTCCCTTCATGTTCGTTAATCAGCTTGTTCATCAATCCCAGCGTTCGTCAGTCGTTTTTGCCGCGTACGCCCTGCACAATGCGGGACAGTTCGTTCTTTTCATTGCTCGTGACCCGGCGCGGTGAGCCGCTAATAATACCTTCTAGGTTGCGGAAAGACTCCTGAATCTGAGGCCCGCCTTCGCTGATGGTGTACTCACGAATGGCTTTATCGTGCCAAGATCCACGCATCTTAAACACGTTAATGGCCCGCGACATTTCACCGCGAACTTCTACATACTGCAACATCAAAATGGTGTCCGTAATGGTAGAAATGTGCGAGTCAGTAATCGAGTGAGAGCCCATAAACTGCTCGGTCGTGTTGGTGAAAAAGCCGGTAATTTCTTCTTGCTTAGCAAAGCCCGTCACCCCGATCACGAACTGTCGAAAAGCATTGTTGCTCACCCCGCGATCTAGCGCCGAGAGCGAATCAATCGCAATCCGAGAGGGCTTGAACTCTGCGATTTGCGACTTGATAATCTGCAAGTGATCTTCTAACCCCGCAGATTCGGGATAGGCACAAATTATTTTCAGTAGACCCTGCTGCTCTAGCTCTTCAAAGTCAATACCCCACGAAGAGGCGTTTCGCGATAGCTGCGACCTAGACTCTTCATACGCAAACAAAATTGAGCGCTCGCCATTTTCACAGGCATTCGCCAAAAAGTTACTCACCAATAGCGTCTTACCCGTGCCCGTCGCCCCCGTCGCCAAAATAATCGAATCGCGGAAGAACCCACCGCCACACATTTTGTCTAGCGTCTCTACCCCCGAAGACACCCGCACATTCGACGAACGCTGAGTCAAGCGCATCGCGCCCAGCGGAAAGATACTCACCCCGTCGTCGGTAATCGTAAACGGATACTCACCCTTCATGTGGGTGGTGCCCCGCAGCTTCAAAATCTCTAGCGTTCGCCGCCTGCGCTCTCCTTCCAAGGCATTGCGCACAATCACCACGTTGTCAGAGACAAATTCTTCTACCCCAAAGCGAGCAACCGGGCCGTATTCTTCTACCCGCTCAGTCGTCATCAGGGTCGTTGCTCCCATTTGCTTTAGCCGAGCTAGCAGCCGAAAAATCTCACGGCGAACCACCTCAGCCGCATCATACTGATGAAAAATAGCGGTGACCGAATCAATTGAAACGCGTTTGGCCTTGTACTTGCGAATCGCATACTGGATCCGCTCAATCAATGCAGATAGATCGAAGCTGCCGACCACCTCTTGGCCTTCAGGGTCGGGGCAGGCATCCAAAATAAACAGCTTGCCACTATCGATTAGCGCTTGAAGATCCCAGCCAAAGCTGTAGGCATTGGTAATAATATCGGCGGGCGATTCTTCAAAGGTGACAAAAACACCAGGTTCGTCGAAATACGTCATGCCGTGGTAGAGAAATTGGACCGCCAGCAGCGTTTTTCCAGTTCCCGACGTTCCACTAACCAGCGTAGAGCGACCCACAGGCAGGCCACCATGACTGATGTCATCGAAGCCTTCTATCATGGTGCGAATTTTCTGCACACCTTTAGAACGCGTTTGCGCCTGACTAGTTTGTACCTGACTGCCAGCGGAGGACGTTGGTGTACCCATAGTGTGCTTAGTAAATCAAAACAAAAAGAAATTCTTAAGAACCTTACTAAGCCATACCACGAAATAAGGTTGGGAAATAGGTTAGTTGAACGAGTCACGCGCTCTTAATTCATCATAGAGAAGGTCTAGGCCAATCAAAACCCTTTCGCGATCTGACAGGTCGCCAATAATCTTGCGCACCGGGGGCGGTAAGATTTTTGCAAGTGTGGGCGTTGCCAGTATTTTGTCCTCTTCTGCTAGCTGAGGATTTTTCAACACATCAATGACTTTGAGCGCGTAGACACCTTGAAATTCTTCTTCTAATATCGCGTTTAGCGTTTTCAAAGCCTTCGTAGAACTCGGCGTATTCCCAGCTACATACAGCTTGAGAATGTATGTCTTCTTCGAGGCACTCATAGTGGTTTAAGGGAGAAAGTAGCTTACAGAGAAGTTTGTTTTTGAATAGGTTGCGTTCTAAGGAATTTGCATTAGCTAGCGTTTTAAAGTCAATTGAAAGAAGGCGTATTTAATCGGTTAGCACTTTAAAGGTTTACATATCTCTAGGGATAGAGCGACGGTACATTTCGCACAGGTGAGCAATTACATCAATTAAGGTCAGTCGATAGTCTGCCAAAATGCTATCGTTGCGACCTTCTAACTGTAGCTGTTTGGAAAAATCATCTATCAGTTCCATATGAATCTCGACAATTTTGGGGACAGAGATATCAGCAAAAAAAGCGACGTTGACAAAGTCATCAATTTTTTGGTTGATGTTGCTGTCATCAGAAAAGTAGTTGAGAATGATGCGCTGATAGTCTTGACGCAGCTTATCTAAAAACTCCTGGCGCTCTTCTGGACTCATATAACGGGAGAAATTTTGCTGGTTGCGCTTGTAGTAGACACCTACATAGTCCAGACGCTCTTTCAGCTTGACGGTGAGTCTTTGCTGCTGCAAGCTCAGCAGAAAGAGCCGCTTGTCGCTGTCGTTGTCGGCAACTTCGGCTAGGGGTAAGTTGTCAAATTTACGTTCAGTAGGGAGCTGTAGATAGCGATCAACTGCCTGCCGAATGGCCTCGTCTAAGTTTTCTGCAAGGTCTATGTAGAAGGTGGTTACGGCCTCGTGATAGCTGTCTAGCGATCGCGCTAGTGGTCTATCTTCTGAAAGAGTCAGGGCCAGTACTGGCAGCAAAATATCTCGATCTATCAGGTCGTCTAAAGCGTGAATCGCTTCTGGCGAAGCTTGCAAAATCAAGCAATCGATTCGGTGGCGATTGCTGACCACCCAGTCGATAAAATCTGAGGCCGAACGGCTCCAACTAACGACAAAGGTTTGCTGGGCCAGTAGCTGATGCAGAAGGTCAGCCAACGACTCAGTAGGAACGAAGACACCAACGAGAAACTGTGCAGGCAAAGCTTTTTCTTTAAATCGGAGTTAATTATTAAATCCAAACTAAACATCTGGATGGTTAGGCAAAAAAGGTATTGAAAAGGAGAGGGTTACGGGCTTAGAAGGGTCGCCATCAAATATTTAGTCAAAATTGTAGACTGGCTATTTTGTTAGAGTTTACTTTACAAAAAGTAATTCTTCTAAACATGAATTTACTATAACTATTTATAAGCTATCACAACTCGGAGGTCTTGCTCGCGCGTTTTCGGGTCATGATAATGGAGCTTACAGGCCCTCTGCACCCATTCTCTAGACCCAGATGATAGCGATGCTTTTTTATCTTTTGCGATCTGCTTACGCCTATCTGAGGTCAGACTTTATAACGTTAGGCACCTACTGGCGCTTGTCTTTAAGCGCAGCGGCAGGAGCAGCAGCAAGCGCAGCGGCAAAAGCAGCAGCAAAGGCAGCGGTGGGAATAGGTGTGATAGTAGCCTTTGCGATCGCCTCTTTTGCCCCTGCGGCGATCGCACTTCCGCTCGGCCAGCTCGCACCCGAGAGAGCGCCGACGCTGACTATCGAAACGCCGTCAGCAGAAAGGCCCTCCCCATCTGCCCTTTTTGAGCAAAACTGCGCAGGCTGTCACGTCAACGGCGGCAACATCATTCGTCGAGGGAAAAACTTGAAGCGGCGCGCAATGGCGCGCAATGGCTATGGCGAGGTGGATGCGATCGCCAGTATCATCACCAATGGCAAAGGCATCATGTCGGCCTATGGGGACAGGCTGAGTGAGGCAGAGATTAGTGCGATCGCTCAATACGTTCACGAAAAATCCGAAGCAGGCTGGTGACTTCGACTACGCTCAGCCACCAAGGTCTTAGTCGCCAAAGTCTCAGCCACCCAAGTCTCAGAGATCAAGGGTTGGGTTATGCACTAAAGTACTTTGCCGCCTCGTGATAGGCCACAATCGCCGTCGTTGACTGCTCTGGATATAGCTGCTCGCTTTCATCCATATGCATGCCGATTTTCTCTACCGCTAGCAAGTCAAGCTGCTTCGGCTGATCTTGCATATTCGGACAGGCCGGATAGCCAAAGCTATAGCGCGACCCCTGATAGCGCTGCGCCAAAATATCACGAATGCCTTCCGGCTCCTGATCGCCATACCCTAGCTCTAGGCGAATCTTCTGGTGCATCCACTCGGCTAGTCCCTCCGCCATCTGCACCGCTAGGCCGTGATAGTACAAATAGTTTGTATAGTCATCCGCCGCAAATAGCTTCGCGGCAAACTCAGTTGCCACATCGCCCATCGTCACCGCCTGCATCGGAAATACGTCATATTCACCTGGGTTCGCTTTAGCCTTGGGTAAAAAGAAATCAGCAATACACAGCCGTCGCATTGAGCGCTGACGCGGAAACTCAAACGAGGTCACTGGCGCTGAGAGCTCACCCGCCTGCGCGGCCTGCCAGTCATAAACATAAAGCGTATTCCCCTCTGCCAAGCAAGGGAAATAGCCATACGACACCTTCGGCTCTAGCAGTTTTTCAGCCACCACCCGCTGCTTCCACTCAGCCAAAATAGGCTGCACCTTTTCCGCCAAAAACGCGTCATACTCCTCCCGCGACTGCCCCTTCGGCTTTCGGAACTGCCACTGGCCTGCCACTAGCGCCTGCATATCCAAATAGTCAAACAAATCTTCTAGCGGGATATCTTCGGCTGTCAAAACTTTCGGCCCCCAAAAAGGCGGCGTCGGGCGCTCAATATCAACCGCAACATCGTCAGAGCGTCGAGTGTCTACAACCCTGGGCTCGTCAGACTTTGCAGAAGTGGCTACGGCATTGTTCACAGCGACCCGCTTCTGCTGCTGACTCATCGGATGGTCTTGGGCAAAGCCTTTCAAATTATCCCACTGATCGGCTTGTTTCGCTGGCATCAGCGCATCCATAAAGTGCAAGTCAGCAAAGGCATCTTTGCCATAAATTACCTGCCCGCTGTATACGTTCTGGCAATCTTCATGCACAAATTTCGGCGTCAGCGCCGCCCCACCTAAAATCACCGGCACATCAATGCCATGCTCATTAAAAGTGGCTAGATTGTCTTTCATAAAGGCAGTTGATTTTACCAGCAGGCCGCTCATGGCAATGCAATCGGCCTTGTGCTCATTAAAGGCCGCAATAATGTTATCCACTGGCTGTTTAATCCCAATGTTCACCACCTTGTAGCCATTATTCGACAAGATAATATCGACCAGGTTTTTGCCAATGTCATGCACATCACCCTTCACAGTCGCAATGACGACCGTTCCCTTACCGCTATCGTCCGACTCATCCTTATCCATAAAGGGCTCTAGATAAGCCACCGCTGCCTTCATCGTCTGCGCAGATTGCAATACAAACGGCAGCTGCATTTGCCCAGAGCCGAACAGCTCGCCGACCACTTTCATGCCATCCAACAAAAAGGTGTTGACGATCTCAAGCGGTGGATATTTTTCTAGCGCTTTGGCAAGCTGATCTTCTAGACCGATGCGCTCACCATCAATAATGTGGTTCTTCAACCGCTCTTCTAGAGGTAAATCTTCGTCTTGAGTGGTACGCAGCTGCTTGGTACTCTTGCCCGCAAAGAGGGTGGTCAGCTCAGCCAATGGGTCGTAAGTGCAAACGTCGCCGTCAAACTCGCGGTTGTCATAAATTAGGTCACGGCAAATTTTCTGATGTTCAGGGTCAATCTTTGCCAGGGGCAAAATTTTGCTGGCGCTGACAATCGCACCGTCCATCCCCACCGCCATCGCTTCGTTTAAAAATACAGAGTTCAGCACCACTCGCGACGCGGGATTCAGGCCAAATGATGCGTTAGAAACACCCAGCATGATGTGACAGCCAGGGAGACTTTCACGAATCAGTTGGATCGCTTCGATGGTTTCTCTACCGTTAACCCGGTCTTCTTCGATGCCGGTAGAGATCGGCAGAACGAGAGTATCAAAAAACAGCTCGTAAGGAGGAAAGCCATATTCGAGTGCGTCGCGATAAGCCCGCTGGGCGATCGCAAATTTCTTCTGAGCCGTCCGCGCCATCCCCTCTTCATCAATCGTGCCAATCACCACGCCCGCGCCATAGCGCTTAGCAATCTCCAACACCTTAAAAAAGCGCTCATCGCCATCTTCGTAGTTAGTAGAATTCAAAATGCACTTGCCGCCCGCCACCTTCAGGCCCGCTTCCATCTTCTCCCACTCAGTCGAGTCCAGCATCAAGGGCAGCGTAATATTCGTCACCAGCCTTGAGACCAGCTCGTGCATATCCCGCTCACCATCGCGACCGACATAATCCACGTTCACATCGAGCACATGCGCGCCTTCTTTTACCTGCGATTTGGCTAGGGCCACTAGGCCATCCCAGTCTTCCGCGTTCAGCATCTCGCGGCACTTTTTAGAGCCGCTGGCATTCAGGCGCTCACCTACAATCAAAAAAGAATTGTCTTGCTCGTATGGCTGAGGGCTATAGATAGACGCCGCCGAGGGCACATAGGACAGCCCACCATAAGGCGGCTGATCTCCTCGCTGCCCGATGCTGCGCGCTTTGGGTTTCAAGTCTTGAGAAAGCTCTGCTAGCTGCGCAATATGGTCACTGCGCGTTCCACAGCAGCCACCAATAACCTGCACACCCAAATCTTCGACAAAGTGCATCAGCTGCATTCTCAGCTCTGTTGGCGTCAGGCGATAGTGCGCCTGACCGCCTACATTCTCTGGCAAACCCGCATTTGGAATACAAGAGACTATAAAGGGCGAATTTTCAGAAAGATACTTGATGTGCTCCTTCATCTCGGTCGGGCCGGTTGCACAGTTGAGCCCCAAAATGTTGATTGGATAAGGCTCCAAAATCGTCAGCGCCGCGCCAATTTCTGAGCCCACTAGCATCGTGCCCTGCTGCTCTACCGTTACCGATACCATCAGCGGCAGACGAGTCCCTTTTTGCTCGAACACTTCTTCAACCGCCGTTAGCGCCGCCTTAATTTGCAGCACGTCTTGGCAAGTCTCGACCAAGATCAAGTCCACACCGCCGTCCATCAGGCCCGCCACCTGTTCTAGATAAGCCTCTTTGAGCGTGTCAAAGTCCACATGACCCAGGGTCGGCAGCTTTGTCCCAGGCCCGATGGAACCCGCCACAAAACGCGGCTTTTCGGGCGTGGAAAAGTCATCCGCCGCTTTGCGGGCAATAGTGGCGGCTTTCTTATTCAGTTCGTAAGCTCTGTCGCTAAGGTCGTACTCAGCCAAAACCAGCGACGTCCCACCAAAGGTATCGGTTTCAATCACATCCGCGCCCGCTGCCAAAAAGCTGCGATGCACCGTTTCTACCGCCTCCGGCTTCGTTTCTACCAAGTACTCATTACAGCCTTCATAGGCTTCACCGCCAAAATCTGCCGCCGTTAGCTCCTGCATTTGCAGCGACGTGCCCATCGCGCCATCAAAAACCAGTACAGGGCGTTCAGGACTGTTTAGGCGATCTAAAAACAGACTTTTCATAGCGGTGAGGGTCATAAGGACTGCCGTACAGTGTCAAATGCGGTGTCGAATCGATACAGATAAAAACTAGATACAGATAAAAACTAGATGCAGATAAAAACTAGATGCTTCTAGGTTAAAGCTTCTATCATTTCATTATTATTACTAAAAATCTCTAAGCGTCTCACCCGTATGCCATGAGTGCGATCGCTTTCCAAGCATTAACTTTCCTCATAGCGTCCTTCCATCATCTAGAGACCCCCAAGCTATGGCTTCACAATCTCCTATTCTCAGTCCAGGGATGCTGCGCGGCGTTCACCACATCGCTCTCAACGTGAAAGATATGCAGGCCGCCTGCCACTTTTACGGCCATATTCTTGGGCTACATAGACTCACAGGCGATGAGGTTCCGGCTACGCTAGTTCAGCTGGTAGCCGACGGCAAAGTCACTAACTTCAAAACGCCTGACGGCACCATACTCGACCTATTTTGGGAACCAGCCTACACCCCGCCCGACCCCGATCCTGGCAAAGGCTTTACCCGCGCCGATCATTTAGCCTTTGACATTGCCGCCGAACAAATGAACGAAGCCATGAATCGTCTACGCGACGCCGATATTGAATTTAAGGGCCCTGTCATCCGTCCTACTGGCAAAGGCATCTACTTTCACGATCCAGACGGTTTTACAATCGAAGTTCGCTGTAATCCGCGATAGGCATTAAAACGATTGGATCAGTCCAAAACCCCTTTAGTAGAGGCTCTACAACGCTGCGCAATTCGACCCAACGCGGCCTTCCACACCCCTGGACACAAGCGCGGCCAAGGCATTACTTCGCGCCAGCAAGCACTTTTCGGCCTCGCCGCCTTCCAGTCCGACCTGCCCGAGCTGCCTGAGCTTGACAATCTTTTTGCCCCCGAAGGCGTTATTCTCCGAGCACAGCAGCTAGCCGCTGAAGCCTTCGGTGCGCAGCAAACTTGGTTTCTGGCCAACGGGTCTACCTGTGGCATCGAGGCGGCAATTTTGGCAACGTGCGGGCCTGGGGACAAAATAATTTTGCCGCGCAACGTTCACACCTCAGCCATTGCCGGACTCATTTTATCCGGCGCTGTACCGATATACATTTCTCCTCCCTACAGCGCCGAGTGGAACATCCCAGTAGGCATTGATGCTCAGGCGATCGCAGCCGCTCTCAATCAGCATCCTGACGCCAAGGCCGTTTTGCTCGTATCGCCAACCTACGAAGGCATCTGCTCAAACTTAAAAGCGATCGCTCAGGTTGTCCACACCAGAAATATCCCGCTCATCGTTGACGAGGCTCATGGCCCCCACTTCGCCTTTCACCCAGCGCTACCGGCTTCAGCGCTAGCAGCAGGCGCGGATATTGCCGTTCAGTCAGCGCATAAAGTGCTCAGTGCCTTCACTCAGGCGGCCATGCTGCACACACAGGGCGATCGCATCGACCGCAACCGTCTTACCAACTCTCTACAGCTCACACAGTCCAGCAGTCCTAGCTATCTACTGCTCGGATCTTTAGACGCCGCTCGCTATCAGATGGCGAGCCAGGGTCACACGTTACTTTCACAGACCATCGCACTAGCCGAGCGGGCCCAAAACGCACTCGAAGCGCTACCAGGAATCAGCGTTCTAAGACCACAGGGCGATCGCTATAGCGATAGTCAATACATCTTCAACGGTGACTGCACCCGCCTGACGGTCAACGTTTCTGGGCTGGGCCTCACTGGATTCGAGGCAGACGACATTCTCCACACCCAGTACGCTGTCACCGCCGAACTTCCCACCCTCAGCAATCTGACTTTCATTCTCTCCATCGGCAATACCTCAGCAGATATTGACCAGCTCATTGATGGGTTCAAAGGTCTTTGCAAATCACACACCGCTAGCGCCCAGATACCCGCTGCCAGTGCGCGCACGTCCGCTGTCCACACGCCAGCTAATACCGAACTAGCTTTTTCGCCCATCTCACCTCGTCAAGCCTTCTTCGCAGCCAAAACACCTTTGCCGACCGATCAGGCCATTGGCAAAATTTGTGCTGAGACTCTTTGTCCTTATCCGCCTGGCATTCCGGTTTTATTTCCAGGCGAACCCGTTACAGAAGGTGCGATCGCTTACCTCCAAGCCACGCTCATCGCAGGCGGTATCATCACAGGCTGCGGCGACCCCACCCTGCAAACAATCCTCACCATTGCCCCTCCAACTCCAGCCTCCTTTCGTTGAGCCCAGTCGAAGCCTGCTACCATTCACCCAACCCCTCGTCACCCTCCACATGTCCGCACTCTGGCCCTACGCAACCCCTGGCATTCCCGACAAACTCTTCCAGCAACTTCCTGGCATTCCTCTCACCAAAAAAGAAGTTCGCTTACTGGTCATCGGCTACTTGCGACTCAAACCCGACGCCCAGCTCTGGGACATTGGCGCAGGCACTGGCACTATTTCTATCGAAGCCGCCCTGCTGTGCCCTAATGGAAAAATCACCGCCGTCGAAAGAGATGAAGAGGTCGCCAAGCTAATCAAAACAAACTGCGATCGCTTCTCCATCACCAACATAGACGTCATTTCCGGCAGCGCCCCCGAATGCCTACATCACATTATTGGTCAGCCCGACTGCATCCTCATTGAAGGAGCCCCCCTTAAAACTACCCTCGAAACTGCCTGGAAAAAGCTCACCACTAACGGTCGCATCGTCGTCACTGCCAATAACCTAGAAACGCTCTACACTGCCTCCGAAACCTTTGCAGCCCTTCATATGCGCAACATTGAAGTTGCCCAGCCTGCCGTCAACCGCCTAGAAACCCGTGGCAACCGTCAAGTCTTCAAGTCCGCCGATCCCATCTTCGTCATCAGCGGCGACAAGCTTGAGTAGAACACGGATGAACTGCCGCTATGTGTGGCATTCCTAAAAATAAAAGGCTTTTAAAATACCAGAGACTTCATTTCCCTCGTATAGGACACCTATCTCCAGCAGATCAGCGCAAGTATGGCTGATAGCCCTATAAGCACAATACATGGAGAATAAACAGATTCTCAATCTGACGAAATGCTAGCCATCAAGGCCCGCACAGGTCGATGAAATAAAAATAAAAAACGAAGCTACAGGAATCAACAAGAATGCATTATACAACAGACTGCCTTTGACATTGATCCGGACAATTTTACAAAACAAATTCATAGAAGAGATAGAACAGCCCTATCTAAGTTCAGTAAAATACTTCAACAAAATACGTAGAACGCGCATCTTGAGTTTTTTTCTACAAAGTAAAGAAAAAGGCTGTATAAAGTTCGCGAAATTATCGGCAGGAACTACCGTAGATTCACACAAATTATGTCGATAATAATAGGTAGTCAGCTAACTATATCGACCTTTCTAACGGCGATAGCTGACTCTAAAAGCGCCAAGATGACGTTATCAGTACCCGTACATCAGTACCCGTACATAGGGCTGTTGGGTTAGGTTTCAGAGAAACGAAACCTTGAACGTCTTTTGTATCTGCTCTTAGTTAATCTCCCCTCTGAGCTGTCAGTACAAATACCCCCTTCTCGAACGTTCCTAAGAAAAATCTCCTAGACTTAAAAGACAAAAAGATATGCCAGGCACTACCATCCGTATCGAAGCAGAGAATATGGACCTCAACGGCTATCGCCTTGAGCGCAGCAATAGCTTCGACTTTGCTTCTGGCAAAGCCTACACCTCTCTTTATGCTGAAGGCGACAATGAAACCGCGACCGCAACGACTCTATTCGACGGAGCTTCAGGCAACTATGACATTGTCGTCGCCTATTTCGACGAAGACGACGGCGTATCTTCCTTCAAGCTAGAGCATGAGTACAACCAGATTAGCCAGCAGATCGGCCAGTGGAAAGCAACCAATACCACGGGCGGTGCACTCCCTAGCGCCCAGTCTCTGGTACGTCGCACGTTCTCTAACATTTCGCTTAAAACCGGCGACACCCTCCGACTTACAGGAACTGAAAGCCTTAAAGAAGCTGCTCGCATTGACTACATCGAGCTGATTGCTAGAGACACGATATCGGACGATTCATCCGCAGATACGCAGAACGACCAAGCAGATGCATCGAACGATTCGTCCATAGATCTGCCGAACGATCAAACAGTATCTGGAGATCCTATTCGTGTAGAAGTCGAAAGCATGGATCTTAATGGCTATCGGCTTGAGCAGGGTGATTCTCTAAAATTTGCGTCTGGCAAGGCATACGTCTCTCTCTACGAACAAGGTGAAAAAGAGACCGCAACAGCAACGACTCAATTTAGCGGCGCAACTGGAAAATACGACATTGTTGTTGCCTATTTCGATGAGAATGACGGTGTCTCTTCCTTTGAGCTTAGTCGGGGTGATAGCGTAATTGGGCAATGGCGCGCGGAGAGCACCACTGGCGGAGCGCTTCCTAGTGCTCAGTCTTTGGTAAAACGTACATTTTCCAACGTATCTCTTACAAATGGCGATCGCATTCGGCTCACCGGCACCGAAGATGACAAGGAAGCCGCCCGCATTGATTACATTGAATTTATCCCTAAAGGGAGTACATCTACCCCGTCTACCGGCTCTCTAGCAGGCAGCAATGGCATCTTCGAAATCATGGCCCTCGGCGATTCCATTACCCGAGGCGAAGACGCAACAACAGCTAAGTCCTCGCAGAACGGCTACCGCGACGACCTAGCGAGTAAGCTCAACGGCGCAGGTATTCGCTTTGATTTTGTCGGATCCTTAAAGAACGGTAGTGGCTTCGATGCGGATCATGAAGGACACGGCGGATGGAAAATTAATCAGATAGCCGATAACGTCAGCGGCTGGCTACAAAGCTACAGCCCAGAAATCATTTTGCTACACGCTGGTACTAACGACTTGGGCTTTAGCACCATCAGCGTTGGCGAGGTTCTCAATCGACTTGGCAGCTTGATTGATCGCATCATCAGCAAACGCCCTGCGTCTGAGCTGCTGGTATCTTCTGTGACACCAACCGATCCGTCTAAGTTTAGCAACAAAGATATCGTTGCAGGCTTTCAGGACCGCGTTGCCGAGTTCAACCAGCGTCTTCCCGACTTCATAAAAGGCAAAAGCGCTCAGGTCAAATTTGTAAATGCTGGTGGCTCAATCAGCGCTAACCAAGATATTTCCTCTGACGGCTTCCATCCTGACGATAGCGGCTATAGCAAGATTGCAAACGCCTTTTTCAGCGCTATTCAAAATGTAATAGGCAGCTCAGCGACTCCTAGCAGCCAAAATGCTGGCGGCCAAAATGCAACTATTCTTTTAGATACAACTGGCAATTCGGATACACTAAACAACTCAAAAGGCCCGCTGAACCTAGATGAAGCGACAGGATTTGCCTCTCGCAATGGCAACAAGCTTAAAGGCAGCGGAAAAGTTGACAACATAATTGGCACCGCCGACAGTGAAGAGTTTCGCGGCCTTCTTGGTAACGACATTCTTACAGGCGGCGGCGGTATAGACATTTTCTCCTTCGGCAATCTCAGACATGGTATCGATACCATTACTGACTTCGATAAAGATGACATCATCCAAATCACGGCTAGGACCTTCGGGGGTGGATTGCGCCGCAAAACAAGCCTCCAAACAGCTGCATCTTCAACAGGTGTATTCGTCAGTGGCGACAATCCGATCTCACTTGGGCAGAGCGCCAACTTCCTTTACAACGAACGCACTCAAACACTACTGTTCGACCGCGACGGCACAGCCGATCAGTATGGCGCGGTAGAGATAGCTAAGCTTAGCGGCGTGTCGAGCCTTGGTGCAAATCAAATACAGATTGTCTAGACATATCGATGTTGGCAAGTAACCAACCATCAGCAGACTAGAACCAGCCAACACTATTAATCACAAAAGAAGGGTCGCTTCGATTAACCGGGGCGACCCTTCTTTATGTAGCCCAAGATTTCATAGCAGTTCACAACCTACAGGCTCGCTTAAAAAAAAGAAGGCGTAAAGTTCTTATCCTGGGGTCGACCATTCTTCACGGAGGCGGGTATCTTAAATTTAGTGAAGACTTGGTGTATTTCCTGGATTTTGTCCAGATTTAACGAACGCATGTTTGATTTTACCGTAGTTATACCTACCTATAACGGCACAGATAAGCTGCCACAGCTACTTAGCAAGCTGCGATCGCAAATAAATACCGACCATTTTACTTGGTCAATTCTTATCGTCGATAACAACAGCAGCGATGATACCGCCGCCGTTGTTCAGCGACACCAATCCGCATGGAATCAGCCTTGGCCCCTAGAATATGCTTTTGAAAGCCAGCAGGGTGCAGCTTTTGCCAGACAAAAAGGCATCCGCCTTGCCCAAAGCGAAATAATTGGCTGCATTGATGATGACAATCTCCCCGAGCCTAGCTGGGTTTCTAATGCCTATGGTTTTGCTAAAGAGCATCCCAGCGCAGGCGCTTTTGGGGGTCAAGTGCAAGGCAGCATTCAAGGAGAAATCCCTGAGAACTTCAGCGAAATCGAGAGCGTCCTAGCGCTCCGAAACCGAGGGGACAAGCCTGAGCAATATCGACCAGATGTTCTCGATCTTCCTCCAGCAGCGGCAGTGGTCATCCAAAAGTCGGCTTGGATGGCTCACGTACCGGCGCATCCGCTTTTGGGCGGCAGAGGCCAGGGATCGATGATGCAAGGCGACGACTACGAGCCTTTACTATACATATACAAAGCAGGCTGGGAAATCTGGTACGCACCTTCCCTCGTCACGCACCATCAGATTCCCCCAAGACGTCTAGAGCACGACTATCTTGTCGACCTTAGCCGAGGCTGTGGACTGTGCAACTGCCATCTTAGGATGATTCTAGCGAGCGGCTGGCAGAAACCTCTTTTAATTGCTCGTATTTTGTTCGGTAGCGATTTGAGAATTCTCATTAGTCATTTCTTTAAGTACAGAAGACAGCTCAAAACAGAACTGGTGCCCGCTTGTAAAATGGCACTTTACTGGGCCAATTGGCAGAGTCCTTTTTACTTTATACGCGATCGCATCAAACAACAGTTCCGCCCTCCAGCTAATCGCCAGTCACCTCACGATTACCCAAGAATGCAGCACTCATACCCCTACCCTCAAAAAACGATCACCTAAAGCAAGCACCCAAGCAAAAACCTTTAGATAAAAACCTTTAGACAAAAACCATAGTTCACCATGGTCAACTTTACGGTTGCAGTTCCTACCTACAACGGTGCTCGCCACCTTCACAAACTTCTAGATGCTCTCGCGGTTCAAACAAACTTAAAACATATCTCGTGGGAGGTCATCATTGCCGACAACAACAGTAACGACGATACCGCAGCCGTTGTTCGCTACTACCAAACCAAATGGCCTCAAGCCTCACAGCTCAGATACTTACTAGAAAAAAAGCAAGGCGCTGGTTTTGCTAGACATCACGCTGCCAAAGCCGCTAGCGGAGAGTTTATCGGCTTTTTAGACGACGACGTCATACCAGATGCAGATTGGATTGCTCGTGCCTATGAATTCGGTAAGAGCAACGCCAAAGCAGGTATCTTCAGTGGGCAAATTCATGGCGTCTTCGGTGCGCCGCCGCCTAAAAACTTTCGCCGAATACAAGGGTTCTTAGCCGTTAGAGAACATGGTTCTAAAGCCTTTCAATTCGATCCAGACACGCTCAGTATGCCGACTGGCGCAGCCTTCGTTATTCGTCGAGAAGCCTGGGTTTCAAATGTACCTAATGAGCCAATATTTGTAGGCCGCGTCGGCACATCAATGGTCGGCGGGGAAGATCTTGAACCCATGCTCATGATTCACAACGCAGGCTGGGAAACTTGGTATACCCCAAGCATGCATGCCTACCATCAAATCCCCGGACAGCGATTTGAGAAACAGTATCTCAGACATCTCATTTATACCTGTGCGCTGTGTACCTGCCAGCTCAGAATGCTCGCTCAGTCAGGACCAGTACAAAAAGCCGCTGTTATTCCACGAATTTGGATAGGCAATCTCAAAAGGGTCACCGCGCATCTAATTAAGCATCGTCGAGAAGCCTTTACAGAAGTTGTGCCAGCCTGCGAACTCGCATTTCTACTCGGCAACCTGGCTAGCCCCTTCTACTGGCTAAAGAAGACCACATCAAACTTAACTACCAAGGCAAAGGAGATTATAAAGTGACTGATAAAAATCACCCTACTAGAAAACGTCCAACCATTGCCATTGGGCTTGATTCTGTTGATCCAACCGTGATGGAAAAATGGATGGCCGAAGGTCATCTCAAGAATTTAAAGAAGTTGCGCGATCGCGGCAGCTACGGCCAGCTCAACAACACCGTCAACTACTGCAACATCCCCACCGAAACCTCCTCCACCGAACGGCTTTGGGTCATGGCCCTTACTGGCTGCTTACCAAACACCACCGGCTACTGGGGCCCCGTTAAATACAACGTCAACAACTACGAAGTTGAGCACGAAACCGAATACTCATTCGACTACAAAGACCACCCCGCCTTCTATGCCCTAGGCGAAGATTACAAAGTAGCCATCTTTGATGCGCCAGTCGCCGCGCTCTGCGACCAAGTCAACGGGCCACAAATTCTAGGCTGGGGAGGTCACGCGCCGCATACGCCTAGCCACTCTCACCCCCCCGAACTCTTCGAGCAAATCGTTGAAAAATATGGCCATAACCCTGTTCTTCACAAAGACTATGGCTGCTGGTGGGATGAAGAGTACAGCAGCAACATCAAGAAGAATCTCAGCATCAGCGTTGAGCGTCGCGCAGATATCTGTAAAGACTTGCTCCAGCAAGAAGACTGGGATCTTTTTCTGACGGTTTTCGGCGACACGCATAGCGCTAGCCACGATTTCTGGCATCTCTCACAAAGCGATCACCCGCTCTATCCCTACACCGCAGACAAAAGAGCAGCAGGCGACCCCATGCTCTTGGCCTTCGAGCAAGTAGATGACGCCATTGGCAAAATCCTCGAAGCGGCTCCCGATGAGGCCAATGTAGTTGTGTTTTCTGTTCACAGCATGGGTAATAATGTTACAGATGTCTTTAGCATGCTCTTTCTAGGCGAGTTTCTCTATCGGTTTAACTTTCCAGGGAAAATGATGTTAGCTCCTGGCAAACTAGGAAAGAAACTCAATCCACCCAACATTAATCCCCAGCGTAAAACCTGGCCTGGCGAGGTTTGGCAACAAAAACACAGCCCTAATCCAATCAAGCGTCTCTTCAGACGTTACCTACCCGGTAGCCTGCAAACTAAGCTAGACAACCTACTCAAAAGCTCAGCTCTTGACACGATTCGCTGCCCGGCCTGGACAACCCACTCGCTCAACTGGCAACCTGCCATGTGGTATCAGCACCTGTGGCCACAGATGAAGGCCTTCGCCCTACCGGCCTTTGCTGCCGGGCATCTGCGCATTAATCTAAAAGGACGCGAGCCAAACGGTATCGTCGATCCATCTGACTATGACAGTCTGTGCGTGGAGTTAACTGAAAAGCTAATGCAACTCACTGATGCGAGAACTGGGAACCCCATTGTTAAAGAAGTCGTCAGAACTCGTAAGTCTGCCGCAGATAACTCACCTAATCTACCTGATCCAGACCTAGTCGTCCTATGGAACGAAACGCCGACAGATGTCATAGATTCGCCTGACTACGGTCGCATTGGTCCCGTCACGTACTACCGCCCTGGGGGACACCGTGTACCTGGCTGGCTCATCGCTACCGGAGACGGTATTGAACCCGGTTCTCATCTATCACCGGGCGCAGCCATAGATATTGGACCCACCATTCTCGAAGTAATGGATTTGCCAACACCTGCTCGCTGTGATGGGAAGCCGCTAGTTAAAAAGGTCTCAGTTGGATCACGGACATAATTGGATCGTTTACACAAAGTAGCGAGCCCACAGTCTTCAGAAAATAACGTTACCGGATATATCGCAAATGCCACATCTGTAGTAAAGATCACTACCAATACTACTCAGTTAGAGTGGTTAAGCGAATCGGCATTTAGAAAAACAGTTTTAACTATCAGAAGGTGACATATGAGTAGCAAAAGTCAGAAAAAAATATTAGATAAGCCTGCGCAGCTCAGTATTCGCGCTCGGAAACGCACTCGCCTGCTGACATTGCTATTTGGATGGGTTCCGCTGTCGGTAGGAATACGTCTCAGAAGTCTGGCGTATCGAACAGTGCTTAGCCATCTGGGCCACCGTGTAACCATCCAGCCAGGCGTCTGCATTTCAGACGGCTCTTGTATCGATATCTCAGACGGTGTCCAAGTAAATTCAGGCACACTGTTGGAAGCACAAGACTACAACCATATTGTTTTGGGATCACGCGTATTTATTGATCGAGATGTCCGCATTAGCTGCACGCATGGAACAGGGCAAGTAAGACTAGCGGAAAGCGTTTCTATTGATCGGGGAGTCGATATTAAAACCCACGATCGTGGCAACACCACCATCGGCAAGCACACCTATATTGGCCCTTACGCCTGTCTATCAGGTTATGGAGACATCACTATTGGCAACAACTGCCTAATTGCTTCACATGCTAGCATCTATGCCCATAATTACAACATTACAGATCCCGTTATTCCTATCCGAGAGCAGGGCTATACCTACAAAGGCATTGCCATTGAAGACAACTGCTGGATTGGCAGCGGCGTTCGTATAGTAGACGGCGTCACAATCGGAGCAGGCAGCGTGATTGGGGCAGGCGCAGTCGTTACTAAAAGCATTCCACCCAACTCAGTTGCCGTTGGGACACCCGCAAAGGTAATCAGATCTCGTACCGAGACATCTATTGGTCAACACAGCTTTGAGAATGTTGTTGAAGCGGTAAGCTAATAGGCAACTCTCTTTTAATAAGCAACTCTCTCTCAAGATGCGGAGTGTTTCCTATAACGGCTATGTTAGCTGTTGAAACTTAAAGAATGCTCAAAACAATTTAAACATTAGAGATAGCAAGTAACAAATGAAGATAGAAAACCTTCGTACAGAAACCACAGACCAGCTCACAAAAGCTGTTGCAACTGTCGTGTGGGAAAACAGTAATCGCCCTAGTAAAGATATCTATTTCGGCACCATTGAGGCATACGCACAAGGCATATCATGCGATCCACATGCTTTCCTCTTAGCTTGCATTATGCCTGCTATGCGCTGCGGCGAAAAGCGCATATACATCGACGCAGAAATTTGCCCAGAGCTGAAAGCAGGACTAGAGATGGTCGTTAGCCTGACATGCCACTGGTATGGCGGCGATCGCCAGCCTGTAACGATTGACGTTCGGCCACTTAAAACCGTCCCTTCTAGGTCAACCTCGCCAAAAGCAGGATTCTTTTTCTCAGGCGGTGTTGATTCTATGTCAACCCTAAGAGGTAATCGGCTGCGGTATCCAGATTCTCATCCAGGATATATCAAAGACGGCTTCTTAATCTATGGCATAGAAAACTATGAGTCTACGAGTTCCGAAGAGCAACTAGAAGCCTTCAACTTACATATCTCAGCACTGGGAAACGTTGCAAAGGCTGCCAACATCGAACTCATTCCTGTATACACCAATGTTAAATCTATTGACGCAGAGCTAGAAAAAGATTGGATATTTTGGGAGTACGAATTTCAGGGAACAGTCCTCGCAGCAGTTGCTTACGCTTTTTCCAGTAGGATTACTGAAGTATTCATTGCCAGCACCTGCGACATTCAAAGCTTAGGGCCTATGGCCTCTCATCCCATGACTGATCCTAACTTTAGCAGTAGCTACCTACGGATCCATCACGACAACTTTGCTCTCTCACGGCTAGACAAAGTCAAGCTCATATCCGACTGGCCAGAAGCATTAGACAATCTCAAAGTTTGCTTTCTCAACAGTTCAGACTTACTGAATTGTGGCCAGTGTGAAAAGTGTTTGCGAACCATGACCGCACTCACAGTACTAGATAAGCTGACAGAAGCTGCGGCCTTTAAGCAGTCGGATATAGAAGCTACTCTCTTTGAAAGGAGGGCTCGTATCAACAGCAGTCTAACCGAATCTTATTACACAGAACTGATAGACCCGCTCCAGAAAGTAGGACGTCTAGACCTTGTCCAGGCCATTAATAACAATATAAAACGCTTTCATGAGAAAGACTTACGAGGTCGAATCAAGCGCATAGATCGAGCATTACTAGGTGGACGATTATCAGCTTGGAAAAAAAGAAGAAGCCAGCAGCCAGAGCACAAACCAGCAGCCAGAAAAGAACCTAGGGCATAGCGTACTTAATCTTCTAGAACAAGCGCTTCAGCCGTCAAAACTTTAGGATTCAGGTCCATTTCATTGAGCATGTCCTGAATTTCTTGCTTGTACAAAGGATTCATAACGACCACAATATCCGGATGATAATCGGCCATCTCTTCTGGAGCAACAATCTTCTGCCCAGTGCCAGGAATATACTTGCCCTGCTTGCGAGGGTTAATATCGACTGCGTATTCAATTTTTCCTCTCAGGTTTAAGAGGTTCAAGAAAGTGACCCCTTTAGAGCCAGACCCCCAAATCACAACCTTTTTTCCCTGCTGAAAGATATCAGTGAGCGTTGCCTGCCACTGCTGCGTTTGTGCCTTAAAACGAGATTCAAAGGTTGCAATATCTTTGGCCAAGGCAGCCACGGCTTCTTTATCTATTACACCCTCTGAATCTATTGCACCCTCTGAGGCACCAGATGGATAGGCTTCTATGCTCATAAACTGTCCACCAAATTCTTCTAGCACGCGCTCTACTCGGTATCCTGTGGCGGTGAAAGCGTACTTTAGCGCAGGGGGAGTAAAGTAAGTGCAATGCTCGTAGATAATGTCCCAAATCATCATATTTTGGAACGTATAGAGCGCATTAGGAACCTCAAAAAAGACTGCGGTATTGGTGCGATCGCCAATTGTTTTGCGCACGGGTCGAAGTAAATCAGCAGGCTCCTGAATATGCTCTAAAACCTGACGACAGCAGATCATATCCCCCTTATACTCGCTATATTTTTCCGAGTAGAAGTCTTTCACGAACTGAACTCTTCCCTTTAGTTCAGCATGTTCTGGCCTATCTATATAGCTGTTATCAAAGCCAATACCAGAATTACCCCCTAGCTGGCAAAGCGAAACCAGAAAGTCGCCTTTGCCACAACCAATTTCAACAATTCGTTTGCCATGCAGATCGTGTTGAGAGACCAAGCGTTTAGCCAATGCTTGAGCATATTCCTGAAACCGTGCAGAATAGTGCAGCGAGTTTTCATAATCTTGTGAGTATCCCAGCAAACTTGAATCGAACGCGCTATTTGTTATTGCTCCGCAGCGATCGCAAAAAACCAAGCGGATATCTCCCTTAGGGCACTCGCGTGCCGCCTGCTGATCAGACCACAGTAGATTACAGTAAATCGGTAAATTGAGCAGCTCAATCAGTGGCTTGGGCGAAAGTGCATGGCAAACCGGACAAGCAGTATCAGTCATGGTTCCGTTATGAAGTAAGTAGCAAGGGGCAAAGAAACAGTCCCTTTGCCCAAGTCTTTGACAGCACCAACGCTTACAGCGGAATCAACTCCGTCTCTACGCCCATATCCTTCAGCATCGTCCCGATCTCATCGCAATAAATCTTATTCATCACAATCACCTGATCTGGCTGATACTCCTTCAAAAACTCAGGCGACATAATCTGCTTACCCACACCCGGAATAAACTTACCGTGACGGTGCGGATTAATATCTACAACGTATTGAATTTTGTCGATTGTATCGAGCGTCGTCAAAAAGGCCACACACTTAGAGCCAGATCCCCACACGACCGTCTTCTTACCCTGCTGCTGCGCTTCGTTTAACCGAGTTCGCCAAGCCTCTAACTTAGGATAGATCTTATCGATATAAGTCTGCACAGACTGGGCAATCTCTTCAGCGCTGTCTTCTAGCTCATGCACATCTTCAGAAGGCATCGACACTGGCCTAGCATCAATCAACAGGTACTGATCTCCATAGGCTCGATACAAATCTACTATCTCAAAACCGCACTTACGAAACAGCCGTGCTAGCGAGCCCGGCGTAAAGTAAGAACAGTGCTCATAGTAAATATCCTCAAAGGCCGCTTCTTCCAAAACCCTGACAGTATCAGGGATTTCAAATACCACGGGGACATCGCGATCGCCAATAGAGCGTCGCACAATACTCACAAACTCTTCTGTCGGCTGAATATGCTCTAGCGTGTGCCGACAGCAGATAAAATCGCCCACCTGATCTGAGTATTTTTCAGAATAGTAGTCTTGAATCAATGTCACTCTATCCGCCGCCGAACTCTCTACACGCCCAGGAACCGCACTCGGGTCAATGCCTATGCCTCGATTGTTTCCCAGCTCACACAGCAAATAAAGAAAATCTCCCTTACTACAGCCAATCTCTACAATCGACTTATTGTGCAAGTCATACTTCTCAATTAAATGCTCAGCTAGCTCTTTCGAGAATTGGTTAAACGTCGGTGAAAAGCTTTGCTGATCCTCATAGTTAGGCGCATACGCCGACCACTTTGGGTCAAACTCAGTATTGGTGATAAACCCACACTGATCACAAAAACCTAGCACCACATCCTCTGAAGGAAAGTCCAGCGCATCTTCTGCCGAAGACAGCATCAGACAGCTGTGTACGGGCACATTTCGCACTTCATAAAAAACAGACAGTCCAACCGAACCGCAGTTAGGACAAGCTTTATCTGCTAGCCGACTATCGCTGTTTTTATCCAGCAGCTGACTTAAAGTTTGCTGAGCCATAGTGATCTCTCTTAAGTAACAACGAGAATAAACAAAATAAAACTGACAGGTCTTTTCTAAACTTAAGAAACTATTTTAGGCGAAGGAATTGGCACAATAAACTGACCACCCGCATCTTGGTAGGGCTTTTGCTGACGCATGATTTCCTCAGCAAAATTCCAGGCCAAAATCAACACATAGTCAGGCTGATCTTCCGACAAATGAGACGGTGGTAAAATCGGCAGATGATTTCCGCCCATATAGCGCCCGTGCTTATGTGGATTTAGATCGAGCACATAGTCTAAATGACGCTTGTCGATACCAACATAGGCCATCATAGTAGCGGCCTTAGCAGCCGCGCCATAGCCCACAACTCTCTTACCGTCTGCCTTCAGCTTAGAAAGAATAGCGAGCAATTCAGTCTTAATTGTTTCTACTTTCTCAGCAAAATTGTTGTAATAACTAATATCATCTACCTGGTCAGCCTTTTCCTTGGCCAGCAGCTCTTTTACCGCAGGTTGAACATTCTCTTTTAGCTCTACAAACAGCCGTAAAGATCCCCCGTGAATGGACGTTCGCTGCACGTCATTTAAGAACAGATTATGGCTACGAAACAGCCGATCTAGCGCTATCACCGAAAAATAGCACAGGTGCTGATGATAGATAGTATCAAACTCACCATGTTCGACCAAATCAATCAAATAGGGCGCTTCAATCACAGCGACACCCGTCTCTTTTAGCAGCAGGCCGATGGCTTCAACAAAGCCATTGAGATCGGGCACATGTGCCAGCACGTTATTGGCAAGTAGAACATCAGCCTTGTAGCCTTCACCTTTCAATTCGGCAGCAAGTTCCTTACCAAAAAACGTACATCTTGTTGGAATACCAGCTTTCTGCGCAGCTGCTGCTGGGCCGTCTGCCGGGTCAATACCCAGTACAGGAATTCCCTTATCAGCAAAGTTTTTCAGCATATAGCCGTCGTTGCTCGCCGCTTCTATTACCATGCTATCTGGCCCTAGCTGACGACTTTCGATCAAAGATTCTGCGCTCTCTCGAAAATGCTTCAGTAAGCTGGGCGATACCGAGGAAAAGTACGGATAGTTTCGGCAAAATAAAATCTCAGGCGGTACGCTAGTCGTGATTTGAACTAGCGAACAATTCGCACAAAACACCAAGTCTAAAGGCGCTGTATATTCGGGTTTATCTAGTTGCTCAGAGGTGAGTAAGGCATCTGCCAATGTGGTCTCACCAAAAGAGATGATTGGGAGCAAAGACTCGTGGGCGCAGGCGCGACAAACAGACGTCGTTTCCATACTGAATTCTCTCGAGAATATATCTAAAGCATTGATAATAGGGAGCAACTAAAAGGTGAGCAGATCTATAGAACTAGCTCACCTTGGAAGCATATGTCAACGATAATGGCTAAACAGCAACGGCAGATTGCCACCGCAGGTCTGTGTTTAGCTTGCCAGAGCCCAGTAGGGATTTGATATGTGCAATTCGCTGATAGCGATCGCCTTCAAACTCGTCTAGCGTCAGGCCCACATTTTGGTAGGCCTCATACAGCTCTTGAACACCTTTGCGTGCACTCCACTGCGGCTGAAATTCAGGCAGCACACGCTGAATCTTACTACAATCTACGCGGTAGCAGCGTTTGTCTGGCCCTGCATCCTCAGCATATTCAACCACGCAGTTAGGCACAACTTCTTTCACCATATCGGCTAGCTCCCGAATCTGGTAATTGTCTTCGTTGCGACCAACGTTAAACGCTTCGTTGTGAATTTTCTCTTTGGGCGCATGAAGCACCGCGAGAAAAGCCCTAGAGATGTCTTCAATATGGACAATTGGTCGCCAAGGCGTACCGTCACTCTTAATAAATACCCGACCTGTTGTAAAGGCCCAGGCCGTTAAGTTGTTTAGCACCAAGTCAAAACGCAAACGAGGAGAAACACCAAAAGCCGTCGCATTGCGTAAAAACGTAGGGCTAAAGTTATCATCGGCTAGCTTAGCGAGATCTTGCTCGGAGCGCACCTTAGACACACCGTAAGGTGTCACCGGGTTGAAGGCTGACTCTTCATTAAGCCAATCGTCTCCACCTGCCCCATAGTTGCTACAAGATGATGAAAATACATACCGGCTAACCCCTGCCTGCTTGGCGAGTTCACCTAATCGTACGGTTGCCTTGTGGTTAATATCGAAAGTCAAGCCAGGATTGAGATTACCCAACGGATCGTTAGAGAGTCCAGCTAGGTGTAGCACCGCATCAAAACCTTCAAAATCTGAAGCGGTTGCCTCTCGTACATCTTTTCTAACTTCGGGAATGGAGGGAAGATCCGTTCCAAACGTACAGGCTTCATAAAGATCGCTATCCATTCCTGATACCTCGTGCCCTGCTTCTAGCAGCATAGGAACAAGCACAGTGCCAATGTAGCCCTGATGTCCGGTAACTAGTACACGCATGTTAATAAGTCTCCTTTATCTTTCAGCTTCTATTAGATCCTTTCTTACAATCGCTTAAGCGCTTTAAGTTTTCCAGGGCGCATTTCCAGCGTCCCAAAGCGCTTCTAGTCGTCGCTTATCTCGTAGCGTGTCCATACACTGCCAAAAACCGGAATACTTGTAGGCCATTAGCTCACCATCTTTAGCCAATTTCTCTAAAGGTGCTTTTTCCCACTGGGTATCGTCGCCAGCAATATAGTCAAAAATGGCGGGCTCTAGGACAAAGAACGCACCGTTAATCCAGCCCTCTCTGGTTTGAGGCTTCTCAGAAAAGTCGACAATCTGATCGCCTTGCAAGTCCAAATGACCAAACCTAGCTGGTGGGCGAACAGCAGTTAAAGTGGCTAGCTTGCCGTGAGAACGATGAAAGGCTAATAGCGCTTTAAGATCGATATCGGAAACGCCGTCTCCCCAAGTGAGCATGAAGGTTTCATCGCCGACGTAGGGCTGAAGTCGCTTGATGCGGCCACCGGTATTAGTGTATAGCCCTGTATCGATCAAATCCACGCTCCAGTCAGGGGCATCGCCACCGTGCCGCTCAACCTGGCCGCTTTTGAGCTTAACAGTCAAGTTACTGTTGAGAGAACAGTAATCAACCATATATTTTTTGATGACATCAGCCTTGTAGCCAAGTGCGATCGCAAAGTCATCAAAACCATAATGCGCATAGTGCATCATAATATGCCAGAGAATAGGAATTCCCCCAATTTCGACCATCGGCTTTGGCTTTACTACGGTTTCTTCAGATAACCGAGTACCTAATCCACCCGCTAATATTGCAACCTTCATAGAGAAAACGCTTCCAAAATTACAAGCATCAGTGTTTTTGCTTAAAGAATCCTAATAGAATTACTCGTACGCATCGTTCTTTGCAGTTAAAGCCCCCTTTATTGTGAAAGACCCGTTTTTACTGCTGCTTTCTCAAATTCAGATTTGGCGCAGCAAAACTCCCTAGTGAGTGATGCGCATAGCTTGATGCGCATAGCATAGCTACATAGCAAAAACGAAAACGACACCTATAGAACTATCAAGAATTAGAGCTATAGACTCAATAGCTGGAACCCACAGGGCAGGTTCCAGCTATTGTTTTGCCCCAGGGGGCAGAGAATGAACCCAAAGAGGTTCAAAAATCTATCGTCTCGATTATAGAACCCTATTTGACAACAAAAGCAAAGCAACACAATGCATTAAAAAACAGTCTTAGACAAACATTACGTACATATACCCCTGTATGGAGGCATATAGTGTGAGGTTCCAAACAAGCATCAAAAAGAACGTGCAAAGAAAACTAAATCCATCGGATTAGCAGCTGACATCAGAGAACCTAGTCAGTACTACGACTGTACTCGTTAGTTACAGAAGTTTAGTTACAGGAATTCTGGCATTCACAAATTAGTCAGATATATCAGATATAATAGATATGCTCAGGGAGCAGCCAAGGCAGTCGAAAGCCACATGCTCAGATCGTAGACGCTTTATGAGCGTTACTCATTAAGCGTCGCCGGAGCAACCTTTCGTGTCAGATTACTCAATCATCTGCCGTCATCCACCAACTCCTATCATTTATCAATTATAGAGCTCTGCTATAGAGCAAAGTCATAACAATGGTTAATGCGCCTCCCACACTAAGCATTGGGTTACCCGTATACAATGGCGAAGATTTTATCACGCAGGCTTTAGATTCATTTCAAAATCAGACGTTTCAAGATTTTGAGATCATTATTTCAGACAATGCGTCTACCGACAGAACGGCTGAGATCTGTCAGCAATATGTTAATGACGATAGCCGTATTTCTTACTACCGCAGCGACAACAACTTAGGCGCTGCGTGGAACTATAACAGAACTTTCGATCTGGCAACCGGAAAATATTTTAAGTGGGCATCTCACGACGATTTATGCGATTCTAGCTACTTAGAAAAATGTATAGACATCCTTGAGCAAGACAGCTCTATTGTTCTTTGCTATACCAACACTACTGTCATCAATCCATCTGGTGAGCTCACTAGCAACTACACGGAGGATCTCCATCTCCAGTCGCCAAAAGCCTCTGAAAGGTATCGCAAGTTTCATCAGCGTTTTTTCAAAAAATACAAATGCAATGCCGTGTTTGGCGTCATGCGTAGGGATGTTCTTCAAGAAACCGAGCTAATCGGACACTACGAAGCATCAGATATCGTTCTGCTAGCAGAGCTTTCGCTTAGAGGGAAGGTATACGAAATACCAGAGTATCTTTTCTTTCGACGCGATCATCCTAAAATGTCCGGTCGAGCAAACCCTACGGCCGAATCCATAGCTGCATGGTTCGACCCGGCTAACACAAAAAAGCTGATAACGCCAATGAACAGGTTGCTTCTAGAGCATGTTCGAGCAATTAATCGAGTGCCCATGAGTCCGCTAGAAAAAGCAAAATGTTTTACGTCCCTTGCAATATTTGTTCGATGGAAGCGGAGAGAACTTACTGAAGAAACGAAGCAGATCGTTAGATTCTCTGCGTACAGATTGTCTCAGCAGCAAATAAGAAGCTCATAGCACCGTGAGATAAAGACTTAAGAAGAATGGCTGAAATAGGCCATTGAGATAATGATTGAGCTTTTACCACCAAAAATAAGATAGCACGGCGATGATAAAGCCCTCCAAAGCCCGCTCTAAATCAACAGACTTTACTGATTCAAAGTCTCAAACAACGGTTGCCAAAACGATGGATCCAGTAGTAAAGGTAAAGCCAGAAACTAAACAAAGTGCTGAAAAAAATGATATCTCAGTTGTCATCAGAGCTTATAACGCTGAGGAAACACTGCCGACTATTTTAGAGAAGCTTAAGTCGCAAACAGGCACAGACAAGATTCTATGGGAAGTTGTTGTTGTTGATAACAACAGCACAGATGCCACAGCACAGATTGTCAGAGACTATCAAGCTTCCTGGCAGCGGCCTTACCCACTAAAGTATTTTTTAGAGTTACAACAAGGTGCTGCCGTTGCTAGAAAACGGGCTGTTGCAGAATCATCTGGGGAGCTTATAGGGTTTCTAGACGATGATAATTTTCCCCATGAGCGCTGGGTCGCCGAAATCTATGCTTTTAGTAAAAGTTATCCGAAAGCGGGCGTCTTCGGCAGTCGAATAGAAGGGGAGTTTGAGATTGAGCCGCCCAAAGATTTTCAGAAGATACAGGGATTTTTAGCTATTAAAGAATATGGAGATCGACCTCGGCGCTTTAATGCTGATTTGCTTGACCTACCAGCAGGTGCGGGCATGGTCGTACGTAAACAAGTATGGCTAGACAATATACCTAAAAAACCGCAGCTACAGGGACCGGTAGGCAAATCTTTAGCAGAAAAAGGCGAAGATTTTGAAAGCATGATTCATATCAGCCGAACAGGCTGGGAAATTTGGTACAACCCAGAAATGCGTATCTACCACAAAATTCCAGCTTGGCGGCTAGAGAAAGACTACCTGCTAACTCTGGTTCGATGCAGCGGACTAAATGTTTGTACCTTGCGCTGTGCCAGAGCCCAAAGCTGGCGTAAGCCTATTATTGTAGCCAGAATTATCGTGGGCAGCTTCCAGAAATCTATCAAGCACTTCCTTACCTATAGAGGTCGATTCGAAGAGGATATCGTAGCTAGCTGCCAAATGGAGTTTTTCCGTAGCAGTCTTATAAGCCCCTTGTATTATCTCAAACGCATTAAATTGATTTGAGAGGAAAAGACTGACGAAAAGAGTTTGCATTTACGTACTAATGCGTACCACCTACGACTTTATCCGATAGGTTTAAGTAGTTTCATCTAGTATGTGGCCTAAAAGGCTAGCACTTAGATAATGACACTGCCTAATACACTTATCATCGGCGCTCAAAAGGCTGGAAGTAGCTGGTTATCTAAGAACCTTAGTCAGCATCCAGAGGTCTTTGTCTGTAAACGAGAAGTTCACTATTTCAATCTGGAGCGGCACTATCGGAAGGGAATTTCTTGGTACGAGCGGCGCTTTGAGCAGGTTCAAGATGAAAAGGTAATAGCTGAAAAAACACCCAACTATTTATGGATAACGCCATACACTGTCAAGTCTAGGTTTGGTAATCACTTGGGATCTGTACACCAAAAGATGCACGCCGCTCTACCAGAGGCTAAGCTAATTGTAGTGCTTCGCAACCCAGTAGAACGGGCAATTTCAGCAGTCAATCACTATCGAACGCTTGGACAAATCTCGCCATTTACTGATATTGACACTGTCTTGGATTGTCGTAGGCTAAACCATCAGAACCTGCTGGCAACCGATGGCTTCGGCATCTTTAGTATGGGCAGATACTACGAGCAGCTGAGTGCGTACTACAAGTACTATCGACGTAACCAAATACTCATTGTTAATTTTGAAACAGAGATTACAGCGGATCCTCAAGCAGGCCTCCAAAAAGTTTGCGACTTCCTAGAGATCGATTCTTCGTTCGATTTTAGGGACAGAAAAAAGCGTCAAAACAAGTTTGATGCGGTTAGGTATGGTACGGCTTTGGCACGTCACCTATTTCCTAAGCGGATGTTGATTTCGAAGGCAGTGTCAAAGCTACCAAAACAATTGATAGGCGCTAGGGTAGCTAAGCACCGCCCGAGTGACAGCATTCTTGAAGGGCTATATGACTTTTACGCGGAAGATAATCAAAAGCTATACGCACTAATTGACCGCAGATTTGAGTCTTGGGAGAAGACGTCCCATACGCTTCTATGTGCTAGTTCTGGATTGAAAAATAGGGCTGCTGACGCTACACCTGACAGACCATGAACGAAAAACCGGGTTTTAGAGAGTAATAGGGCATCGGTGAGTACCTGCTCGCCTAGCTGAGGGTTGCCGCTGGTGATTCTTTTGGCGTGATTGTTGTGAACAGGCTTACTGCTGTTTGAGCGCACGCACTTGCTGTAGAGAATACGTTTTCCGTAGCGCTGCTTTAACTGATTGAGTACTTTATTTGAATCAGTCGCAACGTATATCAAGCACTTGGATGAGTAGGTATCTACGATTTGACAATACTGATCGAGATCTACGCCTAAGTGCTCTGAACCGACGTTGTCAGTACGACGAACGTGTAAGCCAACAACGTTTTTCCCTACCATGTGCTCTTCGTAAAACTGATCGATTTGCGATCGCACACTCAGCTTCAGCTTTACGTACTTACGAATAATTTTATTGACAGCCTTTCGATACTGCACAGAAGGATAGTCGCGCTGATAGGCCAGCATCCGCCAAACTTTGGCATAGCCCCTTGCATGCGCAAAGCTCTCAAGGTCGTCAGTAATTTCTACAGGGGCAATCTCTAGCTCCCGGCGGCGCTCATTTTCGACGCGGGCAATCGTCTCGGTGGTAATCGCCTTGATCAACCCAATACCAGAGCCATCTGGCGCGAAAATATGTTCGCGCGTATTGCGGCTAAAATTATCTGGATATAGTAGACAATCAACAGGCTTTCTGGAAAGAGGCTCAAAGAAGTACTCCCAAACGTTATAAGCGCCGTTATATCCACTATCTGACCAGTACATATTTCTCCGGTAGGAATCATTACAGTACCGGCCTCCATACGCAATCGGGGTGTACTTTTCTCGCTCACACCAGCCAACGTAGCCCAACACCTCAAAGAAATTAGAGAAAAAGCCTGCTCGCCCAAAGTTGATTACGTAGCTACCTTCTAGGTCGCTTTTTAAGACTTCGTGTTTGCGATATGCATTGTTAGGAAGGCTCTCTGTGAGCTTGTAGGTTAGGGCGTCAATTTTAGTCTGAAATCGTCTGATGGAAGCTTTGGTAATAGCCATTATTTTCAGGAGTAGATGCATGTTCTCTAAAGTTGTTGTCTAAGAAGACAAAAGACAGGCTTTTGATCATCCGGACGTTTTAACTTTTTTTTAATATTAGAGGATGTCAGTGTTTATGACGGCTCATTTTTCACATTGAGATGAAGCTGGCTTTAGGAATAGGTGTTGTCGCGGTTGTAGTCAGAAAATAAAGTTAAGATTCAGCCACTTATTATGCTCAACGAGCCATCTGCCCAACGAATTGTACAGGCTGATTTCTAAAACGTTTCGCAATGTCACGGCGATATCGCAGCAATGTGCCACAAGCAGCACTTCGCTAGTCACACTAGCGAAGTCACGCTCGATTGGTCGTTTAAGTAGGGAGCCAAATGAAGAGAAATAAATCGGGGTACTGAATGATTAAAAGAGAAATTGGATTTTTTATCGTGGGACTGCTGCTCTTTGTAGTGGTGGGCTCTTTTGTCATGCGATCGCTTAGCAGTCCACCGCAGCTATCTGAAGACCCTAGTCTGTATCTAGAGACAAATGAGGTTTCTATGATTAGAACGGCTGTAGAGAGCGAGTCGCATCCTAATACATATCTGAACTCATCTGAAATCGCTGCGATCAGGGCAAAGGTTGACAGCGGAGAGCAACCGTGGAAAGCAGCTTATGATCGCATGATGACAGAGGCCAATGCGGCCCTTTCCGCTGGGCCGTACAGTGTTACCTACAATGGCGGGCCGAACGACGGGCATGATTATCAAACAGAAAGGGCCTACTGCGGATGGACTGCGGTCGATAATAAAGAGCCCGACTGCCGGGACGGTCAGATCAATCCCAATGCTGACAGGCAAGATTATGAGCAGGCGATCGCACTAGGCAAAGACGTTTCTACCTTAGGGCTGGCATACACCTTTACCGAAGATACTCAGTATGCCGAAAAACTCATCTCTCTGATTCGCGTGTGGTGCACCGACCCTGAAACACGCATGAATCCTAAGTTTTTGAGTCAGCAGTCCAAAATTGAGCTATCGGTTTCCATTCCAGGAATGTTTTACGGCGCAGACTTGGCCTATAGCTATCCAGCATGGTCAGCGGCAGACAAAGCCTCATTGGAAGATTGGGTTAGCAGCATGGCGCAAAGTGCCTTGAGCTGGGACAGAATTAACAACTTTGAGAACTGGCGGGTTCATTTTATTGCGATCGCAGGCTCCTTTCTCAAAGACGAAACGCTACTTGACTATGCTTTCGGGCGATTCAAAGAACTTATTCCGATTCAAATCGATCGCAAAGGGCAGTTAGTAGAAGAGATAGATCGCACCACTTCACTGTCTTATTCGCTGTATGCGCTAAACGCCATGATTCAAACGGCGGAGTTAGCGAAACATCAAGGGCTAAATCTATACGACTACACTAGTGATAACAAAGGCCTTGCCCTAGCCGCTGACTACCACGCTCAATTTGCGGATAGCGAGCAAGCAGAAGACTGGCCACATGAGCAAATATCTCCCCTAAAATCAACAGATAGCGTCGCTATATTTGAGATGGCCCACGCTTATTGGCACAAGCCAGCGCATTTGAAGGTGGTCGAATACTGGGGTCGACCTATGACAGAAAGGCGGGTACACTGGCATATTTCATTGACCCATGCTGACAATTGATTCTAAGTAGTTTCCTTAAGTTCAGTCCTGCTGAGTAGGCAAAACCTCACCGGCCCCTGGTACAAGCAAGATAGACTGTACTGTAGTGTTTTACCAAATCTTTTTTGTTTAATCGCTTTGGTTGCACTGCTGTATAAGCACGTCGTTTACTTGAGTGAGTATGCCTATGCCCTGGGTTCGCATTGCCAGTGGAATTGTTGCGATCGCAATCGCTATCAGCCTCATTATGTTGGGCGGATGGTACTTCACCGTCGGATTCGGCATTATTGTTTACCTAGGGCAGCTGGAAGTCTTTGATCTAGTCAGGGCAAAGGGCATTAATCCAGCCGCAAAAACTACCCTAGTCGTTAGTCAAGTTTTGCTAGTCACTGCCCATATTTCGCCCCCAGTGACTGATGCAACCTTGGCGCTAGCAGGCACCTGCATCTGCTTCTACCTACTGTTTCAGCCAAAATTCGCCACGATTGCAGACGTCGCTGCCTCAATTCTGGCACTTTTCTATGGCGGCTATCTGCCTACCTATTGGATTCGTATTCGCGATTTAGGGGCCGAGGCGGTTACGAATCTGCCACTAGGCGGCTATTTACCAACCAGCTTTAATTGGGGACAGTTCCCGGTTGGGCTCACAATTACCTTCATTGCCTTTGCCTGTATTTGGGGCGCTGATATTGGCGCTTATGCATTTGGCCGTGCATTTGGCCGAACGCCTTTATCCAGCATCAGCCCAAAGAAAACCGTAGAAGGCGCAATCTTTGGGATCGGCGCAAGTATCAGTATTGGCATTGTGGGAGCTTGGTCACTCAGCTGGCCAATTTGGTGGCTAACAGGCGCGGCGCTGGGCACCATTATTGGAATTTCTAGCTTGCTAGGAGATCTGACCGAGTCATTAATGAAGCGAGATGCTGGCGTCAAAGATTCAGGCACACTCATCCCAGGGCACGGCGGTATTCTAGATAGGACTGATAGCTACGTGTTTACAGCGCCACTGGTGTATTACTTCGTGGTGTACCTCATTCCGCTGATCAATCTTTACTAAATCAATCGCCAGCGAATCAATCGCCACCCAAGTCATCCCTGTTTTCTTATGGTCTGACGCTCAGCTGTCCACGACACAAAAGTCGCGAGGGCTCAATAGTCAGCTCACTCAATCGGGTGTCTGCGCCTAGATTCCATCGGAACCCGTCTAGCACCTCAATAACAGATCCCCCCTCTAATAGGCCGTCTGGTAGGTCAGCTTTTAACGAGTCTTCTAATGAGCCGAGCGCGGTCGCGCTGAACCCCTCTAGCGAGGGCAGCCAAGTGGGCGAGCTTAACTGTAAAAAATGCTTATCAACAATAGAGAGTTTCGTTCCTAGAATCACCGGTTCCGGGGCCTCTTCGCCTAGCCGACTGGGGTAAAAACTCAAGCATAGGCACTGAATTCCCAGCCGAATTTGAGGACGGGCTAGTACCATATCCGACGCTGTGGGGAGCAAACCGTATCTAGCTTTCACAGCTTCAGCAACGTCTGGAATCTGCATCAGCGATCGCCAAAAGCTCAGCAGACCTGCCATGAGTAGCGGGGAGATCAGAGATGCCTCCAAATCTTCAGCGCTTAGCACAACAGATCCCAACACCGGGAAAGGCTGCAGAAGGCGTAACGGCTTGCCGCGAATAACTTCTCCAACATTGATCTGAATGCCTACGGCTGAGAGCTGCGCTTGACTTAGGTGAATGCCTTTGTAAACGGCATGACTTGCCGATACAGCAGCACCTGGCAAATAGCCTGTAAGAATCTGGCGATCGCGGCCTGTCAAATCAATGGTCAAAGACGCAACCTGATCTACCTGAGAACGCAGCCAGAAACTGACAGCCGGTGGCAAAAGCCGTCCGATGATTCGACTACCGCCTTTTTTCGAGTCCACAGTGTCTTCATCGGCAGTGTCTTTATCGGCAGTGTCTTCATCGGCAAGACGCTTAGCCGCCTTATCCGCTCCGCAATCTTTTCTAGCGTTAGACGGTTCAGCAGCCACCTCATTATCTCCTCGCTCATCGTCAGATCTCATTATTCCTTTTTGCAGGCGAGTTGTGAAATTCTGCATGTGAACGCTTGAACTTGTCGCTGGGTCCGACGAAATTCTGTCGTGGCAGAGTAGCATTCGCAAATTTGTCATGAATTCCTGATATTTCGATCCCCGAAGAGCCTGTAAACACGGGTAATGACGGCTTTTCTACGATTTTCCTAGAGATGAATAGGAGATCAAGTTGATCCCCAGCCTCAAAGTTGTCATATTATTTAGACATTCGATCCCGAAGGTTGATCCCAATACACGTTTTTTCGGGACTTAAGTGACGCTTTTAAGAGGAAATATATATGTCAAGCTCAAATCCTAATAACATTCCGCTAGAAGAAATGACGCTGCGCCAGCTTCGTAGAGTTGCCAGCGAGTACGAAGTTTCGCGTTACTCTCGCATGAGAAAAGTAGAGCTAGTTGAGGCGATCATGCAAAAGCAAATCGCAGCTGGCGATCGCCGCGCGCCACAAGAAGTCACAGACTACATGAGCGGGCAGACGGCGGCAGAAGCCTCCCGCTTTGCAAACCCTGCGCAAAGCCATGCACCCACGGCTCAAACGATGACATCGACAGCTCCCGATATGGCTTCTTTGGCAACAGTCGATCAAGGACTGGCTGACTTGCCTAGCGGCTATGGCGAAAGTCGAATTGTGCTGCTTCCCCGCGATCCTCAATGGGCCTACGCTTACTGGGACATTCCTAACGAGCACAAGCAAGAGCTACGCAACCAAGGCGGTAGACGATTAGCACTTCGCTTCTACGACGTAACCGACATTGATATCTATACGCAGAGCCCTCATAGCCTTCAGCAGTATGACTGCGGTGAGCTCGCTCGCGAGTGGTATCTGCCGATTCCTGTGAGCGATCGCGACTACACTGTCGAAGTTGGCTACATCTGTGACGATGGCCGCTGGCTGATGCTCTCTCGTTCTGCGCCTATTCGCATTCCTCCCGTTTATCCATCCGACTGGATCGAAGACAAGTTCGTCACCATTAACTGGAATCAAGAACTTCAGGGCCGCACAGTTGCCAAGCTCACTCCTCCAAGTCAAAAGGCCGGTGCAATGGCTGGCAGTAAAACCGATCAAGCTGGCAATCCTACATACGACGGTGTCTTTGCTCAGGCACAGTCAGTCGAAGCACAGCGCATCGCGGGATCTTTGTTTAGCTCTATGCATCAGGTCCCTGAGCAAGCAGTCAGCTCTTTCGTATTTCCTTCAGGCGCTGGGCTTTGGGCATTGCCAACTGCGTCTGGCGTCAATATGTCAGGGGCAGGCATGTTTGCCTCTGCGCCACCCGCAAAACCTCGCAAGTTTTGGCTAGTCGCTGACGCTGAGCTGATTGTCTACGGTGCAACTGAGCCGGATGCAACGGTCACGATTGACGGCAAAGAGATTGAGCTGGAGCCAGATGGCACCTTCCGTTTCCATGTGTCTTTTCAAGATGGCGTTCTTCGCTATCCCATCGTGGCTGTTGCTAAAGATGGCGAGCAAATGCGCTCTATTCACATGGACTTTGAGCGCGAGACGCTTGCTCGGAACACCAACACCAAGGCAGAAGCCCTGGAAGAGTGGTTTGCATAAGCCAGTGTGTACCGCTTATCGCCAATAAGCCATAAAAAAGGGATCCCGCTTCTGGGATCCTTTTTTTGTATCTAATTCACAGTCATTTTTTTGGATGCGATCGCCACTCCAGCACAATCTGCCATTGCCTTTCAACCCAAAGCAAAATTTTATCAATCCACTTCAGCAGCTTTTCTAGCGGATGTTCAACGTAGCCTAAAAAGATAACGTTCGCTTCTAAATCTTGGCTAGCATCAGGTTCGATAGAGCAATCTCGATGGGCATCAGCATTGGCGACTCGCTGAAGATCTAGCAGATCTCTATCAGTACAAACGCTAGGCAAGGCCGTCTCCACTGGCGGCAGAATACGTTTAGCTAGAGCCGGTAAAAAATTATTAGCGCTGAGGTGAGAGCTTGAGGACGTCTCCATCAGTCGCAAGACCTGATTGCTTGCTAGCCTCGCGTGGGAAGCCTTACCGGTTAACCACTGCAGGCCAGACAGAAGACAAGCAGTTGGCTGTCGATAGTGTCGAGGCTGCAACCCGCCTATCGTTCTCAACACAGCGATCCAAAAAGAATAGATCGGTTGCGCTAGGGGACTTGTAGATACATCAACTGTCGGAAGCCTCAAAACACCAGCCGGATTATTTGCACCGAAAACGCGAGAAATCTGACTTTGAAGCTGGGCTTGCTGAGCTAGGCTCAGCCTTGGCCAAACCGTCGCCTGGCCTAGCACCAAAACAAGCGATCGCGTCTCCAAATCACTCGCAACGCCTGTAATCTGACCTTGCTTGGTGGTAACAGAACGGGCCGTAGCAGTCTCAGGCGAATCATCAGCCGCGTTCACTAGACGGTGAACTAGCAGACGAATCCAATCTCGACCTCGACTCACCGATAACCCCCACCCGGTAGGCATTTCAGCTAGCGAGTTGAGCTGATCTGGCAGTAAGGTGTCCCCTACAGCCACCAATATCTCCAACATAGAAACCTCAGCAGTCTCACGCGCTAAGGCTAGAGAAAAACCATCAGCTGAATGAACCACAGGCGTCATCTCAGGTCCTTTGGACTCGTGCTCACTCGCGCAAGTCGGCGTGGAGGACAGTTCTTTAAAAGGAGAGAAGTCTATCAGCTTTTTAGCCTGAGTTCTCGTAGCTGCTAGCTGAAGCTTATAAATAGATTGCGTTAGCTTGTGTCGCACACCTTGAGCGGTCCTCAGCGCCGCATAAACGGGTACAAGCGCTACAGCCACACCCAGCTCCGCGCCCAACGCAATATTTGATCGCGTTTGATCTACCGCACGACAGTGCCGATTTAGGCCCTGTCTATACTGACCGACGAAAAATCGTAGTACATTGCTTTGATATGGGCCAGAAGCCATTTCTAGAACCCTCTCTATTCCCACCTTACCGGTTCAGCTAACATCGCCACTGCTCTCAATTCTACAAGGAAGTCATGGCCTCCAGTGCCCCTACATCAGCAATCTCAGCCACCTTACAAAAAACGCTAAATCGTCTGCGTCAGCTCAATACTCGAGACATTCAAAATAGCTGGCAGATTAGCACCCAAGACGTTGCGCTTACCGACATTTTTAACAATAGAGCTGCCGCAAGCAAACTCACGCTTGGCCCACAGTTTTGGACGAAAGCGACCCAAAACGACCGTCAGCATGTTGCATGGAAAAAGGGGCTCCAAGTTCAATGGTTTTACCAAGAGATCACAGTCCCCACTGACTTCAATGGCTATCCATTAGCAGGGCTTTGCTTGCGGATAGCACTCACTTGGTGGGCGGAAGATGCTCAGATTTATGTTGACGGACACCTAGTACAATCAGGCGATCTTTTTGAGTGTTTCACTCGTATCTGCCTCAGCGAGAAAGTTTCACCTTGCCAATCTTTCGGCATTGCCATTCGTTTGGTGAGCCCTGAGCATGATGACGGCGCTTTGGTGCGATCGCATCTCATCTACGAACTTCCTGATATTCATCTCACTCTCGAACCTAGCTTCGTTGCAGACGAGCTTGCAGTTCTTGCCACCTTAGAACCGCATAGTCAAAAGCAAATCGAAAGCGAAATTGCTCAGCTAGACTGGGCGAGCCTTCAAAGGACTCAAGGCATCGAAGATCAATCTTCCAAAGATGTAGACTTCGATCTCGATCTTTGGCAAGCACTCTCTACACAGCCCAACCTCATTCCAGCAGTCATTCATCCCTTTCAGCAATCGCTCAGCCAGCTACGCAGAAACCTAAACGCCTTTAGTCCCCAGATTAAAGCTAGAACCATTCAGTGCGTTGGGCATGCACATCTCGACATGGCGTGGCTCTGGCCTATTTCAGAGACTTGGAACGCCGCCGAACGCACCTTCAAATCCATCCTCCAGCTCCAACAGGCCTTTCCCGAACTCACCTACACCCACTCTAGTCCCGCTCTGTTTGAATGGATAGAGCACAACCGGCCAGACCTTTTCAGTCAAATCAAACAGAAAGTGGCAGAAGGCAGTTGGAGTATTGATGCTGGACTCTGGATTGAACCAGAATTTAATATCGTCAGTGGAGAGGCGATCGCCCGCCACATTCTCTACGCTCAGCAATATTGTCAAAAGAAGTTTGGCCGCATCAGCAAAGTAGCCTGGCTGCCCGATTCCTTCGGGTTTTGTTGGCAGCTACCGCAGCTATTGACTCAGGGTGGCATCGACACTTTCGCCACGCTCAAGCTTTCCTGGAACGACACCACCGAATTTCCTCATCAGCTTTTCTGGTGGCAGTCTCCTGATGGCAGCCGCATCCTCAGCATCATGCTGCCACCTATCGGCACCGATATCGACCCGGTCAAAATGGCAAACCACGCAGCCAAGTGGGAAGCTGAGACCCACATACCCGACAGCCTATGGCTTCCTGGTATGGGCGATCATGGCGGCGGCCCCACGCGCGACATGTTAGAAAAAGCCCGTCGCTGGCAGCGATCGCCTTTCTTTCCTAATATTAATTTCACTAGCCCTGACAGGTATATAAAGAGCCTTCCGCTTCCCACGTCTTCTCAAACTGATGCCACGCAATCCCTGCCAACTTGGAACAACGAGCTTTATCTCGAACTCCATCGCGGCTGTTACACCACACACGCTGACCAAAAGAAAAGCAACCGGCAGTGCGAAGATCTGCTTTATCAGGCTGAAGTATTTGCAGCAGTCGCTCAGCTCACCGTAAATCGGCCCTATCCAAAAGCTGACCTTGATGCAGCCTGGAAAAATTTACTGTTCAATCAGTTTCACGACATTCTGCCAGGGACTTCCATTCCCGAGGTCTTTGTCGAAGCTGATCATAACTGGCAAAAGGTACGAGAGATCGGACAGCGTGTGTTAGATCAGAGCATCAGTGCGATCGCCTCATCTATTACAGCGCCCGCCCCACCTCATCCAAACGCTAAACCTATCATCGTATTCAACTCGCTGAGCTGGCCGCGCACCATCATCGTGAACGTTCAACAGCCTCAATCCGATTCATCTGGCCCATCCCTCAAGTGGATGGTTTGCGATACCAATCAACAGCAAATACCTCACCAAACCATCTCTACCGGATTAGCACAGCCTCAGCTTTTATTTTCAGCTATAGATATTCCCGCCGTAGGCTACCGATGCTTTTGGCTATCACCCGACACAGCGCAACGCTCTAATCTAGATTTGTATTCTAAAGCAGACAGTCTAGAGCCACACACTGCCAAGTACGTTCTCGAAAATGGTTCTATTCGAGCTGCTATCGATCCCAATAGTGGTCGACTGACCAGTCTAATAGAAAAAAGCACCAATACCGAGTCAATAGCAGCTCCTGCCAACCAGCTACAGGCATTCCGTGACGAAAGTGGATATTGGGATGCCTGGAACATAGCAGCCGACTACAAAGAACATCCAATCCCATCGCCAAGACTGATCAGCATCTGTTTAGTCGAAGCAGGTCCGGTCCGCCAGCGGCTACAAGTTACATATCAGCTCAACAAATCCAATATTCGCCAAGACTACATTCTCGAAAAAGACTCGCCTATGCTGAAAGTGGAGAATGATATTGACTGGCGAGAAACACAGACACTCCTCAAAGTTAACTTCCCAACAGCCGTATCAGCAGACTATGCCACCTACGAAATTCCCTTTGGCGCTATCACTCGGACAACCCGTCCCCAGACAGAAGCAGACAAAGCTAAATGGGAAGTCCCGGTGCTGCGCTGGGCAAACATAGAAAATACCGCAGGGGGCCTGAGCATTTTGACCCAGGCCAAGCATGGTTTCGATGCTAGCTCCAACCACTTACGCCTCACACTTCTTAAATCACCGGTATGGCCCGATCCCTGTTCAGACAAAGGGCTTCATCACTTTACTTACGCCATCTACCCCCACCCCGGTAGCTGGCAAACTGCACAAACTGAACGGGTAGCCCGTGAGCTAAATGTCCCACCGATTATTCATCAGCCCTCATCTATATCTTGCGACAATCTCAAAGCGCGATCGCAGCGCAGCTTTATACAACTCCACAATCCAAATTTAATTCTTGCCGCCCTCAAACTTGCCGAAAATAGCATCACAGACTTTGTTCTACGATGCTACGAGACCCATGGAAAATCAGCTCAAATAGAAGCAACGACTAGCCTAAACATCACTGGCATTACAAGAACTGAATGCCAGCGGGTAAACATTCTCGAAACTCCGATAGAGAAAGACCAGCACGCATCAATACAACCTTGGGAAATTGCTAGCTACCGAATCCGAAGGGCTGATTCATAAGCAAAAAGCTTAGCCGACTAACAGCTAAGCTTTTTGAAGAGGAAACCGGCTGTCTCGATCCCGAAAAGCTAAGGTGTCGTCGAGGTGAGCTCGCGATCACCTGCGTCAGCATCCTCAGCAGATTCGTCCATATTGCGAACGATGTCCAGATCAATATCTAGAACAGACATTTGTAGACCAGCCTTAGGGCTGTTATCCACTTTAGAGATAAAAGGGCTAGGTTCCACATTTCCCGTACAAATAATCAAAGATCCTTTCTTTAAATAGGGCAGCGTACGCCAAGCTATCGATTTTTCCCAAATGCTGAGAGAAACTGTAAAGGACTCATCGCGGTCCCGGATACCACGAACATACAAAGTAGCCCTAGCCACATCCGCTTTTCCTCCACTCTTCAGATCAACAGTCTTGATCTCAGCATCAGCCGCTAAGTTACCGCTCACAACCCACTTATTTAGCCCTATACTCGCCATGTAAAATTCTCCAACACGTTTAGGCAATTACCTTCTATAAAATTCCCATGTCGTTAGATATTCTTACCAATAGGTAGTCATCAATTTGAGGAGTGATAACAACAAAGCGCGCACCTTCGAGGAAGAAGGTACGCGCTTTGCGATGAATGAACCTGGCATCGAGCTATTTTCACAAGGACCAACGTCCTCACTATCTTCGCCGCTACAGCGTTTCACAATCGAGTTCGGGATGGAATCGAAGTGGGGCCACTGCGCCATTGACACCAGGAATGATGTGAAGGCGATAGAGCCTTGAGAGACTGCATAGAAACTATTTGTCGATTAAGACACAAAAAAGCTTGATTGGTTTGGGTGCCTTTCTTCATAGAAGAGAAGGACAAGCCCTCGGTCTGTTAGTATTCCTCGGCTACATACATTGCTGCACTTCCACCTAGAACCTATTAACGGGTGTTCTTCCCGTGACCTTACTGGATTAACTCCATGAGAACACTCATCTTGAGGTGGGCTTCCCACTTAGATGCTTTCAGCGGTTATCCGCTCCGCACTTGGCTACCCAGCGTTTACCGTTGGCACGATAACTGGTACACCAGCGGTGCGTCCTTCCCGGTCCTCTCGTACTAAGGAAGGCTCCTCTCAATGTTCTTACGCCTGCACCGGATATGGACCGAACTGTCTCACGACGTTCTGAACCCAGCTCACGTACCGCTTTAATGGGCGAACAGCCCAACCCTTGGGACGTACTACCGCCCCAGGTTGCGATGAGCCGACATCGAGGTGCCAAACCTCCCCGTCGATGTGAACTCTTGGGGGAGATCAGCCTGTTATCCCTAGAGTAACTTTTATCCGTTGAGCGACGGCCCTTCCACGCGGAACCGTCGGATCACTAAGGCCTACTTTCGTACCTGCTCGAGTTGTAACTCTCGCAGTCAAGCTCCCTTCTGCCTTTACACTCTGCGGCTGATTTCCAACCAGCCTGAGGGAACCTTTGCGCGCCTCCGTTACCTTTTAGGAGGCGACCGCCCCAGTCAAACTACCCACCTGATACTGTCACATGGCCGGATAACGGCGCACGGTTAGAATCCTAGCCCTGATAGAGTGGTATCTCACCATTGACTCACATATCCCCACAAGGACATAATCATTGTCTCCCACCTATCCTGCGCAATCAGGGCCCGAACCCAATACCAGGCTATAGTAAAGCTTCATAGGGTCTTTCTGTCCGGGTGCAGGTAGTCCGTATCTTCACAGACATTCCTATTTCGCCGAGTCTCTCTCCGAGACAGCATCCAGATCGTTACGCCTTTCGTGCGGGTCGGAACTTACCCGACAAGGAATTTCGCTACCTTAGGACCGTTATAGTTACGGCCGCCGTTCACCGGGGCTTCGGTCGTGAGCTTCAATTCCGAAGAATCTGACCTACTTCCTTAACCTTCCGGCACTGGGCAGGCGTCAGCTCCCATACTTCGTCTTTCGACTTCGCGGAAACCTGTGTTTTTGGTAAACAGTCGCCTGGATCTCTTCACTGCGGCCACCGTTAAGTGGCACCCCTTCTCCCGAAGTTACGGGGCCATTTTGCCGAGTTCCTTAGAGAGAGTTATCTCGCGCCCCTTGGTATACTCAACCTTCCTACCTGTGTCGGTTTAGGGTACGGGCAATTATGAATTAACGTGGTTAGAGCTTTTCTTGGAAGCTGGACATCAGTGTCTTCGTCACCGTAGTGACTCCTACTCGCACCTCAGCTCAAGACGTTTTCTCCGTCTCTCATTACCTTAGTACTTAAACCGCTAACCATCATGCGGCACACTTAGCCTTCTCCGTCCCTCTGCACAATTCATAATCGGTACAGGAATATTAACCTGTTCGCCATCGACTACGCCTTTCGGCCTCGCCTTAGGTCCCGACTAACCCTCCGCGGACGAGCCTTCCGGAGGAATCCTTAGGATTTCGGGGCTAGGGATTCTCACCCTAGTTTTCGCTACTCAAGCCGACATTCTCACTTCTGCTTCGTCCACATCTGCTCTCGCTAATGCTTCTCACTACAACAGAACGCTCCTCTACCGCTTGTAAATGAATACAAGCCCACAGCTTCGGTGCAATACTTAGTCCCGTTCATTTTCGGCGCAGGAACGCTTGACCAGTGAGCTATTACGCACTCTTTTAAGGATGGCTGCTTCTAGGCAAACCTCCTGGTTGTCTCTGCATTCCCACCTCCTTTGCCACTTAGTATTGACTTGGGGACCTTAGCTGGTGGTCTGGGCTGTTTCCCTCTTGACGATGAAGCTTATCCCCCACCGTCTTACTGGCACTGTGTTCTACAGGTATTCTGAGTTTGACTCGATTTGGTACCGCTCTCGCAGCCCGCACCGAATCAGTGCTTTACCCCCTGTATATAATCAGTACCGCTGCGCCTAAACACATTTCGAGGAGAACCAGCTAGCTCCAGGTTCGATTGGCATTTCACCCCTAACCACACCTCATCCGCTCCTTTTTCAACAGAAGTCGGTTCGGCCCTCCACTTAGTGTTACCTAAGCTTCAGCCTGGACATGGTTAGATCACCTGGGTTCGGGTCTATAAATACTGACTAACGCCCTATTAAGACTCGGTTTCCCTTTGGCTTCGTGTATCACCACTTAACCTGCCAGTACCTATAAGTCGCCGGCTCATTCTTCAACAGGCACACTATCACACGTTTAATCGTGCTCTAATTGCTTGTAAGCTCACGGTTTCATGTTCTATTTCACTCCCCTTCCGGGGTTCTTTTCACCTTTCCCTCGCGGTACTCTTCACTATCGGTCACACAGGAGTATTTAGCCTTACGAGGTGGTCCTCGCGGATTCAATCGGAATTTCTCGTGTTCCGACCTACTCGGGATTCAGCTAGTATCCTTAAACTTTCGACTACAGGTCTCTCACCTTCTTTGGAGCACCTCTCAAGTGCTTCGTCTAGTCGCCAGATTTCATGTCGCTGTCCCACAACCCCAGCAATGAAAATTACTGGTTTAGGCTCTTCCCGCTTCGCTCGCCGCTACTAAGGGAATCGAGTTTTCTTTCTCTTCCTACAGCTACTTAGATGTTTCAGTTCACTGCGTTAGCTCATTCTCACCTATGGATTCAGTGAGATGTATATAGGGTTGCCCCATTCGGATATCTCTGGATCAATGCCTGCTTCCGGCTCCCCAAAGCGTTTCGTCGGTAACCACGTCCTTCTTCGCCTCTGTGTGCCTAGGTATCCACCGTGAGCCCTTTGTAGCTTGACCTTCTCTGTTAAAAGAAAATCTTTTTGCTTACATCTAATACCTAAACGCTCAGTTCTCTCTTCTCTACTCCACTTTCGCTTCATTTCGATTCGTTACTAATCGCTTAACTATTAGCTGGGCTTCTTGAATTTCAAATGTCTACTTCAGACACTCGAACTACCTTTGCTTTCTTATAGTTTTCTATGCAGTTGTCAAGGTTCTCACTAGTCTCGAAAGACCAGCAGTCTAAAATGTCTGACCTAAGTCGGTGTTCACATTGCTAGATGCTGATTTCTATCCTAATAACTGCTCTCACAAGAGCAGTGTGGTGGAGGTAAGCGGACTCGAACCGCTGACATCCTGCTTGCAAAGCAGGCGCTCTACCAGCTGAGCTATACCCCCAGATATGCAATTGATTGTTGCAATATTCGAAAGTGGGCCATCCTGGACTCGAACCAGGGACCTCACCCTTATCAGGGGTGCGCTCTAACCACCTGAGCTAATAGCCCGTTATTTTGAGTGGTGTTGTAACACCTGAATAACTTGAAGAGGAAAACTCACTAGTCTATCTACTTCGCTTCCACTTGTTTAGAGCAGGAACTTTTTGATAGCTTCACTTGTTTTCTTTAACTAACCAAACCCTCAACGACCTTAGGTGACTACATCAACCTTCTATTTGCTTTTTGCTTTCAAAGTATTGATTAGTAGGTCTCCCTCTAAGGAGGTGATCCAGCCACACCTTCCGGTACGGCTACCTTGTTACGACTTCACCCCAGTCATCAGCCCTGCCTTCGGCGTCCCCCTCCTAAAAGGTTGGGGTAACGACTTCGGGCGTGGCCAACTTCCATGGTGTGACGGGCGGTGTGTACAAGGCCCGGGAACGTATTCACCGCAGTATGCTGACCTGCGATTACTAGCGATTCCGCCTTCATGCAGGCGAGTTGCAGCCTGCAATCTGAACTGAGCAACGGTTTATGGGATTAGCTCACTATCGCTAGTTGGCTGCCCTTTGTCCGTTGCATTGTAGTACGTGTGTAGCCCAGGATGTAAGGGGCATGATGACTTGACGTCATCCCCACCTTCCTCCGGTTTGTCACCGGCAGTCTCCTTAAAGTGCCCAACTTAATGATGGCAACTAAGGACGAGGGTTGCGCTCGTTGCGGGACTTAACCCAACATCTCACGACACGAGCTGACGACAGCCATGCACCACCTGTCTCTACGCTCCCGAAGGCACTCTTCCCTTTCAAGAAGATTCGTAGGATGTCAATCCCTGGTAAGGTTCTTCGCGTTGCATCGAATTAAACCACATACTCCACCGCTTGTGCGGGCCCCCGTCAATTCCTTTGAGTTTCACACTTGCGTGCGTACTCCCCAGGCGGGACACTTAACGCGTTTGCTTCGATACTGACCGGGTCGATACGGCCAACACCTAGTGTCCATCGTTTACAGCTAGGACTACAGGGGTATCTAATCCCTTTCGCTCCCCTAGCTTTCGTCCATCAGTGTCAGTTATGGCCCAGTAGAGCGCCTTCGCCACTGGTGTTCTTCCTAATATCTACGCATTTCACCGCTACACTAGGAATTCCCTCTACCCCTACCACACTCTAGTTATATAGTTTCCATTGCCGATCCACAGTTGAGCTGTGGGCTTTAACAACAGACTTATATGACCACCTACGGA